>JBBIJO010000006.1:0-124345 GCA_037445895.1 Ignavibacteria bacterium | reverse complement strand
AAGCGGAAAAAATAAATCTTAACGAACGATTACCAACTGTTTGGTACTAATACCGTCAGCGGTACGGAGGATCAGATTATAGATACCGTTAGTAAAGCTGGAAAGGTTGATTTCGACGGCAACTGAGCCTGCAGGAAGCGTTAGCTCGCGAGCCGAGACAAGCCCGCCACGCGCGTCGTATAACTCCAGCCGTGCACCGCTCATCTGGCGAGGTAGCCATAACGACACAGTCGCTGCATCCACCGCAGGATTAGGAATGACGGCATTGATGCGTGGATGCATACTCTCGGCTGACCCATCACCAGAGTCTTCAATGCCAGAAACTGCACCTTCAAGCTCGATCTCTCCTTGCCCAACAACGACATCGCCATCACGCAGTTCATACTCAAGTGTTACTCGGTCCATTCTGCCCTGGGAAGAACCGCTAATGGTCAGATATACTGGTCGCAACGCCATACCAGCTTCGATGAAGTCATCGTAGTTGATCGTGTAGTGACACTTCCCTGTTGAGCTGCACTTGATGACAATGAACTGCCGCTGGCTGGGACCGCCCTGTGCCAGGATTTGAGGAATGGTTCCATCGGGTTGCGGTTTGGGACTCAGCACAAGAGTTGGTGAACTCAGTGGTACTTTAGATGTGTTTACCACCGCAAGCGCAAACGTGCGCACATTGTCCACCTGCCCCTCATCCTTGACCACAACCCCTCGCGGCCGTTCGCGCTGGTCACCGATACGATAGTCGACCTCACAATACCCGTCTCCGTCCACATCCAGACAGCAGTAGTGGTAGCGAGCCTGCAGTACCCCTTGCACACCCTCCAGCTCAAGTTCGATTTCGTCACCGTTGAGACCCGGAATGAGCACTAGTGTCCCGTCATCGGACTGTGCAAGGAGATCTTCTCCGCCTTCGCGCGGACCCACGATGCGCCCACTCAAGCGCACATCAGGTGAACGCAGCTCGATCGCTGTCAGCCGCACGCTGAAGGAGGTGTCCTCTTCATCGAATGTCTTTGGTGGAATCGTCATCCGCACAAGTCCCGGCGAACGCTCAGTGATTGTGACCATGTCCCACGGGAAGATGATCTTCTTGCCGGGACGAACAACCGTGTATGTCACCAGTGTATCGCATGTGCGGCATTCGCAGTCGGTGAAGCTATAGCGCACAGTAAAGAGGAGCGTATCGCGTTGCTTCCAGCCTGGCGCTGGCGGGAATAGTGCAGTGAGTTTGAAACTCCCTGGGCTGGTCTGCTGCGTACATTGAATACCCCAAACAAGTTCTCTGCTAAAGGGCGTTAACACTGAAAGTGGACCCGGAGGATTAGAAGCAACGCCGCTGGTGAAGTCGCCAAAGATGCGTTGCCATGTTGCAGTCGGGGCAGGAACAATGTTCGGCACAACCTTCCGCTGCGCACGGACAATTGTCGCCGAGAAACGCTGTAGTGGCAGCCCTGCTGATGCTGTCCCTGCGATCACCACTGCACCACTAGGATGCCATGAAGAGATGGATGTTTGCAAGACCGGCCGCAACAGACTGCAGCAGCGCTCCTGTTGTGGAGGACACTCTGGCAGTTGAATTCGTACCGAGTCACGGCACAGAATTGCACCACCGCCAACTACCACGAAGTGAATTGTTACTACCCCTGTCGTCGGTGGAGTATCGGTAAAGTCGGTACAGATATTGAAATTACCCGGACTTAGCGAAAAGGTCGATGGCGAGAGTGTCCCATCCGCTGTAGAAAGAATCAGCATTGCCTTGCATTTGATAACACCACTTGCACAAATCTGATACACCATATTTCCAGCCGGGTCTTTCTCTTTGCATTTCACATCAATTTTGACCTCTTCTGGACAACAGGTATCACTCGGACAAGGGGGCAAGTCGAAGCAAACCGAATCGCATATGGAGCACGCACCAGTTGCTGGGTCCTGCACACCGAAGTAGATACAGGCAAAATTATCCTGTGGTGGGGTGTCAATGAACTGCAGCGTGAGTGTCGAACTGCCCACCGGTACAGTAAATGTTGAGGGTATTACCGTCCCTTGTGGCGAAGTCACACAACCTTGCAGCGTTGTTGTTCCAGGATTGTTGAGTGCGACGACAAGCCTGTACTTGCAACCTTGGGGTGTTTGTCCAATTACCGTTGGGGATTGAGTAATTTTGACGCTGTAGCACTTGCTCGTCGAGTCAATTCCAATGCACACATTACCCGACTCCAAGGGCGAGACTGCTACATCTTGAACAGTCGAACTATTGAGGTAATGTCGAACCGCTCCTCCCGCGGCAAAGCTATTGCAGGCAATCTGCCCTGCAGTCGCATTGGAACTTGCTTGCGCTTTGAAAATAACTGTCGGCACTGGCGATGCACCAACAGCACTTGTAAAGTAAACACCGAGATTATTGTCTCCCGCCGCCGGTGTTCCTGCAGTCCACGACGTGTTCGTCCCACAACTTGTTGGGAACAAGCCTATTGGCGCAATACCATTGGCGGAGGCTTGTCCAGAAGCAGTATTCTTATAAAGCGTAGCAACAGGATTCGCCAGCATCAGTCCCTGGTAGGCTATATCGAACTGGCTACCCCGATTGAGGCAGGGATTGGGCAAGATACGATTATCCGATGGACTTGCATCGCGCGGGAGTAGGTCCACAAATGTTGCATGTCGCAGTGGCACAGAGCCAGAAGAAATCAGCATCTGCAAGCGGTAGTAAAGCGAACCACCAGGTGCAACATTAAGCGTCGAAGTCCAACTGGAGGTGTCGGGCGCTACCTCTTTGCCCAGCGAGAATCCAACCTGCCCAGTTGTGAGAACAAGGACGGTATTGGAGTTCACAGATGAACTAAGTCCACCACCAGACATCGAGAAGAAGTTCGGAATATTACCAAGCCCTGCGGTATCGCGAATTTTTACGTCGAATTCAATCCAGTAATACGGCACCGTATTGTTGCCATACATTCCACACCCATTCCAGAAGACATTCTGGCAGAATGCAGGAATTGTAACATTTGATACTGTAATTGTTTGCCCGCTCGCTGAAAGGCTTGGCGTTGGCGACCACGTCATTACCCCACCACTCCCAACCGTTGGATTACAGGGCGTATTCCAGGCGTTCGATACATAATACATAGGATTGCCGATGTACTGGAAATTCGGGTCGAGATTGTCGGTGATGGTTGCGCCGCTTATAGGCTGCCCGCCAATGTTCTGCACACGCAATCGCATGCGTATTGTCTGCCCCAGAGCATAGGAATTCTGCGGGCTGCAGATTTCTTTCCACACACAGGGACTGGGTGCAGGTGCATTCACAACAAACGACCAGCAAGACTGAATCGATGCAAGACCCTGCACTTGCGCCCAAGAACAGTTAGAAATTGTCGAGTTGGGTGTAGCACTCAGTGCAATAGTAAAGTTGATTGTTACGTATGTACACGAGCCGGGCGAAAGAGGCGAGTTGAGTGTTGCAGTAACAATGTTGCCACTTGTTGTGGTCGTAAGATTAGGCCAGCTACTTGCCGATGTCGGGGTCAGCGTAGCAGGCAACGTGTCGCGGATAACCACAGAATTTGCTGGAAGTGTCGTAGTCCCGGTATTACAGAATCGAATCCAATAGGTTCCTGCACACCCCGGCTGACCATTGGTCGAACCCCATTTGAACAGCGACACTTGAGTTGTCGGGGGAGCTGGAAGAACTTTTTCCCAACAGATTGTCGATGAGAGTGTAAATTGACTGCAGGGTGAACTTTGCGAACCAAGCTGACCCGTGAGCGTTGCCGTATTGGTGATTTGCGAGCCGGTTGGAAATTGCGTTGCAGGATAGTAAGCCTTGATTGTAACGCAGGAAGAGTTATACGGTTGAGTTGCGCTCAAATTCCCAACATTCCACGTAATCGTGCTGCCACTGACGCTCACCCCTGTCGATGGAGTTGCAGAGATGAACTGAACACCACTCGGAAGCACATCGGTGACAATACCACCAACTAAATTAAGTTGACCATAGCTGCCACAGGGAGCCGGATTGTTCTTGAACACACAGATCGTATAGGTTACAGTGTCGCCGACAACCTTCCAAGGACAGTTTCCTCCTTGCCAGGTTCCACCGCTTAGGTTCTTCTGGATTTGCCAAGGATTGCTCGCTTGGGCTGTCGTCGATACAAAAGGCGTACAAAACTCAACAGTTTGCAAACCTTGTGTTGTCTTAATCGTTGCATTGATGCATACGCGATTGCGAGCGCTAGTCCCATTACACGTAACTCCGTTAGGAAAAGAAACAACAATTGTCATCGAGCCAGAACAGCCACCCGATGGAATGCTTCCGCTACCATAACTGAGTGAAACTGTCCCGCTGGTGCCAGGTGTTGGAGCGCTCACCGTCGGTGTCCCACAAGCTGTGCTAATACTGACACTGTGAACTACGAGCGACGGTGGCACTGCATCGCTGATCGTAGCTGTCTGTGTTCCTGCAGGCAGACTGTAGTAAATGGTGTAGGAAAACGTCTGCCCGCTACAAATAGTGGTATTACTAACCACCTTTTTGAGATAGAATCCCAGCCCTTGCTGGTCCCAGGCTTCAGCTATGTTTTGCTGCTGAGCAAAAACAACCCCACTAAAGGAGATGGTTAAAAGAACGAAATGGAACCAGAAACGTGCAAGAATTTTTGAGAGAAATGACATAAAAGCCCCCTTAGTTTAGCAATACATATTTACATTATTTTATATAAAACAAAAAAACAAATATAAAAAAACTTAAATTAGAAAATAGTGGAACAAAAAAATTTTTTTTTCTAAACTAACTTCAACATTGCTAAATAAGATTAACGAAGACTAAACTTTTTCTTAAAGCAAATGTTTCTCTGTTATTTTTCGAAGATAATCTGGACTGTTCGCAAATAAAAGCGTCCTTCGGGGGTTCGACTTTCGACGAATGGTGCCGATTCGCCATACCCTACAACACTTACATTCTGGATTCCAAGGTGTTTTGCGACTCTTTGCGCCCGTTCGGTCGAAAGTTTCAAATTATAATCTTCGTTACCAATAGCGTCGGTGTAGCCTGCAACTTCGATAACTTTCGAATTCTGAATTATCGAACGAAACTTCCTTAAAGACTGAATTTGCAAGGCATCCAAATTGCTTGAATTGAAATCGAAAAGCAGAAGGCTCAATTTTTGAAGATTATTTTTTCTCTCGGAAGGTAAAACAACCACTGGTATACTTCCCGAAACATTTTCTTCGAGTGTATCTTTGCCATCAAAAATCGCAGATGTCCATTGATAATCAATTGGATTTACCACCGAGAGTTGTTTCGACAGCAAATTATTAACAAGTAAATCTATTGAATCCGGCTTTTCTTCGAAAATAGCAAAATTTGAAAATTGAGATTGTTCAAAACTCAACTTGGTTCTCAAAATACTATGCAAAGTATCTTTCGAAATATAAAACCTCAAAATTTTGGGTGAGAAGAAAACGACGGTATCGAGGTTGACAACCGGAGCCAATATCTCGGGAGTTTCCGAATAAATTTCTACTCGTTGATTTTCCTGCACCCCATCGGGCGTAGCATCATTCGAAGGTTTCGAAGGCAAATTGCGTTCCTGAACTGCGATTCGCTCCGGATTTATTCCCCAAACCTCGGTAAGATACCTCGATACCGCTTTGGCACGAGCTTTGGATAACTCGAGATTTCTTTCTTCTTCGCCGATATTTGAATTGCAACCAGTTATCGTAATTTTCGCTTCGGGATAAAGCCTTAATCTTGAGCCAACAATATTTAAAATATGATGATATACATCGAGAAGCGATAAATTAAAGAGTTTGCTTTCCGAAAAATCGATTTGGCTATTGCTGTCGAATTGGAAATATCTTTCTGGAATTTCCGAACTTCCATAGTCGAAAAAAATGTAGTTCAGCAAAGGCACAAAGTGTTTCGCAATTTCTCGCCGGTAGTAAACCACTGCCGGAGCATATCCAGAATCCTCGACGCCGACAACATCAATTTTAATTCGCTTTGCTGGTAATTCAATATTTTGGCTCATAACAGGCAACGAAGGTATTGGAGGTTGAATAATGGCAATCTCTTGCTTTGAAGGAGGAAGAGTATCTTTCGCTAATGGAACAATCGAAAGTTTCCGGTAGATTGGGAAAAATTTAAATTGTAATTGAAAAGAATTAATATCGCTAGTATAGTTTGCACTAACGTTTGTAAATCCAAATGTATATTTGGCGTTAAGCGAAAGTTCAAACAAATCGAAAATTGCTGTTGGGATACGATATTCGAATCCAAAATCGAGTTGGGTCGTTATTGGGTATTTAGGCTTGCCTTCGTTCGGGTATGGGATAACATATTCAATTAGATTTTGCGAAATAGTGTCGCGACACTCTTGCCTTTGCACAAGCGAATAATTACTCGGTAGATTATATCCAAGTTCGAAGCCACCAAAGAATGAAAGATTTGGTAAAAATTCATATTGTAGTTCGGGATTAAAAACGAAGCGTGAATTTCGAAATCGAAGTCTATACTCTTCGCGAAGGCATATCGCATCACCTATACTATCGAGCAGATTGACAGCAAGAGTGTTATCAGAGTTTTGGAAAGCAAAACCCAAACTAGCAGTAACAAAAATTTTACCCGAGAACGAATATTTCCCCAAGATTCCCAAACTAAAACCAAAATCGCTGCCAGCTACAATTTTTGGAACCGAATCGCCTATCGACTCGAACTGCCGCAAATCTCCTTCGGTTCGATAATAATTAAACGAAGTGAAAAGCCCAAACCTGAACTTTTCACTTGCATTAGTATAACATATCCCCCACAACAATAACAAGGGAACAAAAAGAAATCGTATTATTTTCAACACGTTCTAATTACTTTTCTTTTACCACCTTTACAAAGTTAACCAATTTCTGATTTTCTGGTGTAATACCTTCGAAGCGTACTAAATAAGTTCCTTTGGCAATATTCGGTAAATTTAAGAGTAATTGATTTAAGCCAAGCGAAGTCGGGCAGTGTTCAATTGTAGCAACCAAAGAACCATCGAGCGAGAATATCAAAGCGCGAAGTTCAAAAATATCCTGATTCAAAACATACGAAATCTCGGTAAAATAATGGAATGGATTAGGTTGGGTATTAACTTTTCGCATCCAATCCGGACCTATAAATTCCATTGGAATAACTCTTCGATTATTAGCCTTGCAAATTTCGGGATAAGAATTAGTTGCATCCATAACCGCAAAAAATTCCAAAAAGTATGCAGAATCCGGAACAAAATATACTGCTTCGATTAGTCTTTTACTTAGAATATCTAAATCGGAAATTGTATCTTGCTTAATCAACACTGTATCGGTAAAATTCACAATTGCATAAATATCGTATCGGAGTGAACCTTGTAAAGGCAACAATCCATTCCCTATATTTAGACTTAATCTTACCTCATCGCCATTTCGGACCTCCCAAGTATTGGGACGAAAATCTGTAATGTAAAAATCAAAAGATGGAGCGTCGAGCAAGCTTTCGTCGCGATAATGGAAAGCCTCTTTCTTTGTTGTATTCTTTGTTCTTGCCCCATTATATGCAACATCTGTTTTGCCAATAATGGTGGACTCGTCATAGAAATATTCACAAGCAGAATTATTAACCGATAGAAGCACACTGGTTTCTCTTAGCTCGCCGGGAACAATCAATCCAACTGGTATAAAGTATGACCCATTCCCCTTGTCGACCAAATTCAACTGGTTCGGAACCGGTTCGAAATATTTCCCTCTTTCGAATTGAATGCCAACATCTTGGGCAATATCGCTTCCCGTATTAAGTATATAAAAAGTAACCTCGACCAAGTTCTGCTCGGGTAACCACATTAATGGCTCGTTTTCCTGTAATTTTTTGCCATTTAATCCAGAAATTCGTTTAAAATGCGTGATTTTTGGACCTACGCTCGACAAAAGTATTGGTTTATCTGCCGTTACAAAATTTCCGTATGGATTAACATTATAGTAAAGTAGTTCAGCATTCGTTAAATTAAACTTTTCATTTGTTCCAGCACTATTGACCTCAACTTTTTCAAGGACATAAAATCGGTTGAAATCAGCTTTTGGAAAACCTTTGAACGAACTTAAATCGATTGTTTCGACGAAGCTATTTGTATCATACTTGGTTGGCAATACCCTTTTCAATGTGTCGAAATCAAGTGGGGAAATAACTTTTTCGGACCACCTTGCTTCGCCTAACCCCCTGAACGACGATGTTCCGTTTATGTCTATTCTCGATAGGTCGGCTTTTCCGAGCACCAAATTTTGATATTCAGCAATGCTTTTGTCGTTATTTTTCTTCGTAATGCTAAACATTACGGGAGGAACTTCGTAGCCAAGATTACCCTTTTTCGTTCCATCGTAATATATTTTTTCGCCCTTAATGTTAAAATTAATCGAGTAAACACCATTAGGAAGAGTAGAATCCAACTGAAATAGAAATATAAAGTAGGCTTTTCTTGTTGCTTGCAAAAGATTCAAGGTTGAGCCAAGTTCCACCAAAACTTCGCCTTCCGGCTGATTGAATCGCCACCCAGTTCGTAGAGTGGCAAAGTCGTCGCCTCCACGAATTATTTTACCCGAAACTGGGTCGAATTTGGCAGGAACAAGGGGTCTAGGATAAGAAACATAATTGAAGACAAGCTTTGTATTTTTCAATTCTGGCGGAATAATTGGTTCTATCGTTGTATTTACGAAGTTATCGTATGTTCCATTGTTCAACTCGACGCGAACCTCGAAAAATGTTCCTTCAAGTCGTTTTGGATAGCCTTTGAAAACAGGATTAGTAGAATCTGCGAATGGAATTAACGTGATAGAATGCCTATCGATACGTGGGTCGAGGATTGTTGGCATATCAATCGCCGGGGCAATAAGATTGCAAGGGTCTTTCCCACCAGAAAAAGTCGTTAATGCAACATCGCCGTAACCATAGGAAACATGATATGGGTCAAAATTAATATTGAAAGGATGTGGTTCTCTTACATCTTCAATTGTATGGAGTATATATGCAGTATCGATACCGAAACGAACTTGGGTAGGTTGAGCACGCGAAGTGATTTTAACATCACTACCCATAGCAAATCCCGAAAGAGTATGGGAAAAAATAACCCAAGGAGAACCCCCAAAAATTTCTTCGACAACAAGCCAGCCACCTTTGCTTATTTCGATAGAACCTTCGCGCCCAAGACCCTCGTAAATAGCAGATATCTTGATTTGAGTTCTTCCGAGTTGTTCAAACTCATCGTCGCCATAGGTGCTATCGGCTCCGTTGAACCAACCCGAACGAACAATCCCATAAATGTCGTCTTTGAAAGGCACTTTCGGATAATCTTTCCAATCTTCGCCATTATCCAACATAAAGGCATCGTGGAGAAAGCCTGTGGACGATTGGAAACGGTCCCCGCGGTCATCAATCCAATCATCGATTCCATCGTTATTGTCATCGTCGAGAGCAGGAGGAATAAGAATTTGTGGAATATGAATGTGGTACTCGAAAGGATCCTCGGTAATTTGAATGTCGTTTCGAGTGTTGGGATTGTCCAGCCATTTCTGATATTGTTTACCATCAACTTTAACTATTTTGTCAATATCATAACTACCATCGGGTTTTTTGGATAGTGTAATCTTGTAGCCTCCAATACCTTTGGGAATATCATATATCACATAACCAAAGACTCCGTCGCCAAGTTCTTGTTTGCCTTCGACTTTTTCCGAAGGGTCATTGTAATCGACATCGTGACCTGCATTGCGAATCCAATAATAAGAATACTCGGTCGAAGCATCCATCGTAAACGTAAGCAATGCTTTCCCCCATTCAGGTAAATACTTATATTGAATTGTTCCGGATGTATCTGTTATAACAAAATTATTAGTTAAATATTCGAATTGTAATGGATTGGGAAGTGGAGCATAATAAGTATAGGTTGTTCGAATTGGTGTATATCGCTTCTCGTTAAAAATAGTTTTATATTCTAAATTTGAATACGGAGAATAGTCGGGTGTCGGTTTGTTCATATCGATATCCCGTCCCCCGAGCGAGAGCACAGCAATAAACTCTCGGTGAGGTTGTGGGACCGTTCCAGCACAACGATCAGTTGGTTTCAATTTATAATTTTCTTTCAAAGTATCAATGAAAGTAAAACCTTCGTAGTTGTGTATTTTCTGGAAAATAAGCTGTTTCCAAATGACATTCCCATCCTTGTCGGTTTCCATCCAATATTTCCATCGGTCATCTTTTATATTGGCTTTTGAAATATCGGGAGTGTAGGGATAGAACATACCAGAAATATTTTCGTCGAGCTTGTCGAACACATAGCCAACCCCGGCAGAAAGGGGAACTAAATCTGGTGGATCTACCCATATTTCATAATAACAATATGGGTCAAAGTATTCGTAGCCAGCGATTTTTCCGATATCCCAAGTTACTTTCCAAACCCGAATTTTATCGCCAGGGGCTTCGACGTCAACAATTCCATCGCCATTGATGTCCTTTGCTCTAATTCCATCGTGATTGATATCTTCGTAATAAGCTGTGTCGCCACTTCTGAAAGACTCCCAAGGATTTATCCAATAAACTTCGGTCTCTTCAATTTTATACCCTTTCGGATAAATCGAGGCCGTATCTAACCACACATCGGGATAACCATCGCTATCGAAATCGAATTCTGGATTATTTTGGTCGTTACTTCCTCGCAAAATATCCACATATTTTCCTCCCGGTGTTCTTAGTATCGGAATGTTTATTGTCTTGTCGGTCCAATAAAAAGGCACATCCTTTGGGATGTATTGAACATACTTCGACTCGACTGCTGCAGTCCGCTCTTTATTTTCGAGGATTGTAAAAATTTTGAAAGGTTGGTAATCGAGATAAAGAAAATTCTTCCAGTTCAAGTCGGTATCGGCAACTAACCGTGCCGAAAACATCAAATCTGCATAATCTCGATACTTGACGAAATATTGCACCTCGCCTTTGTTGTTAATCCTTATTTCAGAATACGAAACATAAATATAATTAGCCCAAGAAATATATTTGTTCACTTCCTCGTGGACGGTAGAAAGTGGCTCGGGCGTTGATACTAAATATACAATTTCACGTTCTTCGAGAGGCGCAAGGCTAATATTCGAGAATGTAACATTATTCCCATTTTGTGTAACTATTGCTTGCCCTTTTTTTAAACCTATATATTTGAAATAAGGACGAATATATTCGGTTACCGAGACATTTTCGACAGGTTCACGTTGTAAGTTTCGGACTTTAATCCGCACTTCAAAAGTATCGAGACGATCGTAAGAAATGGCATTCGCTCCCGCAGTAATCTCTTTCGGCAATTCATTATACAAAGAACGAGTTACATCGACATCCGAACAAAAAGCATAGAAAATAGCATTCAAAGTCCACTGCAATTGACGACTACCTTTGGCGAGTTCGTTCATTCCCCCAATCGTGGGTAAACCGGTATTGACAAGGATTCTACCACCATTTGCATTTGAACCAGAAAGGACAAAGACAACAGGATTAGTTGTACCCTCGACATTTGCTATAACCTCGCCATTATTTAAAGTAATTTTCGGAACATACGAAGCATAAAGTTTGTTACCAATGGCAAGTTCGGAAAACGCTAATGGGTTATTGCTTTGGGTGAATCCAACATTAATGGTATTATCTTCGACACTGCCAAAGAAAGGATTCTGAAAATCGACGGAATTATTGGGTAGAAATCCGAGTTTTTCGAGAAAATAAACTGCATTGCCTTCGGCATAAATCGTTCCGCCGCGAGCAAGAAAATCGTCGATGTTCTTTTTTATCTTTGAATACTTTTGAAAAACTTTATCGATATAATATTTGTCGTCTTCGCCCATTTTACGGAAAGGAGGAATAATTAAAAGACGCGTAGCGGTAGAAACTCCAACACTATCGAGTAATTTCTCGGTAACAAAATAATACATATTATCGTAAAAATTGAAGTCGAACAAATTCTTGTAATAAACAGCACCCCACGAAACAGTTGTATTGCTTTGAACTTGTTCGCTGCGAAAGATGCAAACTACATTTGTATTATGTTTAAATTGCAAAGAATAATGTTCTTGGTTTGTCCAATCGTAATTTGTATAACCAGAATTAGTTACCGAAGAATAATCACGAGGAACGACGTCGGGATAAATAAATGCACCACGATTAGGACCGCTTTTCGCCCAATAAATTGAATATTCTCCAAATTTTGGAAAAAGCAGACTATCCATTGTTGCATTCGTGAAACGATAGTCAACATAAGAATAGATTAAGGCAAATTTGTATGCCTTTAAAAAATCTTTTTGATTCTTGTCGGTTGGCACAATAGAGCCACCGGCAAATGCGTCGAAATATGGCAAAAGAATCAAAAGAATAGCAACTACTTTCGAAAAAAGTAAATGATTCTTCATACAAATTCCTCCATTTCTACAAAAATTTTTTCTAATTTATAAAAAATATAACAATAATCCAAAAATTGTTACATAGATTTTTGTTAATTTACCATTTGAAACTTATAACAGGTATGCTATGAAACCAAAACTTAACAGAACTATATTATTCATTATTATTTTGTTTGTTGTATTTGGAATTTCTTACTCGCAAACAGTAAGAAAAAATCAGTCCAAAGATGCGGCTGTTTTGCTTTCGGCTAAAACTTCAATCAATCCGCCAAAGATTATTCTAAATTGGGAAAAACACCCTCTTGCCTATCGATATGAAATCCGAAAAAAGCTTTTCGGAAACGTAAGTTTTCCTTCTACTCCAATTGCAAGTCTCGATTCAACTCAACTTTCTTTCGAAGATTCAAACATCGAGATTGGGAACGAATATGAATACGAAGTTCGAGCCTACTACCAAGCATACGCAGACTTTACTGTGCAACGACCCGACGGCACACTATACGACACCACTATTCTCACATTTTTCATTGGGATTGGTTACGAGCACACGGGAGTTAACGTTGCTCCTCGACATTCTCTTGGCAAAGCTTTAATATTAGTTGACGAAACAATCGCGTCGGATATCGGAATAGAGTTGCAAACCTTCGAAAACGACTTAATTAGCGAGGGCTGGAGCGTCGTTCGGCGGTATGTTCCTCGTGCTGAAACTTTCGACCCAGTTAAAGTTAAACAAGTAAAAGAAATAATACTCGAAGAATATGGTAAGGATCCGGCTAAGCTCAACACTATCGTTCTTATTGGGCGTGTTCCCGTTCCCTATTCAGGGGAAATTGCACCCGATGGACACAGCAACCACTTTGGCGCTTGGCCAAGCGATATGTATTATGGAAGCCTATACGAGGATTTTTGGACCGATTATAGCGTTAATAATTCGAATGCTTCCGATGCACGGAATAGAAATATCGCAGGCGATGGAAAATTCGACCCTTCGAGTCCAGGCGGTAACCCAATTGACCTTGCCGTTGGAAGAATCGACTTCTATAATATGCCAAAGTTTTCGCAAAGCGAAATCGAATTAATTAGGCAATACTTGAACAAAAATCACAGTTACAAAATAGGGGAACTTACACCCGAACGAAGGGGACTCGTCGATGATAATTTTGGAGCGAACCGATATTTAAATGCTTTTGCCTCGAGTGGATATCGTAATTTCGCTGTCCTTCTCGGTCCCAGCAATATTGACGTAAAAGATTGGTTTTCGACACTCAAAACCGATTCTTATGTCTGGGCGTATGGATGTGGGGGAGGAACATATACGAGTGCAGGAGGCATAGGTTCAACCGACGACTTTGTTGGCAATCCTGTAAATGCTGTTTTTACGATGTTGTTTGGTTCGTATTTCGGCGATTGGGATTCTCGTGATAATTTCCAACGCGCTGCATTAGCATCGAATCCATCAATCCTTACTTGCTCGTGGGCAGGATTCCCGCATTGGTATTTTCATAACTTAGCAGGAAATTTATCAATCGGATATTCAACAAAGCTCACACAAAATAATTATACTAATTATTTAGCACCCGCATATAGTTTCAATGGAACTAATTATTACATAAGCACTCAAGGTTTATATCAAATCCATATTTCACTGTTAGGAGACCCAACTTTGACACTTTATCCGGCGGAAGTTCCTTCGCCAGCGAACCTTGGCGTAGTTCAACCAGCCGGAGAATTTGTTCATTTAAGTTGGGACGCACCCCAGGAAACAGTCAAAGGTTATTACATTTATCGTTCATACGACCGAAATGGGGAATTCACCCTTTTAAATAATTCCCCAATCGAAGAAACATACTTTATCGACTCGTCGCTCTACGAAGGAACAGTTTATTATATGGTGCGTTCTGTCAAGATTATCGAAAGCAATTCGGGAACTTTCTCTAAGCTTAGTCGCGGAATCATCCAAAATGCTAAGATAACCTCGGTAGAAAACAATAGACCTGCTTCGGCTGTTCTTGTTGTTGCCCCTAATCCTGCAGCAAATAATTTGAACATATCGATTGAACTATCCCAGGAAGATATTGTTACAATCGACATTTATGATTCTTTTGGGAATCGAGTCAAAAGTTTCGAAAAAATGTATCTCGCCGCAGGCACACACAATATAGGCTGGAACCTTACAACAAACAATAGCATAAAACTTCAACAAGGGGTATATTTCATAAAACTATCAACAAAGTATCGTACGATTACACAAAAATTTATAAAGGTCGGCGAGTAAGGTTTATGATTAGCAATATATTAATCGAAAACTGATTCAAGATACTTTAATGTTCCTGAATCGGCATCACAAATTGCTTTTAATCCTAAAGGAATTGTTGCCTGGTCCGAAGTATGACCAAAAGCCAATCCATAGAATGCAGGCTTATTTAAAGGTTTGAAATAAAAATCCAATACCTCTCCCAACGAAAAGTCCCAAACTTGCGATTCTCTTGGAGTGCAGTCGTTGCATTCACCAAAAATAATTCCATTTATTTGTTCAAATTTTCCAGCTAATCGCAACTGATTCAACATTCTATCGATTCTGTATGGTTCTTCGCCAACATCTTCGAGCAATAAAATTGAATTCGAAAAATTGAATTCGAAAGGAGTTCCAACAAGCGAAGATATTATAGAGAGATTCCCTCCAATAACCACTCCTTCTGTCGCCCCTTTATTAATTGGTCGAATAGGATGCGATTCACGGACACCTACTTTATTTTTAGGATTTTGAATTAAGGGTGCAGGATTCCGTCCAAACAGTATCTGCTTCAAATTCTCGAAAGTATATTCCGTAAAAGATGACAATAGCACAGGCCCGTGGTAGGTAACAAGATTTGCAAATCGATTAAAAGCAATATGCAACGCTGTTATATCGCTATACCCAACAAATATTTTTGGATTTTTCTGAATTTGCGAATAATCAATCTGATTTAAAAGTTGTCCGGAACCATAACCTCCACGAATGCAAAAAATAGCTTTTACTTCGGGGTTGGTAAACATTTGCATTAAATCGTCGAGCCTTTCACCGATGGAACGGCTTTTATAGTTAGAGCCTCGCAATAAATTTGGGGAAATTACATATCGGAGATTAAGCAAGCGAAAAATTTCTGTGGCTTTTTGTAATTCATCTGGGTTTGGGACAGCCGTTCCCGGAGCTACGATTCCTACCAAATCTCCTTCTTTCAATGGTTTAGGTTTCAACATATTCGTGCTCCCATTTATTTTTGCATAGGATGCAAACTTAAAAAATGTTAGCGAAAGCAAAGTAGAGCCTACAAATGTTCTTCTTGAAATATCCATTTTTTATTAAATTTAAAAACATTAAATTACTATTTTAATTACACAGCAATTTAAAAAAATATGGATATTAATTCCAAAAAAGATGCCGATAGTCGAAAAAAAGACGTAATAGACAACAAAATAATAGAAACCAAAAAACAGCGGGGAACAGGCGAAGAAACTGAGGTAACGACAGAAGACATATCAATTAAAGACAGTATCATTTCGTTTGAATACTCTCCAAAATACACTGGCGATTTTCCGACCGATAAAGAAATTTTCCAAAGAACTTGCGCACAATCACTCATCAACACATATAATATACGTGCAAAAAGGATGCTCGACGAAGCGTTGGATTTGGTTTATTCTTTGTTCAAGGATGATAAACGAGGTGATGGCAGTATGTTCTATACTCATTTCCTCGAAACCGCAGACTTAATAATGACAAAGTTTCACTTCGACGACCCCAAAACCGTTACAGCCGCATTACTCCACGATTCACCAGAAGACAAACCCCACTTAATTACCATAAAGGATATCGAAAAGCTTTTCGATTCGGAAATCGCTCAAATTGTCGATGGCGTTACAAAGATTACGAAAACAGAAGATTTGAAAGAAAAGCATCAGATTTCCGTTGACCATAAGCTTAACTATGATGAACAAGAACTTGCAACTCTATATAAAATCTTTGAAATGGGTGCTCGAAATCCTAAAATTTTTCTCGTAAAACTAGCCGACCGCTTCCACAATATCTTAACCCTCTATGGAATAAAAAACCCAGAAAGAAGGAAACAAATTGCCGAACAAACTATCAACGTTTACGTGCCTCTTCTTAAAGGATTTGGTTTTGAATACTTGAGTGGTCCGATGCGGGATTGGTGTCTCTTTCATATCGTAGCAAACAATCAAAAAGATGCACGACAAATATACGATAAACTTAAAACCCTTCATTCGCAAGAACACAAAAATTTCCTAAAGTTTGCCATAGAATATAAATTGGAGGAGTTCTTTAAATCTCATTTTCCAAATTTAACATTTGTTGCAAACCACAAGACACTTTTCGAATTGTATGAAGCCTCGAAACCAGACATTGTTAAAGTCAAATCCGACTATAACCACTATTATCCTGTTTTGGTCTCGTCGGCTTCGACTTTCCAAAATTTATCGCTCCCCGATATCGAAAATGCCCTCAAAACAAATTTTAAATATTTCGAGAAAAACGAACCTCCGCCCATACTTCGGCAAAGGCTTTTAGAGGAAACCAACAAACTAACATTGGCTCGATACATTTTAGCCACAAGCGATAATAAGCAATTTGAGTTGGAGATAGTAGCCGAACACACCGAACTATCGAAAAAGGATAGGAATCTTAATATACAAAGGAGATTCAATCGCGAGTTCTATAAATTTAATGACCCAAGTGAATATCAATCGTTCCTCGACATCCTTGCCCATCTAATAAGAGAAAATATTCCTACCCCGAACAAAGTAGATATTCTTCTTTCACTCTCGAACAAATTATCTCCTAATGAATATGTTTACGTAACATTGTTCAACGACAACAATACATATTTCCTTCCCAAAGGTTCTATCCCGCTCGATCTTGCTTTCAAATCTTTCAGAAATAAAGCACTTTTATACATTACTGCAAAAGTAGTATCGAGCGAAAGCCAAACACCGAAAACTGTGCCTTTGAACTACATCCTTCACAACGGCGATAAAGTGGAAATAATTTTAGGAGAAACCCCAACGCTTTCACCGGATTCAATGGATTATGTTTTTACCCTATACGCATACAATTCATTAAAAAAGCATTTTCAAGCAACTGCAAACGAAGCCACAGACAAATCTAAACAAAAGGGAACAAAAAAGCTATCAATTTCCGGAAGCAATCGTGTTGGGATTAACGCTGCAATTGCAGAAATTGCACGCAATTTAAATATGAACTTCACTGATATTCAATTAAAGGTCAATCCCTTGGATAGCAACGAGTTCAACGGAGCGTTGGTAATCGAATATGCCTCGGTTGAACAATTTAATGTCTTTTTTTCGAACCTTGCGAATATTGAGGGAATAAAAAATATTAAAATATTATAAACTGATTTAGTAACACTTATGATGCGTTTTCGAAGAATGTTCTAATTTTAGGAGGAATTTATGTATGAAGTAGAAATGCTCTCTCGCATTCAATTTGCCATTACTGCCGCTTTCCATTTTCTTTATCCTCCGATGAGCATTGGTTTGGGCGTTGCCCTTGTTATTATGGAGGGTATGTATCTGAAAACAAAAGACACGTTCTGGGAAAACTTAACTCGATTTTGGGTGAAGATTTTCGGTATCGTTTTCGCGATGGGGGTAGCGTCGGGTATTGTTATGGAATTTCAATTTGGAACGAATTGGGCTACTTATTCGCGTTTTGTTGGGGATGTGTTCGGAAGCGCTCTTGCTGCCGAAGGCGTCTTTGCATTTTTCCTCGAATCGGGATTTCTTGCTATATTACTCTTCGGATGGAACAAAGTGAAACCTCGAACTCATTTTATTTCGACAATACTTGTTGCATTTGGTGCTCATTTCAGCGCTGTTTGGATTCTTGTTGCAAATTCTTGGCAACAAACCCCAGCAGGTCACCATATAGTAGTTCGTGAAATCGGGGGGGAACTTGTTGCGCGAGCCGAAATCGTCGATTTCTGGCAAGTTGTGTTCAATCCTTCAACTATCGACCGTTTAACCCACACAGTTTTTGGAGCTTGGCTAACAGGTGCTTTCCTTATTTTGAGCATTTCAGCATACTACATCATCAAAAATCGTCATATTGAAGAGGCAAAATCATCCATTAAAGTTGGGCTTACAATTGTTATTATCGCATCTATACTACAACTACTAACTGGGCATATGAGTGCCGTTGGAGTGGCTAAAAACCAACCTGCGAAACTTGCAGCAATAGAAGGACATTTTAATTCCGATTCTCCTGCACCAATGCATATCTTGGGTTGGGTCGATGAACAAAAGCAGGAAGTAAAATATGGGATTGCTATCCCTGGCCTTTTAAGCTGGCTTGTCCATTCCGATGCATCGAAATCTGTTACAGGCTTGGATAAGTTTAAGCCAGAAGATAGACCGCCGGTAAATCTTGTGTTTCAATCCTTCCATATTATGATTGCAATTGGTATAATTTTTATTTTGCTTGGATTAATAGGCTTATACTTATGGATTTCCGGTAAACTTTGGAATGCTAAATGGTTTTTGTGGATACTTGTTGTATCCGTGATATTGCCTCATATTGCGAACCAAGCAGGTTGGATAACAGCGGAAGTTGGACGTCAACCTTGGATTGTTTACGGTTTATTGCGAACTTCCGACGCAATTTCGAAGAACCTTTCGCTGGGAAGTGTTTGGTTTTCTTTAATTCTTTTCACATTAATATATCTTTTAATATTTGTTCTCTTCCTCTTTCTTCTCGACAGAAAAATCAAGCAAGGTCCTCTCGAACCTACCGAAAATGGTATCTATGCTAAACAGAAATCTTTGTTACAATAAAGTTAAAGGAAGGAGGTTATCCGTATGGATTTAAATACTATTTGGTTTATTCTAATTGGGGTTTTATTTGCAGGATATGCTATCCTCGATGGTTTCGATTTAGGAGTTGGGGCTCTCCATCTTTTTGTCAAAGAAGACTTTGAACGAAGGACATTTTTAAATTCAATTGGACCTGTTTGGGATGGAAATGAAGTTTGGTTAATAACAGGCGGTGGAGCACTCTTCGCAGCCTTCCCCGAAGTTTATGCAACAGTCTTTTCGGGTTTCTATATGGCTCTTTTCCTCCTACTTGCTGTTCTTGTGTTTCGTGCAATTGCAATTGAATTCCGTAGCAAACGCGAAAGTCCACGATGGCGTGGGAGTTGGGACATCGCTTTTTCCATCTCAAGCTACGTAATCGCGTTACTTCTTGGAATTGCTATGGGCAACATAATAATTGGTGTTCCATTGAATCAATCCCATGAATTCGTTGGGAGTTTCTGGACTTTGCTTACCCCCTATACTTTGATTGTTGGAATTACAACTGTTTCGCTTTTTATAATGCATGGGGCTATTTTCCTTGTTCTAAAAACCGAAGGAAATTTGAACCAAAAGGTTCGTGGATGGGTAAACAACACTATCATTTTCTTCGTTATATGCTACGTAACAACAACAATGGTAACCCTTGTCTATGTTCCGAATATGACACAACATTTCAAAGAGTATCCAATACTCTTTATCATTCCATTACTAAATATGCTTGCAATTGCAAATATTCCACGCGAAATTCACCACAAACGCTACGGGTGGGCTTTCATCTCATCGTGTGCCAGCATTGCAGCACTCCTAACGCTATTCGCAGTAGGAATTTTTCCAAACATTGTAGCATCCAATCCCAATTCGGAATTCAGTCTGACAATTTACAATGGCGCTTCGTCGCAGAAAACTTTGTCAATTATGCTAATCATTGCAGCGATTGGTGTTCCGTTTGTTCTTGCATATACAGCAGGAATCTACTGGGTATTTCGCGGAAAAGTTAAGGTCGAAGACTTAAACTATTAAATCCGCACACAAATATTTTCATTTCTTAATCAAAGCCCCACTAAAGAGTGGGGTTCTTCTTTCCATCAAAAAATTACCATTCGTAAACTATTGATTTTTCTGGTAGGTTAGAAAATAATAATTCGATTTGAAAAAAAATTCAAAAAATATTTGGAATTATAAAAATTTGTTTAATTTTGTAGTGGGTAAAAGTGGAACAATTAACCATAATATTTATAAAAAGTGGGGTAAAGTGGTATGACATATTTTCAAGGTTCGGAAGAATACACAGTCGACGCCAAAGGAAGGATTTCGATTCCGCCTTCGATGCGTCGCTCGCTGAGCCCCGAAGCCCGCGAGACTTTCACCCTTACTCGTGGAGTTCGAAAATTTATCGCTGCTTATCCCATTGACGAATGGTCAAAAGTACAAGAAAATATCAGAAAGAAAAATCCATTTGTTCCAGAAAACGATAAAGTAATAACCTTTTTGAATATGTTTTGCAAAGAAGTTACTCTCGATGCCCAAAACCGCATCATTATTCCGAAGAATCTACTTCAATATGCTAACATAGATTCGAAAGTCTTTATCATCGGTAAAGTTGACCATATCGAATTTTGGAATCCAGAAGAATTTAACAAGGTTTATGTTTTCGACGAAGAAGAATACGCACAGTTGTTTGCTAAAGTCTTAGGATACGACAACAAGTTCGCAATAGAAAATATTACCGAGGAGCAAACAAAGCAATTGGATTAAAGCTCGATGACTTTGGAGCAAGGCAAAAGCTATCATATTCCTGTTCTTTTACAAGAGGTTGTCAATTTGCTGATAACAAAGCCCGAGGGTATTTACGTTGACGGGACTATTGGCGGCGGGGGGCATAGTTGGGAAATTCTTCGCAGACTGGGGCAAAATGGGAAATTATATGGGTTCGATAAAGACCCCGAAGCAATTGAATTTTGCAAGCAGAGGTTCAAGGACGAACTTGACAAGGGGGGAAAATCACGCCTTGAACTTTTTAATGCTTGCTTCAGCGATGCATGCAGCATAACGATCCATCGGGGAAGGTGGACTGGTTTTCTTCTCGACTTGGGGGTATCGTCGCGGCAGCTCGACTCGAGCCGCCGCGGCTTTTCGTATCGTGCGGAAGGACCTTTGGATTTGCGATTTTCCCCGCACGACGCTTCTGCAGAAGAACTAGTCAACGAAGCAGACGAGGAAGGTTTGGCGGCTCTTCTTCGAGAGTTCGGAGAAGAGCCCTTCGCCAAAGAAATAGCTCGCAATATCGTCCGACATCGCAAACTTGCTCCTATTAAAACAACTACACACCTCCGAAGGATAATTGAGGGAACTGTCCCCAAAAAATATTTAACAAAATCCCTCGCACGCGTTTTCCAAGCACTTCGAATTGCCATCAATCGAGAACTCGAACTACTCGAAAAAGCCTTAAATTCCGCTTTGGATTGTTTAGAACCAAACGGAAGAATTGTTGTTATCTCATACCACTCACTCGAAGACCGCATCGTCAAAAATTTCTTTCGTAGTAAATCATATCGAATAAATCATCCAGCAACAAACGTGCCAAAACTTAAAATTTTGACAAAAAAACCAATCACTCCTACCGATAAAGAAATAAAAGAAAATCCCCGTGCGAGAAGTGCAAAATTAAGAGCAGGAGAAATATTATTCCCCGGCTAAATTTTTTTCTTTAGCAAACTGCCGAAAAATTTTTGCATTCAATTTTTTAAATATTTTTATATATTTGTATTTTAGTATTGGCATTGATTTAGCTCTCTGTTTTGTTTAACTATTAAGGGGTTTTTCTATGTCGAATTGCTACTTTTTATCCATTCGCCTTTTGAATAATTATCGAAAGGCTGAGCAGTATTTTGCTCTGCTAACGAAAGGAGGTAGAGCATTATGAAAATATTCAGAGGTATCTTAGCAGGAGTGTCTTTTGGCATTATTGGAGAAATTTTTGGCTGGCTCGTTTACGGCGTATTATTTATGCAATATGTAAACGAAGTCCAACACATTTGGCGACCAATGGAAAGCTCATTTATGCGAATAGGGATGCCATTGGTCGATATTTTGAGCGGATTGACTGTAGCTTTTGCCTTTGCTATCTTATTTAAGGGCATCCCCGGTAGCGGCATTAAAAAAGGAATAAATTTCGGGCTTATACTTTGGCTTATTACTAGATTTGCCGGCGAGTTGTTCTTTTATGTTATGAGCCCCGTTCCTTTTATAATTGTAGTCGCTGGCTGGATACACGGACTTTTTGTTGCCGTTTTAGGAGGCGCAGCCGTTGCTGCAATTTACGGAAAAAGCTTAGAAGGATAAAGTAGAATCGCGTTAGTACAACCGAGACTAAAATGACAAATCAAATGAAGGGGTAGATTTAAATCTGCCCCTTCATTTTTTACGTTCGACCAACGACGCAGCGGCACCAGCAAAAATATTGGAAAGACTACCTTAAGACTGCTACTACAAGCCGGCTTCAAAATCGTTTTTTTGCTATCCCTATTTAACGACAAAATGAAGAACCTAATAAAATAAGGTATATAGAAACTATTCACGAATCGCTTCCGAGCGAACAACGCCTTTAAACAAGGGATTCCTATACCTTGTCAACTGATTACATTTCCGATTGATGGTTAAATCATAGATTGCATCAAATGTGGTGCAGTTTTAAGGACATCCCTCGTACTAAACTTCCCCACTACATTAATATGCTTCGGTAGGATTTATAAGATATAGCGACAGTATTTAAACAATCACCAATAATATACAAAGACTGATTAAACCATATTTGAGAATAGGTTTGGCAAGCTTTTCTTTTCGCCCGAGATATTCAAAAACAAAAACCAAACCAAAGGAAATTGTCATAATAATAAACGAGTAAAGGAACGACTCGGAAATCGAAAATACTCTCCCAAAAGTTGTTGCTAAACCCGAATACCAAGGCAGTCCATAAAGTAGTATTAGATGGACGACATAGACAAAAAGCGAATTTTTGCCTAAAATCGAAGAAATGTTCTCCACAACAGGGAACTTTTTAAGATAAGCCAAATATAGCAAAGTAACTAAGTCAATAACAAAAAAAACCAATGAAAGTCGGATAAGGGACATCCCCGAATTCCCTTTAAATACATCGTAGAATGGCAAATTTAAATTCGAAATAGCTAAATAAACTATTATTCCAATTGGCAAAAGGATTAAACCGAATACCGACCCATATTTAAGGATTTTCCGGTAACGCATTTCGGATTCAAAGCCTTGCAAAAAAGTCCCAAAAGAAATACCAAACAATAAAAATGCCGAAAATGGAAAAACTGTAAAATAGGAACCTTTTGTTAACGAAAAATATGGGGCTATTGGAAGTGGTAAAATTCTATACCAATCAACGAGATGCACAAATGGATTTAAAACAAGAATTATTAATCCAAGTAAAAAAGTTATTATCCCAAGAACTCGGTTACTTTTGATAAGAAAAAACAAAAAAACAACAAATAAAAGAGTAACCCCAATTAACTGTAAGATATTTACTTGAAAGAATGGTATAAGCACTACTTTATCGACTACCAAAAAGTGGTAGGCTTGCCGAACTGGAAAGTTGAGAAAGTATCCTATAAATATTAAAAGGAAAGCAGTTCTTACTCGCCTATGAATCGTTGTTCGCGACAATTTTCCGATACTATCCCGCTTATTTGCAAATACTTGAACCACGCCTGAAATAAACAAGAACAAAGGAGCAGTCAATCCACGGACAAATTCCCAAAAATTCCAAGGGAATTCACTTACATTATACGAATTAGGTTGAGCAAGGTCGAAGAAAGAATGGCCAACCACCATCATTCCCATTGCCAAAATCCTTGTCAAATCGAGTGCTACTAGTCGGTGCTTTGTTGCGTTCATAAAACTAAAAAAGAACATAAATTAGGCGATTAACCACCAAAATTATTTTAAGACATATCCAGTTTCCTTAGCCCAAAGGAGTAGGTCGAGTTCCTCGAGCGCTATCTCGATTCTTTCCGAAAATTTCCGGAATTTCGTTTCGATTTCAAGATACTTTTTGGGGGAGGTAATCTTCGCTTCACCATTTACAACGCCGTAATCCGACAAGTTACGCAATATATGTCTATCCAAAATTGCTATTCCATCGTAGCCTATATTTCGCAAAAAATGAGATGCTTCCTTAAAGCCAAATCCATCGACAAGTTGAACAAATTGCTCCCTTTTTGAATATACCGTTTCGTTTGAATCGAGCAGTTCATCTATTTCATTCCAAATTCGCCGAGCATTCAACAATCTTTTCGCCTTTGTATTATGAAACCGAACATAGTGCTTTCTGTTAAATAAGATTTCTATTGGATTAAAAATTTGTTCGAAAAAGTTTCTGCTCTTTAATTCTTCAACGGAGTAAAGCGCATTGATTGCCTGTGTAGAAGGGGTCAACAAACAGTAGCAAAGTTCGTAGAAATAATCCTTCCGAGGAACTTGTTTAAATTCGTTAAGTTTTTTTTGAATGTCTTCTTTATATATCAAATAGTAATCGAAAATTTCCTGAAACTTTTTCATTGCTTGCGTTGCGACCTCCTATATGCATTAAGTGCAATTCCAACAAGGAAAGAATTTACAACAAAAAACGAACCCCCACTACTTAAAAAAGGCAAAGGAATACCCATCACAGGTAACAAACCGATTACCATTCCTATATTTTGAACAAAATGTATCAAAAGCAAAGTAGCATATCCCAAAACTATATATTTAAAAAACGGGCTTGTAGTTTGAAGCCCAATCTTGATTAATCGAATAATTAAAACCGTAAAGACTAATATTATAAAAACAGCCCCAAAAAATCCGAATTCTTCGGCGGGAACGGAAAAAACAAAATCGGAAGATTGTGCATAGACATAACGCAATTGCGTTTGAGTTCCCGAAAGAACACCTTTTCCGAAAATTCCCCCACTTCCCACAGCAAGCAGAGATTGTATTAAATTATAACCTCCTTTTTCGGGTTCGAAGCTCGGATCGATAAATGCTTGAATTCGTGTTTGCTGATGGGGGGAAAGGTGGTTAATAATATCTTTGCTTGCTAAAGAAATACCAACCACAAGAGCAATTGATACAAAAACAGGAATAATTTTAAATTTGTTCACGTAGAGTAATCCAACGACAAATAAAATCAAGGCAAACAAAAATTCTACCCATCCTTTGAGATAAAACAATGTTAAAATAGGAATAGCAAGAAGTAGGATAAGAACAGTTAGATTAAAGCCCGCCCAATACAATATACCCCAAAAAACCCCAACAACTACAAGCGAAGTGCCAAAATCCGGTTGGAAAATCATTAGTATAACTGGAATGGAAAAAATAACCGAAAGAAGCCCAAGACCCCGAACGTTGTTCACAGAGATACCCTCAATTGAAAGAAGGCTTCCCGATGCCAAAAGAACGGCGAGTTTCGAAAATTCAGCAGGCTGAACACTAAAACCAGCAAAGCGGAACCATCCCTTTGTCCCGTTGATTTCCACACCAAAGAAAAACACAAGAAGAAGCAAAATAATTGTAAAAAAATAGAAAGGGAACGACATTGAACGAATCCATCTTTCGGATACGAAAGTGGTTGAAAGCATCAAAACCCAACCCCAAAAAACATAAGTCAAATGCTTGTTAAAAGTTGAATAATCTTCCCAATTATATGTAATACTAAAAATAGAATATACTCCAATTGCCGAAAGAATACCTACACAAACCAATACCCAAACATCGACATAATTCCAAATTTTTTTTGTCCCAACCTTGTATTTTTTCATTTAAATTTGCTCGCCAATGATTCTGGAATAGGCTTCCTTATATTTTTCTACGATTTTATCGATAACTTCTTTAGGTAATTGCGGTGGCGGGGGAACTTTGTCCCATCCTAACGATTCAAGATAATCGCGAAGGACTTGCTTATCGAAATTATACTGGGGTTTTCCCGGCTCGTAATCCTCCTTTAACCAAAATCTGGAAGAATCCGGCGTTAACACTTCATCAATTAGTATTAAGTCGCTATTTTCGTCTAAGCCAAATTCAAATTTGGTATCGGCAAGAATCAGCCCTCTTTGTTCAAGATATTCGGCTGCAAATTTAAATAAATCGAGAGAAATATTGCGGACACGTTCCGCTAATTCTTTCCCTAAAACACCAACTGTGTAGTTAAAATCAACGTTTATATCGTGCCCTACTTCCTCCTTTGTCGAAGGAGTAAAAATAGGTTCGGGAAGTCTTTCGAATTCGACTAATCCCGGGGGTAGTGGTATCCCGCATATAGTTCCCGACTTTCGATATTCCTTCCAACCGGAACCAGCAACATATCCGCGCACTATTGCTTCGATTGGCAAAGGTGAGCATTTTTTGACCAGCATCGATCTACCTTCGAGTTCCTTCGCATATTTACGACAAGGCTCGGGGTATTGCAATACATCGTCGGTAATAAAATGGTTCGGGATTATATTTCTAGTCCTTTCCAACCAAAATTTCGATATTTTGGAAAGAATTGTTCCTTTGTAGGGAATAGGTTCGTTCATTACTACATCAAAAGCAGAGATTCTATCGGTAGCAACGAAGAGCAGAAAATCTCCAAGGTCGTAAATATCGCGAACCTTACCGCGATTTCGCAAGTTTAAGTCTGAGAGTGCAGTTCGATAAATTATTTCCATAACTAATACCTTTCCAAGTAATATCCAACATAGTCTATGATATTATATGTATACTGATAATAAGTGAAAATACTAAAAATAACAATAGCAATTATAACAGCAGCCCAAAGCAAAACTTTTGTCGATGAGACATCGAAAACAATCCAAGTTGCTTTCACAATACGTAACAAACACCACAATATCAACACAATAAAGAACAAGTTAAAGAAGTAAGTAAGCAGAACAGAAATACTAAAAACTCTATTAATAAAAATAGAAACCGGTAAAAATAGAATCAAAGGCAAACAACCCCAGATTACCATTTTGAACGTATCGGAAAAAGCTATTTTATTTCGCACAAAGACAGATAGTATCCTTAGCAACAATGCAAGCAGTAGCATTTTAACATAGAATATCGCTGAAAATACAAATATCGAGGCTTCGGGAAACCAAGAAATCCGATACAACCACTCTCGAACAAAAATATATGGAAAAATTATACTTAAAATCAATTGAAAGCTATCGTCCATCTTGTAATAGTTAAGAATTGTTGAAATATAGATTCCAACAATTAAAGCAAATACAATGCCCAAAAAAGAAGTTTGGACACCCGAAATTATCCTTCGGTCGCGCAAATCGGCAAAGAAGTTGTATGAACGAAAAGCTGAACGCATAAAGTATTCTCGGAACCGACGACTACGGTAGAGCAAGAATCCTAAGATTATTGCAGAAACAAGCCCAATGGCAATATAAGCTACAGGGAAAACATTTTCAACTGTTCCAGGATTAATAACCGGAGGCTCCTCGTTGTTGAACAATGCTTTTATCGTGTTGTAGGCTAATCGGGGTTGCCTTCGAACATCCACAATCCCAGAATAACAAACGAAAGGGTTTATTTGCCCAGTCTTCGACAACGGATTTTCGGTAAAGTAATCGGCAAAACTCCAACAAATAGTGCCCCAAAGCCCAGCGTTTACACTTAAATAGTATCTTTGCAGAAAAGAATATGCTTGGTATTCCAACGAAAGTTTATCGTTGTATCCATTTCGATTATCTGGATTAATTACAGTTCCGAAATTGTAAACCAGAGGTTTTAGCGAATAACTTGTATGGAAAACAAGCTCAGAAGAAATCTTATCGAGAGACTGAAATCTTAAATTATCTTTTAATATTATGAAGTCAAAATTACTAACTGAATAGTTGTGGTCGTCGAGGATAACAGTTTTGTAAATAAAAAGTCTATCGAAGTGGCGTAGCTTCTTTGCCAAACCATCGAAATAATCTTGAATATTGCTGCTTTGTTCCAAAAGTCCTTCGCCAAGCCCAACACCAAGAAAGGAAGGATTAGGATTGAAATGCCTTGCGATATTAGTTGCGATTGTTTGGAACCGGACAAACAAATCGTATCGTTTTACCAAGCCTCCGGGTATATTATACACCGGTAAATCAATAAGGACAAAAATCCCATACACATTGCAAAGTTTCACTACAATTGGATTAGGTGGAGCATATTTGAATCGTATAGCATTAGCACCAAGAGATTTGATTAACGCGAGATCTTGTTGAAATTTTTTAAATGTATTACCAAAATTATAGTAATCGTAATCATCAACAAAGTCCACTCCTTTTACAACAAATGGTTTGCCGTTCAAAAGCCATCCATAGCCCCCTTTTACCTTTACCATATCCCATCTTGAAAATCCTACATCGGAAACTATTTCGTCGATAATTTCTCCATTATGCTCAATCCTCAACACTAATTCATAGAGTTTAGGATTGTCCACATCCCAAAAAATAGGATTTAAAACCCCCAATGAAAGCTCTTGATTAATGTTACGGAAAGAACTTATTTCGAAGTTTTGTTTGCCCGAGGTAGCAACAATCTGGTTAGTTTCTTTCATTCGAATAGATGCTTCGCAATTGAACGAACCTTTGCTAGCAGTAGCATTTGGGTTGCCTCGGCTTAAAATATTTTCGATTTCAAATGAATTAATATTCAAGCGAGTAAATATATTAACTCGGTTTGGCCCATCGAATTTCAAAGAATAAGTAAAATAGTTTATCCAAATTTGTGGACTCCGAACTAAGAAAAAATCCCAATGGATACCCGTAACAATTTTTCTGTAATATTGATATTGCCTTTTAACCAAACGCGCAAGCGATTCTGATGAGTTAACTACCAAACGGAGTTCGTTCCGTTCGGAGACAACCATTCTCCGAGGAATTGTAATCCATAATGGGCTCCCCTCGCTTACGTATTTGCCTAAGAACTGGTCATTCCAAAATATTTCAACTTCCTCGGAGACACCGAGGAAATATAAATGCCAAACATAGTTTCCCATCAATTTACTGTCGACTCGAACAATTTTACGAAAGATAACTTTACTTGTATTATAGAAAATATCTGGGAGAATTTTGGCATTCCATTCATTGCCATCGAAAGAATATTCCCATTCACCAGAAAGGCTAAAAATCGCCCGTGTCGATGAATTCATTATTAGTTTCTTTTGCTCATCAGTTAATGAAGAATAAACACCCGATTCGAGTGGCGAAATAACACAAAATATCTGTATAAACAATATTAATAGGAAACAAGTAGTGCAATATTTCATAATACTTCCTTCTTTTTCGCGCGTTTAAAGTTCAAAGAAGACACTAAAATTAAACCAACAACAAAAAACAAAATTAAGGATAAAATGCCAAATCTATAAGATTGGGTAAATTGAAGAACCAAACCGAAAAGAGCTGGACCAATCCAACTTGTTCCTTTTTCACTGATTTCATAAAGGCTGAAATACTCAGCTTCGTTATCGCGTGGAATTAGCAAGGAAAAAAGCGAACGGCTCAAAGCTTGTGTCCCTCCGAGGACAATGGCAATCAAGATTGAAAGAAAGATAAATCCATTTACACTATCTAAAAATAAATATGCATAGAAAACTATCACACACCATACGCCAAGACTTACAACAATTGCCCATCTATTAGAAACGAGTTGAGCAACTTTCCCAAACAACAACGCACCAGCAAATGCAAGGAATTGAACTAGAAGAATGACTTGAAGAATAAGTTGCATTTCAATTCCAAGTTCATGTTTGCCGAACTGGGCAGAAACCACAATTACAGTTTGTATTCCATCGTTATAAAATAAATATGCAATTAAGAATATCAAAGCTACACGATTCTTGCTTAATCCCTTGAATGTTGTTCCCAGTTTTTGAATAACACCATAAAATGAATATGTTCCTTTGTTTGAAGCAATCAATTTAGTTGGCACTTTAAAGTTAATCATTGAAATATAGGAAAACAATGCCCACCAAATTCCTGCCATTGCAAACGAAATTCTAACAGCGGTGGCTTCGTCGATTCCAAATCTATCTTTGAACAATAGGATAAGTAGATTCAACCCTAAAAGCAGTCCACCTCCTAAATATCCAATAGCCCAGCCAATCGAAGAAATTTTGTCCCTTTCATTTTCGGCTGCAATATCGTTTAAAAGTGCATTATACATCACAACGCTTGCACCAAAAGAAAGGTTTGCAACAACAAACAATAATGAACCTATTAAAATTGTGTCGGACGCAAGCCAAAACAAAAGTATTGTAGCAAACGAACCAACAAAAGCAAATAGATAAAGAAATCGGCGTTTCAATCTATACAAATCGGCAAAAGAACCAAGAAACGGGAGAAATATTGCTTGCAAAATTACCGAAATAGAAACCAAATAGGTAAACAGGGATCCTGAATATATAGGTATACCGAACACGGAGAAGAATCCTTTGCTATCGGCGGCATTTTTTGCTATGGCTGTAAGGTAAGGACCAAGAAAAGTAGTTACGACAGTTGTAACAAAGGCAGAGTTTGCCCAATCATACAAATACCATCCAATTCGAATCCGAGAGGTTATTTTTTGCATTACAATTAACGTTTAAAGAACTCCGGGAACAAATACTCTTCGATTATTTCGCACCATATATGCCCGACCATAATATGACTTTCCTGTATCAAAGCAGTTTCGTTGCTGGGTATAATTACTTTTAAATCGCAATGTTCTGCAATTATTCCTCCATCACCCCCTAATAAGCCAATTGTAACCATTCCCTTTTCCCTTGCTTGTTGTATTGCATTTAAAACGTTTCGGGAATTTCCACTGGTTGAAATCCCAATCAACACATCTTCGGGATTCCCATAAGCTTCGACCTGACGAGCGAATACATTTTCAAATCCAATATCGTTCCCTCCTGCAGTCATAATAGAAGGATCAACGGTTAAAGCAATTGCCGGTAACGATTTACGATTGATAGAACTACGGTAGCGAATAACCAACTCAGCCGCAATATGTTGTGAATCGGCTGCACTACCTCCATTACCACACAGAAGGACTTTTCCTCCGCGCGCCAAGCACTCGGAAATTTTAATTCCAGTTCGAAGAATCTCTTCTTTGGCAAAATGAATTACTTTCTTCTTTACCTCAATACTGCGATTTATTCTTGCTTCTATATCGAAAAGAAAATTCTCGTCGTTCATTGTATTCACTCCGTATTAAATTTGTATTTTTTATTAATTTTAATTGTTTATTCTTTACAAAAATGAAATTATCAACGTTAACCAATGTAAAATCAAAATTAAAAATTTTCTTAGACATTCTATTATTATTTATTGGCATAGTCTCGCTATCCACTTTCCTTCTCTTAATAGGATTTCGCCTAACACAATTGGAGTCTTTACTTGTCCAATTTATTATCCGCTATGTTATTTACATATTTATTTTCGAAGAATTGCTTAGGTTTTTAATTGCAGCAAATTATGGACGTTATCTAATTGAGCGATGGTTAGAATTAACTTTAACATTGCTTTTGTCTATTGAATTAATTTTTTCATCAACAATACAGACGACGCTCCAACATTATTTCCCTTTCCTTGAAATCGAAGAATTCACCCTTGCTTATATCATCATTTCGCAAATGCTTATTCTTACTGCTACGACCTTCAAAATTATCCGTCATAGCGATGCTATTGCAAGTATACGGCTCCATCCAGGCGCAATTTTTGCGATTAGCTTTGCAACCATTATCATCATTGGGTCTTTGCTGCTAATGTTGCCTAAAGCTACACCAATCGATAAACCAATACGGTATATTGATTCTTTATTTACTTCAACAAGCGCTGTGTGTGTAACTGGATTAATCGTCGTCGATACAGCCAAAGATTTTACGTTTTTAGGACAAATCATTATTCTGCTCTTAATTCAGATAGGTGGGTTGGGCGTGATGACGCTCACAAGCTTCTTTGCAACACTGTTTGCTGGTGGACTTAGCCTTCGTATGAGAATAATGATGAAAGAATTTCTAAGCCAAGACAATATCTCGGCTGTAGGTTCGCTTCTTAAAAGAATTATTCTTTATACTTTTATTATCGAAACCATTGGAATAGTCCTGCTTTACATTTCACTCAAAGGTTCAACACCGGCGTTCGACCCCAAAGCTTTTTATATTTCCGCTTTCCATTCGATTTCTGCTTTTTGTAATGCTGGCTTTTCCATTTTCAGCGAAAATCTAATGGCTCCTATCGTTGCCAACAACTTTTGGTTCAAATTTATTGTTACAATTTTGATTATCGTTGGTGGAATTGGCTTTTTTGTGTTGGTCGAATTTAGTTCGTTAAAACTTTTTGGGCGAGAAGCAAGGAAAATTAGGTATCAACTTTCCGTTTCGAGTAAACTCGCTCTTTCAACAAGTATAATCCTAATAGCTTACGGAACGGTTTTCATATTTTTGGGAGAGCTTGGTTCGAATACAATTGGTTCAAATTTCTTCGAGCGTGTTTTCAATGCATATTTTCATTCTGTTTCTGCAAGGACTTGCGGTTTCAACACTATAGATATTGTCAATTTAACTACATTTAGTGCATTGACTTTAATTTTATTAATGTGGATTGGTGCCTCTCCCGGCGGAACAGGGGGCGGAATAAAAACAACCACATTTGCTGTTGCAATAATTTTCCTTTGGAATTACATACGCGGCAAAGAAAGGGTGGAACTATTCAATCGTCAAATTGCCGATGAAACAATTAAACGAGCATTAACCATTATTTTCGTATCTGTTGGCGTTCTATGCATTTCAAGTTCGATTTTAATCCTATTAGAACCCGACAAGAACCCACTAAACCTTCTTTTCGAAGCAACTTCGGCTTTGGGAACTGTTGGACTCTCGCGTAACATTACTTTCAATATAGGCGATGGAGCAAAAGTTACCTTACTTCTTACAATGTTTATTGGAAGGATTGGGGTTTTAACTTTTCTTATGGCTTTTTTCAAACCAATAAAAGAGCCGCACTATACCCTTCCAACATCAATAGTAAATGTCGGTTAAGTTTATCTAACTTTTAACCTTCTCGAATGGTAAACATAGGCAGGCTCGGTATATAACAAAGTGATGCCATCGGGTAAATTAATCTTTGGTAAAAGAATCCCAATTGTGTCCTTTATGATTTCCGCGTAAGGAAGAACTGCTACTATTGACGATAAGTCACTCGCAACAAGATTGTTTACACCGGAACGAACATAAACTTTAAGGAATCGTGGTTCGATATTATGCTCTTCGGGAAGCTCCCCTCCTTCAATTTTTACTGGAACGTCGAGAAGCCCTTTCTCGCAGGTTAAATCCACATTGGCTAACAAACGAACTTTGTCGAAATTTACCGAAACTAATGAACGCAAAGTATCGAGCAAAGGAACTTCAATATCCAAAGAACGGTAAACATCTTCCAATATCAACAACTTAGTTTGCCAAGAATTGATTTCATTGAGTATTTCCTTTTTACCTCGAACAACGACCAAATCTGGTTTGACAATTGGTTTCCCGACAAGCACGAAATTGTCGCGAGTAGTTATCTCGACTCTTGGGACAACGGGAACGACTTTTTCGGCTATTTGTCCAACCTCGAAGGTTAATATAGAGGGCATCACATCCTGTGCTTTTGCACTGACACTAAGGCTCAACCCTTTTAGAAGCTCATTTTTGGTTAAAATAAGTTTATTACCTTGGAGGTCAGTTCTAGTAAAATGTACTATACATACAGAAGTTTTTGGGAAAAAACTTAGATTTAATATTTGCCAACCAGTCGCTGTAATCTGCACATCAATCTTTTCGGGGATATTCCCAGCAAGGGAAAGTCTTTCGGGAGGCTTAACAAACAAAGGAACTTTAATATATGTTGTATACTCTGCATTTAAAGTCGTAAAAATCCATAATGAAATACTAATGACAAAGGAGAACAAAATCCCTTTGAGCATTTCCGGCGCAGTTTTTGTTGCTTTACTCATTTAATACTACTCTTTAATTTCTGTCGCTCGCGAGCAAGTTCTTGATACTGTTTTAATAATTCATTCGAATTTTCAACCTTTTGGCTAATCAAACTTTTCAACTGGTGCATTTGTTGCTCTGTCTTTTTGATTTTCAAGCGAGAATATACTTCTTTCACAACTTTCCCAATATCTTTTTCTTCGGGACTATGTGCAAAGCGTTCCCAATTTCGGCTCGGTTCAATACGGAAAAAAGAAAAATCCATAAAAATCTTTTTTAACTCATCGGATATGTTGTCGTCTAATATTATTGAATTAATAATATCCTTGCGTTTGTGGTGGATAATTATTTCGAGCAAATCTTTCCCAATTTTGCTCATCATTTGCGATGAATCAAAATGGTAAATTTTGACCAAATAATCTATTGCTCCTTTTTCTGTTAAACATATCTCTAAAAGATTCCGTTCTTCCGGAAGCAATTCCTTTGCTGTCTCCGATACGATATTGTTCTTCCCTGAATTCTGTAAACTTTCTTCATTCCTTTCTATTGGCCCCGTTTTTCGTTCTTGTGCAAGTTTAACTTTTTCGCTATAAATAGCGTTAATTTTAGAATATGGAAAACCAAGGATATCTGCTAATTCTTTAACGAAATCGTCGTGTTGGAGTTTATCGGGGATTGAATTTATCAAACTCAAAATATGGCGAATAACTAATGATTTTTGGGCAGGCCGCGAAAGCAAGCCTTTGTCATTGGCAGTTTCGGCAAAATATCGAACAAAACTAACAGAATTATCGAGCAATGCGTAGAATGCTTTGGCACCATTTTTTTGGACGAAGCTATCGGGGTCCTCCCCCTTAATTAGTCGAACAATAAGAACTTCGAATCCCAAAGGCAAAGCTAATCGGATTGCTCGTTCTGTTGCTTTTTGCCCCGCTTCGTCCGAATCGTAGGCAATATAGATGGTATTGGCATATCTTGCAATTTGCTCCAATTGCTCTGTTGTTAAAGATGTCCCACAAGACGCCACAGCATTTTTAAATCCAAATTGATGCAACGAAACAACATCGGCATAGCCTTCGACAAGAATGACCGATTTATTATTTCGAATTTCATTGCGTCCCAAAAAGAGCCCGAATAAAAGTTTACTTTTGTCGAAGACTTGTGTTTGTGGCGAATTTATATATTTCGGCTGGTCGTCGAGTTCTTTTAAAATTCTTCCCCCGAAACCAACTACTTTACCAATATGGTTATGAATAGGGAAAATTATTCTTTCGCGAAATGTATCGTAGAACTCTCCTGGCTTGTTTTCTTTCGGTTTCACTAATCCGGCATCGAGCAAAATATCGTTTGGAATTCCTTTGCTTATAAGCTCGCGGGCTAAATTATCCCATCCCAACGGTGCATACCCAATACCAAATTCCTCAATCGTATTAGAATTGAAACCACGATTTTTCAAATACGACAATGCAACAGCGCCACTTTGAGTATGTAAAATTTTTTGGTAAAAAAGTCTTGCACTCTCCAGCGCTCGAAGTATCTCATCCTTTCGAGTAATCTCTTGTTTTAGATTCTTATCGTCTTTCACCCCGAGTTTTATACCAGCCCGACGAGCAAGCTCCCGAAGAGCTTCTCCGAAAGTCATACCATAGTATTCAATCATAAAGGAAAAAACATTTCCAGCTTTTCCGCAACCAAAACATTTAAAAATTCTCTTTTCCGGCGAGATTGTAAAAGAGGGTGTTTTTTCTTGATGGAAAGGACACAAACCAACGAAATTTGCTCCACGTCGCCGTAAATCGACAACCTCGGAGATTAAATCGACAATATCGACCATTTCAATTACTTTTTCTGTAACGTCCGTTGGCATTGTATCCTTAATAAGAATTTTTAATAAACCTGTCGATTAAGACGCAAATCGAAATACTTTTCGGCTCGGGGGATTTCGACTACCAAAACACCGCTCGTATCAATGAAACCCTGTTTGCCATTCTTCAAAGAAACCCATGCTTTGCCATCGACAAAACTATCGATGTAAGAATATTCATTTTTAAAAACTTCTTCGTTATTTCGATTTATAAATAACCATCGGCCATCCTTTTTTACGGCAGCATATCCGTTCGAAAATTCTCGAACATCTTCAAATACGTAGTCCGAAAGATAGTCCCCTTTGCTATTAATTAGACGCCATACTAATTGTTTTTGTCTTACTAATTTCCCCACAAAACTTAAACCGTCGGAAAATTGTTTCGCGACGTAACCATCAACAAAAAAAACGAAGTTGCCCTCTTTATTGATAAAACCAAATTGCGTTCCTTTAACCGCAAAAGCCAAACCTTCCGAAAAAGGAGAAGCAACGTCGAATTGCAAAGGGATTGCAATCTCACCATTTTTGTTAATATACCCAATCTGAAAATCCTTATTATTAATATCGGCATAACCCTCTTTAAATTGGTTGCCAGCAGCGTTCTTCATTGCGAATACGAAACGATTGGTCGTGTCGATATACCCACGTATCGAATCATTCATCACAAACGAAAGCCCTTCGCTAAATTCGGTAGCATCCTTATATATAAAAGGAATAACTAATTCTCCTTTTGTATTAATAAATCCGAATAAATATTCTTCGTTTTCGATGTTTGTGTCTCTTTTTGTAATAATCGAAGCTAATGCACGCCCGTTGTAAAAATTAAAAAGAAAATTACAAAACGGCACAGGCGTTACTTTGCCTTTTAAATCCATAATAGCCCAACGAACTCTACCATCAATTTTAATATTCACACGAAAATAACCTTCGCTATAACCAAGAACATCTTCCAATACCTTCGGTTTGAACATTAAGTTGCCTTGGTCATCGATGAAATACCATTTACCATCGGTTAAATATGCAATGAGTGGCTTCGGCATAGTGTTTCTTTTTTCTATCTTTGAAAAGAGAAAAGCAGTTGCTACAATAACACCAAATAAAAATAACAACCATTTTTTCATACGACCTCCGTTTTGTATCGGTAAAGGAATTCTTGGACCGCATTGTCGGTGCATTCTCTTAATTTATTAACCTCGCCATTAAAGTGGAGTTTACCTTCGTCGAGCATTGCCACGTAATCGGCAATTTTTAAAACAGAGAACATATCGTGGGTAATAATTATTGATGTAACAGAAAACTTCTTTGCTAAGGTTCCAATCAAGTTATCAATTTGTTCCGAAGTAACTGGGTCTAACCCTGTTGTTGGTTCGTCGTAGAAAATATACGAAGGTTGCCCAACCAATGCACGAGCAACACCAACACGTTTCTTCATTCCCCCAGACAAATCCGACGGCATTTTATCTTTCAACATTTTCCATTCTTGTTTGAAAGCCTCTTCGCCAACATCTTCTTTCTCTGGAAGAAGCCCAACAGCTGTTAAACTACGTAAAGCCTCGTTCAGAAGCCTTTTCTCATCTCGGATGCCGCGTTCGTAAAGACCAATAATCACATTTTCGTAAACAGAATAAGAATCGAAGAGAGCAGAGCCTTGGAAAACGAAGCCTATTTTTTCTCGGAGGCGAAAAAGTTCCTTTTTCTCTAACTGGTGCACGTTCATCCCATCAATTATGACTTCACCTTCGTCTGGCTCAAGAAGACCAACTATATTTTTAATCAGAACGCTTTTGCCGCAACCGGAACGACCAATTATACAATAAGTAACGCCATCGGGAATTACAAGGCTCACACCATCGAGCACCCTTTTTTCTCCGAACGACTTATAAATATTTTTAACTTCAATCATCTTTGCATCTCGGGAATTTCAATAACATACGATTCTTTGGGAGTTGGGAGCGAACGTTTAAGAATCCAAGGATTTAAAAATTTAACCAAAAAATACGTGGTTTTTTGTTCTTTTGCCCATATAGCAAGATCGGGTATTTTATCCTTTATAACTATTTTTGTTGTTTGGAACGGCTTGTAATAATCAGATTGTTCCATAACAAAGCCATATTTTTTATGGTTTTGCATCAACTCTTTCAAAACTACAATCCTAAAAATATAACGAGAAGTTTCCTCATTAAGAAAAAGGTCGAAGAAGTTCTCTGCGCCTTGAAAATTAATATTATCGGTAAGATTAGTAAATCCCATATTGTATGCTGCAGCAGCCAAACTCCAAGACTTGTAAATCTGATACGCTTTTTTCAAATACTTACACGCCGATTCCGTGCTCTTTCGAAGGTTTAAACGCTCGTCGACATAGTCGTCGACCTGCAATCCGTATTCTTTTGCCGTTGAAGGAATAAATTGCCAAATTCCAAAAGCTTCCTTCGGCGATTTCGCAATTTGCAAACCACTTTCAGCAACTGCCAGATATTTAATATCGTCGGGTATTCCATACATAGCAAAGACTGAATCGAACAAAGGAAACAAACGCCCTGCTCTTTTTAGATACAGCACAATTAAGCCAGGATTCTGCAAATTGTAGTAAAATTCTCTTTCAACTCGCTCACGGACAATTTGATTGTCGAGAGGAATCGGTTCTCCACAAAAATCAAGTTTAGCAGGTAGCTTAGTTCGAGATATGTAGGTCGAAAAATTAATGACTTCGCTCGTAGGACTTACTTTTTCGCCCAAAATCATACCCCAATCTGAAAATAGAAGAATTATCCCCAATGCATAAATATAAATTATTTTCATACTTTTACCTTTTGCAAAAATCCCAGTTCTAAATGACGAATATACTGAACTTTTTCCCAAAGAAGAAACTTAATTTTTTGTATTCCAAACCCAGTTATAGCCGAAATTCCAATCGGTCGAGGATAATTTTTCCCAAAATTTATTCTCATCAATTTCTGTTGTGTTTCTTCCGTTACCGAATCCATCTTGCTAAAAGCAATTACTTTTTCTTTGTGTAGAAGTTCTCTATTGTATTTTTTAAGTTCATTCAATAAAACTTGGAAATCTCTTTTAGGATTATCCGTATTAGCATCAATCAAAAAAAGGAGTAGTTTGGTTCGTTCAATATGGCGTAGGAACTGTAATCCCAAGCCGCGACCTTCGGAGGCACCCTCGACTAATCCTGGAATATCGGCAACAACAAAACTTTGGTTCTCTCCAATTTGAACTACCCCAAGGTTTGGCACAAGCGTAGTAAAAGGGTAGTCAGCGATTTTAGGTCGTGCAGCAGAAATGACAGAAATCAATGTAGATTTCCCAACATTAGGTAAACCTACAATCCCAACATCGGCAAGGACTTTCAATTCGAGCAAGATTTCACGTTCTTCGCCCGGTTGTCCTTCTTCGGCAAATCGAGGAGCCTGGTTAGTAGGTGTTGCAAATTCTGAATTTCCTCGGCCCCCGTGGCCCCCTTTTGCTGCAATATATTCCTGTCCCGGTTCGACCAAATCGGCGAGTATTTCGCCTCTGGTCGCATCTTTAATAACAGTTCCGCAAGGCACTAAAATGATTTTATTCTCCCCATTTCGACCAGTCTTGTTACTCGTTCCGCCCGATTTTCCATCTTCTGCTTTGTAGTTACGCTTATATTTAAAGTCTAAAAGAGTGGTTAAATGTGGATTCGCTCGAAATATTATATCTCCTCCTTTACCACCATTGCCTCCGTCGGGCCCCCCTTTGGGGACATATTTTTCGCGGTGAAAACTAACGATGCCACGACCTCCGTTCCCCGCTTTGACAGAAATTTTTGCATAATCTATAAATTTCATCGAACCTCATTGTTCATCGCCAATGACAATAATTTTGTCTCCTTCGGAGAAGAAAATACTATTCGATTTGACAGGATTTACACGAACACCATAAGCCAACATAGCATTCCCAAGATAGCGTGGTTTTACCTCGTGGAGTTTGAAACCGATTGCAATTTCGCCACGTGCACGGGCAGATTCGAGAACAGTGTAAAAATTGACCGGACGTCCTAATTCAACATAGTATTCAGCAGGTTTAATATATATCGAAGGATTCGAAGCACTGAATAAAGTTTCGAAAATGGTTTTCAATTCTTTATTTTCTGAAATTTGCGAAAGTAATAAACTGTCCAATTTGACACTTACGATAAAATCATCGGCATGGGTTATTTCTGCAAGTTCGCGATTTCTATCGTCGAGCATTTCGCTAACAATCGAAAATTTGTGCTCTGTTTGATCGGCAATATCGCGCAAATGCAACAATGTGCTCAAAGTTCTAGCATCAACAGATTGAACATCGAGCATATCCGTTTGGCTCAACACTATAATCCTATTGAACTGCTCAACAACAAGATTATCGAGGACTCTTCTATCGGTTGTATCACCATAAATAAACGAAATCTCGTGGTGTTGAAGTTCATAATTAATCTCGAGCAAGGCACGTTCAGCATAAGATAAATCGGTAACAACAACAAGTTTCGAACCTTTTTGGACATACTTGTCAAGTTCGTTAATAATTAGCGGAGCACGACGGTTCCAACCAAGTATAAGAGTATTTTCAGGGTTCCGTTCAACTCTTTCCGGTTCTTTACGAATTGCACCGGGGTCAATATTGTATTCAAGCATTCCAGAAAGAATTATTGTATCGTCGTCTTCGGAGATTGCAATAATTTTATCACCCTCTTCTATTTTAGTATTCATCGGAGGTTTGAGCAATATTTGCCCATTTTTCTTTCGAATTCCAATAACCATCGAAGTTTCGTAAGCGAACAAAGCTTCGACAAATGTTCGCCCAACCAATTTAGGCTCATAGGCAAAATAAATTTCGTCGCCCTTGAAATCAAGAAGTTCTGTAAAAACAACGGAAAGTCCCGGTTGCCGACAAGTTTGGGCAATAATTCGCGATACAACATAATCGAAAACAACAAGTTGGACTTCGTCGCGACCGGCAATTTCGGCAATTGGAACATTGCGTGGATGCCGAATCTCGGCTACGATATGGTATTTATGTGGTAGAGGTTTTCGGTTCGGATTATTAGTTATAGCCAAAATGGTTTTCACTACATAAGAATCGGGTTCTGGAACGTCGGGAGCTATTATAATAATAGACTTAGCATCATTAAGATTTATAATTTCGAGGTCACGTAAATCAATAGGATTACCTGTTCGGCATATTACTCGAGTATTTTTAGTATCGCCAACTTTCGCTCGAATTTCATCATCCATTTCAACTTTATCTTTTTCTGCCATTACCACAATTGTAGGCTTGCGTTGATTTTCGTTGGCAATGACGAGTTCAGATATAATCTGGAAAACCTGAAAAGACCAACCCAAAATAACAGTATGATTTTTAGCAAGAATATAGGAGCGACCTTTCCTCAACTCCATAATTTTATCCATAACCACGCTACTTACAATACCAATAAAGATACTAGTCATTAACAAACCGAAAAGCGTGGATAAAAACATTATGGTAAGGAATGCAAAATCCAGAGGGTCATCGGAAATTACTCCACCGTCGAGTGTGCGAAGAACCACAACCCAGAGTGCATCGAAAAAATTGTAATTGCTTGGGTCGCGCAATCCAAGCACTTGCCCACTCGTCGGTATCCACTGGAAAACTTCCAGCAGAAGGGCAAGTATAAGAAGAAAGATAAACCCAGTGAATATCAACAATAAGAAAGGTGGAAGCGGTCCTTTCGACATCAAATGGTCGAACTCGTAACGAATTCGATTACGAAATTTCCATCTTTGCATATTCAAATTTTGAAAAAAACTAATTTAAGAAAATAAATGAAAAAATGTATTTACTTTAACTATTTTTTGTTGCACAAATATAGAAATATTGAACAAAAATCCCCAAAATAATAAATTTGATAAAATTTAGCAACCAAAGGAGGGATTACCCCAATCGAAGCGTCGTCAAACAAAGAGTCGAAAGAATGAATCCAAAAATTTATTAATTTTGTAATTTAAGAGTAAGTGTTATTAAAGGCAAAAGATGGCAAAAACAATTAGTGTACTCTTTGTTGCGAGCGAAATATTCCCTTATGTAAAATTCGGAGGTGTTGCCGATTTTTCTTTCTCTTTCTCTTTAGCATTGCGGGGTATGGGACACGATGTCCGTGTTATGATGCCACGCTACGGAAGTATTTCGGAAAGAAAACACCATATCCATTTTATCAAACGATTACAGGATATTCCACTGAAAATTGCCGACCGAGAAGAACTCATTACCGTTAAATCTTCGGCGATTAGCAATGCACGTTACAAGGTGCAATCATATATAACAACAAATTTGTATTATTTCGACCAACGAAAAGGGATTTATTTTGACCCGCAAACTGGTTTGCCATTTCCCGATAACGACGAAAGATTTATACTATTTAGCCGCTCCGTTGTCGAAACTTGCCTCCTTTTGAATTGGTTCCCTGAAATTATTCACTGCAACGATTGGCAAACCGGTCTGGTTCCAGTTATTGCAAAAACTCTTTACCCAAATAAGTTTCGCAAAACAAGATTTGTATTTACTGTGCATAATTTTGCTAATCAGGGAGAATTCCCCGAATCAACCTTCGAAAAAACAGGGCTCCCGCAAGAAATAAAGGACAGATTACTTTGGAATGGCAAATTTAATTTTTTAAAAGCGGGGATTACTTATTCAGATTATGTTACTACTGTCTCGCCAACCTATGCCGAAGAGGTTATGCAAAATCCCGAGATTTCATCGGGGTTAAACGAGATTCTTCTTTCGCGCAATAATAACTTCTGTGGCATAATGAATGGAATAGACCCTTGGCAGTGGAACCCACGATTCGATAACGATATTTCTTGCACACTCAGCAATAGCAATTTCGAATCATATAAAATTTGCAACAAGCAAGATTTACTTAAAAGTTTGGGTGTTACAGCCGATATTAATACTCCAATAATCGGAATGATTTCTCATATAGAAGAAAACAAAGGAATAAAACTGCTTATAAGAAGTTTAAACAAATTGATGAAAGAGAAAATAATATTAATACTTTTAGGAACAGGTAAGATAAATTTGACAAAACAACTCGAGAATCTAAGCCAAAAATATCCTGGAAAATTTATCTTCAAAAATATTTATGATGAATCCCTTGCACACAAAATCGAAGCAGGAAGCGATATATTTTTGATGCCATCGATTTACGAACCCTGTGGGTATAACGCTATTTATTCCATTATTTACGGAACTGTTCCTATCGTTCGTGCGACCGGTGGATTGTTGGATAGCGTCGAGCAATTTAACCCTCAAACAAAGAGAGGCACTGGGTTCTTTTTTAACGAGCAAACACCAACCGCACTTGTTCAAACCGTTAAAGAAGTTCTGAATTACTTTAATGATAAAGAAATATGGAAAACTATTGTTTCAAATTGCTTACAAGAGCAATTCCTATGGAAAGATTCCATCGATAGATACGTTGAAATTTATCGCCAATTGCTAAAAACATAATTTTGCAGTGTTCGTCGTTGCAATTTATCTGTAATCGAATGAATGTTATGCTTTTTTTGAATTTCGCGACTAAGTTGTGTAAAAACTTATTATTTATAATCTTCTCTTTATTGCTGTTTTCCTGTAACGAAAAACCAACGTCAATAACATATTCTTTACTTTACGATACTGTTTCGATTGTGGCTTTATCATCGGATACAATTAATTTTTTCAAGGGCAATCGAACTGCTTATGTTCCCACACCGTTATTTAATGTTGGAGCTATTTTCGTCGGTGCTGCCGATAAATATCGTGCCGCTTCGCTCCTTCGTTTCAAGGAAACCAATTTACCCGATACACTTGCAAGCTGGCTCACCCAAGATAGAATTGACTCAGTAAATTTAATACTCCCGCCTTCGAGATATGTCTTTGGCGATAGTCTCAACCCAAATTTTTCTTTTAAAATATATCTTATCAATCAATATTGGTCTAATAAAATAACTTGGGATTCTTTGTTCAACGATTGGACACCAAATTCGAGAGTCGATCCCGCTTCTATTGGTTTTTTTGCAGGGAAAATAGAACTTAAAGACTCGATGCCCAGTATTACCATTCCATTGCAGTCATCTTTCATCATAGACTGGTTAAATAAGAACAAGGACTCGATTCCAATTTGGGGTATTCTGCTCGCCCCCGACCCCACTTGCAAAATAATTCACCAAATTCGAGCTCAATACATTACCGAAGACACTGTTAACATTCACCCTCAAATCGTGGTTAAATATCGCTACAAAGACAATAGTCAAAGAATCTGGTATATCAATTCTGCGATAGATTGCTCTGTTGCTCAGGTTCCTCCATTGAACGATTCAAACTCGTTAGTGATGCAAAGTGGATACTCCTATCGAACAATATTTCAATTTGATTTTAGCCAGATTCCTAAGTTTTCGGCAATCCATTATGCTCAATTCGAGTTGACTATCGACCAAAGTCAAACAATCTCCGGTAATCTCGGTATCGATACAATTTTCACTGGTAGCTATTTTGAAAATCGAAGCCTCGATTCCCTTCCTATTATTAGCTTCTATGGCAGACGCGAAGGAAATAAATTGGTATATCCAAAAGTTTCTACACCAATCGAACTTTGGTTAAAAGGCAATGGCAAAGGAGAGTTAGTATTCTACTCCTATGGATGGAACGAGTATCGAAAGCTCGACCGTATCGCCTTTTATGGTGTTGATGCACCAGACTCACGACTTCGACCCAAGTTAAAAATAATCTATTCTAAACGGAGACCGTAGAATGTTCCGTAATCTTACAGCTTTTTTCTTTGCAGTTGGATTATCAGTCCTTAATCTTTTTCCCCAAGGTGGCTCTACTTGGTCGTATTTCGGGATTGGAGATATTATCCAAAACAGTTCGGCATTTTACGATGCTCTTGGAACAACCGCTATTGCAGTTCCTACCGAAAACTCGATAAATTTATATAATCCTGCTCTTTGGGGCAAACTTACGCAAACTCGTATTCGCGCTGGTTATCGCTTCAACCAGAATCGAATTGAAAGCGAAGGAAAAATCAATTGGCAAAATAATGGGAAAGTCCCCAGCATACTCTATGGATTGTCTATCGACACCTCGAAGGGTGCAAGTATTTGTTTTGGATTTAATTCCTACAGCACGGTAAATTATCTGGTTTCGAAAAGCATCAAGGTCACTACTGATGACGGTTACGAATTGAATGGGGAAAATTTATATCAAGGTAGCGGGGGTCTTTCGCAAGCCATTGTCGGTGGCTCATTTAAACCTCTTCACTTTCTTTACGTCGGTGCCTCTATTTTTGCAGACTTTGGAACAATTAATAAATACAAAAAGACCCTTGTTTACGGCGCCTACGCTTCGTCGGCTTACGATGAAATTACCGACTACTTCATTGGAATGGGATTCCGAACGGGAATCCTTGCAAGTCCCATACACAATATCCTAATTGGGGGATTTCTCGAAACACACAACAAAACTAATCTCACAAGTAATCAGCACCACGTTTACGAGTTGACACTCGATACTACTTTCACAACCGAAGGAACAATCCAATTGCCTTCTGCATTCGGTATTGGTATTTCCTACACAACCAACAGACTCCTATTTGCCGCAGATTTTACTTCTCAGGACTTTTCGGCAATGCAATACAATCTCGGCAATAGAGCAACATTTGGAAATGAATACAAATTTTCATTCGGAATTTCGAGGATAGGGAATAAATCTTCGTTTGCTTCTTTTACCGATAGAATAACATATAATTGGGGAGGATACCTTAAAAAAATCTATATCCAAATGGACGGTGAGCCAATTTTTGAATATGCTGGAACATTTGGATTCGAAATACCTGTTGTTGGTTCAACATTTATGAGCGCTGGATTTGTTTTTGGAACTAGACTCCCTTCGGGGGATAATCTGCCGAAAGAGTATTTCGGGCGTATGATTCTCGAAATCAGCCTCGGCGAAACTTGGTTCGTTCCTTTTCGACGAGAATAGTTTATACTCCAGCATTGAATTTCTATTAATCATCTTGTTAATCGCGCCAATAAAAAACAAAAGTTAATATACGGACTGTATTCCTACGAATGTAAAACCGCTGCTATTGATGACTACTTTTAAAAGATATGGGATTGGTGGGCTCTACAGGATTCGAACCTGTGACCTCTTCCGCGTCAAGGAAGCGCTCTGAACCAAACTGAGCTAAGAGCCCCCGCAAGAACTACAAAATTGCGAAAAAAATCTTTCTTTTCCAAAGGATTTCCAATCTGAGCAGATTGGCTGTTATTCCTCCATTATTTCCTTTTCTTTTTGGACGAAAAGGTCATCAATTTTTTTGATAAACTCGTCGGTTACTTTTTGAACTCGTTCCTCGCCACTGATTTTATCGTCTTCGGAGATTTTCTTCTCTTTCTCAGCCTTGCGTAGTTCCTCGATTTGTTCCCGTCGAATATTGCGAATAGCAATCTTAAAATCTTCGGTGATTTTTTTGCAAAACTTAATTAATTCTTTGCGTCTTTCCTCCGTTAATGGAGGCACTGGAATTCGCAATACTCGACCATCGTTTATCGGATTAAAACCCAAATCGGATTGTTTAATTGCCTTTTCGATTGCCGCAAGCGAAGAAGGGTCCCAGGCTTGGACAATGATCGTTTTTGCGTCGGGAACATTTATCGTTGCAATTTGAGTAACTGGAGTTTGAGTTCCATAGTAATCGACTCGAATATTATCGAGAATTCCAGCATTTGCGCGCCCCGTCCGAACTTTTGCAAGTTGTTGCTTGTAAAATTCGAGCGACTTGTTCATCTGCTCACGAGTTTTATTTATTGATTCCTCGAGTTCCATTGCATACTCCTCTATTAGTTATGGTTTGTTACAAGCGAACCAACAGATTCCCCTTGCACAAGACGAAGTAGATTGCCTTTTTTGTTGATGTTTAAAACAATAATAGGTATATTATGTTCACGACTCAACGTAAATGCGGTTTGATCCATAATAGCAAGATTATGGATTATTGCATCATTATAGGTCAAAAGTTTCAAAAGTTTAGCTTCTGGATTCTTCAACGGGTCGGAATCGAAAACCCCTTCGACTTTTGTTCCTTTGACAATAGCATCGGCACCGATATCAATTGCACGAAGCACGGATGTAGTGTCGGTCGTAAAATTTGGAAGCCCAGTTCCACCTCCGAACAATACTATCCTGCCTTTTTCGAGGTGACGAATCGCCTTTCGTCGAATATAAGGTTCGGCAACACTAGTCATTGCAATAGCAGTTTGCAAACGAGTCCCGATTCCCAACTCTTCGAGCGCGTTTTGAAAGGCAAGGCAATTGATAATTGTAGCAAGCATTCCCATATAATCGCCCGAGACTTTGTCGATTCCTTTCGCCGCAGATTGAATCCCACGAAATATGTTACCTCCTCCAATCACAATACCAATTTCGACGCCGAGTCGGTGCACCGCATAAATTTCTTCGGCAAAAAATTTAAGGGCAGCAGGTTCAATTCCAAAATCCCCTTCACCCATTAAAGCCTCTCCGCTCAGTTTCAACAAGATTCGCTTATATTTGGGGGCAGAGTCCATAAATTATTCCACTTCACCCAAGTAATATCTTCTAAATTGGCGAATTTTTATCTGAATTCCAAGAGATTTTTCGACATTTCCAATATATTCTTTCACCGAAAGGTTACCATCTTTGATAAAAGTCTGTTCGAGAAGGCAATGCTCTTGGAAAAACTTTTCGAGTTTCCCCCGGGCAATTCTTTCGGCAATCTCTGGTTTCTTTCCTTCGTTTATTGCAAGTTCTGTGTAAATTGCCAACTCTTTTTGAAGGATATCGGAGCCAACAGAACCGCGGTCAACATACATCGGATTCATAGCAGCAACCTGCATAGCAATATCGCGAAAACTCTGCTTCGCTTCGTCGGTCACACTACCAATCTGCTTATCGAATTCAAACACAACAAGCACACCCAATTTACTTCCAGCGTGGACGTAATCGGAGATGAAACCATCTGTCCTAATCGTTTCGAATCGACGAATTTGTATGTTTTCTTGGAATTTTGCTAAAATCTCGTTATGAATCCCTTGAATTGTATCGCCATCATATTTACAATTCATCAATTCATCGATGGACGAGACTTCGCTATTGAGCAAAGTTTCGACTATTATGTTTGCATAATTAACAAAGTTTTCGTTTCGGGCAACGAAGTCGGTTTCGCAATTAATCTCGACTATTGCAGCTTTCTTATGGTCTGGGGAAACTATTGTAACTACAATTCCTTCTTTTGCTTCTCGTTCAGCGCGCTTAGCCGCCGAAGCAGCTCCTTTACGGCGAAGAATTTCAACTGCGGATTGCAAGTCTCCATTTGCTTCAACGAGCGCATTTTTGCAATCTCCCATACCCGCGCCTGTTTTGTCGCGAAGTTCCTTTACCATTTGTGGTGTTATTTCAGCCATTTTACTATTCCTAAATTTAAACTAAAGATTTTTATTCGTTGGTCTCGGTTTCTTCGATGTCCAATTCTTCGACTTTAGGTTTTAACCCTCCAGTTCCAACTCCTACATCAGGTTTCCTTTGTTTTCGTCTTCTTATTTTAGTTTTCACAGGCGACATTTCGGCTGGAATTTCTTCCGTTTCGGTAATTTTACCTTCGATATGTGGCTCGCGAACTTTTTCTTTCCAAATTTGAGTCCCTTCAATTATAGCGTCGGCGATAACCTTCGTGATTAATTGTATAGTCATTGCCGAATCGTCGTTTGCTGGAATCGGATGTTCAACAAGCTCGGGGTCACAATTTGTATCTAAAATCGCAATTACCGGGATACCGAGAGTTCGTGCTTCTTTAACAGCAATATGCTCTTTTTTAATATCAACAATAAAAAGACAACTCGGCAACGAAGTCATTTCTTCGATACCCCCGAAAACTTTGCGCAAACGCTCTCGTTCACGAACTAAAAGAAGCCGCTCCTTTTTAGTCATTTTATCGAAGGTACCGTCAGTCTCCCAATTAGTAATGGTTTTAAGTCGCTTTATACTACGGCGAATCGTTGTAAAATTGGTCAACATTCCACCAAGCCAGCGTTCGGATACATAAAAAGTATCACATCGAAGTGCTTCGTTCTGTATAGTTTCTTTTGCTTGGGGCTTTGTTCCAACGAAAAGGATTTTCTTACCTTGCGCCGCTATATTGAAAGCTGTGTTACGCACGTAATCGAGTAGAAGTTGTGTAATACGTAAATCGATAATGTGAATCCCATTGCGTTCTGTGAAAATATATTTTCCCATCTTGGGATTCCATCGGCGAGTAAGATGCCCAAAATGAGCACCTGCTTCGAGAAGTTGTTCGATAGTTACATAATGTGACATTAAAAACTCCTAATTGTGTTAAACATCTGTTTCGTTCATCTTGCTTGCTCAACGTCCGTAAAACAGAACCGCCACACACAAGCAATCCCGAAACATACTAATACTAATTCAAAAAAATTATCGTTTCGAAAATTGGAAGCGTTTACGCGCTTTCTTTTGTCCATATTTCTTTCGCTCGACCATCCGAGGATCTCGAGTAAGCAAACCAAACTCTTTTAACACAGATTTAAAAGATTCTTCGTATTCCACTAAAGAGCGAGCTATTCCCAATTGAACAGCACCCATTTGACCACTTATCCCACCACCACAAGCCTTTGCAACTACATCAAATTTGCCTAATGTGTTTGTTACTTCGAAGGGCCAAAGAATTTTGGTTCGATGGTTTTCGATTGGGAAATATTCTTCGAATGGACGGTTGTTGATTGTTATCCGACCACTACCTTGAAGGATACGAACTTTCGCTATCGCAGTTTTCCGGCGGCCTGTTGCACTTGTTGCTTTCATCTATTTCACTCCATAAATTGATATCAGTTTAAAGGTAATAATTTGGGTTTTTGGGCTGAATGAGGATGTTCGGGACCACTATATACCTTAAGCTTTTTAATAATTTTTCGACCAAGGCGATTTTTGGGGAGCATACCCCAAACAGCGTGTCGAATCACAAATTCCGGTTTCTTTACCACCAAATCCTTGAACTTTTCGAAGACGGTTCCCCCGGGATAGCCCGTATAATGAAAATATTCTTTCATTTCGTAGCGTTTCCCCTCGACGTTAATTTTATCGGCATTAACAACAACGACAAAATCGCCACTATCAACGTGAGGTGTAAAGATTGGCTTATGCTTACCGCGAAGTATTTTAGCTATCTGGCTGGCAAGACGCCCAAGCGTTTGACCGGTAGCATCGATAACCCACCACTCCCGTCGAACCTCATCTTGTTTAATGGAACGCGTAATCTTATCTACTATTTCCACTTCGAGAAACTCCTTACAATATTTTTCTTTTTTACTAAATTCAGAAAGGCAATTTATTACTTTTTTACGAAATATCCAAAATATTCCAACTCTATTACAAATATTCCAACGAAGTAAAAAATCCAAAAAGCTATGAAAAAAAGCTTTTTACAGCCATCTTGCTTTTTAAAAGTTGCAACAAAGTGAAAAAAATTAAAAAAATTTACATTAACTTTGTTATGTGAAAATTTGGGTGGACAATTATTGCCAAGTTTGATGGGGAAAATTGGACCCTTTACGATACTTCGAATGTTGCAGAATTTTCTCGATATTTCTACGCCGAGGCTATGAATGTTGCTTTTGATAGCCAAGGGAATAAATGGATAAGCACAATGGATGGATTATTGAAGTTTGACGATTCCACTTGGACACGCTTTACACCGGAAAATTCGGGATTACCCGATAGACTTGTCTTTCACGTAGCAGTTGACCATTATGACAATGTTTGGGCTGCAACTTACGAAGGATTAGCGGTTTACCACAAAGGAGGGGTTGTATTTTCCCGTCCGAGCGGCGACATACCCGAGATGAAAGCCCTTACCGATTTTATCTTTCCCAACCCAGCAAATGGAATGGTGGAAATTCATTACGAGGCATTGCAAGCTGGTATAGTTAAATTCGAATTATACACAATCTCGGGGAAATTCATTTCGAGCGTAATGACAACTGTTGCACAACCAGGAAATTACACTCAAACGATGGACCTTAGCGGGCTTCCTTCGGGAACATATTTGATTAAAGTGAAGATTGGTAATCGCACAGAAGCTAAGAAAGTGGTATTAAGCAAATGGAAAATGTTTAGGAATACTTTTTGCAACGACGGCGAAATTGGCTTCGAACAACTATCTTAATTTTTCTTTTTGTGGAATTGTAAAATAGAACTTCGTTCCTTTTCCAACTTGGCTTTCGACCCAAATATTGCCAAGGTGTTTGTCTATTAATTCTTTGCAAAGGATAAGCCCGAATCCGGTGCTTGTTTCTCCTTCGGTCCCCGAACGAGAAGTCTTTGCCCCAATTTTAAAAAGTTGCGGTATCATCTCGTCGGGAATCCCAATACCAGTATCTGCTACGCTTACTTCGACATAATTTTCGTTACTTCTTGTGTTAATTTCGACCCTACCACCTTTTGGTGTAAATTTAATAGCATTCGAAAGCAGATTGCGAAGAACAGTGTCTATCATATTCATATCTGCAAAAACAATCAAGTCGCTGGGAACATTATTCATAACAAGAATTTCTTTCTCGTTGGATTTTGCCTCGTGTGTGGCAATAATATTTTCGACCATTTCACCAAGATTAAAAGATCTGGGTTCGAAAGGAATCATTCCACGTTGCAAACGCGACCACTCGAGCAAATTTTCCAGCAATTTGTATGTATTTTCAATTGAATCTTTCAGCATTATTGTAAAATTATGAATTTCGTCTTGTGTTAAATTATTCAACTCTTCGGAAAGAATCTTCGAGACCCCGAGCATTCCCGAGAAAGGACTTCGAAGGTCGTGTGCAATAATTGAACAAATTTTATCTTTTTGAAGCAACAGAATGTCGAATTTTTCTTTTATTTCCGAGATTTCATCAATCAAGTTGTTTCGTTCGGCAATAATATTGTCGAGCATATTTCGGGTCAAATTAAGTTCTTCGCTAAGCTGCCGAATTTGCTCGCTATACTCATTTACACTATCGAAGTTTTTAAGCATTTCCTGAATTTGTTTCCTTTCGTTTGTTATATCGACGAAAAGAATCGTAAAGAAATACTTTTCGTTGGAAAATACTATTGCTTTAGTCCATTGTTGTAAATAATCCGAAAAATAATCGAATGTTTTGCAGCCACCTTCAAGAGCAACTTCGCCATATAAATCGAGCAAATCTAATTTACTTTTCTTTATTCGCCGAAACATTTGGCTGAACTTACGTTGAACGAGCAATTCTGCTCTCATACCGGTTAGTTTTTCGAACATATTGTTGACTTCTAGATAAACGAAGTCGATTGGTTGGTTCTCTTCATTCAAAATAATTTTATGGTGGGCATATCCTATTGGTGCTTCGAAAAACAGTTTTTTGTAAAAATCAAGCTCCATAAACCATACAAATAGCAAAAGGACAAAACACGCACAATACTATCTAATTATTTTTTGGTTCAATGGCATAACCTTCTTTTGTATCGACAATGTTAAAGCCCAATGAATTTATTTTTTCGCGCAACAAATCTGCATTTTTGAAGTCTTTTGCTTTGCGCGCTTCGAGCCGGCGGCGAGCAAGTTCGACAACTTCTTCTGGTATCTCGATTTTTTCTTCCGAGCGTGGTTCGAGACGCCACACCCCAAAGACTTTATTCAATTGATTCAATAATTTGAGCATATTTTTTGCATCCTCTTGGCTTAGCCCATCTGCCGAATGCTCATTGACGAACTCGAACAAAGTTGCAAGTGCCTTAGGAACCTGCAAATCATTACCTAAATCTGTAAAAATTGAGTCTTTCAGGCTTTTTAAATCGAGCGATGAATTTTTTTGATTCGAAATTTCGAACAAATCATAAATATAATCTTGTATCCTTGCTCTTGCTTTTTTAGCCGAATTTAAGCCATCGAAGGTAAAGTTTAATTGGGTCGAATAATGGGTAGAAAACATTAGATAGCGAATATCGAGCGGGTCGATGCCACGAGCAATTAAATCGCGCAAAGTAAAGAAATTACCTAAAGATTTACTCATCTTTTTCCCCTCGACAAGTAGGAATTCGTTGTGGCACCAAAAAACAGTTGGTTCTACTCCATATCCTGCTTTGCTTTGAGCAATTTCGTCTTCGTGGTGGGGGAATTTCAAATCTATTCCTCCGGTATGAATATCGAACGGCAATCCAAGGATTTCCCGCTCCATCACAGAGCATTCGAGATGCCAACCGGGGCGTCCATCGCAATTAACGCCATTAACTCGGAATTCCCAATAAGGTTCTTCCGGTTTACGCGCTTTCCAAAGTGCAAAGTCGCTAATTTCTTCTCTTTCGTAACTATCGGCATCGATACGAGAACCCTCCTTAAACTTTTCGAAATCTATCCGATATAGCTTACCGTAGATATCGACTTGCCGCCACTTACTCACATCGAAATAAACAGACCCATTAGCAACATATCCGAAACCTTTTTGAACTATTTTACGAACTAAATCTTGCATTTGAAGGATATATTCAGTAGCTTTGGGCATTTTATAGAAATCTTTAACTTTTATTCCCATTTTTTTAATATCTTCGAGGAATGCTTTGCGATAGTATTCTGTGAGCTTCGAAAGATTCTCCATTGGATTGTTTGTTTGTTTTCCAATTTCGGGTAACCACGCATCGCTTCCAATAGCACTATCTCTGATTGTTTTATCGTCGATATTAGTAATATTCATCACCCAACGCACTTTGTATCCCCCAACAACTTTCAAAACGCGTTGTAGCAAATCTGCAAACAGAAAAGAACGCATATTCCCAATGTGGGCAAAATTATAAACAGTTGGACCGCACGAATACATCCGGACCAATTTATTTTCCAATGGTTCAAATTTCTCAATCTTTCGAGTCAACGAATTAAAAAGATAAATCGGATACGCCATACATTTCAATCATTATTAATATTGAACAATCATAATCAACAAATTTAATAAATTGAGCTAAATTACAATCGAAACTTTTTGGTCGCCGCTGGGTTCTCGGGGTATTAATTTAAATGTGAAAATTTTATTATCGGCAAGTTTAATAATAATTTTATCGCTCATCTTTCGAGCAAATTTTCCACAACCCATTGCATACTCTTCGGCATCGCGGAAATTACGTTCGTCCGAAAAGAAAAGATTTAAATGCTCTTCGAGCAGTCTCCTTATTGGTTTGATTAGCTCCTCGTCTTCGAACTCAAACATTTTTGCATTCTTTTCGAATTTCGTTTTTCGAAATTTGCTCCGAACATAGAAGAATCTAAAACTTCCAGCAAATATAGAAGGAAAAAGAAATAACAAGTAGTTCAGATTACTCGACGCCAGCAAGCTATTCACCACATTCACCGACTCGTAGCCCTGGATTATTGCATTCAGGGAAATACCTAAATTCGAGCACAAGGTAATCAATTCTTTGTTTGCAAAAAATTTCGAGAAAATATTGAACAAATTACCTTCTACGGTGTAAAAATTGGGACTCAACAACTTTATCGACAAAGGAAAACTTTCGGTTCGAAGCATTGCAGCATGAATTTGCATAAACTTTTCGCGAACTTCGCGAGGAAATAGTTCAGCGTTATCAATAACTCGGTATAAAGCGAAATTGAGCAAGTTCGGCAAGTCTTTTAAACCTTTGTAAATCTCGTAAAATTCTCCATTTGGCTCGATTTTCAACAGCAAAGCCAGCCCAACCGAATTTACCAAAGTATCTAAATCGCTTTTGGAATTTGTTGCCAAAATTTTATCTATAAAGTTGACATATCGAATCGCCTCCTCGCGAATTATCACATTGCCTTGCGATTTCAGATAATCTACAACTTTGGCGAAAACCTTGCTCGATGGCAAATCCAATATTCGAAGGATTTCCGAAGTAGAAATCTCTTCGCCCTGCATTTTCGAAAACATACTATAGATTTTCAAAACGAGAGAAGGCTCGAGCGATTGAACACGGAAAAACAACTCGTCGCCTTGCCGAAACTTACCACTTATTTCGGCTGTAAAGGTTCCGCTTGGAAGCCTAATGATTGCTTGTTTTGGAGAAATAATATCGATTATTACCCCTTTAACAATTTCGCCCAACCGAAGGCTGATTTGCTTTTGGGAAATTGTGGGATTTCGCTGTGTTTCTAAGAACCGATTCGGGTTTTCACCAAGCGGTGTTATTTCGCTTGGAAATTTAAAATCGTCAACCATAAACTATTTATTTTGTTCTAACATTAAGTCGCTTCGCAAGTTAATATATTTCAATTAATTTAACCAAAAATGTTGTAAATTTGTTTTTTTAACAATTGGTATCGATATGAAAAGGATTTCTTTTTCTTTTTTGCTAAGTTTCGTTTTGCTTTCTTGCCAACAAGGCGAGACACTCAAAACAAATTTACCCAAACCGAAAGAATTCGATGAAAAAGCGAGTTACCTTATCGGCTACGATATTGGGCGGAATATGGTTCGGGATTCCTTAAAAATTAATATGGATTATTTGATGCTTGGCTTTAGGAACGCTTTCAAAGGGGATTCGACATTTGTGACAAACGCCGAGTTGGATACTTTCCGTCGCCAATTCCAAGCAGTTATGGTCGAACAACAGGACAAGCGAATGAAAGAACAAGAACGGAAAATTATGGAACAGGCACCAAAGAACCTCGCCGAAGGCAAGGCATTCCTCGAAAGCAACAAAAACAAGCCCGACGTTGTAACGACACCAACCGGTTTGCAATATACTGTTCTAAAAGAGGGGAATGGCAAAACACCTACTATGAACGATATGGTTAAAATCCACATCAAGGCATATTATCTCGATGGAAAAGAATTCGACAACACCTACAATCGCCAACCAGTCACTTTACCAATTAGCCAACAAGTTCCCGGTTGGCAAGAAGCGCTAACGCATATGAAAGAAGGCTCCAAATGGCGTATTTATATGCCTCCAAATCTTGGCTGGGGTGAAAAGGGAGCGCCCCCGACAATACCACCCAATGCCACACTTATCTTCGAAATTGAGTTACTATCAATCGAAAATGCTCCGAAGAACTAATGATGCTTTGTAACGCAAATATAAATTCGGAGCGAGCGCCAAGCTCGCTCCTGTTTCTAAAAGACCTATTTCTTTTGTGCTTATTTTTTATGCCCCACATTTTATTTACCCAACAATCGAATAATACAGTATTGTTCAAGATAGATAGCCATCGTGCAACTTTAAAAATTGCAACTTTCAACGGAAAAGAATACTTTGCTTTTTCAAGTTTGAATAGAGTCCCTATTAAAAGAGCAAATAAACAAGAAGAATATTTTACCATTCAATATGGTAAATATCAATTTACTTTTATCCAAGGTTCAATCTATTTTGTGTTGGGAAACTCTGAACTTCAAAACGAGCAAATACTTCAAATCTCAGTTCCAACAATTTATTTAAACGGCGAGCTATGGATACCTTTTAAATCATTTACCAATGCTCTCGTTTCCATCCCACTATTTGAATACTCGATTTCCTCTAATTCAGTAATTCTTAATACAAAAAAAGAAAAAATAACAAAAGCTTCTCCCGAAAAGAAACGCTACACTCCAAACGATACCATTCCAACCAAAACCAATCGACTTAAAAACCGTAGAGCATCGGAATCTTTCGGTGCCAAAAATCAACCAACAAAACCAACTTCACCTTTGCCAAGACTAAATCTTACAACAAATGAAAGATTTTCGTTGGAATCACGGTCGTTGCTTCCCGAAGATAAAAAATCCAGCACGAGCAGAAATGCTAACAAAACAATTATCGAAAAGACAAAACAAAAAGTTCAACGAGACACAACAATCGATATCCCACCAAAATATTATGTTTTGCCTCCAGTTTTAAAAAACAATCCGAAATGATTATGAAAAACTATCTTAACCGAATACTATAAGTATCGAGATAAAACAGATTGTTCGAAACTTTCAAGGAAAGATTTTCTGTTACATTATCCTTTCGAAACCAAAGGGTTGGTTTTTGCCAATTTACGGTAACTGTTGGTTTTTCGACCATTATAAACGGATATTTTATTTTTAATCTGCTACCAATAAATATTTTCTTATACCCAAATCGGAAGAGATTTCCTTTGCTCAATTGAATAATCCTTTCATTAAGGAAAGAGGCTAAACGCCTATCGACAACATCCACAAAAACGTCGTGATTGATATTAAATTCCTTAAAGCTCGCAAAACGAATTGAACGAGCAGGTTCTTTAAAATATACAAGGACTGGTATCCCGATGCGAACTTTTTGATAGAGTTTTACCCCATCTTCGTTGGAAATCCTTATACAACCGTGCGAAGAAGGGATTCGCCCTAAACGCCAATAATAGCCGGTCTTTTTCAAACTATGAAAACCAATATTCCCATTAAAACCAATCCAGTTAATCATTTCGGTATTTTCGAATTGTCGAGAAATCTGTATTGGGGCTTTATTTTGAACTGCATACAAACCTGTGGGTGTTTCAATCGCACCCGAGAGAAACTTATTACCAGAAGATACTTTAATAGTATCGATTTCTCCCCGTCTCGTAATATAGAAAGCCAGTTGCTTACTTAAATTAACTTCTATGTATTCGTTACCAAAATAGTATAACGTATCCTTCAATGGTAAATAATAGAAGAAGTAATTTCCATCTGCCATCAATGGTCGCTTCGAAAGATTTGGTTTCGAAGAAGAGAATAGCGAATCGAACCCCACCAAAGTCAACTGAAACGTAAGAATCGAAGGTAACAACAGCCAGATAATATTCTTATTTTTCAAATAATTTAGAAACAATTATATTGCATACTAAAATGTATCAAAACAAAATGCAAATTATGAAAAACGAAAATAACAAAGACAGACTTGTAAATATTGCAGTAGTTAGAACCGATAGACTTGGCGATATGGTTCTTACGTTGCCAATGTGTCGAGCAATAAAAAAAGTCGTTCCTAATTCTGTATTAACTTTGATAACACGCCAATATGTTAAGCCTCTGCTTTATGAATGCGAAGTTGTCAATCAAGTTGCGTATCTCGAAAAATATAAAGACGAAATTCAAAATATTTACCAGGCTTTTCAATTTGATGCTATTTTTTTCCCACGCCCACGCTTCAACGAGGTTTATTACGCATACAAAACACAGATACCACACCGTATTGGTTCTGCATACCGCTGGTATTCATTCTTATTTACACACAAAGTGAAAGACCACCGAAAAACCGCAGAATTCCACGAATCGGTTTATAACGTCCGACTCGTTTCGAACTTCTTCGCCGTTGAATTGGAAACGGAACCTATTCCTATTAAAGTCGAACCGACAGCCTTAAGCAAAATTCTCGAAATGCTCGAAACTCTTAACCTTGAACCTTATGAATTTATCATACTGCATCCGGGGAGCGGCGGTTCTGCATTAAATTGGGAACCCATCAAATTTGGAGAACTTGCACAAATGCTCATCAGTTCAGGTAAGTCGGTTGCAATCACAGGGGGGAAAAATGAAACACCTCTTTCGCAAATTATTCAGTCAATTTGCCCGAATGTCATTAGCTTTGTAGGACGTCTTAATCTATACGAAACAATCGCATTAGTGTCTTTGGCAAAAGGACTCGTCGCAAATTCAACCGGAATCCTGCATACTGCATCGGTGATGGACATTCCCGTTGTCGGATTATTCCCAAACACACCCCACCTTTCGGCACTACGCTGGGGTCCAATTGGTAGATATTCGACCACATTATCTCCATTAACAACCGAACCGGAAAGAATGGACGATATGTCGCTAATCCCAGTTAATATTGTTTATCAAGAATTAATAAGGGTCATACAGGAGAAAGAAAATTCTTAGCAAAGGCACGTGCTTTGTTTAAATCTTCTATGGTATCAATTCCAATCAAGTTCTCGTCTGTTTCGACGCAAAGAATTTTATAACCATTTTGAAGCAATCGTAGTTGCTCGAGTTTTTCAATTTTTTCAAGATTGGATTGCGGAAGACTCGTGAACGAACGAAGAACATCGGATTTGAAAGCATAGATTCCGATATGTTTATAAAAGCAATGTGTCCTTCCCCAATTCTCATTTGCTTCGTCGCGAACAAAAGGTATGCTACTCCGAGAAAAGTAAAGTGCAAATCCTACACTATCGAAAACTACCTTAACAACGGAGGGCTCGAATATTTCTTCCTCGTTATCAATTTTCTTTATTAAAGTCGAGACGGCAGCAGCCGAAGAAGAGCCGAGTTCACGAATAAGTTTGTCAATTAAAGCCCCTTTTACGAATGGCTCGTCGCCTTGAATATTTACAATTATATCGGCACTTATGTTCAGCATATCATAAGCATAAAGGATACGGTCGCTGCCGCTTGCTATATCTTTCGGTGTATAAACAAATTCTGCTCCAATTGCTCGGCATAAATCCGCAATTTTCTCCGAATCCGTTGCAATAATTAACCTACTAAGAAGCTGGGATTCCGAGGCACCTTCCCAAACCCACTGCAAAACGGGTTTACCCTCTAAATCCAAGAGCAATTTACCAGGCAAACGCGTAGATTCGTAACGAGCCGGTATAATTCCGATTGCTTTTAATAGATTCATTTAAAAAGGATTCCAAACAAAATTAGCAAATGGTGCGATAAAAGGCTGCACGAAAAAAGCCAAACCAAAATCCGAAGAAAATGTATCGTTTGCAAATCGTATCCCCAAAAATATTCCGGTCTTTGTCGGTTTGGCTATATCTATATTCCACAATTCTCCAATAATATGAACATCTTTGAAATTGGATACTTTCGTGTCGAAACCAGCAGCAATACCAAAAGAACCATCTTGGTAAATAACGTCTTGAACACTATTACCAAATTTTATCGAGTAAATATCGCCACTTCCCATCTTGTAAAACAAAGAAACCGATAAACTTGTCTTATAGAACAATACTGTCCCTACACCATAAAGATGAATAAAACGATTATTGTTGTTCGCAAAAGCTATATTACTTCCAAAAGAAAAATATATTTCTCGAACAACATCATCGAATGATAATTTTGGGAAACTCCCCTTAATATTAAGCAAAGTCAATTGTTGGTTTGGATAAAGAATTGGCAAAAATGAGCGACCAGCAATTAAGGAAAAATAATCTGTAATTCCAAATCCACTATAAAGGAAAAACAATTGCATTATTCCAACAAAATGGTTGCTACCAATCCCAATTGCAGTCGGAAGCAAAAAATATTTATGACTTTGGCGATAATATTGCTCGACGAGCCTTGCTTCGGCAATTTGATAAAAATAAATGGTTGCAACCCCAAAATCAGTTTCGAATTTAATTCCTTCGCCTTCTTCTTTGTCTTCGACGAAAGAAACAACTTCGCCAGTAATAATGTCGCCGCTTGTTAACCGAAGGACGTAAGTTTTACCAAGTTTGATATCTTCCCGAACATACGAGTAAGCAAAGCCATAGGAAACGAAAAAATATATCAATATGTAATATCGCAATTTCATAAAAATTCCATAGAATATCGGTTGGAAAATGCCAACTGACCACAGGCTCCATCAATTTCGTAACCGCTCGAAGAGCGAACAAATGCTTTTACTCCGTAGGAATGAAGCCACTGTTTAAATTGAAAAATCTTTTCGGACGAAGCCGGTTTCAATTCTTTCGAAATTCCATTCAAAGGCATAAAATCAATTCGATGGTATGGAATTATATTTACCTTCGAAGGAACACTACGAACAAATCTTGCAAGGCGACGAGCATCGAGTTCGCTGTCGTTCAATCCATCGAAGAGAATATATTCATAGGTAATTGGTAAAAACGTCTTTCGGTAATAATCAATCGCCGCCTGACGCAATTCCTTAATCTTCCATTTCTTCGCAATCGGCATTATAGTTTCTCTTATACCATCGAGAGTTGAATGTAATGAAATTGCTAATTTAACTGGTTTTTCAATCTTTGCCAAATCGTAAATCTTTGGAACAATTCCAGAAGTCGAAACTGTGATATTTTTCCGATTAAATAAATTGATTTTCGTATTTGCTAAAATCGAAATCGATTGAACAACATTTTGAAAATTTTGCAACGGTTCACCCATTCCCATAAACACTACATTCGTTAATCGCTCCCCGGTAATTTTTTCGGCCCAAAGGATTTGGTCAACTATTTCTCCAACTGTAAGATTCCGGGTTAAGCCAAGTTTGCCAGTTGCACAAAAAGAACAATCCAAGGCACAACCTACTTGCGAAGATACACACAACGTTCGCCGCTCCTTCAAACCCTTATCCCAAGGAATAAAAACGCTCTCGACAGCGGAACCCTTAACTAAACTGAATAAGAATTTGATGGTTCCATCGGCAGCCATTTGTGTTTTCACACTCGAAATTGCATCCATTGCGAAAAAATTTCTTAGATGTTCGCGTAGTTCTTTGGGCAATGTGGTATCTTCGGAAAAATCATTTATTCTATGTAAATAAATCGCATAGAATAGCTGACGAGCTCGAAATTTTTCGTAGCCAAGCTCCGAAAAATAATCTTCGAGTTTAATTAGAGTATAGTCTTTTATACACTTCATAAAAATAAAAAAAAGCGTCTCGAAAACAGACGCTTTAATCAAATAAAATATTTTTTATAGAACTATTGTTTTTCCTGCGATTTTTCGTCGGTTTCGCTTTCGGAGAGACTATTTTCCGAATGAATATCCATTGGACTAACGTCCGATGCTTTTTCTGCAATTTCTGTGGTGGATTGAGAAGGTGTTTCAATATGTTCAACTGTTTCGGATTCCGTGGTTTTTTCGACATCTGCAACCACAGTAGCAACGGGTTCGACGACTTCCTCTATTGTTGGAATTTCGGATTCGGTTTGTGTTTCTTTTTCTATTTTCTTAGTAGTTTTTTTGGATTTAGATTGAGTTCGTGCTTTTTGTCGTGGTTTAGCTTTTGCTTTCGCACGTTTCGAAACAGCACCATCTTGGGGTGCTCCCCAATCGACTAATTCTACAACCGCCATCTCCGACGCATCACCACGTCGAAATCCCGTTTTCACAATCCGGACATACCCACCAGGACGTTCAACAATTACGGGCGCAATTGTATCGAAAAGTTCTTGCAAAACTGCTTTGTTCGATACGAAACGTCCAACTATTCGACGTGTATGGATATCAACCTTATGCCCTGCTGGAAGAAGATTTTGCCGCTCGCGCAAGAGTGCTCGTTTTGCTTTTGTAATCAATTTTTCTACAAAAGGGCGCAAAGCTTTAGCCTTAACAACCGTGGTTTCTATCCTTTTATGCTCAAGTAACTCTGTTGCAAGGTTACGCAACAAAGCCTTGCGATGACTACTTGTTCTTTTAAGTTTCCATCCCGATTTTAAATGCCTCATAGGAACTTCCCTCGAATTATTCTGAAACTAATTAAGTTAAAAATCCTTATATACTTTGGAATTTTTAGAATTGCTGCGAAGATACTTATCGACATTCATTCCAAATTCCAATCCTAATTGTCTTACTATTTCCGCAAGTTCTTGTAACGATTTGCGTCCAAAGTTTCTAAATTTCAACAATTCACCTTCGGTATAGGAAACCAATTCCCCCAGCGTTTTAATACTATTTGTTTTTAAACAATTGTATGCACGAACACTAATTTCAAGTTCTTCGATTGGGGTAATTAAAATTTTCCGTAATCGGACATGCTCGCTCTCTTCGCTGGAATCCATAGCTGCGTCGGTGACTATTGTTGGTCGTTCCTCGCCTCTTTCGAAGTTAACAAAATACACGATATGCTCTCCAATAATATGAGCTGCAAGTTTAACAGCATCGATTGGCGAAATAGTTCCATCGGTTGTAACATCGAGGATAAGCCTTTCATAATCGGTTTTTTGCCCTACACGATGCGGCTCGACAGTATAAATAACATTTTTAATCGGTGTATAAATTGCGTCGACAGGCAACATACCAATTGGATAATCTATCAACTGCTGTTCCTCGGCGGGGACGTAACCTTTTCCGAAACCAATTCGAAGTTCAACGTCAAATTCGGCTTCTTTGGAAAGGGTCGCGATATAATGCTCGGGGTTAACCACCTCCAATAGAGCCGAAGATCTTTGGATATCGTGTGCTGTCCAAGTGTATGGTCCCTTAAAATGGAGATTCACCTTGAAAGGCTTCCTTTCCTCTGTTTTAATGCGGACTTCTTTCAAATTTAGAATTATATCGGTTACATCTTCGAGGACTCCGTGAATACTTTGGAATTCCTGAAGAACATCAGTGAATTTCACACCAATAATAGACGAACCGGGGATGGAAGAAATCAAAACCCGACGCAGTGAGTTCCCAATCGTAACTCCATAGCCTTTTTCGAGCGGTTGAAAAATAAACCGTGTATGGTTCGGGTCTTCGGTTTCCTCGACAACCACGGGATCCGGCATCTGCAAAAGTGAATTTAAATCAATATCAAACATTTTAAACCAACAATATTTAACTTACATATTTTCAATTTAAACGCGCCGACGTTTCGGGGGACGACAACCATTGTGTGGAACTGGGGTTTTATCGATAATACTATGAACCTCCAATCCGGCTTGCGAAAGGGCACGAATCGCAGCTTCGCGACCACTTCCGGGCCCTTTAACAACAACGTCAACTTTCCGTAATCCCATATCGTATGCTTCTTTACCAGCTTTTTCTGCCGCTATTTGGGCAACATATGGAGTGCTTTTCTTTGAGCCTCGGAATCCGTTCCGTCCCGCCGAGGACCAACACAGTGCGTTACCATACATATCGGTTATAGTTACAATAACGTTGTTGAAAGAAGCAAGGATATAAGCCTTACCGTGGATTTCTGTTACCGTTTTTTTCTTTGTTCGTTTTTTTGGTGCTGCCATATTTCAAAAAAAATTAGTTAATAAAAAAATTACTTCTTGCCTGTGGCTTTTTTCTTTCCAGCGATTGTTTTTCTTCTACCTTTTCGGCTTCGAGCATTTGTTCGAGTTCTTTGCCCGCGAACTGGCAAGCCACGTCGATGTCTAATTCCGCGATAGCAACCAATATCCATCAATCGCTTAATGTTCATTTGGACTTCACTTCGTAGTTGACCTTCCACTTTATAATCTTGTATAACTTGGCGTATTCGGGCAATTTCCTCGTCGCTCCATTCTCCTACTTTCTTAAATTCGTCGACGTTCGATTTCGAAAGAATCTCCTTGGCGGTCGTTCTTCCAACGCCGAAAATATAAGTCAATCCTACGAAACCCCTTTTATTTTTCGGTAAATCAATTCCTGCAATTCGTGCCACTTTTCCTCCTTCGTTTAACCTTGACGTTGTTTATATCTGGGATTCTTTTTATTAATGATATAAACCCTTCCCTTTCGACGCACTATCTTATCTTCAGGGGAACGTTTTTTAACAGAAGCTCTAACTTTCATAATATTACCTCGACCTTATTTATACCTATAAATAATTCTACCCTTTGTTAAATCATAAGGGGACATCTCGACTCGCACCTTATCCCCTTGTAATATCTTAATATAGTTCATTCGCATTTTTCCGGCAACATGTGCCAAAATTTTGTGTCCATTCTCCAACCGAACGATAAACTGAGTATTCGGAAGCGCCTCCTCAATCACACCATCCATCTGTATCATCCCTTCTTTCGGCATATCCTTCTATCCGTTTATCTATAAGTTAAAACTATCGGTTTATCTTTTGTTACTATAATAGTGTGTTCAAAATGTGCGGCTGGCGAACCATCGGCTGTGCAAACAGTCCAACCATCGTCTTTCGTAACAACCTTATAATCGCCAATATGAACCATCGGCTCGATTGCCAAGGTCATTTGCGCAACGAGTTTAACATTTGGATATTGCTTCCTTGCCAAAAGTGGTGGAACAAAATTTGGAATTGGAGGTTCTTCGTGCAGTCGTTTTCCAATTCCGTGTCCAACCAATTCGCGTGTAACGCTAAAGCCATTCGATTCGACATAAGTTTGGATTGCTCGCGAAATTTCGTAAACTTTATTCCCTTCGACTGCCATTTCGATACCTTTTTCGAGTGCCTCTTCTGTAACTCTCAGCAATTTTTCTTTTTCAGGGCTAATTGTTCCGACCGAATAAGTTACAGCACTATCCCCATAATAACCGTCTTTTTGAGCCCCGCAATCAATGGATACTATTTCCCCCTCACTAAGTGACCTCGAACTGGGAATACCGTGAACAACTTCTTCGTCGATTGACACACAAAGCGTAGAAGGATAAGCCCTTCCATCAACAATATACCCCTTGAACGCAGGGGTTGCACCTCGGGAAAGGATAAAATCTTCTGCAATCTTATCTAATTCAAGAGTCGTGATTCCGGGTTTTACGTATTTTTCGAGCAATGCAAGAACATCGGCAACAATCCGACAGGCTCGTTCAATCGAGTGGATTTCTTCTACTTTCTTTGCGAAAGTCGTCCAATTTTGCACCGTATGTCGAGCCTGTTTCCTCATTGTTTATATCCCTCCCACTCCCGCACGTCCTCGAATTCTTCCGCTTTTCATAAAGCCATCATAATGACGCATTAACAGGAAAGATTCAATTTGTTGAAGGGTATCGAGAGCCACACCAACAACAATAAGAATTGACGTCCCGCCAAAAAATGAAGCAAACGAAGTAGTAACACCAAGGACATTCGTTGCAAATGTTGGCATTACTGCAATTAAGGCGAGGAAAAGAGAACCCGGTAATGTAATCTTTGTTAATACGTTATCAATGTATTCAGAAGTTTGTTGCCCTGGCCGAATACCCGGTATGAATCCACCTTGTTTTTTCATATTATCGGCTATATCACGTGGATTAAATATTACAGCCGTATAGAAATACGTAAACAAAATAACTAACGTTGCATAAATAATTGCATAAACAAAGGAACGCTCGCTAAAAGCAACTACAAGGGAATAGAGCCAGCCACTTGTAGGGAAGAAATTCAAAAAGGTTTGAGGAATAAAAATAATGGATTGAGCAAAGATTATTGGCATCACACCTGCAGTTATCACTCGTAAAGGAATGTATTGGGTTGTTCCCCCATATATTTTACGACCTACTTGACGTTTTGCATATTGCACAGGAATTCTTCGGGCACCTTGGGAAATGAAAACAATAGAAGCAATTATCGCAACCCAGAAAGTAAGAATAATTACTTCGACTGGCCAGGGGCGTTCACCCAACTGAGTTACCTGGCTGAATTCTTGATACAGAGCAGCAGGCAAACGAGCCACAATTCCAATAAAAATTAAAAGCGAAATGCCGTTTCCTATACCGCGCTCTGTTATTTTTTCGCCAAGCCACATCAGAAACATAGTTCCTGCGGTAAGCAAAATTACAGTCGTTAAAACAAAGAAAAAGCCTGAGTGTGGAACCACAGGCAATCCATTTGCTTCCATATTGACCAATCGAATGCTCATACCCCAGCTTTGAAAAGCAGAAATTGGAACAGTCAATATTCTCGTGTATTGATTAATCTTCCTTCTGCCTTCTTCACCTTCTTTTTGCATTTTTTGAATTTCCGGTATAACGATACCAGCAAGTTGCATAATAATTGAAGCGGTAATATACGGCATAACGCCAAGAGCAAAAATAGCAGCGTTCGAAAAGGCACCGCCAACAAAGAAATCGAACAAACCGAAAAGGTCGTTTGCCGCTCCTTTGTTAAATGCACTCAACAGATGAATATCGACTCCCGGCAAGGTGATATGGGCACCAATTCGAGCAACTACAATTGCAAATAGAGTGAACACCAGGCGCTGCCGAAGTTCCTCGATTTTCCAAATATTTTGGAATGTTTGAAGAATTTTACTCATAAATTGCTACCTTGCCTCCAACTGATTCTATCTTTTGGATTGCTGATTTCGAAAATTTGTGTGCCTTGATTGTTACAACAACATTTATTTCGCCATTCCCCAAAATTTTAACTGGTTGATTCTTTTTCGTAATTACCCCAGCATTATAAAGCACATCTGCATCTATTTCGTTCGATTCCACTTTTTTTTGTTCGAACAGCAATTGAATTGCAGACAAATTAACAATTTGATATTCAATTCTATTCCGATTGTTAAACCCAAACTTTGGAACTCTTCGAACGAGAGGCATTTGACCACCTTCGAACGCAAGTTTACGGTGATACCCGCTGCGGGATTGAGCTCCTTTATGTCCACGCGTCGAAGTTCCTCCATGACCAGAACCAATACCACGCCCGATTCTTTTCTTTTTGTGAGTCGAGCCTTCTGCTGGATACAAATTACCAATGTGTTTCATTTCGACCCCTATCCACTAACATTAATTTCTTCAACTTTAACTAAATGTTTTACCACATTTATCATACCCCAGATTTGAGGATTATCGGGCAAAATATTCGAAAAATTCGGACGACCTAAGCCAAGTGCTTCAATTGTCCGTTTCTGTTTCTTGCTTGTCTTGATGATACTTTTAACCTGTGTAACTTTAAGTCGTTTCATAATATAGTCTCCTTAATCAACCAAAAAGAACCTTCCGAGTAGGAATACCGCGTCGGGCGGCAACTGTTCCAATATCTTCCATCGACACTAATGCTTTAAGTGCAGCTTTGACAGTGTTGTGTGGATTAGAAGAACCCAAGCTTTTAGTCAAAACATCCTTCACGCCTGCCAATTCAAGAACCGCTCGAACGCCACCAGATGCAATGACGCCAGTCCCCGGGGAAGCTGGCTTTATAAGAACTTTCGATGCTCCATATTTGCTCAAAACTTCGTGTGGAACTGTATTATCCGAAAGATTCACTTTAACTATGCCCTTCTTTGCCGACTCAGTTGCTTTAGTTACAGCATCGACGACTTCGGCAGCTTTTCCCATACCCACCCCGACGTGTCCTCTGTAATCCCCAACAACCACGATTGCAGTAAAGCCAAATCGACGCCCTCCTTTAACAACTTTTGCAGTTCGCCCAACATAAACAAGTTTTTCTTTAAGTTCTAATTCGGATGCTTTGATTTTTCCCATATATTCTATACCTTGTTTTTCTCCTAAAAAACTAACCCGTTTTCGCGAACAGATTCGGCAAGAGCTCGAACACGACCGTGATAGAGCAAACCATTACGGTCGAAAGCAACTCGTTTAATGCCTTTTTCTATCGCACGGCTTGCTAATATTTTCCCAACAACTTTTGCTTGCTCAATTTTTCTTATTTTATCTTTCATAGCCTCGCGAACTTCTTTATCCAACGTAGAGCATGCCACAATAGAGTTACCATGCTCGTCATCAATGATTTGAGCATAAATATGCTTTAAACTTCGATAGACATTCAGTCTTGGAACTTCGCTTGTTCCAAAAATTTTCTTTCGGATTCTAAACTTTCTTCTTTGGCTACGAACTTTTTTTAATTCTAATCTTTCCATCTTATTTTATTCTTAAATTATATGTTAAACTAAATTACTTAGCTGCACTTTTTCCTGGCTTACGCCGAATGAATTCATCCTTGTAGCGGATACCTTTGCCTTTGTATGGTTCTGGTGGTCGAAGTTTTCGTATTTTCGAGGCTACCTCTCCTACCACCTGCTTATCAACTCCAATTACATTTATCAGCGTTGGGCTTGGAGTTTCGAACTTAACATCTTCGGGCGGAATAAATAAAATCGGATGTGAATACCCCAACGAAAGCATAAGGTTTTTATCCTTCATTTCTGCCTTATATCCAACTCCTTCAATTTGTAGCGTTTTAGTAAAACCTTCGGTTACTCCAATAATCATATTGTTGATAATTGCTCGCGAAAGGCCATGTGCGGCACGCACCTTTTTTACATCACTTTCACGAGTAAAAGTTAGCTTGTTTTCTTCTATGTTATAATTTATTCCTTCGGGAAGACGAAAAAATAAAGAGCCTTTCGGACCAGTTACAACAACTTTCCTTTCTTCGAAGTTAACTTTAACTTTATCTGGTATTAATATCGGTTTTTTCCCAATTCTGGACATAACAAAGCTCCAAAAAATTTACCAAATTGTAAAAAGAAGTTCCCCGCCGATGTTAAGTTTCCGAGCCATTTTATCGGTCATCAATCCGCGAGAAGTCGAAATTACAGCGATTCCAAGTCCATTTTTAACACGTGGCAAATTGTTGATACCAACGTAAACTCTACGTCCCGGGGTGCTGATTCTTTTCATTTCTCGAATAACAGGTTGGCGGTTATAATAGCGTAGTTTAACGCGAATAGTTCCTTGTACATTTTCATCGATTTTTTCGAAATCCTCGATAAATCCTTGGTCTTTCAATATTTCGCAAATAGCCCACTTCATTTTAGAAAAAGGAACATCAACGGTTTTATGGTGGGCTGCTCCGCCATTTCGTATTCGAGCAAGAAAATCTGATATTACATCTGTTACTGGCATACTCTATTCTATCATTTTGTTATTAATTACCAACTTGCTTTCCTAATTCCTGGGATTTTGCCTTCGAGAGCCATCTGGCGAAACACATTACGACAAAGCATAAATTTTCGATATACCCCACGGCCTCGCCCAGTTACAGAGCAACGATTACGAACTCGCACAGGAGAACTGTTCTTCGGCAGCTTCTGTAAACTAAACCAATCACCCGTTTGCTTTAACTCTTCGCGTCTCGATTGATATTTTGTGTTCAATCGCATTCTTTTCAAATTTCTTGCAACAATTGCTTTAGTTGACATACTTAATCCTTCCTTTGAAATGGGAAACCAAATTCCGATAGCAATGCATAAGATTCCTCATCAGATTTTGAACGTATAACAAAAGTTATATCCAATCCACTAATTCTCGCGACTTTATCGACGTCTATTTCCGGGAAAATTATTTGTTCTTTTATTCCAACAGAGTAATTCCCGTGCCCATCGAAACTTTTATCGGAAAATCCTCGGAAGTCTCGGATACGTGGAGCAGCAATATTAATAAACCTGTCGAGAAATTCATACATTCTTGCCCGACGTAAAGTTACAAAACAACCGATAGGAACCCCAGCTCGCAATTTAAAATTAGAAATAGATTTTTTGGATTTCGAAATTGCCGGTCGTTGCCCAGCAATGAGTTCCAATTCGTTGATTGCATTCAACAGTAACCTTGGATCCTGGGTCGCTCCTCCAATTCCCATATTCAAAACAATTTTTTCGAGGCGCGGCACCTGCATAGGAGATTTATAACCAAACTTTTTAATCAAATTCGGGACGACAGTATTTCCATAATATTCATACAATCGTGGTTTAGGAATTTCTTTGTCTTTGACTTCTTCGAGCCGTTTGCCTTCCGGTTTAAATTCGACTCGTTTCGAAACACCTGTGCCCGGTGCCGCAGATTTCTTATTCGTTGCTGTTGCCATAATTTATCTAAACCTTTCTTTTACAAATCTTTATTGTTCTTCTTTGAATAACGAACGGAAATCCGTTCCCCTTCCTTTTCCTCCACTCTAATTCCAATGCGGGTTGGATTTTTGTCGGAATCAAGAATCAATACGTTCGAGTAATGAATTGGCATTTCCTTACCAATAATTCCACCTTTGGGATTCTGTTGCGTCGGTCGTGTATGTTTTTTTCGGATATTAACCCCTTCGACTAACACTCTCATTTTATTGGGATAAATTTCCAAAATTCGCCCGACTGCCCCTTTGTCGTTTCCAGCTATTACTTGAACAATATCGCCTTTCTTTAATTTAAGTTTCATTTTCGACACCTCTTACAAAACTTCTGGAGCCAATGACACAATCTTCATAAAATTCTTTTCACGTAGTTCGCGAGCAACTGGACCAAACACGCGAGTCCCTCGTGGTTCACCTTGGTTATTTAAAATAACTGCTGCATTATCGTCGAAACATATAAACGAGCCATCTTTCCTTTTCACTTCTTTTTTAGTGCGAACGATAACTGCACGGCAAACCTCACCTTTCTTTACAGCCGAGTTCGGAAGCGCAGACTTAACGGACACAACAATGATGTCGCCAACAGTTGCATAACGTTTTTCGTGACCTCCGAGGACACGAATACACCGAACGCGTTTTGCCCCTGAATTATCTGCCACAACTAAATTTGTTTCTTCCTGGACCATTTCTACCCTCCTTATTTAGCTCGTTCAATTATATCTTTTAGAATCCAACGTTTCCGGCGACTCAGTGGACGAGATTCTGCAACTCGAACAAGATCCCCAATTCGGCATTCGTTATTCTCGTCGTGTGCCATTACTTTTTTCGACTTTTTGTAGTATTTTTTATATAAAGGATGTTGGACGTGTCGTTCGATTCGAACAACAATCGTTTTATCGGCTTTATTCGAAACAACCCTGCCTTCGAGAATTTTTCTATGTCCCGTCTTCGGAACTTCTCCTGGGTTTTCCTTTCGAGCAATTTCATCCGTGAAGCGAGCCGAAGCCAATTGGGTAGTCTCGGTATTCTGATTACCAGTTTCTTGATTTGTTATTTCTAATTCCTTTTCCATATTATTTTGCTCTTTGGCGTTCACTAATAATTGTTTTCACTCTTGCAATATCTTTCCGTAAAACTTTTATCGAAGCAATATCTTGCAACTGACTTAATGATTTTTGGAAACGCAAGCGAGCAAGCGTTTCGACCGATTCATCCAAAATATGCTTCAATTCCTCATCGGTAAGTTCCCGAATGTCTTTTGTCTTTCTGGGTTTCATTCTTCGATATCCACTCGTTGCACAAACTTAGTCTTAATAGGCAATTTATGCGAAGCAAGTCGGAGTGCTTCCTCGGCTGCTTCTTTGGGGACACCCCCAACTTCGAACAAAATTTTACCACGTTTAACAACAGCAACCCAAAACTCGGGAGCACCTTTCCCGCTACCCATTCTTGTTTCCAATGGTTTCTTCGTTACGGGCTTATCGGGAAAAATTCGAATCCAAAGTTTACCTTCGCGCTTTAAATACCGGTTGATAGCAATTCGAGCGGCTTCGATTTGGCGGTTGGTTATCCAAGCTCCCTCGAGTGCTTTTAACCCGTAACTGCCAAAAGCAACCGTTATGCCTCGGTTTGCTTTTCCTCGGACTCGCCCCCGCTGCGTTTTACGATGCTTAACTCTTTTTGGCAATAACATATCTATATTTCCTTAAATTTTTAACCTAATTGTGGTTTACCAAAAATTTCACCTCGGCAAATCCAAACTTTAACACCAATACTGCCGTAAATAGTTTGGGAAACCGCATAGCCATAATCAATATCTGCTCGAAGCGTATGTAGCGGTATTCGACCATCCTTATATTGCTCCGAACGAGCCATTTCGGCACCCCCAAGACGTCCCGAACACATCACTTTGATTCCAACGGCACCCATACGCATAGCATTAGCCACAGCCTGTTTCATAGCTTTACGGAACGATACTCTACCCTCAATTTGAAGGGCAATGTTTTCTGCAACAAGAAGGGCATCGAGTTCAGGTTTCTTTATTTCGCTAATAAGTATCTTTACTTCTTTATTGGTAAGTCTTCGGATTTCTTCTTCAATTTTAGAAATTTCTTGACCAGAACGCCCAATAATCATCCCAGGACGTGAAGAATGAATAGTCAATCGAAGAATTTTCGTCGTCCGCTCTATCACAATACGCGAAACACCAGATTTTTTCAAACGATTTTTGATGTAGGTTCGAACTCGTATGTCCTCGCTTAACTTTTCAGCAAAAGCATTTTCTTCGAACCAGTTGGCATCCCAACCACGAATAATACCCAAACGTAAGCCTATCGGACTAGTTTTCTGTCCCACTTTCTTCCTCTTTCTTTGTTTTCTTAACTTGTTTCACTACTTCTTTTTTCTTCGATGGCAACTCTTCGACAACAATCGTAATGTGTGCCATTCTTTTACGTACCCTATAAGCTCGCCCCATAGGTGCTGGAAGTATCCTTTTCAAGGTCACGCTTTGGTCAACGAATGCACGTTTGACAACTACATCCTCGGGCTCTACACGGCCGTGATCCTTCTTATTCCCAAGATTGGATATTGCAGAACGGAGAACTTGTTCAACATCTTTTGCAGCCCCTTTCGTCGAAAACTTCAAAATTCCGAAAGCTTCCGCTGCTCGCTTCCCTCGGATTAAATCTACAACTAATCGAATCTTCCTCGGTGATGTCCTTATATATTTTTTTATTGCCTGGGCTTCCATAAAAGATACTCCTATTTCTTCTTTGTTACTGCTTTCTGTTCTTTTCGATGTCCAGCATGACCACGATAGGTTCGAGTTGGAGAGAACTCTCCCAATCGATGACCTACCATATTTTCTGTTATATAAACAGGGATAAACTTATTACCATTATGCACCGCAAAAGTGTGGCCCACAAACTCCGGAATAATCGTTGAAGCACGAGACCAAGTTTTGATAACTTGCTTCTTACGACTTTCGTTCAGCACCTGAACCTTTTTCAGAAGTTTGTAATACACATAAACACCTTTTTTTAATGATCTCGACATAGTCTGTGCCACCCTTATTAATTAACTTTTTCTTCTTCTAATGATATGTTTGTTCGAAAGTTTGTTGCGTTTTCTTGTTTTCAAACCTTTTGCAAGTTGGCCCCAAGGAGAACGAGGATGCTGGCGTCCGCCACCAGATTTGGAACGACCTTCGCCCCCACCATTAGGATGATCAATTGGGTTCATAGCCATCCCACGTGTCTGCGGACGAATTCCAAACCAACGAGAACGCCCCGCCTTTCCCAACAAAATATTCTCATGGTCTGGGTTGCTTACCCTTCCAACAGTTGCATAACAAGAATTTAAGATATGGCGAATTTCGCCCGAGGGTAATTTAATTTGTGCATACCTTTCGTCTAATCCTACCAATTGGGCAAACACTCCCGCCGAACGCGCGAGTTGTCCACCTTTACCTGGTTTCATTTCAATATTATGCACAAACAAGCCCACTGGAATATTCTTTAAAGGCAGAGCATTGCCATCCTTGTATTCTGCATTCGTCCCCGCATAAATCTTATCGCCAACCTTTAATCCATCGGGAGCAAGGATATAACGATATTCGCCATCTTCGTATTTAACAAGGGCAATACGAGCACTCCTATTAGGGTCATACTCAATTGTCTCGACAGTAGCATAGATTTCTCGCTTGTCTCGTTTAAAATCAATGATTCGATAACGTTTTTTGTGTCCACCACCTCGATGACGGGAAGTGATTCGACCAGTATTGTTACGCCCACCAGAGCTTTTGAGAGCAACAACCAAAGGTTCAAAAGGTTTGTCGGTCGTTATCTCTTCGAACGTAGCAACCGAATAATGTCTTGTTCCCGGGGTTATTGGTTTTAATATTTTAATGCCCATTTCAAATTTCTCCTTTCATTAGGTTCCAGCTCCAGACACAAGTTCAATGGCTTGTCCTTCCTTCAAAGTTACGTAAGCTTTCTTCCGCAAAGGTGTCCTGCCTTGCATAACACCTCGTCGAGTATATCTACTTCGAACTTTACCTTTTATTCTTGTTGTTCGAATCGAAACCACATTTACTTCGAACATCTCTTCGATTGCCTCTTTAATTTGAATTTTGTTCGCTTTCGGTTCAACTTCGAAAACATATTGCCTTTGTTCGCCAAGCCTCATAGCTTTTTCGGTAATAATTGGTTTTTTGATTATTTCTATCATCTCGCTTACCCTCTCTACTCAATTAATTCTTGAATGTCGATTGCAGTTGTTCGACCGCACTTTTAAAAATCAACAATTTTTTATGACTCAGTATATGATAAGTCGAGATTTTATCGGCGTAATAAACCGAAACTCGGTCGATATTCCTCGCTGAACGGTAATAATTTTCGGCTTTTTCAGGCAATAAAACCAAAGTCTTTTCGCCGCTAAGGTCAAGATTTTTTAAGACCTGGTAGAATTCCTTGGTTTTTGGCGATTCAAGCTCAAAATCTTCCAACACCAAAACACTTCCTTCTTGCAATCGAAGCGAAAGAGCAGACTTTCGAGCAAGCGCCTTCAGTTTCTTTGTAAGCCTCATTGTGTAGGAACGTGGCTGTGGTCCTTGAATTGTCCCGCCATGTGTCCAAAGAGGCGACCGTGTCGAGCCTGCCCGTGCAGTCCCACGACCCTTTTGACGCCAAGGCTTTTTTCCCCCACCGCTAACTTCGGAACGAACTTTGGTTTTGTGGGTGCCCTGCCGTTGATTTGCAAGGTAAGCCACAACATCGAGATGCATTGCATGTTCATTTGGTTCTATGCAAAAAACATCGTCTCGCAAATCAATTTTACTTATTTTTTGGCCTTCTTTCGAATATACATCCACTTGCATTTTTTCGCCTATAACTTTACAATTTCCAATAAACCGTTAATTGGACCAGGAACCCCGCCTTTGACAAGCAATAAATTCTGTTCGGGTATTATTTCTATGACTTCAAGATTTCTAATAGTGGAACGTTTTCCGCCCATTCTGCCAGCCATTCGCAAACCTTTAAAAACTCTCGATGGATACGAAGAGGAGCCAATTGAACCAGGTGCTCGGACCCTATCGGATTGCCCGTGAGTGGTCATCCCAACGCCACCGAAATGGTGCCGTTTAACCACACCTTGGAAACCACGACCTTTGCTTGTTCCAGAAATCTTTATCTTATCACCCTTTTTAAAAAGTTCTCCTACGTAAAGTGTTGTCCCCGGTTCAACAGCAATATCGAAATCTCGAAATTCACGAAGCCATCGGGTAGGTTTAAGATTATGTTTTTCGAAATATTTACCCAGCGGTTTATTTATTTTTTTCGGTGAACGACTACCAAAGCCAAGTTGAACTGCAACGTAACCATCCTTCTGTTCTGTCCTTATATTTACAACGGAACAGGGACCAGCCTCGATAACAGTGCAGGGTATTTGTTCGCCCTTGTCGGTGAAGAAACTCGTCATTCCTAATTTTTTACCTAATAATGCTGTTCCCATATTCATCCCTTTCTATACTTTTACCTCGACATCGACGCCTGCCGGCAATTCCAACTTCATTAATGCATCGATTGTTCTTTGCGACGAGCTAAAAATATCTATCAACCTTTTATGGACACGCATCTCGAATTGCTCTCGGGACTTCTTATCCACATGTGGAGAACGCAACACTGTATAAACCGTTCGACGCGTCGGCAAGGGAACTGGACCCGAGACCATTGCACCTGTCTGCTTTACAGTCCGAACAATCCGCTCGGCCGACTTATCAATCAAATAGTGATCGTAAGACTTCAATTTAATTCTGATTCTCTGTGTTGTTGCCACTTTTTTCTTCCTAAAAATTTACCTCTGCCAAAAACCGGCAATTTATTATGATTGTTATTCGATGATTTTAGTTACAACACCAGCACCAACCGTTCGCCCACCTTCACGAATAGCAAAACGCAATCCTTCTTCCATTGCAACCGTTGTAATCAACTCTATTGTAATGTTATCGAGATTATCGCCGGGCATAACCATATCGACACCAGTCGGAAGCTGAATCACACCAGTAACATCTGTTGTTCGGAAATAAAATTGTGGTCGATAGCCAGGGAAAAATGGAGTATGGCGCCCGCCTTCTTCTTTGGTCAACACATAAACTTGAGCGTTAAATTTGTGATGTGGTGTAATCGAGCCAGGCTTGGAAATAACCATTCCACGTTCCAGTTCGTTTTTATCGACACCACGAAGCAATAATCCAACATTGTCGCCAGCTACCCCTTCGTCCAAAATTTTCCTGAACATCTCGATTCCAGTAACTGTGGTTTTCTTGTGTAAGCCAAAACCGACAATTTCGACTTCATCGTTCAAACGGACAATACCGCGTTCGATTCTTCCGGTCCCAACCGTTCCACGACCAGTTATAGAGAATACATCTTCGACTGGCATCAAGAAAGGTTTTTCAATATCGCGCTGTGGTGTTGGAATGTAATTGTCCACTGCATCCATCAATTCATAAATGCATTGAAGCCGCGGATCGTCCGGTCCTGCGTTTGCATCCAATCCCGCCTGCATTGCTTGAAGTGCAGAACCCTTTATAACCGGAATTTCGTCGCCTGGAAATTCATATTTCGTCAATAATTCACGAACTTCCATTTCAATTAAATCAAGGAGTTCGGGATCGGCAATATCGACCTTATTCATAAATACGACGATTCGGGGAACATTCACTTGGCGAGCAAGCAAAACGTGTTCGCGAGTTTGTGGCATTGGACCATCATCGGCTGCTACAACAAGAATCGCACCATCCATTTGGGCAGCACCGGTAATCATATTCTTGATATAATCGGCGTGTCCGGGGCAATCAACGTGAGCATAATGTCGCTTTTCAGTTGCATATTCAACATGTGCCGTTGCAATTGTAATCCCACGAGCCCGTTCTTCGGGTGCGTTGTCGATAGAATCGAATGTTCGAACTTGCGAAGATGTTCCCTTCTTAAACAAACCCATTGTAATCGCAGCGGTTAATGTAGTTTTGCCATGATCGACGTGACCGATTGTTCCGATATTAACATGCGGCTTTGAACGGTCAAATTTTTCTTTTGCCATTTTTCATCTCCTAAAACTAAAAAACATTTATCACAAACAATTAAAAAATATTCTACAATCCAATGTCAATTGAACGATTTTTGTTCTACCCGCTCGTAATGCGAAAATTCCATAGTATACGATGCACGACCTTGACTTAACGACCGAAGCGATGTTACATACCCAAACATTTCCGAAAGCGGAGCAACCCCTTTGACAACTTGAATATTACCCCTTTGGTCTATTTGTTCAATCCGTCCTTTTCTTGCATTAAAATCGGAAATCACATCCCCAACATACTCTTCGGGCAAAATTATTTCCACTTTGAAAACAGGTTCGAGCAATATTGGATTTGCCTTTCTTAACGCTTCTCGGACCGCCATTGAAGAAGCAATCTTATAACCCAGTTCGGTATAGTTTTCCCTCTCGTATCGCGAATGAACAACTTCTACTTCGACATCTGTTACTGGGTAGCCAAGAAATCCTATCTGAAGACCTTCTTTAATTCCTTCTTCAATAGCAGGCCAAAACGTGCGGGGAAGCTGTCCTTCGTCGATGCTAAATTTGATTACATTTCCAGAGCCCTGCCACATCGGTTTTACGAATACTTTGACAAATCCATAATTGTTTTTGCCTGAAATCTGACGCTCGAAACTATACTCCTGTTCAATAGCCTCTGCAATTGTTTCTCGATAAGCAACTTGGGGTTTGCCAATCCGAACATCGAGATTATTCTCCCGTTTCAACCGGTCAACAAGTATTTCAAGATGCAATTCCCCAACGCCGCTAATAATAATTTCTCCACTATCTTCGTCGAACTTATATTTAAACGTTGGATCTTCGTCGAGAAACTTGTTCAAGCACTCAATCAACCTATCTCTATCGGCAAGAGTTTTTGCCTCGATTCTTTGATTAATTACAGGGTCGGCAAAAAGAATTCGCTCGAACAATATTGGATGCTTTTCCTCGCAAAGAGTATCGCCCGTTTTCGTTATCCGAAGGTCCGGAAACGCAACAATTTCGCCACTAAAAACCTCCGAGATCTCTTCCTTTCGATTTGCATACAATCGTAATATTTTTTGAACCCTTTCCCTTTTGCCTACGCTTGCATTTAAAACTGATTGTCCAACCTTGAGTGTTCCGGAATATACCCGAACAAAAGTAAGTTTCTTCAAATACGGGTCGGAAAGTATTTTAAACGCAATAGACGAAAATGGTTCGGTATCGGCTGCTTTTCTGGAAAGCCTCTTGTCGTAGCGATTAATATCGAATCCAAAGAATTCACCAATATCGGCTGGCGAAGGCAAATAATCCAAGATAGCATTAAGCAAAGGTTGAACCCCAATGTATTTCTTTGAAGAACCACACAGAACCGGTACCAATTTATTCGAAAGTGTTCCTTTTCGCAACCCCGATACAATTTCATTTTCCGATAGAGTTCCTTTGTTGAAGTATTTTTCGAGCAGTAAATCATCGACTTCGGCTACAGATTCAATCAACTTTTCGCGCCATTCTGCCGAAATCTCTTTATAGTCGTCTGGAATCTCGGAATAAAAAAACTTTAGACCATTGGTTTCGGCATCAAAAAATATTGCTTTCTCGGAAATTAAATCAATCACACCAGAGAAAGTATCTTCTGAACCAATCGGAAGTAGCACCGGAACGGGATTTGCATTCAGCTTCTCTTTCATCATTTCAAGTACTCGAAAGAAATTAGCACCCAATCGGTCCATTTTGTTTACATAAGCAATTCTGGGGACGTTATAAAGTTCTGCCTGATGCCACACAGTTTCCGATTGCGGTTCAACACCACCCACAGCACAAAATATGGCGATAACTCCATCGAGAACTCTCAAAGAACGTTGCACTTCGGCTGTGAAGTCCACATGACCCGGGGTATCAATAAGATTAATTTGGTGTTCGCCCCAAAAAAAAGTAGTTGCCGCCGAGGTTATAGTGATGCCCCGTTCTTTTTCTTGTTCCATATAATCCATAAAGGCAGTGCCTTCGTCCACTTCGCCAGGGCGATGAAGAAATCCAGTGTAGAACAAAAATCTTTCTGTAGTGGTTGTTTTCCCCGCATCGATATGTGCCATTATTCCAATATTTCTAACCTTGGATATTTCAACCGAGCGAGGCATAACACACTTTCAGCATATCAATTGACAAAGAACGAACATATTTTTACCACTTGAAATGAGCAAAAGCTTTGTTAGCTTCTGCCATTCGGTGCGTATCTTCGCGCTTTTTGACAGAGGCACCTTCGCCGTTGGCTGCTGCAAGAATTTCGGAGGCTAAACGCGCGCTCATTGATTTTTCTTTTCTTGATTTAGCATACAGCCTTAACCATCGTAAGGCTAACGAGATTCTTCTGTCTTCGCGAACATCAACCGGCACTTGATAAGTAGCTCCGCCAATTCGGCGAGAGCGAACTTCGATAACCGGAGCTACATTCGATATTGCTTTCCTAAAAACTTCTAATGGTTCTTGTTTCGACTTTTGGGCAACAATATCGAAAGCACCGTAAACAATTTTTCGGGCTATGCTCTTTTTCCCTTTCCTTAAAATCGAATTAATAAATCGAGCAACGACTAAATCGTGATACTTAGGATCCGCTTCAACTGTTCTTTTTTCCGCCCTCTTCTTTCTCATTTTATAAAATTATTCTTTTAAATTAACATCATTGTCATTTATTTCGAAACCGCTTGCTTAGGTCGTTTAGAACCATATTTGGAGCGACCTTGCTTGCGACCATCGACTCCCTGAGTATCGGCAACACCACGCACAATATGGTAACGAACCCCAGGTAAATCTTTAACACGTCCACCACGAACATACACTATTGAGTGCTCTTGAAGATTATGACCCTCCCCAGGAATATAAGCAGTAACTTCATATCCTGAACTTAATCGGACACGGGCAACTTTTCGCAAGGCTGAATTCGGTTTCTTCGGTGTTGTCGTATAAACACGTGTGCAAACACCACGGCGCTGCGGACAACTCGATAGAGCTGGGGACTTACTCTTGCGAGTTACCTTCTTCCTCGATTTCCTTATCAACTGACTTATTGTTGGCACCCAAAATCTCCTTCTATGTTCATTTTTTAAAAAAATCAAAATAAAGAGACTACAAATTTACAAAAAAAATATAATAACAATACACTTTCAAAAAAATTTTTCCTAACCTAATGATAAAATCTAAATAATTTTATGTCTCTCAATTAATTACGATAATCAAAATTCTTCTTGCTAATCGTAATTATAATGTAGTTCAACATCCACAATTACTAAAATTCTAAATCACAAACTCCAAAAATTTCCAAAAAATCACAATAAATTACCCGAAAATAATTCCTTCAACCAAAATATAACCTGTCGAAGCTCAACCCTACTATACAAACATACTTTGAGAATAAAATCAAACACTTCATTTCTGCATCTTACTTTTTTTGTATTCTTCGATTATTTCATCTTGGACAGACTTAGGAACTTGTGCATATCGCAAGAATTCCATTGTAAATTCGCCTTTTCCTTGGGTAACACTTCGCAGTTCAGACGAATAACCGAACATTTCTTTCAATGGAACTTCGGCTTCGACAACCACAAAAGGACTTTCGGCACGGGTGTTATGAATAATCCCACGCCTTTGATTAATTTGTCCGATTATATTTCCTTGGAATTCTTCGGGCGAGGTAACCTCCAATTTCATAATAGGCTCTAGAATCACAGGTGAAGCTTTCGACAAAGCTTCTTTCATAGCATATTTCGAAGCTAACTTGAATGCCATCTCGGAAGAATCGACTGGGTGTGTTTGCCCATCATTAAGAACAACTCGAATGTTTACTATAGGTTGACCAATCAAAATTCCTTCATGCAATTGTTCTTGGAATCCTTTATCGCAAGCGGGAATATATTCGCGCGGAATAACTCCACCAACAATTCCATCGACGAATTCATATTCTTTCCCTTCGTGCGAGTCGATTGGTTCGACGAAGCCCGCAACACGTGCAAACTGTCCAGCACCGCCGGTTTGTTTCTTGTGTGTATAATTAAATTCCGCAGAACGAAGAATCGCTTCGCGATAGGCAACTTTTGGTTTACCAACAAGGACTTCACAATTATACTCGCGTTTTATCCGCTCTATATATATTTCCAAATGAAGCTCGCCCATACCTTTAATAATGGTTTCGCCACTTTCTTCATCGCGGACTACCTGGAATGTTGGATCCTCCTTTTGGAACCTATTTAATGCTTTCGAAAAATTTGCCAAAGCAGTTTTTTCTTTCGGCGCAACCGAAAGTTCAATAACCGGTGTTGGAACATACATTGAAGTCATCGAAAGATTAATGTCGCCATTGGTGAATGTATCCCCCGAATAGCATTCGACTCCAAACATTGCTACAATATCGCCAGCATAAGCTTCTTCAATATCGTGCATTTCTTGAGCATGCATTCTGACTATTCGTGGGACTTTGATTTTCTTCCTCGACTTCACGTTATAAATAAAATCCCCTTTCCGGACTTTGCCTTGGTACATCCGCATATAAGTAAGTTGTCCGTAGCGACCATCTTCGAGTTTGAACGCAAGTCCAACAAAAGGCTTATCAGCCTTACATTCCAAAGGGACTCGTTCTTCGTGATTGTCGAGATCCAAGGCTTCGTTTACCCTTTCGGTCGGATTGGGCAAGAACAAACTAACGCCATCGAGCAAAGATTGGATGCCTTTGTTTTTCTTTGCAGTTCCAACATAAACTGGCGTTACCAACTGGGCAATGGTTAATTTTCGAATCGTTTGGATTAGCTTTGTGTATTCTACTTCTTCGTCGGAAAGGAATTTTTCGGCAATCACATCATCGAAATCTGCGAGTGTTTCGATAATTTGCAAGCGACGATACTCTGCCTCGTCAACCAAATCTTGTGGAATATCTTTTTCGACAACGATTTCGCCATTTAACCCTTCGAAATAAATGGCTTTCCTATTTAATAAATCAACCACTCCTTCGAATTGATCTTCGAGTCCTATCGGCATCGTAATCAGTATTGGTCGAAGGTTTAGTTTTTCTTTCATTTGTTGTAGCACTTTGTCGGGGTTTGCACCAGCACGATCAACTTTATTGATGAAGGCAAGGCGGGCAACATCGTAACGGCGAATTTGCCTATCGACTGTTATTGTTTGGCTTTGCACCCCCGATACCCCACAAAGAACCAGAATTACCCCGTCGAGCACTCGCAAAGCTCGCTCGACCTCGACAGTAAAATCAATGTGTCCAGGTGTATCAATAAGGTTTATATGATAGTTTTTCCATTCGAAGAATGTCGATGCCGACTGTATGGTTATCCCTTTTTCGCGCTCCAATGCCATTGAATCGAGAGTTGGTCCAGCCCCCGATTTATCGCGCACTTCAACAATTTGATGAATTTTGCCAGTATAAAATAGAATTCGCTCGCTCAGAGTTGTTTTTCCCGAATCGATGTGTGCAGCAATACCTATATTCCTTACTTTCGTTATATCAAACATTAATCAACCTATTTTTTCAACAATTGTCAAAAGAATAATATACCCTCCCCCGAAAAAATATTGAAGATTTAAACGAACCGAGTTACTTAATGACAAAAATTCTTGCAACAGTCAGCAACTCGGAACATTTTCGCTTTACATTTTTTTTCGGACAGTTCGAAAAAACCTAACCTAATGAATTATTTAACTGCTTCGCTTTCTTTCTGTAATACAACTTCTTCCATCGAGCGTTCTGGCAAACCGATTTCGCCACCGAAGATATTTCCAATCTTGCTTGTAACAACTATATCTTGATAATGACGTAAACCAGTTCCAGCAGGAACTAACTGCCCAAGAATAATATTTTCTTTTAATCCGTAGAGAAAATCATCTTTGGCTTCGACAGCTGCTTCGGAAAGCACGCGAGTTGTTTCCTGGAATGATGCAGCCGAGAGCCAGCTTTCAGTCGTCAGCGAAGCTTGGGTAATTCCAAGCAAAACGGGTTCTGCAATTGCCGGCTCGGCGGGCCGAGATTGTGCAACCTTCTTACCTTTTTTTCTCAAATCTTGGTTCGTTTCCCGGAACTTATCTTTCCAGACAATTTGCCCTACTTTAAACTTGGAATCACCTTTATCGGTAATTAATACTTGTTTTTTCAATTTCTCGTTTTCGTCGAGAATTCTTACGCGGTCAACATAATCATTTTCGAGGAACCGTGAATCGCCGGAATCGACGATTCGATTCTTTTGTAGCATTTGTCGAACAATAATCTCGATGTGCTTATCATTTATTTTCACACCTTGCATCCGATAAACTTCTTGAATTTCATTTACAAGATATTCTTGAACTGCGTTCGGTCCTTTAATTCGCAAAATATCGTGGGGATTAATGTCGCCATCGGTAAGGCGTTCGCCTGCACGAACGAAATCGCCATCTTGCACGAGGACATATTTCCCAAATGGAATATTATATTCCATTTTAGTTTTCCCATCGTTCGAGGTAACAATAAGAGTTCGTTGCCCGCGTTTTACCTTATCGAAAGTAACAACGCCATCGATATCCGATACAAATGCAGGATTTTGTGGGGCTCGTGCTTCGAAAAGCTCAGTAACTCGTGGTAAACCACCAGTAATATCGCGCATTCTGCCGAGATCACGTGGAATTTTCACCAAAGGAGTTCCAACACCAATAAATTCATCTTCGTCCACCCGCAATTGTGCCTTCACAGGAATAGAATACGAACGGATTACCTTCCCACTATCATCTAATATTTCAATCGACGGCTGTTTCGTCTTATCTTTCGACTCGATGACAACTTTTGTAATATGCCCAGTCTGTTCGTCGTTGATTTCCCTGTATGTAATATTGTGAATCAAATCTTTAAAGCGAACACGTCCGCTAACCTCGGTAATAATAGTAGCGTTATACGGATCCCATTCGTAGATTAGTTCACCTTTTGCAACTTTATCACCTTCTTTTACCTTTAAAATTGCACCATACATTGCATCGTATTTCGTAAGGTCGCGATTACTTTCAGGGTCAACAATCGTAATAGTTCCGCTCCGACTGACAACGACTTGCACTTCGTTCCCATCCTCTTCGTAGCTAACGGTTCGAACATTCTCGAATTTTATAACTCCATCGAATTTTGCAGTAACAGAAGATTGAGATGCGATTAACAATGCAGTTCCGCCTGTATGGAATGTTCGAAGAGTAAGCTGGGTTCCGGGTTCTCCGATAGATTGAGATGCAATTGTTCCAACAGCTTCGCCAATATCGACTAATTTCCCAGTAGCAAGGTTTCTACCGTAGCATTTTGCACAAACTCCGTGACGTGATTCACAAGTCAATACACTTCGTATCATAACTTCCTCGACGGGGGATTCGCCTATTTTTTTGGCAATGTCCTCGTCGATTATTTCTCCTGCGGAGCAAAGGATTGCGTCGGTCCTTGGGTCGCGAACATCCCACAAAGCAACACGCCCAAGTATTCTTTCGGAGAGTTCTTCTTTTACTTCTTCGCCTTCCTTTAACGCAGTCATCAGAACGCCACGGATGGTGCCACAATCCTGTTCGGTCACAATAACGTCTTGTGCAACGTCGTGAAGTCTTCTGGTTAAGTATCCAGCATCGGCTGTTTTCAAAGCAGTATCGGCAAGACCTTTGCGGGCTCCGTGAGTCGAAATAAAGTATTCAAGAATCGACAAACCTTCTTTAAAATTCGAAAGGATGGGGTTTTCAATTAATTCACCCGCAGAACCAGAAATCGATTTTCTCGGTTTAGCCATCAAACCACGCATACCTGCCAACTGACGAATCTGTTCTTTCGAGCCTCTTGCCTGGGAATCCAGCATCATCCAAAACGTATTGAACCCTTGCGAAACTTTCGAAATTTCATTGTATAGTTTATCGGCAACCCGATTTGTAGCAGTCGACCAAGTATCGATAATTTTGTTGTATCGTTCTCCAAAACTAATAACCCCATTGATATATGCATTTTCAATTTCATCGACACGCTTTTGTGCACCCTCGATTATTTCGTATTTTTCCTTCGGAATGACAACATCTGAAATGCTTACCGACAAACCCCCACGTGTTGCAAATTCAAAGCCAATTTGTTTCAAATTATCAAGGAATTCAACCGTTGTTGCCAACCCAGCTGTTCGAAAACAGTTCCCGATAATTTGGCGAAGGCGTTTTTTGGCAAGCAGTTCGTTTAAAAATCCAATTTCCTTAGGAACGATTTGATTAAACAGAATCCTTCCGGTCGTAGTTTCAATGGGTTTACTATTGGGTTTACCGTCGAGCCGCACTTTAATTTTTGCATGTAAATCGAGAGCACCATTATTAAATGCAATTATCACTTCTTCTTGCGAAGCGAAATATTTACCTTCGCCTTTAACACCGGATTTTGCTTTGGTTATATAATAAACGCCAAGCACCATATCTTGCGAAGGAACAGCAATTGGGTCTCCATTTTGTGTGTGCATAATGTTGTGTGGTGCAAGCATAAGGAGGAGAGCTTCCAACTGGGCTTCGAAGCTCAACGGGACATGAACTGCCATTTGGTCCCCGTCGAAGTCTGCGTTGAAAGCGGTACATACAAGCGGGTGCAATTGAATCGCTTTGCCCTCTATTAATCGTGGCTGGAACGCCTGGATGCCAAGACGGTGAAGTGTTGGAGCACGGTTCAAAAGGACAGGATGATTCTCGATAACTTTTTCCAAAATATCCCATACTTCCGTAACCTTACGTTCAACCATTTTCTTAGCACTTTTTACTGTCTTGACGTGCCCCCGTTCGATAAGTTTACGAATAATAAAAGGTTTGAACAATTCAACAGCCATATCTTTTGGCAAACCACACTCATAAATTTTTAGTTCAGGACCAACGACAATGACCGAACGACCGGAATAATCAACCCGTTTCCCAAGTAAGTTTTGGCGGAAACGCCCCTGTTTCCCTTTTAGTGAATCGGCAAGCGATTTCAAAGGTCTTTGTGGTTCGGTTTTCGCAACTTTTCTTGTGCTATCGAACAAAGCATCGACGCTTTCTTGGAGCATTCTTTGCTCATTGCGAACAATTACCATTGGAGCCTTAATATCGAGCAACCTTTTCAGCCGGTTGTTACGAATAATTAATCTTCGATACAAATCGTTTAAGTCTGATGTAGCGAAACGACCGCCTTCGAGCGGAACCAATGGACGCAAATCAGGAGGAATAACTGGGATAACATCCAACACCATCCATTCGGGCTTATTCCTTGCTTCGCCGGTTCGTTCGTCGGGAAGAAATGCTTCGAGAATTTTCAACCGCTTTAGAAGTTCTTGTTTTCTTTGAGCAGAGGTTTCGTCGCGCATTTGTTGCCGCAAATTAAAATACTCCGATTCAACATCAAGACGCCGCAACAATTCTTTAACGGCTTCGCCTCCCATTAGCACAACAAATTTATTAGGATCATCATCCTCGAGATATTTTTCTTCCTCGGGAATTTGTTCCATTATTTTGTTGTATTCCTCGTCGGAAATCAAATCGTATTTCTTGAAGGGTAAACGCCCAGGATTGACAACAACATAGGTTTCGAAATAGGTTATTTTTTCCAAATCTTTAGTCGGAATCCCTAAAACGGCGGCAATTTTGCTCGGCAAACTTCTTAAAAACCAAATATGCACCACTGGTGCAGCAAGCATAATATGACCCATCCTTTCGCGACGAACCGTCTTGTTTGTAACTTCGACTCCGCATCGGTCGCAAACAATACCTTTGTATCGAATCCTTTTATACTTACCACAGGCACACTCCCAATCGCGAACCGGACCAAATATCTTTTCGCAAAAAAGACCATCTTTTTCAGGCCTATATGAGCGATAGTTTATAGTTTCGGGTTTAGTAACCTCTCCGTGAGAACGTTCTAATATAGTATCTGGCGAAGCTAACTTAATAGTTACCTTGCGAAACCCTTTTTTGGGAATTGATCTTGGTTGCATTCTACCACCAAAATTTATTTATAATACTTTTTTATTCAATCTCAACATCCAGACAAAGTCCCTGGAGCTCACGAATAAGAACATTAAACGATTCGGGAACACTTGGTTCAGGCATATTATCGCCTTTGACAAGCGCTTCGTATGCTTTTGCTCTACCAATAACATCATCGGATTTGATTGTTAGCATCTCTTGAAGTGTATGGGCTGCACCATAAGCTTCGAGTGCCCATACCTCCATTTCGCCAAGGCGTTGTCCGCCGAATTGTGCCTTACCTCCCAATGGTTGCTGAGTAATCAAAGAATATGGTCCTATCGAACGAGCATGAATTTTATCTTCAACCATATGGGCAAGCTTCATCATATAAATAACCCCAACAGTAACCTTTTCGTGGAAAGGTTCTCCGGTTCTTCCGTCGTAAAGGACTGTTTTTCCTTCGGGCGGTAATCCAGCCATCTTCAAAAACGCTGCAACTTGCTCCCAAGTAGCTCCGTCGAAAACTGGTGTTGCAAATCGAAGACCAAGTTTCTGACCTGCCCAACCAAGAGCAGTTTCGAACAACTGCCCAAGATTCATACGAGACGGAACACCCAGCGGGTTCAACACAATATCAACCGGTGTGCCGTCGGGAAGGAATGGCATATCTTCGACGGGAACAATGATAGAAACAATGCCTTTATTCCCGTGTCTGCCAGCCATTTTATCTCCAACCATAAGTTTCCTTTTCTTCGCTACATAGACTTTTGCCATTTTCATAATTCCAGGCTGAAGATCATCGCCAGAAACTGCCTTATTCTTTAAGGCACGGAAGTGCGTAGCAATTTGCTCTTTCTCTTCAAAATAATTTTTAATCATTTTACGAAGAACCTGTTCTCGTTCAGCATCGGCTAATATTGTTCTATCGAAGTCAATAAGCTCAAACTTAGGTAGAGCCTTGACAAAGAAATCTAATACATCTTCCCCTTTTATAGTCTGACCGCTACGGAATACAGTTTCGCCGTTCATTAAGCTCAAACCATAAGTTTTATATCCATCCAAAATAGCAGCGAGTTTCTCCACCGCTGTTTTAGTTAATTCAGCCATTTTTTCCTGTTCTCTTTTAGCAAGATGTTCAATACGTCGTTTCTCTTCGACATCCGATTCTGAACGATATATTTTTCTTGTAAATAATTTAGTATTTATTACAACACCTTTCAATCCCGGGGGGGCCTTTAAAGAAGCATCCTTAACATCCCCAGCTTTATCCCCAAATATCGCTCTAAGCAATTTTTCTTCGGGGGTTGGGTCGGTTTCGCCTTTTGGCGTAATTTTACCTATAAGAATGTCGCCTTCGCGAACCTTCGCACCAACACGAACTAAGCCATCTTCGTCCAAATCTTTTGTTGCCTCTTCGGAAACATTTGGAATATCTCGTGTAAATTCTTCTTCGCCGCGTTTCGTATCGCGAACTTGAAGCGAATATTCTTCGATATGAACAGAAGTGAAAATATCTTGGGCAACCAGCCGTTCGGATACTACAATAGCATCTTCGAAATTATAGCCTCGCCAAGGCATAAAAGCCACAAGGACATTACGCCCAAGAGCAAGTTCACCTTGGTCAGTGGCAGCGCCATCGGCAATAGGCATTCCTTTATGAACTCGCTGTCCTACCCGAACAATTGGCTTTTGGTTTACACACGTATCCTGGTTAGTTCGAAAAAATTTCATTAATTTATATTCTTTTTCCGGTTTGAATCGAAAATCTGCAAGCTTTTCCGCCTCGGTCCTATTATCTTCATAATTAATTCGAATTGTTTCTGAATCGACATAAGTAACAACACCATCGCCTTCGGCAAGGAGTAGTGTTCGGGAATCCCGAGCTACCTTTGCTTCGAGCCCTGTGCCGACTATTGGCGCCTCTGGGCGGAACAAAGGAACAGCCTGTCGCTGCATATTAGAACCCATTAAAGCTCGGTTAGCATCGTCGTGTTCAAGGAATGGGATAAGTGATGCAGCAGCACTAACAATCTGTTCGGTGGAAACATCAAGATAGTTTACATCCTCGGGCGAAACAATGACAAAATCGCCAGATACCCTTGCTTTAATTTTATCACCAATTATTTTCCCATTTTTATCGACAGGGGTATGAACAGTAGCAATAATTTTGTCGTCTTCGTCTTCGGCTGTAATGTATTCAATTTCGTCGGTAACAACGCCATTGACAACTTTACGATATGGTGTCTCAATAAATCCGCGTTCATTAATTCGGGCATACATAGCCAAAGACGAAATCAATCCAATATTGGGACCTTCGGGCGTTTCGATTGGGCAAAGCCGACCATAATGAGTATAGTGAACGTCCCGAACTTCGAAACCAGCACGTTCTCGTGTTAAACCGCCAGGACCCAAAGCCGAAGTTCTACGCTTATGAGTTAATTCGGCAAGCGGATTGGTTTGGTCCATAAACTGGGAAAGCTGATTTGTCCCAAAAAATTGATTTATAACCGAATTAATTGTCCTTGCATTAATAAGGTCTTGGGGCGTATAATTTTCTGCCTCACGAACGCTCAAACGCTCTTTGATTGTGCGAGCCATTCGAGTTAAACCTAAATTAATTTGCGTAGTAAGTTGTTCGCCAACGGTTCGAACTCTACGATTCCCAAGATGGTCAATATCGTCGCCACTCGATTTGCTATCGTGAAGTTTCAACAAATGCTTAATAGTAGTAATTATATCTTCGACGGTAAGGACGGTTTGCTCTGGGTCTTCAGTCAATCCAAGTTTCTTGTTTATTTTAAACCTTCCTACCGCCCCAAGGTCGTATCTTTTATTTTCGAAAAACAGCTTCTTGATTAACATTTCGGCAGCATTCAAATCGGGGGGGTCGGTTGTTCGAAGTTGCTTATAGATATATTCAAGGGCTTCCTCTTTATTGCGTGTAGGGTCTTTCGAAAGAGTTCGGGCTATTACTGGTTCCTCGCTGGGATCGTATGGTTTATACAACCTTATATCGAGAACCTTTGTCTTCTTAATTTTTTCAATCAATTCACTTGTCAATAGCATATCGCGAGTTGCAATAATTTCCCCAGTTTGCAAATCGACAACATCGCCGGAAAGTTTACGCCCAACGTATTCCTCGGTCAATTTAGAGCCCTTGACAGTTTCGTCCAATTCAAACAATCGGATAATGTCGGCATCCGACGAAAACCCAAGCGCACGCAAGAATGTGGTTGTTAAAAACTTTTTCTTGCGATCCACATAAGTAGTAAGAACTTCATGAATGTCCGTCGTAAATTCAAGCCAAGAACCTTTGAAAGGAATAATCCGAGCCGAATAAATACGAGTTCCATTTGGATGGACAGTATCGTCGAAGAAAACGCCGGGAGAGCGATGTAATTGCGAAACAATAACTCTTTCGGCACCATTTATAATAAAGGTTCCTCGTGGTGTCATAGCCGGAATATTCCCGAGATATACATCGTGCTCAATTGCCTCGATATAATCTTCGGAGCTTGGGTCGGCTTTGCTCGAAAGTCGGAGTCGAACCTTCAAAGCTTTCGAATATGTTAACTCGCGTTCTCGACATTCTTCTTCTGTATATTTAGGTTTTTCGAGCGAATAACCTATAAACTCTAATTGAAATACACCAGAATTGTCCTCGATAGGAAAATTTGAATTGAAAGCATATTGCAAACCCACGTTTCGACGTTCATCGGGGGGAACATCTTCCTGCAAAAATTCGGCATAAGATTGCAACTGAACATCTAAAAGATCGGGATACTCGGTAAATCGCTGTGTTTTCCCAAAATTCAATCTTTCAACAAGTCGGGTAACACCGGATTCCTCGCCCCGAAGAATCGATATGCCTTCTTCGCTTGCAATTTTTTCAATATTACTTTTCATAGGAAACCCTATCTATAGTTGTTTTTAATTAAATTCAAAAAATACCTCTTAGTAAAGCCAACAATTGGCTTTACCAAAAGACAAGCCTTAGCTAAGGATTGATGAATCAATGCGTTAATTCCATACCTATATATTTTTTCAAACAAATAAGGAGTGAAGCGGAGGTATCCCCCCGCCAACTCCTTATTAAATTATTTCAAAGTAACTTTTGCCCCTTGAGCTTCGAGCTTTTTCTTTATATCTTCGGCTTCTTCTTTCGTAGCACCTTCCTTCACCATCTTCGGAGCGCCTTCTACAAGCTCTTTAGCCTCTTTCAAACCCAGCCCAGTAATCTCGCGAATGACTTTTATAACATTAAGTTTGTTTGCACCGGTTTCGGTCAATTCGACATCAAACTCGGTTTTTTCCTCCTCTTTGGGTGCTTCGGCAGCAGCTCCAACAGCCATTCCACCCGCAACCATAACTGGTGCAGATGCTGTAACACCGAACTTATCCTCCAAAGCTTTTTTCAATTCAGCAGCTTCAACAAGGGTGAGGTTCGATATCTGTTCGACTAATTCTTCAACTTTTGTCGCCATTTTTCAAACTCCAATTAATATTAAACAGTTATTTAATTTGATGATTTTTTCTTTGCAACTTCTTCAATTACATAAGCAAGATCGCGCATAATGAAATTTATTGCACCAACAATACCAGAAATTGGCGCATTCAAACTTCCAAGTATGCTTGCGATAATGTCGGTTTTGGATGGCAATGTTGCCAATGTTTTCAATTTATCCGATTCGTAAACCACACCTTCGACAACGGCTCCCTTAAAAACAGGGCGTTGTTCTTTTTCGTAGCGCTCGTTGATTAACCTTGCAGGTTGGATTGGGTCGCCATACCCAAATATTATTCCCGTCGGTCCAAAAAGGTCCTTCTTCAATCCTTGTAACCCACCTGCTTCATTTAAAGCTCGGTTAATCAAAGAATTTTTAGCAACTTTGATTTCCATTGCGTTCTTTTTCAGTTCCCTACGAAACTGGATTGTCGTTTCGACATTCATCCCTGTGAAATCGACAAAATAGTAGCTATTTGCCTTTTTGAACTTTTCAACAAGTTCGGCAACCTTTTCCTTCTTTTGCTCTTTTGTTATCATTTATCCTGCCTTTCTATACTACAAAGCGACTACATACTAAAAAGTACGAGAAGCAAGTCGCTTTCATATATTTATGAGTGCGTATTACCCACTGTTTCAAGCCTGAATAGAAGACTCACTCACTTCCACCCCAGGTCCCATAGTAGAAGAAAAGTGTATACTTTTCACATATTTCCCTTTTGCGGTCGAAGGCTTCGCTTTGATAATACTTTGATACAATGCTAAAATATTATCGGCGAGCTGAGTAACTTCGAAAGAACATTTCCCAACAGCAGAATGAACATTTCCGGTTTTATCGACACGATATTCGATTTTTCCGGCTTTAACTTCGTTTACTGCCTTGGACACATCCATTGTAACAGTCCCACTTTTTGGATTTGGCATCAATCCACGCGGTCCGAGAATTTTTCCAAGTTTTCCAACCTCACCCATTACATCGGGAGTCGCAACAATCACATCGACGTCGGTCCAACCTCCTTTAATCTTATCGATATATTCTTCGAACCCAGCGTAATCGGCTCCAGCTTCGATAGCTTCCTTATCGCGTGGCGGTTTGCAAAGAACGAGCACTCGGACTTTGCGACCCGTTCCGTGTGGTAACGTTACAGTGCCGCGAACCAACTGATCGGCTTTCCTAGGGTCTACCCCTAAACGAATTGCAACTTCGAAAGATTCGTCGAATTTTGCAGTAGCATTCTTTTTAACAATTTCGACTGCTTCGACGAAAGGATAAACCTCTTTCGGATTATAATTTTTAATCAGTTGTTCGAAACGTTTGCCATGTTTTTTCATAATTAACTTCCTTTAAAAGTATTAATCGACAACAGTAACTCCCATACTTCGTGCTGTTCCTTTAATCATTGAAACAGCAGATTCAAGTGTATCGCAATTTAAATCTTCCATTTTGATTTTTGCAATTTCTTCGCATTGGGATTTGCTTATTTGCCCCACTTTAACTTTATGTGGCTGGCCAGAACCCTTTTGTATGTTGGCTGCTTTCATAATAAGAACAGCAGCAGGCGGGGATTTAACAATAAAAGTAAAACTTTTATCGGAATAGAACGTTACAACAACAGGCAAAATTGTTCCTTTTTGCTTGGCTGTGCGTGCATTAAATTGCTTGACAAATTCCATTCCGTTTAGCCCACGTTGGCCAAAGGCTGGCCCAACAGGCGGCGCCATTGTCGCTTCCGATGCTTGCAATTGCAACTTAAATGAGCCTAATACTTTTTTTGCCATATTTATCTACTCAATGTTTACCAAAAATTTTCTAACAAAAAGACTAAATACCACCAATTTCAACTTGGCGAAAATCCAACTCGACGGGTGTTTTTCTACCAAGTATTCCCACTTCGACTTTGAGTTTCTGTTTTTCGTGGTTTACTTCTTTGACAGTTCCATTAAAACCAGAGAAAGGACCATCGATTACTTTGACGGGGTCGCCGATTTGGAATTCAGTTCCAATTGTCTCAATATTTTTCCTCTCTTCAACGCGCCCAATGATACGCTGAATTTCGCTCTCTGTCAACGGAACGGGAGCATTTTTCGTTCCAACAAAACTTACAACCGAAGGAAGAGCATTAATATAATCTTTTAACTTTTTATCGAGCGATACACGAAGAATAATATAACCCGGCAAGAAATTTTTGATTTTCGTTTTTCTTTTTCCTTGGCGGACTTCGAAAACTGTTTCTTGCGGAATTATAATATCGGTGATACGTTCTTGCAAACCCAATCGTTTTATTTCGGATTCAAGTGTTAGTTTTACTCGTTGCTCGTGCCCCGTGTAGGTTCGCAAAGCATACCACTTATGCTCCAATTTCTCCTCTGGCCTTTCTTTTATGTAGTCCACTTCTTCCATCATTATCAAAAGATAAATTCCATAATTTTAACCATAAGAAAATCTATGGCATAAACGAAAACGGTAAAAAGTAGCGTAGTAATAATCACTATGTAAGTCGATTCGCGTAGTTGCTGGCGAGTAGGCCAAGAGACCTTCTTCATTTCCTTTGCAACATTGCCAAAATATGTTTTAATTTTACCAATCATACGCTATACATAATAAAAAAATATTGCAGGGGTGAAAGGACTCGAACCCTCAGCCTACGGTTTTGGAGACCGCCGCTCTACCAATTGAGCTACACCCCTTTGGCGAGCTGATGACCGGGATTGAACCGGTGACCTCTTCCTTACCAAGGAAGTGCTCTACCAACTGAGCTACATCAGCCTTTCGATTGCCGAGCGGGAAACGGGACTCGAACCCGCGACCCTCAGCTTGGGAAGCTGACGCTCTACCAACTGAGCTACTCCCGCACCCTCTGCATCCTCGAGCGGGAAACGGGATTCGAACCCGCGACCCTCAGCTTGGAAGGCTGATGCTCTACCAACTGAGCTACTCCCGCAAAAAGTGGGCAGGGAAGGATTCGAACCTCCGAAGGGATTCCCCAGCAGATTTACAGTCTGCCCCGTTTGACCGCTTCGGTACCTGCCCCAATTTAAGCCTACAAAATTACGAACTTTTTCCAAAATATCCAAACTAATCGAAAAAGATTAAAAATTCGAAAATCCTAGAATTTAATTAACATAAATATTTAAAATTTATTTTAATTATAAAAAATTTTTCCCCGAAAGAACTCGGGATACTCCATCAATAGATAGAATGAAAAAACTGCCGAAATCCTTTGAAAAGTTACAAAACCTTACAACGACCGGAACAACATATCTCTCGAAGATTCGAAGATTTTGAACAAAATGTTGCAATCCTTGCTCAATTCAAGGGGGAATCGAAGTAATGCAAAATTTTGTATCCAAACCAAGGCAGGATACATTTAACAGAAAGTCGTTTACGTTTGCTGCTAAAAGTTATTTCTTTCTAGTTTTAGCATATTCTTTTAAATCTGAGTTGCCATAACAAAGTTGAGAAATATTATCAGCAAGTTGTTTCAAGCCTTTTTCAATCGTCCCCGCCATCATTTCAGCTATTTTGCTGCAGCCGAGATCTTTTGTATCGAAACTTGAGCCATTAGCAGTCATTGAGTATATCAAGCTCCCGCTATCATCAAAAAATATCAACCCGAAAGAAACTTGATATTGAGCGTTTTGCCTAATCGAATTGCCAAAGAAACCAAGAACTTGGGAAGGGGTTAAGGAAAAATTTTCATTCTGTAAATTAACAGATACGCCAATATCAAATCCTCTCATCTTTATAAGTTCCGGGGTAGGTTGAGATTTAACGAACTCAACCACTTCAAGGGAAGATTTCAAGCCACTCTCAATCGCCGAGAAGTATGCCGAACCAACGTTTACTTCTCCATTATACATATTACAAACATCCGTGGATGAACGGATTGGAACAATTTTGTTGGTAATATCATCAGGCAAATACACTAAGGCTTTGATTTTAAGTTTGTTGGGATAAGTGGTACTTGTCTGGATTTGATTTACAGTAGCAACGCTCGAGCAACCATAAAAAGCCAAAACTACCGAAAAGAAGAAAATGGAGAACGGCATAGAACTATAAAAAGCTTTGCGGAACATAAATCACCTCTTAAATTATTAATAAAAAAGAGAACAAAGATTAATTTATAGTCTTAAATTTCCAGCTTCTTTGTCGCAGTAAAATTGCTGCACTTTGAATTTGCCTAATATTGACAATATTTTCAGTAATTTTTTGCAAGATTATTTAATCTTACAAAAAAGCAATTTACAAAAATTATTTAAACAATAAATACAAATTTTATTTGTTGGTTGTGGTGGCTACTGGATTCGAACCAGTGACCTTTCGCGTGTGAGGCGAACGCTCTCGACCATCTGAGCTAAGCCACCTTCGAATACAAAATTAACAAAAAATAATGATAAAAGGGGGCAATTGAATTTGCCCCTATTAAGGAACTCTACTTTTTAATTGGAAACGGCGGAACTTTTGGAACTTGTGGCTTCGTATTAGTTTTGATTTCCTCTAAAATAATTTCGATTGCTTTGTCCAACTGTCGGTCAATCCCTTGATATTCTAATGCAGGGTCGTTGTCAACTTCTATGTCTGGCGTTAAACCTTCTCCTTCGAGAACCCATTGTCCATTTGGTCCAAAATTGGCAAACTCTGGTTTCATCATATAACCACCATCGAGGAATGGCAATGAACCACGAATGCCAATAACACCACCCCAGGTTCGGCGACCAATAACTTTCCCAATACCAAGTGTTTTAAACTGGTATGGGAATAAGTCGCCGTCGGAAGCCGAAAGTTCATTTACCAAGCAAACCATCGGTCCGGTCATAACTGCATCGGGCTTAGTTTGAACGACTTCCTGGTTTCTTGCATAAGTTGCTATTGAAAGTATTCTGCGCAATCGTTCAATAATCATTGTCGATACGTTCCCTCCACCATTGTAACGATCGTCGATAATTAAAGCCTCTTTTCGGACTTGTGGATAGAAATACTTAACGAATTCGTTTAATCCGTTGCCCACAGCCATATCCGGAATATGGATATACCCGACGCGGCCATTTGTTTTCTTTTCTACGTAGTTTCTATTATATTCTACCCAGTCGAGATATCGCAATCCGCCTTCGCTAGCAATGGTTTTAACAAAATATTCTTTTGCACCTTCGAGGCTTGGTTTGCTGTTTACCTTGATAGAAACATATTTGTTCGCTTTGTTTACCAATGCTCGGTATGGCGTCATTTCTTTCGAAAGCGGTATGCCTTCAATCTCGACGATATAGTCTCCTTCTTTGATATTCACGCCTGGCAACATTAACGGCGAACGAGTATCTTCGCTCCAGTTCCTTCCGCTGTATATTTTCTTTATTTGATAGAATCCACTATTTAGGTCGAACGTAAAATCGGCGCCGAGCAAACCAATCGGAACTGATTCAACTTTTGGCATATCACCACCACCAACATAAGCATGCCCAACATTAAGTTCCGCAATCATTTCGCCGATAATATATGTCAAATCGAAACGATGACGACAATATGGCAAAAGTTCAGCATATTTTTCTTTAATTGCTTTCCAATCGACACCATGCATATTTGGAGCATAGAAGAAATCGCGCATCTGCCGCCACGATTCATCGAAAATTTGTTTCCATTCCGCTCTCGGGTCAACCAACATTTGCATTTCGGAAAGCTCCAATCTGCCTTTATCTGTGGAAATCTTATCCTTCAAATCTGTTATGTAATAATCCTTGTCTTTTTGGAAGATAATCTTTTTACCATCGGCAGAAATTTCGTAAAGGCTAAAATCGCCTACTTCCGTTTCTTTTTTATTTTCAATGTCGAACATATAGAATTTTGGTTTTTGCGACGAAGACGAACGAACATAATAGAGTTTGTTGCCAACAGAACGCAAACTGCGGTATGAACCATTAGGAACTGGGAACTCGAAGATACGATCGGCAATTCCATCGAAATCGATATTAATTTTAACTTTATTTTCTTCTTTTGCCTTTGTCTCCTTGGATTTCTTAGTTTTATCTTTTGTTTCTTCTTCCTGTTTAGGCTCGTCTTTCGGTTTTACTTCATCGTTTTCGAAAGCAAAAGGCGATTGAGTATCTTTTTGAAGAGTAATGCCATAGACTTTCGATAGGTCGTGGAACTGATAGTTCCATTCGAATTCACCTATCGAGGCTTTGAATGTTCTGTCGGAAACAAAGAAAAGATATTTTCCATCGGAAGAAAATTCTGGGGAATAACTTTGGAAAAACTCACTTGAAACTTGTTTAGTTTCGCCTGTTTCAACAGAATAAATATAAATAACCGGGAAATTATTCTCGAGATATTCTACAAAAGCCACCCAACGGCTGTCCGGCGACCAAGCGAAATCTGTAATTTCCCAAACCTTCGAACGTTTGATAAGAGTAACTTTTTTTGTTTCGATATCGACGATATATAGTTGCATCAATTTGTCATTGCACAGCAATTTTTTACTATCGGGCGACCACTTCACAGAGTAGCGATATGATTTTGCGTCGTTTGTAAGTTGAATCTCTTGGGAACCATCGGGTTTCGAAATATACACTTCGGTTTCGCCTGTTTTATCGCTTACGTAAGCAATCCAACGACCATCGGGACTCCACACAGGGTTTCGGTCGTGAACATTTCCGGTTTTTGTTAGATTTCGTATGGTCCCTTTTTCCGCTGGAACAGTGAAAATCTCGCCACGGGCTTCGAAAAGACCTCGAACTCCATCGGGAGAAATGTCGAATGAATAAATCTGTTCCTTCACATTTTTAAATTGAGGTCGAATCGTCGGGAAATCCTCGGCAATCTCAATTTTAACCTTTTCATACTTGTCTGTGTTCGGGTCAAGAAGATAAATATAACCTCCATTTTCGAATACGATGAAATTAGTCCCCACAGATGGAAACTTGACGTCGTATTTATCGAAATTTGTAATTTTCTTTGTTTGTTTTGTCGTTAAATCATAGGAAAACAGATTCATAGTGTGGTCGCGGTCCGAAAGGAAATAAATTTTGTTTTGGAACCACATCGGAATAATATCTTGGGCGGGATTGTTGGTAATGTTTTCTAATTTCTTTGTGGCAAAGTTGTAAATCCAGATGTCGTCGGCTTGACCCCCGCGATAGCGTTTCCAGGTGCGAAACTCACGAAACACGCGATTGTAAGCAATTCTTTTTCCATCAGGTGAAATCGAGGCAAATCCGGCACGGGGCAAAGGAACTTCTTCGGGCAACCCACCATCGAGACTCACCCAAAACAACTTTCCACTCCAAGCATGCCACCAATTCGAGCGAGAACGGTAGAGCACTTTCCTTCCATCCGAACTCCATTGCATAACAATTTTGTCGGGTCCCATTCTTTCGGGTAGATTAGGCAAATCCATAGAATATGTCAAGCGTTTGGGCTCGCCACCTTCGGAAGGAACAACGTAAACATCGCGATTCCCATCATATTCACCCGAGAAAGCAATCGATTTGCCGTCGGGAGAAAAGCGGGGAAACAATTCAATTCCTTCGCTCGATGTAATTTTTCGCGCAGTTCCTCCGTTGATGCTAACTACATAAATATCGCCTGCATAAACAAAGGTAATTTGGCTTGCCGATGCATTGGGGAAACGCAACAATCTTGCTTCTTCGGAAAAAACAACAAAATAGCAAAAACAAAACACTGCTAGTAACAGAAAAAATTTCTTCATATTTCATCCTTTTTTCTTACAAAAAGAAGTAAAACGAATGAAAGGAAAAAAGAGTATTTTTCGATGGAGGAATTGACTAAAATTCTTGTAATCGAATAGTATAGAAAATGTTGCCCGTCATTTTTTGAATAAAAAAAATTAACGACGAAAATTCGGGTAGAACAAAATGAAACTTTTTACCCGCTTTTGTATTACCGAGCGGCACTCCACTCTTTCAGAGAAAGGACAAAAAGATACTTCACCTACGGGATAACTGGTTATTTGATTTTAGACGCCAAATATTAATCAAATTAGGCTCTAACAAAATATTTTTTTCTATATAATTTCAAGTTACCTGCACTAAAATCCGATTTAATCGATACTTTGAAGTTAAACAAACCTATAAATCACCCACCCGGAAATAATTCTTCCTTTCGCAATATAATCCGGAGGGTCGGGGATAGGAATCGACTCAGAACATCACACTTACCTTTGGAAAACTCTGTTTTATTTTTTCCATTTCGGAATCTGGAAATTTGTTCTTCCTTAATTGTAAGTTGCGTAGATTTGTCAACCGCTGAATTTCATCGGGAAGTTTAGTTAGCTGGTTATTGTTTGCATTCAATATCTGCAAAGCTCCTAACGAAACGATTTCGCTCGGTAACGACTGCAATTCATTGAAACTAATATTCAAACGAATTAGTTCGGTCAACTTCGAAATTTCCGAAGGAATAGCACTTATCTTGTTGTTCGATACATCTAACTCTTTTAATTTACTTAGTTTAAAGACTTCCTTTGGGATTTCTGTTAAATTGCAATTAGATATTTTAAGAATTTCCAACTTCGTTAGCAACGAAATACCATTCAAATTCAAATTTTTATTGCCGACCAAACTTAGAGCGCGAAGATTTGGAATTCCAAAAATCTCTGTCGGAAATTTATCCGAGTTGATGTTGTTCAAAATCAAGTTCGAAAGAGCGGGAAACCCATTTTCGGAAATCGAAAATGTTGCAATTGGATTGTTGCTTAAGTCCAAAACTGTTAGCGTTTGAATATTAGCTAAACCGATTGGAACTTGTGTTAGTCGGTTGTTGTCCAACCGCAAGAAGTTTAAATAGGCTAACGAAGCAATATCTTTCGATATTGTCTCAATCCGATTATTCGATAACGTCAATCGGCGCAAACCACTGAACTTTTGAATCGAGGTACCAATGCTTTTAATTTTGTTGTTCGCAAGGTTCAGGTTTGTTAGTTTTGTAGCAGGCAAAGTAAGCTCGGGCAGTTGTTCGAGTTGATTGAAACTTAAATCTAGGGTATTAAGTAGTGGAAAGTCTATATTTTTAAATATTTTGAACTGATTTCGAGCTAAAAGCATATTCTTAAGTTGTGGGAAAACAATCGGCTTTTCGGGCAACTCGGAAATTTTGTTACTCGAAAGGTCGAGCGTTTCGAGATTTGGAAGTTCTTTCAAAATTTCGGGGAATTTGGTGAATTGATTGTTCGAAAGCCGCAAAACTTTTAGAGTTTTTACATAAGCGATTTCTTTCGGCAACGACGAAATCGAATTGTTAGAAAGGTCTAATACTTCTAATTGAGTGAATTTCGCAATTGAAGGGGAAATAGAAGTGAGGTTTTTTCCGGCAAGGTTCAAAGTTCGGAGTTCGGATGTATCGGACAAAGCTTCTTCGACGGTATTGAATGTGTGCTGATTAATTGGCTTCAAAGGTTTATAGTGGCGTTGAGTGGTTGAATCTTCGGTTCGTTTTATAACCTTCTTTGGGTGTTGGTTTATCTCTTGCGCGAACAATGTCAAAGAAAGCGTTAAAAACAAAACTATCAGCTTTTTCATAAAAAGTTCCCAAATATTACCAATAAAACGATAAGTATAAACGCAAAATAATCGCTCATATTATAACTTATCTCTTTTGGCTGCCGATTCAATTACCAATCGCTTTTCGAATGCTCGAGCTAATCGGACAAATGGCAGCCCAAGAAGCAAATAAATAATAGCAACTATGATTCCGGTTCCAAGATAATCGTAATAGCTGGAGGCAATTTGATAATAAACCTTAGTCAGTTCAATCATAGTAATTATCGAAACCAAACTTGAATCTTTCAATAGCGAGATAAAATCATTTGTCATCGGTGGAATAACAATTCTAATAGCTTGGGGAATTACAATATGCCAAATTGCCTGGGATTTATGCATCCCAAGCGAAATTGCTGCTTCGATTTGTCCTTTCGGTATCGCAAACAATCCCGAACGATAAACTTCGGCTTCGTATGCAGCATAGTTTAGTCCCAATCCAATAATTGCTGCAATGAATGGAGAAAATTTAATCCCAATCGAAGGTAGCGCATAAAAGATAAAATACAATTGAATCAACAACGGTGTTCCACGAATTACCTCGATATACGCAATTGCAAACCAGCTAAGTATCTTCCCTCCGTAAACCCGCATTAGTGACAAAACTAAACCTACAAAGATTGCAAGAAGCATTGCAAGTATCGAGATCCCCAATGTTACCAAAGCCGCTTTGAAAAACAAAGGCATAAAATCCAAGTATAGCCAAATTCGAGAAACCAAATCTCCCCTTCTCCCCACAGCTTCGAGAAATTCATGGTATTTGCGAGGTGGGACATTCGAAGGGCTAAAATCGCTCAAAAACGAACTCATCATAAAGTTCCAAAGCTTCCACTGCTCGAGTATCTCCCGAAGTTTCCCACTTTTTTTCAGAGTTTCTATTGCAAAATTTATTCTCCGAAGGAGTGTTGTATCTCCTTTCCGCAAAGCAATCCCATAAGAAATTTCACCAATGGGCTGTCCAACAATTCGATATTCGGGGTTTGTTCCGGTGAAATACAAAGCAATTGGGGCATCGACCAGCACAGCTTCGATACGCCCATTCTTCATATCAACGAACGCATTTACTTCGCCTTCATAAGTAATAACATTTATTCCGCCTTTTGCTCTTAAAATCCTTTCGGCAAGCGAGTTCTTTAACGCACCGACACGTCGCCCTACTAAATCGGAAAGCTCGTTTATATAATCAACTCCTTTCATCACAACAAGTTGTTCGTGTGTTACATAGTAAGGGTCGCTGAAATTTACAACTTGCTTTCGGTCCTCGGTAATCTCCAGACCATTGATTGCAATATCGTAGTCATTTCGTTCGAGTCCCGGTATGAGCCCATCCCACTGGTTTTGGACAAATTTCGCTTTAACCTTTAAAACATTGCAAATAGCTTTAACTATATCGACTTCAAAACCAATTATATTCGATGGAATTTTAGGGTCTTGGAAAATATAAGGAGCATTGCCTTCGGCGTCGGCAGCCCACCGAAGAACTTTTTTTTCCTGTGCTCTTATATCGGGATTGCCAAATAAAATGCCCAAGCCAAAAGAAAGAAAAACGAAAATTCGAATTTTTAACACTACATTTACTCCTTGAATAAGCGAACATAAGCCTCGGTCCGCGCGTCTCGCGGCGAAGAAAAAAGGTCCTGCGGTCTTCCAATTTCAACAATTTCGCCTGCTTCGAGATAGATTACATAATCGGAAGCAGATTTTGCAAAGTTCATAGCATGGGTAACAATAATCTGCGTCATACCCTCGTTGTGAAGGTCCTGCATAACATTGAACACTTCGCCAACGAGTTCGGGGTCGAGTGCCGACGTTGGCTCATCATACAACATAAGCTCTGGATTCATAGCAAGCGCCCGGGCAATAGCAACGCGTTGAGCTTGTCCACCAGATAACTGATACGGATAACGATTTTCGAAATCAGAAAGCCCAACTTTTGCGAGCAATGCTTTTGCACGCTCGGTTGCCGTCGTTTTATGCTCTTTCCTTACAATTTGTGGAGCAATTGTAATATTTTCCAAAACCGTCAAATGTGGAAAAAGGTTTAGGTTTTGAAACAACAAACCAACACGCGAACGAATTTGATTAGCTTTTTCTTGATATTCCTCTTCGAGTTTATATTTTTTGCTATTGTTAAAGTGGTTCGAATTACTATTGCCTTTCGAATGCTGAACTGCTTGGAAATATCTTCGTTCTATTTCTATCCCACCAACACGAAGATAACCCGAATCGAAACGCTCCAAACAGTTGATACATCGGAGCAGCGTTGTTTTCCCACAGCCCGAACGACCTATTATCGAAATAAGTTCCCCTTTGCGAACAGAAAGCGAAATATTCTTCAAGATTCGATGGTCATCGAAAGATTTGCTCAACTGCTTAATTTCAAGTATAATTTCACTCACTTTTTAGAAATCTTAACAAACAAAAAAATTAAATTAATTTTTTTAACAATATTTTCAAAATAACAACATCACAACTATTGAATGAACAGCAAATTGATAGTGTAAGTTCTAATTGCTCGTAATATGTTGTGTCTATCTGTTGTAAGCCTTAGGGTATGTTTCGAATTAGCAATAACATAAAAATTTTCAAACTTTCTTTGTTATTTTATTGCAAATGTAATAAATTTGAATTTTTAAGAAAGTTTAAGAGATAAATATGCTCGGTGCCTATGTTCCTTTAATTTTAATGATAATATTTGGATTTCTTGTTGCCTTTGTGTTTATGATACTTTCGGAATGGATGGGGGCACGACGCATCACACGCGAAAAAATTACTACGTATGAAAGCGGAATGATTCCTTTCCGAACAGCACGCGAACGTTTCTCCGTCAAATTCTATCTTGTGGCTATGAGTTTTATTGTCTTCGATATCGAAGTTGTTTTCCTTTATCCTTGGGCAATAACTTTCACTAATCTTGGATTTCCTGCGTTTATTTCTATGATAACTTTTATATTGGTTCTTTTTGTTGGTTATTTCTATGAACTGAGAAAAGGAGGATTAGAATGGGATTAGATAAATTGCTTGGGCGCGACGGTTTCCTAACAACAACTGTCGATGCCGTTTTGAAATGGGCACAAAAAAATTCAGTTTGGCCAATGCCACTCGGAATTTCCTGCTGTGCTATCGAGATGATGGCTTTCGCTTCTCCACGTTTCGACGTTGCACGCTTCGGTTCCGAAGTATTCCGAATGACTCCTCGACAGTCGGATTTGTTAATTGTTGCCGGAACCGTTACATACAAGATGTCCTGGGTTGTTCGTAAAATATACGACCAGATGCCCGACCCTAAATGGGTTATTTCGATGGGGGTATGTGCTTCCACCGGTGGAATGTTCCGTAGTTACTCGGTAGTTCAAGGAATTGACCAGTTCCTCCCTGTCGATGCCTATGTCTCCGGATGCCCACCTCGTCCAGAAGCACTTATAAAAGCGTTAATGGTTATTCAAGAGAAAATTCAAAAAAAACACAAACCAATTCTATTCAACTTTGGGAAAAATATCTCGCCAACCCCTCGCCAAGAAAATTACTATACTCCAATATGCGAGATATAACACTCGGAAATTACATCGAAGGGAACCGATACATTAAACAACGTGTTGACCAGGAAGCATCGAACAACGACTAAATGAGCAAGCAAACTATTTATAATTTTGTAGAAGCAATCAACGAACACAACGTTGATAAAATTTATTCGTTAGCAACAGACAATCATCAATTCATCGATGCACACGGCAATACAATCGTCGGCAAAGATAGAATGAAAGAGAGCTGGATTGTGTATTTTCAGTGGTTCCCCGACTACAAAATTGAAGTTACAGATATATTCGCCAACGGCGATACTTTCGCTGTTTTTGGTTTTGGAAGTGGAACTTACAAAGGAAAAGAAACAAACAACATCAAAAAACATTGGCAAATTCCCGCTGCTTGGAAAGCAATCGTAAACGATAACAAAATAAAACTATGGCAAGTATATGCCGACACAAAAATTCCATTCGATAGCATCGGGGCGAATAAATGACACATCTAAATAAACTAAAAATCCTTGCAAAGTCAGGTTAACGGAAATAAAAGCCCGCATATATTGGGTTGTAATCACTAGTCGAATATGGGGGCGGAAGGTTTTTCGCCCCCTATAATAAATTATAGATTTCTAAAATGCCTCTAATGAAGCCAAATAATTGATGGCAAAATTGCTAAAACATTCTCTTCGTTCGAAAGTGCAACAATCTGCAAATAGCTAACGAGTTGTTCTTTTACGACCGGAGGAAATGTTTGCAATAGAATTTTCAAATGCTTACTATCTTTTATATTTAATAATTGGTATAGCCGAGCCAATTTGCTTTCATCTTCATCCCGACGAGTTAATAATCTCAAAAGAATTTGGAACTCATCAATTGGCTTTGGATAACGTTTAATCATAGGATTCGGAATACCAATCCTTTTACTTGCAAGTTTAATTGCATCGTCGAGTCCTCCCAGAACATCAACCAAGCCGTGTTGGAAAGCTTGCTCGCCGGTCCAAACGCGTCCCTTTGCAAGCGCTCGGGCTTCGTCGAAATTCTTTTTACGACTTTCGGCTACCTTGCTAACAAACCGATAATAGACTGGTCGAACAACTTCATCCAATTTCTGAAATTGCCTTTTGTTAAACGGAACAAAAAAGTTTAAATCTTGCGACGATGGATTTGTCGAAAGAGTGTCGATTGTAATACCAATCTTATCAATCAACTTGCTAAGGTTAGGAATCATCGTAATCACTCCAATCGAGCCAGTGATTGTTGCGGGATGTGCAATGATTGTATCGCAAGCCATCGCAATATAGTAACCTCCCGAAGCCGCAACATCGCTCATCGAAGCATAAACTGGCTTGATTTTTTTAGTTTTTCTGATTTCCTCCCATATTTCGTCGGAAGCAATAACAGAACCGCCAGGGCTATCAATTCGAATGATAATTGCCTTAACTTTTTTATCTTCGCGAGCTTTCTTCAAATTTTTGATGAATTCGTTGGGAGTAATCCTTGTTTCTGTTTGAAACGGAGAATCTTGCGAACGTTGAATTATAGGACCCGAGGCATAAACAATAGCAATAGCATTTTCTTTGTCATATTTCCCCTCGGGTGCAAAATCCTCGCTTTCTATGTATTGACTAACGGCAATGAAATTAACTTTCTTTTTCGAAGAATCGTTGTTGGCTTTTTTCCCTAAAACAACTTCACGAATAAAGTCCTTCGCTTGATTATCATTCAAAAGGCTATCGACAAACCCCAAAGCAAGGAGCGAATCGGGAGAATACACTGCCCGATTAAGTATTTTTTCCAAATCTTGTTTCGGTATTTTTCTAAATCTTTCTACATAATCGAGGAAGAAATTATATCTTTGATTCAACAAAGTTCGAAGAACAAGCCGAGCACTATCACTAAATTTCGTTCGGCTGAACGTTTCGCCAGCAGATTTAAAATCCTCGTATTGTTGGACGTAGTATTCAATGCCAATCTTTTCAAATAAACCTTTCAAAAATAAAGCCGAAATGGCAAATCCATTCATTTCCATTACCCCTTCGCGAGCAAGAAAAATTTTATCCGATGGCAAAGCAAGCAAATAATCGTTCTCGTTCCCCATTTCGATAAAGGAATAAATAAACTTGCCCGACTTTTTGAACTTATCGAGTGCCTCAATTATTTCAAGCCGTTTGGCAAAACCCATCGTAGCAGACAACGAAGTTCGCAGATAAATTCCACGGATTTTCTCGTCGGTTGTAGCTCGTTCGATTGCTTTCAATACATCGTAAAATGAAGTCCGGCTACTTTCGCTGAACAGCGAAGCAAAAGAATCGTCGATACATTCGGGGTATGTTTTGTTGAAATTAATAACAAGAACGGAGTTGCTTTTGATTTCGATTGGCTCCTTTTCAAAAAATGAACCAATTGAACTTAGAACTGCAATAATAATTGTAAAAAATAACACAAGAATCACTCCCACAATAATCAAAGGTATCCACCATCGGCTTCGTCTTCGTTGTGGATAATACGACGGAGGTACTGGAGCATTGGGTATTTGTTGATTCAACATTTTTTTTCTCCATATTTAAATATACATACGAAATAAATTACGCAAATCGAAAGAAATAGTTGCAACAACACGGGAAAAAATATTTTATATAATAAGTATGTATATTTCTTTCCTAAGTTTCCGACAAAACAGAAAAGTAAAAAGCAATGACTACCGAATCAATGGCTATGTGAAAAATCCTATCGAAAGATTTCTATGAACAGATTCTATCTCTAAAAGACGGATATTCACACTTCGTTGAAAATTTTTTGTAGTTCTTGTTTTTCTTTTTTGTAATTTTATGTTTTTAAATTTTTGATAATTACATAATGACACAATATTACAGCTTCATCGAAAGAGAAAGCGAAACATTTTTTGCCCAATTATTCGATTTTTTGAGATTCCCCAGCATAAGTAGTCGTTCCGAACATAAAGCTAATGTATTGAGTTGCGCTTGTTGGCTTGCCGAACATATGAAATCCGTTGGGATTGAAAATGTTCAACTTTACGAAACCGCAGGGCATCCCATAGTCTATGGCAGCTACACTAAACAACCAGATGCCCCAACAATTCTTGTTTATGGTCATTACGATGTTCAACCTGTTGAACCGCTTGAACTATGGGAAACGCCACCTTTCGAACCAAGTATTCGCAACGGAAAAATTTTTGCCCGAGGCTCGGCAGACGACAAAGGTCAACTCTTCATCCATCTAAAAGCATTTGAAACAATTTTGAAAACCAACGCATCTTTCCCTGTAAATATCAAGTTTTTATTCGAAGGCGAAGAGGAGTCGGGTAGCAACCATCTCGATGAGTTTGTTCATAACCACAAAGAATTGCTTAAATGCGACAGCGTTGTGATTTCCGATACTGAATGGTTTGCCGAAGGGCTCCCATCAATTTGCTACGCACTTCGTGGAATAAGTTTTATCGAAGTAACCGTTTATGGACCAAACCGCGATTTGCATTCGGGAAGTTACGGAGGCGCCGTCGATAATCCTGCCCAAGTCCTTTTTTGGATTATTTCACAGCTTAAAGATAAATACGGGAGAATCACTGTTCCCGGATTCTACGAAAACGTCGTCCCATTAACAGAGGATGAACGATACGAGTTCCAACGTCTTCCATTCGACGAGCGAGAGTATTGCAATTCTATTGGTATTCCAATGTCTTACGGCGAAATTGGGTATTCGATTCTTGAACGTAGTTGGGCTCGCCCAACATTAGAAATTAATGGGATGTATGGAGGATATATAGGCGAAGGAGCAAAGACAATCATACCAGCAACTGCAACTGCCAAGATATCTATGCGATTAGTCCCTAACCAAACCCACAAAGAAATCACCGAAAAAGTAGTAAAATTTATTCTTGAAATAGCACCACCAACAGTAAAAATCAAGATTAATGAAATGCACGGAGGTAATCCAGTTATTACCCCAATCGATAGCGTTTGGATACAAAAAGCGAAGGAGTCTTTGAGGAGTGCTTTCGGCAAAGAACCAGTGTTTATCCGCGAAGGTGGCTCGATACCTATATGCGAAACGTTTCAGAACGAACTTAACGCTTCCCCAGTGCTTCTTGGTTTTGGCTTACCAACAGACAATATTCATTCGCCAAACGAAAATTTTGCTGTCGAAAACTTCTTAGGCGGTATTAAAGCTATAGTCGGATACTACATAAACTTAGGGAAAAAATAAATTAAATTTGTATGTTTCACTAAATAACGATGTTTTATGCCCGAAAACAAACCTTATGTTCCGTTCGTTCCTCCAAATATGGTAATGAACGAATTTACGATTCGAGCTCTTGTGTTGGGGCTAATAATGGCTGTGGTTCTTGGCGCTGCAAATGCATATCTTGGTTTGAAAGCTGGGATGACAATCGCGGCAACATATCCCGCAGCAGTCATCGGAATGGCATTCCTACGCCTTTTCAAAAATGGAACTATACTCGAAGAAAACTTTGCTCGTACTGTTGGTTCAATAGGTGAATCCGTTGCAGCGGGAGCAATCTTCACTATTCCTGCTTTTTTAATAGCAGGCATTTGGTCAGACTTCACATCTGTCCGTCACTACTTAGAAGCCAGCCTTATAATGTTAATTGGCGGTATCATTGGAATTCTTTTCGTTGCTATTCTCCGTCGGGTTATGGTCGAAGAGCGAGAGTTGCCCTTCCCGGAATCAGTCGCAGCTTCCGAAATCCACAAAGCTGGACAAAAAGGAGGAAGTGGAGCTAAATTCCTATTCTGGGCAATGGGGCTCGGAAGTTTAATCCAATTGCTTAAACAAATTCAGTTCTTTGCAAGTTCCTGGGAGAAGTTCATTCCTTTTGCAACTCAAAAACTTGCATTTTGGAAAACCGATGGCGTGCAAGCTGGCGGTGGTGCGCTTTTGACAACCCCCGGAGTCAGTCCAGCCTATATGGGTGTAGGATTTATTATTGGACCAAACCTTGCCGCTCTTAACTTCACTGGCGGATTGCTTGCGTGGGGACTTTTTGTTCCTTTACTGCTTTACTTCCTTGGTCCCGAAATTGTAAGAGCAATGGAAGCGATGGGAACCCCAATCGGTGGCGACGACCAATGGATTACAATCTCTTTCGAAGTTTGGAAAAAGTTCGTTCGCCCCGTTGCTATTGGAGGAATGCTAATGAGTGCAGGCTACACTCTGTATCGAATGCGGAAGAGCCTCGTCGCGGGACTATCGCGCGCAGTTAGGGATGTTCGAAAAGCCGCTTCTGGTTCCGGAACAACCGAAGAACGCACCGAACGCGACCTACCTTTCAAATGGGTATTTATCGGCTTATTTATCGCTTCAATTGGAACTTTCTTTATCTACTATTACTTTTCCAACGATATCATAGCTGCACTCGTAGCAACAATTGTTATGGTAATTGCTGGGTTCTTCTTTGCTGCGGTTTCGGGTTATCTTGTCGGATTGATTGGTTCAAGCAATAACCCGATTAGTGGACTTACAATCTCGACATTAATCATTGCTGCTCTTTTGATGGTAATATTAGGTGTTAAAGGTCAATCGGGCGTTGCAGCCGTGCTTGGTGTCGCTGCTGTTATTTGTGTGGCTGCTGCCGTTGCCGGAGAAATGCTACAAGACTTAAAGGTGGGACACATCCTTGGCGGAACTCCTTGGAAAATGCAAATCGGAGATATATTTGGCGTTCTCCTTTCTGCTTTCGTAATGTTTATTCCTTTGTATTATCTTCACCAAAGCGATGTTATCGCTGGGGGGACAGGGCTTGGCGGTAAAGCCTATCCAGCTCCCCAAGCATCTTTGATGGCAATCCTCGCAAAAGGCATCGTCGGAGGCGATATGGCATGGCCCTTGATTATTGTTGGAATGCTTATGGCAATAGGCTTTATACTCCTTAAAGTGCGTAGCCCGATGCTTGTTTGTGTTGGGATGTATCTGCCTTTGGAGACTTCTTTTGCAATATTTGTTGGGGGTTTGATTCGCGGGATATTAGATAAAGTCCTTGCTCGCAAAAACTTCAACGATGCCCAAAAAGCGCGAGTAGATAATACTGGGGTCCTACTTGCCTCCGGTTTAATTGCGGGCGAAGCATTAACAGGATTGCTGTTTGCAATTATTGCTGTTGTTAACTACGACTTCCTTAAGTCTTTGATTATATTTGAACATCCTACATTCTTATTGAGTTTATTAGTATTCATTATTGTTGGTTGGGTTTTGGTTCGAATTCCTATTCGAAATGCCGGTTCCCCAGATGAACCTGCACCACCTTCGGCAATAATGTAAAAATAATAATGAAAGGGACCTGTCCGCTCGGCGTCGTGTGTCCCCTTTTTCAATATTTTACATATATCTTTTATAATGTAATATATGTGGAATGAAAATATGGTAAATATTCAATTGTTGAATAGATATTATACAAACGAGAATAACCAGAAAAGTTGAGATGTATTCAAAGATTCAATCTGCAATTGTATTGGGTATCGATGCATTTGTTATTGATATCGAGACCCATTTAGATAATGCAATACCGAATTTTGTAATTGTTGGATTACCCGATTCCGCTGTCAAAGAATCGAAAGAGCGTGTTACCGCTGCAATCAAAAACAGTGGGTTGATTTTCCCCGCGAAAAAAATCACTATTAATTTAGCCCCAGCCGACATTCGAAAAGAAGGAAGTGCACTCGATTTGCCAATCGCTCTCGGAATTCTTTCTGCAATAGGAATAATCGAGCCAAATAGCACCGAAAACATCCTTTTCCTCGGTGAACTATCGTTGGAAGGAACTTTGCGTCCTATCCACGGGGCTCTTTCGATAACATTATGTGCACAACAAATGGGATTCAAAGCTGTGGTTCTCCCAGAAGAAAATGCAAACGAAGCTGCGCTCGTTGAAGGTATTGATGTTTATCCTGTTGAATCGCTCGCCCAAACAATCGAGTTCCTCAACAACAATACGGTTATTCCCACAAGAATTGTCGACAAGTTCAAAATTTTCGAGGAAAACCAACGCAATTTCCTTTTGGATTTTGCCGACGTGAAGGGTCAACACCAAGTGAAACGTGCGCTCGAAGTTGCTGCTGCTGGAGCACACAATATCCTAATGATTGGTCCCCCTGGCTCCGGAAAAACAATGCTCGCAAAACGCATTCCATCAATCCTACCGCCAATGACATTGGAGGAAGCGCTGGAAACAACAAAGATTCATTCCGTTGCCGGCTTACTTCGCAATAACGAAGCACTCGTTACCATACGACCTTTCCGCAGTCCACACCATACAATTTCCGATGCTGCTCTCGTTGGCGGCGGAATGAACAAAATCAAACCAGGGGAAATCTCGCTTGCCCACCACGGAGTTCTTTTCCTCGATGAACTTCCCGAATTTGCTCGAAATGTGCTCGAAGTCCTTCGCCAACCTCTCGAAGACAAAAATATATGTATTTCGCGAACTAAAATGACAATTGAATACCCAGCCAACTTTATGCTTGTTTGTTCGATGAATCCTTGCCCTTGTGGGAATTTTGGAAATCCATTCCAAGAATGCACTTGTACCCCTGCACAAATCCAAAAATACCAATCGAAAATTTCCGGACCACTTTTGGACAGAATAGACATCCATATCGAAGTTCCAACTGTGAAATTCCACGAGTTAACTTCGGTAACAACAAGCGAAGCTTCTACCCCGATTCGCGAAAGAGTAATCGCAGCTCGGAAGATACAAGAAAAAAGGTTCACCGGGGTAAAGAATGTTTACAAGAATGCAGATATGGGGTCGAAAGAAATCCGAAAATTTTGCAAATTAGATGAAAGTTCTCAAAACTTGCTTAAAAACGCTATGAATCGGCTTGGATTTTCCGCCCGAGCATACGACAAAATACTCAAAGTTGCACGCACAATTGCCGATTTAGATAATTCAGACGAGATAAAGCCATCACACGTTAGCGAAGCAATTCAATACAGAAGTCTCGATAGAAACTATTGGGCAGGCGGCATTTAAATATTGTCTCGTCTTCTCGAAAAATCAAAAAAGCCCCTCGACTGTGTTGCCGAGGGGCTTTTCGTTAATCGCTTCCCAATAGACTATCGCACAAACGTCATAACCCCGGTCAAAGTCTGACCATTTGCAAGCAAGCGATAAATGTAGTTTCCGCTTGGAACAAGATTACCCTTCGAATCGGTACCATCCCAGATGAATTTGTCGTAGCGACCGGCAGGAAGCTCGCCATCGACCATAGTTCGAACAACATTACCGAATACATCAATGACTTCCAATCGCACTTTGCTATCGGTTGGCAACACGAAAGGAATCGTTGTATTGACTGTAAATGGGTTCGGAGCATTTTGGTCGAGAGCAAGGTCGCCAAAGCCTTCATACTTAATGGTAATCACCCTTGAATATGTTCCAGCTGAACTACCATCATTATCGACTTGACGTAATCTGTATTGATAAACCGTATTTGGAACCACGTCTTTATCGAAATAGGTGTAGCGTTGCGAAACTGTGCTGTTTCCAACACCTTTTACAAACCCAATTTCCTTGAATTCTGTATTGTCGTTGGTCCCAACACGTCGTTCGATAAAGAATCCATAATTGTTGCGTTCGGAGGACGTCTCCCAGAACAAATCGATACCGGCGTCGAGTGCTCGACCATCAAAGGAAAGTAATTCAACCGGGTCGTATTTTCCGGGTAGGTTCTTCGCAGCACGTGGACCAAGGTAAGGTCGAACCATAGGAACCCAGGTCCCTCGCGATAATGTAGCGGTATAATTATCCGAAGGTGAAATTCCATAGTGGTGCAAGTGGGCGTAGCCAGGATTGCCGATTGTCGGCATCATTTGGACCCAGTTTCCGCTATATCGAACATTTTCGAATGCGAATATATTATCGTTGATAAGATTTCTTGTTGAACTCATTTTGCGAAAGTCTTTTTCTATCATCAAATGGAATCCTGCACCACCAACGGGACCACCGGAAGTAATTGGCGGTGGAATGTAGATAGAAGTAATCCTCATACCCATACGATATTTCGAACCACCAAGATGAAAACCCGTTTCACCAAGCTGGGAAACCGAAACCCAATAATTCCCAGCAGGAAGAACAATCGGCTTTTTGAGTTTGTAAGTAAGATATTTTTCGAATGCAAGAGAATCGCCCGTTGCATCGTAGCCTCGTAAAGTATATAGCAAGGTTCCCGGAACACGAGCCGTCGGCTGGTCGTTACCAGTATAAAGCTCGAAAGAAATATCGTCCGGAGCCTGGTTATACATTGTAAAGTATGCTTGGTATCCGTAAATGGTGTCCTGTTGCACTAAAGTAAATCGGGCAGCCATCTCGCCCGAACCAGCACCACCTTCGTATCCAACTGCATATTGATAATTATAGGAAGTCGAAGGACCATAGACGCTACCAGTGGCTCCGTAGGCAAAGCCTGCGAATACCAACCCACGATATTGTATGCCCGAAAATTGTGCATCGCCAACGTCGCTTCGTACATTATCAACAGGGTCGTAAGCAAAAACATCGCCAAAGCGGAGAGTTACATCCGTTCGGTTGGTGTCGTTCAAAGGCTCGAGGTCCCCACCGGGGATTGTAACCCACGCAACGATACGGTATTGCCCCGGACCATAATCACGAGCATTCCAGTTCGGCATTGCAAGTTCGTGAACAGTTCCTGGTAACAAGGTTGGCAACTGTTCAACCCGCTTGTAAACAGCAAGTTTTTCTCCGGGACGGAATATCATAACTGTTATAAGGAATGTCGGAACCGAAAGATTGGTGTTGTTGCTCAGCCTTACCCGTATTGGAATCCTTGTCGCTTGCGACGCAGGAGCCATCGTATAAGGCCAAACTATCTTCACCGAAGTCAACTCGACATCGGCAATTTCCGATGGGAACAGAATTTTCACATTATCAACATAACAAACATCATCGTCGTCGGGGATACAGGTAGTACATTTCTTGTTGTTTCGAGCATACATTTTTATTCGGAAACGGAAATTCATTGCACCTTCTTTTTGATAGCGAATGACGGTATCGGGAATTGTAACAAAAGCTTTAAAGTATTCAAAATCGATACCATCGTCGAAAATATTAGGTCGTAATCCGTTAAGATTGGGAACTGCTGGCGGCGATAATGCCGAATCCTTGTCGCTTTCCAAATAACCAATCAAGTATCCACCAGCACCATACAACGAAAAGGCAGGCATATCGGTTACTGGTTTTGCACCGCCGCGTCGTGGATGATTTCGCCATCGCTTTTCATCAATATTACATATCTGAGTAAGTCCATCGTCGCTTGGTAAAGCCCATTCGATAGCGATTTCATCGGGCGGATTTGCGGCAGAACCACCATATTGGGTCCAAACGCTAAATACATCGGCATTAATAACCGAACGAGGCTCCATACCAATCAATTGTTGGTCGCTCCAACCTCGATCCCAACTATCTTGCTTGGTTGTTCTTTGGAAACCAACCGAAATTACCGCTCCGTAGCGACCGCGCAAATCGATTGGGAACGAACGTAACTCATCGCCACCCGGCGAGGTTGCGGGTTCCTGGCGGTCGAGAGTTAATCGGTTCATTCGAATAACGGGGGATTGCAGTTTAAACGGTCTGAAATCGGGAGAGTCAAAATTAAAGTCCACATTGTTCGACGCCGAGTATTCTCCGCGTGGAGGCAACGGGTATTTCGACACTTCATCGCCCGAGGCAACTTCGGCATGAATATTCACCCATTTCAAAGTGCTAGGCATAGGAGTTCTTTCGGCAATGTGGAATTTTGTTACATCATCGTTGAAATCGTCGAGACGTTTCATAACAAAGATGCGAACAGCACCCGTATCGTCGAATGGCCAAGTATCGCCATATCCTTCCAATGTCTTCGGATTACGTGGGTCGGCAATGATTACCCCACGCAAACGACCAACGTGGTTAGCCACAAATTCGTTCGGCTCGAATGGCGAAAAATAAACTTGCACAAAGCCATACGGCGGGATACCATTATATCTGTTGGTTCCCGGGAATGCAAGTTTGGTAGCTACATACTCGTTATTCGAAATCCCAACCTGCGAATAGACTACTTTGGTATAAGGATCGCCTGCGCAGCTTTCCAATAAGGTATCAAGATATCCAACTGCAAGACAGTTGCTGTCGATTGGAACCAAAGTATTGTAAACAGTTCGTTCGCTTGCAGTGTTAATGATTCGGAAACGAGCAAAGAAGTTAAATTGTTGTGGCTGGTAGTTAACTCCTTGGGGACCTTGGATATTGTTGGTCAAATTTTGGAGAATAGCAACGGGTTGTATAGCCCCAATCCTTTCGTTTCCAGCAAGAAGTTCGTAATTATCGACCTTCGTTGATGGAATCTTTTCGGTAAAGTCCAAACTAGCATTTGGGTCGGCTTTTCGGGTTCGATATTCTATTGCCACAACTCGCAATGAATTTTTCCATTGTTTAAATTTAATAGCCAAGCTGTTCTTCGGAAAACCTGCAAGAGGATTAGCATATTTCATAAAGTAGTGTGTATATTGCTGATATTCAGCAGCCCAAGGATATGTTGGTCCGCCAGTTTGGCCATAATTAACGTGTCGAGCAAAACCAGTAACACCAACAGTAGTATTATAGCGGAATACCATAGGAGATGGAACTGCACGTCCGCTAACAACCGCAACACCCTCGAATTTTTCGTAAACTATTGTAATGCTACTATCGCGTTTATCGAGAGTTATTTGTGCATTTGCAGCGATATAATTCGACTCGCCGAAACGACCGTCGGTCGGAGCAGTAAACGTTCCGTATGGAGTGTTCTGTGTCCCTTTGGGAGCTGCGTTCACAAAGTAGATAATCAACTTATCGGCGGAAGCAGTTCTTTTGAAATAGACTTTTCCATAGTCTTCGGGCATCACTGTCACCTTGTTGAACTGGGAAAGTTGCAAATCTCCCCAGAAAGGTGCAATTAAGGCAGCACGGTATCCTGCAATAAAGCCTGGAGCCGAACCTCCTCCGAGTGCACCACCGCGAGTTCGAATTCCGCCCTGTGGGTTTGTCCTATCATTTCCTAAGACAGTATATTGGTAACCCCAATTGTCCGGAGTCGGGTCGCTCAAACCATCGCCACTGCGTCCACGAGCAAACCAGTCCATACTCATCGGGTCGTAGCAGCTTGTTGCACCGGTCGGGATTGTTCGGTTACCAAAGTTATCGTAGAAATATCTTCGATTTGTGAGGGCAATAATGCCATTTGTCGAAACGTAGAAACTATCGTATCGCAAACCGTTGAAATAGAAATTGAAACCAATTGGTATTGGTCCGGCAATAGCGTCGTCGGTCGAGTCGGTTGGGTCGGTGAAGTAATCGCCGCTCGTTGGATATGCTGGATTTCGGAAGAATCGCAAACCTTCGTCTGGATTATTAGTCCAGAAGCTTGGGTCTATCATCCTTGGTCCGGGAACGATTCGGCGCCAAAGACCCACTTCGTCCGCAGTGTCGTAAATAAATACACTTGGACGCCAATAGTCGGGAGCGTCGTCGTCGCTATCCACAAAGTAGTAACCCGTTGTCACCGCTGGCGACGTAATTGGATTAACAATTGGATTACCACTTGTTACGAATGGACGGGGATAGCTCGAGTTTTCGTAAAATGGGTTAGGCTCGAATAGTTGGCTTCTTCTCAATGGGTCGTCGCCAAGGTTGTTGTCGTCCCCGGCAAGTGCGAAATTGAAATTAAACAGCACAAAACCCATAGCCAAAACGAGAAATAGAAAGAATCGTTTCATCGAGAGTATCTCCTCTGATTGTTGAACATAATTTGAATTAAATAATATTAAAATACAATACATTAATTTCACCTTTTAAATCTCCATCCTTTGTCTTCGTATTCAAATATCCATGCAATAAGTTTACCTTCGTCTATATTGCCAAACGAATTCCAGTAGTCTTTGCTATAGTTATAGCGCGAACTAGTTTCGATTTCGGGAATTTGCTCCATTTGTTGTAAGATTGTTCGCATCCTTTCTTGCCACTTATTAAAGTTAGTAGGTCGAAGGTCAATCCAGCCTTCGAAGCACCATTTCTCGATGCTTTCGTTCGAAATCTCCACTACGTTGTAAGAACCAGCGACAGGAATTTTCACCTCTTTACCGCGAAGATAGCGTTTCCCATCGGGTAAAAGGATGACCAATCCAATTGAAAGCATTTGCGAACGAAGCTTTGTATCCGAAATAATCAGTTGCAATGCTTTTTCTGCGAGTTCTTCGGCGGTCGAATTCAACACATTTACCATTGTTTTAGCAATCTTCTTCAAAATATTGGCTTCGAAAAGTAACTTCGATAGTCGGGGTGGTCCAAGAAGTTCAAACGCAACGCTTTCTGTATTATTTTCGTCTTCGAGTTTTTTTAATTTGTTCAGTGCATAGCTTTGCAAGAAACCTCCACGATACGTAGGACCCAATGTTGAACTATCCAAGCCTTGAATAACGTCGCGTCCTGTGTTTCCCCCGATAATTTCGAAGACCGCATAGGCTGCAATCTCTTCGGGTGTAACAATTTCCATTTGTCCGAGTGAGCTGATTGCCTCGAATTCCGCGCGCGAAAAAATTCCATTTTCGCCAGTATCAATAAAAACCGACTTAAAGTAATCGTTCGTTTCGATGATTCCTTCGATATTGTCGAACCGGAAAGTAGATTCAACTTTGTGTGCATTCTCGATTGGCATATCGACAAGCTGGATTGGCTTCCCCTTTCGAACCACATTATCGAAAGCAATGCGTTTCCAAGCAATAGCGGCAGTTGGTTTTATTTCCTTTACAATAGGACCATTTGGTGTTCGAGCCATAAGATACAAAAGGAGGGTTTGTGCTCCGGCAACAGCGGATTTTGCGAGTAAAACACGCGAGGGTCGTTCTTCGCTATGGGTGTATGGAATATTTAGCCCCATTCCACCCGTGCCGCTTGTCCCAATTTTGATATACATTCCAACGCCAAAATCAACAAGTCCACGATACAGTATTTGAATATGCCTTATTAATTGAGGAATATAAATGCTTGCCATCATCTTTTCGACGTCGGATTGGTTCAACTTCCCGTTTCCAATTTCAGTTCGCACGGAATTGACTCCCTTGTAAATGTCTTGATACGCAATGGCAGTTGCAGTGTTGATACAATCGATAACGACGTTGGGTCGGGTTTCTTCAATAAGAGAAAATAGAGCTGAATGGCTTAAAATCTCTGGGGATAGTTCGTTGTAAATATCATCGAGAACAAAGGAACGCCAAAGGTCGTTCGAAATAATTTCTTCCCAATCCATATCTTTCCATTCTTTACGGGCGAAAATATTCCCCCATTTTGCTTCGAACATTTCTGGATTTTCGGTCGGAAATTCACTTCGCAAGTGCTCAACTGCCGAAATAGCTTCTATTTCGCGTAACGAAGAAATGATTAGCTTCGAGGGTTTATGTCGCATCAACTCGCGGCAAATTGCGGAACCAACTAACCCCCAGCCACCTAAGATTAAAACCTTTTTACCACTTAATTCCATAAACCTTTTCTCACAATTTCTTAGTTTTTCAAAATTTTGAGCAAACAAAATAATAATTTTTTTTCGAGAAAGCAAAACATTTCACAAAAAATTTTTTAATCATTGCCCTACCGACAACGCTCCCACTTTTCAAAGAACTTTTTTAATTTTTGCACATTTCTAAACTTAAAAGACACATAAAAATTCAAAAAGTATCGCTTTTTTAAAAAAAATTTTTCAAAAATTTATAACCCCTTGTATATCAACAACTTGCCTGTTCAATTTTTTTGCAATAAAATAAATACCACCCGGGAAAAAATCCAATTTTTTGGTTACTTCGGTTCCATCTTTTTGATACCTTGCAACCATTCGACCGAGAACATCAAAAATAACAACTTCATCGTAAAGCACCGATTTCGGCGAAGAAGGCTCCTCTTCGACATTTACAACGAAATCTAGATTATATTTTTTAATCGTTCCGTTCATTCCGAAACCAACAATATATATTCTGCTATATGCCATTTCTATTGCATTAGCATAGTTTTCGAAAAATCGTATACCAATAAATTGTTCCGGAATTGTATCTTGTTCCCTCCGACCATTCATCCATATTTCTCCTTTGTCCGAAACAGCGATGATGTCCCCCGTGTAAGTTATATGCAAACCAATAATGTTATTCAACGTATTTGCTCGGAAAAATTCTTCCCAGTTGTTACCCCTGTCGGTCGAGTGCCAAATTATTGCAGTATCGGCAATCGAACCACTAACAAATATTTCCGAAATATCAAGTTGAGAAAACGGCGGCACAAAAAAGCTAAATAACTCAATCTGTGGGGAAATTCGATAAAAATCGTAAACCGCCGACCAACTATTGCCTTCGTCTGTTGTTTCATATAAAATATGCATTTTCGTATAAGATTCTCCGCCAAGCACCAAACCATAAAATTTGAGAGGATACGAAATAGCTGGAAATGTCTTAACCCGAGTGAAATCGAACATCATTGTATCGTTTAAAGGCGAGAACACAAGAGCCCAAGAACTATCTTCGAAAGAATACTTAAAAATCTTGGTATTAGTGCCACAGACGAGGAAACCATTGTCAATTCTTGCCAAATCAAATAGATTTTTGCAGTATGGCAAAGAATCCCCATCGAATGAATAGCTTCTACGCATAACCCAGTTTTTATCGAGGAAAACCACTTCTGCATTATCAGTTAACAAATTATAACCTGCAATGACATCGCTCCCATCGGAACGATTAAGAATAGAAGTAGGAAACAGCGTAGGAAGCATTGCCGATGTCCAGCTCGAGCCGGAATCAATGCTACCGAGAAATACCCCTTGCGTTGAACTCCATCCAACTGCATAAATAGAGTCAAAATGATAATTCACTTCGAGCCCATCATAATAGAAACCTCCTACATCGACGCACCAGATTGTCTCCTTTCTACCTTTTGCAGAAATATCTATCCATTGCCGTTGAGCAAAAGATTGCTCAATAAAAAAAGCCCAAAACATTGCCGAAAGAATCGCAATTATCAGGACCTTTTTCAAATACACTTTTATCCAAACCAACGCTATTAACACTATCTAGTTGAATCAAAAACTTTTGTGAAATTCAGGTTTTTCGTTCTTTTTTCGCGACTCGTCGGCAATATTTTGTTTAAACTTTTCGAGTTCGGACGAAAGTCGCTCGTCGGCAAGAGCAAGTATTTGAACAGCAAGTATCCCGGCATTTTTCGCGCCATTTATTGCTATGGTAGCAACTGGAACGCCCGGAGGCATTTGCACAATTGAAAGCAAAGAATCCAACCCGCCGAGTGATTTTGTTTGGACTGGAACGCCAATAATGGGTAACGTTGTAAAAGCTGCACAAACACCAGGAAGATGAGCAGCCCCGCCGGCGCCAGCAATAACAACACGAATCCCGCGAGATTTAGCTGCCGACACATAGTTTGCAACATCCATCGGGGTGCGATGAGCAGAAGCAACAAATATATCGTAATCAATGCCAAAGTCTTCGAGGACTTTTGCAGCTGGTTTCATTACGTCTAAATCGGAATCGCTTCCCATAATAATTGCAACTTTCGGTTCAACCATAATTTAACGTTAAACTTTTTCCAAAAAAGAAAATTACAAAAAAGTTTGTTATTATTAACAAAATATTAACGCGAAGGACCTTTCCCTCGACTTCCTCGTCCCCTCTCCTTAGCAAAGAAGGAATGGGACGAGCGAGAAAAGAATGCCACTGCAAACACAACCCGCGTTTGAGCCTGGATGGGAAAGGAAAAAAGGAAAATAAATCAAGATAATAACCAAAGATCTAATCAACTTTTTCTAATATCCTGCTAATGGAAGATAATGCATTAGGCTTTAGTAACCCCTCAGAATCAAAAATGTCTGAATATCCAAAATAATATGTATGTTGGTTTTTTAAATCAACAATAGCCAAAGTAGGTGTGGAATACTCAAAATTAATTTTTTTATGAATAAATGGAATAACTATATTGTTCGCCTTCACATAAACCACCCGAATGGATTTAAAATCCTTGTTTAATTTGATGCTAAAATTTTTTCTAGATATTACATTTTCAGTAAATGGCAATACTAAATATGTTGCTTTGTTCTTTAACTTTAAACTGTCGGTTAACTGTTTTAAACAGTCATAACATCCGTATTTTGAGAATAAAATTAACATAACAATAGAATTACCTTTATCAAAAATATTTATTTGTATATCATTTGAATCGTAAAAGGAGGCCATTTGCTTTTCGGAGTTACAAAAAACAAGAACTATTAAACTAAATGTCATAAATACACTTTTAATACAGTAAAACCTTATAGACAAATAGTTGGAAAGTTGGAGTATTATTTTCATAATACTTCTCAAGATTAGTTCTCAACAATTGTTGGTAGGATATTTTTTTATTAAAGATAACATCATAAGGGGCAAAAATCCCTAAAGAGACTGCATAACCATTGTCAAATTTTAAATTATTGCTAATGCCAAATATTGGAAAATTTTGTTTTTCAATTATTTCTGAATTTGGGGTCAAAACATCGGTAGAGTTTTCAAATATGATTTTAGATGTATCCCGACCAATACGCCAGATATCATAATAATCAAAGAACCCAATCCCTCGAACTTTCGCATCACTTTGGTAAAACACGATAAGTGTTGAATCATCTATAAAGTGAATTTTCCTTATTCTACTAAAACCTTTTTTTACGTAAGGTTCTAATAACTTGATAATTTCTTTTGCTGGTTTGTTCTCGTCAACTTTTTTCAAATCGAGTTCTAATTTTTTCCAATTACTTTTTGCTGTATAAAAAGTAAACTTCGAAGTTAAATTAGAATCATATATAAATATTTTGTATTTCAAAGTATTTGCAAATGCAATTAAGTTACCGGATGGATTCACATCATACCATAAATTGGGGAAAAAGTGGGACATCTCGATGGCATCAAATTCTGGGGATATATGTTTCTCTTCCTGAAGGCTTGGAAAATCAACAACTGAGATTTTTACCTTTGCAAAGTTCGAATCTGGTCTTTTGTAATTATAACATCTGCAAAGGAACAGCTTATAAGGAGATACTTTACTCAACACTATTTTTGTGAAAGGCTCTGTTAATGAAATGGATTGAAAAAACTCTAATGTATCTATTCCTATAAATTTAAACACAACAACTACATCCGCAGCCAGAATCAGAAAAAAATCTTTATTAACAGAAATATCCCAGATTAAACTTGTTTTTAAATCAATGTCATTTGGGAAACTTACATAAACAGAGGACACTTTTCTGTCCGTCAGCATATACCTACTAACTGATAAATTATCTCGTTCGTCAAACCATAGGTAATACACGCAACCACCATATACATCAAAAGGTACCCTATCGAAATGTGTTTCTTGACTTGATGTAGTAATCCCCGTCTCAACTATTGTATCCAGGACGAAGAGTTTATAACTTTTCGTAATAGTTTCGGACTTGTTTGAACAAGACAAAACAAATATTATAAAAAGAATGTTTGTTAAACTTAAGTATTTTACCATAATTTCCCTCATAAAAAATTGATTAGGAAGGTGGCTTCGTATGGCCACCTCCCTTTGATAACAAGATTACTCAGGAATTTGAGGTTCTTCCTCGCCGGTATTCCAAACTTTTATTACTGAAGTTGCAGCATCAATGTCCTCGGATTGCCACTTAACAATAAGACCAGATTGTAAGTTTGCTATACCTACTAAGTTACCGCCAGAAATTTGAGTAAATGCATAGGTAAAAGCTTCATCGACAGCCTGCTCTTTGTCTGGACAACATTGAATCAGTAACCTTGTAGGGCAAATTTCGTAGCCAGCACCTCTACATTTGATGTAGTCGAAGAAAAATCCATCATCTGTGTAAACGTAGTCATATTTTACTTTCCCATCCAAGTCTTTTCTGCCACCTTGAACGTCTCGAATAGTCCCAAATATGCCTCCGAATAAATTACTTATTGCTGATGACATCAATAAGAGAAATATAATAAAGAACGAAAAAAACATTTTTGACCTTTTCATTTTAACACCTTTCTTTTTATTGAACAAAATTAAATTAATAATTTTAAAA
>JBBIJO010000005.1:0-153980 GCA_037445895.1 Ignavibacteria bacterium | reverse complement strand
GAGGAACTAAGAAATCAAGTTGTAAAGTTTTCGCAACTTGAAGAAGAGAACAAAGAATTAAGAACCGAAATAGTGAGATTAGCCCGAGAATTTGAACAATTGAAGCAAGAGTTTACGAAACAAGGAACAAAAAGTAACGAAGCATTCGGCGAAGTAAAGTAGAAGAAGAATAGATGGTAGAGACGCATTGCGATGCGTCTCCATCAGTTTTTACCATACATCTGGATTTTTCAGATATTCATCGATTGCTTTTGCGGCTTTGCGGCCAGCACCCATTGCAAGAATAACTGTTGCACCGCCGGTTACGATATCGCCGCCAGCAAAAACGCCTTTCTTGCTCGATTTCATAGTTTCGGAATCGACAAGAATGTTTCCCCATTTGTTTACATTCAAATCGGGGGTAGTTTTGCTGATAATCGGATTCGACCCATTCCCGATGGCGATTATTGCAGTATCTATTGGAATGGTTTCGATAGCTCCGTCGATAGGAATTGGTCGGCGTCGCCCCGAAGAATCCGGTTCTCCGAGTTCCATTTTTTGTAGTTTAACGCCTTGTAGCCAACCGTCGTGGTTTCCGAAAAATTCGAGTGGCGAAGAAAGGAATATGAATTCGACGCCTTCTTCCTTTGCATGTTTAATTTCTTCGATACGTGCGGGCATTTCGGTTTCGGTTCGGCGGTAGATAATTGTAGCACGCTTTGCTCCAAGCCTTAAGGAGGTGCGAACAGCATCCATTGCGGTGTTGCCTCCACCAAAAACAGCTACAGTTTTGTTTCGAACATCCATAATCGGAGTATCAGCATCGGGGAATTTATATGCTTTCATTAAGTTTACTCGTGTAAGGAACTCGTTTGCGGAGTAAACGCCAAGAAGGTTTTCGCCTGGAATATTTAAGAAATATGGTAGTCCCGCGCCTACACCTACGAAAACCGCATCGAATCTTCCGAGTAATTCATCGATGGTTTCGGTAAGACCAATAACATAATTGGTTACGAATTCGACACCGAGTTTACCTAGATATTCAACCTCGGCACGAACTATATCTTTTGGTAAACGAAATTCAGGAATTCCATAGATTAGCACACCTCCGATTTCGTGTAGAGCTTCGAAAACGGTAACGTCGTGCCCCATTCTGATTAAATCGCCAGCGCAACTTAACCCCGCAGGTCCTCCGCCGACGATAGCAACTTTTTTGCCCGTTTTGGGTTTCATCTCGGGCATTCTGAACCCAATATTCATTCGTTCCCAATCGGCAACGAAACGTTCGAGATGGCCAATTGCTACCGATTCATTTTTCTTTGCAACGACGCAAACTTTTTCGCACTGTTCTTCCTGTGGACAAACTCTTCCGCATACTGCCGGCAAAGCATTATCTTTTTTCAATATTTCTGCTGCTTCGCTATATTTCCCTTCGGCAACCATTTTAATAAAGTCTGGAATTTTGACAGCAACGGGGCAACCTTCGACACATACTGGTTTTTTACAACGCAAACAACGCTCCGCTTCCTCGCGTGCTAATTCAATTGTATAACCAAGATTAACCTCCTCGAAGTTGTGTATTCGAATCTCCGAGTTTTGCTCGGGCATATGATGCCTTTGAATTTTCATTCTATCTTTATTGCTAAGCTCAGGCATTTTCGTGTTCCAACTTGTTTGCCATAACATCAATTCGGCATAAAAAGTTGTCGAGAGATTTCTTTTCGTGTTCCGAATACATCCTATTTCGTTTAATAAGTAGTTCGAAATCTACTTTGTGTGCATCGAATTCGGGACCATCGACACAAGCGAATACAGTTTTATTATCGACAGTTACTCGGCACCCCCCACACATTCCGGTAGCATCCACCATTATTGGATTTAAACTTACGACGGTTTTGATGTTGTGTGGTTTCGTAACGTCGGCGACCGCCTTCATCATTGGTATTGGTCCGATTGCAAGGACGAAGTCAATTTTGTGTCCCTCATCAATTAATTGCTGCAGTTTATGGGTGACGAAACCACCGAATCCATAGGAGCCGTCATCGGTAGTAGGGTAAAGTTCGTCGCAAAACTCTCGCATTTCGTTTTCGAGTATGACAAATTCTTTGCTTCTTCCACCAATTATTCCAATGACGTAATTCCCTGCTTTTTTCAATGCTTTAGCAGTAGGATAGGCAATAGCTGTGCCGACCCCGCCACCAATGCTTACAGCTGTCCCAAAATATTCAATTTCCGAAGGTTTACCGAGTGGACCCACGACGTCGTGAATGAAATCGCCTTCGGAAAGTAGGTTAAGTTGCTTTGTCGTTTTTCCAACACCTTGAACAATAATGGTAATTGTTCCATCTGTGTTGTTAGAGTCGGCAATGGTTAAGGGTATGCGTTCTCCTAAGGCATCTACCCTAACAACGACAAATTGACCGGGTTTCCGTTTTTCTGCAATTTTGGGTGCTTCGATGCGAAATAGTTTAATATCTGGTGCGATAAAACGAGCTTCGATAATTCGATTCATATTTTTGTCTAAAAGATTTTATAAACTACAAAATTAATGAAAAAATCGCAAATAATTAAATTTTATACGCTTTGGCTAATGGATTTCGAACATCTATTCGGACTAGAAATTCCGTGTTACTCTTCTCCAAAACGAAGAAGAAAATTTTGCATCTTTATAATTAAGAAATTCCTCGAGGTTGTTGTAGGAAGAAGTGAAAAAATCGGGACTCATTCGAGAATCTTTGGCTGGGTAAAGTCTGCCCCCACTTTCTTGAATGATTTTATCGAGTAAATCTAGTTTTTTGAAAATATCGGGCTCGAAAGGAAAATCCACAGCCAATGTAATTCCTTCCATCGGGAAAGATAACAATCCCGGCGATGGAATGTTCCCAAATGTTTTAAGGACGGTGAGGAAGGAGTATAGGCGGAGTTTTTTACAAGCATTTATAAAATTAACCAATGTTTCAAATCCGTTTTCGAAAGGAACAACAAATTGATATTGCAGAAACCCATTGTTGCCGTAAATGTAATTCCAATTGTAAATGGTGTCCAAAGGAAAAAAGAACTTTTCGAAATGTATGATTTCATCTTTTCGAGTTTCGAATTGTTTATTAAAGTAAAATAGGTTAAATAAAAGAATGCTTCCATAATTGATTAAGGAGAAGGGGAGTGGGAAAGGAATCTTAATGGATTTTGAATTTGGAAGTTGCGAACTGGTTTCTTGTTCAATAAAATTTGCTCGTTGGAAAATTCCCCGAACACGATTTATTCCATTAGTCGAGAAGTCGAGCCAAGCGACTGTGTAGTCGAATTTCGGCTCGGACTCTGTATTGATTGAAAAGAATTCGTCGAGCGAGTAGAATTTGATAAATTCAACATAAAGGAGTGGACTTTTTATCTGGACTAGTTGAATTTCAGCCCAAAGGATAATCCCGGTGAGGCCTAATCCCCCAATTGTTGCTCGATAGAGTTCAGTGTTTAATTGCGGTGAACAAATCAATCTTTCCCCGCTGGAACGAAGCAATTCAAATTGAAGGACATAGCGTCCAAATGTTCCTTTTTTATGATGATTTTTTCCATGAACGTCGTTTGCTATTGCTCCGCCTACTGTAATTAACTGAGTTCCCGGTACCACAGGTATAAACCATCCGAGAGGAACTACAAAGTCGAGTATTGCTTTCAATGTTGTTCCACTTTCGCAGCGAAGAATCCCTCGGTGCCTATCGAAGTGAATAAAATGGTTTAAACTTGTGCAGTCGATTAGTATCCCATTTTCATTCAAACAAACATCGCCATAACTTTTTCCTAAACCATAAGGAAGTAAATTATTGTTAAGAGAATGGAATTGAGGTATTTCGTTTTGCCAAAATAACGGGATTACTCGCGAGTGAGTATGTTTTGCAAAGAGACCCCACGACGTGTATTGTTTCATCATATTGAAGCCAAAAGCCACATCATAAACATAAACCCGATAATTCCGAGACTAACTTTGTTTGTGAGAGCCTCTATTATAGGGTCGTAATGCATTTTACCTTTGTTCGCAATATCCCATAAAAAAAGCAACCAATATAGCAAACCAAATGCAAGCAACCAAAGAAATTTAGGATTCTGGTAGAACATCACTACCACATCACTATTAATATAAAGTATGAAAACCAAAACTGCTGCAAACGCACTGACAACCCCAATTAACAAAGTTAAAATCGAGTTCGAGAGTGTGTATGGCCTTCCCAATTGCTCCTTGGAAGGCGAGTTGCTTAGATTTACAATTTCGGCATACCTTTTTAATGAAGCCAGAGAAAGGAAGAAGAAAACAGAGAAGGCAAGTAACCATTTTGATACTTGGATGTGAGTAGCAATTCCCCCAGCATAAATTCTAATGGAGTAAAAGAAAGTCAACAGGAAAATATCGAGAATGTAAATGCTCTTGAAGTAGAAAGAATAAAGCAAATTGAGCAAAATATATGAGATAGCAATTAAAAGAAATATGCTCGAAAGAGAAGATGACAATAATAACCCTAAACTTAACATAAAAACAAATAGGATAATTGCTTGGTTTATCGTAATCGAGCCATATGCCAAAGGTCGTTTCTTTTTATTAGGATGAATTCGGTCGAATGGTAAATCGAATATGTCGTTAAGAACATAGACAGCAGATGATATCGAACAAAAAGCAAAGAAAGCAATGAATCCCAACATAGATTTTTCTTGATTGAAAGAATGTGCCATTACCATTGGAAGGAAAACAAGCAAGTTCTTTATCCATTGGTGAATACGTAGCTGCTTAATGATTGATAGCAAGGTAATTTTAGGTACTTGAATTATGTCCCCAAAATTGTTAAAGCGAGAGACTTTCTTAATCAAGCTTGGCGCATTCGAAACGATATAAGATTTGTTTGCTTTTTTCCAAATAGGAATGTCATATCTCGAGTCGCCAAGGTAATCGAAACCTTTCTCTCCGAAAGTTTCGATAAGAAATTTAGCTTTATTTTTCCCACGAAGGTTTGTATTGTTTTTAGTGCCGTAAACTTCATCGAAAATTCCGAGATACTTGTTTACCTTTTCCCCGATTTGGTGGAGCGAAGCAGTAACTAATATCAATTTTCTACCTTTTGCTATTTCGGCATTTAAAAAATCAAGAGTTTCTCTTCGATAGGGTAGTTCGTTGGGAGCAATTTCGACTTTTTCGTTTAGTTTCTTTTTCAGATGATGCTTCCCAAATAGCAAAAACCAGAATATTATCAAAATATTCAGTGGATTTTTTTGGACGAATCGGATAATTTGCTCGGTTAAAACGTCCGTAGCCAATACAGTGTAGTCCAAATCCACACAAAGAGGTATTTGCTTTTCTTCTTGTATTTTGGAACTTTCCATATTTAAATAAGCAAAAATAAGAAAGGAACATTTAAAATGAAATATAATCAAAAAATTTTAATTTTGATTTTTTACATTTTAAGGTTTTGAATGAGAAAGTTTGCATTCTTCTTAATAGGCTTTTCTTTATTGTATTGTCTGGGTTTTGCACAAGACAAATCTCGCGATAAAGGAAAATTTGTTGACTACAAGAATGAATTTTGGGAAGAAATCTACAAATCAACTAAGGAATTCCAATCGAAGCCACAGCCCAAAAAACCTCGTTTCATTGTTGATTTCGATGGTAAGAATTTACCTAAATCGAAGGACGAGTTCAAATATTATTGGCATACCGAGCCAATCTCGCAAGGTGCAACTGGAACCTGTTGGAGTTTTTCGACTACGTCATTTTACGAGTCGGAGGTTTTCCGTCAGACAGGACGTAAAATACGCCTTTCTCCAATGTTTAATGCTTACTGGGAATATGTCGAGAAAGCCCGTTATTTTGTTCAAACACGTGGTGAATCGGCTTTTGGCGAAGGGAGTGAATCGAATGCAGTGAAGAGAATTTGGGAAAAATACGGGTGTGTCCCCTACGAAATTTATAGTGGTAAACTCGGTAGTCAAACCCACTATGACCATTCTAAAATGTTTGCCGAAATGGAAACTTTCTTGCGAAGTTTAAAGTCGAACAATATGTGGAACGAAGAATTTGTTGTTTCGACTATTAAATCAATCTTGAATAAATATATGGGCGAACCACCGCAAACGTTTATTTTCGAGGGGAAAGTATATACACCGATGGAATTTCTCAAAAATGTCCTTCGATTAAATATGAATGATTATGTAGATTTTATGTCTTTGATGGAAAAGCCCTACTACAAACGGGCAGAGTTTGAAGTTCCCGATAATTGGTGGCACGATTCGAGTTACTACAATGTTATGTTAGATGATTTTATGAATATTATTAAAGAATCGATTAAAAAAGGCTATACAATTGCAATTGGTGGCGATGTTTCTGAACCAGGGATTGAATCGCATAAAGAAGTTGCTATTGTTCCTACATTCGATATTCCGTCGGAATATATTGACGAAAATGCTCGCGAATTTCGTTTTACAAATAATACAACTGGCGACGACCACGGGATTCATCTGGTAGGTTATAAAGAAGACAATGGCAAATTTTGGTTTTTAATGAAAGATTCTGGTAGTGGTGCTTTCAATGGTCCGAACAAGGGGTATTATTTTTACCACGAAGACTTTATTAAGTTAAAAATGCTGAGTTTTACAATTCACCGAAGTGCAGTAGAAAAATACTTAGAGCGATTTAAATAGATTTGAGTAATTTAAAGGGTTTTAATTTTTACATTAATTTAATATCTATTATATCTATTATTTTATTTAGCAACTTGCGATTTGCTTCGCGTTTGAGTCGAAAGTTCAATTATAGGCTCGGCATTTTGCGAAATAACCTCGGGAGTTATAATACATTTAGAAACATTTTTTAAATCTGGTAAATTGAACTGAATTGGGAGCATTATCTCTTCGACTATTGTCCGAAGACTTCTGGCTCCTGTTTTCAGTTCTTTTGCTCGAGAAACTATTGCATCGAGCGCTTCGGATGTAAATTCTAATTTAACACCGTCAATTTCGAACAGTTTCTTGTATTGTTTAATAATGGCATTTTTTGGTTGAGTGAGTATATTCTTCAAAGCGAATTCGTCTAATTCGTTGAGTGGTGCAATTATTGGCAAACGCCCTACAAGCTCCGGAATAAACCCATATTTAATTAAATCGTCTGGTTCCACTTTTCTAAGAAGGTTGTTGTTTGAATTGGTAGATAGAGTTACATCGGCAGTAAAACCAATAGACGCCTTCTTTAATCTGTTGGCTACAATTGGCTCTAAGCCAACAAATGCTCCACCACAAATGAAAAGTATATTTTTTGTGTTTACATAAATTAACTTTTGTTCAGGGTGTTTGCGTCCACCTTGCGGTGGAACGCCAGAAATGGTTCCTTCAAGTATTTTTAGTAGTGCTTGTTGAACTCCTTCGCCCGAAACATCGCGTGTTATCGAGGGTGAATCGCCCTTTCGAGAAATTTTATCAATTTCGTCGATGTAAACAATCCCTATTTCAGCTAATCCTATATTGTAGTCAGCATTTTGCAGTAAGCGAACAATTACAGTTTCGACATCATCCCCAACATATCCCGCTTCGGTAATAGTAGTTGCATCGGCAATAGCAAATGGAACGCGAAGTATTTTAGCCAATGTTTGTGCAAGTAGTGTTTTGCCAGTTCCCGTTGGTCCTATTAAAAGTATATTGCTTTTATCGACTTCGACGTCGTTGCTATCTTTGTAGTTAAGAAGAATACGTTTATAGTGATTATAAACAGCGACAGAAATTACTTGTTTTGCAAAGTCTTGTCCAATTACATATTCATCGAGTTGGGCTTTGATTTCTTTTGGTGTCGGGAGTTTTTGCAAGTTACTCGCGGCGAGAAATGTTTCTAATCGTTTTGCTCTGATTGCTTGGTATGAATTTTCGACGCAAAAATTGCAAATGTAGATTCGGTTGTTGCCTTCCACAAACCCTTCGGCTTCGTATTGCGTTCTGCCGCAAAAAGAACACCGAATAATATTGTATGAAGTAGGATTTTTTGGGTTCATTACAAATTATTTGTTTTCTGGTTCAACCGGTTTTTGTGCTTTAGTTAGTATTTTATCAATTATGCCATATTCGAGCGCCTCTTCGGCAGACATATAGAAATCTCTGTCGGCGTCCTTGCGAATTTTTTCAAGGTCTTTGTTGGTATGTTTTGCAATAATTTCGTATAGAGTATCGCGAATTCTTAACATTTCGCGGGTATAGATTTCAATGTCAGTGGATTGTCCTTGGGTGCCTCCTGTGGGTTGGTGCATCAAGATACGTGAATTTGGTAACGCATAGCGTTTCCCCGGCGTTCCGGCGCTTAAAAGAACTTGTGCCATCGAAGCAGCCATACCGATGCATATTGTTACAATGTCGGGAACAACGTATTGCATTGTATCGTAGATTGCTAATCCAGCAGTAACGCTACCACCGGGAGAATTAATATATAGGTTAATGTCTTTAGTTGGGTCTTCGCTTTGGAGAAACAACATTTGAGCAATTACAAGGCTTGCTATATTATCGTCGATAGGTGTTCCAATGAAAATTATTCGTTCTTTTAATAGACGCGAATAAATATCATAAGCGCGTTCACCTCGCGCTGTTTGCTCGATTACAATTGGAACTAATTGATTATGCATAATTCACCTACATAAAAAATTTAAAGACGAATTGGATTAATAAATAATTTCTAAAATTATACCCGAGAGCTAATTACTCGCCTTTTTGATTGGTTCCATTCGGTTCATTTTTTACCGATTCGGTGTATTCGACAGCTTCTTCCAGTTCCTGAATAAAACCTTCGTCGCTTGTTACTTCGTTATCAGGTTGTTTGTTATGGAAGTTGTGATAATGCTCTTTTTCTGCTAAGAACTTGTCGAAATCAATTTCTGTTGTCTCGGCAAAGCTAATGATAAAATCGAGGACTTTCTTTTCTAAAATAGTATCGGAAATATATGAATTCTCGAGAATTTCTTTCCTCACTTCTTCTTTCGGCTTGCTAGAAGTTGATGACTGTTCTTCGACAATTTCTTCTATATCGAAGTCTTCTACCTTAATGTTTTCTTTTTCTATAATCTTCTTTTTAATAATTGCCCATCTTACTTGGTCTTCGGCAATTGGGATAAAATCTTGGGCAATGTTTTCGATAGGTGCGTTTTTAATTTCCGGGTAATCGCGATAACGGTTCAAAAAGTCCTGGGCAAGCTTTTCGGCTGTCTCGAAAACAACAGAGCGAGGGACATCGAAATCGTTGATGTCCACTAATTGTCGAATTATTTGCTTTATCATTTCGTCGCGGCTTCTTAAATCCCACTTCTCCTGTAACTGGTATCCGACTTCTTCTTTGAGTTCATCGGTTGAGGAAAGTTTTCCATTGGTGTATTTTTTCACAAATTCGTCGTCGAAGTCCGACGGGATAATTTCAAATATATCTAAAATTGAAAATTTAAATTTATTTTCTGGTGCAGAATTATCCCAATCCCGCGGATAAGTAACAAAAGTTTCGCCTTTTTTCTTTCCTATAAATAAATTTCTATATTCTGGCAATATAGTATGGGAATGCAAATAAATTTGGGTTTGTTGTGGTTGTTGTCCGGGAATTGGTTTTTCGGTATTTCTATCAAGTTCCTGAATTTCGGCAGTTAAGAAAGTCAATTCGTGTTTAATTTCGTCGACTGGAACAACATAGCCCGATTGCACTCTTTTATGAAAAATCTCGTGTTCAATTTCTTCGTCGGTTACACGATGGAAAGGCTCCATAATCTTTAATCCTTTGTATTCCGATAATTCAAAAGATGGAATAACATCGAAGCTAAAAGTAAATAATACAGATTCATTAAGTTTTTCATATTTGATAAACGAAGGCTTGCCAACGAACTGGATTTTCTCTATATGAATAGCTTGATGAAAAAGTTCAGATGCAAGTTCGCCAACCATTTCTTTTTCAATCTCGTTACCGAATTTTTGTTTAATTATTGAAATAGGAACCTTACCTTTCCTAAATCCTTTTAGCTCAATATTTTTTTGAGCTTCGCGAAGCGCAGAATCGATGTGTACTTCGTATTCTTGTATCGGCAAAGTAATCACTAATTCGCGTGTGGCTTCATCGAGTTCTTTAATTTTAACTTCCAAAGTGCATTCTCCTTAGTATTAGAAATATTGTGCGGATGGGGAGAGTCGAACTCCCACGGGGTATCCCACTAGATCCTAAGTCTAGCGCGTCTGCCAGTTCCGCCACATCCGCAAAGTTTACAAAATTAAAAAAAATTTCGCTTTCGACTTCAATATTTGACAAGAATAATATAATTTTGTATTTGTTTTACTTTGGAGTTTTCTTATGAGTCGAAAATTATTTTTATGGAGCATTTGGGCATTCGTTTTCTCTTTTGTTGTAACTGGTTCAATATCTTGTCTTTCGAAAAATCAAGGAGGAGAAATGTATCAATACATTATTTCGGTTAAGCAAGGCAGCAAATTTTTAGGTGATATAAAAATAGAACTTTTTCCAGATGTTGCTCCGAAACACGTTCGTAATTTCGATAGTCTTGTTTCTATCGGATTCTACGATGGGACTGCATTCCATCGTATAGTAAAAGGCTTTATGATTCAAGGAGGCGACCCAAATTCAAGAAACAAGCCCAAAGAAGAGTGGGGTATGGGAGATCCTACGCAAACGAAAATCCCAGCTGAATTTAGTGATTTAGAACATACAGCAGGAATAATTTCGGCAGCACGAACAAACGACCCCAATAGCGCTACTTCGCAGTTCTTCATTTGCACCGGAGACGCCCCTTGGCTCGATGGGAAATATACAATTTTCGGTCGTGTCATCGAAGGTATGAATGTTGTAAAAGAAATTGAGGATGTTCAATTGGAAAGACAACCAAGGATGAACGAGGTAAGCTCCCCTGTCGAAAAAGTCGAGATGACGATTAAGAAGGTGGTAAAGAAATAAAATCGGCTAATTCTCTTGCTGGTAAATGGAAGAAATAACAGATATAGAAGACCCACGGGTTAAGTTCTACCGAAGTTTGCGATATACTCCGAAAAGTCACATCCAAGCGAAGGTCTTTGTTGCCGAAGGAGAAAAGACGGTTGTCCGACTTTTAAAAAGTAATCTGCGGGTTCACTCGATTTTTGCCATTAAAGAATTCTTCGAATTATATAAGGATTTAATTTTTAATAAAAGAGTAGAAAAAAGTCGGCTATTATTTGCCAACAAAGAATTGATGGAAAATATAGTGGGTTTCCATCTTCATTCCGGGATAATGGCTATTGGCTATCAACCTGAGGATGTTAGTCTTGGTGAGCTTTCGAATACTGTTGTTGGGCTGAATGGAATAAACAGTTCCGAAAATGTTGGGCTGATAGTTCGAAATTGTAGAGCATTTGGGATTAACTCTCTACTCGTCGATGAATATTCAACAAGTCCTTTTTTACGTCGGGCTGTAAGGGTATCGATGGGAAATGTGTTCTGGATGAATGTTCGCCATTCGAAAAATTTTACTTCTGAATTAATGGCATTAAAAGGATTAGGATTCATTATTATTGGAGCCGAAATTTACCCAAATGCATTTGAGTTGTGTAAATACAAATTTCCTACAAAAGCTGTGGTTTTGTTTGGTAACGAAAGCACAGGTTTGGACAACAGAGTTGTTAAAATTTGCGACGATATTATTCAAATTCCAATTGCTTCGAACGTTGATTCATTGAATGTTGGAGTAAGTGTTGGAATATTATTGTATGAATTGAATCGACAAAAGAGAAGACGCAAGTAGAATGTGGACAAAAGAAGAAACCGTAGCATTATACCTTTCTAAAACTGTTTCTCAAACTAAACTTAGGAAGGTTATTGAAACTTCCGATTCTTTGGAAGCCTACCTCGAAATGGCGAGTAAGTCGGAGTTGAAAGATTTATTTAACGATAAGATTAATTTTATGCAGAAAATTGGAGAAGCCAGAGCAGAAGCCCAACGGCAATTAGAGTTTGCCGAAAAGGGTTCTTATCGGGTTTTAACTTTTTGGGATTCGGAATATCCGACGCTACTCCAAAAGATTCAATACCCTCCCTGTGTTTTGTTCTGTAAAGGAACGCTCCAACCGCCAGATTCGGTATCGATTTCGATTGTTGGGACGCGAAAATGTACGACTTATGGTAAATTGATGTCAGAAAAGTTTGCTCAAACTTTCGTTCAAAATAATATTATTGTAACTAGTGGACTTGCCTATGGAATAGACTTGGCTTCACATCTTGCAGCGGTGAAAGCTAATGGGATAACCTATGCAATTATTGCATCGGGTTTAGATTGTATAACTTCGAGCCAAACTCGAAAAGTTACCGACAAAATTATAGAAAATAACGGAGCAATCATTTCTGAATATAAATTTGGGACAAAGGCGCTTCCAAATTATTTCCCGCAAAGGAATAGAATTATCAGTGGGATCTCTGTTGCAACGTTGATTATTGAAAGCGATATCAAGGGTGGTGCAATGATTACCGCTCGTTTTGCTTTCGACCAAAATAGAGCGGTTTTTGCCCTTCCGGGCAACATTAATTCTCCTAAAAGTCAGGGAACTAACTTTTTAATTAAACAAGATATTGCTAAAATTGCGATTTCCGCAGAGGACATTTTAACCGAACTTGGCATTGTTACCGATAATCTTGAATTTAAAGGAAGTAAGAATCATAAACCAGTTGGCGACGAAATCGACCAGAAAATTTTCGATTTTATTTTGGATGAGCCAATGCACATTGACGTTGTTTCGACTGAACTGCATATTGATGTTCCAGAACTTTTGGTCAGATTATTGAATTTAGAATTTAATGGTTTTATTAAACAACTCCCAGGAAAGTTTTATATTCGTTCATAGATTTATGGAAAATTACGACTCTATTTTGAAAAATTATCTTCACTCTATCGAACAGCGGATACAAGCGTTTTCACAGATTCAAGAGCCCCGAACTTTGTATGAACCAATAGCCTACATTCTGAACAATGGGGGGAAAAGAATACGTCCATTATTTGCTGTTTTAGCTTGTCAATCTGTTGGTGGGGAGCCAGTCGATGCTATCGATGCCGGGGTGGCAATCGAAATACTACATAACTTTACACTTGTTCACGACGACATTATGGATAATTCCCCGATTCGCCGGGGTAAGGAAACAATTCATACTCGTTGGGATACGCCTACGGCTATCCTTAGTGGTGATGCAATGGTTGGATTAGCTTTGAAATCGCTGGAAAGTTATTCGAACCTAACGAATTTCGGAAAAATTATTGAAAGATTTACCCGGGCGCTCATTGGAGTTTGCGAAGGGCAGGCAATCGATATGGAATTCAACACTAAGCAAGAGGTTTCTTCTGTGGATTACTTTCGAATGATTGAAAGGAAAACTGCGGAAGTAATCCGGGCAAGCCTGGTTCTTGGAGGGCTTTGTGCTGGTGCAGTAGAACGCGATTTGCAAACTCTCGAGATTTTCGGACACAATATTGGTATTGCTTTCCAACTGCAAGATGATTTACTCGATATGGTTGCCAACCAAGAAGAGTTAGGGAAACGAATTGGCAACGATATTCTCGAAAAAAAGAAAACAATCCTTATCTTGATGGCAAAAGAACAAGTTGAAATCGATGAGGACATCGAACTGATCTCGAAAATTTACTCTGTCGATAAAATTGATGATACATTAATTCAGAAGTTCGATGCTCTTTTCCAAAAACTTGATATTTACGAACAAGTTCGCAAGGAAATTGATAGTTACATTAGTGAAGCAATCGAATCATTGGAAAACTTGCCGCGCAACGAAGGAACGAAAATGTTGGAATTTTTAGCTAATAGACTTAATGACCGCACATTTTAATATGGTTAAATGTTCCGTTTTTTTTCTAATTTTTGCCTGCTGGTCTCTACTTGCTTCTGCAGAATATAGAATTAACCGAATTTATATCGATAGGTTAGATGTTTTCGATACTGCAAGTGGGGATTGGTTCTTTGCCGCTAGTTTTGCAAATTCTCTTCATTTCTTAACTCGGGAATATGTAATACGCGATGAATTGCTATTTGGCGAAGGAGATGTTGTTGACGAATCAACTCTGCTCGAAACAGAAAAAAATTTACGGGCGATGAACCTTTTCACAAGAGTCGATATTCTTTTAGACTCACTCGACCCTTTGAATTATAATGTTATTGTGCAAACTAAAGATAGGTGGTCAACCAATCCTGCACTTTTGTTTGGTTCTGGCGGCGATGCCTATCGAATTGGTAGTAGAATAGAGGAATTAAATTTGCTGGGAACTGGAACTGTCGTTGTTCCCGAAATTCTTTATCGCTCCGAAAATGGTACTAAATTGCAAGCTCGATTTAAAATTTTTCAGCGCCGCTTTTTCCGATTCCCTCTTTCTTTGCAATATGATTTTTTTATCAATAGATTTCGAACATTACACACTCTGGATTTCTATAAACCATTCTATTCTCGGAGTTCCAGAAATTCCTACGGTTTCGAGATTGTGAATAACTTCGGGAACGAATTGCTATTCACGGCTGGCGACGGATATCAGAAAATGAGCTTTTTCGAAAAGGGCGCAAAATTGTGGTATTCGCATGCATGGTTCAAAGAAGATAGGCTTTTCATTTCTGGCTTTGTTGATATCCGAAAGGTGAACAGAGGAGAAGTTAGCTATCGTCGGGCTTTCGATAATTCTGGAAGGGTATTTCTTGCTTTTTCTTCTATTTCCGAGGATTTCAATAAGATGGATAAATTAAATACCTTTTTGGTAGAAGATGTTGTTACTGGCGGTTGGGGGACCGCAATTTTGGGCAAAACTTTCGCTTTGGACTCGACCGGAACCGATGCTTTCTATCTTGCCGGGGTTGGAGAAAAATCGTATCTTACACGCAATAAAGACGCTTATTTTTTTGCCAGATTAGTTGGTGCGAGTGCCTTTGCAAATTCCATTGGATTCAACACATACCAAGAGTTTTTGGGACTGATGTTCTACCGTATTAATCCATTAATTCTTTTTTCTACTCTAATTCGGCAACAAACTGTTTGGAATTGGCGTGGCATTCGACAATTACTCTTGGACAATAATCATTATCTTCGTGGTTATACTTTAAACGACCTCGCTGGCGATAATCGTTTAGTTACTAATCTCGAATTCAGATTTTTCCCCGACTGGAAATTATGGATTTTCTATTTTTCTGGGGCAATCTTCTACGATGGGGGGGTTGTTTGGAAGCAAAACACTCAGCTGGCTAAAGCTCGTTGGCACAATGCTTTGGGATTTGGCGTCCGAATTCACAACGATAAAACTGCCGGCAAACTTGGTATCGTTCGTGTGGATTTTGCTTATAATTTCGATAAGAAAAGGTTTGCAGAAATTATTGTCAGTTCCGACCAATTCTTTTCTATTTTTAAATCGCACCGCTTTGAATTACCTTCAATTTTTGGTGAGGAGTTTGAGTATGAATGAAATAAATATTGCAAGACTTGCAAAGGTTATTGACCATACAAATCTTCGAAATGATTTATCGTTCGATGATGTTCGAGCATTTTGCGACGAAGCATTGGAATATGGTTTTTATTCTGTATGCTTGCAGCCTTTTTATGTTTCTTTTGCTATGAATTATTTGAAAGGCAAGAATGTAAAGGTTGGTTCAATTGCTGGTTTCCCTTATGGAGCAACTCCTAGTATTTTAAAAATTGCAGAAGTTGAATCGCTGGTGAAACTTGGCATTGATGAAATTGATTTTGTGATGAACCTTCCAGCGTTTTTGAATAGGCAATACGACACCGTTGAGTCCGAATTCGAAAGAATCGTCGAAATATGCCATAGCAATTATGTAATTCTCAAAATAATAATCGAAACAGGATTGTTAATTCCCGAAGAAATTGCAATGGCAACTCGATTGGTTTGCACTTCTGGTGTAGATTTTGTTAAGACTTCTACTGGTATTGTTTCGCGAGGTGCTACTTTCGAAGATATAATCATCATTAAAGAAAATATTTTCGAAGGGACCAAAATAAAGGCTGCGGGAGGGATACGAAGTTTCGACGATATCCTAAAGTTTATTGAGGCGGGTGCCTCGAGGATTGGAACAAGTCGAGCAGTCGATATTTTCAAGACACATTACCCGAATCAATCCCCAGACTAACCTACGGGTTGCAAAAAGTGTGGAGAATCGCTGTTCATTCCCTTACCGATTATAGCATCATAACAATAATATGGGAGGAGAAGAGATATTTTTGCGCTCTATGATTGCTACCTTTTGGTCAAATGTTTAAGGTCTTTTTAAAGAATTCCACGGTTTTTTGAAGCCCGAAGTCCAATTGAATTTTTGGTTCCCAACCAGTTAACCGATGGAATTTTTCGTAAGAAAGTAAGTTCCTTTTTTGTTCCCCCTGTTTTGGTGGTCCGTGAACCTCCGGTGTATTGGAGTTGGTTATTTCTCTCATTTTGCGAAAGATATAGTTTACATCGTGTTCAACGCCGGTTCCAATGTTGAAAGCCCCAGAGATATGGCTGTCTAATGCAAAAACATTTGCTCGAACAACATCCGAAACGAAAACATAGTCGCGAGTATTCGAGCCATCCCCATTGATTATTGGTTGTTCCCCAATTAAAAATTTTTTGGCAAAAATAGCGACGACTCCTGCTTCGCTATGTGGATTTTGGCGAGGACCATAAACATTACCATAGCGCAACGCAACGTAATCAATATTGTGAATTGCTTTGTAATAGTGTAAATATTTCTCGTTTGTAAGTTTGGAAATACCATAAGGCGAACAAGGAGCGAGTGGATGGTTTTCGTCGGCAGGAAAGTAACACTGTTCACCGTAAATAGTTCCACCGGAAGAAGCAAAAAGTATTTTCTTTACGTTGTATCTTCTTGCAAGTTCATATAATCTTAAACCACCAAGAATATTAACTTCGGCGTCGAAAATTGGGTTATCGACCGAAATCCTAACATCAATTTGGGCTGCGTGGTGGTTGATAATATCTATTTGATGTAACTGAAAAACGTTTTCTAATTCTGGTGAATTAATATCTAATGGTATGAACTTTGCTTTTGGATTGATATTTTCAATTTTACCAGTTGAAAGATTGTCGACCACGATAACATTATACCCTAATTCAATATATGAGTCAACGATATGGGAAGCGATAAAACCAGCGCCTCCGGTAACTAAAATATTCATATTAAGCCAATATAGTTAAACATTTTTCAACAAGAATTTGAGCAATTCTTTCGGATGCTTTTCCATCCCAAAGAGGGGGTATTTCGCTCGTATTTTTAGGATTATACAATATGCTATTTATAGCAGAGATTACTTTGTCTTTCGATGGCGGAACGAGAATGTTCGTTCCGATTTCGCAGGTGATTGGGCGTTCAGTAGATGTTCGCATCGTAATACAAGGAATACGCAAAAATGTCGTTTCTTCTTGAATTCCGCCTGAGTCCGTAAGAACAAATTTAGATGTTTTCATCATAGAAAGAAAATTCAAGTAATTCATCGGTGCCGAAAGGTATAGATTTCGAATAGAACTGATACGTTCGAATAGATTAAATGATTTTACATTTTTAAGTGTCCGCGGGTGAATCGGAAAGAGAAGAGGTAGTCCCAAATTGTTGCCAATGTATTCCATAATGCCGATAATTTCGCTAAGTTGTTGGGGATTATCGACATTGCTTGGTCGATGTAATGTCATTAAAGCATAGTTGTACGGTTGAAAGTCGAGCTTCAGGCTTTCAAATAATTTGGTGCTATTGATTTTTGGGAGGGCATACATTAGAGAATCAATCATTGTATTTCCAACAAAGAAAATCTTTTCGGGCGAATGCCCCTCGTGGGTCAGATTGTCAACTCCACTTTTTTCGGTAACAAAAAGAAAGTCGCAAATTGAATCGGTAAGTATTCTATTGATTTCCTCGGGCATAGAACGGTCGAAACTTCTTAATCCAGCTTCGATATGACCGGTTTTAATCCCGAGTTTTGTTGCCGCAAGTGTTGCTGCAATAGTAGAATTAACATCGCCAACGACGAGAACAATATCTGGTTTGGTTTCGATACATACTTTTTCGAACTCAATTAGAATTTTTCCTGTTTGTTCGCCGTGGGTCCCAGAACCAATACCAAGAAAGAAGTCGGGCGATGGGAGTTCTAAGTCTTGGAAAAAAGCTTCATACATTTCGTAATCGTAGTGTTGCCCTGTATGGCAAATTAGATGTTGAATTGTTTCTTCGTGTTGCTTTAAAGCTCGATGCAAGGGTGCAATTTTCATATAATTTGGTCTTGCCCCAACAACTGAAATGATTTTTTTCATTATTCGATAGTTTCTGCAAAAGTATTAAAATAAAGTTACAAAATTAAATAATATAATATTAAATTTGTTTGGTTGTTATTCTTTTTAATGTTGTAACTTTTTTTCGAAATAGATGTTATTGTTTTTGTTGTGGAAGAAAACATAGAAAAATACAATGATATTGCTTTATTTCAAATGCTTTCGATGGGTCAAGCCGAAAGCGAAAGAGCATTTATGGAATTGTATCGAAGATATTCGGGACGAGTCTTTGCTTATTGCCGAAGATTTTTGGGAAACAGAGAAGACGCTCTCGATGTTTTCCAGGAAACATTTATCCGATTTTTTGAAAGTGCAAAGGAAGAAAGGATTATGACCAATGTTCCAGCATTTTTATTGCGGATTGCTCGAAACTTATGTCTAAATTTCAAGAGACAATCGAAAAAAATGGTAACTATTGAAGATTATATGTTATACGAAACTTATGAAAATAATTCGTCGAAAGATGAGTTGGTAGGGTTAATTAAAATTGCGTTGGCTGAATTGCCAGACGATTATCGCGAAGCCTTCATTTTACGGGAATACGATGGAATGACATACAATGAAATTGCCGAATTTTTAGGCATTTCATTGGCTTTGGTTAAGATTCGTATTTTTCGTGCAAAACAGAAACTTCGCGAAATATTGGCTCCTTATATTTCAGAATTGTCAAAAATGTAGGGTGTGTTAGATGGAAAAACAAAATATTTCGGAAAAAATAATTGAATATCTAGACGGTGAACTTCCTGTTCTGGAAGAGACTGAATTGTTTTTGGCTCTCTCGCAAAGCGAGGAGTTCAGAGCCGAGATGAGGGAACATCTCCAAATTAGTCGTTCGATTTCGAAAGATACCGATGCTTTGGTGCCCCCGCCGAATGCTATCTTCTCTATTGGTAGTGCTTTGGGTATTGGAACCAGTAAGATAATCGAAGAATCAGTTCCTAATGCTTCTGTTACGAAAAGTTCTTGGTGGACAAAATTTAGGTTGCCGTTGGCTTTTTTTGTTATTGCTTCGTTGATTACTTTTACGATAACGTATTTTGCTATGAAATCTGAAAACAATCAAAATATCGCAAGCTCCAAAGCCATAGTTCAAACTCCTCCGATTGTTATAGCGAGTAGCGAAGATGCTCCACGAAAAGCTATAAATAGTATGCAGAATAATCTGTTAAGTCCTCAAATTGCTGTAAAGGAAAAAACAGAAGCACCGGCGAATGAAAATCTAAATTCCAACGTGGAGGAAGGTAATTCAGTATTAATAACTCCTAATACTTTATATAACATTTCCAAGTCTGCGAGTTTGAAATTAGCGAGTAAACAGACTCTACAAAATTCTACTAAATATTCAAATAGTAATTTCGAAGCTTTCCAGTTTTTGAGTAAAGAAGGTGTCAAGAAACAAAGTAACTCGCTCGTTATACGTGGTATTACGGGGTATTCTTTCCCAAATCCAAACGTCGAGATGCAAAATACTGCTTTCTATTCCGATATGAGTAGCGGATTATATTTTGCTCGATGGGATAATATTAAGTTTGGGATTGAATTTGGGCGAGAAAGTTTTGGGTTAAAATATAAAAATACAGAAAACAATATCGAGTTTTTCAAAGAACAGAAGCCTATGCTTTATTGGGCTGCCGTTGGCTTCGATTATTCGGTGCCATATAATATTTTTACAGGTTTCGGCTTCGAGGTACAACCGTATGTTGATATTTTGGCCGGAGGTTCTCAAATAGGCGGTCCTCTTCTGAAATTTATAACGGGTCTTCGGTTTAACCCAACGTCCTATAGTGTAGGTATGTTTCTGGGTTTCGAGGGTTCTATGTTGTTCTACCAAAATCAGAGGAAATTCTATCTTTCGAAAAAAATTGGTCTTACGTATGGGTTGTCAATTAATTTTTAGGTTATGAAAATGAAAACAAAAGTATTGAAATTTATATTAACATTTCTTTGTGTAGCTTTTATCTATGCTTGTAGTTCACCGGCGGACTTGGATACACCAACGAAAAATACACCTGTTGATGAAGATGCGGCAATGATTAGACCTAAAATTTCTCAAATTTCTTTCGAACAAAATGGTGTAGTAACCGAGCTTGAAATTGAAAAATCCGGAATAGTTATCGATACGTTCAAGAGACCTTCGAGAATTTGGCTTAATTTATCCGCCAAAGATAAGGAATGGGAAGAAAGGGACTACAGTAAGATGTTCCGAATCAAATCTTTGATTATGTATATGGATTCGATGCCTATTACTGGTTCTTTGATAAGTTCTTATGATACTGACTATCGTAAATGTTGGGTTAAATTCCTTCTTAATCGTGGCGAAAAAAGCAAATTTGACACACTTGTCGATGCTTCTACAAAACCGAATTATTTCGAAGTTAATATTACGCACAACTCATTTTACCGTGAGTTTTGGGTGAATAGCTACGCAAAAATTTATGACAAGCGATTTTCGGTGGCAGAGCGCGATACTATCGTAAAGGATTCTGTTTTGAAAGAACGCTACGATACTGTTTACATAGATAATAAAATGGTGATAAAGAAAGAAAAATACTGGGATATTCGCGAAATTAAATTAAAACTCGAAGAGATTTCGAACTTTCCCGATTCCTTAATCGTAAATTTAAAGATTAAGATGAAATATTAATTGGCAATAAGTTTTATGTCTTACAAATTTTGTATTTAGGAGGTATTATGAAGAAACTACTAACGTTCTTTTCGCTAATTATTATGTTGGTTGTTGCAGTTAGCGTTTTCGCCCAACAGAATAATCCTTTGCCGCCACAAAATCTTCGTGCATTTGTAGAATCTGGTAACAATGATTATACCAGTAAAGTGAAACTTGTTTGGGAACGAAATCCTTATGGAGTTGCTCCACAAATGTTTATCGTTTACTTGGAATACTACGCATCGAATGGCACTGTTGGGAACAAAGTGCTTGCCAATATCCGTGTGGATTCAAGCAATCGAGTAGAGTACTACTATGTTATCGAAAACTTGCCCGCCGGAGTATATGTCTTTTATGTTACTGCTGCTATTCACCGGGATAATCGTCTTGTGGAAAGCGAGCCAAGCAATAGGGTAAAGGTTGAACTATCGGGTCATAGCGAACCGCGTATCATTATCTATTCACAGCCTCCAGTTGTTGCAACAGTTGGGTTTACTTATCACTATCAAGTTTTAGCAAAATCGATATCAAAATCGATGCCACCCGATTGTGTAGTCGATTCTTATGAATTGCTCACTGCTCCCGATGGTATGACAATTTCGGATAAAGGCTTGGTTGAATGGACTCCGACTGCTATTGGTGAATATCCTGTTAAAATCAAAGTTTCGAGCTCTAACTGCCCCGACTTAGAGCCTGCTATCCAAGAATATCTAATCAGAGTGGTTCATAAGGATACTTCCCATAATCAGGCATACGTTCGCTTTGTTAGCCAACCCCCAACAATTGGTGTTGTCGGCAAACAATGGGTGTATAAAATACTTGTAGAAAGCAATATTCGTTGCCCAGTTGGCTTTAAATTGATCCATAACTATCCCGATGGGGTCGAATTCAAGGTAGAAGAATCTACAATGTATTGGACGCCTCGACAGCCTGGCGAGTATTCTTTCGTTTTGGTTGCTTTTTTGACTTGCGATACAACAGTTATGGCATATCAGAAATTCACTGTTACGGTAAAACAACACGACGATCATCCTGCTTGTGCTGTAATAAGCGGAACAGCTACTTTCGAAGACGGTTCGTCGGTTCCTAACGGTATTGCTGTTGCTTGGCGTTTGAACGACCAAAATGTTCCCGGAAAATTAAATGCTGCGTTTAAAACTTATATCCACGATGGTCAGTTTGAATTTTATTTGCCCGAAGGAACATACATTCTCGAATTCGATGGAGAACATTTCTATCACGAGTTTTATGAGGATGCAAATACTATCGCCGAAGCCACAAGAATCGAGGTAAAATGTGGCGACGATTCGGCAAAAAGACACATTAATGTTACCGTTGTATTGAAAAAGAAGCCCGAACCAATTTACTACAATGTTTCTGGCAAAGTTGTGTCCGCAAAAGATAATGTACCAGTAATGGCAATGGTTGAATTTATCCCTGTTGAATTACTTTATAATAGCGATTCAAGGGAAAAATATCCAGTCAATTACAATTTTATGACAAAAACCGACCAGAATGGCGATTACACAATTAAATTACCCAATATTTTTACTTACAAAGCCCACGCAATACCTATTGATAAGGTGAACTATATGGACCAATATTACGATCAGGTTAATTCACCTTATGAGGCTGATATCATTGAATTGACAGGGGATGTTGACAATATTAATTTTTACTTAGAGTCGCCGTTGCATTATCAAAATGGGTTCGCGGGAATTGTGATTGATGAGAATCAAAACCCAATCAAATCAAGGGTTTTTGCGTATTTGGTTAATCCAACTCCAAACTCTAATATGCAACACTATGTTAGGATGACCGAAACAAACGAGCAGGGCCAATTTATGTTTCAAAATTTAATTCCCGGGGAATACGTTCTTTTCTCCGTTCCTATTGAAAGGACTTACGTCCCTGGCTATTATAAGCAAAATGACTTTGCAACATTAAAGTGGCGCGAAGCTACCCATATTGCTGTTGATGATATTATGCTTCAAGTCATTTTTGAAATCAAACACAGAGTGCGAACAGGCTTGCGTGGTTTGATTAGGGTAGATGGTCGTGTCGTCGAAGAAAATGGTTTAGTCAAAGTTGGGAATGAGCCGCAGGGCGAGAGTCTTCCCGGACTGCCCGATGCTTATGTCTATGTCCTCGACGATGATGGGAATTTGAGTGATTACTTCATTACTGACTTCGATGGTAGATTCTCGCTTACCGAAGTTCCAGAAGGGACTTCAACGATTTATGTTAGCAGACCTGGCTACACCGAAGCCCAAGTCCAACTTACTGCCGACTACCAGAAAAACTACAGCTTCAACTATGAAATCCCTGTGAGCAAAATGATTCTTAAAGTTGACGATGGAATTAATAATTTGCCGTTTTCTGTAATTCAAAGCGGCGATGTTATCCGTATCGAACTGAATTCTAATAATGGAATAATTAACTTTGCTCAAATTTACGATGCTATGGGGCGTGTTCTGAAAGAGTCGAAAGGTAATGATAATAATTCTATAAGTTTGACTATTTCTGGTTTCACGAGTGGTGTTTACTTTATCCGTGTTAACAGTAGCTTTGGAATTCATACTGTAAAACTAGTTGTGCTTTGGTAATTGTCTTTGATTAATCGGAAGCCGAGTTTATTCGGCTTCCGATTTTTTTATTGCTTTATTTTACCAATTTAACTTTAAGGAATTTAGTTGTGGGAATTAAGTTCAAAACTGAACTAATTAAAACCGAAGGGTCAAACAGTGCATATATTCTCTTTCCTTTTGATGTAAAAGAATCTTTTGGTAAACGAGGCGTGATTAGAATCAGAGGCACAATCGATGGCATTCCTATTAGAAGTGCTTTGTCTCCAATGCTGGGTAAGGATGGTTACATTATGGTTGTTAATAAGGAGATTAGAGAGAAAATACGCAAAACTGCCGGCGATACTGTTGTTGTTGAACTTGAATTGGATACGGAACCGAGGGTAGTCGAGATACCAAAGGACTTCCTCTTAGAATTGGAAAAAAATGCCGATGCAAAATTGGAATTCGAAAAGCTACCATATTCACACAAAAAAGAGTATGTTGGTTGGATAAACGAGGCTAAAAAAAACGAAAAAAGGCAAAAAAGAATAGCCAAAGCAATAGAGATGCTCGTTTCTAAAAAATAGATTTGAACTATAGATGGTCTAAAAATCCTTTCTTTAGAATATAATAACTTTTCATAGCATCGGCAGTCAAACAAGAGTGGACAGGTATAATCCCAACTAAGTTGCCTGGCTTTATTTTTTCGATAAATTTATTATCGACGTGAATTACACTATGTTCTTGGGTAACTCTCGTAACAAATGAATTTGGAATAGGATATGACCAACTTCCATCCGAAAGTTCAACAACCAATCCATAGATTTTACTATCGTTTACTTCAATATATTCTTTGGTAAGGTGAACTGCACCTGCATATGTAATTATTTCATTCCTTTTGGGATAAACTGCTACTACTGGTGCATATACACACACCGCGATGTCATTGAAATTGCAACTGCCAAGGTTCCATTGCATTGCATCGTAAAACACGAAGTTACCAGGGCGGAGTTCATCGACGCCGGTGAATTCTTCGGCAATACTTGCCGAAGGTGTATCGCCGACCGAAAGAATTGGGTCGAATCCCTGCTTTTTAATATGTTCTTTGATTTTGTTCAGTTCAATTAAAAATGCACTGTTTAGTTTCAAAATCTCGTCTCTGGATTTAGCAAAATAAGTTAAACCATTGTGGGATATTAACCCTTCGAGATTTAAAAATTTGGACTTTTGTATTGTCTTCAAAGCATTGTCTATTGAATGAATGTCTTGGTAGGCGAAGCCACTTCTTTTGTATTCAACATCAATTTCAAGATAAATATTTAAAGGAACAGTTAGAACATTCTTTAAAAATTCGAGAGAATATAGGTCGGATATTACAACTTTTAACTCGATGAAATTATTGATTCGAAGTATTTCATCAAGTTGGCGAAGGTTTAATGGAAAAGCGATTAAGATGTTGGTCCAATGCGATTGCATAAAGTATTGAGCCATTTTCAATGAAGATACTGCGATTTTTGTGATTCCCAGCTCTTTGAACCAATTACCTATTTCCTTAGATTGGTGGGTTTTGAAGTGGGGACGAAATTGAATCCCAAGATTTGCTATCTTTTCGCTCATTCTGCGAATATTTTGTTTACACTTTTCTTCGTCGAGAAGTAAAGTGGGTTGTGTGATTTCATCGAGCGAAAAGTATTCCACCATTTTTTAAAACTCTTTCAATACTTTTAAGCAATAATTTTTATAATCTGAATTTGGCATTAATTCAACCCATTGTTGGCATTCAGTCTTTGAGATATAGTTCAAAACGAGCGAAATTTCTTCGAGGCAAGCAATTTTTCTTCCTTGCCTTTGCTCAATAGCTCGAATAAATAAGGCTGCGTCGATGAGATTTGTTGAGGTTCCTGTGTCGAGCCAAGCAATTCCGCGACCAATTAACTTTACTCTAAGTTTGTTTTGTCGCAAATATATTTTTTGTAAGTCGGTAATTTCTAATTCGCCACGTTTGCTCGGTTGGAGCTGTTTAACGTAGTGCGAGACATCTTCATCGAAAAGATAAAGCCCTGGAATAGCATATTTCGAGGCAAACGACGAAGGCTTTTCAATAATGTTAGTAGGATTTTGATTTTCGTCGAACACGACAACGCCATAACTTTCGGGATTGTCAACTTCGTATGCAAATATTGTAGCGTGAGTATGCTCTTTAATTGCTTCTCGTAGGAAATTGAGTTTGCCGTAGAACAGATTATCCCCCAAAATTAAGATTACTTTCTCTCCAATAATGTAATCTTTCGCAATGATAAACGCTTGTGCGATGCCTTCGGGCTTGGGTTGCACAAGGTAGGAAAGCGAAATACCCCATTGACTTCCGTCCCCAAGTAAATTCTGAAAACTCGGGATATCCGATGGAGTCGAAATGATGATAATATCTCGGATTCCAACGAGCATTAATGTAGCAATTGGATAGTAAATCATCGGCTTGTCAAATATTGGTAGCAACTGCTTGCTTACGACATTTGTCGATGGGTAGAGGCGTGTTCCCTTACCTCCAGCAAGAATAATTCCTTTCATAATATGGCAAAGCAGAAATCAAAAATACAAAAATAGACATTATCTCGACAATAACAAATTTGCCAAGAGAAACTCGGAAAAGTTGATGTTAAAATTTGTATTAATTGATTGGTGCGTCTGTAGTTTCCACTTCTACGTCGAAAGCATAGCTCAACGGGTTAGTTCGGACTTCGTGAATATTCGAATGTTCTACGCTATGCGATTCTGCTTTGCAACTACAAAGCACAGCAAAAAACATTGTGGAGGAATTGAACAATTCTTTCTCGTTCCCGCAATTACAAGAACATTTATGCTCATTCATAGTTTTGCCTTTTTGAATTTTAATTCAAATACAAAATTAAGTTAGTTTTACCTAATTTCCAAATTTTGTATCTATCCTATCGAAATTGTAAAATTGAGTAGGAAAAAAGCGATTACGATAGCTTTATGATATTAAATATAAAATTGTTGAGTGAATATTGGATTGTTTCTTATATTTGCAAAATCAATGACAAAGAGAGTTATTAATATTTTTTAAAATGATTGTAGGTATCGACCTATCTGCGAAACCCACTAATAGAACCGGAATTTGTTTTATTATCGGCAAAGAAGCTAAAGTGCTTACATTATTTACTAACGATGAAATAGTTAATTTTTGCATTTCGTATCGTCCAAAGATAATCGCAATTGATGCTCCACTTGGTTTGGGAGAACGATTATGCGACAAAATGATGAAGAAATATGGTGCAATGCCTTTAAAGTTGAAGCCAATTTATGAGTTAGGGGCGAGGGCAATTGACTTATTACGGTTAATTACAAGCGGATTAAAAGTCAAAATTATCGAGGTATTTCCAACTGCGTCAGCCAAAATTCTTGGAGTTTATCACAAAAAACCCAAGTTGATGTTGGAACTTATGATTTCAAAGTTTCTTTTCGATGTGCAAGGAAAAATTAACAAAGACGAGGTTGATTCTTTTCTTGCTGGAATAACTGGTTTACTGTATAATAATGAACTTGCGATAGAAGTTGGTGATAACGATGGGAAGATAGTTATTCCCGATGTCGAGAAAATTGTAGAAATCGAGTCTATGTTGTGTAATTTTAAGATTCAAAGGGCAAGTTAAGCAAGCCAATCGTATCGTTCAAGGTATTTAGTATCGATTTTGCCGTCGAGAAAATCTTTGTTTTCCATCATTTTATGGTGGAAGGGAATAGTAGTAGGAACTCCCTCGATTACAAATTCTTCGAGAGCTCGACGCATTTTCGAAATGGCTTCTTGGCGAGTAGAACCCCAGGTTATTAATTTTGCAAGTAGCGAGTCGTAGTATGGTGGAATTTCGTATTCTTGGTAGATGTGTGAATCGATTCGGATACCATGCCCGCCTGGAAAGTGTAAACTAGTGATTTTACCTGGACTTGGACGAAAGTCGTTATATGGGTCTTCTGCAATAATGCGGCATTCGATAGAGTGGTATTTGGGTTCGCTAATATCAAGAGACAATCTTTCTCCGCCTGCCACAAGAATTTGTTCCCGAATAAGGTCAATTCCAAGTGATTCTTCGGTTACTGGATGCTCAACTTGAATACGTGTATTCATTTCCATAAAGTAAAAGTTCAAGTCTTCGTCGACAAGGAACTCGATAGTTCCCGGTCCAATGTAATTGACTGCTTTGGCACCGCGTATTGCTGCTTCTCCCATTTCCTGGCGAAGATGCGAAGTCATCAATGGGGATGGTGATTCCTCGATAAGTTTTTGATGTCGGCGTTGCAAAGAACATTCTCGTTCATTTAGATGAATTACATTGCCAAATTTATCGCCAAAGACTTGAATTTCGATGTGGTGCGAAGTGAGAACCATTTTCTCCAAATAAACATCGGGGCTACCGAAAAAACTTCCAGCCTCGGCTTTTGCGATGCCGAATGATTTGGCTAATTCATCTTTATTTTCGACAACGCGCATACCGCGTCCGCCGCCGCCTGCCGCAGCTTTTATAATAATTGGAAATCCGATTTCTTCGGCAGTTTGCATTGCTTCGTTCAAAGAATGGACAATTCCGCTGCTTCCTGGAATAACTGGGACTCCAGCCTTTTTCATTGTGTCTTTTGCTACCGATTTATTTCCCATTCGAGATATTGAATCGGGAAGTGGTCCAATGAAGACGAATCCCGAGGCTTCGCAAATTTCGGCGAAGGTAGCGTTTTCGGCAAGGAAACCATACCCAGGATGAATTGCATCGACATTGGTTATTTGTGCAGCGGAAATTATGGCAGGAATATACAGATAACTCCGGGATGGACTTGGGGGCCCAATGCAGACCGCTTCGTCGGCAAATTTAACTGGAAGCGATTTTGCGTCGGCTTCGGAATAAACAACAACGGTTTTAACCCCTATTTCTTTGCATGCACGAATTATGCGTAGTGCAATTTCGCCTCGGTTTGCGATTAATATTTTGTTGAACATAATGTTTTAATTTCTAAATTACCTACTAATTTATTAGGGAACTAAAAAGACAAAGCCAATAAACTAACAGTATTCTTCGAAGCAAGCATCTAATAATAAATTAAGTGAGTCGAGTGTGTCGTTTGCTACGATTAAAAGTTCGTGATACTCGCCGGAAGGAATTTTATCGAGAATATCCCTCCAAGTTTCGCAATGGCGAATGTCGTCGGTTATATGTCTTCGGAAATATTCAATAGACTTATCAGGTTCAAATCTATAAAATTTGATTAATCCATCAATTTTTGTTTGGCTAATAGTCGGGATTTCTTTTTCGAATGCATACATTACAGCTGCACCAGTATTGAGTGATGAAATCGGGTTGGAAAAGTGCTCTATTGCCAAACGTGTTTTGGGTAAGCCGCTGTATTGAGTTAACTCTTCGGTTGTAACACCCAAAGAGTTAGCAAAGTCTTTCCATAAAGGGATATGCTCCAACTCTTCCCTTAAGTTCTCATTAATTTGGGTGCGGTTAATTCCATTAGAAAAACTAGCAATTTTCGACACAAAGGTTGGGATTGATTCGACGAGTTGGAAGTATTCTTTCGAATAACCTCGAAGAGCATCAATGGAAAGAGTCCCTTCGTTCCATTTTTGGTAGAAAGGGTGGCGAAGCAGACTTTTTTGCGAAACAATAATATCTATTTGTTCAGAAAGTAATTTCATAAGTTACCTCTAAATATGTTCAAAAAAATCTTAATCCGGTTTAATTAGCATAAGTGTTTGATTGTATTCCACAGGTTTACCATTTTCGGCGAGTATTTCAACTATCGTTCCAGCAATATCACTTTCGATTTCGTTCATAACTTTCATTGCCTCGATAATGCAAAGAGTTTGACCAGGAACAATATGTGAACCAACTTCAACAAAGCTCTCTGCTTCCGGCGATGGTGAACGGTAGAATGTTCCAACAATTGGAGAGATAATTTTATGATACTGGGTTGTGGTGGGTTCCACTGTTTCCGAAATTTTGCTTTCTTCGATTTCGACCGATGATTGAAATGGAAAATTTGATGGAGATGCGGGAATAGTTGGGCTTATAGAATGGCTAGGAATTGGATAGTTGTTCGTGCTTTGCGATTTTCTGGATAATGAAATCTTTATCCCATCTTCTTCGATTGATAAGTCGCTAAGCGAGCTTTGGTCGAAAATTTTTAAAATTTTCCGTAAATAATTTAAATCCATACATACCTCGCCATTTTAAAAAACAAATATAATGTCAAAAATTTAAAAAACAAAGAATTATTCTTTTACCCTTTCTATGTATTCTCCGGTTCGGGTATCAACACGTATTAAATCACCTTCATTTACAAAAATTGGCACTTGAATTGTAGCTCCACTTTCCAATACTGCTGGCTTTAGAACATTTGTTGCCGTATCGCCGCGAACGCCTGGTTCGGTTTGAATAATACGGAGATTAGCGTGAGGTGGAAGTTCTACGCTAATTGGATTACCATCGACGAATGCAAGTTGAACTTCCTGATTTTCTGTTAAGAAATTGATTGCATTTCCTATGAGTTCGACATCCACCGGTATTTGCTCATAGGTTTCTAAATCCATAAAGAAAAGGTTGTTCCCGTCGCGGTAAAGGTATTGGTAGGGTTTCCGCTCAACGTAAACAAATTCGATTGATTCGCCCGAGCGAAAACGATATTCACTAAGACGACCGGTTTTCATATTCCGCATTTTAACTTGATAGAATGCACGAAGATTTCCCGGAGTTCGGTGTTCACTTTCGAGAACGATATGTAGTTCTCCATTGAAGTTGATAACAGCCCCCGGTCTTAAATCCGATGTTGAACCCATTGGCATTGTTGCTTCTCCAATCAATTTTAAAATTTTTTAGTATAAAAAAGAGGTGCCAGCCGGATTCGAACCGACGTAGGAGGTTTTGCAGACCTCAGCCTAACCACTCGGCCATGGCACCAATTAAAATACAAAATTACAAAAAAAATTTTTACGACGATAACCTTGCTTTCAATTGCTGTTTCCAACACATCCATTTTGGAGGCAAAAGATTCAATTTACTTTTTGGAGCAATTTTGTCGCCGCTCCGCTAAACAACCTTTTTACTTTCCTGTAACTTTTTTTAATTTCTTGTGTCTATTTATCTAGTAAAAAAGTTAAATTTATATTGTGGAGATGCTACTACAAAATGGATGCAGGAACAAAAAAAAACCTCAAAGCAATTTATTATTTTTATAAATAGAAAGAATAAAAAGGAAAAATGCAAATTTTCTTGATTTGTTGTTTCGTTGTGAAGTATTAATATGAACACAATCGGGGAATTAACACTTTATGTTATTGAACTAAAAAAATTGAGGAACTGAAAAGTCAAAGGAGAAATAGAAACCGAAGGAATTATTAATTTTACTAAATGATTTTCTTATGAACTTACCCATTAGCGATAAGTTTTGATATATGTTTAAAAAAAATTACTTAATTTTGCATTTTAACAAGGCTAGGTAGCTCAGTTGGTAGAGCAGTGGACTGAAAATCCATGTGTCGGCGGTTCAATTCCGTCCCTAGCCACACGACGATGCCCCTGTATTTTACAAGGGCTTTTTTGTTGTGAAATTCTTTGTTACAAAAATTCATTTAGAATTGTTTTATTTATTTATTTTGTTTAATTTACTATTTAAAATTGTAGAAAAAATCGTGAGACATAGATGGATAATATACATAATGCATCGGAGAATTCGGAGAATAGCGAAAAAACTTCCTCTAATTTTAAAAGGCATAATCAATATTACTACCAAATACTTAAGCAAAAGACGGGATATCATAATCGTTGGTGCGAAAGTAAATTTTTCAACCTCGATTATGTGGAAAATTTCGATGTGAGCGAAGTCAAATATAATGGTGATTCAAAATATACTCCATCGGAGTTTGTCGAAGTTGCTTTTAAGATGAAAAGAAAGAAGATTTTTAGCAACCCAAATAAACTAATTTTTACTAACTACGAATATGTTGTTATTGCAGTCGAGAATGGTTTCGATTTAGGGACAGTTGTTTCGATTGGTAAAGAAGCGAAAGAGAAATTTGAAAAAAATAACAAGAAAGATGAACAAATCTATCCTGTCGTTCGATTTGCAACCGACAAGGATATGCAAATATATCGTAAGAACCAAGACGAGGAACCACTTGTTGTTGCAACTGCTCGTGAGCTTGCAAAGAAACATAATCTCGACATTAAGGTTACCGAAGCAGAATGGCAACTCGATAGGCAAAGGCTTACGATTTTTTTTAGTGCACCTCAAAGAGTGGATTTTCGGGAATTAGTAAAAGATTTAGCAAAAATTTATAGAACCCGCATTGAACTTCGTCAAATTAGCACTCGGGAAGAAGCACGTAAAATTGGAGGGATGGGACCTTGCGGCTTGGCACTTTGTTGTTCTACTTTTTCTTGTCAAAACTGCCACGTAACACTTGAACACGCGCGAACCCAACGCCTTGCGAACAACGTTTCGAAATTGAGTGGTTATTGTGGACGCCTTAAATGCTGTATCTTGTATGAGCACAATGTCTATGTAGAGGAATACCAAAATTACCCACCTGTGTTTTCGACTGTTGAAATGCCCGAAGGAATTGCAAAAATCAACAAAATTGATATATTCAATCACAGGGTTTATCTTCTTTATGAAAAAACTGGATATACGAAGGTTGTATCGAAGTCTGAAATTGATAAGCTTTACTCCGATGGCAAAATTACACCTCCCGAGAAAGTCGAAGAAGAGTTGATTTTCGATGACGATCGCCATCTTAGTCCAGAAGATATTTCATTATTAGAAGATGATATTTTTACCTAATGTATTTGTTTGTATTTAAAGATATTAAGTTGTTGGAAGAGATTTGTCGAATTTTAGGCAAAAAATCTCGAGAATGCTTGTATCTTTCGAAGAACGAAGTTGTATTAAAACCTGTGTTACCCAAAATGTTTTCAAGATTTTTGTTTGTTTTTGGTTCAATATTGTTTTGCTTTTTAATAGGTATACAATATTTCATTAGTGTCGTTGATTACCCACAACCGATGAGTGGTAAACCTAATTTTCATTTAGTTGTTGCAATTCCTTTTGCCTTCGAAGTAACACTTTTATTTGTGGGGATTATCTTATTCATCAGATTTTTTCTTGTTAGCTTTTCCTTTATGTCAACAATACCTAAATCGGTCCAAAACGAAGCAAAAAATTTAAGCGATGATGATGTCTTGGTTGCAGTTCCCGATGAATATTGTTTAGTAGCAATTCAAATTTTAGACAATTATGGGCTCCATTATGTAACGAAAAAGGTTATAGATTGAGTTATTGCAATGAGGAGCATAGTATTAATATATTTAGGGATATTATTCCTTGGAGTAGTTACGAGTGTTTTGCTTTTGCGCGTTAGTGGCAAAATTGTTTATATAAATTCATTGCAACCAATGGAAATTATTTCCGATATGGATAATCAAAAGAAATTGAAAGAAGGTTATATCGATAAATTTTATAATCTCCAATCGACAAATAAATTATCGGGGAAAATCGGCTTCCCGCTGGAATCAATAGACTATCCGTTTGAACCACACCAATTTGAATATGCAGAGGTAAGCTTTTCTAATCCTATTTCTCCGAGTTCGTTTTCTTTAAGGCGAGGCGAAACATTGTTTAAGCGGTTTTGTGTGGTTTGTCATAATGAAGATGGAAAAGGAAACGGATGGATAATAACAAAAGTGCAACTCGCAGACAACGAGGAGGGATTTCCACCTCCTAAAAACTTAACTTCGCAAAACACCATGAATCTGTCCGATTCACGTATTTTTCATATTATTAGTTCAGGGCAAAATTTAATGTTTTCATATAACGATAAATTGAGCGATTTTGATAAATGGTGTTTAATTTATTATATTCGTAAACTACAAAATTTGCAATAAACGTGAGGTTCTTATGAAAAAAGTATTATTAGTTCTTTTGCTAATATTGCTTGCGTACTCATTTTCATACTCGCAAAATACACGATGGAATTTCTACGCTAACGGAAACGATATTACTTCCGTTTGCCCAATTGCCGGGAATTCAGTTTACTTGATTGGAACAAGAGAATCGGGGCTTGGTGTGTTCAATCTCGATTCTATGACATATGTTGGGTTCATCAACAAATTAAGTTCAACAATTCCAAGCCATAACATACGACAAATTAGAAAGAGTTCGAACGATACAATTTGGATTTGCACAGACGAAGGTTTAATTCGTGCGACCGCTTCGAGCCTTGTTGTTTACAACACACAGAATTCTGGATTACCAACAAATTTTATTAACGATATTATTATCGATGCTATTGGATACAAATGGATTGCAACGGAACAGGGTTTAGTTGCAAATTACGATACGAACTGGGTAGTTTACAACACACAGAATTCTGGAATTCCGTCCGATAGGATTAATTTCGTTAATGTAGATGCAATGGGAAACGTTTGGGTAGCTACCGATTTGGGACTTGCAATGTTCGATAGAAGCAACTGGTATGTTTGGAATACGGGGAATTCTGGATTACCTGACAATTATATTACTTTTATTACTTTCGATAGAATGAACGGTTCAAAATGGGTTGGGACCTTCAACGGTGGTTTAGTCAACTGGATTGGTAATAATTTCTATGTTTTCGATACAAGTAACTCTTTAATTCCAAGTAATACAGTTACTTCCTTCGCTTACGACACATCAAATAATAAATGGGTAGGAACTTCGAATGGAATACTTGTTATGTCCACCGGGGGTTGGCGAGTTATTAATACCCAAAATTCTTCTTTAAGCAATGATTATGTAAATAATATCTTTATTAATTCAAGTAATAATATAAAGTTCATTGCAACAAAGGATAGTTTGACAATTATTCGCGATACTATGTTTTATGTAATCGAGATGGCAAATTCGAAATTGCCGAACAATCGCATTAAAAAAATTGCAGAGGGGCAAGATTTGGTTAAATGGATTGCAACAGAAAAAGACCTTGTATCCTTCGATGGAGATAATTGGAATGTATTTTTGCAAAATAATTTACCCTTCGGTGGAGCAACTATCAACGATTTGCAGATTGATTCACAAAATCAGCTTTGGGTTGCAACTGATTCAGGTTTGTATCGTAGGAGCGGGAATTCTTGGGCATCGTTCGTTTACGATTCTGTTGGGCTTCCCAGCAATAGGGTTTTAAAGATTTTGCCCGATGGTTCCGATTTGTGGGTTGGAACAGATAGTGGATTAGCAAAGCTTGCTTCGAACAATCAGTGGGAGAGGTTTGACACACTTTTTAATGGAATATTCAAAAACGAGATTTCGGCTTTAGCATTAGATAGCGAAGGTAAACTTTACGCAGGTCTCGGAGCCAATGGTGTCGTTGTTTATTCTTCGGATACTTTAATAGTTTATAACGATACTACCTCGCCTCTTATTGCCACCTATGTTACTTCCCTTTCTACAGATGAGCAAATGAATCTTTGGATTGGAACTACTACCTATGGATTGGTTCTGCGGGATACTGTGTGGGTTTTATTCAATCCGGGAAATAGTCCAATGACAGACTATTTTGTTCGTAATTTCGAAAAAGACTTACAAAATTGGTATTGGGTGGCTACCGGCTTCGAAGGAATTGTTGCATTTCAAGATACTAATTGGGTTACGTTAAATAAATACAATTCACCACTTGCCTCCAATTTTATTTCCGATATTTTGGTTGACCGCTCGAACAACAAATGGTTTTCGACTTCGATGGGAATTTTTGTGTTCAACAGTGATAGTATTCGTCCAGAACTTAAAATGAGAAAAGTAAACACATCGATTTGCGAAGGGACTTCGATATTAATAAATTATTATTCATTTGGTCTTTTTGGCGCGGGAAATCAGTTTTTGATTCTTTTAAGCGATTCAGCAGGGAGTTTTAATAATCCTACAATCATAGGAAGATATGTTGGACGCAAAGGTCAACCTATTTTATGCTATATTCCGAAAGGATTACCGGAAAGTGATTACTACCGAATCAAAGTTGTTGCAACAAATCCTGCAATCGATGGAGGCGATAACGGGGAAAATATTTCAATCAGAGCTATTCCTAAACCGAAAATTTACGGCGACAATATTGTTTGTAGCAACGAGACTCAATTGTATTGGCGCGATATTGACCCAACTTTGGTTTATCGTTGGGAAGTTATTGGTGGTGCGATAGTGGGAAATCTTTATAATGATACAATAAGGGTAAGATGGAATGTTCCCGATAGTGGTTTCGTAAAATTAGTAGAGTATAATCAATTCGGTTGCAGCGACTCTTCCATATTAACTGTTTATATTTCTACTTTGCCCGGTCAAATCCTTTATGGCTCTCGGCAAGCTTGCTTAGGCGATACTTATATTTATTCGACTACCGATAGTGTTAGCATTCAAAATTATTGGACTGTAGTAAATGGAACACTCGTAAAAAAATATTCACAAAGTGTTGTCGCGATTCAATGGAACCGGGTAGGGCGGGGATATGTCCGATTGAGAAGGGTAAATCAAATCGGTTGTATGGACTCAGTTTCCTTAAATGTCGATGTCTATCCAACTCCGGTTGCAAATATTACTGGCAAAAACGAAGTAATGATACAATCTATTTCTGTTTATAAAACATCACGACAATCACCAACATATAATGTAAGATGGAAAATTACGAATGGGCAGATTGTTGGTCCCGATAATATAGATTCCGTTGTTGTGGGGTGGACTACTGCTGGCTATGGGAAAGTGAAGGTGCTTCAGACCTCATTGCGGGGTTGCGCGGACTCGAGTGAGAAAATTGTGCGCGTTTTCGAATATGCTGCTGTTTTTGGCGATACCATTGTTTGCGAAAACAACGAGACCTATTTCGAGGCGATTTCCAATCTCGGTGCGAGCAATTTCTGGTCAGTTGTGGGTGGAACTTTTACATCTGATAATAGTAACCGAAGGGTATGGATTAAATGGGGAAATAGCGGAACGGGGAAAATAAAGTTGGTGCAATATGTTCCCGGAACGGGCTATCGGGATTCAATCGAAACAATTGTTCATATTGCGGCTAAACCCAACAAACCTACAATTACAGATAGTAGTGGTATCTTGGTTTCGTCTGCAACGTATGGTAACCAATGGTATTATAATGGGTCGATATCCCTTGGCGATACCAATCGGACACTTGTTCCTATAAGAACTGGTTACTATACAGTTCGAGTAACAACTGCTCCCGGTTGTGTTTCCGAAATATCTGAACCAATATACTTTGTAAGCGGAGTTGAGGAAGGACAACAATTTGCTAAAATTTTCCCGAATCCATCTACAGGGAGTCTTTTCATTGTTCCCGATGGAAGCCAAGAAATAAATAGCATAGTAATTTGCGACCAGATTGGGAATGAATTATTAAACCAAGCAGTTGCGAATTCAACCGAAATTTTCCAATTGGATGTTGCTCAATTTGCTTCGGGGATTTATATAGTTGAATTAGGAACAAATAAAGGGGTTGAGCGCCACACAATTGTGATTATAAAGTAAGATAAAGAGCCTTTCGGGAAAAATTGTTAATTTTGTGTAATGGAGAGTTGCCGGAGTGGTTGAACGGGGCGGTCTCGAAAACCGTTGAAGGAGCTTTCCTTCCGGGGGTTCGAATCCCTCACTCTCCGCTGATGCCCGGATGGCGGAATTGGTAGACGCGCTGCGTTCAGGGCGCAGTGGCTGAATAGCCATGCAGGTTCGATTCCTGTTCCGGGCACTTCTTTATCTTTCTAAATTACCTCGTGCCATCGAAGCAAAGATTCCTAACCCACATATTACTGCGAAAAGCAGGAAAATTATGTGGACCACGTTTAGAAAAGCTGGGACTGTGTTTGCCGATATATGCGAGCTTCCTAACTTCAACGAAAAAAACATTGTGGTAAAGCCAATGCTTAACATTTGGCCAACAAGTCGCATTGTCCCAACAGAAGCCGAAGCAACCCCGTAAAATTTTGGTTCGACGGAACTCATAATTGCATTTGTGTTCGGAGACGAAAAAAATGCGAAACCCAATCCAAGGATTATTAATGCAATTAAGATTATAAATAATGGAGTTGCCGAATTAAGTAGTGATAGCAAAAATAAACCAAGAGTGGTTAGGAACATTCCAAAAGATGCAACGTAGCGTGGCTCTATTCGGTCCGATAACTTTCCAGCATAAGAAGAAAAAATTGCTTGCATTACGGGTTGTAGTGCAAGGATAAAACCTGCGTTGCGAGGAGGAAGTCCCTTCACGTATTGAAGATATAAGCTTAGCAAAAACCCAACAGCAAAAGTTGCTGAATAGCTAATTAGTGCTGCAAGATTCGAAAAAGCAAAGACATTATTTTTAGTAAAAAGTGTCACATTCAGAATTGGAGCAATAGTTTTCTTTTCCCATAAGGAAAAGATAACCAGCGAAAGGAAAGCAATAACTACAAAAATGATTCCTTCTGGTTTTGGGATTCTAGAAAATCCTAGCATTAGAAAGGAAAGAGCCATTATATAGACAATAGAACCAACCCAGTCGAATTTTTCGCCCTGAGCATCTGCCCATTCTTCCTTTAATTTTGCAACCATCAAATAAGCAATAAAAATTCCAAAAGGGACATTCAGATAAAAAATACTCCTCCAACCTAAATATTGAGTTAAAAGTCCTCCAAAAAAAGGACCGAAGGATAAACCAAGATATACAGCAGAAACAAGATACCCCATAGCCTTACCTCGTTCTCCGACTGGAAAGACCGAAGTTATTATTGCTGTGCCTGTTCCAAAAATCATTGCTGCACCAATTCCTTGGATTATTCTAAATACAATCAGCGAAATCGTATTGAAAGCAAATCCAGAAAGTAACGAGAAAAAAGTATAAATAAATAGACCAAGTTGGAATGTCTTTTTCCTTCCCTTGATGTCTGCTATTCTTCCTAAAGGTAACAAAAAAGCAGCAGTAGTTAATAAGTATGAAGATGAAATCCATGCTAATGTTACTGCATCAATTTTGAATTCGCTTTCAATAGAAGGTAAAGCAACATTAACCGAGCTACCTATAAACGCTGTTAGGAACGAGGTTATTGTCGAAACAAGCAGAACGGCTTTTTTGAGTTGAGACTTATTATCCATAATTATTGTTATAAATAAGAAATTTAATTAAAATATTTAAAAGACGTTATGAGGGCGTTTTTTAATATAACCGCCAATAGTATCTTTAACATTGTGGATTACTAAAAATGCCTTCTTATCTATTTTTGCGATTTCGGAGCTTAATTTGGGTAACTCTAATCGTGTTATCACTGTATAAAGAATATCTATTTCGTTTGGTTCATCAGTCTCCGACTCAAAGTCCAAGCCACGTTTTCCTTTGAATATTGTTACGCCACGTCCAATTTGGTAAAGAATTGATTTTCGTATTTCTTCGTTTTTTTTGGATACAATCATAACAGCAATATACTCTTCGATGCCTTCAATGAAAAAATCGGCTGTTTTCGACGCAGAAACGTATGTTAAAATAGAATAAAATGCTGCTTCGATTCCAAGAGTAAATGTTGCTGCCGAAAATATAATTATGTTGATTAGTAAAATAATATCGCCCACGGTGGAGTGTAGTTTTCTACTGACGAATATGGCTAATATTTCGGTTCCATCGAGCACCCCGCCCCCTCGGATAGCAAGTCCAATCCCTGCACCAAGAAAAAAACCACCAAAAACAGCAACAAGTAACTTGTCGTGGGTGATAATGGGAAGAGGCAAGAAAAATAAACAAAAGGCGAGAAATAGTATTGAAATTATTGTCCTTATCGCGAATTCTTTTGATATGTTAAAATAAGCAAGGAAAATAAAAGGTATATTCATAACAAATACAAAAATAGGCAGAGGAATATTTGTAAGAATTGTTAAAAGCATAGATATACCTGTTACTCCGCCGTCGATGAATTTGTTTGGTAATAGGAACGACTTTAACCCAATGGTGGCAATGATGCCTGAAAGCAATAAAAAGAATGAGCGTCGTATTTCACGAAAAGTTAAGTTCAATTCACAATTTAACTATATTAGTTTGCGAGAAATATATTCATAAGCCGATTTTACACGCTCATCGACCAGTAGGTTCCTCTCAATAATATTAATTGAGTGGAGAACGGTTGTATGGTCGCGGCCACCAAAACTTTGCCCGATTGTAATTAAGGTAGAATTTGTAAGTTCTTTAGAAAGGTACATAGCGAGTTGTCGTGGGAGCATAATTTCTTTTTTTCTCGATTTAGATTCGAGTTCATCGGCTTTAATATTGAAATAATGGGCAACTGCACTTTTTATTTTGTCTATTGTTACTACTCGAACTGAACGAATATGTTTGGCACGAAGTATTTCGCGAACAAGTTCTATGCTTGGTTTACGCTTCGAAAAAGCAATAGTTGCAAAAAGGCTAACTATTACCCCTTCGATTTCCCGGACATTTGTTACTACATTTTGAGCAATATACTCGACCACTTCTTCGGGAAGTTCCAATCCCTCGTTTTCGCTTTTCTTTCTAGTGATTGCAATCCTTGTTTCTAATTCAGGGGGTTGAATATCGGCGATTACTCCCCATTGAAATCTACTGATTAACCTTTCGTCCAAATCTTTAAGTTGCTTAGGGGCTTTGTCGCTTGTTAGAACTATTTGCTTACCAACTTGGTGAAGAGCGTTGAATGTATGAAAGAAGTGGTCTTGTATTTTGCCTTTGTTTTGAAAAAATTGAATATCGTCAACAAGCAAAACATCAATGTTGCGGTAATGATTTACAAAGCTGTTCATATTGTTGTTTTTTATTGCATCAATAAAGTTGTTTGCAAAATTTTCGCTTGTTGAATAAAGCACGCGAACGCTTGGGTGGTTTAAAAGAATATGGTTACCAATTGCTTGAATGAGATGGGTTTTTCCAAGGCCAGTATTACCATAAAGAATCAAAGGATTATACCTTGGTTGATTCGGATTTTTCGCTACAGCAAAGGCAGTGGAATATGCAAACTGGTTACAATCCCCAACAACAAAATTCTCGAAAGAGTAATTCGGGACGAGATTAGGGCTATAATCCAATTTTTGAATTATATTTTTTTGTATTTGTTCGCTACTTGGAAGACTTGAACTCGGTAATTTGATGCTGCTATCGTTTGGGATTGATTTATCGACAATAATATGGTATTTTAATGAAATTTGTTCGCCAAAGAATCTATGAACTGCTGTCCTAATCAAGGAAAAATAATGTTGGTCGAGCCACTCGCAATAAAATTGTGATGGAACCTGAACAACCAACTCGTTTCCCTCGAATTTAAGTGGTTTGATAGGAATGAACCATGTTTTAAAGACCTGTAAAGAAACATTCCCTCGTATCAGTTTGAGTAGTTGTTTCCATCTCGATTCTAATGTTGTTTTCTCATCTTTTATCTTGGATTCTATTTCTATTGTTTCGCCGACACCATTAATGGGTGTATCTTGTAAATTCATCCCTTACCTACCTCCGAAATTTTGGTTAACGAAATCAGTTTAATCGAACTTTGGAAAAGTTTGACTAAACCTGTTTAACGAAATTCCGATTTTTATTCGAAACTTTCAAATCATTTTTTAAAAAATTTAATTTTTTTTTCTTGTTTTTTTGTTGTAACGAAAAAATAAAGACTTAGTAATGCATTTCAATCGAACTTTTAAATTAATTGTATGATATTTGTTTTAAGTTATTGGAACAATTTGTTTTGTGTTCTCGAAAAAATCATTCTTTGCTTTTGTTAAGACAATTCTGTAAGTATCGAGAAAATATATAATAATCTATTAAAAGGGCGGATTACCAATTTGGAAGAAACGTAGTACCTCGCCGATACGAAAATTTTGAACAGTTGTAGGAATAGGGTTCGATTTTTTGCCCATATTGTTGAGAATTTCCAACATACCTTGTTGCTGCCAAATAAAATTCTGTGGAATTTGTGGAAATTTCCGTGTTAGTTTGCCGTAAGAGTTCAACGCAGGAGCCGACCAAAACCACACAAACAAACTTATCCGAGCCGATTCGTTTGCAATTATAATAGCCAGTGGTAATATACAATTTAGTATTATCTCGCGGCGCAAGTGGTTGCCCTCGGTGTCTATTTTTGTTTTCATTAGCAGAAACAGTTGTTCTGCGAGACTTTCGGTTTTTTGTTCCTCTATGCTTGTTAAAAAGTTGAAGAGTTTCGATTTCGAGAGTTTGTCGATGAATTCGCCAATCCTGAGCTTAGCATAATACGGTCTATGCCTTTTTGAAAGGTATTTGTGGAGAAAATTCTGTATAAGAGTTTTAAAAGTTCCTTCTATTCCTAATTTTTCATACATTATCTGTGCATCGGAAGTTTTGCGGAGTAGGCGAAGCAAAGCATAATTTTGAATTTCTTCGAGCGAGTCGAATATTTCGTCTTTTCCTAACTCTATTGAATATTCAGCCTGTGGAAGAATTGCAGGGTCGATAACAAGTGTTTCAAAATTGCTTTTTTCGGGTATATCCATTTCCGAGACAATATGGAGTATCACATTTCGATACTTCGCATCCATTTCGTGGGAATGCAGGTTCCATTCCGAAGCTTTGTTGTGGACCTCGGCATCTCCAATGATAATTGTGCCTTCTAACAGGATTGCAATGTCCAAAAAGTCTGGACCTTCGTTGTGATTATGTCGTCCAGGCGAAAGTATTTGCAATCGCTTTCCCGAATGTGTTTTGAACACTATCGAGGGGTCAGAAAAAAACCTGTGGACTCGTTTTTGGAAATCAATTTCTTTTGGACCGACTTTCATAATTCAATTTTTAATTGTTCCCAATAGAATTTGGCTTTCGATTCAATATTTTGAGGGAAATCGTCCCAATTTGCTGGATATATAATATCGCGAGTTACATTGATAAGTATTGGTTTCGAGTTGTTCGCTTTCAGAATATATTGCAAATCTCCGCCTTGTATTCCAACCCCTGGCGCGAGAATAAAGTGATTTGGGACAGTATGTCGTATAGTCGAGAACTCTTCGGTTTTGGTGGCTCCAACAACGAAACCTAATTGTTCATAATCGAACCAACTTTGAATTTTTTCGAGCATTAACTGGAAAAAGAATTTGTTGTTAATCATAATTTTTTGGAAATCGTTGGCGCCATTGTTCGAAGTTAACAATAAGACAAAATTTAGCTTATCGGTTTCGTCGAAAAATGGTTCAAGCGAATCCTGTCCCATAAATGGGTTCAATGTAGCACAATCAAAATTAAACTTCCGAAAAATTGATTTAGCATAGGCTTTCGAAGAGTTTCCAATGTCGCCACGTTTCCCGTCGGCAATTGTAACAACGTCTGTTCCTATGTATTCGAGCAGCTTTTCTAATATTTGGAATCCATTAGAACCGAACTGCTCGAAAAAAGCGAGATTGAGCTTGTATGCACAAGCATATTGTTTGGTTGCGTCGACAACGATTTTGCAAAATGCAAGAATTGAATCGGTGGAGTCGCGGAAAGTTAATGGCAATTTCGAATCGTCCGGGTCTATTCCAACGCAAAGTCGCGATTGCGTTTTCTTTTGTAGAAAAATTAGTTTCCTGTATGAGTTCATTAATGCTAGTAAATTTCTGGAACATAGGTAAATTCTTGAATTGGGGGTCGGACGTATGAGCTGTCGATTTTCCGTGGCGGAAATTCTATCGGTTTTGGGATAACATCTTCGTAAGGGATCATTTTGAGGATATGGGCAATACAGTTGAGGCGTGCTTTTCGTTTGTCGTCAGCATTTATACAATACCAAGGAGAATTCTTGGTGTCGGTATATTTGAACATTTCGTCTTTGGCTTTGGAAAATTCTACCCATTTGTTCCAACTGGCTAAATCCATTTCGGATAGCTTCCAACGCTTTTTCGGGTCAGTTGAACGGTCGTAGAATCTTTTCTCTTGCTCTTCGTCGCTAATCGAAAACCAATATTTGATTAAGGTAATACCGCTACGAATTAACATTTTCTCGAATTCTGGGCAGGAACGCAAAAATTCCCAGTATTCTTCTTCGGTGCAAAAACCCATAACTTTTTCGACGCCCGCACGATTATACCAACTTCTGTCGAAAAGGACAATTTCGCCTGCCGATGGCAGATGGGATACATATCGTTGGAAATACCATTGTGTTCGCTCTCGGTCGGAAGGTTTTTCGAGGGCTACTACACGGCAACCACGTGGATTTAGTGCCTCTGTTATTCGTTTAATTGTGCCTCCTTTGCCCGCAGCGTCGCGTCCCTCGAAAATTATGACTACTTTTAGTCCTCTTTGCTTTACCCAGTATTGCAACTTTACAAGTTCGGTCTGTAAACGCGAAAGTTCTTGTTCGTAGAACTTCCTGTGGAGTTTACCCTTTTCGTTGTATTTGGGTATTAGTTCTTGATTGTTGTTTTTCCCTTTGTGTCCCATTATTCTTTTCTCTATATTTTATTTAGATACAGAAAACTCCAAAATACTTATTGATGTATCGCCGTAGTCTTTTCGCTGGTGCAAAATGAATCCGTTTGGAATATCGAAAGTTTCCATATTCGATGTTTCTATAACGAAAATTGTCCCGTCGTGAATTAATTTTTTCAAATTCGAATGGCTTAGAACTTTGGAATTCAAAGAAAGATTGTATGGTGGGTCGGAGAACACCAAGTCGAATGTGTGCTCTGGATTATATGTGCTTAAAAAGGAAAATACATCGGAAGTAGTTATTTTGAAAGTTTTCGGCAGTAAACCGAGTATAGTAGAATTGTAGTTAATGATTTCGCACGATGAACGGCTTTTATCGACAAAATGGCAAAAACTTGCACCACGGCTTAAAGCTTCGAAACCGAGCAATCCAGTTCCAGCAAAAAGGTCCAAAATTCTTATATCAAAAAAGTCGATATGTTTGGACAATAAATTAAAAATTGCTTCGCGTGTCGAATCCGTAGTTGGTCTAATCGAACTAGGCAACTTTGTTCTGAACGACCTTCCTTTGAATTTTCCAGAAATAATTCTCATTAATAAATTTTTATTCTATTATGATATACTGGAATACTTGCACCAATACACGGGGGAAGAATATGGGCGATACGAGCACAATAATCTCTTTCGCGTTGCGATAAATTTGCAGTGAACATTCTCAATGGATTTAATTTATTTATTGTTGGTATATGTTTAGAAAGTTTCGAAGCAATAGTTTTAAACAAATCACGAGTTAATGAAATGCCGAACAAGAAGCACGAATCAAACTCGATTCCCATTTCTTTTCCAATGCCTTCTAAATTTCGAATCATTAAGTCTGGTATTTCTTCGAGTTTGCCGTATTTTATCAAAGAATATGCAATAAATTGTTTCCCATTAATTACGCTAAAATCTATAAACCCTTCTTGAATGTTAAAAACACCCACGTTTTTATTGAAATATTCAGGATAATTATAGAGTAAAGCGCTATGGGAATTAACCTGGCTAATCTCAATTTTCTCGACAAGTTGGTTAAGTTTAGTTGTAATTTTTTTTACGTTTTCATAGATATTTCGTGGAATTATTACTGCAAGATAGAACGGGCTATTTTTCCTTTCTTTGAGTTGGAAAAGATAAGTTGGGAATTGTGTCGGATCGAATTGTGGATATATTTGGCGCATTTCAATATTTACAATCGACATAATTTCGTCTTTCGATATTTTGGGTCGAGCGGGAAATTGAGTAATTAAAACCGATTCCAAAGGCAAGGCTATGCTAACAAAATTGTATTTTTCGGGTAGTTTTTCAATAATATCAAAAAATTCGTCCAGTCCTTTCTTTGAGTTATGGCTTTCTGGATTATCGAGATCAATTGGATAGCTGGTCGAGTTAATATATTTCAAACACAAACCCTTCGGTTGTCTTTCAATCAATGCCAAATAGGTGTTATCTGTTCTGAAGTAAATCGATAAATTGGTTCTCATCGTTTTTACAAGTCATTTATAATGTGAAAGGTTTAGGTCTTTTGAATGTTTCGATAAGAGTAAGAAAATCCCGTTCGAATCCGATATTTCGAATATGCTTAATGTCGATTGAAGGCAAATAGTAAAGTAAATCGGCGAAATGAATTGCCGACGCTAATGTGAAGTCGGTCGTTTCGAGTAGTGATGGTTGATGGTGGAACACAACTGCTTCGACTATGCTGTGTGGAAACCCCCATAATCCGAGCAAGTACCCCCCAATTTCAGCATGAGTGCATCCAAATACTTCCTGTTCTGCTTCTAAGTTGTCGATAAATTTTTGTTCGGAAAGCACTTTGACATTTTGAGGGTAAGTGTTAGTATTTAGTAAAACAAATTTGCCAATGTCGTGGAGAACTCCGGCGGTGTAGGAGCTATCAATATCATATTTATAGTTGAAAAACTTTTGAGCTAAATGATAAGAAGTTGATGCAACAATTAAGGTGTGTTGCCAAATTTGTTCAAGATGCTTTCTATTTTCCTTGGTTAATTTAAATGAGGAGAATAATTGGATATAAAATACAAGCGATTTAATAACATTGACCCCAAGGTAAGTAATTGCAAAGCTAATATTGGTTACTTCGCGTTGGATTCCGAACAAAGCTGAATTCACAATTTGAAGGACTTTTGCCGAAAGGCTGGGGTCTTTGGAAATTAAGTTAGCAATTTTAGGCAAAGAGAAGTCGAGTTTGCTAGCTTCTTCTTCGATTTGAAGATAAATTTCGGGTAATGAAGGCACAGTGGTCGTATCTTTTACTAAGTTGATAACCCTTTCGTTGTTGAGTATCGATTTGAGTTTAAGAGTTCTAACGACACGATTTTTTAAATGCTCGCGTGTAAGCGGTTTCGTTACCAATTGATGAACATATTGACTTACTTGGGCAATTGTAGCATGCTCGAGATTCGGAACCATAGCGAAGCGAATTGTTCGAGGGAAAATTCGCTTAATTTCACCCAATAGATTTGCACCGTTTGGAAGGACAATGTCCGCATTCGAAAATACAATTTCGATTTCGTTATTTGCAAGAATTTGTAGTGCTCGTTCGCCCGTTTCTGCAAAGAACACATCCCACTCGCTTTGTAATGGAACAAGCAACTCTATCAGTTCGGCTATTTTAGCCTGTTCTCGTTCGACAAATAATAGACTTGTTTTCACTGTATTTCTATTGAAAGTTAATATATTTACAAAATGCAAATTAAAAAGGTTTTCTAAAAAAACAATAGAAAAAATTGTAAGAGATTCTAATTTCCTTACTTTCTTTATTTTTGTAGTTTGTTGAAAATTTCGTTTGGATAATGGATGATTTGCTAAATCTCGATGAGATTACCGGCGTTTTGAATAGCCTGTTAATTCAAAATTTGTTAGATAGTGGACCTCCGACTGGAATAAGTATAGATTCGAGAAATTTAAAGCCTCGTCAAATCTTTATTGCAATCCGTGGAGAAAATTTTGACGGGCATGACTTCGTTCAATCTGCACTCGAAAAAGGAGCATTGCTTTGTGTAGTTGAGCGAGATTGGTTCTATTCTAATAGGTATTTTGAGTATCCTTTGATTGTAGTCGAGAATACATTGCAAGCCCTTGGCGATATTGCAAATTTGTATCGCAGAAAGTTCGAAATTCCAATAATTGCAGTTGGGGGTTCCAACGGCAAAACAACTTCGAAAGACTTCGTTGCCCATATCCTTTCGCAGAAATTTAATGTTTTGAAAACCGAAGGTAATCACAATAATCAAATCGGGGTTCCGCTAACCCTACTGAGACTAAGCAAACAATACGATATTGCCGTAGTAGAGATGGGGACAAATGAGCCGGGCGAGATGTATCGTCTTTGTGAGATTACCGAGCCAACGGATGGTATTATTACTAATATTGGCAAAGAGCATTTGGAAAAGCTAATCGATTTGGATGGGGTGGAGATGGAAGAGACCGCTTTGTTTGGATATTTGATGCGGCACAATGGGTTTGCTTACGTTAACTTAGATGACCAAAGGCTCGGACGATATGTTACGGTTCTGGATAAATATTTAACTTATGGGAGGAACGAGAAATCCCAAGTTCATGCCGATTGTTATTTCGATAAAGAACTCATTCCATCCGTAAATTTTGAATATCGGAATTTACGCTTTGGGGCAAAACTTTGTAATAGAGGAATGGCGATAGCATATTCCTCGTTCCCTGCTGTTTCTGTGGCTTTAAAGTTTGATTTAACCACCGAAGAAATTGTTAAAGGGTTAGAAACATTTAAGCTCGATGATTCGCAAGGATATGGTAGAATGCTAATTAAAAATATTAGCGGAATTACAGTAATTAATGATACGTATAATGCTAATCCTTCTTCTATGGGGTTAGCATTAAAAACTTTGGAGGAAATTAGTATCGATGGTAATAAGTTTGCTGTGCTTGGCGATATGTTAGAACTCGGTGAAAGTTCTTTGGCAGAACATCGCAATGTTATTCTGCTTGCAAGCAAAGCAAGTCGGTTTGTATGTTTATTTGGGAACGAGATGGAGAAAGCACTCATAGGAATGAATAATGGATTGAGAAATGTTGAGTTTTTCAAAACGAAAGATTCAATTCTGCAATTTTTGGAATCAAAAGTTAAAAAAGGTGATATTGTTCTATTTAAAGCCTCGCGTGGGATAAGGATGGAAGAAGTAGTAACGAAATTTATAGAAAAATTAGGAATATAAATGTTATACTATTTAGCAATTTGGATTAAACAGGTTCTTAATCCGCCGGGTTTCGGAGTTTTTCAATACATCACTTTTCGTTCTGCGGCAGCGGCAATAACGGCTTTGCTGATTAGTTTTGTTGCAGGACCTAAAATTATTACTTACCTTCGAAAGAAACAAATTGGTGAGCAAAGTAAAATTGAACTAAATGACGTAGGAAATCATTCGAAAAAAGCCGGAACCCCCACAATGGGTGGAATCATCGTTCTCTGTTCTTTATTGTTCCCAACCTTGCTTTGGGGCGATGTAATGAATATTTATGTGATTCTAATTTTTACAGCCACTCTTTGGATGGGTTTAGTCGGTTTTTTAGATGATTATTTGAAGGTGGTTAAAAAGAAACAGAAAGGTTTAATTGCTCGATGGAAACTTGTTGGTCAAATTTCCCTTGGGATTTTTATTGGGAGCATAATTTATTCTTTCCCGGATTTCTTTTCCGATAACTTTGAAAAAGTTAAAACATTAACAACAGTTCCTTTTGCAAAAAATATAAACTTCGATTTTGGTTATTTATATATTCCCATTGTAATTTTTATTATTACTGCTACTTCTAATGCCGTAAATTTAACTGATGGGTTGGATGGACTTGCAATTGGAACTGTTGGGGTTGCTTTTCTTGCTCTTTCGATAATTACTTACGTAACTGGTAATGCTATCTATTCAAAATATTTGAACATTATATTTTTGAAAGGTTCGGGAGAGTTGACCATCTTTTGTGCTGCTCTTGTTGGTGCAGCGTTAGGCTTTTTATGGTATAACTCATATCCGGCTCAGATTTTTATGGGCGATACTGGCTCGCTTGCCTTGGGTGGCTCTCTCGGCGTTTTAATGATTTTGATTAAGAAAGAATTTTTGCTCCCTATCATTGGCGGTATTTTTTTTGCAGAAATACTTTCCGTTGTTCTACAGGTAACTTATTTTAAATACACAAAAAAAAAATATGGTAGTGGACGTCGCCTGTTTCTGATGGCCCCGCTTCATCACCATTTTGAGAAGAAGAATACTCACGAAGCAAAAATTGTCCTTCGGTTTTATATTGTTGCTGTAATGCTAGCAATTGTTGCAATGACGACTTTCAAAGTTCGATAAACTATGAAGTTACTTTTATCAGATGGGAAGGACAACGATTGCAATCCGATGACCCAAACTTTTGTACCGGAACGATACCATTGTGTCGTTTTAAGGTATCGATGTTTATCTTGCACTCTTCTGAATTTTTTGTTCGGAAAATTTTGATTAAAATTATTTTAGCCTCCGGGCTTTGCAGTAAATAGTCAATATGCCAATGAAAAGATTTATTTGTTTTTCGAATATGTCGAGTGATTCGTTGCATTAGGTTTCTTTTGCTTCTTCCAGTGTAGTAATAATACCCTGGTTGAATATTAACTGAGCCAAGTTTTCTATGAGAGAAAATAATTTCTTGTCGCACCCAAATTAATAATTGGTAAATACCGGAATTCACTTCTTTTTATAGAAAGAGGCAAAAAATTCAAAAATACGATTTGGAAGAATTGATACAAATTTCGATAGCAGAACTGTTCCTAATGGGAATTGGATGTAATGTTTCGAGTTATTTAATCCATCGATGATTATTTCGGCAGCTTTATCGACTTCCATTAAAAATGGCATTGGGAACGTATTTTTGGCTGTCATATTGGTTCGAACGAAACCTGGTTTAACCGTAACAACTTTTATGCCCAAAGGGGCAAGTTCAATTCTTGCCGATTCGCTAATTTTTGTTACCGCAGCTTTACTTGCCGAATATGCACTGCTCGATGGGTATCCTCGCGAGTCGGCGAGCGAGCTAACAATAGCAATAGTACCACCTTTAATCATCAGTTTGGAAAGAGACTCGAGAGCATAGGCAATAGCAAATACATTCACTTTAAAAACTTCTTCTAAATTCGATGAGTAGTAATCATCAATTATCCAGGCATTTCGGCTAATCCCAGCATTTAAAATAGCAATGTCAATTCCTTTCATCATTTGGGAAGCATCGTGAATTGTTTTTTGAAACTCATTTCTATTAGAAACGTCGCATTTAAAAATAAAACACTTGGAGCCATTGGAATTGATAATTTCGGCAACTTCGCGAAGTTTTTCTTCGTTGCGTGCAATCAAACTCAGCAGTACTTTTTCCTTTATTGAGAATTGAACCGCAAGACTTTTACCAATTCCTTGCGAGGCGCCAGTAATTAATATTTTTTTCATAATTAAAAGTTAAATTTTTTTAAACGGTTGATACCTTCTATTAATGTCTCTTTGCGTTTTGCGAAACAAATTCGCAACATTGTTCTACCTTCGGAAGATTTTCGATAAAAAGGCGATGGAGGAATAGTTGCTATTCCATATTTTTTTGTTAGTTCAATTGCCATTTGAATATCGTCGTAATGCGACGATTCGGGAATGTCGACCATCAAAAAATAACTTCCAAATGGTTTGTAGGGGTTGAATTTTGTTGTCGAAAGTTCACTAAATATTAAATCTCTTCGCTCCTGATATTCTGAACGGAAGGTAGGAAGATACTCTTCCAATCGGGTAAACGCATAAGCCATTGCATGCTGACCGGGAGTGTTAATTGTGAAAGTTGTCCATTGGTGAACTTTCCTAATCCCATCTGTAATCTTGGGATTAGCAATTGCCCAACCAATTTTCCATCCAGTCATACTAAATGTTTTTCCAGTCGAGGAAATCATTATTGTTCGCTTCTTTTCCGGGTCGAACTTAATCGAAGGAAGGTGTTCTCTATTATCATAAGTAAGGAATTCGTAAACTTCATCGCTAATAATGTAGAAGTTGGTCTTTTCTGCTAAGTCATAAATAAAAGAAAGTTCTTCGCTCGAAAAAACCTTCCCTGTGGGATTATGAGGGTTGTTGATTATCAATACTTTTGTTTTGTTGCTGACGGTGTGTTCTAATTCAGAGAAATCGAAAGAAAACATAGGTTTGTGGAGAGTAACAAACCTTGGTATCCCGCCAGCGAGAATTACATCGGAGTAGTATGCATCGTAGAAAGGTTCAAAAAGGATAACCTCGTCGCCGGGTTCGACAAGCGCAAAAATTGCCGAAAATATAGATTCTGTTGCTCCCGCGGTTATTGTGATTTCATTCTCGGCATCGAAAGAGAAACTATAGTGGTTTTCGTAAACATCATGTATTATTTTTCGGAGCGAGAAAATCCCTTGTGTAGGCGCATATTGATTTTTTCCTTGCATCATTGCTTCGTATGCAGCTCTTTTAATCCAATCGGGACCGTCAAAATCGGGAAAACCTTGTCCCAAATTGACAGCATTGTGTTCGAATGCAAGTTTACTCATAGTTCCGAATATAGAATCTTCAATTCCATAAATTCGCTTTGCGAATGAATCCACTTTGATCTCCAAGATTTAAATTTCAAAATTAATTTAATAAACTATTTTATCCAACCAATTGCATCTTTTAGGAATTTAGAAGAAAAGTTGATATTTTTGTTTTTGTTGATTTGTTACATTTTGAAGGAATGATATGGATTCGGTCGAGCGTCAAAAAAAAGCTTCCGGAGTTACTGCTTTAATGAATTATTTTCGAGATGCATTATTAGTTCTTTTACCTCAGTTAGAGAAAGCAAATATTACCTGGAAGCAACTCGAAGACATCGATATTTTCGATGGGGTTTGTGAATCGCTTTTTCAAATGATGGTTTTACCTAAAATAGAAGCATATATGAGTAAAAAGCATAATTTTGTGCCTCCTTTACCGAAATACGGTTTTTTTTATAAAGATTACAGTAAATCCAGCTATATCGAAGTAATCCCTGAACGAGGCGAATACACAGGAGGAATTTATGTGTTTGTATTCTTCAAATCGGCAAATTCCCCTTTCGATTATGTTGTTTGCAATATTATCGACGAGAAAGGGAATGTTTTCCGCCGCGATGTAGAAATTCCCTACAACGATGCAATTTTCCGATTTCGCTTTAAAGATATTATCCTTTCATAGATTCAGAGGTGCATTATGAAAAAGTATTTTGTTTTGGCGATGTGCTGCCTTGCTTTTGTAGTATTTCCTCTTTATCCTCAAAGTAGTTATTGGAAGCGTTTACTTTCTACACCAACTTTTGATGTTGCTGTAAACCCTTATAATGAGAATACTCTTATAGTTGGCGGCGAAGGTCGTTGGGTATATCGCTCATTTGACCGTGGGCAAACGTGGGATTCAACGCTGATATTTTATTCGATGCCATCTGCAATGTTGAATAATGTTTTGATTTTACCTACCGATACAAATGTGGTTTTAGTTGGCGGTCTAAAATTTGGGAATGTTGTTCGTTCGACAGACCAAGGCAAGACTTGGAAAATTGCATTAGCCAAGCCACCAGGCTATAATATTGATTTGAACGGTAAGGCAATGTTATACAAACCCGACGACCCGAATGTAATTTATGTTGGAGATTTCCAGTGGGCTTATATTTATAGAAGCACCGATGCTGGCCAAACTTGGGATACTATTTCCCGAGTCGAAAAGATCTACAAATATCAAGGGAAAGATACGCTGATGCCTACAAGGATTTGTTCAATAGGAATACGCCACGATAGCAGCAACATAATCTTGGTGGGTAGTATTATGGGGGAAATATTCGTTTCGACCGATGATGGATTTACTTGGAAGTTTACCGATTATTTGAGAACGCCAGATTCTCTTCAAGATGATTGTGAAATTACGCGAATAGAATTTTCAGAGCGAGACCCTCTCGTTGGCTATGCTGTTATTACTTATTTGTTCCCTCTTAATCGTAATAATGGTGGATTACATCGAACTACCGATGGTGGATATAATTGGGATATTCTTGCTTTTCCCGATACAAGCATTTGGGCGCTTGCTGTTCGCGATAGGGAAACTACAGACGAGATTTTTATTGGTGGTTACACCGAGGATTTTTGGAATGTGAAAGATACCTTAGGGCTGATAGGTGCCGGAATTGTCCGAATATCAACCGATGGCGGAAGTAGTTGGTTGAATTTCGATGAAAAAATCGATTGGTTAATTACTGACCGCTTGTCGAACAGCGATTTGAACAGTTTAACTTCTGCGTCGAATGATACAATCTATGCCGTTGGCGATTACGGTATTGTGATTCGTTCCGATGATTTAGGCAAAACTTGGGCTCGTGTTTCCCTCGAAAGCAAAATCCGTTTATTCGGGATAAGTTTCATTAATAGGTTTAGCGGGTTTGTTTGTGGCGAAAGCGGCAGTCTATATAGAACAATGCAAGGGGGGTTACAATGGGACAAAATTCAGCTAAATACACAAAATGATTTAAAAGGTATTGTTGTTCTTCCAAATGGTCAGGGACTGGTTGTTGGTAGTAAAGGAACCATATTAAAGACTTCCGATAGTGGCCAAAGTTGGGTTAACGTTGCAATTGATGTTGGCGAGGATTTTTTTGGAGTTAAAATGCTCCTCGACGGGAAAGCAGTAGTTTGGGGGCAAAATGGGATAATCCTTCTCTCCTCCGATTTTGGGGAAAGTTGGTCCACCAATAGGTTTAGTGATGGAGGCAATATCGTTTCTTTGTCAGTGCTGTCTAATAACGATTTAATGTTTGTAACGAATAAAGGGAAAATTGTTAAAGTAGATTGGGGTCTAGCGAATTTCCGAGTTCTTTACGATGACCCGGGAACGGAGTTTGTCGGGATTGATTTCCCCGACGATAGCCTTGGATTTGTGGCGCAAAGGCGAGGATATTACCTTCGCACTACCGATGGAGGTAATAATTGGATGAAAATTAAGTACCTTATGCGAAGGTATCCCAATTTTGTCAAGTTTATCTCCGAAAAAATTGGTTTTCTTGGAGGACAATATACCACAATTTCAAGAAGCGAGGACTACGGCTTAAATTGGGAGATAGTCTATGGAGGTTCTGGCCCGCGAGCAAATGTTTGGAGGGCATATTACACTGGCGAAAAAGGACGCGAGCGATTGTATATGGCAACCGAAGGGGGATTGTTTGTTCTTGAATATCCTCTTTCTGTTGAAGATTATTTAGAAAGATATGCCGATAGTCCTTTAAAAGTTCATTTACTTCCTAATAACCAAACACTTTTTGTTAGTTATAAACTAAGACATAGCAACAGAAAAGATTTGCCACTTAAATTAAATATTTTCAATATGTTAGGACAGAATGTTTTTTCGACCAATGTTAATGCTTTTAGCGAATCATTCGAGGATTTTGTTTATTTGCCGTTCAAACTGAGTAGCGGGGCATTTGTTGTCCAGATGATAGAAGGCGATACGATTACGAATAGAATTTTAATCTCGTATTAGGTTTTTGGTTATCGAAAAGTATATTCATAAAGGTATTTTTTAAGGAAACGTCCTTCGCGAGAAGTGAAGGTTTCGGAAATGATTAATCCGGATTTATTGTAGGAAATTGTTACGACTTCTTGCAATTCCCCAAGTGAATTGTAAACTGAACGATTTATAGTCGAGTTGTTCGGAAAGTATGAAAACTCTTCGAATCGAGTTTTGTTCGGATTCGAAGTATTATGAACAGAAATTTTGAGGATTTCCCCTCTTGTGTTATATATGTATGAGTAGTTGGTCTTAAATTCGATATTCAGTTGTGGAATAACTTCTGTTACGACGGCAACGTTCCCAAGAGAATCGTAAGAAAACAATTGAACTTTTGTTGTATCGCCAAAATGATTTAGAGTAACTATTCTGTCTATTTTATTATTCAGAGTGTAAAAATTGTAGTTAATCATTTGGGAATCTAAACTTCCATTGGATTGGTAATAAAATAACTTCTCTTCGGTCAAATTGTCGGCAATTTGTGTGTAGTTATGCAAAACATAATTGCCATCTTCATTATATTCAATGAATTTTATTAGTTTATTCATATTGTTATATTCTTTATAAAAGCACTTTCGTATAGGATTGTTGTTTGAATCGACTTGTATTTTGATAATTGTATGAATTTCGAGGATTTTGTTTTCGCTCAAGGGGTTTTGTATGCAAGAATACAGCAAAATAGAGACGATTGGGAAAATAAAGCTATGTTGGAAAATTTTTTTCATTAATTTAAAATTTTAAAAAGGAAAATTAATATATTTTTTCCAATCTTTCAAAATTTATTATACTGTTCTTTTTCTCAAGGAATTCAACAAAGTCAAGATAAATTTGCGTGCTTTTAAGCAAATTTTTATCGCCTAATACAATTAATAATTCCCGTGCACGTGTAAGCGAGACATTTAGTTTCCTGTCGAATAATTTTCCTTCGAGAGTTGTAGCCAGCGACGAAGTTTGTAGAATTTGATTAGGACTATTGAATGGTAACGAAAGTAGGATTATTTCTCTTTCGGAGCCTTGGAAGCGTTCTACGGTGTCGATTGTGATTTTATCTCGAAGTTCTTTGGTGAGCATCCGAAAGATTTCTGCATTTTGCAAACGATATGGCGAAATTATCCCAATGTGATTTTCGGATAATTCATCTTTGAATTTATAAGCAAAATAATTCGATATTAATTGAATTAATTTGCTTTGCTTTCGATTGACTTTGGAATTAAATTCGGTGGGAGTATTAATAAAGATAATCCTTGAGTCGTCCGATAGTTCAATGTATTTCAAGAATTCCTGAACAATTTCGAGAACATATTTGTTAGATTCTCGATGCTTGGCAGTCTTAATTTGATTATTGTAAAAAATCAAATTAACAGGCTCAAGAATCGAGGGGTGCATCCTCGATTGTTCGTTCAAAAGCGAAATACAATCTGTTTGTCCTATTTTTTTTAGATTATTCACAAGAAATTCAAAATAAGAGATGGCTAAATCGTTCAAACCAAGCGAAATCAAATCGTGGTCGTTGACTTTTGTGGATTCAGGATTTTGTTGAACGACCGCAGGTAATTGTTTTTCGTCCCCGATTAGTATAAATTTATCAATTTCTGCTAAAATACCAACAAGATGCGGAAATAGGATTTGCGAAGCTTCGTCGATAATTGCTACATCAAATTTCTTTAGGCTAAAGATTTCTGGGGTGGTCAAAACTGAAAAAACTGTCGAGAGAAAAATCCTCGAGCTTTCTATTTGGGCTTCGATGGTTTCGATATCATTTCTTTCGGAAATGTAAGAAATCATATTTTCTTCAAGTTCAGAGGTTTCTTTGTTCCCAAGCCGAAGATAATGGTTTTGCATTTGATTGTGGTTGAGTGTTTCTGCGATTTCGTCGACTGCTCGGTTAGTAAAAGCGAGAACAAGGATATTTGAATTTGTATTATAAAAATAAAATCGAATGAGTTCTTTTGCAATTATTCGAGTTTTACCTGTTCCGGGTGGACCCTGTATTATGTAATAAGGGTAATACTTAAGAGCATTTATAATAATTTGTTGGTATTTGCTTCTATCAATAAGATGTAAATTTGGTATTGAATCATTCTTTTGGGGGGGCGATTTTCCTAGTAAGAAATCTATTCTATTGGGTTCGATAGTAAGAAATTTAAAAACAGATTGGTAGAGGTATCGTGTTGGCGAATCGATATAATCAGGTTCAATTGTCCAGCCATTTTGATTTTCGAATATTAGTTGATTGGTTAATTTATTTCTTAGAGTTACTATTATTCTTTCGGAATCAATTTTCTTTACAACACCTTTAAGAAGTTGGGCAGCTCTTCGATTCGAAAACAATGATTCATTATAAATAACGATTGGGTCTCCTTTGCGTATTGAGCTAAGCAGTGGAGTTTGTTCTGTCCTTTGAAAAAAAAGATAGAAATTGTTGAAATCGGATTTATCGATTTTTAATTGCAAATTGTTCAAAATGCTTTGTTGGTTGATTTTTTCTTCGGTTGCTTCAATCCAAAGTGAACGTTGAACATAGCGGGTGCTTTGTTCCGATTCTCCAATTTTAGAAAACTTTACTTCATTTAAGATAAATGTGCAAAAGTGATATAACAATTTTTTACTGATGGAATTGAGAGAGGAAAGAACTTCGCGAAGAGTAATAAATTTATCTGCCGAAACATTATTTGTTTGTGGTAATTTTTTTTCGAGGGTTTCAAAAATTGAATAATTTTTATTCGAAATTTGATGTTCAAGTAGGTAAATCCAATTTCTTGCTTTTATAAAATCGCGTTTGAGATTAATGTCGTTCGGTGCTTCGCGCAAAGGTCTTTGACTGTCTTTCGAATAAAGAATAATTGAAGTGCCTTTCCTATTTGGATAGACTGAATCGGCAAGAAGATTATAACCAATTGTTTGAGCGTAATGACTGTGCCACATTGGAGAATAGAAAAAAGTTCCGTTACTTGTTTGAAAACGTACCTGATCTTCGGGGTAATTTCCAGACTTAAGCTCGATAATAGTTTTGCTGTTAGAATTTCCTTTCTCTTCCAAAAGTATGTCCATTCTTCCGATTAATCCATAGTCGGCAGAAAAAAATGTGGGTTCTATTTGATTGTTGAATTCTGTGAGGTGTGGAATAATTTTACTCAAATTCTCGAAATGGAGCATTACTTTTTCTTTAACTTCATCAATTATATTAGGGTTATGTTTTTTTAGAATAAGAAACTGCAGTATTTTTTTCTTTAACGATGTTTCGAAAAGTTCTTCGAAATTTGATTGTGGTTTAATCAGTAATTCGTCGAGAATGTAATTAACGATGTTTCCAACGAAAGTATAGAAAGAAAAGTTATTTGGGTAATATTTATTGATAAAGTAGTGGTAGGCGTTGAAGCCATCTTTGCTAAAGGATTCCGATATTTCGGAAATGTCATACAAATAATCTGGTTCTACAACAATCAATGATTTGAAAGTGGTTTTAAAAAGATTATCCTTTATTTGTTCCAAATCGAAACAATTCAAAATAGTTCCATTTTTGAGTGCTTTGGGTAGCTCTTGCCAATGTTCGAAACATTTAATAATTATTTGAGTGTTTCCATCGTAGCATACAATAGTAGGTTCTGTGTTGTCGAGAGTTTGGTCAACAATTAACCCTTGGAAATTAATAAGTTCAGTTTGTTTAGCAAGAATACGGTTATAAAGATTGGAAAGATTAGAATTCTTTGCAATTAAATTTATATCCTGGATTAGTAATATTTTTTCATCGTAAAACGCTGAAATAAGTTCCGAAAGTAGTTTTGCAATAAATTGTAAATCCCACTGATTAATTTTTTGGATTATTTGTGGATTATTGAATACTTTTTGTAGAAAGAATAATGTCTTCTTTATTTTGGAATCAAGATTATACTTGTTAACCACAAAAGCAATTCTTGAGTAGTTATTCGGGAAAAATTGTTTTTGGTTACGAGTTATATTTTCGAGAAATCGTCGGTAAAGATTTTTGAAAGAAAGGATGTAATTGTATATTAGCTCTCTTTCTTTTATGTTTTGATTCGAAATTTCTTCGTTTAATCCAACTAGCAAAGTTGCAATATTATCCTCTTCGAGCATATTAGAGTTCGCTTTTGACGTCTCGGATTCGTAACTGAAATTGGGTTTGTTGTTTTTGGTTACTTATTTCTTCGAGATTAAAAACGATGTTGAAAGGTTTCCCATTACTTATTAGATGGATTTTATCCGTTAGATTTTGTCCTGTTGCATCTATCTCGAAAAATATATTGCCTCCATTAATATTTATCGGTTGTATAGCGCGAAACTTAATACTGTTCGAGCCGAAAGCTTTAACGCCATTCTTTGATAGCACACCCCGAGCAAGGAAAATAGGTTTTTGGTTCTCGAATCCAAAAGGGGCAAATTTATGAAGATATTGAAAAAATTTAGGGGAAAGTTCGGAAAGATTGATTTCGGCATCAATAATTATTTCTGGAACTAACATTTCTGGTGTAATGTGGCGCTTGGCGATTTCATTAAAACATTCGGTAAACTCGGACAAATTTTCAAGTTTCAAGGATAATCCTGCGGCGTGCTTATGGCCTCCAAACTCGTCTAAAAACGAAGCACATTCTTTCAAAGCAGAATGTATATCGAAATTGATAATACTTCGGGCGGAGCCTTTTGCAAGATTATACATAGTTGTCAAAAGGATAGTTGGAACTCTGAATCGGTCAACCAATCGAGACGCAACAATACCAATGACTCCGGCATGCCAATCGTCTTTATGAAGAATTAAACAGCGACGGTCGCCATTTGCTAAAAACTTTTCAGCCATTGGAATTGCTTCGTCGAAAGTTTTTTCGTCGTAAAACCGTCTCATACGATTATCTTGTTCCAATTGTTGAGCCATTTGGAAGGCGATATTTTCATCGTGTTGAATCATCATTTCGACCGAGCGCATTGCGTCGCCAAGACGTCCGGCTGCATTTATCAATGGTGCTAATGAGTAAATAATATTAGAGTTTGTTAAGTTTCCCGGTTTTAGATTTGTGCAATAGAGTAACCCTTTGATTCCTGGCCGTGGTTTTCTATTAAGTTGTTGAAGCCCGAAAAAGGAAAGAATTCTATTCTCATCAACAAGTGGAACCATATCTGCTGCCGATGCAATAGCCACGTAATCCAAATAATTATAGGCTTGCTCTTCGATTCCCAATTTTTTAGAAATTCCTTGTATTAGTTTAAAGACAACACCACAGGCAGCAAGATGTTTGAAGGGATATCCGCTATCGATAAGTAAAGGGTCGAGTATGGCAAATGCCTGGGGAAGTTCTGGGCCTGGTTCGTGGTGGTCGCAGATAATCGTGTCGATACCAACTGTGTTAGCATAATTAATTGCTTCTACCGATGTGATGCCAACATCGACAGTAATAATCAAGCTTATATTCTTTTTTCTTGCTTGGTCAATGGTAGGAGGAATAATGCCATAGCCTTCTTGAAAACGGTCAGGTATGTGATATGTAGCTTTGCCCCCAAGTGAGCGAATAAACTCAAGTATCATCGCCGTACTTGTAGTACCATCGACATCGTAGTCGCCGTGGACACATATGAGTTCTTTATTATAAATAGCTCGAAGAATTCGTTCCGTGGCTTTGTCCATATCTTTCAGCAGGAAAGGATCGTAAAGGCTATCGAGCGAAGGTTCAAAAAAATCCTTTACCCCTTTGATATCTTTGAAGCCACGAGAAACAAGTACCCGCGCAAGTCCCTTCGGGACTTTCAAAGAACTCGTTAAGTTCTGAACGGCAGACTCGTCTGCATTGCTGCGAAATTTCCAGGTAAAATCCAACATATTTCTTTTCTCTTTTTCATAACTGATACAAAATTACAAAATGAATTCGAGTTTTCCAAATTTTGTGTGTAATTTTTTACAGACTGTGCAAAAAATTTCACACTTTTTATTAATTTATACTCGTTTTTGTATAATATTTTATTTAAATATGGATTTCTTTGAAAAATTTGGCGAGAAATTTGATAGTTTCCTATCCTCCAAAGTAAAAAAAAGTAAAAACCGTGTTCTTGTAAAATTACAGAAGCACATCAAAGAAAATTGGTCGCAAGGTATTGTCATTTCTTCGAAAGGGAAAAATTATGTAGTGGAATTCAATGAAAATGGGCAAAGGAAGCTAACTGAATGTATGCTTTCTGGAACTGTTGAAGTCAAACATCAGCATAGAACACTAATTACAGTAGGGGATATTGTATTTTTTGTTGCCCCCCAACTTGGAACCGATGGAAAAGAGTTTGGAAGAATCGTATATGTAGCGGACCGACCAAGTTTTCTTATGCGAAAATCCATATTAGGAAACCACGAAGATATAATTGCCTCCAATATGCAACAAGTGATGATAATGTTTTCGGCAATGCATCCACAATATAATCTTCGAATGCTCGATAGAATCTTAGTTGCTGTTGAATATGGCAATCTTGAAACGATAATCTGTATCAATAAAATCGATTTGGTTGACCTCAATTTGCTCAAAAAAGATTTTCAGATTTATGAGGATTTGGGATATAAAGTTTTATATATTTCTGCCAAAGAAGGCATTGCTCTAAATGCTGTTGAAGAAAGTCTCGGCGGGAAATCCACTCTTTTAACTGGTGTTTCCGGAGTAGGGAAATCTACTCTGATTAATAAGTTGCTGGGAATGGATATTCAAAAAGTGGACGATATTACAAGGAGCCGTCGGGGAAAGCATACGACAACTTCGAGTCGATTGTTCCACAAAGGGGAAGACGCAATAATAGTAGATTCGCCTGGATTCCGAGAATTTGAAGTATGGGGTGTTCCAAAAGAAGAATTGCAATTCTATTTCCGGGATTTCGAGCCTTTTTTCCAAAAGTGTAAATTTCAACCTTGTAGCCACACTCACGAACCAAAATGTGCTGTCAAATCGGCAGTTCTACGTGGGAAAATAAGTCACGAACGGTATATTTCTTATGTTTCACTTTTTGAAAGCCTATGATACAAAATACATTCATTCTCGGCGAAAGGGGCGGTAACTGCTTATCCTAAATTATTGTGAGAAAATTTATTCTTTATTCATTCCACTTTTTCGGAAGAGGAAAAGTATTTACTTCCTACAACAAATTGACAAGTAAAAAGTTTGTTAATTATAATCCCGATATTTTAAGTTTTCGTTTTACATAATTATATTTTTTTTAAATTTGAGTAATTATTTTATTTAAAGATGAAAGTGTTTAGGATAAATATACTTATTATTTTTGCCATTCTGACTATTCCTTCGTCATTTATTTTACCACAACGGTGGGGAAAAGTAACCAACATTCCGTCGCCTTATTCAAACAATTACTGGTTGGATGTTTATTTTTATCCATCCAATTCGAATTATGGTTGGGTGTGTGGATTCAATGGTAGAGTAGCTTTTACTACTGATGGTGGCAACTCGTGGCGGGGTTCAACAGTTCTGAACGCATACCACCTTGAAAGTATTCATTTCCCAACCCTTACAACGGGCTATACATCCGGTGTGGATGGAATTTTTAAATCGACCGATGGGGGTCAAACTTGGACCGACGTTACTCCAGCCGGCACTTCGGATACAACAACATTTTGGGGTTGCTACTTTTTGAATGAAAACTATGGGATGGTTGTTGGAGATGGTTGTGGCGGTCGTCGCCAACACTTCTGGTTAACTACTGATGGAGGAAATAGTTGGACGGTATTTTTGGGTTCCGAAGATAACAGTGGAATGACCGATGTCCTTCTTTATCCGAATGGGATTGGATATGCGACCAGTAGTGGGCGGATTTGGATTACTTCCGATAGCGGCAGAACTTGGAATGTTTTTGCTAACTCTGGTCCAAATCTTTGGCAAGAGGAAATTACGTATTCCGGCTCTTCGTTTCTTGTTCCTTACGCAGGAACAACTTGTACAGGTGGAGGTAATGATGGAGGTATGCGTTTTACTACCGATAATGGTGCTTCGTGGAATAATTTCCGGACAGGGGTTCCAATGTTCGGAACGTTTTTAATCGATTCATACAAAGGATGGGCTTGTGGGTATAATAGAGAAGTATATTATACTTCTAATGGTGGTTCCGTTTGGGTGAAAAGGAATTGTGGCATTGAATCGGGGAATTTAGACGACCTTTGGTTTATATCTGAAAATAATGGTTGGGTTGTTGGCGAAGGTATCTATAAATTATCGAATCCAATTGGGTCGATAAATAAAACTGCTTTGAATTTTGGAGATGTTTGTATCGGAAACACTAAATTCGATACCTTATGGTTTTTTAATATAAATTTTAGCGATGCAACAATTGCTTTGAGTTTGAGCGGGAATACACAAGAATTTGCTATTGTTAGCCCCGGTAGTTCAGGTTTTATTCAATCCTGTGATTCTATTCGAATCATTATTGCTTTCAAACCGATGAACAGCGGACGTCGGAATGCTAATCTCGACATCACAACCTCTTATCAATCGCCAATCTCGGTCTCCCTCGGAGGGAATGGAGTTGAATCTACTGTTTCTTTGCCCGATACATTAATTGTGTTTGATAATGCTAAATGTGGTCAGACTTACGAGAAGTCGATGAACGTTTCCGTGAGGTCGTCAGGTGAAAAAATTATTGCGGCATCAAAGATAAGCGGAAGTAACGGTATAACTCTGAAAAATACTTTGCCTATAAGTTTGATACAAAATGCTCCTAATCCATTAGTGTTTTCTGCTGTAGCAAACGACACAGGTTGGACTAGTTCACGCTTCCAATTTTTTTTATATCCTTGCGATACTTCTCGCTTTATTACGGTTAAGATTTACGGTAAATCGCCCATTATTCTTGTCGATACGATTCTGTCTTTCAATTTTATATGCGATTTGCAAAGAATTTTCATACCGATTCAGAATGGTGGAAACGATACTTTAAGGTTCGAAGACTTTTCTTTTAGCCCAAAACCGACGAGTTTGTCTATCATTGGATGGAAATCGGGGAAACCATTACAAAGCAATTTTATTTTACCTAAAAATACCGATACTTTAGTTATCGATATTGACTCTGATTTTGAAGGCACAATATCAACTAAATTGCTTATTAAAAATAATGATATGACGTCAACGAGAGGGCAAAGGCAAACTGTAGCAGTCTTATTAACAATTAACGCTTTTATCCCTAAATTAAAGCTTTCACAGGATACGATAAACTTTGGCAAAATCTGTGTTGGCGATACAAGCACTTCGTTGGTTTTTGCCAAAAATTTTGGAAATTATTCAGACAATATTTCTGTAATAAAGAAAGAATTGGGTGAATTTAAAATTACAGCCAACAGAACATTTCCTTATTTAGTTGGACAAAAGGATTCTCTCCCGTTGTATGTGTCATTCGTTCCTAAGTTTACGGGGGCATTTGTCGATTCTATTTTGTTGATAACCAATGAGTGCAAAGACACACTCCGATTATATGTTAAGGGGGAAGCAGTTCAGCAAAAAGTTGAATATATACCCAAAATCATTTACTTAAAAGTTCTTCTTAATTCATTTAAAGAACAAATAGTTAGCCTTTGGAATTCAACAAACGACTCTACAACAATTACCAAGATTGATTTTGATTTGCCAGCCGATTCGATAGGAATAACATTTTTACCATTATCCGATAGTTCGATTATTTATCCCGATTCATTTGCATTTAAAACAATTATTTTTGGAAAGCAAAAGGGAAAATTTACTGGATATATCAAAGTAAATCTCGACGGTATTTGCAATATTACTCTTTCCATTCCAATTGTTATTGAAGTGATTGATAAAAACCTGAATTTTCCTTCAATGTTGGATTTCGAAAGTATGTTCTGTATCCAACGCGATACAAACATAGCACTGACATTTTCGAATAATTCAGAATTGCTCGATACAATAATTTTTATTTCGTTGAACCAAAAATTTTCTCAATTTTCTTTGTCAACGTTACCCACTTTTCCTCTTGAAATTAAACCACTTAGTGATTTTACTTTGCAAGTATTTTTTACTCCGAATCGGCGCGGATACGATACTGCATTGATAAGTGTTTCCTTCGACGATTCTACAAGGAATGCTGTGGTTCCGGTTTTTGCTTTCTATGGTGAATCGGAAATTTCGACTTCCACGTCGAATTTCGACTTTGGAAAAATTCAATATTGTGATTCATTGAAAAGCGAGAAGATTTACATTTATAATCTTGGGAATATTCCCGATTCAGTCGTTATTTTTAAAGGTTTTACTCAACCCGAACTAAGTTACACTTTGGAGAAAAACTATATCGATAGGTCCGACTCCGCCTTCCTCTTAATTCGACTGTTACCATCTGCTAATGTTAAAAAATTTTCCGACACTCTACTGGTAGGGTTTGTTAATTGTAGTCAGCAAGCAACTATTGTTGTGTCTGGGGAAATTATTAAGCCGAATTTTGATGTTTCGCCGCTATCCATCGACTTGGGAGAAATCTGGATGGGAGCATCTAAACAGGCAACTGTGAAATTTTCGAATTTAAGTCAAGAAAACCTTAATTTTAGTTTATCAATTAAATCTGATTATTCATTGAATTTTAATGATAATAAGAATTTTTCATTATACTTAAATTTTGGAGATGTAAAAGAATATTCCTTTAAATATTATGGTTTTAAGGAAGGGGAGTTTAACGATACCCTCGTCTTTGATGTTACTGGTAAATGCTCGTATGAAGCAAAGGTTGTTATCCACTATATTGTTCCACAGGAGAAATACGATTTAGTATTTAAAGTAGGCAAGTATGCTGTAAAGCCGGGAGAGGATGTCGCTATTCAAATAGAAAACACAACTCCTTCGAATCTATTAGAATTAGACTCGATGATTTTAGAATTATGGTTTGATAAGTGGTTATTTTATCCTATAGAATGTTCATCGAGTTTATTGGAAGATAATATTTCCTGCTCTCTTTTGCCTGGAGTTGGTAGAATTTTTGTCGATAGCAAACTTTTGAACGATTTTATTAAGGGGAAACTATTGCTATTACTTAAAGGGAAAGCTCTTTATTCATTTCCCGATTCTTGTGTTTTGACACTCGACAATGTCAAATTTTTTCCAAGCAAGCCAATTTCTTTTAGAGTGATCGAGGGTTCATTAAAGGTTTCGCCAGTGTGCCCGACAACTGGAAGCTTCAAATATGAGTTTTTGCCTGTTTTCGAAGTGGTTTCCTTGGAGCCAATGGCTAACAGTTGGATAATAAAAATTAAAGCTAACCTCGACCAAGAAGTTGTGCTTACGATTTCGGATTTATTGGGAAGAATAATAGAGGAACGACATTTGGATTTATCCGAAGGTGAGAATGAAATTAACCTGAGATTTATGCAACCGATATCAATACAATTGTTGTTGTTTTCATTTAAAAATAATGTCGTTTTTGTAAATCGCTTAGTTCCAAATTATTTTATAAAATGAAGTGTTTTGTTGGAACTTCTGGATGGGCGTTTCCACATTGGAAGGGTGTTCTCTATCCAAAATCGTTGCCAGAATCTGATTGGTTGAAATATTATTCGGAGAATTTCAATTGTGTTGAAGTTAATTCAACTTTTTATCGTTCGTTTTTACCTTCTACATATCGAAGATGGTTTCATTCGGTGCCTGACAATTTCAAGTTTATTTTGAAACTTCCCCAAGAAATTACCCATAAAAAAAGGTTGGTTGGCGTTCATAAGGAAATTCGGGAGTTTCTAAGCGGATTATCACCTCTTTCCGATAAAGTCGGTTTAATTTTAATGCAATTACCTCCAAGCTACAGTATGGTCCTTTCGGACTTCGAGCAAGCAATCTTGATAATACGCGATAAATTTGCTCTGGCAGTAGAATTTCGAAATGAGTATGCATTTGTCGAAGATATAATCGATGTTCTAATTACAAATAATTGTTGTTTTGTTAACCCTGATTCACCAAAAGCCCCGCTACGGACATTTATTACAAATGATATTCTCTATTTAAGATTGCATGGAAGAACGGCATTGTATAGGTCATTATATACTCATAGTGAATTGAAGGAAATTTCTGATATTGTTTTATCAATGGGCGATAGAATAACGATGTCTTATGTTATTTTTAATAATGGTATGGAAGGTTTTTCGATTCCAAATGCTGTTAAGTTAATTGAGCTATTAAGAACGAAAGGAGAAGGGACTATACCTTGACATAAATATTTCCCAGGATTGGGTCTGTAGTGTTGTGAGTGATAATCATTTGTATCGATTTGGAACTTAGCGTGGCTCCGGATGGAAGCAGCTTTATTCCAGAGTATGTAACAATATCTCGCGATAACACCATACCTTCACTTAAATCTTGAAGAGCGACAGGATTTTCTTGAACACTTGCTTGAATTTCTTGGAATTCGAAAAGAAATTGTTCAAAAAAAACCACAACTTTCGGGTCGTAAAGTCGGCGGGAATATGATTTCAGCATATTTAAAGCTTCTTCTGGGGTTTGTTTTTTGAAGAACTGTATTTCTTCGTAATCGAGCACAACACGGATTATTCGGGATTGAAGGGGAATTTGCCAAGATTGCAATTTTTGTGGGATACCACTACCATCGAAGTTTTCAAATATATGATAAACGATAGTTGCTATCGAAGAAAACGAAGCAATTGTATCGAGAAGTTCTTTGGACTTTATTGGAACTTGGAACATTAATTCGTCGGTTGGAGAACCATCGGCTAAAACCGGGACTTCTAATAATTCGTAGGGTAAACATAACTTACCTGCATAAGCTAAATATGAAGCAAATTCAATTTCTTCCAACTCATCTTGGTTGAAGTTACCCATTGATTTTGCAATCCATACCGAGGCGGTTGCGATTTTTTTTGTTAGTTCAGCTAAGATAGGAAATCGGAGGGAAATAAATTTGGTTACTAGCTGTTTTGTATCGTTCAGTTGGCGTTCGAGTGCTTCTGCAAGCTCTACAAGCAAACTATGTTCTTCGTTCAGTTGTCTTTGCATTTTAATTATTTTGATAGCAGAACGAATGCGAACAAGGAACTCTTCTGTTTCGATTGGTTTTACAGCGAAATCGTCAACTGGTTCTTCGGATGCCTTTGCCAAAAATCCTTTGGAAGTATATAATAGTATAAAATAAACTTTTCTGTATTTTCCGTTACCACGTAACTTTTTGCATAGTTGTAAACCGTCGGTGCCTGGGAAGTCATTGTCGTAGATTATAACATCTATTTTATATTTTTCAAGGGTTGCCCAAAACTCGTTTAAGTTGCTTGTTGTGGTGAGCTCAGCATTAGGATAAGCAGTAGCGAGTATCGTTTTAATGTTGGAAATGACTAAGTTATCGGCTGATATGACAAGGAAATTTAAGTTTTCCATATTATTTTTTTGTGTAATTTTCCAATATTTCTGTGGTACTGATATTCTTAATTAAGATGGATGTTCTTCTATTTGAAAAGTCGAAAGGGTTTTCTGGATTTTTAAGTTTCCTATCGGCGAATCCTGTCACTTTAACAATTTGACCCTCCCAAAGTCCATTTGTTTCGAGGACATTGCGGGCAGCATTAGCCCTATCGGCGGAAAGCTCCCAATTTGTATAATTGGATTGCTTTCCATATTGTCGGCTGTCTGTATGTCCTTCGACTTCTACGTAGTTAGGCAACTTCCCAATTTCTTTTGCAAGGGTAACTAATATCTCTTTCGCGGCTAACTTAAGTTTTGCACTTCCTACTTCGAAAAACAGAGATTCTTTTGATTCGACAAGTTCAATACGCAGTCCTTCTTTTGAAAATTCAAATTGAATTGAATTTACCAAATCTTTGAAGATTGGATTAGAGGCGAGTGTTTCGTCGAAGAGAGTTTTTAACTCTTCGGCAATACTTTTCACTCGTTCTACCGCTTTAATACTGTCTTGGATTGCTTGTCTTCTTAGCTTCTCGGTTACTTTTCCTGCAATAGTATCTTGTTGTTCTGGGGGGATGAAAAAGCTGAACTGTTGATTCGATTTACCTTGTCCAGTTTCTTGGTTTTCAAAAATGTCAATTTTTACGGGAACAGTTCTTTTGCCGGTTATAAAGTTGAACGCTCCTGGGTCCTTGAAATAAGACGAGACCATTTGACGAATTTGTTCGCTTTGTCCCAATATCCATAGAACGATGAAGAATGCCATCATAGCGGTAACGAAGTCTGCGTATGCTACTTTCCAAGAACCGCTGTGAGCTCCGTGTCCAATGTGTCCCTTCTTTTTTTTGATTATAATCGGCTCTTCTTTATGCTTTGATTCTTGCTCTTCTGCCATAATTTACCTCATTGTCGTGGTTGTTTAATTGCTTGCTCTGTTTCTTGGAAGCTTGGGCGACTTTCGGGGTCAATAGTTCGACGTCCATACTCTATTGCGACAGAAGCTGGTGCACCTTTTGCAAATGCAAGAAGTGCAGTTTTAATTGTTTGAAGGTATTTCATCTCTTTTTGAACTATTTTATTCATTATAGTTGCTATTGGTCCAACTAAACCGTAGCACATTAATACACCAAGGAATGTTCCAACGAGAGCCGACGCTACATGGTGTCCTACCGCTTCGGCACCCTCGGACACAGAAGCCATTGTAACAATAATACCCATAACCGCGGCAACGATTCCCAAGCCGGGAAAAGCTTCGGCAAGCGTTTGCAAAGATTGCGATGGTATAAGTTCTTCTTCCTGAATATTTTCGATATCCAAGTCCATTAGTTCTTCGAGGTCATGGGCTGGAACACCGCCACTTAATACAACTTTGAGAGTATCTGTTAAGAACTCGACTGCCACTTTATTATTTAAAAATGTGCTGTATTTTGTAAAAATTGAGCTTGATTGAGGTTCCTCAATATGGGATTCAATTGCAATTAAACCCTCGCGTTTTGCGAACTGGAAAAGTTCATAAAGCAATTGTAATAACTCGATGTATGCCGTTTTATTAACTTTCGGGCCTTTAAGTGTTCCAATGACTTTGTTTATAATTTTTGTTAATGTTGGAAGAGGATTTGCTATGAGGAGTGAACCGAGTGCTGCTCCACCAATGATGACATATTCGGCGGGGACTATAAGTGCCAAAGGGTTTCCTCCAGCGATTGTCAAACCCCCAACAATTGAAACTAAAACGACAATCGTACCAATTATCACAAACATATTTACCCTTTACTTTGTTAGTTCTTGCAATTTATAAATTATTTCTAAATCATTTGGTTCTATTGAGCTTGCTTTTTCGTAGCATTTCCGAGCGAGTTCAATATTTCCAATGACTTGGTAGATTTCACCAAGGTGCATATATGGTTCGGCTCGTGTTCCATCTATTTGGATTGATTCACTGATGTATTTTATTGCCAAATCATAATTACCTAGCCGATAGAAAAGCCAACCGTAAGTATCGAGGAAATTAGGTTCTTTGGGGTAAAATCCAAGAGCAAGTTCTATTAATTGCTTCGCATAGTCCAACTTAACGGCTCTTTCTATCAATGAATAGGCAAAGTTATTTAGAATCGTTGGATTTAATGGATCTATTTCTAGAGCTTTTGTATAGAAAGAGTCGGAAGTAGAGTTTTCTCCTAATTCAGAATACAACCAGCCTAAACTTGAATAGATAAAACTCGAAGTAGAATCAAGTTCTAAGGCAAATTCTAGACTTTCTTTTGCTTTCCCAAGGCTATCGCAAATCAAATAGTAATTTCCTTTCGTAATTTGGAAAGATGGATTCAATGCAAATTTCTTTTCGAACTTGCTCATCAACAAAAATGTCTCGTTCCGTTTATTATTCCAAAAAAGAAAATTGGCTACTCGAAGAAGAGTCTGAATATCGAGCTCAGTTTCTACCATAACAGCAGTTTCGTAGGGCAAAGCCTTTGCAGAATCACCGATGGAATAATAAATCTTTGCGAATAGCAAGTTTGTTGTTACGTTGCTTGTGCACAATTCGTTTATTCTATTAATTAATTTTTCTGAAAATTGGGAATAGTTTTTTTCAGCATTAGCCAAATATTTTGTAAGATTACTTATTATATCGAAAATTTCGGAACAATCTATCGACGAAGCAAAGTTGTTAAAATCATCGAAAAATTGTTCATACCTTTCTTGTGTAAGTAAGAAATCAAACAATTTTAGTAGCGAATATAAATCTTTTTGCTTTCCATTGATGGTTTGAAGATAATCCTCAAGAGTTAAGATTTGGTTGATGGTGTCTTTTTTTGAATCATAATAGCGAATCATATTGAGTAAAATAGTTTTAGTTCTCTGTCTGGATGGGAGTGTTTCGCAAAATTGAAGAGCTTTTGTAAAAGTTGTATCGTATTTTTCGAGCAGGTATAAGTGTCGTTCAATATCGTTTTCATTGGCTCTTTCTTGCTTTAACGAAAGAAGCTTCGAAGAAAAATAGATTGCCTCTTCTGTTCGATAAAGTTGCATCAAAGTCGAAACAATTAGGTTGATATTTGGAATAAATGCCGAATCTAACAAGTATGCTTTAAATGAATAATCGAACGATAGTTGGAATTTATCGAGGTAATACAAATTTTTTGCTATACCATAAAGTATTGCCTTCGAAGAATCGTATTTTAACGCTTCCAACAAGTCCACAACGGCAGATTGGTAATGTCCCAATTGTTCGTTTTTTGATGCGTTTATCAGTAGGTCAAATAGATAATGGTTCTTTAAGTAATATTGGCTGTTTGTATCTAAATTGTTAACAATCGAATATATTTGGTATGGAGAAAGGCTTGAATTGTCGAGTTGATATGTCTTTTTGGGTGAGCTACAAGAGTTTATGAGTAGTAACAAAATTGTAGCAACAAGAACAGAAGCAACGTTAAATATACTTTTTTCGTTCAATTTCTTTTTCATTTTAACAACTTTATGAAATCAAATTAATAAAATCTTATTAAAAAAATAAAACTGCCTGCTCGAAAATGCAGACAGTTTTGTGTTCAACATATTAAAAGAAACCTTAAAGCGAGGAACCTGTTTCTTTTAGTATAGATTTTATCCCTCGTTTGTCGATAGTTTTGATTGCTTTAGTTGTTAAGCTAAGTCGGATCCATCGTTTTTCTTCTGGAATCCAAAATTTTTTCGTCTGTAAATTAGGAAGAAACCTTCGTTTAGTTCGGTTATTAGCGTGGGAAACATTGTTTCCTGTCATTGGTTTTTTCCCCGATATCTGGCAAACTTTTGGCATATTTTAAGGCTCCTATAAAAATAGACTACAAAAATAAGAAAAAAAATTAAAAAATTATAAGATTCAAAAAATTCTTTGTATCCTGTGATTGCAAGATTATAATCCTAAGTAGTATCGAGGGTATTGAATCTTGGACTATTTCTTTGTAAATTTAATTTTTACAAGAATATACTTACGCCGAAAATAATGGGATATTTTGTGGCTCTAAGCACAATTAGCATTTTTTATTTAATATATTACCCTAATTTATCACAGAGAATAGATTTAAATATGCTTATTCTACTTCCCGAATTTCAAAGATTCCATTTTGCAAGTCAAGTGTTGTTATTCTTTCTCGTATAAGGTCTGCACCGAGAAAGCCATCGATATTAAAAAAGAAATCTTTTGGAAATTCCACAGTGTTAATGTTCTTGAATATTATCTTTGTCTTACCTAAAGTCATCTCAACATAAGGAACAACAGCCGAAGGATTGTATTTCCAACCACCAACCGAGCCCTGAATTTTTATTTGCCGATATGTTTGTGAAAAATTGATTTTATTGAAAATATTGTATGTTAAAGTGCTTCTTTCTGAACCTAAATCGAGACCGAACAAGAGCGGAATTTTTTGGAATTTCGCTACAACAATTGGGATTCCCGACCAAAAGAAATTTGCTTCCAGTGGATTAATATTGACTAGTATGGGTTTTTGGATAATAAGCTTTCTTTGGGGATAATCGATAATAAATTTTGCATATTTCAAAATTCCCCAGCCAATTATTCCATCGATTTTAGTGAGTTTGTTCGGTCCGAATAACCTTAGTCGGAGGTTATAATCATCGACAATAAGAGCGGGATGGTTATGAATTACGAGATTTCCAATAGTTAATGTTCTTAAATTTGCCGGTACTGCATCTATTTTATAGTTTGCACTGGTCAATGCTTTGCTTTTCTCATTAATTATAGGTTCAACTCTGCACTCGCTTGCAATTCCCGAAGATATGACAGAGTAATTAGTTCCGGTGTCGAACCAAAAATAACGTTTTTGACCGTTAATCTCTACTGCAATAATTGGAGTTCCAGCGGGAGAAATTTCGAAATTGATTGTATCGAGTTCACTTTTGAAGGTAGTTTCTTCCGGGGGATTTAAAGCAAAAGCACGTGCAAGGAGGAATACGCTATCGGGGTCGGCAAACAATTCTGTTGAAGTTGGCAAAAGTTCCTTCCATCTCGAGAGATAACATAAAGCATTTATTCGAAGTTTGTGTAGTTCGAAAAAGAAAGGGAAAGAAAAACACATTCGGGCTTTTTCAATCAAATTAATTACATCTGGGTAATTATTGTGTATTACTCCTTGTATTATTTTATAAAATAATGCTTCGTTTGAATCGAGTTCTTTTTTGTTTAATACTTCTAAATCGAAATTCTTGATGGACTCGCTAAACGAAATATATTCAATTTCTTTTTGCTTTGGGGACGACGTATACTGTGGGCTGTGTTTACAAGAATATAAAAGCACAAAAGAAATAAGCAGTGAGTAGAAAAATTCTATTTTGTTATTTTCGATTTTCATAGGTAAAATAAAATTAATAAATATTGTTCTTTTATAAATAGATTATGGAGTCTAAGGCAATCAAGAGTTGTTTATGTCTTGTTTTATTTGCCAGTTTTTTGTTGAAATGATTGACTAAACCAAATTATTGGTGGCAATATTTTTCGGTCGATTACGAAATACATAGTTTGGTAAATAATTTACGAGTTAACACAATTTATGTCAAGAATTTCTTTAAGTTTCAAAACTAACTCGACAGCAAGCGAAGCAATTTTATTTATTAATGCTAATATCCTTACTAATCCAATTGCCAGTTCAATTCTCGAAACAACAAATTGGGAAAAGAATACGTTGTTTTTTACCTCGAAATTTGGGAAAGGGACAATAGTCGCAAAGGATTACTTGGTCGAATTTGAGATGGAATTGAATTTCTTTGGTAAAACGTCGAAGGCACTTATAGAAAATACTATTTCGAAGGAAATACGGAAACTCGAGTAGTTGCGAAATTTTGTAAAATTATACCCAAAATAATTAGTATCAGTCCTGGAATTGTTGACCAGTGAATCGATTCGCCGAGGATAGTATTTATAAAGAACAATGAAATTAAAGGTGATAAGTAAATCAGATTACTTATTTTTGCCGGATTTTCCGCAAGTTTCAAGGCTTTGTTCCACAATAAAAAAGTTACTCCCATTTCGCAGATAGCAATATAAATAACGGGAATGAACTCATAGAAGTTAGGAATTACCAAATCTTCGAATACAATCAAATAGATGAGTATAAATCCAGTTCCAAAAGCAAAGTTTAAGAATAAACGAACTTTATCGTCCAAACTCGAAGAAATATTTAAAACCCAGAATAGACCCCAAACGAAAGCACTTCCAAAAGCAAGCACTGCGCCTATTGCATTCGAGGGTTGTAAAACGTAAACACTTCCTTTCGAAACGATAATAAGCACACCGAGAAAACTTACAAAGATAGCAACGAAAGATAATATTGGCAAATGTTTCTTTTGAATGAGAACCGATAGAAACGGAAGAATAATTGCCCAAGTATAGTTCAAACTCAAAGCCTCTTGCGCTTTTAAAAGTGAATATGCTTTGAATAATGTTAAATAGTACAAAAAGGGATTTAGAAATCCAAGTATTATCGATTTCAAAATTGCCCTTGAAAATATTGTGGGCAAAACAGTCCGACTTTCTTTTGAAAGTGCAACAAGAGCTCCAAATAATACAAGCGATGAAAATGAACTAAAAAAAAGTAAATGTGAATATGTAAGTTTTTGTAGGGCTATTTTGAAAGCCGTTGCTACCGTTGACCAAAGCAATACGCTTGCAAGCCCATATAACAGCGATTTTTGATTGCTTACCATCGGATAATTTGTTTATCGCAAGAAAGGAAATGTTTTATTCGAAGTTCGGGAATAACAATTTATAAGGTATAAACCAACTGGTAATTTATCGACAGAGAAGGGGATTATTTGGGTTCCTTTCTCTAAACTACCTTCGTATATAGTCTCGATTGGTCTGCCTAAAGCATCAAAAATTTGTATTGTGTAGTGGTTGCTTTGGGGAGCATAAAAGGTTAGGCGATTAATGTTGGTTAATGAGGTAGGATTTGGAGCAACTCCTTCGAAATCGTCTGGTTGATTATTCTCGACGGATAGAAAAATCCCCGTTACTTCACACAATGTATAAGTTGTATCAATTATCACAGAGTCGGGAAAGAAAGGCAATGCAAATGAATAAGTTTGAGTTCGTTGGTTGTTAATAAATGTTTTGTAAAGTATCGAGTCGTCTTTGAAAAATGCCAACCTTATTGGAGTTTGGAAAACTTCGGGAACGTTTGGTTGGTTTTGCACTTGGGAAAGAGTAATATTTGCGTTGTAATACCCGCTATCATTTTGGAAACTATGGATTGAGGAACTAATAGTATAAACTGGGTGCCCGGGTTGAAATATCCATTGATTGAAAAATGTTTCGAAGTCTATTGGAGGATTTGGAAGTTTCTCAGTGAAGTAGTTAACAAGGTCTTGGGTTTCAATGGATTGATATGCACGGTCGCGAAAAATCCCTCGGAGTATGGCAAAGAATGTGCTATCTCCTACTAGATTCTTTAACATATGATACACCCAACTTGCTTTTTGATAGACCAAAGTAGAATACACGCCAAAAATTGTGTTTGTTGGTAATCCGTAAATTGCCGGAAGATTATAGCCGCCGTCTCTAAGGTATTTTGCACGCGAGTTGAGGAGGAGCGTATTATATCCGGATTTGCCCCAAAGCTTTTCAGCCCAAAGTGCTTCGCTCCAAGTAGCTCCACCTTCGTTGAACCAAATATCGTTCCAAGTTGCACAAGTAACTAAGTCGCCAATCCATTGATGTGCTAATTCGTGTGCAATTCCGAATTGAGAATTAAGTCGCAGCCAAACTCGATTGATTGAAGTTATTGTTTGGTGTTCCATACCACCGAAATTAAACGGCATTATCGCAACCATACCGTATTTGATAAATGGATATTCCACAAATATTTGAGAAAAGAATTCTATCATACTTACAGTGTTAGCAAAAGTATTTCGAGCGTTATATTCCGAACCATCGGTTTTCGTACTTAGAAAGTCTTTTTCCCAAACGTAATATTGAACTTCAACTGAATCCGTTGGATTAATCGAATTTCGATACCAATCGGAGTATTTTACATATTTCGAGGCTGTTACGGACATAAGATAGGTAGCAATGGGTTTGTCTCCTATCCAAAAAAATATTTCCGCAGTGTCTCCGCTTTTTTCGATTTTGTCCAAAAATCCATTTGAAGCAACTGTGTAGCCATTTGGAACACGGACGGTTATTCTCTCTTCCGCTTTATCGTAAGGTGCGTCGTTCGAAGGCATCCAAAAACGGGTATCTTCTGGTTCACTCATTGTGTATGCAAGGCGGTCTTCGACGAATATCGAATCGTAAAATGGGGCTGGAAGACTACCAACATACATACCTTTTGGATAAAGATAAAAACCTCGATAGTCTTTGAATTCAAGATTCCTTGCATAAGTGTAGGCTATAGATACAATCAGAGTATCTTCTTTCAATGTTTGGAAGGGTAAAAATATTTTTAGAAGCCTGTTGGAAATTTTAGGTGTTGGAGAAATTTTATATGGTTGGTTTTTATAAATCACGCTAACAGAATCGATAACAAGATTTGAAGCGTCTAATTCGATTTCATCGAGGTTGTCTTGTTGTATTCTTATTTTGACCTTATTCAATCCATACCAGATTTTATTCAACGAATCTATTCCCGTTGGATTTTTCAATACGTTATACCAATCGAGAAAAAGGTCATACATTATTACGTCGTAAGGGCGAGGTATGATTGCAGCAGGTTCATTTTGTTTAGCTATTAAAGCATAAATCGGTGAATGCCCACATTTTTGTTGCGAGAATATTGGATAGAACGAAATATTAGAATTCTTTTCCAAAAAAAATATTGATTCGCGTGAACTTGCGTAATTAACTGAATGACAAAATATCGAGCATAAAACAAAACTGAAAAATAAATACTTCATATTCCCTCGAACAATTTTCGAATAAAAACTTCGTTGATAAAATAATTAAATTGCAATTTAAGAAATTTTGTTACACCGCTATGGATATTGCAACGAGAAAAACATTGAATAATGGAGCTAAAATACCCATTCTAGGATTAGGAACCTATCTAATGAAACCTGGAGAGGAAACCTATAATGCTTGTCTTTGGGCATTAGAAGTTGGTTATCGGCATATAGATACAGCTGCCTTTTATCGAAACGAAGCCGATGTTGGTCGTGCGGTCCGCGATAGTGGTATAGAGAGGCTTAATGTATTTGTTACAACCAAAGTTTGGAACGACGACCAAGGCTATGATAGAACCTTAAAAGCAGTTGAAACGAGCCTCGGCAAATTTGGTTTCGACTATATTGATCTTGTTTTAATCCATTGGCCTGTTCCGGGTTTGAGAAGGGAAACTTGGAAAGCATTGGAGCGAGTTTACGACGAAGGATTGGTTGCTGCGATAGGGGTAAGTAATTATACAATTTCGCATATCCAAGAGCTATTTAATTATGCAAACGTAATCCCTGTGGTTAATCAGGTAGAGTTTTCGCCTTTCCTTTATCAAAAGGAATTACAAGAATTTTGCGAAGAAAATGGAATATTTATCGAAGCGTATTCTCCTTTGGTTCGAAGTCGGAAACTCAATGATCCGCAAGTTGTCCATTTAGCAGAAAAGTATAACAAAAACCCAGCACAGATTCTTCTACGCTGGGCATTGCAAGTTGGGACAATTGTGATTCCAAAAGCTTCGAAAAAGGAACACATACTCGAAAATTCAGACTTATTCGATTTTGAAATCAATAAAGAAGATATGGAACTACTTGCTTCCTGTAATCAGGGGTATCGTGTGGCTTGGAATCCGGAAACAATTGAGTGAGTAAATATGATGGATGTTCAAGAATTTGAAAAATGGGCAAAACAAATTGTCGAGTGGATTTCTCAATATTATCAGACTATCGAGACTTATCCGGTAAAGCCGAAGGTAACACCCAACACAATTTTAGAGAAACTTCCAATTAATCCACCTTCGCAAAGTGAAAGCTTCGAGGAAATATTTAATGACTTTAGTAAGATTATTTTACCAGCGATAACCCATTGGCAACACCCACGTTTTTTTGCTTATTTCCCCGCAAATAATAGTTTTCCCTCAATCTTAGGGGAGCTTTTTACTGCCGCGATTGCTCCTCAATGTATGATGTGGCTAACTTCTCCTGCAGCAACCGAGCTTGAAGAACGAGTAATGGATTGGCTACGCCAAATGATTGGCATTTCGGAAGAGTTTGTTGGAGTTATACAAGATACCGCTTCGACATCGACCCTTGTGTCTTTATTGACTGCTCGCGAAAAACATTCAAATTATTTTATAAACGAAAATGGTTCCGGTGGTTCGAAGTTTACAGTTTATTGTTCTTATGAAGCGCATTCGTCTATTGAAAAAGCTGTTAAAATAGCAGGTATTGGTAGAAAAAATTTAAAAAAGATTCCCGTTGACGAGAATTTTTCTATGCGTGTGGATTTGCTCGAAGAACAAATAAAGTCCGACATACAGAACGGATTCCAACCATTATGTGTTGTTGGAGCACTTGGGACAACGAGTAGCACAGCAATTGACCCATTAAAACAAATTGGTGAGATTGCAAAGCAATATGGGCTTTGGTATCATATCGATGGAGCAATGGTCGGTTCTGCGTTGATTCTACCAGAATTTGATAAGATAAAAGAAGGGATTAATTATGCCGATACTTTTGTTTTCAATCCACATAAATGGCTTTTTACTAACTTTGATTGCTCAGCATATTTTGTCAAAGATAAAAAAGCTCTTATTAAGACTTTCGAAATTACTCCAGAATATTTGAAAACAGATGCCGATAGGCAAGTTAACAACTATCGGGATTGGGGTATTCAGCTTGGGCGACGTTTCCGAGCTCTTAAACTCTGGTTTGTAATTAGAACATTTGGCGTCGAGGGTTTAAAACAAAAGATATCTTCTCATCTTCAATGGGCAAAACTCCTTGAAAAAGAAATACAAAAAGATGGTCGTTTCGAGATTCTTGCTCCCGTTAATTTCAATACTATTTGTTTTCGTTACGAACCAAAAGGTCGAAGCGAAGAGGAAATTGAAGAATTAAATAGAAAATTGTTTAATACAATAAATGATTCCGGCTTTGCCTTTTTTAGCCATACCAAATTAAAAGGTAAGTTTGCAATTCGCTTTTCAATTGGACAAACTAATACAAATTGGGAACATATTGCCCAAACTTGGGAATTTATTCGAGGTAAAACATCGGAGCTATGGGAAAATGTCGAAAAAAAGAAAATATAGAGTCTTCCCTAAAGAGTTGAAAGTTTTTCCAATTATCCATAGGGAAACTAAATTTAATAGTGGTTTAATGTTGGTAACCGAAGAAATTCCTTACGTGGATTCTTTTGCTGTAGGCATAGGCGTCAATACTGGTTCGCGAGACGATTTAATTGGACTCGAGGGTATCTCCCATCTTGTTGAACATTCGGTTTTCAGGCGAACCGAACATTACACTTCAAGCGAAATCAATGAACTTTTCGAACGCTACGGTGCCTATGTTAATGCATTTACTACTAAGGAATATACTTCTTTTTATGTTCGAGCTTTAAGTCCAAATTTCAAAAAAGTTTGGGAATTACTTTTCGAGGTTGTCTTCCGTCCCATATTTCAAAAGACAGATTTAGCAAAAGAGAAATCGATAATAAAAGAAGAAATTCGCTCGTATAACGAAGATCCCGAAGAGGAAATCTTTGATTATGCCGATAAATTACTCTATAACGGCTGTCAGCTCTCGAACCCAATTGTTGGATATGCAAAAAATGTCCACAACATAGAGCTTGATGAAGTAGTAAATTTTTACATTACACATTACTTACCTTCAAAAATTGTAATAACTGTTGTTGGAAAATTAAGTCACGAAGAGGTACTTGGTTTAATAGGTAAAGAGTTGGATTCTTTGCCTGTTCTATATACTGCTGATTCCGATACGAGGACACTAAGTTTAAATAATGGCATTGAAGAGAAATTTTGTAAGCACTTGCTCCAAAGTCATTTTGTATATTTTTGTGGGTTACCACAACTCGACGAACGCGAACGATTAGTTACTGCAATACTAAATATCGCTCTTGGCGACAGTACTAGTAGTAGATTATACAAAAATCTTCGTGAAAAGTTGGGATTGGTGTATAATGTTTTCTCATCAATATCGGTTTATTCCGATAACGTTGCTCTATATATCTATTCGTCGGTGGAGCAAAAGAAATTATTAAAAGCAAGGGATTTAATCCAGCGAGAGTTACACAATATTTATTACGATGGCTTAAAATCTACCGAAATTGAAGTTGCTAAAGAACAAATTAAATCTTCGACCGTGATTGCCCAAGAGAATCTATCCGAAAGAATGCAATCCATTATCAAGAGTCAATTGACTTTTGGGTGGAACCGCCCATTTCCGGAAATAATTCCGCTAGTAGATTCAATTGGTGATGATGAAATTTACGAGTTCATTTCTCGTTATTTACACCCCGGGAAATGGTCGAATATCGTATTTTTACCTAAATAATTATTTTTTGTTTTTGCAATATTTGTCGAGGAAGTCGAAAACTTCGTAATACCAAAGTATCTGCTCTTGGGGCTTAAGAATCCAATGGTTTTGCTCGGGAAATACCAATAGTTTCGAAGGTAAGCCTTTGAGTTGGGCAATTGTAAAGGCTTCGAGGCTTTGAGTATAGGGGACTCGGAAGTCTTTTTCACCGGTCGAAATAAGTATAGGAGTGTCCCAATTTTGAGCATATCTGTGTGGCGAATGTGTATCGTAGTAAGCTTTGTATTTCGACTCCCAATATGGCCCGCCATTTTCCCAGTTTGGGAACCATAGTTCCTCGGTTGAACCATATTCGCTTTCGAGGTTGACAACACCGCAATGGGAAACGAAAGCGGAGAAGCGTTTTTTATGGTTGCCTTCGAGCCAAAACACAGCGTACCCTCCGGCGCTTGCGCCGACTGCTGCCATTCGATTTGCATCAACGAAAGGTTCTTTGCTCATTGAATCGGTAACGTCGAGGATGTCTTGCATTGGTTTTCCACCCCAATCTTTACTTATTGCGTCGTTCCATTCTTGGCCAAATCCCGGGACGCCACGTCGGTTTGGTGCAACAACAATATAACCTTGCGATGCAAAAAGGAAAAGATTCCATCGGTAACTGAAAAATTGGCTTACTGTGGATTGCGGTCCACCTTGGCAATATGTAATCATCGGGTATTTTTTGTTTGGATTAAAATCAGGTGGATAGAGTATCCAAGTATGAATATTTTTTCCATCACGGCTTGGAATCACCCTTTCTTCGATTTTCACAGGCTTAATTTCTTTGTAAGTATCTTCGTTTTCGAAGGTAAGTTGAATATTTGGTGCTTCTGGGTTCTCGAGCATAATTACGAAAATTTCGTGAGGTCGAATCATATTACGCTTGCCAAAGAAAAGAGTTGTTCCGTCGGACGAAATGTCGAGTCCTCCATCGTAATTATAGTAACCTCGCGAAATAATCTCCCAGAAACCATCGGTTATATTCATTTTATAGATTTGAACTGTTGGACCATCTTCGGCTGAGAAAAAAATGAATTGGCTGTTTGGATGCCACACAAAGTCTCCGACCCATTGATCGAGCGTAAAAGAAAGTTCAGAAATTTTCTTATTTACTCGATTGAAAAGCATTAGTCGGACTCTGTCCGATTCGAAGCCGGCGCGTTTCATACTGTGAAATGCTATCCATTTACCATCGGGCGAATATAAAGGGTCTTTGTCGTATCCTGGCATATCCTTGGTTATGTTCTGAGTAACTTTTGTTTCGAGATTGTAAAGGAATATATCGGTATTTGTGCTTACAGCATAATCATTAACTTTTTTACAGGTATAGGCTAATTCTTTCGAATCGGGTGACCAAGCGAATTGTTCGGAGCCTCCGAAAGGTGGGTCTGGGCAATCATAGGGTTCATTTGCCATAATGTCAATTGGTTGCCCGTTGCCAACTGGTTGAATAAATAAGTGAGAATAGTATTCATCTTCCCAACTGTCCCAATGGCGGACGGGAAGTTGGTCGTAGATTCTAACTTTAACTTTGTTAAGAAATTTGTATTTCTCGGTTGGAGATTGTTTTACTTTGACGTCACTTGTAAAAGCAATGAGTTTTCCGTTTGGAGAAATTTTGAAGTTACTAACACCATTCTCCGCATTTGTAACTTGTTGTATTTCGTTTGTTGTGATATCGAAAATAAAGACCTGCGGTTTACCTGATTTTGTCGAGATGTAAGATATCGCGTTTCTATTTGGAATCCATTGATAATCGGATTCTGCAAATTGTGGGTTGTTGGTTAGGTTTCTGCTGGATTTGTCTTCCAAATTTAAAAGATACAAATCAGTAAAAATTTTGTTTTCTCCTATATTCGGAGTTCCAACAGAATAAAGAAGATATTTACCATCGTGGGATACTTTCGGGTGTCCAACACGTTTGAGCGAGAGTAGCAGTTCTGGGGTAAATGTTACATTTCCATTGAAAACGAATGTGGGTTCTATTCGTAAATATTTCCAACCAGAATCGGTAATGAATTTTGGGAACTGAATATCGAAAATTTCTTTTAATTCTTCGCGCGACATATCGGAAAGCTTTTGTGGGTCATATTTGGTTATAAAAAAAGGGATATAGGGAATTTTATCCGGGGGCATTGTTCGTAGAATTGAGTCGAGAATCGGATTCATTTTAGGCTGTGAGTGTCCCCAGTAAAGCGACGAAAACGCAATCAAAAAGCAAATAACATATCTTTTGAACATTTTGCTAATCCATTTTTGAACAAAAAACAATGCAAAATTAAAATTTTATTAAATTATAATTTATCGAAATGTAAATCGAGGAGTGTTGTAATATGGGAAAGTTGCATTTAGGTTTTTTGGCTTCGCATAATGGAAGCAATATGCAAGCAATAATCAACGCGATTAAAGAAGGTAAACTCGATGCTGTTCCTTGTGTTGTGATTTCCAATAACTCCAATGCTTTTGCTCTCGAACGAGCGAGAAACGAAGGAATTCCTTGCTACCATATTAGTTTAAAGCAGTATCCCGATGAAAATGAACTCGACCAAGCAATTTTAGACAAAATGCTGGAATATGATGTCGATACAGTTATTCTTGCCGGTTATATGAAAAAAGTTGGCAACAAGTTGCTCCGACATTTCAAAAATAGAGTTTTGAATATCCATCCTGCTTTGCTTCCAAAGTATGGCGGTAAAGGTATGTATGGTATGTATGTTCACAAAGCTGTATTAGAATCTGGCGAAAAAGAAAGCGGTTGTACTGTCCACTTAGTCGATGAGGTTTACGACCATGGAAAAATTTTGGGGCAATCTGTTGTTCCTATTTACCCCGAAGATACTGCCGAAACGTTGGCTGAAAGGATTTTGGAGCAAGAACACAAACTTTATCCACAAGTTTTGCAAAAAATTGCCTCTGGTGAAATTGTTTTATGAGAATCTATCGAGGTGGTATCCTCCATCGACCGAGATTACTTGTCCAGTGATGAAGTTTGTGCATGTAGCGAAAAAATAGACGGCATCGAACACGTCCTGAATTGTTCCATATCGCTGCATAGGAATTTTAGATTTGGATACTAACGAAGAATCAATGTTGTTCGGTTCATCAGGTATGTGGATTGTTCCCGGATTTACGCAATTTACAGTAATTTTTGGAGCAAGTTCTTTTGCCAGCGATTTCGTAAGTTGAATTACTCCTGCTTTCGAAAGATTGTAGGGGATTCTTCCTTTCCACGTCTCTATACCGCCAAGAGAGCCAATATTAATTATTCGAGCTCCATCCTTTGCAAATTTTGAAAATATTTTCGAAACAAATAAATATGCGGTTAAATTGATAGCGATTGTGTCGTTCCAAATTTCTTCGTCGAGCAATGAGAGTTCCTTTTTTGTTGGGAAAATAGCTGCATTGTTTATAAGAACGTCGGGAACTGCATACTCTTGGAAGACAGTCTGGAAGGTTGGCGCTATTTGATTTGTTTTGCTCAAATCGCACTGGAAAACAAACACAGAAACGCCCCAAAATTTTTCGATATATTCCTTTGTTTGGAATGCTGAATCTTTTGATTTATTATAATTAATAATCACGTTCCAACCTTTTCGAGCGAATTCGATTGCAAGTCCACGACCAATCCTTCTTCCACTACCTGTTATTAAAACTGTTGCCATAAATATTTCTACATATTTCGTTAAATTAACGTTTTACATAAAAATAAATTTTCGATATGTTCCGAATTGTTCTAATTTTGCTAATCATATCGTCGCAGATTGCAACCTCTGAAAAGTACAGAATTTTTTTTAAAGATAAAGGCGGGGAAGAATTCACAGTCGGAAGCAAATTATACGAGAAAACGATTCATTCTATTTCGCCTCGTTCTCTCGAACGAAGAAAAAAGACTTTATCTCCGGATTCAATAGTTAAATTCGAAGATATCCCAATATTCGAAAATTACATTCAAGAATTACAAAGGTTAGGTGTTAGCATAATTCTCCGACTAAAATGGCTTAATTACCTCGTTGTCGAAATGGATTCAAATCTTTTGCAGAAAGTGTCGGGGTTATCGTTTGTTAGGAAAATACAAACCATAGGGGAAAAAGTTTCTGTTGTCCTCAAGAAACCTAATGCCAATACGGCAAAATTGAATGTGGCAAGCAGGATATTTTTTACACCAACCGTTGTTGTAGATTCAATCTATGGAATGTCTATGCACCAATTAGAAATGCTTGGAATTTCAAAATTACATTTGCTTGGGGTTCTTGGCGATAGTATTCTTGTTGGAATATTAGATACCGGTTTTCGCTGGAAATCCCACCAATCCTTGGTTGGTGCTACCGTTATCGATGAGTATGATTTTTTATATAAGGATAGAATAACAGCAAACGAACCGCAGGACACTTCTGGGCAGGATATTCATGGAACGATGGTTTTTTCGATACTAGCCGGATTTAGTCCGGGCAAATTGATAGGTTCTTCTCCGATGTCTATGTTTATTTTAGGGAAAACGGAAGATTTGCGGAGCGAAACTCGGTTGGAAGAGGATTATTTTGCATCTGCAATCGAGTGGATGGATTCTGCTGGTGTTGATGCCATTTCCTCCTCGTTAGGTTATTATAAATTTGATTCTACGGATGTAAGTTATGCTTTTAAAGATTTAGATGGTAAAACTGCTTTGACAAGTATTTATGCTAATAAAGCATTTGAACGAGGTATTGTTATGGTAACTGCCGTGGGTAATCGAGGTCCGGAACCATATACTTTATCGGCTCCTGCCGATGCTTTTGGGGAGATTGCTATCGGTGGTGTCAATACCTCGGGCGATACTGTATTGAAGTTTTCTTCGAGAGGACCAACATTCGATGGGCGTATCAAACCGGATTTTTGCGCAATGGGTGTTCAAGTTGTTAGTGCAAATGCAGTTCAATCTGATTCTTTTCTAATAGGGACAGGGACCTCGGTTGCAGCACCTTTAATTTCCGGTGCTATTGCTACGCTTATTTCTGCATTCGAAGAACTTACCCCTGTTCAAGTAAAAACTTTACTTATTCAACATTCGAGCCGTTCAAAAGAACCTGATAACAATTTTGGCTATGGGGTGCCGGATTTTTATGCCGCCGCACTTGATTATGATATTATTATTTCACATCCAATTACTTTTCGAGTTTTCGATAGGCAAAGAATTATTTTTAGTGTAGTATATAAAGAACCTATTAGCTCAGTTAAATTGTTTATTCGTGGAATAAGCAATCTATCTTTTAGTGAGCATTTTTTGCGAGCAAGCGAAGAGCCGAATCGTTATTTTTTCGACATTTTCTTCGAAAACCAGAAAGATTCTGTGTTTGAATTTTATGTTGAAGCAATGACAGATGGAGGGCGTCGACGCAGGAAACCATTTTTTGAAAATAAATTTTATCGAATAAAAATTGGGGACAAGTCGAAAAACCTACCTATCGTTGATAAGTTTCCAATTTCGGATGTTGTTGAAATCGAGAATAAAAATTTATCTAGGGTTAAAGTTTTTCCCGAAATTATCCGCGACAATTCGTCGGTTTTCATAAATATTAATTCCGACGAAATTGGTGCGTATACTTTCAAAATTTATAATTTCGTAGGAATAGAGTTGTTCGCTGAAAAGTTTGAAATAGCATTTCCCGGAGGGCGACAAAAACAAATTAATTTAGAAAACTTTGCTAATGGATTATATTTTATCGAAATAATATCTCCGAGTGGTAAGCTTTACTTAAAGAAATTTTTAAAACTTTGACGAATCGAAATTGTGGATTTTAACCTCAATTTGTTGGAATGGAATTTGGATTCCATTGTGCTCGAGGTTGGAGCGAATTTTTTGGAGCAATTCACATTTTGTTGCATACCATACTTCCGTTGGTGCCCAACATCGGATTCGCAATTGGACACTACTCGAAGACAAGTTTTCGACAAACACTTCGGGTTCTGGTAAGGCAAGGATATAACTCTCATTATTTAACAATTCTTTTGTAACCCTAATTGCAAGTTCAACATTATCCGAATATCGAATGTCTATAAGGAAATCGATTCTACGAGCGACATTTTCGACGAAATTAATAATTATCGAATTAAAAACTGTTTCGTTAGGAATTCGAATGAAGGGACCTTCGAATGAACGAATTACGGTCGAAAGAAATCGGATTTCTTCGATAACCCCTGTGGTTTCATTGATATTGACTGATTGCCCGATACGTATTGGCCTCTCAATCATAAGGAATAATCCAGAAATAGCATTACCCAATACTTTTTGTGTTGCTAAGCCTATAATAATTGTGAGAAAACCACCAGCGACGACTAAGCCCGAAAGATTCACACCTAAAAAAGAAAGAACTATAAACAAGTAAATGAGAATGAAACCATAGACCAACAATTTTGAAAGAATATTCAAGGATTGTGTAGAAACTTTTTCTCGTAGGATAATTCTAAGTTTTCGAGATAGTAAATTAATCAAGAAGAGGAGAATAAAAAAAAGAATGATTAAAAGGAAAATAACCAGGAAGTTTATTTTCGATAAAATTTCGGGAAAATTCATATTCCAAATTCCATTAAAAATTTTGGGCTCGAAAATTTCCTAACGGGAAGTAAGTCGAAATTCTTTGAAAAGCCTTCGGAAGAAGTTGGCGTAGTAAATTCGGTTTCGGCAATGTTTTCGCCAAGTATCCTTGCCTTTGCGCTCGAAAAGCAATACTGGTCTTTGTATAAAATCTCGAGGAAAGCAAAATCGAGAACAAGTTTTGTTAGCTTTATAATTGCCGAGGTTGAATTAGAAATATTTAAATTGAGCATACAGTTTAGAAAATAATCTGGGTTAATTTTATTTAGTGCAATACTTGTTCTCCAGTATCTACAAATTTTGCCTTTGTGTGCGTCGCCATAGAGAGCGAATTTAACAGGTGCGAAGTGAATTATATCCAACAAATTATATTTTCCATTTTGTGTTATAATAACTGAAGTTGCTATTGGTAGGGTTGCCCAAACGTCAACGGAAGTGTCGGGTAATAATGTGAGTGGTTCTTCAAAATGTAAGAGAAGGAAGGTGGTATTCACTGTGGGGAAAAGAGGTTCAGACGGTTGAAAAATAATTTCCGATGGTTGTTGCCCCAATTTTGTTGAATACTTATCTTTCGAATTCTTGTTAATCCGTTCGTAAACTAAGAAATCGTTGAATTTTTGTATTGTTATTGTAAAAAACTCATTTTCGTAAGAATTGAAAAGAGGGTATTTGCCATAACTTTCGACAAGATGGAGCATATTTATTTATATATGGTTGCCTTCTATAAATCTTTTTCGTCGTCGTAGCCTTCGTCGAATTCTTCTCCGAACAGGTCGTCCTCGTCTCCGAATTCCTCCGAAACATAGAAGTCTTCCCTCAATGCTTCATCCCTTTCTTTTTTAAGGTCTTCTTCGTCTATTGTATCGAGGTCTTCGAGGCTCTCCTCGTCGATTTGGAAATCTTCGAAATATTCTTCTTCGAAGTCGTCGTCGAATTCGCCGAAATCATCGGAGCTACTGCTTGCAAAGTATTTCAACCTTTCGAAATCTTCTTTGTTAAAACCAATGTCTTCCATAAGATTTTTAAAATTGTTTTACAAAATATTTAAAATACAAAATCAAATATATTCAAAAAAACAAAATCTAAATAAGATTGTCTCGAAACTTTAAATTAATGATTTTGTCTTTATGAGCAAAGTAAAAAATCTATTGAATAATCGAGACCGATAAAGACATTGCTAATTTCTTTCGCTTCTAAATAACAATTCCGGGACGATTCTTTATTCATACGTTATTTTTTCTTTTTATTACCTTTGTCTAATTTTTTTTGCTCTTTTTCTGTGATTGCTGCGCGTGCAGCTGCAAGCCGAGCAATAGGAACTCGGAATGGTGAACAAGATACATAGTCGAGTCCAATGCTGTGGCAAAATTCAACCGATGCTGGTTCACCGCCATGTTCACCACAGATACCAATTTTCAGTTTCTTGCGAGTTTTTCTTCCTTCTTTGACAGCGTATTGCATCAAGAAACCAACTCCTTCTTTGTCGATTGTTTCGAATGGGTCGCGTTTGTAAATTTCGTTTTGAATATAATATGGTAGGAACCTTCCTGAATCGTCGCGGCTTAATCCGAGTGTTGTTTGAGTCAGGTCGTTTGTTCCAAACGAGAAGAACTCGGCAACCTCGGCAATTTGCTTAGCTGTAATTGCACCCCGAGGCACTTCTATCATAGTTCCAACTAAGTATTCGAACTGTATTCCACTTTCATCCATAACTTCTTTGGCAACTCGGCGAACAATCTCTTCTTGCATTTTCAATTCTTTGGAATTACCAATGAGTGGAATCATAATTTCGGGGAAAGCTTCTTTACCCATTTTCTTAACGTTTACAGCAGCTTCGAAAATTGCACGTGCTTGCATCTCTGTAATTTCCGGGTAAAGTATTCCAAGTCGGCAACCCCGGAATCCAAGCATCGGGTTGAACTCGTGGAGTGATTCAACGCGTTCTTTTACTTTCTGCAATGGTATATTTAACATTTTTGCGACTTCTTTTTGTCCAGCCTCGTCGTGTGGAAGAAATTCGTGGAGTGGGGGGTCTATGGTGCGAATTGTAACAGGACGTCCGTCCATAGCGATAAAGATGCCTTCGAAATCCGCTCGTTGCAAAGGAAGAAGTTTACTTAGTGCTTTTTTGCGTTCTTCGGATGTATCGGCAAGTATCATCTCGCGCATAGGACCGATTTTACCTTCACCAAAAAACATATGCTCGGTTCGGCAAAGTCCAATACCTTCGGCACCGAAAGCAACAGCATTACTAGCTTGATCAGGCTGGTCTGCATTTGTTCGAACTTTGAGTTCTCGATATTTATCTGCCCATTCCATAATTTGTTTATAAATTTTATATGTTGGAGCGTCGTCTTCGGGAAGAGTCTTTTCTAAAAGGACTTGAATAACTTCGCTTGGTCTGGTGGAAATTTTACCTTTGAATACTTCGCCTGTGCTGCCGTCGATAGAAATGTAGTCTCCCTCCTTCAATACGGTGTTGTTGCTATCGATGTGCATTTCTCGAGATTTATAGTCTATAATTAATGCACCACAACCAGCAACACAAACTTTGCCCATTTGTCGGGCTACCAAAGCAGCATGGGAAGTCATACCACCGCGAGAGGTAACGATGCCCTCGGCTGCATTCATCCCTGCTATATCCTCGGGAGAGGTTTCAATACGGACAAGGATTACCTTTTCGCCGCGTTGGACCCAGCTAACAGCATCATCGGCATTAAAAACTATCTTTCCTGCTGCTGCTCCGGGTCCAGCATTCAGTCCTTTTGCGATAAGTTGACCATTTTGTAAAGCTTTTTGCTTTTCGTCGGGATTGAATATTGGGCGAAGCAATTGGTTAAGTTGGTCCGGGTCTATTCTCAGCAATGCGGTTTTTGGCTTTATAAGTCCTTCGTTAACCATATCAACAGCAATACGCATTGCGGCAATAGCAGTTCGCTTACCCGAACGACATTGAAGCATATACAATTTCCCTTTTTGAATTGTAAATTCTATGTCTTGCATATCGCGATAGTGCTGTTCGAGTATTTCACGAATACGAAGCAATTCTGAATACGATTTTGTATCTTGGTCCTTCAGTTGTTCTATCGGTAGAGGAGTCCTAATTCCAGCAACGACGTCTTCGCCTTGTGCATTCATTAAAAATTCACCATAAAATTTATTCTCGCCAGTAGCGGGGTCGCGAGTAAATGCTACCCCAGTGCCACTATCTTCGCTAAGATTGCCAAAGACCATTGCTTGAACATTAACAGCAGTTCCCCACCAATCGGGGATATTATTTAATTTTCTGTAAACTATTGCTCTGTTGTTGTTCCATGATTGGAAGACAGCTCCTATTGCGCCCCAAAGTTGCTCTTCTGGGTCTTCTGGAAAGTCGATTCCAAGACGCTCCTTAATTGCATTTTTAAACTCGTAAACAAGTTCTTTCAAATCATCTGCGTCTAATTCGACGTCGTATGTAACACCTTTTGCTTTCTTCTTTGCTTCAAGAATTTCCTCGAAAGGGTCAATATCGTCCTTGCTTTCGGGTTTTAAACCGAGGACTACGTCTCCATACATTGCTACAAAACGCCGATAAGCATCGTAGGCAAAACGAGGATTTCCCGACTGCATTATCAATCCTTGGATTGTTACATCGTTTAAACCAAGATTCAATACTGTATCCATCATTCCTGGCATCGAAGCTCGTGCCCCTGAACGAACCGAAAGAAGGAGAGGATTATTGGGGTCGCCAAAATTAGCGCCCATTTCTTTTTCGATTTTGGTTAATGCATCTTTGACTTGCTTATACAGTTCTTTTGGATAGTTTTTGTTGTTTTCATAGTAATGTGTGCAAACCTCTGTGGTAATAGTGAATCCTGCAGGAACAGGAAGCCCAAGACTTGTCATCTCCGCAAGATTAGCACCTTTACCACCAAGCAGATCCTTCATCTTAGCATTACCGTCGGCTTTACCACCTCCAAAGTAGTAAACGTATTTTTTCTGTTTTTTAGATTTCTTGTTAGCCATAATAAACCTTTATAGTTTTAGAGTAAAATAAAATGCAAACTTAAATATTGTTTTGTGAAAATTCAAAAATAAAAACCATTTTGTAAAAAATATTGACATTGTCAATTAACTTGCATTATACTATAATACTGTTCTTTTATTACAATTTTTAGCAATATGTTTCTAATTAAAACTGCCTTTTGTTAGGTGATGAATAAAGCATTTCCGAAACATTACTGAATAGACGTCATTAAAGTATTCAATTGTGTTTATTTTTTGGAAAAAAGTTAAGTTAGTTTTTATAGAAATTCGAATTAGAAATGATTTTAAGCAAGATAAACAAAGTTCATCCATTAATAAAAGTAGTTTCTCTCTCATTAATATGTTTTTTTGCTATTAAGCAACCTATTTCTCATAATGGTAACGGTTCAAAGAAGTATCAAAAGCTTAAATTTTTCAAACCGGTTGTCGATAGTCTTATTTCGAGGGGTATCGACTCCGAAAGTGTTTTCCAACTGATAAACAATAATCAAACTTATTTTAACGAAAAATATACAAAGGTAAATGTTGTTCAACAAAATATCCAACCATATCCACTTACCATTGAAAGCAAATCCTTGAAAGCAATTCAAGAATTTATCGAAACCAATACAGTAACTTTGAAATCGGCGGAGCAGAAATTTGAAATTCCTCGCAAAATAGTGGTTTCGATTCTTTGGGTCGAAACTAAATTTGGTGATGTTTTAGGAACAAACCATTTGCTGAGTGTTTTTTTGAGTATGTCTATGTCTTCGAATCCAGAAATCTTCAACAAAAATTTTAATGAAATTAAGCAAACGGCAAATTCTTCTTTGAATGTAGATTCACTTTGGAACTATATGAAAAAAAGAGCAAATGACAAAACTGCTTTTGCTATAAATGAATTGATTGCTTTGTTGAAAATAAGGAAAAGGTCTGGGATTGATATTTTCGAGCTTTTTGGTTCTTTTTCGGGAGCTTTTGGGATTCCACAATTTCTCCCCTCGAGTTATCTTGCCTATGGATTCGATGGTGATGGCGATGGTAAAGTTAACCTTTTTAATGTTTCGGATGCGATTTATAGTGTATGTAATTTCCTAAAACAGAATGGTTGGAAAAACAATGATTCAACTGCTTGCTTTAATGCTTTGTTTCGCTATAATAGAAGCAAAGATTATGTTGCTCGTGTTCTGTTTATCGCTCGGAAAATACCGTAGTAAAAAACCCTGTTCGATTCGAACAGGGCGGCATCTCTCGATTATTTATGTTAATTAATTAACGGTTTTTTTACGTTAAATAAGTCCCCAATTGCTTGTTCGAAAGATTCTTTTGGCATTGCTCCTACTGCTATTCGTGGATTTTCGTTAACAGGACAGAAAAGAATCGAAGGAATAGAACGAATTCCAAACACTATTGCTAACTCTTGTTCGGAATCAGTATCAACTTTGTAAAAGTCGATTTGCCCCTGAAATTCTTTGTCGAGTTCTTCGAGGATAGGCGAAACCATCTTGCACGGTCCACACCAGTCAGCATAAAAATCAATGATGCAAGGTTTTGTTCCTTTGAAAGACCATTCACTATTGTTCTCGTAGTCAAAAACCTTTTCAATAAACGATTCTTTTGTTAATTGTTCCATAGATAACTCCAAAAATTTTTAAAATTGACAATTATATAAACGAAAATTCATATAGTTTATTTCAAATTATTTAAAAAATAAATTAAGCATTATTTTTTATTTTTGAAGCTGTTTTAAATAAATTTTAATAATTTATGAAAATTGGAATTGTTGGGCTTCCTTTTGCGGGTAAAACTTCCTTTTTTAAAGCTCTCATATCTTCCAGCGAGGAATTAGCGGGTGCTCCGAAAAAGAAAGGTGAATTAGCGGTAATAAAAGTTCCCGACGAAAGGCTGGACTTTCTAACCGATGTCTTTAATCCAAAAAAGAAGGTAAATGCGACATTAGAAATTGATGATTTTATGGGCAGTTCTAATCCGGAGATTTCTACTTTCAACACTCAGTTTTCAAATGTTGCGAAACTGTTTGATGCTTTTATTCTTGTGGTGCGAGGTTTCGAAGACGAATCGGTTCCGCATACGAAAGGTTCGGTAGATATATTACGCGATTTGAATGAGTTTATCGAAGATATCGAACTATTCGATTTGTCGTTTATCGAAACTCGACTCGAACGTTTAGAAAAGGATGCCCAAAAACAAAAAAGTAGAGAAGAATTGCTAAAGACAAAAGAAATCATTATGCGATGGAACAAAGCTCTGCAAAATGGTATACCACTTCGAGAATTGGAAACGAGTCGCGAAGAAGAGCTTCTTCATAAAAACTATCAAATGTTGACAATGAAACCATTGCTTGTTGCTGTTAATTTGTCCGAAAATGATATTAATAATGCAGAAAATATAGTAAATGGGATTAGGGCAAAATTTTCGGGAAAGCAAATAAGGATTAAACCCTTTTTTGCAAAAATCGAGATGGAACTCGCCCAACTCGAGGAGGAGGAAAAAGTGTTCTATATGAAGGATTTTGGATTGAAGGAATCTGCTTTGACGCGTTTGCTTCGTAGTGCTTATGATTTACTTGGTCTCCGTTCATTTTTTACCGTTGGGGAGGATGAGTGCCGAGCTTGGACAATTAAAAAGGGGATGACAGCCCAAGAAGCAGCTGGGGTTATCCATACTGATTTCTTTCAGAGGTTTATACGAGCCGAAGTAGTATCATTCAAGGATTTTGAAGCATTAGGTTCATTTGCTAAATGCAAAGAAAAGGGGGTATTTCGCCTTGAAGGTAAAGATTATATTGTTCAAGATGGCGATATAATGCATATTCGCCACGGTTAATTTCTATGTTCAACGAGCAACTCAGCACTCTTCCTTTTACTATGAACAATGTTAGGAGCAACAAAATCTCGGGAATGCTTTACTCTTTTTTCAAATTCACTTCGGAATTTGGTTAGGAATCCTTTGACTGGCCAGGCTGCTGCATCTCCGAGAGCGCAAATTGTATTTCCTTCAATATTATCGGCAACGGAGTAAAGAATATCGAGATCTTGAATGGTTGCGTTACCTTTGTAAATTCTTTTAAGCATTTTTTCCATCCATCCACAACCTTCCCGGCAAGGCGTGCATTGGCCGCAAGATTCGTGATGGTAAAAATGAGCAATTCTGTATGTAACTTTTACTATGTCTGTAGTTTCGTCCATAACGATTACACCACCAGTGCCTATGTGTGTCCCAAATTCTTTTAAAGATTCTTCGTCCATCTTTGCAACTTTTGCTTCTTCTGCGGTAAGTGGGGGCATCGAAGAACCACCGGGAATAACAGCTTTGAGCATTTTACCATTAGGAATTCCGCCGCAGATTCCAAAAATAAGCTCTTGCAAGGGAATACCAGTTGGGAGTTCGTAAACCCCAGGTTTTTCGATATGTCCACTTACTCCAAATAGGAGGGTTCCTGGGTGTTTTGGAACTCCTATTTTTGCGTATTCTTCGCCTCCCATTTTGATTATTGCAGGAACGGCAGTTATTGTTTCAACGTTGTTAATTGTTGTTGGGTAACCCCAAAGTCCACGTTGAGCAGGAAAAGGAGGTTTGAATCTTGGATAACCTCGATCCCCCTCAATTGAGTTCATTAGCGCAGTCTCCTCGCCACAAATGTAGGCACCGGCACCTTTGTGGATATAAATATTTATCGAATAATCTGTTCCGAATATATCTTTCATCTTTGGCCCAACAAAGCCGCGTGCGTAGGCATCGTCGAGTGCTTTTTGCATTAGGTTAATCCACTTATGGTATTCTCCGCGAATGTAAATGTATGCTGTTTGAATACCCATAGCGTAACCAGCAATTAATGTTCCCTCTATTAATTGGTGAGGATTAAACTCAAAAATTTGCCTATCTTTAAATGAACCTGGTTCGGATTCATCTCCATTGACGCAAAGAAACTTAGGAATATCTTTGGATTTAGGCATAAACGACCATTTCAAACCCGTTGGGAAACAAGCTCCACCGCGTCCACGTAATCCTGATTTTTTCATTTCGTTTATAATTTCGTCGGGGGATTTTTCCAAAGCAGACTTAAAAATTTCATATCCTCCATTTTGAAGATAAACATCAATCTTATGGAAATTTTCAACTTCTGGTAATAACAATTTGGGATATTCACTCATATAAATTTCCAAAAAAATCTAAATTAACAATATTGCTACTAATGACAAAAACAAAAGGGTTGCCTCTTTCGGGCAACCCTTTAACTTGGTGGTTTTACATTTTAATTTCTATGATTCATCTTTTCTTTATGTTTTTTTAATTGTCGAACCATTTTATCTGTTGCTGTTCGAAGGCTTTTCATAAAATCTTCGGAACTTTCTTCGACCACGAGGGTATTCCCTTGCACATTTAATGTGAATTGCACCTTGCTGTTGTTGTCAACAATGAATTCAACGTTGGCGCTTGTAATCGAATCGGAGTATTTTGTAAACTTTTTTACTGCTTCGAGAGCTGCTTGTTGCAAGTCTGGAGTCGATTTGGTATGCCTGAAAGTTACTTTGGTTTGCATTGTAGGAACTCCTTTTGTTTAACATTTACAAACTGTTAATTAAGAAAGAACGAAGAAACATCAAAACGTAGTCCTAAATTAAAAACGATAAAGAAAGGTAAAATTGTAACCCGAGACGAGACCCCTTCGGATTGCTCTAGAGAACTGAAAATGTTAAACTTTCTATATGATAGGCTAAATTTAGATTCAAAAAAGAAACTATCGAGAAACTTCAAAGAGTCTGCATTTATATCGAAGGGGAAAAGAACACCAGCCGAAAAGCATAAGAAAGGATTAAATTGTTGCTTTTCGTAAACGCTTAAACCGACTTTTGAATCATTAGGAATATTCGATTGAATATATTCTTCCCAACGAACCTTGTCAATCGATAATCCTATTTGAAAACGAAAGTATGTTTTGAAGTCAGTTTTCCAGGGCGAAATAAATAAGTTATATGCAACTGGGAAAAAGTTGAAATTAAAATTTTCGTTGTAGTCCCTTCGCCCATTATTATAGGAAATTTGCAGATTTCGATAGAAACTATCGTGTAATTTTAAACCTATCCATTCCAAACTAATAGAGAAACTTAAAGAATTCGGAACTACGATGTCTAAGATTATCCCTGGGAAATTTCTCATTTTAAATTCACTTACATTAGTTTTCGAGTAAGTCCTATAGTTTTCAAAGAAATCATACGAAATTTGATTGATTGGAAAAGAGTAATAAATCGTAATTCCACGAATGTAGAACAAATTCCGATTCTCGGTTGGCTTTGAGAAAGTGAAAGCGTTTATAAAACATAATGCTAAAATGCTTCCTATTATTGTTCTGAAATCCATTTAAGGATTTTAGTTAACGTCGATTTTAATTCTTTGCGATCGACAACCATATCGACAAAGCCTTTTTCGAGTAAAAACTCAGCTCTTTGAAAATTGGGAGGTAGTTTCCTCTTTATGGTTTGCTCAATAACACGTGGACCAGCAAAACCGATTAAAGCATTGGGTTCGGCTATTATAATATCTCCGAGCATACCATAAGATGCTGTAACGCCTCCTGTAGTTGGATCTGTAAGAACCGTAATGTAGGGGAGTCTTGCTTCGGCAAGTTCGGTTAAGATTGCCGAGGTTTTTCCCATTTGCATTAAAGAAAGTGATGCCTCTTGCATTCTTGCACCTCCCGATGCACAAACCATAATCAAAGGGGCAGAATGTTCAAGGCTATACCGAGCTGCACGATAGAACTTTTCTCCCACGGCTGAACCCATACTTCCTCCAATAAACGTAAAACACATAAAACCTGTGGAAACTGGGATACCGTTGATTGTTCCATATCCAGTAATTAATGCTTCGTTGAAACCAGTCGAGTCGATAGATTGTTCAATTCTTTGGGTGTAAGCCTTCGAATCGAAAAATTGAAGAGGGTCGTCGGAGATAATGTTTGCGTTAGTTTCGACGAAAGAATCCTCATCGAGAATAATCGAAATGTATTCCCGAACGCCGATTCGAAAATGGTTACTGCATTTAGGACAGGTGAATAGATTTTCTTCGAGTTGTTTTTTGAATATTATTTCGCTGCACGATGGGCATTTAGTCCAAAGCCCATCTGGCATTTCTTTTTGTTTATTCCCTTCTATATTATCTTTCGACCTTAAAAACCAAACCATATTGAAAATTCATTTTTTTTACAAAACAAATATAGAATTAAAAGTTAAAATTTCAAAATTCGATTTTAGTAAATATTAAAAAACGAATCCAATGGTGGAGTAAAATATATGATGCTAAATCCTTCTGCCTTTTGCAACAAATTAAGATTAAATATGGGTTGATTTTGCTGCCTGAATTTAGGGGTTGTTCGCTTTGTTTGTCTCATCGTTTTTTTGTAAGTGGGTAAAAATAAGAGTCTAATTTCGATAGTTTGTTTCTTGCGATGCAATATTCAAAATAATTCCGATTGAAATTCCGTAAATTATTATTGCACTTCCTCCGTAGCTAATGAAAGGCATTGGCAAACCAGTAGTAGGGAGAAACCCAACATTAACCATCGCGTTTATTATCGTATAAAAAGAAATTAATAGAAAAATTCCCGAGGAGAGAAAGAATCCGAAACGGTCGGGTGCAATTTTTGTTACTCGATATATCTTAAACAAAATGAAGGCAAAAATCAGCAATAATCCAACTAGTCCCAGAAATCCATATTCTTCGCCGATAATGGAGAATATGAAATCGCCGTAAGATTCCGGCAGAAAAAGCTGGCTTTGTCGGCTTTGTCCCGGTCCGAGCCCGAAAATCCCTCCATTGCTAAAAGCAATTAATGCTTGATTTCCTTGATAGTTAACATCGTAATTATTGTGTGTTAATGCATTAAAGAAAGAAACTAATCGGTTAAAACGATACTCGGCAGAAATTGCAAAGATTCCAGCAAGGGTAAACGAAGTAATTCCAAACCAAAATATATGCTTGAATTTCGCAATACCAATAAGAAGAAGAGAAATAACAACAAAAAGGACGACACTTGCCGATGAAAAGTTGGGTTGCAAAGCAATCAGCCCACAAATTATCGAAGTCCAAAAGAAAATAGGAAACGATACATACTTGAACTCTTTAAGTAGTTCAACTCTTTCGTCCATTATTTTTGCGATATAAACAACAAGTGAAAATTTTGCAAGTTCAGAGGGCTGAAAATTAACAAATCCTAAATCTATCCACCTATTTGCCCCTTTAATTGTAACCCCAACAAAAAAAATTGCAATTAAAGCACCGATTGATATAAATAATAAAGGTTTTGCCAGTTTTTTCCAAATGTGGTAATCAATTTTGTAAAAAATTAGTATTGTTGCAAAAGCAATTAAAACATTTCGAAGTTGATTTTGAAAAAAAATATCGGTAGCACCGAATCTAAATTCAGCTATTGCGGCACTCGAACTATAAACTGCGGCTAAACTGAACAATAGTATAAAAGAAACGGATAAAAAAATTCCCCATTCGAAACCGCCCCAATTTTCTTTTTCCATAAATCTTCGACAAAGATTAATTTGCAACTTACAAAATTACTGAAATTAAAACTTTAGGATAAATTATGATAACTGAAAGCGAAATTAGAAGAATCGATGCCGAAGGAATGTTCGACGTTCTACTAAACTTTCCTCAACAAGTTGAAAATGCAATTAATATTGGAATGCATTGTCCTATTATTTCGGCGCCACAAACAAATCGTTGGGTAATTTTGGGAATTGGTGGGAGTGCAATTGCTGGTGATTTGCTCCAAACTTTTTTCCGAAATTCACCAACTGAACAAATTAATATTTCAGTAAATAGGAATTATGGCATTCTTACTGAAATTGATGAGCAAACGAATGTAGTTGTAAGTTCGTATTCCGGGAATACCGAAGAAACGCTCGAAGCCTATACGAAAGTTAAGTCTAAAACTCGAAGGATAATTGGAATTACCTCTGGGGGCAAATTGAGAGGAATGTTGCAACAGGATGGCTTCCCGATTATCGAAATTCCTTCCGGATTTCAACCTCGTGCTGCTATTGGGTATTCTTTTTTTTCGATTCTGTTGATGATTTTGAGGTCGAACCATAGGAATAAAATCCCAAAGAATATTGAAGACTCAATAAACGAATTAGCTAATTTATTAAAGATTAATTCTAATCTTTATTCAGTAGCAAACGAAGATAATTTGGCATATAGAACTGCTCGAGAAAATATCGGAAATATTTTTGTTATTTATGGTTGCGAAGAAACTTTATATCCTCTTGCCCTACGGTTTCGAGCTCAATTACAAGAGAATGCAAAGAATCTTGCTTTTTCGCACTACATTCCGGAAATGAACCACAACGAAATAAATTCTTTTGAATTTCCTTCCGACTTAATGAGTAGGATAGTTGTTGTTCTTTTGAGCGATGCAAATGATTATCTTAGAAATAAGATACGAATCGAAGCAATGGAGAAAATATTAAGAAAAAGGGTTAAAGTAATAAAATTTCAAAGAGAAGCGAACTCGTTTCTGGTTCGACTTTTCGACTTATTGTATTTTTGTGATTGGATTAGTTTTTACCTTGCAATTTTAAATGGAGTAGATCCGACTTGCATTCCAACAATAACAGAATTGAAAACGATAATGCAAGCGTAAATCCAAGCCATATCAAAAAATAATCTTGTAATTTATTAATCTTTTTTGTAATTTTGCAAATGAAATTTGTAAAATTTTTGGAAAAGTTATGGCAAAGCGTAAAAAGGTTCGTCGAGCAAAATACATAACGATTTATTCTCCCTTCGTGATGAAGGAGACAAAACACGAGTTGGTCGGTGAACCTGTTGAAACGACAAATGGTCGAATGCAATGGGCTCGTTGTACTCGAACTCGCCAAATGCAATTGATAAATTTAGATGTGATTGAATCGGATATTGATAAGTCGCGGGGAGTGTTGAATATTTCAATCGAAGATGCCAAAAAGTATGAAATTACACAGGATTATGAAATTGGGGATATTATTTATCACCCAATTTGGGACGATGTTGGAATCGTTCGAGCAAAAGAAACTACAAGCAATGGTTTGAATTCCATTATTGTGCAGTTCCAAAAAAACGATGAGAAAAGACTAATCGAAAATATGAGAATTTAATTTTGTTTAACAGCATAGGAGTATGTTTTGGTCGGTGTAACTTTGCAATCAAACGAAAATATCGATAAAGCGTTGCGACGCTTTAAAAAGAAATACGAACGTAGCGGAATACTTCGTGAATACAAACGTCGGACTGCTTATATGAAACCATCTATTGAAAAACGCTTTATTAAAATGAAAGCATTGCGACGCATACGTAGAATGTCGAAAGAAGAAATTTAGTTTTTCGCTTTTCCTTTTATAAAAATTAAGGCTGTTGGTGAATGTTCCGAGCAGCCTTTTCTTATTCCACAAAACTTTTTACAACTTTAATAGCAATAATGTTACGACTCTTTAAACAAAGGGTCGTGAGCTTTCCATAGATAGAACAAGGGGTTGCATAACCCCTTGTCCATTACAGCTATTTTTTATTTCGTTTTGCTTTATCCAAAATGAAGCTTTTCGTAATACTCCTAAAGTTTCTTCTTATTTGCTGGGGACAAAAATACTGTCATCTAATGGCAGATTGAGTTGATATGTATTTTCTACCTCAATATTAAACATTGGATTGGTATTCTTTACTACCATAGGGAAGTAGTAATTTCCGACCTTTTCCCACTTTTCCATTGTTGTGGTTATTGGAATTGGTCCTTGTGGTGTGTCCTCTGTAGATTCAATTTTTTCGAGAAGATAATTCGATGTGTTAAAATATGCAGTTGCATCGAAACCGTTTTGCGTTGTAAACTTCACAAGGATTTGATTTCCTTGTTTGCCGAGTAGGTTAATTTGGAAGTATTTTCCGAGTTTGTCAATTTCTTTGTTAATCGCTATGTCGAATAGAACTTTGTCGAATTCTTTTCTTTCCAGTTTTTCGGTTTGTCCTTGAACTCTCGACCATGCCTCGTTTTGATTAACCCAAAGTTCGTTTTCAAACATACCAAAATCGAACTTTTGATACTGTTTAGTTGGTGATTTAGTTTTTTGGAGCATTGTTCCATTAACGACCTGACCTTGAAAATTTAGAGTTGCTTTTCCTTCAATCGAAATTGTTTGCAAGTTTTCGACGAAAGCTTTTCCCCCGCGTGCATCAAGATACCTTTCGATGAGTTCTTGTGGTTCGAGCGAGACTTTTTCCATCCTCGCTTTTTCCCCACTGATAGGATTTAAATCCGCATCATATTCGAATATTTTGCCAAATTTTTCAAGTTTAGATTTAACCTCGGGATTTCCAACTACAATAATATAGGAATTGTTTGGATGCATATATTTTTTAGCTGCTTTTTGAATATCGTATGGGGTCATATTTTGAACTCGTTTCGGATAAGATTTCAAATCGGCTAAAGGAATTCCATTGAAATAAGCATTTTGGATTAGACTTGAAATAAAGTCTGAATTTTCGAACGACATTAAATAATGACCAATTTCGACTTTTTTTATGCGGTTTAATTCTTCTTCACTCGGTGGCTCGGTTGCAAGCAAATTTAATTGTTCTTTGATAACATCTATTGCAGAATCTGTTACAGCGTTGCGAACTTCGGCACCACAAGCAAATCGATTTGCGAATTTCGAGGATGTTTGATAACCAAATGGAGTATAAGTGTATGAATAAGTCTCGCGTAAGGTTCTAAACAAACGACCTGCGAAGCCCGAGCCAATGATACTAGCAGCCAAATCGAGCGTTTCGTAATCGGGATGCTTGATTTCAACCGTTGGGGTCGACACAACGATTGAAGATTGGACCGACGCTGGACGTTCCACAAAATAGACACCCAAAGGGCTCGGATTTGTCGGGGGGAATGTAAGCGGCGGAATATTGGCTTTTTTCCAGTTTGCAAAAGCCTTGTCGAACAAAGGAATAATCTCTTTTAGATTTACGTCACCAGTTATAACAAGCGAAGCCCAGTCTGGTTTAAAGTATTTTTGGTAGAATGTTTTTATATCGTCGATAGTGATTTTCGATATTGATTCCTCAGTTTTCCGTGCTCCATAAGGATGTTGGCCTCCATAAATTACTTTTTTTGTTAAAGCATTAGCAATAGAGCTACCTCGCGACTTTTCGTTTCTAATTGCTGCGATGACCCTTGGTTTCAACTTGTCTAATTCTTCTTCTGGGAAAGTTGGTCGGAGTAGGACATCGGCAAGAATGTCCAATAGTAATGGTATATGTTTTACGAGAGAATTTCCCGATATCACGAAGTATTCCGGATAAGCAGTAACAGAAAGGTTAGCGCCAACTCCATCGAGCTTTTGGGCTATCTGTAATGCTGTAAGTTTTCCCGCACCTTTGGTTAACATCTCGGCGGTAAGTTCAGCCAAACCTGGCTTGTCGGCATCAAATGCTGAACCGCCTGGAATAAGAATTCTAAATGAGAAAGTTGGTTGTTCGTTGTCTTCGATTAGGAAAACTTTGATTCCATTTTTGAGGTTAGACTCTGTGTATTTGGGGAATACAAATTCTTTCTCTGCTAAGGGCTCTGGCTTTTTCGTTATATCGATTTTTTCTTCGGTTATTGCCATAAATTTAACAGACAATGTTAGAACTATTGTTAACAATATTAGTTTTCTCATATTTATCACCTATAATTTTAATCTTTGTAACCATTGGGATGGTAGAAAAGAGTAACATAATTTTGGGTTTTTAAGTATTTTTGAGCAACGTTTTTAATGTCTTCTTTTTTCACCGAAAGATATTTTTCCAATTCTGTATTGATTAGGTTTGGATTACCAAAGTAGGCAAAATATTTTGCGATTGTTTCGGCTTTGTCGAGAACGTTTTTCTTGTCCATAATAAATTGTGTTTCGGTGATATTTTTCGCTTTCTGTAATTCCTCGTCGGTAATCCCATCGTTTGCTATTTTTTCGATTTCTTCAAGAATTAATTCTCGAATTTTTTTCAAACTTTTGTCGGGGTTTGAAATTGCATAGAATATCAACCCTCCGCCATATTCGAGAGCTAAAGGGAACATATTTGCTGTCACAGCAGCTTGTTCTTCGTCAACAATTCGCCTATATAGTCGGGAGCTTTCTCCGCTTGCAAGAATATCGGAAAGTAAACTCATTGCGTAATAATCGGGACTACCAAGTTTAGGTCCACGAAAACCCATAAAAATTCCGGGTAGTTGAGCTTTTGCATCGTTGACAACTTCTTCAATCGGTTTGGTTAAGTCCGGAACACTAAAAACGTTTCGCTTTGATTGTTCGGTAGGTGGATAAATATCAAAGTATTGCCGGACAAGTTTCCTCGTTGCTTTTACATCAATATCGCCAACTATAACTAAAATTGCGTTGTTGGGTTTATAAAAATTGTCGTAAAATCCTTTAAAATCATCTATTGTGGCTTTTTCAAGGTGTTCGATATAGCCAATAGTTGCCCAACCGTATGAACTTCCTCCGAAAAGCCTTTCGGACATTTTCATCAGCATTGTTCCATACGGTTGATTATCGTATCTCATCCTTAATTCCTCGATTACAACTCCCTTTTGGGTATTAACTCCAACCGAATCTACCTTTAATTTGCGCATCCTCTGGGATTCAATCCAAAGAGCGAGATTCAGATAATTTGCTGGTAATTTAAAGTAATATACTGTTTCGTCGTAGCTTGTGTGAGCGTTTAACGTTCCCCCCGCTTCTTGAACATATTTATCGATAGAAGCTCGGGGGATATCGCTCGTAGCTTCGAACATAAGATGCTCAAAAAAGTGAGCATAGCCAGTTCTGCTCGGTAGTTCATCGCGAGAGCCAACTTTGTAATGCACGACCGTTGCTACAATTGGCGCTGTTTTGTCCACACAGTAGATAATTTGCAGACCATTTGATAACGAGTCCCGCTCGAACTTAATTGGATTGAATTTCGAGCGTGCTTCGAAAGGATTTACAATCGTCATAGCAATAAGTAACGAAGTTGCAAAAGCCATTGAAAATAATTTTTTGTTTGTTTTGAAGCAAACCATAACATAATTACCTTGAATTTTTTGAAAATCATTTAGACGAATTTTAAATACAAAAAGTTTCAATCTCTGTGGTTAATTTTAATTGCAACAATAGTTAAATCGTCGTGTGGTTCATCGTTTCCGACAAAATCGAAAACTTCCTTTAATATAGTATTGCATATTTGTTGGGAATCTAAATGAATGTTCATTTGAATCTTGCGGAAAAATCTATCTTCGCCAAATTCTTGTTTCTCATTATTATTTGCCTCTGTAATACCGTCTGTGTAGAGCACGATTACATCGCCTTCGGAAATTTCGACAGTTCCAATTTCGTAGTCTATCGGTCCTTTGACCAAGCCAAGAATCAAACCACCTTTCGAAAGTAAGTTAATTTTGTTATTTCGACTTTCAAAATGAACTGGTGGATTGTGGCCAGCATTTATGTATGAAAATATTTTTTTCTTTTTGTCTAATTTTCCAATGAAAAAAGTAATAAATTTATCGGGCGTGGTATTGTTGAACACAAGGTTGTTCAATTGGTTGACTAATTCGTCGAGATGAAATGCCGTTGCGGCAAGGACTTTCAATGCTGCTTGAACATTAGCCATTAAAATTGCTGCTGGCATCCCTTTGCCCGAAACGTCTGCAATCGCAACTAACAAAGTTTCTTCATTTAATTTAATAATGTCGAAGTAATCGCCCCCAACAATCTTTGCAGGTTTGGTAATACCCCAAACATCAATTCCATCGATAGTTGGCATTTCCTGGGGAAAGAGATTTTGCTGTATTTCTAATGCAAGATGAATTTCTTTTTCGATTTGATTTTTTTTGATTTCTTCTTGGATTAGACGTGAATTTTCCAGAGCAAGAATTACGGCATTTCCGAATGCTTCAGTAAATTGAAGATTATCGGATGTATAATCTAGATTATCGAAGCGTTTCCCTAATAGTAAAATACCCCGAATTTCACCTTGGACTAACATTGGAGATACAATATGGATGTTGTTTCTTTTGCAAAAATTTTCTAAGGCGGTTGTTTTAAAAGGAATATCTTTGCATTTTTTTATTTCTTTGATTTCAAATAATTCATCGAGCAAACTGGGATGGACCTTGTATTCAAATCGATTGATTACCTCTTCGAATGTAGTTTCGTTCTTAATGAAAACTGCAAAACGATTGACTAAAAGTTGACCCATAATTCTGTATTTTAAATGGGAAAGTATTTGTTCTTTCGAAATCAACGAGCTAAAATCTTTGCTTATTTCGAACAAAGTTGCGAGAAGTTGATTTTGTTTTTCCAAGTCGAGCTTAGTTTGAACTAGTTTTTCGTAGTTTTCGGCGATAGAAAGTGCATTGCTTGCAAGAGTAGCAACAAGTTGGATGTAATGAAATTCTTTGGGCGAAGGCTGTGTTTTCAGTAATCTCGAAGCAATATATAACAATGAGTTGGTAGTCCCGCCGTAAGAGAGTAAAATATAGATAGAACGAGTAGTCTTATCCCAAAAAATATTTTCTTGAATTTTTGCTAAATTTTTGTTTTTAAAGAAAGAAATATGAATTGGGGCAAACTTGCTTTTCCCTTTTACGATGTAAGGCAAAAACGAGTTTGTATCTTGCGAAAAGATGAATGCACCGCCCCGTAGGAAGGCAAGTTTTCCCATCATACTCAAAAGAACAGTATTAAGTATAAAAGATATGTTATGTGTTCTGCTGAGTTTGTTGCTTAAATCTACGAGTGAGTCTAAATTAATCGTTGAACGTGAATTTTTCATTTACCTTGGCATAAGGATTTTTAATGTTTTTTCGAAGGTAATTCTCGAAATAATCGAAGCATTCGTTGAGTTAATTATATATAGGATTGATTGGTTGTTTTTAGTTTCGATTGCAAGGAGTTCATCTTTTTTGTAATTGTATATAACACTTGTGAAATTACCGGAAATCGATTTTTGAAATTGGGCAGGGTTAATGGCACTAAATCTAAGGAGTGCCGTTTTCGAAGATATATATCCAAAATATTTGCTTGCAATAGCAATTCCCGTTGTAAACAGACTCGTTGCTTGGAGGCTTCCTAAATTCAAAATGACTTCTTTTGTTATTGAGAAATCTGTGGTGTTTATTGTAAAAAGTTTAGCCGGAGAAGGTGTTTCTTTAGTGTCTATTTTCCCTTGCCCTAAGCATAGAACATACAGTAGCGAGCCATCTGGATTTAAGTCGAAATCTTGGGGATAGTCGGATAAGTTGATTGTTTTGACCAAAGAGTAATCACGAGTATCTATTACGCTTAGTTTCGAGTCGTAGAAATGTAAAGCAAAAATATAATAGCCCGAAGCAATGAGTTTTGTGGTTTTGTATTGAATTTTTATTTCTCTGGCGATGGTAAAGTTTGTTAAATCTAAAACCATAAGTAGTGGGTCGTTGCCGAAAGAAACGAAAGAAGTTGTGGCATTTGGAAAGCAAATGCTCGATGGTTTTAACTGTCGAGACGAGAAATCAAGTTGGGATAAAATTTTTAAGCTTTTATCGGTAATAGTTACTTTATAATTTTCTTGCTGAAGTATAAATAAATTTTCGCGAAATTCAGCAATAGCCGAAATACTCCCAACATTTTGTTGGTTTTTAGTGAAAATAATATCGTTATCGATGATTGTGTTCGATGGAAATTCGAAGAGTTGCAACTTATCTGGTTGGTCGTCGGTTACAATAAGGAATTGTCTTGGAGGGTAATCACCCTCCAAGACGTTTTCTTTTCCACATCCAGCTAAAAAAAGCAGAAAGATAGGAAACATTAATTTAATTTGAATCGTTTTCATTTTTCAAATGTAATTTGTTGAACGATTTTATAAATCAGTTTGCTTAAAACTTTGTCAGTTTTTGCAGCTGTTTCGAGAATGTCTTCGATAGTTATTGGTTTCAGTTGGTCTGGGAAAACTTCGTCGGTAACGACAGAAAATCCAAGGACTTCCATCCCCATTTGTTTTGCAACAATAGTTTCGGGAACTGTGCTCATCCCAACGACATCGGCACCGATTTTGCGAAGATAGCGTGCTTCGGCTCTCGTTTCGAGCGTTGGACCCGGAATGGCTGCATAAACACCTTTGTAAACTTTGGTTTGTTCTTCGATTGCAATTCTTTCCGCGAGTGCAATAAGACGTTGCGAGTATGGTTCGTGCATTGCAACGAATCGTGGCCCGAAGATTTCTTTGTTGTATCCAATTAACGGATTAGTTCCTAAAAGATTAATATAGTCATCGATAATCATAATTGCACCTTTCGGGATATACGGATTGAGCGTTCCACAAGCATTGGAAACTATTAAAACTTTGGAACCGAGTAACCTCATAACTCGAACAAGAAAGGTTACATCTTGAATTGAGTAGCCTTCGTAAAAATGGAATCGGCCTTGCATCGCAACTATTGTTTTCCCCGCTAGTTTACCAAGAAGGAGTTTCCCGTGGTGGAAATCAACTGTGGAGACCGGACAATGCGGTATGTCGTCGTATTGAATCGACGTTTCGACATCGATGTAATTGGTTAGTTCGTTTAACCCAGTTCCCAATATGATTGCAATTTCCGGCGAAACTGAATTTTTGCTATAAATACTATCTCGTGCTTCGTAAACCTTTCGAGCTAATTCATTAATAGGAGTTTCCATTTTTTCAACTTTTAGGTTAAGCAAGAAATTTATTTACTATTTTCGGGATAAAGAATAAACTTAGCAAAATTATCGAACTTCAGGTATTTTTGAGCAATTTTATGAATATCGTCGAGTGTGAGGTCCTCAATCATCTGCTCTGTTTGTTTCATCATATCGACTGGGTCGTTATAGGCATAGTAATTGTAGATTTTATCGAGCCAATACCTGTTTTCTTTCAAATTTACTTCTAATTCTCTCCGGAATGTTTCCTTTACCTTTGTTAAATATTTGTCTTCTTGCTTTTTTTCTATTACGTCTTTTAAAATGTCTAAAGCATCTTGGGTCAGTTCGTCAACACGCTTGGGGTCGCAACCAAAGTAAATATTAAAAGTGTAGTATTTGGTGGGAATATTCAAAGGATTGCCCCAAACTCCAACCCCATAAACCCCACTTTTGTCTTCGCGCAGAACTTCGCGCAATCGAATCCTCAAAAGATTTGCCATCGCTGTGAAGAGGAATCTTTCGCGGAATGTCCAATCGAAGTCACCTGATATTGTCATATAGACATAACTTTTGGGCTCGATTCCCTTGTGAATTTCTTTAATTTGCTTTCCGGAAATAACGCGCAAGCCAACATCTTTCCACTGTTCCAATGTTTTTTCGGCTGGTAGCGAAGCAATATATTTGGTAATGAAAGGTTTTATGCTATCGAGTGTGAAATTTCCAACGAACAAAAACACAAAGTCTGCAGCATTGTTATATCTTTGAGAAAAAATATCGTAAGCTTTATTCATATCGATTGTTTCTACCATTTCTTTAGTCCAAGGTTTCTTTCGGAAGTGGCGATTCCATTGAATATAGGAGACTGAATCAAAAAATATGCTCTCCGGATCGTTTTGCGAATCGACAATATCCGAAAGCAACTGAGTTTTATATGAACTAAAGGCTTCTTTGTCCACGCGTGGGTCGGTGAAATAAAGGTGAATCATTTCGAAAAGTGTTTGCATATCTTTAACCGAGGAATTACCCCGGAATTCCTCTGAATAATCACTTATTGAAGGGGTGACAGTAACGATTTTATCGGCAAGGTATTTTTCGAGTTGGTCTTGGTTGAAGCTACCTAAACCACTACGATTAATTATATTCGCAGCGGCGAGCGACGAAATAAAATCGGCATCGGAGACCAAAGAGCGACCTCCCCAACTGAAAGCACGGAAAAGAATTTCGTCGTTTTTGAAATCAGTCGGTTTAAGAGCAACTTTTGCACCATTACTCAAAATAAACTCATAAATTCCAAGCTCTGGGATAAACTTTTCCGACACAATCGTTCCTTCTTTTACCTTTTTTGTGAAAAGAGGTTTGGTTGGTGCTTTGTCTATGTATTTGTCCAATGTTTTGTTCGAAAGAGTAACAAATAGCCGAGACATATCCTCTTCCCTTGGAACAACTACGTCGTTACGGTCGGGGACACTGATAGTAATAACAGCGTTTTCCTTTTTGATATACTGATTTGCAAGTTGGTTTACTTCGTCGAGCGTAATCTCTGGTAACCATTTTTTAACAACTTCGAGTTCATATTCTATACCCGGTATTGCTTCGTTAGTTAAGAAGTTGCGGACAAATTCGGATGCAAAATTTCGAGATTCAGTTTTATCTTTTTCTTGGTATGATTTTTCGTATTGGCGTAAAGTTTCTTTTTTAGCTCGTTCAAATTCTGTTGGGGTAAAGCCATGTTGAAGGACACGGAAGCCTTCGGTAAGTAAAGTTTCGACACATAGGGTGATTCCGTCGCCCCGCGCTCCGGCAAACATTGCAAAAATGCTGTTTTTTCTTCCGAGGGGACCTTCGGTAGCAAATGTAAAGTATTTAAATGGTGGATTCTCTTTTCGAAGGTATTCGTTCAGCCTGTATTGGAGCATTGTAGAAAATAACTGCGACTTTAAGGATTCACGATAACTTAGGAAGGAGCCCAATGGTTTCCTCTTGTCTTTAAAGTAAATAACTACACGAGGGAAGGACAGTTCTTTGTCTTTCGCTACCGATATAAAAACATCTTTGTGGTAAGGAATTTCTAAATATTCGCGTTTACGAGGATTTTCTCGTTTCGGTATGCTACTAAATTGCTCTTTGATAAGTCTTTCTACTTTGTCCACATCGAAATCCCCAACAGCAATAATTGCCATTAAATCGGGCCTATACCAATCTTTGTAGAAGCGTTTAACAACGTTATAAGAAGCATTTCGCAAAATGCCAGTATCGCCAATAACATCATGTTCGGCGTATTTCGAATTGTAGAATAACTTTTTGTAGTGCTGTCGCTCAACTCGTTCGTCGGCACCGCGTCCTAATCGCCATTCTTCGATTACGACTCCACGTTCTTTATCGACTTCTTCGTTGTCGTATGTAACATTATGAGCCCAATCTTCGAGGATTTTAAAACCATTCAAAAATTGCTCTTCGACGTCTGTCGGTATTTGTAACATATAAACAGTTTCGTCCCAGCTTGTGTAAGCATTTAAATCCGGCCCAAATTTAACTCCAATGGATTCAAGGAAATTAACCAAATCTTGTTTTGGAAAATTTTTCGTTCCATTGAAAGCCATATGTTCGCAAAAGTGTGCTAAACCGTCTTGGTCTGGATCTTCGCACACAGCGCCAGCATCGACGACGAGCCTTAATTCCGCACGCTTTTCAGGCTTTTTGTTATATTTGATATAATATTTCATACCGTTTGGAAGAACGCCGACGCGAATCGCTGGGTCAATAGGCATTTGTTCGTCGAGAGATTTGTATGTAATTTGAGGCTGTGAAAGGAGTTGAAAACTGCAGATTAAAGCGAAAATAATAACAGACGAAACTAATCGTAAGGGTTTCATAGCTAAACCTGATTGTTAAAAAACTAAAATACAAAAAATCAATAAAATTGAATAAAAAATTAAAGTAATAACGCAAAAGTTACTGTTTTTGTAATATTTTAAACAATAAATTAAATGAGAAATTGAACGAGCAGTTTGTATTATACTGCGAAGATGATTAATTTGTTTTTTTTAAGTTAACAAGGTTTTAATATGTATGGTAGAATTAAAGAGCACCTTCGTTCTGAATTAGTAAAGCTTGAAGAACAAAAGCTTTACAAATATGAACGGATTATTGAAAGTCCACAAGGGGCGGAAATAGTTGTTCGTGGCAAAAAAGTCCTTAATTTTTGCGCGAATAATTATTTAGGATTATCCTCGCATCCCAAATTGATTCAAGCTGCCCACTCTGCAATTGACAGTCGGGGATATGGTATGTCGTCTGTTCGTTTTATCTGTGGAACGCAAGATATTCACAAGGAATTGGAACAGAAAATGAGCGAGTTTCTTGGAACCGATGAAACAATCTTGTTTTCTTCGTGTTTCGATGCAAACGGTGCTGTTTTCGAACCACTAATGACCGAAGAAGATGCAATTATTACAGATGCATTGAATCATGCTTCCATAATTGATGGGATTCGTCTTGCAAAGGCTAAGCGATGGATTTATGCACACAATAATATGAGCGACGAGATTACAACCGACCCAGCTACCGGGAAAGAAGCAAAAGGTTTAGAGCGATGTTTGCAGGAAGCGCAAGATTGTCGTTACCGTTTGATTGCTACCGATGGAGTTTTTTCGATGGATGGTGATATTGCTAATCTTCCCAAGATTGTCGAACTCGCAGAAAAATATGATGCGCTTGTTATGGTTGACGATAGCCACGCAACAGGTTTTATGGGTAAAACGGGCCGTGGAACCCACGAATACCATAATGTTATGGGGAAAATCGATATCATAACAACTACATTTGGCAAAGCATTAGGCGGTGCTTCCGGTGGTTGCATTTCTGGGAGAAAAGAAATAATTGAGTGGATGCGCAATAAAGCCCGCCCCTATCTATTTTCGAATACGCTTCCTCCTGCGGTTGTTGGCGCAACGTTGAAAGCATTGGAGCTTCTTATGGAATCTACTTATTTACGCGACAAACTTGAACAAAATACAAGATACTTCCGAAAGGTAATGACCGAGGCTGGGTTCGACATAACTCGCGGGGACCATCCAATTGTCCCAATTATGTTCAGTAGGTATTCTAACTCTTCCGAAATTGCAGTGGAGTTCGCAAATCGAATACTCGAAGAGGGTGTTTATGTGATTGCTTTTTCTTTCCCCGTGGTCCCAAAGGGAAAGGATAGAATACGCGTTCAACTTTCGGCTTCGCACGAACCACACCATATTGAAAAGGCTGTTGAAGCATTTGTAACGGTGGGGAAAGCACTCAAAATAATTAGTTAACTATGACGTTACTATTGCTTAATAGTAATATAAGAAATTAACTGAATTTATTTAGGTTACTCTATGAAAAAATACTTGCGGGTAATTGTAGGGAGTGTTGTTGGAGGATTGCTTGGATTTTTATATTATGATTTTGTTGGCTGTCGAACCGGTTCCTGTTCGTTAGTGTCCGATCCCTATGTCTCAACTTTATTAGGTATAGTCGTAGGAGCTATACTGTTGTTCCCGACAAAAAATAGGAGAAATGAAAATGTCGGTGATAACGAAAAAAACAACAATTGAGGAACTTGTCGGAATTTTGCCCGATAGTGTTTCATATTTGATGGATAAAGGTATTCGAGCGTTAATTTGCGGCGAGCCTATTTGGGGAACTCTCGAAGAAATTGTGCTTGCGAAAGGTTATTCATCCGATAATCTCGATAGTATGGTTAAGGATTTGAACTTTATACTTTCGAAAGGGCAGCAAGTAGATTCTTAAAGGAAGAGGGAATATAGGCTTTTGGTATAATTTTTAAAAAATTGCAGATAAAAGTTGTATCTGAAACAAGGGGATTGTAGCCCCTTGCTCTTATTTAGAGGATAGTAGCTATAGCATTGTCGATTAAGCGAGTCTTGCCTATATAAACCGCAACAAGAATTGCTACCTTTTGTCCATGCACAAATTCTTCTGGCTCGTTGAATGTATCGGACTCCACTGCACATACATAATCAATATTAATCCCAGGAACGGAGAGCAAGGAATGTTTCACATAATCTTCGATAGATTGCTTCTTTTTTTCTCCATTAGCTATTGCTTCGATACCTTTGGCGATTGATTTGAATATCGTTGTTGCTTTTTCTTTTTCATCCGGCGAAAGATAAGCATTCCTAGATGATAGTGCAAGACCATTATTTTCGCGGACTGTTGGGACTACAACCATTTTTATATCAAATAACAAATCTTGAATTAACTGCTTAATAACGAGAGTTTGTTGGAAATCTTTTTGTCCAAAGATAGCGTAATGCGGTTTAGTAGCATTGAAAAGTTTAGTAACAACAGTGGCAACTCCATCGAAATGACCTGGACGTTTGACACCTTCCAATTTATTGGCAAATTTCGCTGCTTTTACATTATTAAAATATCCATTAGGATACATTTCTTCGACTGATGGAGCAAAGAGATAATCAATTCCAACCAATTGTGCCAGCTCTTTGTCTCTTTGGAAGTTTCTTGGATAGCGTTCATAATCTTCGTTCGGTCCGAATTGAGTTGGATTAACAAATAAAGTTACTATAACGATATTTCCATAATTTTTTGCAATTCGCATTAAATTAAGATGGCCTTCGTGGAAATACCCCATCGTTGGCACACATACGATTGTGTCGCCGTTTATACGATGTTTTTCCGAAATCCTTTGCATTTCCGAAACTTTGTAAACGATTTCCATAGCAAATACTATTTATTAAATACTATTTTACCATTGCTCAAATTAATCAACTTTTTTATGATTTCATCTTTATTGTATTGTGGGATTTCTGCTACGACCTCTATCGCATTTCCGAAACTTTCTTTAACGTTGGTTAAATACCTGTGGATTGTATCTTGAATTAAAGAGTAAGCTGAATAATCTATTGTGAAAGAAATAATATCGGTAATAGGGATGTAAATTATTTCAGCTTTTGTTAGAGCTTCTTTCGCCGATTCAAAATAGGCGCGAAACAATCCGGAAGCTCCAAGTTTAACACCACCGAAATATCGAGTTACTATTACAAGTATATTTGTTAAATCGAAATTTTGTATTGCTTGTGCAATGGGCTTTCCAGCAGTGCCATTCGGCTCACCATCGTCGCTCGAACGAAAAGCATTTTTGTCATTGCCAATAAAGTATGCAAAGCAGTTATGATTTGCATCGTAATATTGCTTTCGTATTTCTTTTAAAATATGATTTGCTTCTTCGACATTGTTTGTTGGAAATGCATTGCTTATAAACTTCGAATGCTTTATTGTAATTTCAATCGAAGATTTCTCTTTAATAGTTTTGATATATTCGTTATTTTTGAGATTGTTGTGTTTCATTTATTACAAATTATTACAAAAGATGAAAATCGCGATTGTTTGTTATCCAACTTATGGTGGGAGTGGGATTATTGCTACCGAATTGGGATTGAATCTTGCTTCCAAAGGTAACAAAGTTCATATTATAAGCTACTCCACACCTGTTAGATTAAACAAATTTAAGGAAAATATTTTTTTCCATAATGTTGAATTACCAAACTACCCTTTATTCGAATTCCATTTTTACACGCTTTCCCTTTCCGGGAAAATAGTAGAGATAGTAGAAAAAGAGAATATCGATATTATTCATTGTCATTATGCAATTCCCCACACGATAAGTGGAATTTTGGCAAAAGAGATACTCGAAGATTTTCATAAGGTTAAAGTATTGACTACTCTGCATGGAACCGATGTAACTTTAGTGGGGACTCAACCTATTTTTCGGCCATTGGTTCGATATTCGTTAAACAAAACCGATGCGGTTACTTGTGTTTCGGAATTTCTTTACCATTCAACCGTTAGAGAATTCAATCCGGTGAAGCCTATTGAAGTTATACATAATTTTGTCAATACTTCTCTTTATAGGAAGGAGAATCTACCTGAATTGCGCCGGGAATTTGCTACTCCTACTCAGAAGATTGTCCTACATATTTCAAATTTTCGCCCTGTAAAGAGAGTAACCGATGTCGTTGAAGTTTTCTTTAGAATTAAGAAAGAAATCGATGCAAAATTGGTGCTGGTCGGCGATGGCCCCGATATGCCAAAAGTCGAAGCGTTGGTTCAGAAATTACAACTGGAAGAAGACGTTTTTTTTCTTGGTAATCAAATTTCTATTGTAGAATTGCTATCGATATCGGATATTTTCCTACTAACCAGCGAAATCGAAAGTTTTGGGTTAGCAGTTCTCGAAGCAATGAGTTGCGAAGTTCCTGTTGTTTCCTACAATGTTGGCGGTTTGCCGGAAATCGTCGAAGAAAATAAAACCGGTTATTTAGTCCCGTTTGGTAATATTGAGAAAATGGCAGAAATGTCGCTTGCTTTGTTGCAAGATGAAAGTAAACATTTAGAATTTTCCAATAATGCGCGTTTGCGAGCTATTCATAAATTTGACTCCCAAATTATTTTGGAAAAATATTTAAATTTGTATTCAAGTTTAATAAATGAGGTTTAATTATGATAAAGCGTTTGTCGTTGTTTTCGATTTTATTTTTCTTTGCTTTGCGATTTAATGCAAGTTCACAGGACATTTTCCCGATGTCAATGGGGTTATTTGTTTCGGGAAAAGGGTGTGTGAACACAGTCGATCCACCACAAGGAATTAAAAACGATTTTCAAATTAGCCCGCTTCCAGATATCGGTGTAGTTTTCTATTATCCATTTAGCAGCGAGAGGAACTTTGGTATTATTGCGGATTTATCGTATTTAACGACAGCCTTTAAGTATAAACTTTATAATAATTCGAGCATTAATTGGCGAAATGAATTTCATTATTTCAATATCGGTGTTGGAACATACCTTTCGGGATTTTTCCTTTCTTTGAATCTTGGAATTCCTCTTTCTGGGAAAGGTAGTTATATGAGTTCAAGTGTTGTTAATTTCGATACAAAGGATTTAAATACGATATTTCAACTAAGGATTGGCGGTGCAATTCCACTTGTACAAGATGAAGTTGGAAGATTGAATTTGCTTATATATGGAGATTATAGTGTTAACGGTAGTATGGCGAACGATAACAATTTTAATCCTCGAATCGCTTCGCTTTCTTTGGGTTTGAGTTATTTATTTAATTTTAGAAAGTAACTATTGATAAAAGAAATGGATAAATTTATCGTTCGAGGGGGGAGAAAACTTAAAGGAAAGGTTAAGATTTCGGGTGCAAAGAACGGTGTCTTGGCAATGATGCCGGCGACGATACTTGCACCGGGAACTTATATACTTAAAAATGTTCCAAATTTACGTGATGTATGGACGATGTCTCGTCTCTTAAACGATATGGGTATTTATTCTGAACTTAATGGCGATGAACTCTTGGTCGATTCTTATCGTATTAATAGTTTCGAAGCGCCTTATACACATGTTAAAAAAATGCGAGCTTCGTTCTATGTTCTTGGTCCTTTAGTCGGGCGATTCGGAAAAGCTAAGGTTTCTCTCCCTGGGGGGTGTGCGTGGGGTCCGAGACCGGTGGATTTACACTTAAAGGGACTCGAAAAATTAGGTGCTGAACTGAAAATCGAAGGGGGCTACGTTGTTGCTTCTTCGAATGGTTTGCAAGGTGCAAGAATTCATCTTGATGTTCCCAGTGTAGGCGCGACTGGCAATATTTTAATGGCTTCGGTTTTGGCAAAAGGGACAACGGTAATTTCTAATGCTGCAATTGAGCCGGAAATAACTGCTTTGGCAAAGTTTCTTGTTAAAATGGGCGCCAAAATCGATGGCATAGGAACCAATACATTAGAAATTGAAGGTGTCGATGCACTTACTCCTGTAAATGAGATTGTTGTTCCCGATAGAATCGAAGCTGGGACTTTTCTTATTGCAGGTGCAATAACCGAGGGCGTTGTTACAATTGAACGATGTAATCCCTATCATATTACTTCGATTATTTCTAAATTGGAGGAAGCCGGTTGCGAATTGGAAATTTACGAGGATAGAATAACAATTAGAATGGAAGGACCTCCCAAGCCAGTCGATATTACTACTGCTGTTTATCCAGGATTTCCTACTGATATGCAGTCGCAGTGGGTTGCATTTATGTTGAAAGCGCAAGGAGTTTCGAAAATTACCGAAACAATATATCCCGATAGATTTAAACATATTCCTGAACTTCAAAGGCTTGGAGCTCAAATAGAAATGAGCGAAAATACTGCAATTGTTTACGGTGATAAACCATTAAGTGGAGCATCTGTTATGGGGTCGGATTTACGAGGTAGCGCTGCTTTGGTGCTTGGTGCTTTAATTGCCGAAGGAGAAACCGAGATTCTTCGAGTTTATCATATAGATAGAGGGTATGAATCTATCGATAAAAAGTTAATTAAACTCGGAGCTGATATAGAAAGAGTTCCCACGGATATTTATTAAAGACAGATGTTTAAAAAAATTTATATATTATTTTTAATATGCTTGCTTTTCTCCAATTATGGCTTTGCTCAAAATTGGGTTGCGAAGGGACAAACCGATTTCTTTAAGAAAAGATATGAAAGTGCAATTCGAAATTTTAATCGAGCGATTGAAGCCGGGGATTCGAGTTTCGATGCTTTTTATTATCGAGGTTTGTCGTATCTTTACTCCGAGAATTTTGACAGCGCATTAAAAGATTTAACTATTGCTGTTGGGAAAGAAAGCCGATTTCCCGACGTTTACAATAGCAGAGGTCTTGCATATCTTTATCTTGGAGAACTGAAATTGGCATTGGACGATTTTACCTCTGCTATTAATCTTGATTCAAACTTTGCCGAAGCATATTCGAATCGGGCGTCGGTTTTTATCGAGATTGGCGAAACTGAATCGGCGATTCAAGATTTGGAGAAATCGATTAAACTTAATCCTAAGAGTCCTTTGAGTTTTTACGAAAAGGGTCGTGCCCTCTATAAAATGAAAAAATACGTAGAAGCGGTTCAAGACTTCGATAAAAGCATTGAATTAGGATTAAAAAATTCTAAAGTTTACTACAATCGAGGCAATGCCTTTTTTAAACTCGAAAAATATCAACTTGCTATTAAAGATTATACTCGCTGCATTGAATTGGATTCTTTGGACACAGAAGCTTTGAACAATAGAGCCGTTGCATACGACAAAATTGGAAAGAAAAAACTTGCGGATAATGATCGGAAACGTATCGCAAAAATTTCGGGTACCGAAAATCTTTTCGTTCCGCCCGAGAAAATTATATACAGGGATTTTAAGGATAGCTTGGGAACATTTTCGCTGAAAGTGCCAAGCAATTGGTATATTTTCGAAAAAAATTACCTCGATTATAACGAAATTATTATTACTCCCGAGAAAATCCAAAGTGATTCGGACTATTATAACGTTGGTATTAAATTATCTTTCAACAAGAATATGTTCCAACACTATCAAGTTAAATCGGCAGACGAGATTATCGATTTTTGGATGGGGAGTTTAGCAAAAACCTCCAAAGATTATAATTATTATCAATATCTTCAGCAAAAAATATTTAATCGAGATAGCTACATTGGTAGGCTTGTTGAAACAATAGTCCAAATTAATCCGAATATGCCTACTCTTCATTTCTATGAATTAGCATTTGCAAAAGAAGATGCTTTGTTGTTCGCTTTTTTCCAATCACCTGCGAATCAATTTAATTTTTTTCGCGAGATTTTCGACAAAATTATAGAATCAATCCAATTGCTCAATTAATTGCGAAAGGTTTGTCCTTTCCAGCGAACGTTCTTATTTAAGAGAAGGAAAGGAGCTACGAGTTCCATAAGAAGGAAAAAAAATATGGATGGTAAGTAGAGCAAACTTTTTTGCTTTTTCAAGATTATTAATGATGGGATTGTAACAATACTATCCCCAACGAAGCGAATTAAAAGAAGTATTAATACATCCAAATAATGATGATTCAAAAAGAAATAGAAAAGCCCTGCCCAAATTGCCAACGATGATAGCACAAAGATTGCTGCTCGCCATCCAAGTTTCAAACCACCACGAGCCCAACGATGGTGTTGGAGAATGTATTCAACAAAAGTAGCGCAGGGTTGGGTATTAACAAGTGCGTTGGGGTGAATAAAATAGTGGATTTGATATTTTGTTTTATGAATTGCTTGTTGGAGCGCCAAGTCCTCGGTTACGGAAAAGTCGATCTTTCTATAGCCTCCGGTATCGTTGAATGCTTCTCGCCGAACTGAAATGTTGTTGCCATAACACCCAAGAGGTTGACCATTGCCAACACCACCGAGGGCCATTGTGTGCATATATATCCATTCCATAGATTGAATACGATCGAATATTCGATTACCAACAACATTAGTAAACGACGAAACAAAGCCTATTTTTGGGTCCTTATAACATTTTACCATCATAGAAATCCATTCGGGAGCTACTGTGCAATCCGCATCGGTTATCAATACCACTTCGCCTTTGGAATGTTCGATACCGATTTGCAATGCTCCGGCTTTACCCTTCATTCCATCTTTCTGTTCGTTGCTTTCAATGGTTATTACTTTTAGATTAGTAATTGTTTGTTGTAAATGTTTTAGAATTTCGCCAGTTCTATCCTGTGAACGGTCGTTGACTGCTATAATTTCGAACTTCTCACAAGGATATTTACTATCTGAAATCGATAGGATACATTCTTTGATGTTTTTTTCTTCGTCTTTGGCTGGAATTACCACACTAACAAATGGGGTGTAGCTTTCAATATGTGTTTTCCTGTAAATTGTTGTTTCGCGTATAAAGCCTATTACAAAAAAAATAGTCCTTAAACCGTAAATAATTGAACTAAGCAATAAAAGAAATTCATTAGGCATAAGTTAATCCCGACTTTTTTTGTTGGGTTCAAGAATACAACAATATTTTTAATTATGCGATGTGTTAACCAGCTAATCTTGTGCATTTTTTGTGTTATAACTCTTTTCGCAACCTTGCAACAGGTATTTTCATTTGCTCACGATATTTTGCCACGGTTCTTCTTGCTACAATATAACCAAGTTTTTTGAGTTCTTCGACTATTCTTTCATCGCTATAAGGTTTGTCCTTCGGTTCATTGGTAATTATTTCTTTTATAACTTGCTTGATGACTTTCGTCGATACTTCGACGCCGTTTTCGCTCGGTAGCGATTCGCTAAAGAAATATTTTAATTCAAACGTTCCAAATTGGGTTTGGACAAATTTATTGTTTACAATTCTACAAACTGTAGCAATATCGAGATGTGTATCCTCGGAAATGTCTTTGTAGATTAGTGGTTTAAGAGTCGAAGGTCCATAGTAAAAGAAATCTTTTTGCCTCCCAACAATTGCTGTCATAACTTTAAGCATTGTTGCCCTTCTTTGCGATAAAGCTTGAATGAGGAATTTTGCGTTATCGTATTTATTTTTTATCCACTCTTTTGTTTCTTTGTTTTCTTTTTTCAATTTAGCGTCTTTCCGCATTTGCTCATACACTTTGTTGATTCTTAAAGTTGGGACTGTGCTTTCGTTTAATGTAACAAGAAGTTCTTCCGTATCGGGGTCTTTTTCTACAATGAAGTCGGGGATAACTGTGTTAAATTCGGCTGGGCTATCGGAGTAACCAGGCTTAGGATTTAGCTTTTTAATAAAATCAATCGCAGAACGCAGCTGTTCTTCTGTCATTTCCAATTGTTTGAGCAGACTACTAAAATGTTTTTTGCTAAATAGTTCGTAGCCATCTGTTAAAATGCGAAGTGCGTCGTTTCGTCCGGCGACTTCGTAAGGAAATGCATTAGTTTGAGCAATTAAACATTCTTGAAGGTTACGCGAGGCAACGCCCGGTGGGTCGAGATTTTGGACAATCTTTAAAACCCTTTCAGCATCTTCAAGAGTAACTGGTTTGAGCAATTTAGAACCCTCTTGTTCATTTGTGTGATTGCCGAGCACTTTTTCTACTCGGTTTTTTGCGTCTTCGGTAATTGCAAACGCTGCTGCCGGGTTGTTGGAGTGTTTCTCATTCGAAAGCATATCGTCTTTCTGGTTTTCAATGTTAATTTCGGCAATTAGCGCATTGGTATCGGCAACTATCTCGGAAAGTTCACAGCGTAAGTATCCATCGTCTTCTACGTTTCCAAGGATTTGTTCCCCGAGCAAACTGTCTTCTTTACTTAAATTAAGCATTCGCAATTGGTCTATTAATTCTTGGTGAAATGTGGTAGTGGCTTTTATTTGGAACGGTTCCCAATCTTCTTCGTCTTCGAAGTAATCAGCCTTTTGTTTGCGCGAAATTATTTCGTCTTCCTCCCATATTCGACGATAATACTCAAATGGGTCTTTTATTTCGGCTATCTGGTGTTGATAGTCTTGTCCTGAACTTTCTATTTCCGCAGGGTCAGTTTCGGTTTCGCCGGGGTTTTCCGCAAAAGAAAGATTAAAATCATCGCCTGCTGAAGAATATGTGTCGTAATCGGCAGTATCGAGGAAAGGGTTTTCTTCGAGTTCTGTCGAAATTTTTTGTTCGAGTTGTTGTAGAGGCATCTGTAACAGTTTCAAATACTGAATTTGTTGTGGAGTAAGGGTTTGAGATAAAGCTACTTTGGTCATTAATTTCTGTCTCATATCCCTTCACCCAATTTATTTTGAACATTGTTATTTGAATTTGTGTCTTCTATTGTTGCGACTAATTTGTTATACCATTGTTCCCCGAAACGACGTATCAATGCATCTTTTAAGGTTCGATATAAAGGAGAATTTTGTAATTTACCATTTGTAATCGCTGTTTTGCACTCAGGAATTTGAACATAAACCAGTTCCGTAAGAGCGAGTTTATATTCTCGAATAGGGAAAAGTTGGCAAGAAATTGGCTTGCGAAAATTAATTTTCCCTTCGAAATATGCCTGCTCGAACGAACAACGGGCTTTGCCATTTTCGAAAAAAGCAAAAACACATTCACGCTGGTTCACAACATTTGTGAAAAAAACACTTTTATGTTGAACTATTGCTCCTTCATCGTTAATGATTTGGCGCGATTTGGAAGGAATTTTTTGCAAAACAAAAGGGAGTGCCTTTGTTATTTCTTCCACTTCCTCGGGTTTCAAAGGAGCTCCAAACTCGCCTTCGATAAAACAACATGCCCCTTTGCATTCATCAACATTGCAAAGGAATGGGCTGTTCAAATCGAATTTATTATAAATTATTCCATTAATAAGTGACATTTCGTTTCGGTACGCATTGCAAAACACTAAAATAGTAAAAAATACGCAAATTGTTTTTTCAAATGTGTATTTGCAATCGACAATGAATTTTTTATCTTAAACAAGTTTATTGGGCGTTGTTTTGTTGAATTAGAGCTTCAAGGTTATAAACAATAGCGAAAAGGTTTAATTTCCTAAATCTACCACAAATCATTTCTGCATATTCCCTTGAATAGAAGGAACCGATAGTATAAACTGTTCCACCATAGGTTGTTATTCTTTGACTATCTGGGATAAGTTCTTGGACTCTTTCCTCTTGAACAGGATTTTGTGGAACTATTATTACTTGGTAATTATCCATCCTTTCTTCTTTTTGCAAATAACTATCGAGCATTCCGAGTAATTCGTTGGAAATTAATGCTTCTTCGGGGGAAATTTTTTCATCGGCATGAATAAGCTCTTTTATTAAATCCTTGACTTGGGCAACCTGTTCGGCTGGGGGATCACGTTGGAGATAATCGAGAAGTCTATTGCGAAGTATCACATACTTTCTGTCATGTGAATCTATGTCCATTACGTATTCGTATTGTTCAGGATGGTAAGGAATATTCCATTCCATAGCAAAGAATTGAATGAGTGCCTTTTCTCTGGCATCGAGTTCTTCGTCTATCATAGCCAAGTGGTGAAGAATTTCAATGATAATCTCGGCATTTTGGGGTTTAAAAAATCGTTTCAATAAATAGTTAGCTTCTTTGCGTTCAATACGAAGTGCTTGTTTAACCAAGTTCCAAAAACCCAATTTCTGTTGTCCTTTAACCCAAAGGCCAGTACCAATGACTAAGAATACAGAAGATTGAACGATGATAAGGGAGGTGTCGATGATGCTTTCAATATCGCGTTTGATGATATAAGAAGATAGCCAGATTAAACAATTTAAAAGTAGTAGAGTAAGTCCGGCTATCGATTGGCTTTCGGCAACTGGTCGTTCGTGCTTTCGTTTCCAAATCTTGTTGGTTTGAAGGTAAACTTGTGCAACAGACATAAGGAGCGAAATCCAGATGAATGTATCTATTAACTTTTCTAATCGTTCCATAAACTTTCCTTATGTTTAACTTTTCAATCTTTCTAAATTAACTTGATTTTCTTAAATTTTAAAATTCTTTTCTTATGAAAAGCAATACAATGCCCAATACAGCAAGCAAAGCACCTATGATTGACTTCCAACTGTGTTTTTCGTTGTGAACGATTTTGGAAATTGGAAGCATTAAAATTGGCTGGAACGACATAATCGTCGAGGCAACTCCAATAGGTGCATGAGCTATTGCTATATAACTTAAAGTAATTCCTAAATATGAGCCAATAAAAGAGCCTACTAAAAGCAGCAAAAAAGTTTTACCGATGAAAAGCAACCTAATACTTTCTATATTTATTCTTTTAGTAATGTATCCAAGTGGGAGTAAAATGATGAAAGCGGAAAAAATACGTAAAAAAGTTGCAATCAGAGGGTTCAAATCTCCTTCGAAATACGCCAGTTTCGTGAATATTAGGCCCAAACCTTGACCAATTGCGGCAAAAAAGCCAAAAATAATTCCCTTCCTTGTTATTTGGAATTTCGAAACTTCCTCGTCGGGTTGTTGGTTTATGACTAAAATAATACCCGATAAAGTGATTATCATCCCAGCAATACCTATCGGAGAAATAACCTCGTGAAATGCAAGGTAGGCAATAATTGCACCTATTGCTGGACTGCTCGACATTATAAGCATAGTGTATCGAGGCCCAATTTCTTCTAAGCTTTTGAACAGAAAAGTATCTCCCAGGACTAAACCAATAATCCCGCTTAACACAAGGAATGCGAACTGATGTTGTGTGAAAACAAAATTTATCCCGAAAATGAAAAAAGTAATCAGCATCATAATGCCAGAAATTAATAGGCGCGATGTATTCAGCATAAAAGAACTTGAACGTTTTACTATAATCGTAAATATATAAGGGGAAAAAGACCATAATAATGCAGCACCAAAAGCACTAAGTTCACCTATCACCATATACTCCATAAAATTCAGAATTAATCAGTAACGAGAAGCTCCTATGCAAAATTGTAAAACTGGAATTATTAGCATCTACTTTTTTTTTATTAAGTTTTCTTTGAATTTTCAGGAGAAGTTATGAAAGTTTTTACTTTTTCTACCATACTTTTATTTTATTTATCAATCAATATACTGCTTTCTCAAAGGACTTCTGTTAATAGTATGATGTTACAAGAACAAGACGAGTCATTCCGAAAATCGCGGCAGGAATGGTTGGAAAGTTTGCATCGTTGCGAACCTGGTTTACCTTGGTGGTTGCTCGACAATGAAGCCCGCACAAACAGATATTCAAAATTAAACAAAGAAAGGTTTTTTTCGCCGAAGCAAAAGAATGATTTGCTACTTTCGGAGTGGGTAGCCGAGGGTCGCATACTTGGCACTTGGACAGAACGAGGAAGCAATAATCAAGCAGGTCGTGTTCATACTGCCGATATTGATTTTAGCGACGGAACAATTTTTCTTGTTTCTGCTGGTGGCAACATTTGGAAAGGAAAACTCGAGGGTAACCAGTGGACTTGTTTGAATAATTCACAAAAATTCGCCAATCCTCGTATGGTCCGTGTTATACAAATGGGTGGAAATAGGAGAGTTATTGTCGTTGCAAACTCCCCAACCGCCATATACTACTCGGACGATGACGGCTTGAGTTGGAAAAGTGCGAATGGCTTGGAAAATGCTCAAAAGTGGGGTTGGGCTATTCGTGGAACGGTAACTACAAACAATATTGTATATGTTTTGGTTAATGAGTGGGACTATTCTGGTTGGAAAAGTATGATTACGCTCTATAAGTCTATTGACAATGGCTCGACTTTTTCGGCTATTTATTCAACATATTTGGATGCTTCTTTCTGTGATATCTGGTCTCCGAGATACTCGATTAATACTTTATATCTTGCCTGCAAAGATACTCTATATGAAATTCAGAGTGATGGAACACCCAAGCTAGTTAGTATTAATTCTTTTATTGATAAGTATGCGTCGGGTGTTGCACTTTCTGGTTCATTTGCCCAAAACAGGACTTATATTTCGATTTTAGTAACAACTACGAATGTCGAAAGTGTATTTTATTTTTCTTCCGATGGAGGTAAAACATTTAGAAAGAAAGGCAAGTTTAATTTTTATCCTTTCGAAAAGAATAGTTTCGAACAATCTTCATTTTTCCCTCAAAGGTTATATTTTGGGCAAGTTCATTTTTATGTGAGTTCGGATTCCGGATTAACATGGAAAGAGTCGAACAAATGGTGGGATTATTATCCGCTACCCGAAGCAAGATTACATGCAGATATTCCCGGAATCATTAGTTTCAAATTCAATAACAATGAATTGCTTTTAATTTGCACAGATGGTGGGATGTATGTGTCTTACGATGGAGGAAAAACAGTTAGAAATCTTTCGCTTCGAAATTTAAATGTTAGCCAGTATTATGGGGTTTATTCTTTCGAAAAGCAGAAGCAAATAGTTTTTGCGGGCAGCCAGGACCAAGGATTTCAAAGGTGTTTGGTGGATTCGGGCGGTCCATTGGCTTATGAACAAACAATAAGCGGTGATTATGGCCACTTAACTTCGAGCGATGGTGGCTACCACCTTTGGTCGGTTTATCCAGGGTTTGCTATGCTTTATATTGGGGCAAATTATCGAGAATTTGAAGCGATTACTTGGGATTTCCAAGGTGGGGGATTCCTTTGGATGCCTCCTATCATTGCCGACCCATACAATCCCAAAGTTGCTTATGTTGTAAGTGGGCGGAATGGACTTCCACAAAGTTCCGGCGGTTCGTTCATTTATCGTCTCGAATATAGAGCCGATTTAGATAGCATAGTTTACGATGTTTATCCTTTCAATTTTGGACAAGGCGACCCCAATAGGAAAATATCTTACCTTGCCATCTCTTTCTTTAATTACAATGATTGGTATGCACTAACAAACGACGGGAAGTTTTTCTTTTCGGCTGGTGCTGGCGAAAACTGGTCGGTGGATTCAAATTTTGCTGGACCGAGCGGTCATTATTTCTATGGCAACAAAATCTTGCTTTCCAAATACATTGATGGTAGGATAGTTATTGCTGGAAGTGGATATTCAAATCCTGGTGTTTTTATTTCTTACGATAATGGTAAAAATTTTATACCTTTGGGAAATAATGCGCCACAGACCTTGTTCTACGACATCGAGTATAACGAAGATGAAAACTTAATCTTTGCAGCAACTGAAATTGGTCCCTTCGTTTATATTTTTTCGGAAAATCGTTGGTTTGACATTAGTGGATTTGATTCCCCTGATCAAATCTTTTGGGACGTTGAGTATCTGCCAAGCTCCAAGACAGTTCGTTTTGCAACTTATGGACGAGGTATTTGGGATTTTCAAATTGAAAGCGTCAATACGGTTGAATCCAGTAATGTTGTTAATGGCAAGTCTCTCGCAATATCTGTTTCGCCCAACCCTTTTGTAAATGTGATCCACATAGCTATCGATAATATTCAAAACAAACCAACTACTTTAAAGATTTACGATGTGCAAGGCCATTTAGTAACAACTTTATTCAAAGGTATTCCAGAAGGAGGTACATTGAGGTTCGATTGGGACGGCACTGCTGAAAACAAGACACCAGTTCCTTCGGGAAATTATGTTGTTGTGTGCTCAAACGACTTTGTTGTTCAATATAAAATGATAAGTTTGTTGAAATAATGATGATACAGGATGTTTAAACATATAGTTATATTTAAGTTCAGTGAATTTGCCGAAGGAAGCTCGAAAGAAGAAAATACTCAACTTGCCAAACAGCAGTTAGAAATGTTACCAAATATAATCCCGCAAATATTAGGATACGAAGTTGGTATCAATTCTTTTAATGACCCTCGAGCTTATGATTTGGTTGTAGTTGCCTCGTTTAAGTCTGTTGAGGATTTTTTGGTTTACCGGAATCACCCCGACCACGCCAAAGTACTTGAATTTATTATGAAACGAGTCGAAGATGTGAAAGTAGTGGACTATCTCTTGCAATAATTATTGTTGAATGAAGATTTTCCGAAATTAGATAATTATAATTTAGTTATTTTGAGCGGAGTCAAAAACCCGAATACTTCGATGTAAGCTGCTATTCGGTTATTCTTTTTTGAAAATAGCTATCGTATGCCTATTGCAGAAATATTTAGTATTTTTTGTGTGTTAAGAAGAATTAATTACTTTTTGCGAAATGCAGGAGCAGTAGGAAAGGACAAGTATAAAATATTTTTCTATGGTTCAACTATTTTGGTTAATATATTTGTTCTTTCCGAATGTGAAAACTTTTGAACAGTAATAAAAAGTGTTGTATTTTATTCAATAAATTTTTTAGCGATAAGGACTTCAAAGGACTTTGACTTTCATTCCAATTGCTTTTTCGATTGTTTCGGGTTCGATGTATCCTACTCGTCGAATTAGAGGTTCTTCGGTGGATAAATCAATAATAGTGCTTTCTTGTCTAAATTTCGTGAAACCCGATTCGATTATGTAATCCACTTTTTCTCCGAAATAGCTTTTAACATCGTTGTGGTGAATAGCCGATGGTAAGCCTGAAGGATTAGCCGATGTTGCTGCAATTGGTCTTCCCAACCCCAAGGCAAGTTCAATTGCTTCTCTGCAATCGGGGAAACGAATAGATATTGACTTAAATCCTGCAGTAACACCATCATTGATAATTTCTTTTTTAGGTAAAATAATTGCAAGAGGACCCGGAAGGAATTTGCTCGAAAGTATATGGAACAAGTGGTGGGAAATATCGGCAATATTATGTATTTGGTCGAAGGAGCCGATATGTGCTGCGAGTGGTTTTGTGAACTCTCTTTGTTTTAAACGAAAAATTTTTTGTACTGCGGTCTCGTTGAAAATATCACAGCCTATTCCATAAACAGTATCAGTAGGAAATGCTACGATACCACCTTTGTCTAAAATTTCAACTGCTTTAAGAATATTATTCTTTATACCAAACATTGATGTTTTATATTTGTTTAAAAAAGATTAATTTAATAATTTTTAAATCTATTTTATAAATATTTTTGAATTGTAAAGGCTCTATGAAACCAGTTAAGACATTTATTGTAACAGCGAAACTGCCCCAACGTATAGCGAAATTGAAAGAAATTGCTTATAATCTTTGGTGGTGTTGGAACAATAATGCTAAAGAATTGTTTATTCGAATAAACAACAGGCTTTGGGATGAGGTAAATCATAATCCGGTGCTTTTAATTAATAGGCTTCGTCAAGAAGAGTTGGAAGAACTTGCTTCGTCGAAAGAGTTCGTTGCTTTTCTTGATTCTGTTTACGATAATTTTCGTAGGTATCTTGAATCGGAAGGATGGTTCGATTCCCTTTCAATTGAGAGTGAAGGAACGATTGCCTATTTGAGTCCGGAATATGGAATCAACGAAAGTTTTCCCAATTATTCTGGTGGTTTGGGTGTGCTTTCGGGGGATCATTTGAAAAGTGCAAGCGATTTGGCATTGCCATTTGTTGGTATTGGTCTTCTGTATCAGCAAGGATATTTTCGGCAGAAACTAACTCAAAGTGGATGGCAAAATGAACTAAATATCGCCAATGATTTTTATTCAATGCCGCTGTTTGTTCAACGCGACAAAAATGGTGACCCATTGATTATAGATTTGGATTTTCCATTAGGAAAAGTTTATGCACAAGTTTGGCGAATGGAAGTCGGTAAAATTCATCTTTTCCTTTTAGATACTAATATCGACAAAAATACATCAATTGAATACAGGGATATCACCGACCAACTTTATGGAGGCACACGGGAAACTCGTATCCAGCAAGAAATCATCCTTGGAATGGGAGGCTTTAAAGCCTTGAAGGCAATTGGGATTGAGCCAGAGGTATGTCATTTAAACGAAGGACATGCTGCATTTGCCCTTTTCGAGCGGATCCGTCAGTATATACATAAGTATAATCTCGATTTCCGCTCTGCCAAACAAATTGTTATTGGGACGACAGTTTTTACAACGCATACACCTGTTCCAGCTGGTAATGAAGTTTTTGAACAGGAGTTGGTAAAGAAGTACTTTGCCAAGTATATTACAGAAGTTGGGATTTCAATGGAGGAATTATTGTCTTTAGGTCAAGTAAATCCCTTCAACTCAACCGAAGGATTTTCTATGACGGTGCTTGGATTGAGACTGTCGAGTTATCGAAACGGTGTAAGCCGATTACATGGTATGGTTGCGCGCCGTATGTGGCGAGATTTGTGGAAAAATATTCCAGATGATGAAATACCAATTTCCCATATTACTAATGGCGTGCATACATTGACTTGGGTTGCAAGAGAATTCGCGGAACTTTACGACCGTTATCTTTCCCCTCGTTGGCGGACTGAAACAGATAACCAGGAACTTTGGGAACAAATTGAAATGATTTCATCCGAGGAATTGTGGCGGGAAAAACAACGGCGTCGTGTTCGGCTTGTTCTTTTTGCTCGAAACTACTTGAAACAAAGACAAAAGGGCTTCTTATCGCCGGAACAACTTAATAAAATTAATGATTACCTAGATCCTGATGCTTTGACTATTGGATTTGCAAGAAGATTTGCCGGATACAAACGAGCCACACTGCTGTTCCGCGATATGGATAGATTGAAAGCTATTCTTACAAATTCCGAACGACCTGTGCAAATTATAATTGCTGGGAAAGCCCATCCACACGATAACCAAGGGAAGGAAATGATTCAAAATATTATTCATAAAGTTCGGGATTATGGTTTAGAGCGTTATGTCGTATTTCTTGAAGATTACGATATGGTTATTGCACGTCTTCTCGTTAAAGGGTGTGATGTTTGGTTGAATACACCTATTCGGCCCTTGGAAGCGAGCGGAACAAGTGGGATGAAAGCTGCGCTCAACGGGACAGTGAATCTAAGTATTCTCGATGGTTGGTGGGATGAAGCGTTCGATAGTACCAATGGGTTTGCTATCGGTCACGGCGAAGAATATACCAATGTGAATGAACAGGAAGTAATAGAATCCAACGCTCTTTATGATATTATAGAGCAAGAGATTGTTCCTCTTTTCTACGACCGTTCTCGCATTAGTCGAATCCCTGAACGATGGGTCCAATTTATGAAGAATTCTATTAGGACTGTGGCTGGGAACTTTTCTGCAACAAGAATGGTGAAGGAATATGCTATGAAATTTTATATTCCGGCTTTCGAAAATTTTTATAAATTAACTCGAGATTCAGCAAAAGTTGCAAAAGAATTCAAAGACTGGAAAGATTTTATTCGTGCAGAATGGAAGGGTGTGCAAATTATCGAAGTTGGATTCGGAGACGAAGGCGAAGCTTTTGTTGGGAAACCGATAAAAGTGAGTGCTAAATTAAGTTTAGGGAAACTTAGACCCGAAGACGTCGAGGTCCATGTCTATTATGGCTCCCTTGACCCACACGGATATATGTTGGATACAAATTGGGAAACATTGTTCCTTACAAGAAACGAAGGCAATGTTTATTATTACGAAGGCTCATATTTCTGTACTGGAACTGGCCAACAGGGATTTACCGTTCGTGTTATGCCCAAACACCAATTATTGGTAAACCCACAAGACTTGTTTTGCCTTTGGGCTAATGGTTCGCAATAGAAATTCACTTGTCTAATATTTGAGCGAGGTACTTGTGTTCAAAACAGTGTTTTTTGTATTGATGACCTCTATTTTACTTGTAACAATAAGTTTTGCTCAGGATTGGGAATGGGCTTTTGGAGCTAAAGGTTTCGACTTCGATTATTCTTCGGCTATTGCGACAGATAATCAAGGGAATGTATATGTTGCCGGATATTTTAATAGTCCAAATATCAGTTTTTCATCGTTCACTTTCGTAAATAAAGGCGGCGAAGATATTTTTTTAATAAAACTCGATAATAGCGGAAATCTCCTTTGGGCAAAAACCTATGGGGGGGATGGAAACGATAGAGCAATTGCACTTTCTATAGATAGAGACCAGAATCTAATTTGTTCGGGGACATTCGAAAGTTCTTCGTTGTCTTTTATGAATTTTAATTTAGATAATAAAGGCGGTAGCGATATATTTATTTGTAAATTGACCTTGGCTGGCGATGTGATTTGGGCTACGAGCTTCGGTAGTCAATCCTACGAAGAGCCAACTTCCGTAACTACCGATATGCAAAATAATATTGTGATTGGTGGAAGTTTTTCGGGGACTTCTCTTATTTTTGGCTCAGATACTTTGCGGAATTTTGGCGGTGGGTTTTCTGGTATCACTGATATTTTCGTTGCTAAAATATCTGCATTAGGAAATCCAATTTGGGCGAGGAAAGCGGGGGGAGTTTCCTTCGAACAAGCTCATTCAATTGCAACCGACCAGGAAGGTAATGTTATTGTTGTGGGTTCTTTCAATAGTAATAAGATTGGTTTCGGTAACGATACACTTGTAAATTGGGGTTACTCCGATATTTTTATTGTCAAATATGATTCAGAGGGTAACGTACTTTGGAGTCGGGGAGGTTATGGCTCTGAAAAAGATTGGGCTAATACCGTTACAACAGATGACGATGGCAATGTCTTTATTGCTGGAGAATTCCAAAGCGAAGAACTTCATCTTGCAGACTATCTTGTTTCGAACAAAGGAAGTTATGATATTGTTTTAGCTAAGTTTGATAAGAATGGAAATCTTTTGTGGGCAAATTCTTTTGGCGAAGATATAGACGATTATGGTAAATCTCTGATTTATAGTAATGGTTACATTTATTTGGGAGGGTATTTTGCAAGCAAAAATTTGGCTTTTGGTAATGTGGCGGTAACCAATTACTCAGAAGAATTGTCTTCTGACGTTTATGTTGCGAAGTTCGATGATTTTGGTAACTGTGTTTGGGTTAGGAGTGCTGGTGGTAACGACGAGGATCAAAGCTTCGATATTGCTGTCGATAGGAATGGTAATGTTTTCCAAACAGGTAACTTCGAGAGTAAATACATATATTTTAGTAAGTATAATCTTTACAATTATGGTTATTCAAATATATTTGTAGGGAAGCTGAATCCAAAATTATCCGATATTCATTTTGAGTTGCCGACGACAACTAGTGCAATTAGTTGCTTACCTAATCCTTCGGAGGACTATATTATAGTTAATACATCGTTTGCAGATAAAAATAAAGAGTTGAGAATTTACAATTTAGTCGGTGGATGTGTCTTTTCCCAACTTGTGGGCAGTGGGGGAATATTTATTAACATTGATTTTTTGCCTCCCGGAATTTACTTCCTTCGAATCGACCAAAATTCAACCTTTTTCATTAAGCACTGAGTTTTTAATTTATTCTGTTTAAATAATCTTAGCATACTTTCGTTATAATTTTTGCAAATTTTTAATTTGGAGGTTTTTTTATGAAAAACAAAAAGCTTTTGAATTTTGGTCTTATTTCGAGCGGTGTTCTTGTTGCTTCGTTAATTTTATATTTTACTGTTTTTAAAGGGCAAATTTTTGCTCAGCAAGATATTGGAGCGGCAAGGCCCCCCGTCGAGATGAATCCAACTATTAAATCTTTAAACGATGCTTTTCAATCCGCTGCTGAAGCAGTTGTTCCATCGGTCGTGAGTGTTAAAATTAAGATTAACCCATCGTCTGATAAATCCAGTTCTTCACCATTTTTCCGTGACTTTAGAAAGTTTTTCGACGATTGGGACGAATTTTTTAAGTTTCACAACGATGACGATATGGAAATGTCGGCTGTTGGCAGTGGCGTATTTATAACTTCCGATGGTTACATAATTACTAATAATCATGTAATTGAAAATGCCGATGAAATTCGGATTACAACATACGACAGAAAAGAATACAAAGCAAAGGTAATTGGAACTGACAAACTTACAGATCTTGCAGTTATTAAAATTGATGGCGATGGTTTTAAACCTGTGCATTTAGGTAATATTGATGATGTCAAGATAGGTGAGTTGGTTATTGCAGTTGGTAATCCATTAGGGTTAAGTTCCACAGTTACATCTGGTATTGTTAGTGCAATTGGACGCGGAGGGCTTTCGTTGCAACAGTCCAATGCTGCAATCGAGAATTTTATCCAAACCGATGCTCCGATTAATCCCGGCAATAGTGGGGGAGGGCTTTTCAACCTTAATGGCTCTTTGATTGGGATTAATACAGCAATAGCAACTAAAACGGGTTCTTATATTGGCTATGGTTTCGCAATTCCTGTTGACCTTGTTCGAAGCGTTGTTTCTGAAATTATAAAAAGTGGAAAATTCAACCGAGCTCGGCTTGGTGTGTTAATACGAAGTGTTGACGAAACCCTTGCTAAATCTTTGGGGCTCGACAAAGTAAGTGGTGCCATAGTTAATGATGTTTTAGATAATAGTCCAGCAAAAAAATCTGGAATTGAAGTCGAAGATGTTATTTTAGCAGTCGATGGGAAAGAAGTTAAAACCTCTAATGAACTTCAAACAGAAATAGCAAAGCGACGTCCAGGACAATCTGTCGAGCTTTCGATTTGGAGAAAAGGTAAAATGATAAAGAAAAACGTTAAACTCGAACCATTTGAATCCGAGGAAACAATAGCCGAAAGCGATACGCAAAAAGAACCGAAAGCCGGGGAACCAGTAACACTTGAGAGGCTTGGAGTTGTGGTTACCCCTCTAACGCCGGAACAAAAGGAGGCTTTCGGGACTGAAAATGGTGTGTTTTTAATGCGGGTTACAAAAAGGTCCCTTACTTCGGAACGTGGATTGGTGCCTGGAGGTGTAATAACTAAGGTGGACGATAAAGATATTCGTTCTGTGCGAGAATTCGAGAAAATAGTTGACTCGAAAAAGGCTGGCGACATCGTTCGTATGAGAATTAAATATAAAGATTCTCAATCAATCGTTGCGGTCGAAATACCAGAGAAGTAATTTATTGGTTGTAATTGTTCGAAAGCGAAGCAGTCAGATGAATCTATCGGCTGTTTCGCTTTTTGTATATAAGCGATAAGAATCAATTTACTATATTTTCCTATTGTCCTCAGGATTCAAAAAATACATTGAGCAATGCTATGGCAAGTTTTAGTCTTTCGTTTAGAGGAAAATTGTTAATTTGCATTTTTTTCAATTAAACCGAAACGGATATGAAATTTGAGCCTTTTAGGATTAAAGTGGTCGAAACAATACCAATTACCACACGAGAATATCGAGAGAAGAAACTTTCCGAATCCTACTATAATTTGTTCTACCTTCGTTCCGACGATGTTACTATTGATTTACTTACTGATAGTGGAACAACTGCTATGAGTTCAAAGCAGTGGTCTGCAATTATGGATAGCGACGAAGCCTATGCTGGTTCCAAAAGTTATTACAAATTCGAAGAAGTTGTTAAGGAAATTACCGGTTTTAAAAATGTTATCCCAACTCATCAAGGACGTGCAGCCGAAAGGATTTTATTCTCGATTGTTGCCGGGAAAGGTAAAGTAATTCCAAGCAATACTCATTTCGATACAACTCGGGTGAATATTGAATATACAGGCGCCAAAGCTCTCGATTTGCCGACTTCTATTGGGTTGCAAACGGATGTAGTTGCCGATTTCAAAGGGAATATGGATTTGAGTCGGTTAGAATATACGTTAAAAACTTATGGGACCGAAAGTATTCCAATGGTAATGATGACCGTAACAAATAATAGTGGTGGGGGACAACCTGTTTCGATGGAAAACATTCGTCGGGCAAGCGAAATTTCCCATAGGTATGGGATACCATTTTTTATTGATTGTTGCCGTTTTGCCGAAAACGCCTACTTTATCAAACAAAGAGAAAGTGGTTACAACGATAAAAGTATTCTTGAAATATCGAAAGAAATGTTTTCCTATGCCGATGGATGTATAATGAGTGCCAAAAAAGATGGTATGTCCAACACTGGTGGTTTCATTGCAACCGATATTGATGAAATTGCGGAGAAAGCTAAAGTAATTTTAATCGTTACCGAAGGTTTTCTTACTTATGGGGGAATGGCGCGACGAGATTTAGAAGCTTTGGCAATTGGTTTTAAAGAAGCTCTCGACGAAAAGTATCTGGAATATCGTATTCAACAGGTCCAGTATCTTGGGGATATGTTGCTTTCTAATGATGTCCCGATTTTAGTTCCAACCGGTGGCCATGCTGTTTATCTCGATGCGAGAAGGTTTGCCCCACATATTCCGAGCGAGCAATTTCCGGGACAATCTATCGCATGCGAAATTTATCTTGATGGTGGCATTCGCACCGTAGAAATCGGTTCCTTAATGTTCGGTAAAGCCGGCGAAGAAAGCAATCTTGGGGAAAGGAAAATGGAATTAGTTCGGCTTGCTATCCCTCGAAGGGTTTACACAAAAAGCCATTTAGAATATGTAGCAGAAGTCGTTGCTACTGTTTATAGCAAGAGGGAAAATTTACGAGGAATGAAAATTACTTGGGAGGCTCCTTATTTGCGACATTTCACAGCGCATTTAGATTATGTATGATTAAGCAAAAAAAGAGCTTTTCCCGAAATTTCGATTTTGAATAATTGTATAGTATTTTAGTATTTGGTAAAATATCCCACTTCCATAAGAATGATGGATATTTCCAATGGTTCAAATAAAACAATGTTATATTTTGTATCTTTATCGTTCACATTATTTTTGTTATTATTAACAAGTTTGGTGACTCTTGTAGGAAGTTGCGGTTATGTTCCAACTGGAGTATATTTTTTGCGTAATAAATTACCGAAGCAAACCCCGAACAAACAAGATTGTAGTTGTAAAGTAGGGGCGCAGTTTACAAATGACACCTACGAAATTTGGAAGTGGGCTGTCTAGCCCATTTCCAAAATCAAATCATCCATATCCATTATTAGGGAAAAATTAAATTTGTTTTCGAGCATAGCTTGGAAACTTGGAAACAAGATTCCATACGAAGCTCTTTGCTATGTTCGGGATGACATAACTTCGCAGCAACCCATCATTTTGGCGTTTTCAACACAAGGGTACTCACGCGACACTACTTGTAACTTTTTCCAATCTTTTCATTATACTGAAAATAAAGATAGCGGAAATGATACAACATATCACAAATATAAGCCATACTTCCCAAATTTCAATTCTTTCCCAAAAGAAGCTGCCTATAAATAAGAGTTTATTTCCGACAGCAGTTGCCAATAGCCATCCTCCTTGCATTAAGCCTTGAAATCGCGACGGAGCAACTTTCGAAACGAAGGAAAGACCCATTGGGCTTAAAAATAATTCGGCAACTGTTAAAATCAAGTAACTCGATATTAACCAATGTGGCGAAACCCTTGTCCATTCGCTTAAAGATGACTGCTGAATAAAATTTGGGGATTGAAGTCCAATTGAACCAAATAGTATTATTACATAAGCCACAGCAGCGATTACCATACCAATTCCAATTTTTCTGGGGGTGGCAGGTTCCATATTTTTCCGGCGCAACCAGGAAAAGAAAGCCATAGTTGGAAAAGTTAATACAACTATAAAGAGAGGATTGAATGCTTGAAACTTTTCCGGTTCAATCGGGGTATTTTCGGGTGAGTTTATTATTAATAGATAAGTCCAAATGCCAAAACCAATGAATATTAATGTACCAATGATTTTTTTTATGGTTTTCTTTCTTGTGAAAGAAAATATCAAACCAACTATTGAAATAATTAGAACCAGGAGGTGCCCTAAATTAAAGAACAGTTGATCGAACCTTCCAACTTCTTTCACTGTATAATCGCGTGCAAAGAAAGTGAGGGTTAACCCGTTTTGATGAAATGACATCCAAAAGAAAATAACAACAAGAAACACAAGAAGAAGAGAGACAATCCGTGGTTTTTCTTCTTTTGTCGAAGCAAAAAATATCCATGTTGAGAAAGCGAAGAACAACCCAACTGCTAAGCCAAGGGCAAAGTTATTGAATACGAAATTGAATATTACGACAATAACAGCCAAGAGAACGATAGAATATATTAGTGGCAAAAGATTTTCCTTCGTAAAAAAAGAAGAAACCAAAGATTCCTTCTTTTCTTTGGTGGTTTTCGTTTTTTCGGGTAGATGCTTGCGAAAAGAAATGTAAACAATTAATGAGACTAACATTGCGATTGCAGCAACGGCAAAAGCCATATTATATCCTTGTGAAAAGGCATCGATGTAAGCCTTTGAAAAGGATTCTAGATTTGTGAAATTAAAACCAACAGAGACTTTTTGGGCTAAGCTTTGGAAATGCTCAATTTTCGATGGTTCGGTTAAGCTATTGTTGAGAAAACTATGGCAAAGAGCCGGTAAACTTGCATCGTGAAGAAAGCCTTTTGTTGAAAGAAACCAATTCCTTATTCCTGTTGCAGCAAAGGGGGCAAAGAAAGCGCCTATGTTAATACCCATATAGAAAATCATATATGCTGTATCGCGAAGAGAGGAATATTTAGGATCATCATATAGTTGCCCAACAATTGCTTGGAGATTTCCTTTGAATAAACCATTTCCTAATGCAATTACAAATAACCCCACAACGGTGATAGGTAATGTCATACCGGGGAAAGCAATAAGACCATAGCCAATAAGCATGACTATTAACCCAAACAAGACCGTTGTCTTATATTTGTTTGTAAAATCTGCAATCATTCCGCCGATTAAGGCTAATGCGTATATTGCAAAATAGAACCAACTATAAATGTCGCCAGCACTTTCTGCCGAAAGAGCAAATTTTGCTTGTAAAAATAAAACCAAGATAGCCATCATCGTGTAGAATCCGAATCGTTCCCCCATATTGGAGAAAAAAGCTATAATAAGCCCTTTGGGATGGTTTTTAAACATAATATTTTTTCATTGGTTAAACATAATATAAAAATAAATTATTCTAATTTAAGAATGGGAATTACTGCTTGCTGAATGTCTCCGTAGATAACTACTTCCGATGAATTAGTTATTACGACATCGATTTCGGAACGAAAGCCGATTTTTTCTTCTGCAATGTAAATCCCCGGCTCTATCGAAAAACAACTTCCCGGAATTATTCTTCTTTCGTCTCGGGTTTCGAGATTGTCGATGTGGGTGCCATTCCCGTGAACCTCTTCCCCTATGTTATGTCCTGTCCGATGTGTAAAGTAGTTGCTATAACCGGCTTCGGCGATGACTTTTCGTGCTGCGTTATCGACTTCAAATCCGTAAACTGGTAGATTGTTTGTAAAACGTTGGTGAATTAGATGTAATGCAGAATCGCGAGCTTCGGCAACCACATTAAAAACAGTGCTAATCTTTTCTGGAATTTCGTAACCAACAAATCCCATCCAAGTAATATCGTAATAAATGCTGTGCTCTTCGTTAACTTTAGCCCAAAGATCGATAAGGACTAAATCTCCTTCTTTAATAATAGATGTATTGGATTCAGTAGGTTCAAAGTGTGGGTCGGCGGCGTGTTCATTTACTGCAACAATGGGTCCATCGTTGGTTGTTAAGTTATATTCTTTGAAAAGATTTAGCATAAACTTGTGAATTTCGAATTCTGTTGGATTATTTCCAGCTTTAATTCTATGTGCAATTTCACTGAAAGCCTTGTCTTTGATTTTGTGAACTAAATATCCTGCGCGCGAGTGACTTTGAATCTCCTCGTCGCTTAAATGTGATTCAAACAAACTAACCAAGTTGGAGCTCGAAACTACCTCGATTCCAAAGCTTCGGATTAATTCAATTGTTCCTCCATCAACGGTCGATACATAAGGGATGGAATTAAAAGGCGAATACTGCATCGCCACTTTTTTGGAGTTTCCGAGAATTGTTCGTAGTAGGTTATGTTGCTCTTGCCACGGCAAGTAAACGAATTTTTCGCCTGGGAGATTATCGAGCTTCCAAGACTCAATCCGGTGAACTAATTTTTTCGGAGTTCCGTCCGACGGTACGAAATAATACCAGCGTCGGGAAGTAAACCTTTTAGAGTCGATACCAAGAATTCGAATTGCAATTGGATCGCGATTGTGAAAGTCGTAGAATAGCCAACCATCTAAGCCTTCGTTCCGCAATTCTTCTTGAATTTTACCAATATCCATAAACACCTCGAATAAAAGCTTAACATTGATTATAAAATTTACAATTTAAAAAAAAAGAATGAAAAACAAATATTAGGAATCTACTTGGAAAAAGATTGCTCTAAATTGTTACAATTTTGTTAAATTACATTGTTTAGTTTATTTAATTTTAAGGATAATGGAACAAATAGAAACACTTTCGAGTCTTGAAGGAAGAAAGTTGCTTTATGCTATTTTTCAAGAGCTGAGATATCAAAAGCAGATGTCTAATATTTCCATTCTTGCCTTAACTTGGCGCATTTGCACTCACGAACGCGAAATATCGCGTTATACTAAGAAAGATATTCAGGTTTTGCATCCGCTTGGTTTTTTTTCTGGGACAGCCTTATGGATGGAAGAAATAGTCAACCGATTTTACTTTTCTACGATAAATTCTTTTGTTTATCTTGGTGCTGCAATATTATTGGTTTTGATTGGTATTCGTAGATTTAGTTCAACTGTAAGCGATGGTATTGTTATAGCTGGGGTTGCTTTTGAAGCCTTAATGCTTTTATTTATGTTTATTGTAATGCTTTTTTCTCCAAGCGAGGATGCGCTTCCTTTGGATAAAAATAATGAAACCTCCGAAGAAGCCAATCAAATTGTTGTTGAAGTAGGCGAAATCGCTACCGACTTTGCTTCGGCAGTAGTCGAGTTGCAAATGATGAATGATAATATGAAGACAATCCTTCGCCAACAGGACGAAATTCTCGGACTTGTAAGGGAATCGAATGAATTAACGCGTCAAATTATTTCCCCAAATCCTAGGTTGATTGAAGTTCTCGAAGCAACGAATCAGTCTCTTTCCCAATTTAAAGACTCTATTGAAAAACTTAATGCTGTTGCACAAGAGTTGCAGAAAGAGGAAGTTGAAATTGCGGTTCGTCGAGAATTGGAGAAGTTTTTTGTTAATTTTTTAAACAATAAAGATGCAAAAAAGTAAAAGACGAAAAAGAATTGTAGAAATATATTTCATACTATATCTTGCTGCTTTAGTATTTATTTTGCCCGATAGTAGTTTCAAATCTGGGAATGGTAACTCGCGGGACGTCATTGGCGATTTTGCAAGTGGATTTTCCCTTATTCCCGAAAAAACTTCTATGGTATGCAAAGTTGTGGTTGACCCTAATGGACAAAAGATTATATCGTTCGATTCTGTGAATACAATTTTTTATACAGGGGATTTTGAAGATGTTCAATTCGAGTTTATCTTCGAGGATCAAACTACTAAGCAAACCATATCGTTAATTCCTGGTAGGACTCAAACTATCAAGTTTTTTCGCGTAGTGGAAATTCCCGAAAAGAAAGCGGCAATGTTTTTTTGGCAACCACATCAACTCGAGAGGTTAAACAATACGTATCTTGTCCGTGTTGTTGCTACTGCAAAAAGTAAAAGGATATTTGGCGGGAAAATCCCCGAACAATTTACTTATAAAGCCAGCACATCGTTTGCCTTGTTAGTTGTTCTTGTGAATGCTACAACGGGGGAACAAACTATTGCACAAGGTTCTGTTCAACAAACTCCGCAAGGACAATTTCCATTTTTCAATGAGAATGGGGTAATACCAACTGGTTTTGGAGTAGGTAAAATTTCGCTTACAACGCCAACTTCCAATATCAGTGCCATTGCTTATCAACAATGGACCAATACTGTGTATGCTTCGAATGTTAATTTGGCATCAGATGCCGAAGTTAAGTTAAATCTTTATCCAGAGCCAAAAAACAATGGTGGAGATGCAAAAATTGTCGATAAAAAACCCGACTACATTCTAATCCAAGGAATAACACCATCATCGGGTAAACTTACAGTAGAGGTTTATGCTAAAAGAAAATACGATGGTCAAGAAGTTCGCACTTCATTTGTTGTTATCCCGCAACAAATCGAAGAACCACGTTTTAAGCAATACATTTATCCAGGTCAGACAGATACAATCGAACTTAAACTTCCTCTTCTAGGGTCCGAAGTTAAAGCAGTTATTCGGGATGGCGATGTGGTTCGTGCAAGTAGCTACAAAGGAGGGATGCTTTACTTTACTCCCGAGATTTCTGATACAGGGAAAAGGTTGACTTTCGAAAGGTATGTTGATAATCGATTGTATGGACAAACATATTACATTTATGTTCTTGACTTTCCCGCTCCTAAAATGTACGATGTTATTGTGCGGCCACAAAGAGAAGTAGAGATAATTACCCAATCTTTTGGGTTTGTAAATCGCGAACGAAATGAAATAGTGAAACTGGAAATTTCTGGGAATGTTGCTGAACGCTATTTAGATATGAGGGGTAAAATACAAGATTTTACAGGAAATCCGCCATATAGAACTCAGCATTTTCTTCTTAAACCAAAAAACCCAGATAACCCTTTTGTGTTCACAGTCGTTGCTATCGATAAATTAGGACGAAAATCCCAGATTCGTCGAATTACTGCGGATTAATAATTATATTTTCCACAAGGATATATTGCATTTTATCTCTAAATTTAAAAGTGTAGAATTTTGATTTTTGAATAATGGGCAAAATTACTAAAACCAGACATCCTTCGAAAATAGAACAATATAATATAGAAAGCTTGACAAAAGGTATTTTGTCATTCGATATTCCATCCCTTGCACGTGCAATTACATTGATTGAGAGTAATTTAGAGAAGCATTTGGGCCTTTCGCAAACACTGCTACATAGGATTTTACCATTTACGGGGAATTCAATTCGAATTGGCATTACTGGTGCACCTGGGGTTGGGAAAAGCACTTTTATCGAAAGTTTTGGAACCTACCTTTGTGAAATTGGGAAAAAAGTTGCTATTTTGGCTATCGATCCAACAAGTTCTGTTTCGAAAGGCTCCGTTTTGGGTGATAAAACTCGAATGGAACGTCTTTCGCGATATCCAAATGCCTTTATTCGACCGTCTCCTTCGGGTGGAGCATTAGGAGGTGTTGCTCGTAAAACCAGAGAAACAATTCTTTTGTGCGAAGCTGCTGGATTCGATGTAATTATTGTTGAGACAATTGGTGTTGGACAGAGCGAGATAGTTGTTCGTTCTATGGTGGATTTTTTCTTGTTGCTGATTCCACCGGGTGGGGGCGACGAGTTACAGGGTTTTAAAAAAGGTTCTGTTGAGATTGCCGATGCAATAATTGTTAATAAAGCAGATGGGAATAACATTCATCTTGCTAATATCACAAAGCAGGAATACCTTCAAGCGCTTCGTTACTTGCTACCTGCAACCGAAGGGTGGACGACAGCAGTCCTTACTGCTTCTGCTTTGGAAAATCTTGGGATAGAAGACGTGTGGAAAATTATTCAAGATTTTGTTGATAATACTAAAAACTCGGGAGCCTTCGACCGCCGTCGGAAAGAACAGTCGTTAAACTGGATGCATTTACTTTTACGCGACTATATTCTCGATTCGTTTTATCGTCATTCCAAAGTTAAGGCTATTTTGAACGAAATGGAACTTGATGTTTTAAATGGAAAAATTACTCCAACCGCGGCATTCCGAAAAATTATCTATAGTATGAAAAATGAAAATTTTATTGGCTTCGAATAACCAAAATAAAGCAAAAGAAATATTTGGTAGAATCCAAAATGCAGGATTAAATGTTGATATTTTAATTCCAAATATGGTTTCTACCGAGATATTTAATGTTGAGGAAAATGGCAAGACTTTAGAAGAAAACGCCTTTTTAAAAGCCGATTTCTTTTATAAAAAATTTGGTTTCCCAACCTTTGCCGACGATACTGGCTTGGAGGTTGATGCTTTGAATGGAGAACCTGGGGTGTTTTCTGCGCGTTTTTCTGGAGTTTATGGAAATGACAAAGCCAATCGATTGAAGTTATTGAAAGTGTTGGCGAATCTTCCTGAAAGTCAAAAAACAGCACGCTTCCGAACTGTTATATGTTTTATCGATAATGAAAAATCGAACTTTTTCGAGGGTGTTTGTTTTGGAAAGATTATAAGCGAGGAGCGTGGGGAGTGTGGGTTCGGATATGATTCAATTTTTGTTCCCGAAGGTTATGATTTGACTTTTGCCGAGATGTCTTTCGAGGAAAAAAATTGCATTAGCCATAGAAGCCGAGCGATAGACAAGTTTATCAATTTCTTGAAGGAGTCATATTAATAGGTTGCTAGTTATATATCTTTTTCATCATAAATTGATGCTTTTGGTTTTCGGAACATTTTGCCAAAAACAATGTAATTTGATGTAGCAAAAATAATTGGGCGATAGCGTCCAATTTCTTGAATAAGAATGCTATTGGACAGTGCCTTACTTGCTGAATAATACACGAGGGGATAGTTTGGGTAATTCCCGAGTATTTTTATTTGTTCAAATCCAATGCTCGACTTTTCAATCGGAATGAAGAGTATTTTTTTTGAGGTATCGCGTCCAAAATAAGCACCTTTTGTGTACCAAGCCAGTTGTGGATTCAAAGTGTCTGAATTATTATTGGTATATTGATGATATAGATAAACAAAGGTTGTTGTTTGTTGACTCAGCAACCAATTTGCAGTTTTTTCACCCCCAAAGGTGTTGCCCGTAGGTGAAATGCTTAAATGGAGAATCGTTAATACCATTAAAACAATTGTTGCCATAAATAACGAGAGATCGAGTTGAAATTTAGCAAACCAGCGATGTATTTGTTCTTCTTTCGTAAGCAGAATAACTAATCCAAGGAGCAAAAATACTCCTATTAATATATAGTTTAGGGAAAAAAGCTGTTCAATGGTTCTTGAAGAAATCTGTTGGCGTAAATTTGGCGATAACGACCAAAATAAACTAAAAGCATATATATACAATGCTACTATTTTATGCTTTGATGAAATTGAAGCAAGTTCCAAAGCAATAAAATCCAACGAAAGCACGATAAGAGGGAGAAGCATATAAAGAGTGTAGTGGGGTAATTTTGTTGGTGCAAGGCTAAAAATGATTATACCAAATAACCCCCAAAAATAAAATATTGAATATATCCAGCCTTTGACCTCAATTAATTTTTTGAAGTTAAATTTGTTAATATTACGAATGAGCGAAAAGAAAGCGAAAACCACAATTGGGTTCGATACAATTAGTTGGTTCAAGTAATAAAAAATCCCTAATGGCCGAACGTTTCCCTCGACTGCTGAATATAAGTGTGGTGGGAAAAGTGCCGAAAGGAACCCCCAACTATGGTTTATATACATTAGAACATACCAAGGTAATGCTAACGCAACACCTATCAAGGCAAAACAACCTAAATTTATTGTTTTCCTTTTTTCTTGCTTAAAAATCAGTGGGATAAAAATAATTAATGGGAAATAAGAGAGAACAATTTTTGTCATTAATGCTAAGGAAATTGTAAAAGAGAAAAAGCTTCCGAATAAAACCGATTCTGTCTTTTTTCTAGATTCAATAAACTTTATTGCAAAGATAATCGAAAGAAAAATGAAACAAAGAAGTGGAATGTCGGTTGTGCCCTGCCGAGAATACAAAATCCAATGCTGTGCAATTAATAGGTTTGTTGCAATTAAAAATACGGTTTGTTGGGGATATAAGTTCGAAAAGAAAAAAGTAAGACTCGCGATAAGTATAACCGAACAGATAACGGAAAAGAAACGAACCGAGAAAAGGTTTTCTCCAAATACTTTGAAACTTAAAGATATTGCCCAAGGGACAATCGGAGGGTAAGTTGATGAATAAAGCCCGCCCAGAGAATACTTTGTTTGGTCCCACCAGCAATTATAGTCAACTATTGCTTTTGCTCGGTATGCGTATAAACCTTCGTCCCAAGGCTGAACTTCGCCTTTACTAAGATTAAAGGATAGAATGATTGCAGAAAGAATCGCAATTGAAAAGCCTACTGATAGGTGATTCGTTTTTTGCATTATTGTTGTAATAGATACTGTTCTTCTGCTTGTAATATTTCGAAAGAATTATCTTTATCGTGGACAAAGGCAACGATTTTAAGTTTGTTGACCTTCCAGTCTTTCTCTTGTGGAATTTGATAATTATATTCTTTTGTAAGCACTGTATTCGAGGGAATTGCTGTCGAACTTAGTTGTTCACCCCAGGTAGATGTTATCCCATCGCGAAGAACATTGTTATGGACGTAATCTTGGATATCTGGATTAGGTAGTCTGTCGTCTCTTTGATATTGGACGATGCTATCTTCTGCGATATAAACACAAAGGTAATGATTCGATGTTCCCACTTCTAAATATTGAATTTTAACTTTTACGTTAATTGTTCTGGTATTTTCGTAGTAAGCAGACTCGAGCGAGATTGTGCAAATTGGCTTAGTTCTTATCGATTGCGATATTGCAGCTTCCCAATCGCCTTCGCGAAGTATGTGGCTTTGAGTTGGAAATCCAATCCTGTTTACCATTCCATCGGGATTGCCTGCTGCACTCATCCCAAAGAATGCATCGAGTTCATTACCGATAGATGTTCGAAAATCGTAAGGGTGTGATGTTGTTGGCTTTGCATAGCCTCCTGCGTGAACAGAAAGAAGTATCAAATTCGGTCGATATTTTTCTTGTAGGTTATGAGCAATTTCGGTAGCCTCGGGACAATTTCCACAGCGAAATCCTGTAAATTCTTCGAGTAGTATTTTCCTTTGGTATGTGGTATCAATAGGGTTAGAATTCTCGGTATAAGGAGGTGTTATTTTATCGCATCCCATAAAAATTGTAAAGCAAAGCAAATGAAATAAAATAAGTTTGATTCTATACATTTTTTCTCCTTAAAATGATGTTGTAACAGAAAGGTTAAATCCATAGGCTGTTGGAACGGCTCGGCAAACACCACCAACGCATAAAATGCCTCCTGGGTCTTTGCCAAACCCTAATGCGATTCTTGTAACTTTATGAATAAATGTTAAAGCAAACTTTAAGTAATGAACTCTGAAATCTTTATTTTCATTTCCGTAGTTCCATAAATCAATAAATGAAAAATACCAATTTGGCGCGATAGAATATTCCGCAAGTAGTGCAAACCAATTGCCATTTTTTCTATCCTCTTTTGTAACTGTTGAATCATTTTTCGACCACATATGTTGTAAATCTAAACGAATAGATTGGCGATTACCCAAATTATAGATAATTTCGCTAGCAATAGTCGTCGATTTTACTTTTCCATATAATGGCGAACCAGAGTTTTCCATTACATCTTTGTTGTAGATAATGTTAACGAACGATAATTCAATATCTAGATTATACGTAATCTTGCTTCTAATGTCTATATTTATGTCTCGATAGAAAAGCTCTCTCCCAATCCCCAAAAAAGGAGATCTGTATGTGAATTCATCGATATTGGAAGTGTCGAGCGATTTAATGAGCGAAAATCCCAACTCAAACGTGGTTCCATATTTTCCCCCAAATAAATAATTGGGTGGAATGGTAAATGTTAGTTCGTTTTGCAAGCCTATCTCGCCATTTCCTTGAGTTGAATGGGGATAGAATGCAGGTAACGAAAAAATGTGTTGTTTGGTGAGCGGGGGCAAATAATTCAAGAGTAACTCCAAACCTTTCGCTTCGCGGTCGGTGCGAAATTCAATATTATCGTAACAATGTAAATTAAGTGAGTTCGAAATTCCCTCGGCGAAATATGAAAGATTGATATTTAATCCATTGCCGTTGTTGTATTTAAATTTATTACGGAAAGTAGGGTCGTTGTATTTATGAGCGTATTCTGTCGAAATCGAAAAATTAGGAGCAGAGAAATCGAATCGCGTTGCGAAAGCAAAAACATTTTCAGGTAATCGATAGTTCGATTCTAAGTCAGGCTGGTATCGGCTAATGACACTGCCTCCTACATTCAAAGAATATTCTTTAAAGAATTCAGGGAAAAATGTCGAAATTTCGAAGTTTACGTCGCCGCCACGAATTATCGATTTACTTTCGGACCAGAAATTTCGTTGCTTGCCTAAAATTCCTTTTATCTGAAGCCCATCGAATGGAGTAAGTTCAATTTTAATCCCATTTATTGCGTTGTCTATGCCAAGATTTCTTTCTTCGTAACTGCGGAAAATCATTCCATTGCCGAATTGTTCATAGAAATTTCCTGCTGTAACAGCAATGATGTCGGATTTATAGTTTAAAGAAAGATATGGAAATCCGCTTCCTTTATACCGAGGGTCGAAACCGATGATTGGGTTTTGGTAACTTTCGTAGCGAAGGCTGAGATTAAAATTGGCGAAAGAATATGTTAGATAAAGATAAGCGTTCGAAAGGATTTTTTCGGGTGTTTCAACAGCGCCAATTGTGGAATCCTTCAAGTAATAATACGAGTCTAATTGGAAGCTACCCCCAATATGTGAATTTTGGAATAAATCGTCGGCTTTAAGCTTAAAACTTAATATACAAAATAAAAAAAAAAGAGAAGGCGAGAATTCATAATTATTCCTCGGGTTGTTGTAATTCGTTGATAAGACGTTGTGATTCATTTGCAAGGTTGTCTTTGTTACCTCGCACTTTAAGGTAGGTTTCGAAATCGCTAATAGCGAGATTCTTTTGATTTAGATATTTATAGGCAACGCCGCGAGCATAGAACGATAGACCATAGTTTGGGTCAAGTTGAATAGATTTGGTAAAATCTTGGATTGCCTTTTCCCAATCCTTTTGATAATGATAAATTAAGCCGCGAGTATAATAGTATTCAGCATTGTTTGGGGCAATTCCGATTGCAGTATTTATCGATTGTATTGCCGATTGGTTTTGTCCTAATCTTATTTCACATAAAGCCTTTGCAAAGTAAGATTCGTGAAGAGTTTTATCGAAAGTGACTGCCTTGTTGAATTCATTTACTGCTTCGGCACATTGTTCGAGATGCGCGTAAGCCAATCCACGGCCATAAAACGCCGGAGCATACGAGCTATGCTTTTCAATGACTTTCGAATAAAGTTCAATTGCCTTTTGATATTCTTTTGCGTTTAAGGCGTTAAAAGCCTGTTGTATTAACCCCGCGTCTTGCGAAAAAGCAAGATAGGTCGCGAACAAAACAAAAAATAAAGTAAAAAGTTTAAATTTCATTTTATATCCTACAATTTTCAACCTTCCAAAAATAATAAAATTATTTGAATGCAAAGGCAATTTTAACAAACATTGCAACCGCATAGATAATAGACTCTTCGGCTGGATTGTATTTTGGAGAATGCAGACCAAAGAACTCGCCGCTATGATTCCTTGGTCGAACACCATTGAACCAAAAAACCGCAGGTAGTTGGTTCGAATAATAAGCAAAGTCTTCTGCCCACATTTTGGGTTCAAACCTAAGGACATTTTTATCTCCCAGTAAATCTATGGCATTTTCGGTTACAAATCGAGTCATCTCCTCGTCGTTTTGAAGCGCAGGATATCCGAGCGATGGAGAAAATTGGCATTCTACTCCATATAGTTTTGCAATGCCTTTCGAAAATTCGTCAATTTTTTGCAGCAATTGGCTTCGGAGCATATTGTCGAACGTCCGAAGAGTCCCCATTAATTTCACTTGGTCGGGGAAAACGTTCGTTGCAGTTCCTCCATTTATTGAAGTGATTGAAATCACAGCGGGCGAAAGCGGATTTTTGAATTTGTTCGAAATTGATTGTATATTGGTAACAATATTTGCTGCGGCAAGAATGGTATCGTTTCCGTAGTGCGGTTGAGCTGCGTGCGAGCCTTTACCATTTAAAGTCCAGTATAATTCATCTGCCGATGCCATAATGTATCCCGAGTTAATTGAAATTTTACCGATTTCTGTGTCTGGGTCGGTGTGTTGAGCAAATATTGCTACAGGCTTAGGATTTTCAAGAACCCCAAGTTTTATTAGTTCCTTCGCACCTCCGGGAAGCTTTTCCTCTCCAGGTTGAAAAATGAGTTTAATTTGGACGGGAAGCTTATCTTCGAATTGCTTTAAAATTTTTGCGGTTCCGAGTAGGACGGCAGTATGAATATCGTGACCGCAAGCATGCATAACCCCGGGATTTTTGGAGGTAAATTCTAGATTCGTTGACTCTTCAATTGGTAAAGCATCAATATCGGCACGAAAAGCCACGCAAGTTTTTGATTTTCCAATAAGTCCAGTAATTCCTGTTTCGGAAATTCTATTTGTTGAAATTTGCAAGTTGGAAAGATACTTTTCTATAAATTCAGCAGTTTTATATTCGACAAAAGAAAGTTCAGGGTTGCGATGTAGATGTCTGCGAACATCAACAAGTTCGTTGAAAATACTTTTGGCTTGCTCAAAAATTTCGGTGTTTGTCATAATACCAATTATTTTTTTTAACTTGCTTTGTTTAAAAAATCAAGTTAATATTTTTTTATAAAAAGTGAATTCAAATTTCCAACAGCAAAATAAAATTAAGATTCTACCCGAATACATTGCTAATCAAATCGCAGCTGGTGAGGTTGTTCAACGGCCAGAATCTGTTGTCAAGGAACTTGTTGAAAATTCCCTCGATGCGGGTGCCGATACAATTGCCGTTATTATTCATAATGGTGGTAAAAAACTGATTCACGTCGTTGATAATGGCTTGGGAATGAGTAAAGAAGATTTATTGTTATCGATTCGCCGCCATGCAACGAGCAAGATAATCACTGTCGAGGATTTAGAAGAAATTAGAACATACGGGTTTCGTGGAGAGGCTCTTGCTTCCATTGCTGCGGTAAGTCAATTAGAAATCCGAAGTAAAACGCCAGAGTTTGATATAGGATGGAAATTAATTGTTGAACCGAATAAAGAGCCTTCGATTGAGCCAATTTCAATGGATGTTGGAACACAGATTTTTGTGAAACATCTTTTCTATAATGTTCCAGCCAGAAAGAAATTTCTCAAGTCCGATTTAACCGAATTTAGATATATATCCGATACTCTCTTGAAAATTGCACTTTGCCGAAATGATATCCGATTTGTATTCTACGACGAAGATTCACTCGTTTTTGATGTTCATAAATCCACAACCGAAGAAAGAATTAAAGTCCTTTTGGGCGATTTGATTTACGATTCAATCCTTAAAGTTGATTTGGAGTATCAAGGAGTTAGGATATGGGGATATATAGGACAACCTCATTTAGCAAAAACGAGTCGTGGAGGCCAATATTTATATTTGAATGGAAGAAGTATCAAAAGTAGAGCACTGACTTATGCTGTTTTCCTTGCCTACGAACATCTTCTGGAAAAGCAAACAAGTCCTTTCTTCTTTATTAATATTGAACTCGACCCAAAGAAATTCGATGTAAATGTGCACCCACAAAAGCATGAAGTTAAATTCGACGATGATAAATTTATTTTCAATTTGATTAATACCGCGGTTAACAAAACTTTGACCGAAAACAATCTTGCTCCTTCTATCTCTGTCCATTCATCTTACGAGCCTTTCAAAAAAATTGAAACAAGCGAAGAGGGACACTCTCCCGTTGTTCAACTGGTTAATAAGATGACTGGCGAGGTAATCGACGAAAAGTTTCAATTTGGCTCAAAAATTGAAAATTCTGAAAAGTTCTATTCTAATTTTCGAAAAAAGTTTAGTTACTTACCTCCGCAAAAAAGTAGCCATCTGGCCGATTCCTATGCCTTGTTCGCCAAACAATTCTCCAACGAGGATGTAGGACAGAAGCCTTGGAAAAATATCCTACAAGTTCATAATAAGTATATTATTGTTGAAAAAGAAGATGGAATTTTACTTGTCGATCAACACGCTGCCCACGAAAGAATTCTATACGAAAAAGCCGAGAAAGCTTTGCAGACCAACGACTCGAATTCACAACAATTATTATTTCCATTAGCAATACAGTTTAACCCTGTTGAGCTTACTGCTGTCAAAGAAATTCGCTCGGAATTAGAAAAAATTGGATTCCGTTTCGAAGTCCTTTCGAATGGAGAAATTGAATTTTTTAGTATTCCGAGTGATATTGTCAACCGTGAAGAAGAAGATATTATCAGGGAAATTGTTGCTATGTATATCGAAACAAGCAAGACGAATCAATCGGCACAAAGAGACAATTTGATTGCAAGTTATAGCTGCAAAGCGGCAATCAAAACAGGACAAAAATTAACAAATGAAGAAATGGAGTCTCTTCTTTTTGAGTTATTCAACTGTTCGATACCTTATGCCTGTCCCCACGGACGCCCCGTGTTGATTGAACTTACACTCGAAGAGCTCGACAAAAACTTTTGCCGTATTCTTTAAATTTAAATGCAAAATAAAGACGAATAGATACGTATCCTTAAGCTATCTTATGATTTTGCAATATTAACATTTTTTCTTCCTTCTAATTATTATACAAAATTAGTAAGCACAATTGCTCTGTTGTTGTAGCGTGTTCCCCACGCGGGTATTGCCGCCAATACAGCTCGTAGTTGGAACAATCTCAGCTCGGCGTCGTGGAAAACAGAAACCCATTTTCTCGGGAAATTCCGTTTCGCGCTCTACGAAGAAGAAAGCATAAAACAAAATATTTCGAAAGAATTGCCTTTTTTCAAATAAGAATCCATAACTAACCCATTTCTATTTTTAACCCAAAATAATAATTTTTAAAAATTTTTCAAAGAACTTTGGTTTTTTAAATGCGAATTTCTTAATTTTGTAACCGCTTCTAAGTAGCTATTGCTACTTTTGGGGTGAGTTGCTGGCGAGAGGTTTCCCTCTCGCCTTGTGTTTTAGGAAATACAATATTCGCTCTATGTGAAACCAGTGGGGTAGTATTGCTTTTCCATTGTTTGTTTCCTCCCGTTTTTTGTTTCATTTGATAATTGAATATTTCATCAAGTTAACTCTTTGGTGCTTAATAAATTACAAAAATCTTTATTCGTTTAGGGTAATAAAATCCATTATAATTTTCGTAATATTTTTAGAAAGTGGAAGTACAACACCAAAAATCAATAACCATAGGACAATTGCTCGTTTTTTCAAATTCTTACTTTGTGCACTATCCATCTTGCTAAAACACGAAATCTCTTCGGGGAAGTAACGTTTAACTATCAATATTAAACTTAATCCAATACTCAGAACAGTGATACTTAAAATTGCTAATTCAAAAAGAAATTGCATAAATATAACCCTTTGTTTGACTTACACAATCGAATTCAAGGTTTAATTTTATCCCTTTACCTTTGCACCTATCCATGTAGTTATACTTGTTGCTAAACCCACAACAGCTGCTCTTCCAGCAATTTTCCAGGGATCGTTTGGTTGCCCATCAGTTAAGTCCAAAAAAACGCTAACTCCTGCCCCGATGAGGTCTGCTGCTGCAAGCCAGCCTAATATGCCTTGAATTTTATTCATATCTTGCTTTTTAATGAGGGTACTAAATCCATTGTTTTCCCAGTAATATCTCGAGGCTCTGGCTACACTGACTACGCACCTTGCAAAATGTTTCTGATCCAATGTTAATTCTGGTTGTTGTTCAACCCAATTTAAATATTCCAATAGTGAGTCATTGTAGTTTTCTAATTCTACTATATTTGTTATCACCTCAATACACTCTATATAAAACCGACTTTCCTGAATGGTTGTAACTAAACTGTCGAATAATTGTATTAAGGATTCTTTTGTTTCTATACTATCAAAACAAACAGATTTGAGGGTAATATAAAGGTTCCACAAGCCATTAGTGTCGATTCCTACTTCACTTAATTCAGGAATTGTGGAAAGAAAATTGAATCCAACGACAAAGGTATTTTCATACACCCAATAATCGTCATTCGCATAAACTTTTAGTGAATCGTTCTCTATAGTATTAAGATAGCTTTGAATATATGCCAAACCTTCATTGTGCCATATTCCGACATTATTGTAAATGGAAGTATCTTCCCAGCTTGGTGATGTGTTTCGTGGTTCAAAGTAACTTGGATTTTTGTCTCCTGGTTGGGTGCAAGCAGTAATAATGAAAAAAATTAAATAGATTATAGTCAACGTATAATTAGCAAAATATATCTTTTTCATTTTAATACCTTTCTTTTTATTGAACAAAATTAAATTAATAATTTTAAAAAAATTTCAAAGAACTTTGGTTTTTTAAAGCGAATTCCTTAATTTTGCTTTCGATTCTTGGTTGCTTTCGCAACCATTGGATTATGACTGCTGGCGAGAGGTTTCCCTCTCGCCTTTTGTTTGAGAAAAACAAAGTGAATATTTTTAAAGCAATTTTTATCTTCAATCCTTAATTTTTCTACATAACTTTTCTTTTTTAATTTCCTTTTCTAATATAGATGAAATTCAGTTCCTAAAGAGTATCTGCAAATAAAATTGTTAATCTAAAATTACTTTCATCGAAGCAATAAAATTGCCGTTTGAGTCGGTAATATTAATAATTGCAATCTTGTCGCGAATGATTTTAGTTGGAAGATTCAGCCTGTTTACACCCGCGCTTATGGTAAAAGAGTTGAATTCACAGATCTTCTCTCCAAGTAAATTATACATTCTAATTGTACAATTCTCATATTTTTTATTTGAGCGAAGTACTAAACTATTATTTGTAGCATCGTAATAATAGGAAAAGAAAAGACTTTCATAAGTTTTTGCTGGTCTTTCCAACACTCCAACCCGAGGTAACTCGTTACTCCGTTCTACCCAGTAAAAGGTACTATCATTTAGTTGAATTTTATCAAAATACCTGGAATAAAGTGAATCCGACAACCCTTGATTTATCCAGGTGGTGTTGGAAGGCAAATCGCTAAATTTCAAAGGTTGTCCGCGAGATTCTACTAAACTATCTAAATATTCAACCAATTTGCCAAAATAATATCTTTCGAAGTTTTGGTAATCAAAATTGCATTTGAAAAATGGAATTAAGCAATCATTTTCAACATATTCATAAAACGAAGAAAGGGAAAACTTGCTTGGTGTAGCATATAACCACATTCCATAAGGAGTTGGTCCATATCGTCGTGCTGATACACGAATATA
>JBBIJO010000004.1:5955-160673 GCA_037445895.1 Ignavibacteria bacterium | reverse complement strand
TTAAACCACATGCTCCACCGCTTGTGCGGGCCCCCGTCAATTCCTTTGAGTTTCAGCCTTGCGACCGTACTCCCCAGGCGGGGCACTTAACGCGTTAGCTACGGCACCGCAGGGGTCGACACCCGCGACGCCTAGTGCCCATCGTTTAGGGCGTGGACTACCAGGGTATCTAATCCTGTTTGCTCCCCACGCTTTCGTGCCTCAGCGTCAGTTGCGGACCAGATGGCCGCCTTCGCCTCCGGTGTTCCTCCTGATCTCTACGCATTTCACCGCTACACCAGGAATTCCACCATCCTCTTCCGCACTCAAGGCTCGCCGTATCAAAGGCAATTCCTCGGTTGAGCCGAGGGCTTTAACCTCTGACGCGCAAGCCCGCCTACGCACCCTTTACACCCAGTAATTCCGGACAACGCTTGGTTCCTACGTATTACCGCGGCTGCTGGCACGTAGTTAGCCGAACCTTCCTTTGAGGGTACAGTCCCAGCGGGGCTTCCCCGCTTTTCTTCCCCTCCGACAGTAGTTTACAGAGCAGAGCTCCTTCATCCTACACGCGGCGTCGCTGGGTCAGGCTTTCGCCCATTGCCCAATATTCCTCACTGCTGCCTCCCGTAGGAGTCTGGACCGTGTCTCAGTTCCAGTGTGGCTGACCACCCTCTCAGGCCAGCTACCGATCGTCGGCTTGGTAGGCTTTTACCCTACCAACTACCTAATCGGACGCAGGCCCATCCTTACCCGGGTTGCCCCTTTGAAACTTCTCAGTTCCTCATCTGATTTTAGCACCGATTTCTCAATGTTATATCAGGGGTAAGGGCAGGTTACCTACGCGTTACTCACCCGTACGCCAGTAGCAACCGAAATTGCTCCTTGACTTGCATGTGTTAGGCACGCCGCCAGCGTTCGTCCTGAGCCAGGATCAAACTCTCCGTTGATTTACTTTCTTGTATTTTATTCTCTTCGGATGTTTGTCACAAGGCTTCACTCGATTCCTTCATTATTTTCTCTCTTATGCTCCCTCTTTTCAAAGAACGTTATCGTTTAGAGACTACAAAACTAAGAAGTTTTTCTTTCATATCCAAATACTTTGTAAAAAAATTTTTGAATCTCTCCTGTTTTATATCCCTCAACTCTTTCAAAGAACCTCATTTTTGAATTTCCCTACCGAATAGGGACTACAAAATTAATAGATAAATTTTAATTATCCAAATTTTTTCGAAAAAAATAAAAATTTCTAACAAAAAATTCTCTACTATGGAGGCAAATTTCAACTGCCTAAGCCACTTTGGCTAAAAAATCCCAACGATTATTAATTTTTTCGTCGAATATCAAATAAATTATCCCCACATATTTTGGCTACACACAAACGCACCGCTTATTAGCTTATTAATTGAAGAGATGCACAATACTTTGAAACTTTTGCAAAAAAATTACGTAGTTATTTTTTTAAAACTTGTTCAACAAAAATTTAGGTGAAGAAATGGGACACAGCAAAATTACAAAAGCCTTCGTTGGGCTCCTTGCACTAATCCTTTCGTTCAATATCGCACTTTCGCAAGAAACTACAAAAAAATCTTGCTTCAGCATCGATACAAAGAATCCCGAAGCAAAAGTAAAAATCGAAACTGTTGTTAGCCTTCTCAAAGGAGTATCGGAAGCCGATATGGATTTAAACTCTAAAAAGCTAACAGTTAAGTATAACGATGCAGAAATCCAAGAAGATATGATTTTGTTTACAATTCAATCCCTTGGTTATTCAGCGAAAGTAACAAAAGAAGAAGCCAAGACAGGAACAACAGGCAAAAGTAAAAATAATTCCAAGGACACAACAAACAAATAGCTTTTTCTCCCGTTACCGACACAAAACCCCCTTAAAGCCCGAACAATTACTTCGGGCTTTGCTATTTTTATTAAATTGCATTTCAACAAAATGGTGAAAAAATGGGACGAAAAGCAACCGAAATCGTCGGGATTAATCTCGATGAATTAGTTTCTATGCTCAACTCCGCTCTTGCCGAAGAGTGGCTTGCCTTTTATCAATACTGGATTGGTTCACGCCTTATGGTAGGTCCAATGCGTTCGGAAATCGAACCCGAACTTCTTCTCCATGCAACTCAAGAACTAAACCATGCCGTATTAATAGTTAATAGGATTATTCAACTTGGGAAAACACCAATTCTTACACCCGAAGATTGGTTCAAAGTTGCTCGCTGCCAATACGACCCGCCAACGGCCCCCTACATCGAGGTAATTTTGGAACAAAATCTCCAAGCCGAACGTTGCGCAATTCAAAGGTATCAAGAAGTGGCCGAATTTACAAATAACAAAGATTTTACTACGTTCCAAATCGCTTCGACCATCTTGAACGAAGAGATTGAACACGAGGAAGACATCGAAAGCTGGCTCGAGGATATTAACAAAATGAAAGAAGAATTAAAACAGTTAAGGTTGTAAATGAAAGAGAGGGGCATTCTTGGTTGAATGCCCCTCTTGGTTCTATCCAACAGGTGCAAATATTATCGTTACATTGTGTTTCGGTTGAACAGTTGTAGGGTCTGTATAATACATTTCGAAGAAATTTCCTCGAATCTGGAATTGTTTTGAATTTAAATATTGGTGTATCTTGCCGTAAACCTCTTCAAATTCATCGTAGGAACCGAGAAAAATTGCTCGAAGAACCTTCGAAGCAGCTATTTGTCCAAACTGAATTCTACCTTCCGAGTTAATTCCTTCGAAACTCTTTACTGGAAAAGCAGCATCAAAAGTATAAAAAATTTTTGTATAGGATTTAGTAACAGCGATTGGACCCCCAATGATTTCCATTTTATTTTTAGTTACGAAATCGGATAGTTCGACGAAACACTCTCCGTATTTTTTAGAAATGTCTTGTGGATTAACCGAGGTTGAATCGCTAATAAAAACTATGTTGATGTTGGGAATATTATCGACGAAAAAAACAACTTTGTTGCGAGTTGCCTCTTCGGCTAATTTCTTTATATTTGCTAATCCTTTCTCGAAATCTTTTCCAGCGGTTTCCTCCATAAAGAAACGGAACCATTTTGTAAGGAAGCTGAATTCGCCCCACATACGCCAAGTTACCATTGTTTTACCATCTTTTTCGTCGAATGTAAATTCTCCTTCGGAGCGCATTCCTTTTTCGAACGTCAACAAGGTTTTTATCTTTTTAAAAGGCTCTTCGTCGACAATTTTCAACTCGCCGCTCCCAAGGTTTCTGTCCTTGCTTGACCATTTATACAAAGAATTCTTTCCAAACAAGGGTCCTTCGTAATTGCGAACTTGATTGGTATCTAATTCATACCAGGCATCCCAATATTTCCAATTTCGCAAGTCGCTTGCAAGGTAGAAGACCACCGTCGCTGGCGAATGGATTTCGACTGTGCGTTTCACTTCGTAATGCGAAGGCAAAATAAGCGTTACGATAAAAAAAAGAACTACAAAAGCCAAAACAAAGATGAGTAAACCTTTAAGAATCTTCATACCACACCTATAAGAAATTAAACAAAATTATTAAATAATTCAGAAATTGATTCTTCCATCGGAAACAACGACAGTGTCGCCAGTTGTTTGCTCGCGAGCAACGAAGGAAAAACTTCCGGTAATACTCGCCCCAATGATAGTGTCGATTTTCACTGAGCCAGAAAGCGATTTAAATATCTTTCGACCGCTACCTTCACCTATTTCGAAAGTAGCCCAAGCGTGATCTTCTCCAATTGTGGTAGGATTTTCTATAAATGGAAAAGTTCCTTCTTGCTCTTGCCCTCCACTATAAAAAATAAATATGCCCATAGAATAGCGAGTATTCGAAATTACTCCCGACGTAGAAAGCTGTAAAGTGTACCAATTATTGAAAATTGTGGTCGTAACTCTTCCACTTCCCGAATAATCAACTTGAACGGCGCCGGTAACGCTTGCCGTTACATTTGGAATAGAAGGAGGTATATCGGTAGGCTCTTCGGTGCAACTCCAAGCCACAAAATACAAAAGTAAAACAAGGAATAAAGTCTTCATTGTAATCCCTAATTTTTTGAGGAACTAAATTACAAAAAAATCAAAACAATTCTTACACACAAGCAAGATTATAATAAAAAATACAAGTTCTTTAAATTTTTTGGGAATAACTTGGCTTTTCTTTGATTACCATTTCCTTTTCACTTCGTCCCCTCTTCTTAGCAAAAATAGAAGAGGAAACGAAAGCAGAAAAGGAAGTTGCAAATTAAGTTTTTCGATTTTGCTTTGCTCGAAACGAAAATTCCCAGATAGTGTTGTTCAGCAGGCAAAATCGATTGATTTAGGTTATTGGTCTTTAACTTCAAAAAGTTCGACTTCGAAAATCAAGAGTGAATTCGGTGGAATTTTCCCGAGAGGTCGATTGCCATAACCTATGTCTGGGGGTATATAAAGGATGAATTTGCTCCCTTCGGCCATCAACATTAATCCTTCTTGGAAACCGCGAATTACTTTATCGAGGGCGAATTCAGCGGGTTGGTTCCCACGGCTGTAAGACTCGTCGAACACGGTGCCATCGAGCAATGTCCCTTTGTAATGAACTTTAACCATACTGGTTGCTTTGGGGTGTTTGCCTGTTCCAAGTTTCAGCACTTTGTATTGCAATCCCGACTGGGTAACGTTAATATCTTCTTTCTTCTTGTTTTCTTCGAGGAATTCCTTTGCCTTTTTCAAATTGTCCTCGCTTTGCTTTTGCAGTTCTTTTTCGCGGCGTTCTTGTTCTTTTTGCCTTTTTTGGGTAAGCTGTTGTTGCAATTCGGCAACAAACTGTTGGACTTTATCCTCGCTAATCGCTGGTTTCTTTTGCAACAAACCATCTTCGATTCCAGTCAAAACATACTTAATGTTGAATGGGAGAGAGTCGTGTTGAAGCTGATTCAAAATGCTTTTCCCGACATTGAAGCCAATCGAATATGCAGACGAATCTTCTCGCTTTGTCAGTTTAATATCCGCAGAAAAAACATCGACCGAAACGAAAAGCGTTGATAGAACAAACACAAACAAAAATCGATACATAAATAATCCTCCAAAATGTTTATTCATTTAAATTATCTAAAAGATGTCCTAATTTGTTTTTCTTTGCTAAAAGATAATTATAATTTGCTTCGTTTGGTTCAATTTGTAAGGGAACAAGTTCAACAACTTCGAGCCCGTAACTTGCAATCCCGACACGTTTTTTAGGGTTATTTGTCAGGAGTTTCATTTTGCGAACGCCAAGATCGACAAGGATTTGCGCTCCAATACCATAATCTCGGGGGTCAGGTTTGAAACCTAATTTCAAGTTGGCTTCGACAGTATCGTAACCTTCCTCTTGAAGAGCATACGCCTTAATTTTATTGATGAGTCCGATATCGCGTCCCTCTTGCCTCATATAAAGAAGGACTCCTTTGCCTTCGGCAGAAATCTGGCGCAAAGCGGCATGGAGTTGGTCGCCGCAATCGCATCGCAACGAACCAAAGACATCGCCCGTAAGGCATTCGGAATGGACACGAACAAGGATAGGTTCGTTTTCGCGCCATTCTCCTTTAACAAGTGCAACGTGTTCTTTGTTGTCGACGATATTTTTGTAAACTTTGACCACGAAATCACCAAAAGTTGTTGGAAGGTGTGCAGAGGCAACCGATTTAACAAGTTTATCCCTTTTAAATCTATATGCAATTAAGTCTTTAACAGTAATAATCTTTAAACCATATTCCTTTGCAAATTGTTCTAAATCGGGGCGGCGAGCCATAGTTCCATCTTCTTTGATAACTTCGCAAAGCACACCCGAAGGATACAACCCAGCTAATCTCATCAAATCGACGGCTGCTTCCGTATGCCCTGCCCGGCGAAGAACCCCCTCTTTAACTGCAATTAAAGGAAAAATGTGCCCTGGCCGAGCCAAATCCGATGGTTTTGTTTTCGAATTGACCAATGCCCGAACAGTTTTAGCTCTATCGGATGCGGAAATGCCCGTTGTTGTGCCGTGAAGGTAATCGACCGAAACGGTGAATTTAGTCCCGTGCAAACCAGTGCTGTCGCGCACCATCACATCAAGTTCGAGTTCCTTTGCACGTTCTTCGGTAATAGCCACACAAATCAATCCACGTGCGTGTGTCGCCATAAAATTAATGACATCGGGGGTGCATAGTTCGGACGCAGCAATCAAATCGCCTTCGTTTTCGCGGTCTTCGTCATCGACAACAATGACCATTCGTCCCGAAGTTAACTCCTGAAGTGCTTCTTCGATTCTGTTCATTGGTATAAGACAACTTAATTATTGCTTTTTCCCTGCTATGGCACTTTTTTCGAACTGAATCTTACAATTATCAGAAACTTGTAGGGTAACAGTTGGGCCATCCATATCGACAATCGTGCCGTGAATTCCAGCACTTGTTACAACTCTATCGCCTTTCTTCAAACTTTCGACCATATTTCGATGCTCCTTTTGTCTTTTTTGTGCTGGGCGAATCATCAAAAAATACATAATTAGGAATATCGAGGCAAACATAATCAAAGTCATTATCATCCCACTACCGGAATTTTGCCCACCACCTTGCGGAGGAACAAAGGCAATGAAGGAAGCAAACATTGGAAACATTTTAATACCTTTCAACTTTTAACATTTTTCAAAATTCAAAATTAAACTATTTTTCCATTGACGGAAATTATCGGAAAGTATTTTTTCGCGTGCTGTGTCCATCAACCATTTGTAGAAAGCAAGATTTTGGTACGTCGCAAGTTCATAAGCAAGTATTTCTTTTGCAATAAAAAGATGGCGGAGATAACCAAGAGAAAAATTTCTGCTCACATAATTATCTAACCCTTCATCAATCGGTTCCTTCGAAAACTTATACTTCGCATTTCTGATGTTGATTTTACCTTTCGTTGTAAAAATCTGCCCGTTTCGTGCATTCCTTGTTGGCAAAACACAATCGAACATATCAATTCCACACTCAACAGATTGCAATAAGTTGCTGGGAGTTCCAACGCCCATCAAATACCGTGGCTTATCCACAGGGAGTTCATCGGTGCAAACGTCCGTTATTTCATACATAATCTCGACTGGTTCTCCGACCGAGAGCCCCCCAATTGCATAACCATCGAACTCAATTGCTTGCAATTTTTCGATATATTCGCGCCGAAGTTCGGGGAAAGTGCTTCCTTGAACAATACCGAACAAAAATTGCTCCCGACCCCAAAGCGCAGCAGAATTTTCGAAGCGATATTTGGAACGTTTTGCCCATTCCAATGATAATTCCATTGATTTTCGGGCATCTGAATATTCACAGGGAAAAGTCGTGCATTCGTCTAATACCATTATTATATCGGAATCAAATATTCGTTGGAAATCAATAACTCCTTCGGGACTGAAAAAATGTTTTGAACCATCGATATGGGAACGGAATTCAACGCCATCGTTGCTAAGCCTACGTAAATCTTTCAACGAAAAAATTTGGTAGCCTCCGCTATCGGTTAATATCCCTTTTTCCCAATTTATAAACTTATGTAAACCACCAAAATGCGATATAACATCCACCCCAGGACGAAGATAAAGATGATATGTATTTCCCAAAATCAAATTATATCCAAGTTCCATTATAGAACGATGGAGCATTGCTTTTACACTCCCGAGCGTCCCAACAGGCATAAAAACAGGCGTTGGAACTTTAGCCCCATTTAAATCGAGAACCCCAGCACGTGCTTTTGTATCTTCGGAAGTTTTAACAATTTCGAAGAATCGGCTCATAGATTTTCGGTCGAAATTTTGGATTTAATCATATTCCAAATGGGATTGCGAAAAATTAAGGATGCAAATATTCCAACGCTATCGGCGACCCAGTCGAAAAATTCGCAAGAGCGACCGGGAACAAACAATTGATGAAACTCGTCGAAAGCCGAATACAACAAACCAATCACTATTATAAATAAAATCGGCTTAGCTTGCAATGTATTTTTAGTTTGGGGATAAAATGCAATAATCAAACTTATTCCAAAAGTAAAAAATACGAAGAAATGTATGATTTTATCCATAAAATCGAATTGCAGAGGTGGAAGAGAAGCTTGGGGTATGCTCGAAACAACAAAAATTCCACAAGCAACTGCAATTGCAGGTAGCGCAAAAAATACTCTCAATTTTTTCATTTAATACAAAACCTCACGTAAAAATTCTATTAAGACGGAAGGTGTAAGAGTTTCGTATCCATATTTTTCAGCATAAACATCGCCTGTTCGGGAATGAACGAAGGAAGCAAGGGCAGTTGCAATCAATGGATTCATACCGCGAGCAAGAAACGAGGCAATAATACCTGTTAGAACGTCGCCACTCCCACCTGTGGCCATCCCGGGATTTCCAGCAATATCAAGATACGAAAAATTCCCATCGGTAGTAATACTTGGAACATATTTTAGATGAATTATACAATCGAGCTTCGCCGCCCATTCTTTTGCAACAAAATAGGAATTTTTTTCAACATCTTTTCGCTCTATATTCGAAAATCGTGAAAATTCGCCAGTATGGGGTGCAAGAACGACATTTTTGCTCAATTTTCTTGTTGGACTGATTATCCGTAAAGCATCCGCATCGATTACCAGCGGTTTGGTCGTTCCTACATATTCGACAATCCTATTAATGAGTTCAAGTGTCTCCGAATTAGAACCAACTCCCGGACCTACTGCAATGGAGTCGGATTTGTCAATTTCGGATTTTAAACACTCGAATGATTTGATTGAAATTGTTCCTCCTTCGGTTTCTGGCAATCTGATTTGAATCACTTCGGGCAAAAGAGCCGGATGGAAAAACGGACTGGCAAGGTGAACTAAACCGGCACCACTCCGAACCGAAGCGTTTGCAGTAAGAGCAGCAGCTCCTGGATATTGCTTGGAGCCTGCAACAACGAGGACTCTTCCATAGTCGAATTTGGAACTTATACGCTTGCGTCTGGGAATCAAAGTTCGAATATCGCTATCCTCGAATGAGAAAGTTTTCGCAAAAGATTCTAATATTTTTACAGGAGCCCCAAGCGAAGCAACATATACTTTCCCGCATTGCTTGAGTCCATCGTTTAAAAGCATTCCAAGTTTCGTTCCAAACATTGTAATTGTATAATCGGCATCGAAACAGTATTGATTAGCAACTCCTGTTGCCGAATTTAATCCCGTCGGACAATCAATAGCAATTTTCAAGGCATCCGTTGTTTTCAATTTTTTTAGGATGTTCAAAGCAAACCCACGCACATTTTCATCGCCTCCGGTGCCAATCAAAGCGTCGATAATGCAATCTGTCGCGATTTCTAGTTGTTCAATTTCTTCTGTCGAATTGAGTTTCCGAAGCGGAACACCGATTTTTTTCGCCGAAAGGAAATTTGTATGGGTTTCTGGGGTCATTTTGCTTTCATCACCAATCCAAAATATTTCTAAGTCGTAGAAATCGTGAAGATGCCGAGCAAGAGCGAAGCCGTCGCCGCCGTTATTTCCACTGCCACAAAAAAAGGTTACTTTCGCAGCTTTCAAACCTTGCTCCTTCAATATTTCTTTTACGAAGATTGCCGACGAGTGAGCTGCATTTTCCATTAACAAAGAAGAGGGAATGTTGTAGTCGACAATGGCTGCCCTGTCGGACAATGCCATTTCTTCCGGTGTAAGTATGAATATCATCAGTCTTTTTGCTGTTGAAAAACATATTTTAAAAGGTCTATTATTCCATCAATGGTATGTTCTTGTGCAACATACACATTTTCGATTCCTCGATTCCGCAGAGTAAGTTCAGTCATCGGACCAATTGCAAACACTTTTATAGTGTCGAGGAAAGTAGTTGCAATTTCTGTTCCCAAAATTTCGAAAAAATAATTCACAGATGTCGAGGCAGTAAAAATTACGCCATCGGGCTTGCATTCGATAACTTCACGGATTTCTTCTGTGGTTGGAGCGCTCCTTTCAATTTTATAAACTTCGCAAGTCGTTATTTGTTTACAAATTTTAGATAGATTTTCGAAAATTGGGTCGGTTGCGAAATCCCCTTTAATGCGCAAGATTGAAGAGTTCGCAAGTTCATAATTTGCCGAAAATTCTTCGACGAAAGTTTTAGAATTGAACGAACTCGGGACAAAATCCGCAATTATGCCAAAATTTTTTAATGCATTTGCAGTGGATTTGCCAATAGTTGCTATTTTAATATTTCCAAAGGCACGAATGTCTTTGCCTTCGAGCAACAAATACTCGAAAAAATAACGAACGCCGTTCTCACTTGTAAAAATTAACCAGTCGAATTGCTTCTCCATCAGCTCTGGGATTTGCGGAGTTGGCGTTGCCGAAGAAATATTAAATACATAAAAAGGAATTGGCTCGGCACCTTCTTCGTATAACTTTTCGAACAGTGCTGTCGATTGGTGGATTGGGCGCGTTGTTATGAAGCGCCTTCCGAAAAGTGGCTTCCGCTGGAACCAATTCAAATTATCTGAAATATCGACAGTTGGGCTAATTATAGTTAAAAGTGGGGGCAAAAGGGAATAAGTTTCGACAAGTTCAGGCAAATCCTTCAACTTTCCGCGAATACATCTTTGTGTTGGAAGGGTTGAGTTAGCAACAATAGCAGCAGGAGTTGCCGAGTTGCAACCATTTGCTATAAGTTTTTCGACAACCAACGGCAGCGTTCCAGCTCCCATATATACAACTATTGTAGTATTTTGCAATTTCGCAAGCAATTTCCAATCTACTTGGCTGGTAGGTTTTGTTGGATCTTCGTTTGCTGTAACAAAAATTACCTGTGTAACAAGGTTTCGATGGGTCAACGGTATTCCCGAATATGCAGAAGCAGCAATTGCAGAAGTAACCCCCGGAATTACTTCGAATGGTATATTATTTTCGGCAAGTGCAAGAGCTTCTTCGCCCCCACGACCAAAAATAAACGGGTCGCCCCCTTTCAACCGCACAACAGTTTTACCATCGTAAATAAACTCTATAAGCATACGATTGATTTCATCTTGCGAAAAAGAATGGTGGGCAGTATGTTTGCCAACAAAAATTTTCTGTGAATCCGATTTACAATAGGAAAGCAAAAATGGATTAACCAATCTATCGTATAAAACGACGTCACCCTTTTGGAGTACATTTAATCCCCGCAATGTAATTAAATTCGGGTCGCCGGGACCCGCCCCTACGATATAGACTTTGCCTAAACTACCTTCTTTTTGCATAGTGATTGATTAAATTGGTTACAAGCAGGTTAGCAAAATCGTAGCCATCGTCTCGGATAATTTCCAACCAATTTATGGACAGGAATTCTTCGAGTAATGCTTCTTTTTTTTGTTTTGGCATTCCAAGTTCCAAAACTTTTGCACGAAAAAACTTTGCAAGCCGAACAAATTCACCGTAATCTGCGGGGAATTTCTTCTCCAAACATTCTCGTATATATTTCGATAGGAACGGAGCTTTGCCTTGCGTAGAAACTGCAATTACAAGGTCGTCGCGCCGAATAAACGAAGGCATAATAAAATTACAAATATCGGGCATATCGGCAAAATTAATCAAAGTAACTGTATGCGAGCAATCTTCGAGTATAATTTTATCGACTTCTGGGTCGTCTGTTGCTACGAAAAGAAACGAAAAACCTTTTGAATCGCCCCGTTCGTATTCTTTCGGAAAATAGACTAAACCAAATCGATTGATTAACTCTTTTAATTCTTCGGTAATACAAGGAGCAATGATTGCTGGACTCGCATTAAATTCCAATAAATTTTCCACTTTTCTGGTTGCCACATCGCCTCCGCCAACAACCAAAATCTTAAATTTCTCTAAATCCAGAAAAATTGGAAAATATTTCATAACCTACTTTGAGTTCAAAATTCAAAATTAACAAATATGTTGGTTTGTTTAAACTTTCGTATTTTGCATTTGTTTAATAAATTAGGTAAAATGATGAAAATCAAAACTATAGGCATTAGAATAACTTTACTATTGCTAATGAATTTGAATGCAATAATTTTTGCACAAGCTGTGCAATATGATTATGTATATCGAATTATTGCCGACAGCTTGGTTAATCCTTGGGAAATTAAACAAATCGACAACGATTGGATTATTTTCACCGAAAGGATAGGAAAAGTTTCGAAATTGAATATCTCGACAGGGGAACGGAAACTGCTCCTAAAACTTGGCGACGTTCTACAAGTAAGCGAAAGCGGGCTGTTGGGAATGGAGCTTCATCCAAATTTCCCCGATACTCCTTATGTATATTTAGTCTATACTTATGGCAGCCTCCCGCGCTTTTGGGAAAAAGTAGTTCGTTATCGCTATGCAACGGACACACTCGTCAAACCATTAAACCTTTTAGATAGTATTAATGCTTTCTACATTCACGATGGTTCTCGATTAATGATTGGAGCCGACAGAAAACTTTATATAACGACAGGCGATGCAGATTTACCCGAATCAGCACTCGATAACAATTCATTGAATGGAAAGGTTTTGCGTATTAATCTCGACGGGAGTATTCCCGAAGATAATCCTTTTGGGAATGCGGTTTGGTCTTTTGGTCACAGAAATGCCCAAGGAATTGTTGAGGTAAAAGGAAAAATTATTATTTCCGAACATGGTCCCGCAACAGACGATGAAATAAACGTCATACAGAAAGGTGGAAATTTTGGTTGGCCCAAGGTTATCGGCTATTGCGACGATAACTATCCCGGCGAAAAAGAATACTGTGCACAAAACAATGTTATCGAGCCAGTCATTTCGTTGTATCCCGAAGTTACCATTGCTGTTGCCGGACTTGAATATTATTCCAACCCAGAAAATTCCGTATGGGACAACTCGTTTATTCTTGCAACATTGAAGGCTGGAATTTTGTTCTTGTTCAAAATGAATGATGATTTGTCGAAAGTCGACACAATGATTCCATTAATCAAAGACCAATTCAAACGTTTGCGATGTGTCCGAAAACTTCGCGATGGAAGAATCATTATCGGAACTTCGAACTACGATTCCTACAATAAAGAGCCAGACAAACTTATAGAGATAACTCCAAAGGTTAGTTCAAAGGAGGGGAACGAAAACCCTTCGGGTTCGGATATTTTCAAAATTATTCACGAAGGAAATAAAATTATTATTGAAAGCAATAACCAAGTAACTCTTACCAATAAAGTGCGGATATTCGACATTGTCGGGCGTCTTTGTTTTGAATCTACATTCAACGAACGCATTGAAATAAATTATGCTGCATTTTTTCGGAACGGTGTTTCAATTGTTCAGTGTTCCAACAGCAAAGGAATATATACAAAACTCATTTATGGATTCCGATAAAATCGAAAGTTTCGACAACATTTCGTTCATTGATATTCCATAGAAACAAACGGTTGTGTCGGAATTTTTGCTATTACCAACACAACCTTAAGCTATCTATCGACCCAACGGAAATTACTTCAAACCGGCTATTTTTATTGCTTCGGGGAACAAACTTAATGCTTTAATAAATTGCGAATCTATGGTGTAGAAAACTTGTAGCGACTCTTCGCGAGTCCAAAGTATTCGAGCAATTTGCGATTTAATTGCGGTCGACAGATACTGCTGGTCTTTGTTCCATTGCTCCTCCTCGATTTTCACACCTTTATTTGCAACGAATTCTTTGAAAGCTTTCATCGTGTTATCCGATACATTATAATCACGTAAGAAAGGCAAAAATTCAGGATACTTTTCTTTTAAAATCTTCATTTCTTTGCGCTGGTTTTCGCTCACAAATTCGAAAAAGAGATTTTTTCTTCGAATCTCTGAACTCAATTGTGTAATTGTATCCTGCTTGATAATATAGTCGGGTGTGATTCCTCCCCCCCCGAAAACTAATCGGTTGTTTCGAGTATAATAAATTGGGAGTGAATCGATTGCTATCTTTTTTTTGCTGTCTGTTTCTTTTGAATTAAACTTTTCAACTTGCTCGACTATCTTTTTGTAAGAATCGTAAATATAGTTTCCTTCTTCCAACTCGAAGCGACCGACAAGGGCACGGTATTTATCCTTGTCTTTATAAGGTCGCTGGATGCAACGACCCGATGGAGTATAATACTTCGCAATCGTTACTCTAAAAGCCGAGCAATCGCCCAATTCGTATTGCCGTTGAACAAGACCTTTGCCAAATGAAGTTTCGCCAACAATTAAACCGCGGTCTAAATCTTGAATTGCTCCCGAAACAATTTCGCTTGCGGACGCCGAGCCAGCATTGATTAACACAATCAATGGCACTTTTGTATATCGGGAAAAACCATTAGAAATATAAACTTCGTCGAATTCGGGGAGTCGTCCTTTAGTGTAAACAATTGTGTCGCCTCGATGTATGAATTCTTCAGCCATTAGGAAAGCTTGATTCAAATAACCACCTGGATTGTAACGTAAATCGAGTATAAGTTTCTTCATTCCTTGTTGTCCGAGTTTACTCAATGCTTTCAGAAATTCGTCGTGTGTTGTTGCAGCAAAACGATTAACTACAATTACCCCGATATCGGTTCCATCGACAACAAACGCAGCATCGACCGTGTTAATTGGAATTTTATCGCGAATTATCGAAAAATGCAAGAGTTCTTTAACTCCTTCGCGTTTTATATCCACTTCTACTTTTGTGCCTTTGGGTCCTTTAAGCTTTTTGGGCACATCGTTTCGGCTAAGCCCAATTGCACTTTCTCCATCTATTTTCACAATCTTATCGCCCGATTGAATCCCTAACGCCTCGCTTGGACCCCCGGGAATCGGTGAAACGATGACAATCGTATCGCTAATAATATCGAATTCGACTCCAATCCCTTCGAAACTCCCTTGAAAATCCTCTTGAACTCGTTGCATCTCCTCGCAAGGAATATATACTGAATGGGGGTCTAACTCATTTAAAAGTCCACGAATAGCAGCTTCGACTAATTTTTGTGTATCAACTGTTTCGAGGTAGTTTTTCGAAACTATATTCAACACGCGATCGAATTTCTTAACCTGCTGGTAAATGTTGTCGCTCGAGGTTAGTGGAGTAATAAAAAATCCAATTACTACGCCAACAGCACCAATCGTTATCCACAATGCAATTTTCTTCATAAAATTCATTTCCTTCAAAAAAACTTTTTAATTAACGGATAAAATTAAAAAATATTAAGGAAATTTTAATTGAAACTCTGCTTTTTTGCCAATAATAGAGGAAGCATCCCCGCTTGCCGAATCGCTCTTCGCCAAGCAAAATGCTTTACATACTATATCGGCAGAACAACTCATATTTTAAACACTGCCGGGTGAAAAAAGAGTAAGCAGCACGTCCCCTTCGAAAGAATTCGAGAATTTCCAATAGCGTAGAATTATACAGCAGCGTTCTGAATACATCAGATTCCAAATTTGCAGTATGTAATTATCGTTAATTGTTTAAGGTTTTGTAATTTTGTAACTCACGATGGGTGAATTTATGAGAAGACCAGATTGGGACCAACTCTATATTACTTTATGTTATCTTGTGGGTATGCGAAGCCGCGACGATATGACCCATGTTGGATCTGTTATCGCCGATAGCGATAATGTTCTTGTTTCAACGGGATACAATTCTTTACCCAGAAACATAGAAGTCGATAAGGACGGTAAAAGACTAAGCCGTGATGGCGGCGAAAAATATTACTGGGTAGAACACGCAGAACGAAATGCTATTTACAATGCAGCCCGTAGAGGCACACAATTGAAAGGATGCAAGATGTATGTGCCTTGGTTACCTTGCACCGATTGTGCCCGAGCGATTATCCAGACCGGTATTTCGGAAGTTGTTGTTCATCGCAACGGTCAGGATTTTTACGACAAACACACCAATGGGAAATGGACAGAACAGCATCGTCGGACAACCGAAATGTTTCTCGAAGCAGGAGTTCGTCTGCGCTACGTAACTTGCAATATTGTTGTTCCCGAAATCTATATGAACGGGATAATACACAATGCTTATGAATACTTAAACAAGAGCGAAGACGAAGAAAAATGAGGCGTCTTTTGATTGTTGCGTATTATTTCCCTCCTTCGGGGGGTCCCGGGGTTCAAAGAGTATTGAAATATACTAAATACTTACCTCAATTCGGATGGGAGCCAATTGTATTAACAGTCGAAAATGGGCAGTTCCCGGCGATTGACCCCTCGCTGTTAAAAGAAATTCCAACGGAAACGAAAGTTTATCGAACAAAAATCTTTGAACCATACGATTTATATAGAATTGTTACAGGTAAGCCTAAGGATGTATCGATAGATGTAAATGTAATACGAAAAGATGAACAAAAAATCCCATTTAAAGAGAAAATAGCCGAATTCATTCGAGCGACGTTTTTTATTCCCGATGCTCGAATGGGTTGGCTTCTAACCGCTAAGAGGAAGGCAATTGAAATTATCGACAAATTTAAAGTCGACGCAGTATATAGTTCTTCGCCGCCCTACACTTGCTCCCTTGTAGCCCGTTATGTAAAAAAGAAACGACAAATCCCTTGGGTGGCTGGGTTTCGCGACCCTTGGACTGGTTTCATTTCGGCACCGCGACGCTGGTGGCTTCCAGCAAAAATAGACAACAATCTCGAGCACTCAGTATTCAAAGAAGCAAACTTCGTCGAGGTTGCCTGGGAGGGAATTGCCAAAGACGCTCTTTTGAAATATCCAACCCTCGAGAAAAAAAAATTTATTCATATTCCCAATGGTTTCGACTCTTCCGATTTTCCTCCAATTTCTTATGTTCGGAACGAAAAATTTAGCCTTACCTATACCGGCTCGATGTATGGACGGCGTAATCCCCAAAGCTTGTTCAATGCAATAGAGTTACTCATTTCGAAACGAGAAATTTCTCCAACTGAGTTTACAATTCGATTGATTGGGCGATTTGGCTCGGAAATTTATGAAATGATAGACAAGACCAGTTTCAAAGAAGCTATCGAGGTTATTGGCTATCTACCCCATTCTGAAAGCCTTTCGAAATTAATGCAATCGGATGCTCTTCTACTCATTGTTGACGAATCGAAAGAAAGCCAAGAAATTGTTCCGGGAAAGGTTTTCGAGTATCTTGGAACAGGACGCCCTATCCTCGCTATTTGCCCAAGGAACGGAGCCGTAGCCGATTTAATTAGTGCAACAAATTCGGGGCTTATTGCACATCAGAGCGAAACAGATAATATCGCAAATAATTTTCTCATCCTATTTAATAGCTGGAAATCTGGGAGTGATTTCACTCCAAATTTCAATGAAATAAGAAAATACGAACGTCGAGAACATACAAAAAAGTTAGCAAATTTATTGAATAGTGTAGTCGAAGCTACATCTACATAATGTTATTAACTTATATATTTTCTAACTACGCGTATTAATTCAATATTCCAATCGGGAATAGGAAAGTTCAACTCCCTCGAAATTTTGGTGTTGTCCATTGCAGAAAAATTTGGTCTTCTTGCAGCAAGATTAAAATCTTCCATCCGAGCAGGATTAATTTCGACTTGGAGATTCAAAGTTTCTTTCAATAACTTTGCCCATTCGAAACGTGAAGCAAAACCACTGTTGGTTAGATGATATAATCCCCGAAGCCCGTTTTGTAGGGCAAGAAATGTCAGTTGGGAAACTGTCGAAACCGATGTTGGAACCGAAATCTCGTCGGTCGCAATATTAATAATTTCATTTTGTTTCGACCATTGAAGAAACTTATAGATAAAGTTTTGTTTGCCCTTACCATACAACCAACTGGTCCGTAGTATCAAATAATCCTCCGTTTCCTTTTGAATTAATTTTTCCCCCATAAGCTTTGAACGACCATATTGATTCATCGGATTCGGTGCATCGTTTTCTGTATAAGGTTCATTCTTGGTGCCATCGAAAACATAATCGGTACTAAAATGAACGAGGAACGTGTTGAACTGATGACAGATTTGAGCCAAACCGAGAACCCCAATTGAATTCACATATTCACATTTTTCAGGTTCAGACTCGGCTCGGTCCACAAAATTGTATGCTGAACAGTTAATAACAACATCGGGGCGATAGTATTCGAAAACTCGAATAACATCCCCTTTATTTCCAACGTCAAATTCCGGTAGGTCGTATCCTCTGAAATCGATAGATTTCGAATGAAATAATTGGGAGAACTCGATTCCAAGTTGTCCTTTGTTGCCTATTAAAAGAATTTTTTTCATCGATTTGAATAGTTTGCATCAATCCATCGAAGATACTCACCCGAACGGACTTTGTTTACCCAGTTGATATTGTTCAAATACCAATCAACGGTTTGTTCCAAACCCAAAACAAAGTCCACCGATTGTTTCCATCCAAGTTCTTGCTTAATTTTACTGCAATTTATTGCATACCGTCGGTCGTGTCCCGGACGATCTTTGACAAATCTAATAAGACTCAAATACTCTTCTTTCGGCTTATTTGTTCGCGATGCAACAAGTTCGCAAAGAAAACGGAGCAAATCGATATTTTGCCATTCGTTTTCACCACCTATGTTGTATGTTTCGCCGACCTTCCCATCGTTTAAAATTTTCCAAACAGCCGAGCAGTGGTCCTCCACATAGAGCCAATCCCGAATATGTAACCCATCGCCATACACCGGTAGTGGCTTCTCTTCGAGCATATTTAAAATCATCAGTGGTATAAGTTTTTCTGGGAATTGAAATGGCCCATAATTATTTGAACAAATAGAAATTGTGATTGGAAGATTATAGGTATTGTTGTAAGCACGAACAAGGTGGTCGGCGGAAGCTTTCGAAGCCGAATATGGGCTACGTGGCGCATAAGGCGATGTCTCGAAAAAGTAACCAGTAGAGTCGAGCGTTCCATAGACCTCGTCGGTGCTAACCTGATGGAAGCGAATATTTTTGCCTTCCATTTGTTGGCTACGAGCAGATTCCAACAAGGTAAACGTTCCAATTACATTAGTTTCTACAAATTCCTTTGGACCTACGATGGACCTATCTACGTGAGATTCAGCGGCGAAATTCACAACGCAATCGATTTCGTATTTCTTTAAAATTTCGACGATTCTTTCGAAATTACATATATCCTCTTTTTCGAAAAAGTAACGCTCCGGAAAAGATTCTTGAATATCGCAAAGGTTCTCTGGGTTTGCGGCATAAGTTAATTTATCGACGTTTACTATTCGCCCTTCGAAGTTTGTTACGTTAAAAACATACTTGATGAAATTTGTCCCAATGAATCCACAACCACCTGTAACTAAAATATTTCGAAACTTCATTTATGTATATTTTTTAAAAATTAATTTCTGCATTTTCCAAAAATTGAGCATATTCATCTTTATTCGAAAGGATAGGAGTTTTGCCGAAAAGGGGCCATTCGATAGCAATTTGTGGATCGTTCCAGCGAATGCTTCTATCAAGTTCCTCGACGAAAGACTGATTCAAAAAATAAATTACTTCGGTATTGTCCGTCAAAGTTAGAAATCCGTGGGCAAAGCCTTTGGGAATTAGAACGTTTGTTCCGGGTTCGGGTAAATAATCCGCCTTTATTGTGCTAAAGCTAGCTACCTCGCTCGGGGTTAGATTATATCCACGTAGCCAAAACGAGATGTATTTCCCAAAAGTTGGGCTATTGCTCCGTAAATCGACGGCAACATCGAAAATTGCTCCTCGATTACACCGAACAATTTTGGCTTGTGCAAAAGGTTCAAGTTGATAGTGTAATCCACGAATCGTTCCTGAATTTCTACTAAATGAATAATTGACTTGAACAACGCTAAAATCTATGCCGAATTGAAGCAAAGCATCTCGGTTAAATATTTCGATAAAATACCCGCGATGGTCTTCGAACTTATGCCCTCCAATTAATAGAACACCTTCCAACGCAGTCGGCTTAATTTCGATTTTCCCCATATAATATATAACAATTCAGTAATATTACAACCACAAATTTAATAAAAAATCGGAGAAACAAGGTAATTCAAGGCAGCACGGAAAATAAAAAATGGAGCAAAAAGGATTACCTTACCCTTTCGAGTATTTTCTTAAAACATTTACAAGTGCTAAAAAATCGCGTGGATATGGGCATTCAAAATGGACTTTTGCCTTTGTCGATGGATGTTCGAACCACAGTGAATATGCGTGTAAAGTCAGACGATTAATTATCGGTTTTTCAGTTTCGTCTTTTTTCAAGTTGTATCTACGCTTTATATGCGATAAATAGAATTCTTTGTTATTTCCATATAGTTCATCAACAAGCAAGGGATTGCCAATAGTTGCACAATGAACACGAATTTGGTGATGTCGCCCCGTCCGAAGGTTGCATTCAATTAAAGTAGCAATCGAAAATCTTTCCAAAACTCTAACTATTGTCAATGATTCTTTACCCCGAGTGGTGGGTATTGTTCGTCCTTTGTTCGAGGGATCTGTTAGCAACGGAATATCTATTTCGAATTCATCCTTATCAATCCAACCCGAAACAACTGCATGATAGATTCTTTCAACTTCTTGAGTCTCGAATTTTGTATTTAAATCCTTGTGTGCCTCCGGATTTCGAGCAAAGACAACAATCCCACTAGTTTCTTTGTCCAACCGATGAACAACATAAATCCTTCCAAATTTTTCTTCGAGTAAACTACGCAAGTTGGGAAGAGTTTTGTCGAAGCGGTCGGGAATTGTAAGCATTCCCGATGCTTTATCGACTACTATTATATCGTCGTCGCAGTAAATTAAATCGTAGAAACTATGCTTCATAGGAAATTTCGCCAGCAGCCGATTGAAACGTATTTTTCATCAACATTGCAATGGTCATCGGTCCGACACCTCCGGGAACTGGGGTAATTGCATAAGCTTTCGGTTCTATATCTTCGAAATCCACATCGCCGACAAGTTTATACCCAGTTTTCGATGTCTTGTCCTCGATTCGATTCACTCCAACATCAATGACGGTTACACCGTTTTTGACGTCGTTGCCGTGGATTTTTTTTGGCTGACCAATTGCAGCAACAAGGATGTCTGCTTGGCGAGTGTAATAACTTAAGTCCGTTGCTGCGGTATGGCAAATTGTTACAATCCCATTTGCGAATTTGTTTTTTTGAAACAACATATTGGCAATAGGTTTACCAACAATATTGCTTCGACCAACAACAACAATATGCTTACCGGATGTTTCAATTTGGTAATATTTCAAAAGTTCCACAATTCCCGCCGGAGTGCAAGGGCGAAAGCCCGATAAACCAATCACCAAACGCCCAAAGTTCTCGGGATGAAATCCATCGACGTCTTTCGATGGGCTAATCGCAAGCGTCACTTTTTGTTCGGAAATCTGTTTTGGAAGAGGTAATTGAACAAGTATGCCGTGAATTTTGGGGTCATTGTTCCACTCGTTTACCAATCGAAGGACTTCTTGCTCGCTTGTGTTTTCGGGTAGATGCTCGACAATTGAATAATAGCCTAGTTCTTCGCAAGCTTTTCTCTTCGAGTTGACATAAACCTTCGAAGCAGGATTCTCGCCGACCAACAATAAAGCAAGACCGGGCACAATTCCCCTTTCGTTTTTCAACTGCTCGGTTTTTGTTTTTAGTTCTTCGCGGATAATTTGCGAAACCTTTTTACCATCGATGATTATTGCCATACTATTTTTTTATATCAAATTTATACATTATTCCAAAAGTAAATATATTTATTTTACTCAGATTGAAATCGAAGTAAACATACATAGGGTCGAAATTTCCAAGTATGCCAATTGTCCATTTAAGATTATTATCCGCAAGCACAACATTTTGGTTCATTGGACCATAAGGGTCTCCATTATACCCGAGCTCAGGATTCAGCCCTATAATATCGTCGTTTGGGTCGTCGTTGTCTTTGTCGTCGTACAAATATATTAGTCCCAATTGGAGTTGGACGTTGCGCGGTAATTCGAAAGTAAAATCAGAGTTTATATTCAATTTTTCGTAGGAAAGTCCCGAATAGGCTTCGAAATATTTACCAAACTTTTTGCTGAAATGTATGTTAGCATTCCAGAATGCTCCGTTAGTTACGAGTTTGGCATTTGTCACTCCAATTTCGTTTCGCAAGTTTGTTCCCTGATAAGCAAGTTGCAAAGCAATATCAACAAATGGCTCCGATATATACTGACTAATGCTATGGCGAATTCCAATGCCCCAAAATGTGAATCTCCCAATATTTTTACCTAAATCGACCGGCGGAATAAAACGCAAAAGCAATTCTGTCCCATATACTGAACCAAATTCGATTTGGGGAATACCTGCAACAATTTTGTTAATATTTGCGCCCGCCGGCAAGTCGAATTTTTCTGGAAAGTTTTGAAGATAGCTAAAAATAGAGTCTCTAAGTTGTTGAGAAGGCAAAGAAAAAATCAGATTTTCTTCCATAATGCTAAGGATTGAATCGTGAGAAAGTTCTAATGCTACCCGTCCGGAACCAAGAATTGTTGGAGCACGCTTAGGGAGCGTTATTTTCCCCTTTTGAATGCCATCATACATTAATGTTTTGAAGGCGTAGTAAATTAACCCCGATGTATCCTTCAACGATTTTACCTTTGGTTGCATAGGATTCGACAAATCGAGCTCGACGTATTGTGAAAGTTTCGAAACAAGTTGCCCAATATCGGACGGCAAGGGTTCAGTGGGAAATTGGGGAACATATTCTTTTTTGCTATCCGGAACAATCCCAAACATCCCATTCACACTTATTTTAATATAAAGATTGTCTGAGCCTTTGTGTAGGTATGCAGAGGAAAAAAATCTTGAATTAGAAGTTGTATTGACAACTTCGACAAGGGGCTGTGTATAAGGAACTCCATTAAGTTCGAAAATGCCCTTACTCAGCGCACGTGCAAGCAATATAGTTTCGTTGCTTGCGTGGGGGTAGTTAAATTCACATTGTAAATTATACACAAAAAAAGCAAAGAAGACAAACGAGAAGATAATTCGTTTCATACGATAGTCCCTATTTTAGCAATTTTCGCTTGATTATCACATAAAAGGGAAGGGCAACTAAAACAATCACAGCAATGAAGAATAAATCGAAAACCACTTTGAACGCAATTCTAAATAGGGCAAAAAAAGCGTAGAAAATCAAAATCGAAACCCCGATTGCAAGAGCAAAAGAAATAATTTTTTTCAATGTATCCATATTAATACCTTAAATGAATTTTAAACCGATGCAAGATAATAAAATATTCAAACATAAGCCTAATTTTGAATAACTTTAACATTCGATTCGCCAAAAAGTTCAAATAATTTTCTGATATTGTTCTCCGAAATCTCGAACTTTACATCTTCTGCTAAATAGGCTTTTCGACTACCATTGTCCTTAATAATAAATACGAAGCGTTTCGAAGAATCGGGCTTACTGCAAAGTTGGGATAATTCTTCGATTTTAGAACGATTCGAGTCGTTTACGTTCAAAGATATATGAAATCCCTGGATGAATTTGTTCCCTGCCTCTTCAATTCCATAGATTTCGCTAACAAAGATTTTAACATTGTTTTCGCGTACCTCTGGTTTACCAATTACCATAACAATATTCCCTTCTTCCAAATATTTAAAATAACGGGCATAGGTATCGCTCCATACAACACATTCTGCCTTCGAATAGAAATCCTCGATATTTACGAAGGCAAATTTTTGGTTATTCCTATCAATTTTTGTTGAAATTTGCAAAACTACTCCACACACTCGAACAACAGAGGCAAGCGAAGGTGTTTCGAAATCGTTCAATTTCGAAGTCGAAAGTAGCTCGGCGAGCACTCTAAATCGGTCGAGGGGATGACCACTCAGATAAAAATTCAGAAATTCTTTTTCCTTGGCAAGTTTTTCTTTCAACGTCCACTCCGCTACGTCTGGGATTTGAGGTTCAACGATAAACTCGGAGTTTGTTTCCCTATCACCAAAAAGATTCGATTCGTTTTGACCGTTTGAATCCTGCATTTTACGCGAAAACTCGAGTGCAACGTCTATTGCAGCCATAAGTGGAGCCCTACGAGCATTTTCGATTGCGTCGAAAGCTCCCGCAGCGACAAGAGCTTCGAGTACTTTCCGATTGATAATTCTTGTATCGACTCGGGAAACAAAATTGAAAAATGACGTAAACGGTTTATCTTGGCGAGCAGCAACAATGGTCTCTTCAACACGAGTGCCAACATTTTTGATTCCAGCCAACCCGAAAAGAATTGTTTTCGAATCGATGGCAACAAAGCGAGAAAACGAGCGGTTTATATCGGGTGGGACGACGGTAATCCCGAGACTTTTTGCTTCCTCAATCAATTGTGGTATCTTTTCGCTATTCGATATTTCTGCATTCATATTGGCAGCAAGGAATTCGGCAGGATAATGGGCTTTGAGCCAAGCAGTTTGATATGCAAGGAAAGCATAAGCCAACGAATGCGATTTATTGAAGCCATAATTTGCAAACCGTTCTATCAAGTCGAATATTTCCGTTGCAAGTTCTTTGTTAATCCCATTGTGTTTGGCTCCCTCGATGAATGCTGGCTTCATTTTCTCCATTACTTCTTGTTTCTTTTTACCCATCGCTCGGCGAAGTATATCTGCATCGGCAAGACTAAATCCGGCAATATCACGAGCCAATTGCATTACTTGCTCTTGATAAACAATGATTCCATACGTGTCCTTTAACGTATTTTCCATTAATGGATGCAAATAGGTTACTTCCTTCCTCCGATACTTTCGGTCGATATAATCGGGGATATTTGCCATTGGACCGGGGCGATAAAGAGCATTCATATCGCTAAGTTCGAGTATATTACTGGGTTTAAGTTGGCGAAGATAATCTTGCATCCCCGAGGATTCAAATTGGAAAATTGCAAGAGTTTTGCCTTGCGAAAACAACTCGAATGTTCTCCCATCGTCCAAAGGAATGTTGTCTATATCGATTTTTACTTTATGATTTTCTTCTATCATTTCGATAGTGTTGTCTAAAATCGATAATGTTCGGAGCCCCAGAAAGTCCATCTTTATCAACCCAGCATCCTCGAGTTCACCCATACTATATTGAGTTGAAATTTCTGGGGAAGCATTTTCGCTGCTACTGGGTTGTAAGTATAATGGAACATAATCGCTCACGTTACCCGGTGCAATAACTACACCAGCAGCGTGGGTCGAAGTATGACGATACAAACCCTCGAGAAGAAGCGAATATTCAATCAATCGCTTTTTTTTAATGTCTGTAGTTTCTTTAAAGTCCCTCAAATCGGGAAGTTCTAAAGCTTCGGATAGCGGAGTTACTTTTCCCATAACAACAGGAATTTTTGCTGTAATTTTATTTATTTCTTGATGATGTATTCCAAGAATGCGTCCAACATCTTTCAACACAGCCCGCGACGAAAGCTTCCCAAATGTTATTATCTGTGCTACCGAATTTTCTCCATATTTAGATTTTACATATTCTATGATTTTATCCCTTTTCGTATCGCAAAAGTCGATATCAATGTCTGGCATCGAGATTCTATCGGGGTTTAAAAATCGTTCAAAAAGCAGACCATATTTTATTGGGTCAATATTTGTAATTCCCAAAGCGAAAGCAACTATGCTCCCAGCCACAGAACCACGCCCGGGACCAACGCGAATCCCAAGGTTTTTCGCAGCTTGAACAAAATCTGAAACTATAAGAAAGTATCCAGAAAATTGCATCTTGCAAATAACCCCTAACTCATATTCGGTACGTTGTTGGATTTCGTCAGTAATATCGTTGTAACGATGTTTTAGACCTTCGAAAGTTTTCAAGCGTAAATATTCGTCGAGCGATTGGGCTGGCGAATCCTTGGGGATTTTAAATTCGGGCATATAGATTTTCTTTGCAAACGATAGGTTACACTTCGAAGCAATTTCAACCGTATTTTTAATCGCTTCTGGGTAGTTGGGAAAAAGGCTCACCATTTCGTCGGTTGTTTTATAATAGAGTTCTGGAGAACGATAACGCAGTTTTTTTATGTCAATTATTCCATTCGGATTTTCGCTTGCAGTTTTTATGTTCAAATATACATTATGTGCAATTGCATGTTCTTTCTTTATGTAATGGACATCATTTGTTGCAACAAGTTTTATTCCAAATTCCTTTGCTATTTCGGGTGCATGGCGAAGTATTCCATCATCTTCTGGTAAATGATGATTTTGTATTTCGATATAAAAATCATCGTTGAATAACTCTTTGTAAAATTGTGCTTGTTCTTTTGCTTTATTTAATTCTCCATTTACTATATGAGCACTTACAACTCCATTTAGGCAACCGCTACAAGCAATAATGCCTTTGTGGTATCTTTCGAGCAGTTCACGGTCGATTCTTGGTTTATAATAAAAACCTTCGAGATGTGCATAGGTAGTAAGTTTTATAAGATTATGGTATCCTTCCATATCCTTTGCCAACAGAAGTAGATGATAGTAGTTCTTCTTCTTACTATTTTTCTTTCCAGCAGTTTTTTCGAAACGACTTCCAGTTGCAACATAAGCCTCGAAACCAATAACAGGCTTGAGTCCTTTTGCTTTTGCTTTGTGGTAGAACTCCATACTACCGAACATTACACCATGGTCGGTAAGTGCAACTGATTTATGCCCATTTTCAACTGCTGCACGTATTAAATCGTCGACCGTAGCAGCTGCATCGAGCAAAGAATAATGTGTATGATTGTGTAAATGAACAAACTCCATTTCCAGAAAATTTTTCCAATAACCAAATATAATTTACCGAAAAAAAAGGAAAGAATTATCCAACTCGAAGTAGGATTTTAACGAATAAAAAACAACTATTGACAATGCTTGCACCACACCTGCATTTTGCTCAAAATGAACCTGTTATGAACAACACCAATAATAGTTGGATAGTTACTATCTATGCAAAGCCAGTGTAAATACTTTTCATCGAACGGTTTCGTTTTGGAAAGCTTTTTATAAACCCGAGTTGACTCCAATCTTTTCTGTCCAATCGTTGAGGAAGAGCATCAAAGCAGCCGTTGTTGGCACAGCAATCAACAATCCAAGAAGCCCAAAGAGCCCACCAAAAATAAATAAGGACAGAAACAGAACCAACGGATGCAAACCAACTCGTTTCCCGAGCACATTTGGCTCAATAAAATAGGCATTGATGAAGTGAATAATAAGGATTGTTGCTACAACAACAATTATTTGATATAGCATATTGCTGGGAGCAACTAAAAGAATCGTTAACACGGAAATAACCAAGCTCGAAATTAATCCAAGATAAGGAATTGGGTTCAAAAAGCCACAAAGAATCCCAAGAATTATAGAAAATTCAACACCGAACAACCAAAAAGAAAGCGAACAAAGACTTCCAACCATAATAGCAGCAAAAACTTGCCACCCGACGTAAACCCGAAATATACTATTAATCCGCGTCATATCGTAGAGCAACTTTTGATTTTTCTTTTCGAGAACAGTAACTATAAACATCCGAAACTTATCGAAATCTTTGAGAAAGTAAAACGAGAAAATAGGGATAAGAATAGCATTAACAATTTGCTTTGCAATAGAAGATAATCCAACAAGTAAGTTGCTCAAAGACGTAATGATAGAGGAAATCAGGAATTTTAATTCGGGAAGAAACTCCGTTTCAATCAAATTTTTCAATTTTTCGTTGTGGATTCCGATTGAATCCAAAAGATTTGTAACCTTTTGCGTTTCGAGATAACTTGTTACAGTCGTAAAAATCGAAGAGACTTTGGTTGTTATAGCATTAAGTTGATTAAACAAATGAGGCGAGATAAGCACAAAAACCGTCGTCGAAAGCCCAATTAGAATGAGCACAATAGCAAACGAAGAAAACCAACGGGCGATTCCCCGCTTCTGTAGAACCTTGACAATAGGGTCGAGAAGATATGCAATAATAAATGCAATAGCAAATGGTGCAATCGAGGAACCGATTATCGAAAGAATCCAGAGAACAAAAAAAATAGCAAAAAGCAAAATTAATCTTTTGATGAATTGCGATTCTTTGCGAAAAGGAAAAATAATCGCCATTCCCACAAGAAAAATTATCAATGGATTTAGAAGTTGATTCGTAAAATACAGGAAAGCAATGAATCCTATAATTCCTAACACTACCGCAGAATTGAAAGAAATAGCATAGATTTTAGGGTCTCGTTCTTTCATCTTAGTGTTTGAAGTTTCCTTATTGTTGCATCACGAAAATCGGCTATAGACTTTTCGGATAACATCTCCATTATACTTTCGCGCATCGAAGCCCATTTGGTATGAATCGGACAAGGATGTTCGTCGGAACAATATTCAAATCCGAGAACACATTGTTCGAAAGCTTTATTTCCATCGATGCTGGTTATGATTTCGAGTAGCTTAATCTCGCGAGGATGTTTCTTCAAAGCGAAACCGCCAGTCTTCCCTTTTTTCGATACTACAATTCCATCGTGAGTAAGTTTTTGAAGAATCTTCGCAACAAATTCTTTTGGAACTTTAAGCTCTTTCGAAATCTCGCTTGCATTATGCAAATAGCCTTTGGGCTTAACCGAAAGGAAAAGGACTGCTTTGATTCCTAATTCTGCTTGCTTCGAAAATAAAATTCTCATCTTAATAACCCCTTATATATTTATGTTTTATTATAACTTACAAAATAATCTGAAATATTAAAAAATCGTCCACTGCCATCTACACTTTCAAGCGAACAAATTGTAATTGGAACATCGGGAAATTCCGAGTGAATTTTTTCGATACCTTCGGCAGTTGCAAAAATTGCAACGACGGAAATCAGGGAAACCTCCTCGAATTGAAGTCGAGAAATTACGGAACTAATTGTCCCACCACTCGAAATACCAAAATCCAAGATAAAAGTCCTGCTATCCTTAATATTTTCGGGGAGAAAACAAATGCTTTCATCGTATGTTCCATCGGCATTACTGGTGTAGGCTACAAATCCTATTTGCGAATTAGGTAGAATACCACGGAAGGCTTCTTCCAAAGGCAAACCAGAAGGAACAATTGGCAATAAGAAGGTTTTTTCCGTATATTTCGAGTAAGTTCTGCTTTCGTCTTCTAAGTTATGGATTTCTTCGACAGGTAAATCCGCAGTAGCCAACACCGAAACAATATGGGAAATTTTTCCAAGCGAAAAACGGAAATGAGACAATGAAGGCTTAGTTCGTAGAATAGTTAAGTAATGTTCCAAAAATGGATGAGTAAGAATATTAATCATAAATTCCTTTTATTTCTTAACAACTTACAAAATTATAAAAAAGTTTAAAGGAATAGACATCAAAATGCATTTTTTATGTGTTCAATTTGTGGGGGGGTAGTGCGCAAGTCGATTACAATTGCATCAAAACGGCAATTACTATCTTCGATTTTGTTTATATAAAGGTAACCATTTGCAGCTTTCCGAAGTTTCTCTTGTTTCGAAGGTGTTATCCAATACCGAGGATCACCAAAAGCATCCGTTGTTTGCACTTTAACTTCAAAAAAAATTAATGTATTATCCTTTTCTCCAATTAAATCGATTTCGCCATATCGACCAAAATGGAAATTTTGTTTGATAATTTTGTAGCCTTTGGATTGAAGAAAATCGAGTGCTATTTGTTCGCCTTGACGTCCTTTTTCAACTGTGTTCGTTTTTGGTTTTTCCACTTTTGGCTTCTTCCAATAGTTTTTCAATGTATTCGATTTTATCGAGGGAATCATCGTAGTAAAATCGAAGCTCAGGAGTTAAACGCAAACGAACATTTGCTCCTACCAACCGACGCAAATGCGACTTATCTTCATCGAGTAAATTAATAAATGTTTGTGGTGAAATTTTACCACCATAAGTACTCACGTAAATCTTAGCAATCGACAAATCGGGAGACATCTTAACTTCGGTGATTGTTACAAGGCCAGCATTTTTCTCCTGTGCAAATTCCGATAAAGGTTGCCACAGAACTTTTTTAATGGTGTTTGCTATTTTCTCTTCTCGGAATCCCATCGAAACAACTTATTTAAATTCTAATGTCTTACGAATCTCGACAAGTTTATATGTTTCGAGAATATCGTTTACAGCGACATCATTGAAGTTGTGGAGCATAATTCCACATTCGTAACCCGTTTCGACTTCGCGCACATCTTCTTTGCCACGTTTTAATGATTCTATTGTGCCTTTGTGTATAACAAGGCCATCGCGAAGGACTCGAATTCTGTCGCTGCGTGTAACTTTTCCAGTTTGAACATAGCACCCTGCAACAGTCCCCACCTTACTAATATGAAAAGTTTGTCGAACCTCGAGCGTTGCAGTAATGGTTTCTTGGATTTCGGGGCTCAACAAACCTTCTAACGCCAATTTAATTTCGTTTATACATTCATAAATAATATTATATTGCCGAATTTCAATAGAGAGTTTTTCGGCGAGTTTACGTGCCCCACCGGTCGAGGAAACTTGGAAAGCGATAACGACTGCATTCGAAGCAGCAGCAAGAGTTACGTCGGACTCGTTTACATTGCCAACCCCTTTATGTAGGATATTAACTTTTACTTCTTCGTTGGATAACTTGACTAAGGACTCACTAAGTGCTTCGAGAGAACCGGTAACATCGGTTTTCAAAATTAAGTTTAATTCTTTAATAGTCCCAAGTTGGATTTGCTTCGATAAATCATCGAGAGAAACAACTTTCATTTGTCGCAACGATTGTTCGCGTTTTATTTGTTGCCGTTTGTAAGCAATTTCGCGGGCAATTTGTTCGGTCTCGACAACATAAAGCACATCACCGGCTTCGGGCAGTAAATCGAATCCAACAATTCTAACTGGTGTCGAAGGTCCAGCAGTTTCTAATCTTTTGTTGCGTTCATCGAACATCGAGCGGACCCTACCATAAGTCAAACCCGATACAAAAACATCCCCAATATTTAAAGTGCCCTTTTGCACAATTGCAGTTGCAACAGCTCCGCGCCCTTTGTCGAGATGTGACTCGACTATGGTAGCCTTAGCTTGTCGATGCGGATTTGCTTTCAGTTCCAGTAGTTCGGCTTCGAGGAGTATCTTCTCGAGCAGAAGGTCAACATTTGTTCCGTATTTTGCGGAAATTTCAACAGACTGATGAGTTCCTTGCCATTCTTCGACAAGGATACCAAGATCGGCTAATTGCTGGCGAATTCTATCGGGATTAGAATCTGGCTTGTCAATTTTGTTTATTGCAACGATAATTGGAACGTTTGCAGCCCGTGCATGGTTAATTGCTTCTATTGTTTGTGGCATTACCGCATCGTCGGCTGCAACAACCAGCACAACTATATCGGTAACCATCGCACCACGAGCCCGCATAGCTGTAAAGGCTTCGTGCCCGGGAGTATCGATAAAAGTAATAAAACCTTTCCCGGGGATTTCCACTTGATACGCACCAATATGTTGAGTGATTCCCCCGGCTTCCCCAGCTACTATGTTGGATTTACGAATGTAGTCCAAAAGAGAAGTCTTGCCGTGGTCAACGTGCCCCATAATTGTAACAATTGGAGGTCGCGGTTGCAATGTCTGAGGCTCATCGTCGAAATCAAGTTCTTGAATTAGTAACTCCTTTTCCTCGACAAATTCTACTTCGTAACCATAATCATCGGCAATCAGGACTATCGTGTCTTTATCCAACCTTTGATTCATCGAAACAATAAGGCCAAGTTGAAAAACCTTACTAATAATTTCCGCCGCTTCGACTCCTATCATACTCGCAAGTTCCGAAGTTGTAATAAATTCCGAAACTTGCAGAACTTTTTGCCTTTTTTCGAGTTCTTCGATTTTCTTATGTTCTTTTTCCAATTTCTCGTCTTTGCGTCGGTGGCGAATTTTTGCCCTTTTCTTTACATCGGATTCTTCTGCAATTCCATATAGTGTTTCTCTTATCGTTCGTGTAATTTCTTCCTCATTTTCAACTATGTCTTCGCGATAATTCTTCCTCTGCTTTAATTTCTTTTTGGGACCAAAATCCTTCACTGGCCGAATTTTACCACCACGCTTGCGGAACCATTTCCTTTGAACGAGGGTGTCTTCGTAGCTTTCTTCGAATTCTTCTTCCGTTTCTTCGATATATTTTTTCTTAGTAGGAACGACAACCTCCTCCGACTGTTCAATTGTGACAACCCCCGGAATTTTAAGCTCGATTTCTTGCTCATTCGTCGGTTTTTCGATAATCTCTTCGGTTGGTTTTGGTTCCTCTTGGATTTGTGTTACCCTCTCCTTTGCTTTAATTTTTTCTTTGGGTTTGGATGGTTTTAAAATTTCCTTAGTTTCTTTTCCATCATCCTTTACTTTCCTTTTGTCGAAAGGCTTTTCTGTTGTTTTATCTTTCTTCGGTTTAGCTCGGCGGCTTTCATTCCCGGTTAAATCTATCACATCGCCTACTTTATACTTTGTTTGTTCAATTGCTACTTGCTCTCCTTCCGAAATCTCTGGCTCTACAATTTTTTGGGTTTTTTTCTCAGGTTCTTTGGCGGATTCTTTAGCTTCTTGAATTGGTGGAATTTCTACGGTAGTTGCTGCTGTAATAATATTTTCCTCGAAAAAACTATCCAAGTCTTCATCTGCTTTGCTGGTTCCAGTTGTCTGTGTACCGAAAGTAACAGGTGTTTTAGGTTCTTCGGCCACCGTTGGCGAATCTAATCCAAATTTACTTTTTAGGTTTTCTACAAGTTTCTTTTCCTTAACGAAGTTTTTGATTACTGCATTTATCATTTCATCGTCGAGAATTGATGTTGGCTTGTTTGTTATTTGAAAACCCGATTTAAAAAGAAAATCCACAATAGTATCTTTCCCGATATTTAATTCGGTAGCTACTTGGTGTAGTCTTATTTTCTTCTTTTCCACCATAAACTTATTTTTAAAAATCCCTATAATACAATACAAAATTACAATATTAACAACAAAAATAACGATGAATCAATTATTTATCGGACTTGCGAGTTGGTTGTAGCCCTTTTTATATAAAAAATCTACATTTCAACATACCATTCTCATTTCCTGTTCCATACTGCCAATAAAACGCATATATTTATAAATTGTTTTATTTAAAATGATTTATTTCGACTACTTTTTGTTCCAAGCTTCGTTAATCTTCTCGATATCTTCGGGTTTTTCTTCCTCTTCAAATTCTTTTAACATTATTTGACGAAGTTCGAGTAGGGTATCGCGAGTCATCCCATGGATTGAGAACAGTTTTTCGGGGTCGGCACTAAGAAATTCACGAGCAGTTTGGATACCTAAATCCACTAACTCTTTGTAAACTTGGGCTCCAAGTTCTTCCTTGAATTCGCTCAGTTCGATGTCTTCGCCACTTTCTTTGACAAGTGTGATTGAGAAACCGGTCAATTTCATTGCCAAACGAACATTTTGCCCATTTTTCCCTATTGCATAGGGGACTTGGTCGTCGGCAACAATCACAGTTGCGTGACGGATATCGGGTTCGATTTGAACATCCTTTACTATTGCTGGTGCAAGTGCACGCGCAATAAATACTTTTGGATCTTCGGAGTATTCAATTAAGTCAATATTTTCATTATTCAACTCACGGACAATCGAATGAATACGTACTCCTTTCATTCCCACACAAGCTCCTACCGGGTCGACTCGTGGGTCTATTGATTGCACTGTAACTTTGCTTCTTTCCCCGGGGTCGCGAGCAATTCCTTTTATTTGAATTATCCCATCGTAAACTTCCGGAATTTCTATCTCGAACAAGCGAGCAAGGAAATCGTCCGATGTTCTGGAAAGTATAATATCGGGTATTCCTCCCCCGGTTTTCCTAACCTCCTTGATTATTGCCTTCATCGTTTGGTTCTTTTTGAATTTATAGGGTTCATTCGGTATTTGTTCTTCGCGAGGGAGCCGCATTTCGACTTTATTATGCATAACAAGAATATCGTTGCGACGCACTTGGTAAACTTCGCCAACAATTACCTCGCCTTCGCGCGGTTTGTATTCGTTGTATATCTTTTCTTTCTCGACTTCTCGAATCTTCTGGTTCAAAGTTTGTGCTGCAACAGCAACGATGCGGCGTCCAAAACTATCGTAAATATTCTCGAAGTTGATTTCTTCGATATATTCATCGCCCAATTCATAATCGCTATCGTAAAGGCGAGCCTCTTCCAAAGTAATTTCAGTTATTGGGTCTTCGACTTGTTCAACTATTTGTTTGATAAGGTAAATTTCGATGTCACCTTTGTCCACATTCAAAACAATCTCGAACTTTGCATCTTGACCATATTTTTTCCGAACCATAAGGGCAAAGGTTTCCTCGAGAATTTTTTGTAAACTTTCTTTGTCGATATTTTTCGCCTTTGCCATCTCTTGGAAAGCATCGACTATGAGTTTTTTATCCACTTGATGTTTTGTTTTTTTCTTTCGAACCATCTAAATTTATCCTTTACTAAATTTACAGAAAATGGGCTCGAGCCCATAATTACAAAATTAGTATTTTTTACAGTAAAACCAAAATATTATTAGTGATTAAATAATCAATAATAAATTTAAAATTCTAAGCAATCATTGAATCGTTGGGAAAGTAGGAAAAGAAGCGCATTGCCTCGATAGAATTTTTCGAAAGCCGTAATCAGTTAATACCAACTTATATAAAGGCTACCATTGGATTTGTTGGAAATGCCATTATTTTTCGCGCTCGATGACGAAATCGGCGAGTTTCATCAGCGATTCTTTCGGATAACTATCCTCGAAATTACCGAGAAGTTGTTTAGCTTTTTCAATTAATTTTTTCGCCTTCATTTCGGCTAAAATTACTCCGTTATTGGCAATAACAAACTCAACAATTCGTTGGATGTCTTTTCGTTTGCTTTTTGATTTTACCTGTTTTACAATTTTTTTTGCTTCGTCCGAGGGAGCATTACTCAATGCATAAATCAAAGGGAGCGTAATTTTCCTTTCTTTGATATCATTACCGATGGGTTTACCGACGATGCTTGATTTCCCTATATAATCAATTATGTCGTCGCGAATTTGAAAAGCAAGACCAACCAAACGGCCAAATTCCTTCATCGTATTGCGAATAGTTATATCGGATGAAACACTCAGCACTCCAATTTCGCAGCAAGCTGAAACAAGCGATGCGGTTTTGCCATAAATGATTTCGAAATAGCGGGATTCATCGGTTTCCTCCTCTCGGCTTGTTTGAATCTGGAGTAATTCACCTTCACTCATCAGCCGAACAGATTCGGAAAGCACATCTAAGAAGTCGGTTTCTCCGTTGTCAATAGCAATCAATAGCCCTTTTGCTAAAAGAAAATCGCCAACAAGAACCGCAATTTTATTATTCCATTTTGCATTAATTGAAGCAAAACCGCGACGCTCCATTGCTTCGTCAACAACATCGTCGTGTATCAAAGTTGCTGTATGGAGAAGTTCAACCATAGCTGCTCCGATATGGGTTCGGGAATTTATTTCTCCAACCAATCCAGCAGAAAGAAATGTCAAAACTGGGCGTATTCGCTTGCCCTTTCGATTTACCAAATAAGAAACCACAGTATCGAGGAGTATAATATTGCTCTTTAAAATAGAGCGGAAATTATTTTCGAACACTCGAAGCTCTTGCTCTATTGGTTTTATTATTTCGTTGATAGTTTTCAAATTAGTAATAAATTGTTAAAACTTTTCGCTAAAATACCTCATAAATTGTGACCTCTCGTAGATAGCGGGATTCAAACTTTTTGCCTGGCTAAGTTTTCCACGAAATTCATCAATAGATTCATAACATTTTTCCGTCATCCAATCTTGAATTTCTTGAATCATCTCGCCGATGACTTTAGGTCCTTTGCGATAAATTGCCGAAGCAATTTCGACGGCTTTCGCCCCGGCTAGTAATTGCTTGATTACAGCTTTCCCATCGTGGATACCAGTCGAAGCAGCAATATCGCAACTAACTCTTCCGCTCATTATAGAAACCCAACGTAGGGTAATACCCAAATCGGTTGGGCTACTTAAAACATTTGACGGAATAACCGAAAGCGTATCTAAATCGAAGTCAGGGTTAAAGAAACGATTGAAAAGAACGATTCCTTTTATGCCAGTTTCGGAAACTTTCTTAATCATTGCAGCAAGATTGGAAAAGAAATAACTAATTTTAACTGAAACTGGAATAGTTACTTCTTTCAAAACAGCGTCTATTACTTCGAAATAGGTTTTTTCGTTCTCTTGGCTTGTTCGGTCTAAATCCGATGGCATAATGAAAATATTTAACTCAAGGGCATCGGCACCAGCCAATGCAATTTTCCTGGAAAAGGGGACCCATTCGCTTGCACTAATACAATTGATACTAGCAATAATCGGAACATCTACTGCTTTCTTCGATTCTTCAATCAGGCTTAAATACTTCGAAACGCTATCTTCGAGGGTTTCGAGATTGAAAAAGTCGTAGATTTCGGGGTAAATAGTCATCGGACGGTGCATTTGAGCGATGTTCGATTCAATTTCCCAAAGTATTTCTTCTTCGAACAAAGATTTCAAAACAATTGCCGAAGCTCCATTTTCAACAAGATTCCTGATGTCCTTAACCGAATATGTATAACCCGAACTACCAATTATTATCGGGTTAGCAAGTTTAAAACCTAAATATGTTGTTGAAATATCCATTACATTCACCAAAAGTATTTTTCCAAACAGCAAAAATAATCAAAATTATGTTAGGAACTTATACCATATCCCAATAACGTAGAATTGAAGCCACCGAGTCAATACAAAAATATTAAAGAAAAAACCCTCTCGGTCGAAGAGAGGGCTTTTTATATGCAAATGAAAACGCCGTCAATGGATTACATTAAGCAATTTTGTTTGTGTTTTGCCTTCGGCAGTTAATTTGCAATAGTAAACACCATCGGCAAGCTTTAGCGTATTAAATGCAACAGCGTGTGGACCTTCGGTGGCATATCCTTCGAATAACTTAGCAACTCTGTTACCCAAAACATCGAAAACTTCAAGTGTTAGGTTCGTTGGTGTATTCAAAACAAAACGAATATCTACGTAATCGGGGACAGGGTTCGGAACAACATCTTTAAGCTCAAAAGAGAATGTTGTTCCAGCTTCCTGCTCAACAGAATTCGGCGACAAATTGACAAGAGAAAAAACAACATCCTGAGCATAATCCACAACCATCTGCTGAATAAAGCGTGGGTATGAGTTACGTGGGTGTGTTACATCACTATAATTCATTTGCCGAGTAAATGACTGAATCAAAGGTATTTTTTCAATCGAAGGTAGCAAACTGGGTATCCATGTTACTTTGTTATAAATGGTATCGCTTGTTGCATTTATAGGTTCATTCCAATTATAGTTCGACACATCTCGATACGAAAAGAAAACGTCGGTGGTAAATAAATTATCAAATCTTTGACCCCCACTAATGGTAAACGGAGGATTAAATACAACTTGTTGATTAACATAATCAATCCACTTTACGACGAGATAACGCCCGTCCGCCGTTTTCGCCGCTTGGAGTTCTTGTCCCATATCCGAATGCCTAAATTTTAATGAATCAAGAGACCCTCCGAGAGAATCGTTCATTATCACCAATGGGGTGCCGTTGAAGTCTGCTACTTTGCGAACCGTCCAAATCCCATATTGTTTCTGCATTTCTACAATATGAAAGGCAAGAATACTGTCTTGCGATTGCCATATAACCACTCTTGTAAAGAAACTATACTCATCGGGACCCGTAACAACGAAAGCATTGGGATGATAAGGTGCCCAAATGAGTCCAACCTTTTGTCCGCCAACATCGATAATGCCACCATAGCTTTGAACATAGTCGCTTAATACACTAACCGGCATTGGCTCGAACTCGCTCCAACTTTGACCGTAGTCAGTGGATTTCGAAACGCCAGGAACCCGCTCGTTTGCATCCTCGTTCGGAAAGAAAAAATTTGAAACGGCAACATAAACAGCCCCATTATTATCAACATCTATCAACATACCCGAGTTGTAAGTAGAATTTAAGTTGCCGGATTGCTTGAATTTTCCGACTCCCCATTGTGGCGGAATTCCTTGATAAAGAAAATCGAAGCTACTCAAACTAAACGAGGCAAGTCCATAAGCTCCGTATTGGGTTGTTTGCGAATTTCGCAGTATACCTACATTATAAGCGTAGCTACCATCAGTAGTAGTATGCGAAACAACCTTGCTCGTTGACCAAGAATATCCCGAGGCATTCCCAGGATAAAGGAAATCGACGTTATATGTGGTTCCATCGGTGTAGATTGTATAGAGCCCACCAGCCCAAGGAAAATCGCCCGATATATTTTTCCTCGCAAAAGGAGAATAAACAAAAAAGGAAAGGGAATTTATGTCGGTCGAATTATTCGGGTTCCAAACACCCAAAGACGAAAGAACAGGAACATCGTTCAATGTATTGTATATTTGTCTTGGTTGCCAACTCGTTCCATCATTAGTCGATATATAAAGATTAATCATACCTCTCAGATCGTTGGTACCAGCGCTCGTGAAATTGGATAGAGCCAACCAAATTGATTTCGTTATTGGTTCATAAACAACGGGTGTAATCAACCCGAATAACGAAAACTGTCCAGCACCAACAGTAGCAATTGTTCTGTAAGTAACAAGTGGGTCGTCGTTGGTTGGCTTCGAATTGTCGAAAATCGGCATCGATTCGATTGTGATGGCTTTGATAGGGGAGGGAACCAGTTCTTGTTGTCCTAATAAAAATAGGTTCCGATAGTCTTTGGCAAACGAGCCAATTGTTGGAATCAAAACGACTAAACAAAAAATTGTGAGAAATCTTTTCATAAAAACTCCAATTTAAACAAATTATAAATAGACATATTAATTTCAAAAAAGTTACAAATAGAGATTGCTAATTTAACAAAATATTGGATTAATATTTTTATATAATTTTTACGATTAAAATTTGAAGGCTTCGTCTTCGTCGAAAGAACTTTAAAATTGGGTTGCAAAGATGTTGCATTTCGAAGCGAACGAATATTTTTATGGATTTTTTCTTGTAGTTTCAATTTTCGTAATTTTTTTCTTAATGCGAATTCGTCGGGAAAAAATACTTCGAAACTTTGGCAATCCCGAGCTCGTCGAAGAACTTTTCCCAACTTATTCGAAATACAAACCCTATTTTAAAACCATTCTGCTTCTCCTTTCGCTTTCGGCATTGATTATTGCATTAGCAAATCCTTTGCTTGGGACAAAACTTGTTCAAGCAAAACGCCAAGGTGTCGATGTCGTTATTGCGCTCGACATATCCAATAGTATGAAAGCCGAAGATATCAAACCAAACCGGCTCGAGCGTGCAAAACAAATGATTTACAAACTGATAGATAAGCTTGTTAACGACCGCATTGGATTAATTGTGTTTGCTGGGGAATCATATATTCAGCTACCTTTGACAACCGACTACGGAGCAGCAAAGCTTTTCACAAGCTATGTCGATACCGACATCATCCCATTACAAGGCACTGCAATTGGTTCAGCGATTGAACTTGCTGCCGACAAATTCAATTTCGATGAGCAAAGAAAAAAGGTTTTAATTATTATCACAGATGGCGAAAACCACGAAGACGATGCGCTTGCTGCTGCTCGGCTTGCTGTTAGCAAAAACTTTGTAATCCATACTATTGGAATGGGAACTGTAACTGGTGGCCCAATCCCAATTTATAGGAATGGCGCAAACGTTGGTTTCCTTAAAGACGGCGAAGGTTCTGTGGTTACTACAAAGGTCAATCCAGTAATGTTAGAGCAAATTGCAAGTGCTGGCGGCGGCGAATTCATTTTGAATAGTGGGGTCGACCCCGAGCTTTCAAAAATTGTCGAAAAAATAGCACAAATGGAAAAAAAGGAATACGATGCAAAAATCTTTTCGAGTTTCGAATCCCAATTTCAATATCCCCTTGCTTTTGCTATATTTTTGCTTTTCTTAGAAATTTTAGTTACCGAAAAGAAAAACAAATATTTCGAGAAATTGAGTTTGTTCGTTCAAAACAGGACTACAAAATGAGGAACTTATTGGCTTTTGCAACTGCTCTTTTCTTCGTTGGAATTATTGCTTACGGACAATCCTCGAAGGAACTTTTGCGCAACGGCAATGCAAAGTATAAATCGGGGAAATTCGATGAAGCCGAAGTCCTTTATCGAAAAGCGCTCGAACAAGAAACAAACAAAAGCGAAGGAATCTACAATCTCGGGAATTCATTGTATAAGCAAGGAAAATATTCCGAATCTATTCAAAAATATACCGAAACAACACAAAGGACAAACGACTCGAAACTCCAAGCCGATTCCTACTACAACCTTGGAAATTCTTACCTGAAAAATAAACAATACAAAGAAAGCATCGATTACTACAAAAAGGCGTTGAAGCTAAACCCCAAAGATTACGACGCTAAATACAACCTTGAATTTGCTCGCCGAATGCTTGCCGTTCAAGAACAGCAAAAACAACAGCAAAATCAAAATCAAGATTCAAAGCAACAGAAAGAACAACAAAAACAGCAAACACAACAAAACCAACCCCAACAAGAACAACAACAAAACCGCCAAGACCAACCCAGAGAACAAAAAATCTCCCAACAAAACATAGAAAATATTTTAAACGCACTGCGGAACGAAGAGAAGAAAACACAAAAAGAAGTAAAAGCCAAGGTGCTTCCTCGGAGCGAACGCAAAGTTGAAAAAAATTGGTAATTGGATTTAATGGTGGTTGTGGCGGGCGAAATCTTTTTCCAACTGAAATATGTATTTTCTAGTTTTGCGATAGCGAATAAATCCAAATGTAAGCGTAAAAATAGCAATCGGAACCAATACCCAGCCTACAATCTCAATCCAAAAATTTTGAAAGAATTGAATTAGGGTAAATCCCGCAGCCAAAGTCGCAAGAGCAGTTCTTTGGTAAGCAAGAAAAGTTCGCTCGCTCGCAAGAATCGAACGTATTGCTGCAAGTTGGTCGTTAAGATTTAACTCTTTTTCGACGAATCGTTTAAATAAATCGTCGGTTAAAAGCGATAACCGCAAAAATTTTAGCATTCTATTAAATTATTATTAAAAATTGTTTATTAATTTGCTTAATTGAGAAAAAACATACAACGAAGTCTGAAATTAAATATTTTACAGAACACAAATGGAAAAAAGACCATCAGTTATTCAAAGGACAGCAGAGGAATGGATTGAATTCGGCGACAACGCCTTCAATTCAAACAATTTCGAAGAAGCCCTACAATACTATATGAACGCAGTCGAAGAAAATTCACGCTCGCCTTTTGCATATTTCAAAACTGGTAATACTCTTTTTGCTTTGAAAAGATACGAGGAAGCAATACATTATTTTATGAATACAATCTCGCTCGACCCATCATTTTCGTTTGCTTACTTCAAGAAAGGGCTTTGCTACCTTGAACTTCGCCGAATTAAAGATGCCATTATGGATTTCACAAGTGCCGTTGAAATCAATCGTAACTTCCCGCTTGCTTTCTATCGTCGAGGTTTTTGCTTCTATTTATTACGCAGATACAACGAGGCAGTCGAGGATTTCTCGAAATCAATTGAATTGAATCCGACCCATGCACTTTCCTATATGTATCGGGCAAATTGCCTTTTTCAATTGAAACAATTGGACGAAGCTATTGCCAACTACGACAAAGCAATAGAACTCGAACCCTCCGAGCCAAAAGTCTTCATCTCCCGTGGGGTTGCCAACTTAAATCTTCGACGTTATAAGGAAGCAATTACCGATTTTACAATTGCAATAGCAATCGACGACGAAAACTACCTACCATATAATTATCGTGGCTACTGCTTTAACCAGTTGAAGCAATATGAACTTGCACTCGAAGACTTCGAACGCGTATTGAGGTTGAAACCAAATTTTGCCGATGCCTACAACAACATCGGGATTGCCCATATTGGATTGAAAAACTATGCAAAGGCAGTTGAATTCTTCGATAAAGCCGCCAAAATAAATCCTCTCGCATCGGCAGTCTATTTCAATCGGGGAAATGCTAATTTAGGTGCAAAAAATTATATCGAGGCAATTATCGACTACGACAAAGCTCTCACTATCGACCCGAGCTATTCCGTTGCTTACTATGGCCGCGGGAATGCCCACTTCGCACTCGAACAATATCGCAACGCACTAAAAGATTTCACTAAATCAATTACCTTGAAACCCGATTTCTACAATGCCTATATTGCCCGAGGCAATGTTTATATGAAAATGAAATATTATAAAAAAGCAATCGAAGATTTTTCGCGAGCATTGGAATGCAATTCACACAGCACAATTGCATATTTAAATCGAGCAATCGCTTATCGTGCCGATAATTTATATTCCTATGCGGCGGATGACTTGAACCAATTCCTTCGCCTTCACCAAAAGAACGACCACATTGCACACAAAGTTCGAAACTGGATATCGAATATGGGCTATACGCCCGAATACTGAGCGTTCAAGCTCGATTCTCGAAACAATTTATGCGACAACAATATTAAAAAATGCAAGAATTAAATGAACGGGCAACGAACGAAACATATCATTGAATACTTGCGGAAAGTAAAATATGCAAATAAAGAACTTACCAAAAAGGAAGCATTCAAAGACCTTCTCAATCGACTATACGCTGGCGACAAGGAAATCTTAAAAATCATTGATGCTATTACAGCGGGCGCAGAACGCACAGTCGTAAATATTCCACGCAAAGACAAACTTCACAAAGGCAGTGCCGACACACTTTTCAACAAAATCATTATTGAATTTGAAAATGATTTAAAAGTTTCTCTGCAACACGCCAAGGAACAATTAGCGGGCTACCTTTTGGGACAGTTCCGCTCGGGGGAAGGCTACAATTTTACACTAATTGCTTCCGACTTCATCGTTTGGAAAGTCCTTGCCCCCAACATCTTTCAACTGGAACAAATTGAATCTTTGCAGGAACACGAACTTATATTAAATGAAGTCAAAAGTTCTTCTTTCGTACTAACCGAGAACAATGCCGATGATTTTTACTTCTGGATTGACCGCTTTCTTTTTAAAGAGGAAAAACAAAAAGCAACCCTTAAAAGAATCGAAGAGGCATTTGGCTATCAAAGCAATATTTTTATCGAGTGTTTTCGGGAGCTTAATAAATGGTTTAACGAAGCAAAAAAGTTCGGCGAAGTGCAGGTTTCTTTTGAACAGTGGAGTAAATTCTTAAGTATTGCCTATGGCTCTTTTGATGCACGCGATAATATTTTCCTTATCCATACTTACCTTAGTGTTTTCTCCAAAATGCTTGCTTATAGTGTTGTATCTAACGACGATTACATTGACGATACCGAACTAAAAAGTATTCTCGACGGAACAATCTTCCATAGATATAACATTCGAAATTTTGTTGATAACGATTTCTTCTATTGGGTAACCACCGACAGAAGTTTCAACAACTTGAAAAAAGTTTTTCGATTAATTGCACAGGAAATTTCGAACTTCGATTTTAGCAATGTTGACGAAGATATTCTTAAAGGTGTTTACCAAGAACTTATTGATATTGATACAAGGCACTCGCTCGGCGAGTATTACACACCCGACTGGCTTTGCGAAAGAATTGTCGAAGAATTTGAATTTAAGCCAACAGATAAGATTCTTGACCCTGCTTGCGGAAGCGGTTCTTTTTTAAGAGCAGCCATTCACAGAATTAAAAAGCTTAATCCCGGTGTAACAGTCGAAGAATTAAATGAGCAGATTTACGGAATCGATATTCACCCGCTTAGTGTGCAGATAGCCAAAACAACTTTACTGCTTGCACTTGGCAAGGAGATTACAAACGCAAAGAAACCTGTTTACCTTAACATAATTCTCGCCAACACGCTTCTTGCACCTGAAGGAGTGCAAAACCTTTTCGGCAATGAATTTCTTCTAAATATTGATAAAGAAAAGTATCACTTAACTACACAAATACTCGAAGATGTAAAGCTGTTTGATGAAGCGCTCGGAATTTGCGATGACCTTGCAGAGCAGACGATGGGAAAGAGAAAAGAGACGGAGGAAGTTTTTGGAAATATTTTCAGGAAGCATTTTGAAAAGAACGGAAATAAATTGGGAGTAAATAAGCAAGTAATAGACAGTTTCTATAAAATTTATACGGGATTAAAAGTAGTTAAAGAAAAAGGTAGAGACAGCATCTGGAAGTTTATTGTGCAAAACCTTTACAAACCTTACTTCCTCGCCGGTAAGTTTGATTATGTTATCGGTAATCCGCCATGGTTTACTTACAGCTCTATAAAGAACGAAGATTACCAGAATATACTTAATGAACTGGCTGATAAGTATAAAGTAAAGCCAGCTAAAGTTGCTAACTTTCCGCACCTCGAAATAGCGGCAATATTTTTAGCATATTGCAGTAGTTACTTTTTAAGTGAACACGGACAAATTGCTTTTGTTCTGCCGAGAAGTTTCTTTAGCGCCGACCATCACGATAATACAAGAAGTGGTAAAGCAGTCGGCTTCAAGCTTAAACAAATTTGGGATTTGAAAGATGTTTCTCCGCTATTCAGAGTTCCAAGTTGCGTCTTCTTTGCCGAGAAGGACGAGAAAGACAAAGCTTCTTTTGCTGGTTTGAAGGGCAATATATTCAGCGGGAAACTGACAGAACATAACTGTAATCTTTTAACTGTTAAAGAAAAACTTACAGAAACACCCGTTGAATGGTATTACATAAAACAAGGAAAAGCCTCTGCAATATCAACAAGAGAAACGAGAGCAACAGAAACAGAAAACCCTTACAAGAAACATTTTAAGCAGGGTGCTACGATTGTTCCCCGATGTTTTTATTTTATTGAACTAACCCAAGATTTTCCCCCCGACTTCGAAGACCGAATAATTAACATTAAAACCTCCGATGCAATTAAAACAGATGCAAAGAAACCCTGGAAAGGTTTGGAGTTTACAGGCAGAATTGAAAGCAAATTTCTTTTCAGCACTGCACTGGCAAAAAGCATTTTGCCTTTTGCTTTGTATAAACCGGATTTGGTTGTCCTGCCTATTTTAATAGAAAAGAATAATGAGGGAAGGAAACAAATAAAGCTGCAATCTGCAAATGATTTAATGCAGGAAGGTTATTTTAATGCTTCTAAGTGGTTTAAGAATGTTGAGAATACCTGGCAGATTCATAGAACTGAAAAGAACCAGAATATTTCAAGTGAAGATTACTTGAACTGGCAGAATAAATTAACTCAGCAAAATCTTGATGCACCTTACCTGGTTATCTATAATATGTCAGGTAAAGACGCTTATTCAACAATATTGAAAAGAGCAGAAATTGATTTTGAATTTGCTGTTGATTACACAACGTTTAGAATTGAATTAAATAATCTTAGAGAAGCATACTATCTAACAGCAATTTTAAATTCAAATATTCCAAATCTTTTAATGAAAGATTTCCAAGCAAGAGGATTATTTGGAGCAAGACACGTTTCAAAAAAGATACTCGACATTTACTTCCCCCGCTTTGATGAAGCAAACGAAGTGCATATAAAACTTGCTGAGCTAAGCGAGCTTGCACACAAAAAAGCAGCAAAATATTTAGAAGACAATCCCCCGCAAAAAGAACTAACCGCCACACGGCTCGGCAAACTCCGTCTCGACATAAAAAAGCACCTTGCCGAAGAGATGAAGGAAATAGATAAACTGGTAGAAGAAATACTTCCGTAAATTTTAGGTAATTTTTTCGACCCCGTTATTTCCTATCCCATTCGACTCGGTTGGGTGGCAGTAGCGTTCTCGCAAAATTCGCGAATAGATATGGGGAATTGGCTTGTATCTTTTCAAAGCAATCACAAAGAAAAGGCTTAATGCAAAAAATCCAACGAATCCGCCTTCGATGCCAAAACTCCCGCCAAAAATTATCGGATTGAATTCTGGGAGCCGTGTCCGGAAAAGATGTAATCCTAAATATGTTCCGCTTATTGGGGAATCGAGCAAGAAACTTTGCCAAAAGTTCCAGCCAAAATGGAAACCAATTGGCAACCAAAGAGAATACGCCCGGAAAAACATTGCCGAAAGGACCACATTCGCAAAAAATATATTAATAATGCCCAAAAAATTAATGTGTGGGTTCAACAAGTGGAATAATCCAAAAGCAACACTAAATGCTAATGTTGGGAAGATTTCGCCTTTCTTTTCGATAGCCATTTGGAAAAGAATTCCACGAAAAACGAACTCTTCGGAACTTGCACTAAACAAAATCAACAAAGTCGTCCGAACAGCAAAATCATTAAATGCAAGGTTTGGGTTAAGCGAAACGCCATAGGGCAAAAAGAATAGTAGAATTGGAATAAACGCCAAGAGCGGTAAAAAATAGCCTTCGAAAAACAAACGAACGCCTGTCCAATCGAAGTTCAAGCCTAATAGGAACCAAACACGTTCACGTCGAAACAGCAACACAGATATATTTGCAATAACCGATGGGAAAAGTATGTTTAACGGAAATCCCACAAAGGAATACACAGCAAAGTAAGCCACAAACAAAACCAACAAGAACAGCAACAAAGAAACTAACCAGCTTTGCCGCAAAGCCTCGTAAATATTTTTTATCGATTGATTATATGCCATAATCGGGCGTTCAAATTTTCGAAATAAGAAACAGACAATATGCACCAATAAATACTAACATTGTTGCGAGTTAGACATCGCCGGCAAGTAAATTCAAATACCTTACCCTTTCGAATCAAGCCGGGTATGTTGAATCTTCGGGCAAACACTATTCTTGAAGGTTTTGTGTTTGCTGTTGTTTCGCCAGACGATAAATATGTTCTTCGATTTTCTTACGCATAAGCATAACCACTTGTTCGTGTTCGATTCCGTTAACCATAAGATTAAGCTGTGGACAATACGAAGCATAATCGTTTTCGCCACGGCGTCGGACGACGATTTCATAGTCGAAGGAATCTGTCGATGTTGACTTTTTTATTTCCATTGTTTCATCCCAAAAACCAAAAAGATAAACTTATCAAAATCTTTTGAAATGATAAAATAAATATTACTATTTTTGAGATTTATAAAATTTTTGTAACTAAAAATGGCAACCAAAAAATTTTGTGTGATTGGACTTGGATATTTCGGGATGCATCTTTCATTGCGATTGAGTGAATTAGGAGCCGAAGTTCTTGCTATCGATAACCATCAGGATGTGGTCGACAGAATAAGCGAGCGAGTTGCCCATGCTGTTTGTATGAATGCTACCGATGAACGTGCTTTGCGAACTCTTGGGCTGAAAGATATGGATGCTGTAATTGTTGCAATAGGCGAAGGTTTCGAAAGCTCGATAATGACCACTGCTTTGCTCCAAGAAATCGGCGTCAAAACCATTTACAATCGTGTAACTTCGCCAATTCACGAAAAGTTATTGAAAATGATGAATGTTACCGGATTGCTACTTCCCGAAGCAGACGCAGCCGAGCAACTTGCCAGCAAATTAATGATACCCGGAGTTCTTCATTCTTTTATGATTTCCGAACACTATGGAATTTACGAGATTGAAACACCGGAAAAATTCCACAACAAGACTCTTGCAGACATTGACTTACGCAAAAAATACAACCTTAATCTTGTAACATTAAAACTTTTGAAAAAGTCGGGTGGTTTGTTATCGCTCGGAGAATACGAGGAATTCCAAGTATTGGGCGTCCCAACTCCGAATCTTGTTCTTTCCGAAGGAAGTATTATGGTTATATTCGGACGCGAAAACGATGTGAGAAACCTGCTGAATGCTTAGTATGCAACAAATTACTAATATTTGTTTAATATTGACTTTGTGTTTAATTGTTTTGCCTTGCCAAAGCCAACATTACTATTGGGGCAATCCAGTTAACATCCGTTCTTTGAATTCGAGCAAAGACGACTTTGCTCCATCGTGGAACAATTTCGAAAAACGCTTATATTTTTCTTCGACACGTAACGGAAAATCCAAACTCTTTATTACAAATATTATCGATTCGGTAACTTTCGCGGCACCATCGGAGTTGAAAGACCCATTGAACAAAACACAAGGCAACCTTTCATACGTAGTTTTCCTTTCCGAAACAGAAGCAATTATCAATGCTTTTCGTATTGGGCGTCGTCAATCGTTTTTGAATATTTTTTATTCGCAAAGACGCACTGGAAGTTGGCAGCGACCAAGTCCACTCGACAGCTTAGAATGTGAATGCTTTGTATTACATCCTTCGGTTTCTCCTGATGGTCGGACAATAGTCTTCGCCTCGGATATGAACCAAGAAGGAAATTTAGACCTTTACACTGCAAATCTAAAACAGGACGGCTCGTGGGGCGAGGTAACTAACCTCGTCGATATAAATACCGATGGAAACGAAATTACACCTTTCTTCGCTTCCCAAGACACGCTCTATTTTGCGAGCGATGGTTACGGAGGTCCCGGAGGATTCGATTTATTCTTTTCGGTTCGGCGCGAAGGCTATTGGACAAAACCAATTCCTTTAAGCGAAATAAATACACGCTTCAACGAGTCCGATTTTATAGTCCTTCCCAATGGACTTTCAATGTTTGCATCCGACCGCCCCGAAGGATTGGGCGGGCTCGACCTTTATCTTGCCTTCAAAGTATTAAATAAATCTGTTGCCGAGAATCAAGCCACAGAACTTGTGTTGAGCATATCGGCACAAGTTCCTTCCGTTCGCGTAATGCGGGAGTTTGAATACGATTTGTTCGAAATTCCAAGCTCAATTCCAGAAATGTATGTTAACGAAGCAAATGCTTTTTCCGAATTATACAATGATACCCAAATTGAACCAAACGCCGAAAATATTTATAGGCATATCTATTCAATTTATTTAAACCGATTAACCAAGACCAAATCGAACTTAATTATTGCTTTCGATACAAACAATTACAAACTTCGGGAAAAAATAGATTCGGTTGTAAACGAGTTCTACGAAAAGTTTCCAAATCTTCGCAGTAATATTTCCTTTGCCTTTCGGGATGGGCAAGAAATCGCTTTCCTTTCCAGCGATTCGCTCCTATTCGAACCATTACAACTGGGAAGGGAGAATTTCTCTTTCGAACCATCGCAACTCGATATTACACTAAATGCAATACCAAACGATATGGTAAGCTCTTGGGAATTTGGGGTTGCGGGTATGTTCGCGACCTATGTCGATTCAACTTTACCGGCGAGCCACTCTATTCAACTCGAACCCCAAAAATTCGACGAAGTTTATCTGCGAAACAAACTCGGCGATACACTATCGCTACATTTATTTGCTCGGGATACCCTTGGACGACACTATTCGCAAACTTATTCTATAATTTTGAACAAATCCTATCGCTCGTTGCAACGGAGCTACCAATACAAAAATAAATTATACCAAAAAGTTTATTTGTTCAATTTGAACAAGGATTTTCGGCAGTGGCAAAGTTTCAGAATGCTTTTCAATCGAATTTCGGAATTCAAAGACTATATTAAATCGTTCGTCATTTTGCCCGGAGATAACCTCGAAAAAGAAGTTATAGACGAGTTTGTCCAATTCCTTCGGCTAACTTTTCAACTATCCCCGGACAAAATCGCCATCGAAACATTTCCCACTACTAAATCAATCGAAGAGTTGAAACCCAATGCAAAATCTCTAACCCTTTTGATAGAAAGAAGATAAGGATTTAGTTCCCCAAAATTTGTTGTTAACCAACTTTTCTTTATTTTTGCTCTTGATTTTTTGTGGTTGCTATGGAGAAATTTTTTAACTTTTTTCGTAATAATTTTAGCATAACAAGGCAAGAGATTATCATCGCTGGATTGTTGTTTATAGGTTTTGCTATTAGCTTTTTCCTCCCAGAAATTCGGAACGATAACCCCAACAGTGAACTATCGCGCGATATTATTCGGTTAACCGACAGCCTTTCGTTCGAAGAGAACCGATACAGTAGCGGAACCGATATTTATGGGAATCCAGTCGATACAAATATTCAAATTCCACAGACTTATGGTGCTACTCCTTCGAAATTGAAGCCTGGTGATACAGTAAAAATCAATATAAACACAGCCTCGCGTGTTCAACTGATGCGATTACCCGGCGTAGGAGAAAAGACTGCACAACTGATAATAGATTTTCGGAAAACACGCAAAATACTCAAGAAAGAAGAACTACTCTTAATTAAAGGATTGGGACCGAAAAAACTCGAAAAAATAGAAAAATTTATAACCGTAGAATAATTTCCAAAAATTCTTTAAGTTCGCTTTTTATAAAATCTGATGTTTATGAAAAAGACTATATTTAATGAAATTCACAAGCAATTGGATGCCAAGATAATTGAATTTGCTGGCTTCGAAATGCCAATTCAATATTCGAAAGGAATCATTTTCGAACACAAGGCGGTGCGAAAAAGTGTGGGAGTATTCGATGTTACCCATATGGGAGAGTTCGATATCGAAGGTCCCGATGCGTTGTCCTTTGTTCAAAAAATAACTACCAACGATGCTTCGAAGCTTTCAGTTGGAAAGGTTCAATATTCTGCGATGTGTTACTACGACGGCGGTATAGTGGACGACTTGTTAGTCTATCGCCTTGGCGAAAATCGTTTTATGTTTGTTGTTAATGCGGCGAATATCGGAAAAGATTTCAACTGGTGTCGCGAAAATGTTCAAAACTATAACGTAGATTTAAGAAATATTAGCGATGAAGTCCATCTTCTTGCTGTTCAAGGCCCTAATTCGTTGAAAACATTACAAAAAATTACCGATGTTAATCTTGAATCACTACAATATTATACATTTACATACGGGAAACTTGCCGATGTTGAGATGACTATTTCAAGAACTGGCTATACTGGGGAGTTAGGGTTCGAATTGTATTTCGAGGGTGATTTTGCAACCGCAAAAAAGGTATGGGACTCAATTTTCGAAGCAGGTAAGGAATTTTCTATTGAACCTGTTGGATTAGGTTGCCGCGATACTTTGCGATTAGAAAAAGGTTACTGTTTGTATGGGAATGATATCGACCAAACTACCAACCCAATCGAGGCTGGATTAGGTTGGATTACAAAACTGAACAAAGGAGATTTCAACGGAAAGCAAATCCTTGCAAAAGTCAAGGAAGAAGGCCCGAAGCGACTTCTGGTTGGTTTTGTTTCCAATGCCGATAAATTTATACCGCGACATAATTACAAAATACTCAAAGGCACGCAAGAGATTGGGTTTGTAACGAGCGGGAATATTTCTCCAATCCTCGAAAAGGCAATTGGTATGGGATATGTTAGCAAAGAGTATGCCGAACCGGGAACGGAAATAGCGATTGAATCCCGCGGGAAACTATTTCCCGCTACAATTGTGAAATTACCTTTTATTTAATCATCGTAATTGGCTATAGAGTTAATCCGGTTCATTTATCTGCCGCTTTGAACTAATCGAAAAATTGATTAGCCCGCGGATTAACTTTAATGTTAGGTAACTGCAAGGGAAAATAAGAGACCACGCCTACTTTCTCAATCCTGATTTTATTTGGGTTTGCTCAAGCTGGAAAGAGATTTTTTAGATTTTAGAAATTTTGATTAATTAATCTCGAAATTGAGTTGCGTAACCCGATATTTCGAGGTTTAGGGAAATCCTGTAAATCAATTCGAGAAGCAAAGTAATTTCTTGGGGCATTCACAAAAATATTTCGACGGCTATACGGAAAATATTGCGAAACAATTCCGAAAGGCATCGAAGCAATTACCGATTGAATCACTTTTGCATATCTTTTGGAACTCGGACGATGAATGCTCAACCCAATAGATTCTTTCGAGGTCGAGACAATTTCGTTATTTAAACTATCGAGTAAAAATTGGAAAGTTCTTTGAAATGGGAATAGTTCAATTGCTTGTTCTACGATTCCAATTGCTTCACGTATTTGCCCAAGTTTAATATATGCCTGCGAAAGCAAGGAATAGAAAGAAGGGAAATCCGGGAAACTTGTAATTCCTTTGCGACAAAGGGCTATCGTTTCGTCGTAGTTGCCGATTTGGAACTTACGGTCTGCTTGTAAAATCAGTTCCGAGGGCGAAATCTTGGGCATCAATCGCGCCTTCCGAATAGTCGCAGCAAGAACAGGAAAAGATTAATGAAATCCAAATAGAGAGTAAGAGCACCCATTATTGAGTATTTACCCAATGCTTCGGAATCTTCGCTCAAAGTGTAGAACATTTCTTTTAATTTTTGTGTATCGTAGGCTGTTAAACCAATAAAAACCACTACGCCAATTAAGGAAATTGCGAAGTTTATTGCACTACTTCCAATGAATATGTTTATCACCATTGCTATAATAACACCAAACAACCCCATCATCAAAAAACTCCCAATACTCGTCAAATCCTTTTTGGTAGTATAGCCATAAAAACTCATCGCCCCGAAAAGAGCAGCGGTTGTGAAAAACACATTCTGGATAGTTGCCGATGTATAAATCAAAAATATCAAAGATAAAGTAAGCCCATTCAGGAAAGAATAGAGGATATAAAGGAACCCAGCGGTTGTTGTTTGAAGTTTCATTACTCGTGCAGAAAGGAAAAATACTAAACCAATCTCCGCCAAAAAAAGAAAGAACAGAAGTCCAGGATTCATTGCAATGTATTCAATAGCGGTGCTCGAAGCAACACCCCACGCAGTCAATCCCGAAACGAGTAAACCGCCAACCATCCAGGCATAAGTCTTTTGAATGAACGATTGCAAAGCAACCGCCAACGATGGGTTTTCGAACGATGCAAGTCCTCTTTTCATATTTAACAATCCTTGTTCAACATAAACAAAAATAAATAATATAGACGAAACTATTACGAAAAATTTGAAATATGAAAAATAAATTTGCAGAGCAACGTTGTCGCACATCTTCGCCGCATTCCCTATGCTTCATTCTTCTTTGTTCCTCTATTCTTTTCAGCACGGGTTGCACAAGTTACATACGTCAAGATATTGATGCAAGGTTGTCTGCCTCTTGGTAACTATGTTGGTAGCTATAGTTGGATATTGAAAGAAAACCCTTCGAGAGGAACAAAAAAACTTATGGACTTGTGAAAGGTAATTCCGAACGAAGACGAAATTTTTATATTTCGGGCGGAATTGGCAATTTCTATCCACCCCATTAATGCAGCTTTTTGTTAACTTTGCTGTGAAAGTGCTTTTAATTCGGACATTTTGAACAATGAACGCAATTCGATTCCAATTTTCGAAAGATTTTCTCTACCGCCTTGTTCACGATCTATTATGCAAAAAGCTAATTCCACTTTCGCTCCGAACCGACGCAATTCGAGAACACTTTCGACCACCTGTCCTCCACTTGTAACAACGTCTTCGACAACCACAAGCGTTTTGTTCAAAATTTCCATTCCTTCGGCAACCTTCATTGTTCCATATTCTTTTGCCTTCTTCCGAACAAATACCACAGGCTTCGATAACAGTAACGACATTGCTGTTGCAACAGGAATGCCCCCCATTTCTAAACCTGCAAATGCATCGAAATCCTCGGGCAATAACCTCGATAAATGCTTGGCTATCTCGTTTAAAATAAGAGGGTTACTTTCGAATTGGTATTTGTCGAAATATTCATTGCTAATTATTCCAGAACGCAATTTAAAAGTCCCTCGAAGAAATGAGAGACGGAAGATTTCTTTGCCGAGAGTATTTCGCTCTATTGAATAAGCATCCATAGTAATATTACCTTAAGATTAAAAAACCGTTCAAAAATCAAAATTAAAAAACTTTTAAGTTATAATGGCATAATATTTGTTTTCTGTTCATTTTTAGAAACTTTGGTAGGTTGAAATGTTGGCTATTTTTAACCACAAATTAGCCAAAAATAGAAGTCTCAAATATGAATGATTAATTTTGAACAATTCGTCAAATGGATGAAACGACTAAACATAAGGTTACAGCAATAATAATTGCCGAAGGCGACGAAACCGAATTTCGGAACCAATTCTACAATTTTAGCAAACAGACATTATTCAAAAATAATCTACTCGAAATTTTAATAGTAGTTCCTAAATCGAATGAAATCATCAATGTCGTAAATTTTTGCCGAAACTTTTTCGATGTGTTTTCGATACGAGTGCTCGAAAAGGATGAAGCAATTGCAGAACGCTTAAATTTTGCCATACAAAATGCAAAAGGTGAATATATCGCAATTTCATTTCCGCATTGCATATTACGCCCGGATGCGTTGACATTACTGTCGAATTATATGGAAATTAATCCCCATCTCGAAGGGGTATTCTCCGACGAGCTAATCACAACCGACCAACAAGAAATATTCGAAAATACAGCCACAAATGTTGCTACAACTTTTCCGAACGAGATAGACCAATTCGACAAAGGTTCTGCGATTTTCCCATCAACATTTATCTTTCGAAAAAGTATATCCGAAAAAATCTTGCCTTTCGAAGGCAATAGTCTCGACGAAATCAATACCAATTTTTGGCAAAACGCTATCGAAAGCGTTTTAAATTTCGAAAAAGCAGAAATGATTCTTGGTCTGCATTCGGTTACCATACAGGATTTGAATCAAGAACAGCAAAATATAGAATTGTCATTCCATTGGAAGCTCGATAAACTTAGTAAATTATTTGGGGAAAACACGGTCAGACTATTTTCGACGCAGGAAAGGCTACAACTCCCCTACCATTTCAATAATCCTTTCAACGATTTAATTTCAATAGTTGTGTTAATTCCTCAAACAACTACCAAAGAAGAAATTCAAAGGACCCTAACCTCCATTCAATACCAAACACATACAAATTTCGAAATTTTGAAACCGGAGAAATCGTATCCGATAGACCGCGAAACGCAAGCCCGCAACCTATTAAGCAGAATAGCTAATGGGAAATATATTGCATTTATTCATTCAGGCGACGAGATTTCTCCAAACTTTATTACAAAACTTGTCTCTATCTTGAATAACTATTCTCCTAATTATTTTGCTTATTCCGACTATTACCAAAGCTCCAACCAAAGAATAGTCCAGAGTTTAGATTACAACTTCGAAAAACTAAAAAAATTTAACTACCTTCCCTGCACAAACTTGCTTCCGCGAGCACTTGTCCTTCGGGTTGGAGGCTACGATGAGGCGCTTCCTTCGGGATATTCAGTTTGGGATTTCTGGTTGAAAGCTGGAGAGTTTGGTGGTTGTGGGATTCGTGTTCCAGAGCCTTTATTCACAAGTTTCTTCGCAAAGGACATATACTTTGCTGGCAATTTTTCGGAAGACGCTCGCCAAAAAGCAAAAATTCTTTTAAAGCACCCTAAACTTTTTAGCGAAATGCAATTACATTGGGCAAACGAAACGCTTGTTTCGGAACATTCTTTCGATAATTCAAAAATTCCTATCGGCGTCATACCCAATAATATGCTCCTATCTAAAATTATTACAACAACAAAAGAAGACAAACCAGTGAAGCAATTGAAAAGGATTCTATTTGTAATGTATGGGTGGAAAGAGACGGGAGGGGGAACAACATTCCCACGCGCGGTAGCACAAGAACTTTCTCGCCGGGGTTTCGAAATTTCTGTATTCTATGCTTCACTTCGCTACGATACATCCTTCCCCCCATATTCACTCGAAGAGCAAAACGAAGGGAATGTCCGTCTTTTTGGGCTTTTCAATCGACCAGCAACTTTCAACGACCCCGACAATCCTCAAAGAGAGATATTAGATGAAAAAGTAGTCGAGAAATTCCGGCAAGTTGTTGAAGCAACACAACCCGATGTTATACACTTCCATAATTTTCACGGACTTACTCTCGCCCTACCCAAAGTTGCAAAAGAATACAATATTCCTCTTCTTTATACCCCACATAATTATCATTTAATAGACCCCAATCTGTATTTATTTAACCCCGATTTGACACTATGGAGCGATACAGATTTCTTGTCGAATTCTGAACTTGTCCAAAAGAATCCACATAAGCTAAAAGAATACGAACAACGCCAAGAAACAAGTCGTCGGATATTGAACGAGTGGGTGGACATCACGCTTGCTGTTTCCCGTAGGCAAAAAGAACTGCTAACGGAATTTTCGGGTGCAAACGAAAAAATCGCTGTTGTCCACCAAGTCCACCCAATTGTCGATAAAATCTGGCAAAGCGAAAAACTAAAATCGGAAGGGACAAGACGCCTCCCCGAACGATTGCGATATGTTTCGATTGGTGGCGTAATGCCACACAAAGGAGCCCACATCCTTGCCAAAGCAGCCCAATATTTTATTCCAAACGATGTGGAATTCCATATTTATGGATTTGTTAGCAATAAATACCTCGCTCAACTCCAACAAATCGACAAAAAACATATTATCCAATTCCATGGTGAATACAAACCCGAAATGTTAGAGGAAATTGCTACATCGAGCGACATAGGGATTTTCCCGAGTATATGGGAAGATTGTGCCCCTCTTGCTCTCCTCGAAATGAATGCAATGCGACTTCCGCTCGTAGCAGCCAATATTGGAGGTGTTCCCGATTTCGTTGTCGATGGAGTCAACGGTCTCCTTTACGAACACGACTCTGTTGACGCCCTTGTTGCCACAATTCATTATTGCAACCTAAATCGAGATAAAATGGAGGCGATGCGGCAATCGCTTCTCCCTCTTCATTCGTTCAATGATTACATTGAGCATATTCTCAAAATTTACAATGCACTTTGTAATAAAGTCCCTATAACGGCAAGGGAATACGAACTCTTAATAACACCCAAACTGCTTCAACAAGAGAAAAAAATTCAAATTCCTTCCATCGGTGAAAAATTCCTACCGGCTGACGTTCATAGGCACTTTCAAACTGCTGGGTTCGAAGTTATTCGTCTGGAAATAAAAGAAGATACAAATGATTTTACCCGCTACGAAATCGAATTTAAAGCACGCAAGCCGGTTACATTGGAGGAATTTATGGACGAACAAAGAGAAAAGGAACAACTAACACAGAAACAACCTATCCCAGAATCCGAAGAAATTGAGACCCAATCAAAAGAGTTCGAAATAACCGACCTTCGAGAATTGATTGAGTATTCTACGAGCACAGAAAATATTGAAGAAAGCAAAAACAACATTAAAGGCGAGACAAGAATGGAAGAGAACTTACTATTCTCCAAAAAACCTTCGGCTTCTGAATCCCACGCGAAATCTACACCCTGCCTAAACGTGGTTTGGGAAGGTTCGCAATTTGTTTACCATTCTCTTGCTTTAATCAATAGGGAGCATTGCTCTAACTTAATTGATAGTGGGCAAGTAGAGGTTACAATTATTCCATACGAAGCCGAGCAATTTCAACCGGCGGGAAATGTAAAATATGAAAAACTTGCTCGATACGATATTAGATACAAGCAAGAACCCCCAATGGAGGTAAAAAAATTACCTTATCTGTGGATTCGTCACCAATGGCCCCCCAAAGCGGATGCTCCACAAGGTGCCAAATGGGTAATTATGCAACCTTGGGAATTTACAACTCTCCCGCGACGCTTCGTAGAAATATTCAAGAATGCCGACGAACTATGGGTTCCATCGAATTATACACGCCAAGCATTCATTAATAGTGGACTCGATTTTAACAGAATTCAGGTAATTCCGAATGGAATCGACCCCGAACTCTTTCAACCCAAAGGCAAAATATTCCGTTTAAATACAGACAAACGTTTAAAATTCCTTTACGTCGGGGGAACTACATATCGGAAGGGTATCGACATTTTACTTCAAAGTTACGTAAGCACATTTACCTCGAAGGACAATGTTACACTTGTCGTCAAAGATATGGGGACCGAGTCGTTTTACAAGGGCCAAACTGCCGAAGAGCAAATCGAAACCATTAAACGAACACCGAATACCCCAGAAATTATTTATATCAAGGATTATTTAGCCGAAGAGGAAATAGCAAGTCTATTTCGTGCTTGCGATGTTTTCGTTTCTCCTTATCGTGGCGAGGGATTTTCGTTGCCAACTTTGGAAGCAATGGCTTGTGGTTTACCCGTCATAGTTACTCAAAATGGAGCCACAGAAGATTTTGTCCTTGATTCCTTTGCGTGGAAAATCCCTTCGTATAAAATTTCAATAGGCAGCCAAATCGACAACGACCCACTTGTTGGTGAAGCTTTTATCCTTGAACCCGACGGAGATTATCTTTCCGGGCTGATGCGTGCAATTTATCAAAATCCATCGGATATTACTGTTCGAGGATTAATTGCTTCGAAGTATGCCCGAACGCTTTGGACTTGGAAACGCTCGACATTGAAGATTCTAAGTAGAATCGACGCTCTTTATGGGAAAGGAATTGCTCAAAAATCCTTCGAAACGCTGACTGACAAATGTGACGAGCAAATCCTGCTCGGCGAAGCAGAAGAATTTTTCAGCAGCAGTCGCCTCGAACAGGCAAAAGACTTATATCATCGAATTATTCCTAATATCGAATCGCTAAACGAAAAATATAAGATTTTTCTTTATCTAAGAATGGCAATCACAGAATTTCTGCTTGCCAATCTAGAAAATGTAAAGTCTTACCTTGAAAAAGTAAGACAAAGCGAACCAAATAATATCGACACATTATATATAGAAGCAAAAATACTTCAAAACGAAGGCGATATTGTTTCTGCATTAGAAAAATATTCCGACTTGGTTGCTCGCTGGAAAGACGAACGATTCGATTCCGTTCTTGGGTATTCGCTGGATGTCCTTTTTGTCGATATGGGCAATATTATGCTCGAAATGAACGATTACGATAGCGGTTTGCAACTTTTCACAGAAGCAAAAAGACTTAACCCCAACAACTCACTCGCATTTTTAGGTGCAGCGAAATGCTTCCTTCGAGTCAAAGATTTCGACGAGGCTAAAAGAATGCTCGGCTGGACTCTAAAACTCGAACCCGACAATCAGGAAGCAAAGGAAATACTAACAACAATTAGCTAGACCAATATTTGATATTTAATTCAAATCTTTAAAAGTCGGGGAATAGTTACAATTCACAGATTTCCCCAAGATTAATACCTTCGACACACGGTTGAAAATGGTGATGACGAATTATGAATAGACCGAGGCGACATTTGTTACTCCAATTTACTTTTGGATTCCAACTTTGGTTGGATATGAAGCAAAGTTTAATCTAATACGTTTAAAGTTCGGGCAATCACAACAGTAGATTTATTATGTTAACACTTCCAAAAAAATAAAAAAAATGTTAATTTAGTTTTTGTATTTTTTTCATTTTAGTTTCTCAATGGAGTGTGCAACGAAAGATTTTCGATGCACACTCTTTTTTCGTAGAAATATTATTTATTTTTCATTGGTGTTCAATTTTGCTTCGAGCAACTCGTCAATTTCATTTTTAATTTCGAGTAGTTATGTTGAAAGAAGCGAACGAAATCGAACAACTGAAATATTTTTCCGAGTCCATTGCAAATGTTCAACGGGAAGTCGCAAAAGTCATTGTCGGACAAAAGTCTATCGTCGAACAATTGATAATGGGACTGTTTGCTCGTGGCAATTGTTTGCTGATTGGAGTTCCGGGATTAGCCAAAACTTTAATGATACGAACTCTTGCGAGCGCTTTGGATTTAAAATTCAGCCGTATTCAATTTACTCCCGACCTTATGCCATCGGATATAACTGGAACAGAAATAATTGAAGAGAATATTTCAACAGGAAATAAAAGTTTTAAATTTGTTAAAGGTCCAATTTTTGCAAATATTATTCTTGCCGACGAAATTAACAGAACTCCCCCCAAGACTCAGTCTGCTTTGCTCGAAGCAATGCAAGAACACGAAGTAACTGCCGCAGGAACCACATACAAACTTAGCGAGCCATTTTTTGTTCTTGCCACACAAAACCCAATCGAACAAGAGGGAACGTATCCACTGCCCGAAGCCCAACTCGACCGTTTTATGTTCAACCTTTGGTTGGATTATCCCAATTTCGAAGAAGAAGTCGAAATTGTTCAAAACACAACTTCTTTGATTACCCAAAAGGTCGATAAAGTTTTGCACAACGACGAAATAATAGAATTGCAAGACCTGATTCGAAAAATCCCAGTTGCCGATAATGTTGTCAACTATGCGGTTCGTCTTGTGCGTTCGACACGTCCAAATGGCGAATCCCCAAAATACATTAAGGATTATATTAGTTACGGTGCTGGACCTCGTGCTTCGCAATATTTGATTCTTGGAGCGAAGGCACGTTCAGCAATGCAGGGTCGCTATACCCCCGAGATTGACGACGTTCGCGCTGTTGCTTTGCCCGTTTTGCGGCATCGATTGGTAACAAACTTTAATGCCGAAGCAGAAAATATTCCAACACCACACATCATCGAAAAACTTCTTGCCGATGCAAAATGATATGTTTAGATTACACATAAGTTGGAAGTGGTCGCTAATGCAAAAAAAGACAACCAATCTTAAATTATTACCATATATGATATGGAATTACAACATCAATATGGTTTATAACGAAATGGGGCAAAAGGAATGGTATCGATTAAACCGCGCCAAAATGAGAAAGTAAGTATCTGGAAATGAATAAAATCGGGACATAAAAAATTCTCGGACATTTATGCACTATGGAAACCTTCGACGAAATAAGAACTGCCAATCCAAACTATTCGGCTGCTTTGCAACCTTGCTTTTCGAGGCACACAATAGCAGATAAAAGGCTTCTCTATGTTTCGGCAACTCCTTTTATTCGGAAATGTTATATGAAATTTTTATTACCTTTGTATTTACTCGAAGGAGAAAACGTATGATTTCCAACGAAAACAATATAACCCGAGAAAACAATATTGCTACCAACTTGTTTTGGGAACATACATTCCAAATTCGTGTTCGATATGCCGACACAGACAAAATGGGGATTGTTTACAATGGGAATTATCTTCGCTATTTTGAAATTGGGAGGACTGAGTTGATGCGCCATTTCGGAATTCCATATAAAGATTTCGAAAGCAATGGATTTCTTCTTCCTTTGCTCGAAGCAAAAGTCGAATGGAAAGGAACCGCACATTACGATGATTTGCTGAATATTGCTACACGATTCAATCCACACAACGTTGGCTCTCGGATTCGATTCGACTATCAAATTTTTTGCGAAGGCAAGGAAATTGCTTGTGGACATACAATACATACTTTTGTTAGAATCGATGGTTTTCGTGCTGTGAAACCCCCAAAATTTTTTCTCGATAAATTGAAAAAACAAATAATATGGTAATTAAAATGAAAAAGGTTCTTTTGTTGCTTCTATTGGCTTTGCCTGGCTTTGTTTGTCGAGCCGAAACTTCGTTCAATTTTCTTCGGTATGCTGGGAGTGCTCGTTCGGCAGGGCTCGGCGGAGCTTTTGTTTCGATGACCGACGACCCATCGGCTTTGTTCTTCAACCCGGCAAGTGTTGCTACAAACACGAGCAAAAACTTCTCCTTTACTTTTTTCAAGCACGTGCTCGATGTCAATTCTGGAACCGTTACATTTAACCATAAATGGGAAAATATTGGAAATTTTGCTGGTTCACTACTTTTCACAAATTATGGCTCTTTCGATGGTAGCGATAAACTGGGACAATCGAAAGGAACTTTCACAGCTAATGATATTGCTTTCGGCATTTCGTATGCAAATAAATTAGATACGAATCTCTATTATGGCGGCACTTTGAAATTTATATCCTCTTCAATCGAAAAGTATGCGTCGTTTGCTTTTGCCATCGACGTTGGGCTTTTGTTTGAACTCCCAGAAAAGCGCACAAATATTGGAGTTTCAATTTTAAACGTTGGAACTCAGCTTTCAACTTTCACCGGAACAAGAGAATCGTTGCCTTTGGACATCCGCATTGGGGTGAGTCATCGGTTACGTGGATTGCCGTTGCTTTTGAACTTTAGCTTTGTTAATCTTGCCGACCAAACAAACAAATTTTTCGATAAATTCTTAAAGTTTACAATCGGCGGCGAATTCGATATTGGTAAGTATGTTAATTTGCGTTTAGGATACGATAATAATATTAGAAAGTATTCGAGTTCAACAAAGGACAAAAGCTTTTCGGGCTTCAATGCTGGTGTGGGAATAAAAGTCAAGGAAATTTTGAATTTTGACTATGCGGTTTCGCAAGTAGGCCCGTCGGCAATTTTCCATCGTTTTAGCATATATTACGATATTTAACAACAATGCTCGAGATTCAAGATTGGGGCTTAATCGATTACGAGGAGGCTTGGAAGCGACAGCGCCAACTTGTGGGTGAACTTCAAAACGAACCCGAACGAAATGTTTTCGTTGTTTGCGAGCACCCAACAGTGATAACTGTTGGACGAGCTGGGCGAGGCAATAATATCCTTCTCCCAACGAAATTTTTGGAACAAAAAGGCATCCGAGTTGTTTACAACGACAGAGGTGGAGACGTAACTCTTCATAATCCGAAGCAACTCGTTGGTTACCCGATTTTCAATCTGGTTAATTTTCGCCAAGATTTGCATTGGTTTCTTCGGGAAATCGAGGATACAATAATCGAACTTCTTTATAAATTCAACATTAACGGTCAAAGAGTCGAAGGATTAACAGGAGTTTGGGTAGATGGAAATCGTAAAATTTGCGCAATCGGTATGCACTGTTCTCGCTGGGTAACATCGCATGGCTTTGCTTTGAATGTTAGTAATAATCTCGAAGAATTTAATTATATAATTCCGTGCGGGATAAAAGATAAATCGGTAACATCGATTTCGAAGGAAATTGGCACAGAAATTGATTTCAATTTAGTGAAGAAATTTTGCATTGAGATCTTTGAAAAGAGATTTTAAGTTGGGGAAAATTTGGAAAATTCAAAAAAATGTATTAATTTTGTAGCCCCAATAGGAAGGGTTTCTTTGATAAGCGGGAATAGCTCAGTTGGTAGAGCACAACCTTGCCAAGGTTGGGGTCGCGGGTTCGAGCCCCGTTTCCCGCTCGACGGTTTCCCCAGCCGTCACTTCCTCGTTATGCTGCATGCCTTGCTATCACCCCCCCGATGGCAAGGCTTTTTTATTTTTCAATATTTACGTAATTTTGAGTTGGTAAATTTATTTCAACTATGAAAAGAATTGGACTTTACGAGAACTCGTTCAAACCCGAAGCAATTGATTGTGCCGAATTCGCTGCATCAAAATTGCTAAAAATGGATGTTGAATGTTATGCAAAGCAAGATTTCCTTTCGAAAATTAAACCCGAAATCGCGAGTAAATTCCACGAAATCAAAGAAATCGAGTTCGAGCGTTATATCGACGTTCTTATTTCCTTTGGCGGCGACGGAACTATGCTTTCGGCTGCTAATCTCCTTTTAAAGTCCAACATTCCCATTATGGGTGTCAATGTTGGGAAACTTGGTTTTCTTGCTGAATATTCTGTTCTTGAACTCGACAAAGCATTGATTGATCTCGCCGAAGGTAATTTTCGGGTGGTCGATAGAAGCGTTCTCGAAGCAACCGTCCGCGGCTTGACATATTATGCCTTGAATGATTTTGTAATCGAAAAGCGAGGTTCTTCGCGTATGATTACCGTCTCTGCTTATACCAATGATCATTATATTGGGGATTACCGCGCCGACGGCTTAATTGTTACAACTCCTACGGGTTCAACTGCCTATTCTTTATCTTGTGGTGGGCCAATCCTTTCTCCATCGACAAAAGTAATTTGCTTGACTCCGATTTCACCCCATTCTTTAACATATAGACCTTTGGTTATTCCTGAATCGAACGATTTGGATTTGTCCGTTAAATCGCCTACGGGGGAAGCGAATTTCGTTGCCGATGGTAGAATCACCGTCCCAATTCAAAACGATGAGACGATACATATCAAAAAATCTGATTATGTCGTTAAACTTGTTAAACCCACTAATAGTACTTACTACGATTTGCTCCGCAAAAAGCTTCTTTGGGCTGCAAACGTTATAGACTACAATCCACAATACGAAAAAACATCCAAATAATTTATGGACACTGCTGTTTTTTTCCATTGGAATGCAAACCCAGAGCTCATCAGAATTGGTTCTTTTGCAATCCGCTGGTATGGTGTTCTGTTTGCTCTTGGCTTTATTATTGGTTACCAAATTATGGTCTATATTTTCAAACACGAAAAGAAACCACAAAAATCACTCGAAAGCCTCGTTTTTTATATTGTTGTTGGAACAGTTGTAGGTGCTCGGCTTGGGCATTGTTTATTCTACGAACCAGAGTATTATTTAAGCAATCCACTCGAAATTTTAAAGGTTTGGCACGGCGGTTTAGCAAGCCACGGAGGTGCAATAGGAATTTTTATTGCTTTATGGATCTTCATCCGAAAACATAAAAATATCGAGTTGCTTTGGCTCCTCGATAGATTGACTATTCCAGTTGCATTGGCATCGACTTTTATTCGTATAGGGAATTTTTTTAATCACGAAATTATTGGCAAGCCAACGGACGTTCCTTGGGCAATTGTATTTAATGTCTTCGAAAGAGGCGCGGTCGTCGGGCAAACGCCCCCTGTGCATCCTTCTCAATTATACGAAGCTATTTCCTATTTGATAATTTTCGTTATCCTATTTTTACTGTATCGCAGCAACAAACTTCTCAATAAAGGATTACCTTTCGGACTGTTTTTAGTTTCGGTCTTTTCGGCGCGTTTCCTTATCGAATTTACAAAAGCTTTCCAAGCGGATTTCGAAAAGTATTTGCCTTTGTCGATGGGGCAAATACTTAGCATTCCATTCATTATTGCGGGGGTTTATTTTATCTTGCGTTCGAAAAGCACAAAAACTACACTTAAAAATAATTAACATATTGTAGGAAGAAATTCCTTTCGATTCCCTTTCCACCTTGTAAATGCGCTAGTAAATCTTTGAAAATTATTCCAACAGCGATATTTTTTGTAAGAAGGAAATTCAAAGAAGCATTAATAATTCCCTTTTTGGAAAGGAACTGACTGGTGCGTTCATCCAATGTTGCGTTAAATTCAAAATTAAGCGAGATAATCTGTAAGGCTTCCTGCGAAAAACCAAAATAGAAATTTGGCGACCTATCCCGAGGTTTAGGCTCAAGAGAATAGTTTAAGCCAAAGTGAATATCGAAAAAGCCAACAGGATTAGTAAAACTCTTGCTTGCTACCAGAAAAATACCTACAGAATAAGTTTCGAAACGTTCAGCCTCGCGAGAATAACGTCCGTAGCCTTGTGTATTTACTCCTATTGTTAACGCTGGGAACGAAGCTTTTTCGTCGAAAAATCTGAATTTGATAACGACTCCCGGAAGGTTTTGGAACGTTGCATCCCCTGCCCCAATTATATTGGTTCCTCCATAAGAAACCCCCAATACAAAATTATCGAAAGGAGAGACGCCGAGCGAGAATCTTACCCCGCCATTTGCGAAATTGTTAAACTGTATTGCATAAGTTCCTTTTTCGTAGCACCCGGCGGTCGGAAGTTCAACAATTTGATTGGGTTCGAACCTTGCTTTTGTTTGGGAAAAGGAATTAAGTGCAACGACAAGCGAACAAAGTATGATAATAGCCTTTCTATTTACTCGGTTCATTTGCTTGGTACCCCTTTGTCGTCGGTGTATTTTGCTTCAAATTAGTTATGGTAATTTCGACCCGTCGGTTCTTTGATTTTCCTTCGGGCGAGGAATTGTCCGCAATCGGACGCGATGCTCCGAACCCGCGAACAACAATAGAATATTCTAAAACACCATTTTCTACAAGTAAGTATGCTATGTTCGCAGCTCGAGCAGCAGAAAGATGCCAATTCGAAGGATAGCGGAAATTCCGAATCGGGTCGCTATCGGTGTGTCCATCAATATTGATTTCTTGGTCTTTGCTCAAACGGCAAAGAGCAAAGCTTAGTTTATTTAATATTTCTTCGCCGGTAGGTTCGATTTCGGCTCTTCCCGGATTAAAGAGAAGTTTTTCCGGAAGTGTAATTACCAAATCCGAGTCGCGAATTTCGACGCCTATCGCGGATTTCTGAATGTATTCCAAAAGAGTCGTTTTCACGTCTGCTTGAATTTCTTCGAGAGAACGTCTTTCGTTCGATGGAATAACTGGTTCTGGAATTCCCTTCTTGGAGCTTTTGATAATATCGAATGTATTGTTTACATTTTGGGGGTCGGCTGTCTTAAAATAATCTGCAAAGGCTTTGCTGAACTCTTTATAACGTTCTTCGTCAACTCGCGAGGTTACGTAAAGAATAACAAAAAGTCCCAGTAGAAGAGTTATCAAATCGGCATAAGTTATTAAATAGCGGTCGGCACTCGTCCGACCGCTTTCTTCTTCTTTCGCCTGTTTCCTCTTCAACAACATTTATTTAATAACTACAACTTGTTTAGTTTCCCAACTCCGGTCCATTTTTATTCTAACAAAATATATACCAGAAGTTATCGAACGAGTTGATAAAGAAACTAATTTCGTATTGTAGAATCCAACATCCCCTTTCCATCCACTCGAAATAATATTCCCAAGATTATCAATCAATTCAATCTGAATCGGTCCGGAGTATCCGGCGGTTTTTAAAAGAATATTGATAGTTTCCGAAGCCGGATTTGGGAAAACATCGGCAAATACATCCTTGTCAGTATTTTTGGTGGTAGGTTGCTCTCCGGCACTCAACAGCAAGTCGAAGCCCGCAATCTTATAGATGTTTCCATTGTAATCGCTAATCCATAGGTTTTTGTCGCGCGGGTCGAACTCAATTCCTCGTGCGTTGATTAATCCGGAAGCTGTTTGTAAAGATAGTCTATCCAATTCTATCGATAAATCTTCTTTCGGTATTCGAATTGCAACTGCTTCTGCCAACGAACCCCCAGAAGGGAAATAAGTTCCAATTTGATAAATGTATTTATCTTTGTCGGAAGCAAGCCCACGAGGTCCGTATGTTTTCGAATATGGATTGGGATATGTCTTTTCAACAACACCATTGTCTGGATTAACAATCATAAGGACTTGGCGCCCAAATTCGTTCTTTTTGTCCCTATCGCCTACGATGAGCTTACCATCCAATATTTCCAATCCAATTGGATAAACATTTGCAGGGCTATTGAATTGTTTTATTACTTTTCCAGTTGTATCGATAACTATTATAACACCCCCATTACCCGAAGTACTATTCATCTTGTGGATATACATTATATGGTTATTGCGGTCGTAGGCAAGATCGGTAAACAAACTATCGCCGGGTAGTGTCAAACTTTTTTCCTTGGAAAGTGTGTTTGCATTAAGTCGAACAAGTTGGTTCGATTGAAAGCTTGTTGTCCACAACCCTCCTATCCCATCGTATGCAATACCATAGGGGATAAAATTAACGCCTGCATTCTGAATAATCGAACCTTTCGAAATTAGGCTGATTGTGAATGTGTAAGAAATTCTAACTTGTGTTTGTTCAGCCAACGAGGTGATTCTCACTCTTGCAAACTCAGTAGGTCTGTTTGGCACTGTCCACAGCAAAGGTGAACTTTGGACATTTTCGGCAATTATTGTCCAGTTCATCCCATCATCAATGGAATATTCAACACGAACTGGCGGTGCGAAACCATACCATGCAATTATCTGCTGGGTTGTGCTAACAAATATTTCACCACCGGCGGGGGAGGTTATTTCGGGTTCTGTAACAACCTCCATCGAAACGGGGACTTCCCAAATACCCCTTCCGTGGGTAGCTACACGAAGTGGAATTGTAGATTGAGTTAATGAGTATTTCGAGAACTTTATATCAACTGCTGGGCTTCGGGGCAGTCCTTTTCCATAAGGAAACCAATTTTTGCCACCATCGAATGTTCCAAAGACCCCAATGTCCGTTGCAATAAAGACAAGGTTTTCGTCGAGTGGATGAATGGCAATAGCGTTCACAGGAATATCGGGTAAACCCTCGCTTAAATTTATCCATGTTTTACCATAATCGGTAGTTTTAAATATATGCGGGGTATAGAATCCCGACAAAGAAACGAAGGCGGTTCCTTCGGATTTACTCGAAAAAGCAATATCGGTAACCCATCGGCTTGGGATTCCATTCTCATTCAAGAGTTCCCAATTCTCGCCTGCATCTTTCGAGATAATTACTTCGCCGATACTTGTTCCAGCCATTATTACTTCCGAGTTCAATGGCGATACATCAATTGCGGTGAATCGCCCGCCCGATGTTGGAGTTTTCAATCTTTCCCAATTAGCACCATAATCGTAGGAAGCATACAATCTATCCCGTCCGTGGTAAAGTATATAATTCAATTGTGGGTCAATTATTAGGGGTGGGTCCCAAACACCGGCGGTGAAATCAATCCCTTTATCGAGAAATGAAAATGCACCTGTGTTTAAGTCGAGCTTAAATGGGATTATTCTACCTCCCGGCGTAGATTGACCAAACACTATGTTGGGCGAAGTATAATCGACAGCAGTTCGGAATCCATCGCCTCCGGCGATAAATGACCAATCACTGTCGTTATCCGAGCCAAGTGTACCATTGTCTTGCGTTCCCCCAAAGTTAATATTTGGCTGTGTATTGTCGATATCAAATCCATAAAACTGTGTTACTTGCAAATTGTTATTCTTCCGAGTCCAGTTGATACCAGCATCGGTTGAAAGATAGATTCCTCCGTCGTTCCCTAAAAATACAATGTTGGGATTTTTGGGGTCGAATCCAGCAGTATGCTGATCGACGTGCACATTCCCCCCGCTATATCCATTTGTTACGTTATTCCAATTCTTACCATCCGAAGTTCTAAAAACATCGATACCGCCCGCCAACACAATATTGGGATTTGTGGGATGGACAAGGATAAAATTATCGTAGAATCCTTGCCCCCTGAAAAAATTGGCATCGCCACGATAGACCAATGTCCAACTTTGACCTTTATTTGTCGTTCTATAAATATAACCCGCAGATGCAATATCCAACAGGGCGTATGCAATGCTGGGATCGGAAGGAGCAAATTGAACTGAAACTCTACCAGTTCCACCTTCGAAACCAGAATTTCGAGGAACCCACGAAAGACCTCCATCGGTTGTAAAGTAAACACCCTCGGCATTAACACCAATTAAATACTCATCGGGATTCTCGGGGTTAATAGAAACATCGGTTACATTTTGGTCGAAAAGGCGTTGCCAACTTTTACCAGCATCAGTAGATTTGTAAAAACCCGGTTGGCGAATAGTGGCGCCTGCAACAACGATGTTGGAATTCATCGGATGGACATAGACCTTCGAAAATGCCCCTACTTCGGTCAAACCAAGCAACTTCCAAGTGTTACCTTCATCGGTACTCTTATAGATACCATTGCCGAGATAAATTGTGCCGCCGCCGAGGACAGACTCGCCAGTTCCAGCGTAAATTACATCTGGATTATTGGGGTCGATTGCAATTGAACCAAATGCTATCCCATTTTCGAAATCGAAGATGGGTTCCCACCAATCACCATTATTGGTTGAACGCCAGATTCCACCAGCAGCACCAGCAGCAAATACCAAGCCCTTCTTTGTAGGGTGGACGACAATGGATTTCATCCTTCCACCAATATCGAATGGACCTATAGCTTTCCATTCAGGTTGTTGGGCAAGTGTCCATTGTGCTTGATTTTTCGAGGACAACATTTCCTCCATTTGTTTGAAAGCACGAACACGAGCACCATCGGGAATTTTTTCGAATGGAAAAGCCCTTTGCTTTGTAAATTCTTCGAATCGGCGGGCTGGGTCGTCGTAATCGGGTTGCCCAACCACATCCCCTTGTCCCTTTAATATGAAGGGAATAATCAGAAACACAATAATAAACTTTATCATAATTCACCTCAAAATTTCTAATTTTAATAACGATAATTTAATAAAAATAATTGAAATATAATTAAATAAACAGATAATCTTTGTTAATACTCATTGATTTCTAAATATGTGTGGATAATTTGTAAATTTTGCCAAGAAGTATATCGAAAATTTTTGCCCAACAAAGCAGATAGCAAACACAAGCAGTATTTAGGCAAGCGTCCTGAATTCCTTTATTCTTTTTTATAAAAAATTGCACTCATTAACCAACTATAAAAATAGACCAACTATGTAGTTTAGTTGTGTAAGCAAGTAAATACATTTTAAATAATGCGGGTTTTAGGATGTCGAAGAATTTTACTTTTTCCATTCGATAAATTCTATCATATTTTTTCGATACCTCGAAGGAACTTTCGACTGTTGGATTTTTAAATTTTTTCTTTCCTTTATTTCTATTGCTTGGAAAAAGTTTTTCCACAGCGAACGCATTCCTTTTTCATTTTCCGAAAGCTCAAACTGTATCGAAGGAATAAAAATTATTTGGCAGTGCTCCTTTGTATTAACTATGGCTAACTTCCTCGTTTCGTCGTAAATAATAAACCGGAAATTCCCTAACCTACCGGCAAAATGGTTTTTTATGAGAGGTAAGATGTTGTATTTCGGAGATATTTTTGCCAGCATAGTGCCATCTTCGAGTTCCGAAAATCTAACAAACCCCATAAACCTATGAACTTCGTGCATTACATCTTTGAAAATCTTATTTGCCCGATAAACATAAGTATCGGTAAGATGGTTGTCGAGCAATCCACCGTTGGTATAGAGACTCCTAACATACCCCAAAGCGATATTTTCGAATCCATCGAGTTCGGAAAGGTAAAGAGTTACTATTTTCTGTATCGAAGAAGGGTTTATTCCCTTTATTTTGTTCTCGAATTTTATTGCTCTTTCTTTGTTAGTTTCAATATAGAGATTCGTCAGGAATAAATTTTCCTTTCCGCTTGCAGTGATGCTGGCAACATTTTCATCGATAGCAGATTCTATCGCATTTAAATAACCAATATATGACCCGTCGTAAATAATTTGTTCCATTTGCAATTTTAAAGAATACCAGTATTAGCAGAAATGTATGTTCTTTCGAGAACGCTCGAGTCGAATAAACCATCTTGTCTTAACTCGGAAAGCAAGTTAGTATATTTCTCTTTACGTTCGGTTTTCAATCCGTAATATTTTCCATTTATCGTTATGAAATTTATTGCTTTTTTGTAGGGAATTCGAATTTTTTTAAGGTCTTCGAGCCGGAGGTTAGTAAATTTCCTTGCCTTTATTATTTTCTTTGCCGAGGTAGTTCCTATACCAGGAATTCTAAGCAGCGTATCATAATCTACCTTATTAATATCGACAGGGAATTGGTCTATGTTTCTCAATGCCCACGCTGTTTTCGGGTCGAATCTCAAATCGAGATTCTGGTTTTCGGCAATAATTTCGTTTACTTTAAAACGATAGAATCGCAGCAACCAATCTGCTTGATATAATCGATGTTCCCGGAGTATAGGCGGCTCGATAGGTGGCAACAAGGCATCCTCATTAACTTTTACAAAAGCAGAGTAGTAAATCCTTTTTAAAAAAAGTTTATTGTATAACCATTCCGCCAGATTCAGAATTTTGTAATCATTGCTTTCGTCCATTCCTACTATTATTTGTGTGCTTTGCCCTGCGGGAGCGAATTGGCAATACCGGTTCTCTTTATTTTGAAGTATAAGATTCGAAGCGTATTTCATTGGAGTAAATATTGTTTCCTTTGTCTTTTGTGGGCAAAATTTCGCTAAACTTATTCTATTGGGAAGTTCGACGTTTACGCTGACCCTATCGGCAAAAAGCGAAGACTCCTCTATTAATTTAGTATCGCAACCAGGTATAATTTTGAGGTGAATATACCCGCCAAAATTATATTCATTCCTCAATTTTTTTACTACCTTCAACATAAGTTCCATCGTGTAGTCAGGATTTCTTATGATAGCAGAGCTTAGGAACAAACCTTCAATGTAATTCCTTTTATAGAACTCGACGGTTAATTTCGCAAGTTCATCGGGCTTAAACATTGCCCTTTTAATATTGTTGGATTTCCTATTGATACAATAGGAGCAGTCGAACTCACAATAGTTTGTAAGAAGGACTTTAAGAAGAGATATGCAACGCCCATCGCCAGCCCAGCTATGGCAAATTCCAGATATCCGAGTGGTTCCTATCCCAGATTTCCTTTGGCTCCCGCTCGAAGCACAAGAAGCATCATATTTAGCCGAATTAGCAAGTATTTCCAATTTCTTGTAAGTATCCATTAGAATTATACTCAATCTTTTGAGTTAAATAATGCTTTTTCCGATTAACTGGATTTCAATTTAATAAAATTTTTACACAACTTAAAAAGTTTTGCATTAAAGTTTAGGAATACGGAATAAAAGCAGGAACACGCCTTGCTTAACAACTCGTTCCTAAAAGTTTAATCCATCTTGAAAAACTGATAATAATAAATAACACCCAAACCTTTTAACGATAAAATATAAAAACCATCTGCCAGCAACGAAATATCTATCTCGATAAAATTCGCACTTGAAGCAGCTTGTTGTATCGTTTGGCTACTAACCTCATCGCCGATAGAATTGAATAGCTCAATAGTGAATGGTGTTTCCAACCCATTAGGGAACGGAATATAAAGGAATGTTTTTGCTGGATTTGGGAACGGTTCGTCCGAAACAACAGCATTCCTTTTACCTCGGAGTTCAGTTACTATACGAACATTACAATTCGAAGTTCCTTGCAAAGGAATAGCTTCTCCATTCCCTTGAACTGGTATTTGAATTACTGAACATAGAAACCTACAATACAATGTATCGCCTATTAAACCAACTCGCAAAGGATTAAAACAAAAATATAACGGAACCGAAGTTTTGGGAGGCACCACAACAGGTTGTTGCGAAGGAGGCACGGAAAATTCGATGTTTCTCCAAAGTTCAATTGCATCGAGCACAAGAGTAAAGTTGCCATAATTGTAAAGATACAGTGTATCGCAAATAAGTTCACCAACGCTTTGGTGACCAAAATCGAACGACCTTTCCCCATCGTAACCAAGGATTTGCAAAGTAAACCCCGGGATTGTATCGTTAATTTCAATCGAATTGCCAACAGAATCTTCGGCAACGATTCGATAAAATGTATCTTCGAACGGACTAAGAATGTTAACCCGAACTGCTACTTTCCTTGGATAAGATGCTACGAGGTCTATATTGCAATTGGTTTTCTCTAAAACTTCGACGCGCAACAAACCTTTGTCCACCTTAAAAGAATCGGTAACAACCCAATCGATATACTTCAAGCAGGTATCCTTTTCGGAAAAAACTTTTGGTTCGTTTCTATCGGTTATAATGGAAATTTCCAAAGCTACAACGTTCCTTTCCGCACAACTATTCTCAATCACCAAAGTATCGACGAGTGTTGTATCTTGTTGGAAATTCAAACAGAAAGTCAATTCAAATGTTGATTGAGGTTGAATTGAAAAGGGAATAATTCCCGTTGCGTCAATACCGAGATTCTTCAAGTATGCACGAGTAATGGTTTGCTCGAAACGACCATAGTTTTCTAACCTTGCCGACAAACAAATATCCTTACCAACAGAGGTAGTGTCTTGAATTAACGGAATGTTTGTGGTGTTGCGGTAACTTTCGGGGGCAACCGTAAACCCCGCAAGCCACACGACAAGCGGCTCGCTTCGCAATCCCATAGTATCAATAGCAATCAGCCCATAACTACCATCGTTATAAATATCTTTCAATCTAAAACTGTATAAGATTGTATCCGTCGAAGTCTGTTTGTTGTATAGCTCAACGTTTTGGGTAAGGCTGTCGATTACATATATGTCGCGCAAAGCGGCGTCTTTCGGACGATATTTCGATGCAAAACCTTTCGAAACAAAACAAGAATCGCTTTCCAAACTCGTAATATTAGGTTGAAAGAAATTCAACGTAAGATAGCTACTTCCTCCAATATAACCATAGGAATTTGCACCGCCGTAACCATAGACAATAATACCAAAAGTTGTATCTGCCTCGGCATAATGCACCCCATCGCTTACTGCAAGAATTGCATATACGTAATCAACACTATTGATATTGACAATGTTTCCAGGTAGCAATGGGCTGCCATCCAAACGAAAACTCTGCCAATGCGATTTAGGTATAATTATGGAAATATATTGCTCGCGATAAACAGCTTGATAACGGTTATAAGAGTCGTCCCTTTCGTATGCTTGAGCGTTTATTACCCTATAATTATTCATATATTGCTCAATTGGAGGCATAACAAGGAAAAAAGGGTCTCCTAATCCATTGAGGCCACCACTTCCAGTAGTCTTTTTAAATGCACCAACAAGAATCGGTTTGTTCGCTGTGATGAACATCGGTTTGTTGAGAATACCCTCGTAGTAGCCACCGCTATTTAATGTTGTTGCTTTAACCCCGTCGATATATATTTCTGTTTGGTCTTCGGCGGCAAGAACACGGAAAAGGTTACTTCCAACAGGACTTTCGTTGGAAGAAATAGCAAGCGGAACAACAATTGCATTTTTCCCCCACGTCGAAACGGGTGGCAATTGTTCAACTAAAATGTCGCGCGAAGGGTTATTATTGCTTATTGTAACTGGGACAGTAGCTCTTTGGTGTCCCGAAAAAATGGCGATTGGCTTCGACGAAATAATTTCTGTTCCGGTCAAATCGGTCCTCAATTTCCCCCTACTAATCCTGGCTTGCACAAGGTAAACATCGCCGCGATTCATTTGGATAACTTGTGTATTAGTCCTGTTTATATAAGTTTCGTCCGAAGGATAAATGGTAACCGATGTTGAATCTTCGGTTGCAACAATAGCAAACTGAGAAGGCGTACTACTTCCATAGAGAAGTCCAAAATCGGTTTTTCCGTCGCTGTTATAAGAAAGTATAAAATACCTTTTGCCCAACACATCGGTCGGGAGAACCATAAAAGCATCGGAAGTTGTAACTGCCTGGCTCAAAGCATACACAGTAACTTCTTTTTCGGAGGTAATGTGAAAGGAATTGGGCGCTATCGATTCGCATTGATTCCCCCCTGTAACAAGCGTTCCACTTTCGTTAAAACCTAAAAGCTCGAAATAGTAACTGCTAATTCTAAAAGTATAAATCTTTGTAGGGTCGTCGATTGTAAAAACTTGTAGGAAAGAATTTCCATCTCTGTCCTTGTATTCAATTGTCCCACGAGTTGATTCCGAAGATGTAATAAAAATGTAGAGAGAATCGGAGAGAGAATCGGGATTAGCGTAATTATTATGGAAATTTGGTAAGAACGTAAGCCAAAAATCGGTTCCTTTGCTATCGTATCGAATATCCACTTGGCTAAAAAGGCAAATACTTTGAACAAAAAATAAAAATGCAATTAATAACAATTTAGTCAAATTTATTTTCATCGAATCCTCCCTTTTTAAAATCTATCTAACAAATCAATTGCAATAAAGTTACACAAATTTAAGATAAATTTGCCGAAGGGCAAAGATGATTAATCGGGCATTTTTGGCATTTGGGTTTTCGGGCAATACAATATTTTCGTCCGTGTGCAATCAGAAGATGTGTGAACAATACCCACTTGTCCTTAGGAATTATGTTCATCAACGTAAATTCAATTTTCTTCGGGTTTCGCGTCGAAACTAATCCCAATCGGTTTGCTATTCGGGTAACATGGGTATCGACAACTATTCCGGGAATATTAAATGAATGGGAAAGAACAACATTGGCAGTCTTGCGACCGACGCCGGGCAATTCAAGGAGAGTTTCCATTGTGTTGGGAACTTCTCCATCGAATTTTTCGAGAATTTCTTTTGCACTTGTAATAATATGCTTTGCCTTCGCTTTATAATATCCAGTCGAGTATATCCGTTTTTCGAGTTCATTTACATCGAGATTGGCAAAATCTTCTGGTGTTTTGTATTCTGCAAACAAATCTTTTGTAACTATGTTTACTCGCTCGTCGGTGCATTGAGCAGAAAGAATTGTTGCAACAAGCAACTGAAAAGGATTGGAATGGTTAAGCTGTATGCGAGCTTTGGGGAATTCTTTTTCGAGGATTCTTATAATTTCATTTATTTCTTGTGCTTTTCTCATTTCTTATCGAACACGGAAATCAAAAATACAAAATAACAAAATAGCCGAAAAAGTTATAGGGAATACCAAATCAATTTTCATTGAGCGAGCTTACCCATTAATGCCTTTCTTTCCTCGGTAAGGAAAAAATAAACAGAAGAGTAAGAGGTGCTATCGGGCAAGTCGCAACGTTTGCTGCATCATAGGCTATTTATTACTTAATTTGGGGCTTTTCGATTATTTCGTCGATGATTCCATCCTTCATTTTGGCAATTCTATCGGCAAGAGCTGCTATCTCATTGCTGTGGGTAGCAACAACAAAAGTTAAATTGTATTGCTTCTTTAAATTAAACAACAGATTTAAAAAAGATTCTGCAGTTTTAGTGTCGAGATTGCCCGTTGGCTCGTCTGCAAACACAATATCTGGTTCGTTAATCAAGGCGCGAGCGATTGCAACACGCTGTTGCTCCCCTCCTGAAAGTTCCGAGGGTTTGTGGTCGAAGCGTTCTTGCAAACCAACGCGAGCAAGCAAATCCTTCGCTCGCTCGAATGCAGTTGCAAAACGCACACCACGAATCAAAAGAGGCATCGCCACATTTTCGAGCGAAGTAAATTCTGGCAACAAATGATGGAATTGGAAAACAAATCCAATATGCCGATTACGGATTCGAGCAAGTTCATCTATGCTTTGTTGTTCAATTTGGAACTCGCTACCATTGAGAAAATAGGAAACTTCTCCTTCGTCGGGTTTGTCGAGCGAACTAATTACATAGAGCAATGTTGTTTTCCCAACTCCCGATGGTCCCATCAAGGCGAAGAATTCACCACGACGAATTTCCAAATCGATTCCTTTCAAAACCTCCGTGCGAACAGTCTTGTCTTTCAAGAATGATTTTTTAATATTTTTTGCAATTAATATCGGTTTCATAAAAATAAAATCCGTAGAAACAAAAAGGACAAAAATAACAAGGCAACCGCAATATTTTCCATATTGCGGCTGCCCTACCCGAATATTTCATCTTTCGGGACATATCTCATTAATCGAACTTTCGATTCTTCTCCAAGTTTCTTCAATGTTACTATCCAAGCCAACAGAAATTCGAACCAATCCGGGCGAAAGTCCCATAGCCAATTGTTCTTCCGCTGGGATTTCGCTCGAAGTACTCATTCCGGGGGCACTGAAAAGAGTTTTATAGAAACCTAAACTCACTGCAAAGTAGCCAACTTTGTTCTCCTGCATTTTCAGCATCAGGGAGTTGGCTCGTTCCGGCGTTCCGCAATCGAATGCCAGCATACCTCCAAACCCGTAGTCGCTGTTCATCTGCTTTTTCATCAACTCATATTGCGGGTGGAACGGTAATCCTGGATAAAAAACTCTAAATCCACGCTCAACTAAACGTTCGGCAATATATTGAGCATTCTTGCTATGTTGTTTCATTCGTATATGCAAAGTGTGGAGATTTTTCAAAATCCCAGCTGCTCGAATCGAATCCATGGTTGGTCCCAAAAGCATTGCTGAACCATTATGGACGTCTTTTAGACTTGTGATAAAATTATGTTCCGCACAAATCGCTCCTCCAACACAATCGCTTGCACCATTGATAAATTTCGTAAGGCTATAAACAACAATATCGGCCCCAAGTTTGGCAGGCGAAATAATCAATGGACTGAATGTGTTATCGACTATCAAAATAAGATTATACTCCTTTGCAAGTTGGCTCAGTTGCGGAATGTTGGCAACTTCGAGCAAAGGATTGCTGAGTGATTCAGTGTAAATAACTTTCGTTTTCGGGCTTATCTTCGAGCGAATAGCATCCGAATTGAGTATATTTACAAAATGCGTTGAAATGTTAAACCGTGGAAGAAAATTCTTGAACAAAGCATAAGTTCCACCATAAATTGTCCTGCTCGAAATGATTTCGTCGCCTGCGCCGCATATTTCTAAAATAGCACAACTTATAGCCGCCATACCAGAAGCAGTAACTTGGGCATATTCGGTACCTTCCATCAACGCAAGCGATTGAGCAAGATAATGGACAGTCGGGTTCAAATGACGAGAATATAGGAAACAGCCTTCGATTTCGTGTTCGAAGAGTTCTTGCATTTTCTCCGCCGAAAGAAAAGTAAAAGTAGAAGCATCTTCGATAGATGGATTAACACCACCATATTCACCAAAAACCCAGTAGTCTTGGATTTGCATTGCCGGGTCGTCTTTCATCTTTTGTCCTTTCTATTAGGTAACAGTTTACATTATTATCTTATTCTTGAATAAAGCCACGTCGCTTCAAATCTTTCAAAATCTCCTTTTCGTACTTTTGGCGGAAATACTTGTATTTCTCGAAAAATTTGCGAGATTTTTCGAGGAACTCCTTCCACTGCTTAAAATAGTTCTTCCAAATACTCTTATTTTCTTCGGTCGGGGGCATAGTTTTTTTCTTTTCTTTAATTGCCTTTTCTCTCCTAATTAACTCTTGAGAAATGGAATCAATCAAAATACTCAATTTTCCATTTGGAACTACAAAAGAAGCCGAATCGTTCAAATATATTTTCCACAAACCCATATTGAACAAACTATCAATATTCGCCACAATCAATTTATCAATCAGTGAAATGATTGTATCGAGCGCCCCCAAATAATTTAAAGCTATATCGTAATTCGAAAAAACCGAAGTATCTGGTTCAGATTCGATTTCCATTCTTCCGAAAGGTTCGATTAACTCGTATAGCCTATCGATTTCCTCTTTTGTAAATTCATTTAGAAGCGATTTAGCAATATCTTGAACGATTTTGGCAGAGTCATAGTATTTGCGAAGTCGTTCCCATTCTGTTTCTGGAATCGTGGGCATCGCAAACTGGAAAGTTGGAATAATATCGTTGCTTGGTATTGTTGCTATTTCCGACAAACCAGAAAGATGAACGATTTTATAAACTTTCTGCGTCCGAGAAAGCTTTGTATCCAAGGAACGCAAAGTCAAAGCACTGCCCGACAGTAGAACGAACAAGGCAACCGAAACTAATAACTTTTTCATTTATATGACCTCCAAATGATGTAGGACAATTTGTATTCCAATTAGAATTAAGATAATTCCGGCAACCGACCCAGCCCAATGCCCGAAATGGAACGAAAGTCGCTCGCCCAAAAAAATGCCTAACAACGACATTCCGGAAGCTACAATACCAATAACGACCGACATCATAAAGATTTGCCCATACAAAAGAGAAATGCTAAAACCGACAGCAAGAGCATCTAAACTTGTTGCAACCGACAAACCGATGAGTTTCCACCCACGAGTAATATCTTCGGTTACTAGTGTCTCCCGCTGCCCCCTACTATCCAAAAACATTTTACTCCCTAAAAAGCAAAGAACTACAAATGCAACCCAATGGTCATAGTCTTTAAAAATACCAACAATTTGCTCTCCAACAAGCCAACCCACGATTGGCATCAAAAATTGAAAAAGCCCGAAATGGAAAGAAAGCCGGAACTTTTGTCGTATAGATGTTTTTTTAAAATAAGCACCGGCACCAACAGAAACAGAAAAAGCGTCCATTGCTAATGCAAATGCAATGAAAACAACAAGCCATATAAACATATCATTCACCATACTTTTCAAAAATAATAAAAAACATTAATAATTGTGGCTAACCATTTTATTTTAGTATCTGTTGGGATTGATAGACTAAGAAGACAGAATGATTTTTTCGCCTTGCACTACTTGCAAAACCGCCGGCTTATCGGGTCAACCTAATGGGTTATTTTTTGAAAGACCACCACTGCCCTCCTAAAGAATTTCAGAGGTTGACAGGCAAAGAATGTTGAATTAATACTTAAATTAATTTAAAGAACAACTCCGAGCCTAAATGAAATAGAAGTTTCTTCGATATTTAGAAGAAATGTTGTTATACACAATCAATCTTACTTTAATCGAAGCAAACGCATTTGTAGGAACGAAAATCCTAAAAGCAAGAAAAATACAACAAAAGCCATCGCCGAAGCATACCCCATTTCGTCCATTTTGACAAAAGCATTTTCATAAATTAGATACACAAGCGTTGTTGTGGCATTCAAAGGACCCCCTTTTGTCATCACATATATTTCAACAAAAATTTGGAACGATTTAATTGTATTTAAAACAACAACAAAAAGCAAAACTGGTCGAATCGAAGGGAAGGTGATTCGCCAGAATTTTTGCCAACCGCTTGCATCCGAAAGTTCAGCAACGTCGTAGTAATCTTGTGGTATAGACTGCATAGCGGCAAGAAACAAAACCATATAGTAGCCAACCGATAGCCAAATGTCCATTACCATAACTGATGGCAATGCAGTCGACTCGTTGCCAAGCCAACCCAAAGAAGGTCCAGCAATACCAACCCACTTCAAAATCGCATTGATATAGCCATTTGTGGAGTAAAGATTTGTAAAAATTACAGAAATAACAACTAACGAAGTGATTGAAGGAATGAAAAATATCGAGCGAAAAAAGGTTTTGAATCGAACAAACTTCTGGTTCAGTAAGTTCGCTACGAATAAAGAAAGTGCGGTAGTTATCGGAACTGTAACAAATGTAAAAATTGTAGTATTTTTCAACGCTATCCAAAAAAGTGGGTCGGCAAATACTCGCCGATAGTTTTCGAAGCCAACAAAGCGAGCCCGTGAAGTCAAAGTTTGATAATCGCAAAGACTCAAATAGCCAGCATAAACAAGTGGATATAACCAAAATAACGTAAACACAACAATCCACGGCATAAGCAAAAGCAAAGTTGTCAATCCGTCCTTATTATTTTTCGTTCCGTTTCCTAACATTGTCTAAGAATCAATTTCAAAAAATAAAATATAGTTTGCAAGTATTCAAAATTACTTGTTCCAATTTTCAAATCCAAACACCAAAAATATATAACAATTTTTAATGGACGAACTTACAACACGATAGCGTTTTTGCTATACTCATTAAGGAAAAGGCAAGAAGTTCCCCACACAATATAAAAGACCCTTCGCTCGATGCTGTGCGAAGGGTCTTAAAGAAAGGAATATACTATTTACTCATCGTCCTGAAGTCGGGGCTTAAACTTTTTTTTCCCTTTACCTCCTTTTGCTCTTTCAATCAGTAGTCGTTGTAACTCGCCGCGGAAACGGTTTTCGAACAATAGGTATTTTGCAAATTGTTCTTCGTTCAAAACACTTCTAATTTCTTTCTGCTGCTCGAACATTGTGTTCGTCAAATCGCGTTGGGCGTCCATAACTTTTTGGGTATTTTTGGATATTTCTTCTTTACTAGCCTTCTTGCGCAAAGCATATTCAAGATCGAACATTGCGTCTTGAATTTTTTCGAGTTTCTCCCCAATAATTTTTTCGGCGGTGTTATACTTTGCCAAAAACTTATCGGAGGCTTGTTCATCGAGGTCAAGAATTTCGAGAAGTTTAATTTTTTTGAATTCAGAAATTCTTTCCTTTGCATGAAATGGAGGTTGTGCAATCGCTACGGCTATTGGACATATCAACATTAAAACTACGCCAAACGAATACTTCAACTTAAATATTAACATTTTGTAACTCCTCTATTAACTCAATAAAATCACTTTCATCTAATTGATTCAAATTATTGATTAGTTGGGAATAGGAAACTAAATCGATAGAAATTTGCGAATTGGTATTTAACGACGAAACTAAAGTCTCCTTCATTAAAGAATCCAATGCAGTTGCAATCTCGGAATTTTTCGAAAAGGATTCGAAAATGCTCGGAGCAACTACAACCGAAGCACCGTTCAAATCGTTTGCGTTAGGAACGGACGAGACCAACTCCTCCATTCCTTCAATTTTTATCAATGGCTCCTCGTTCTGCAATTTTGCAGTTTGTTTTTCTTCTGTTTTTGGATTAATTGGCAAACTATTTCTTTGTTTTGGCATAAAAATTAACGACAATAGTATTATTAACAAGCCGAGGCTAGCAACAGCGGTTCGGAAACCCCTGCTCGAAAGGAAAACAAGAGGTTGCCGTTTCTGTTGAAGCCGATTTGTTACCTTGACCGGGATGTTTTTTGTTTTTCGTTCCACATAATTTTCGAAATCCATCGACTCGAGTTTTCGAAAAACCTTTTGAACCTCGGCAATCTCTTTTTGTAAATCGGGGAAATCGGTCAATGTATCTTCGAACCGCTGGCGCTCCTCGGGGGCAAGTCGCCCGAAAATATAGTCGGGAAGATATTCCTGCATCTCCTCGTATGTAAATTTTTTGATGTCCATTTATTCCTCCAAATATTTTTTCATTTCATCTGCAATTTTCCGAACTGCATAGAAATAGTTGGCTTTTAACCCGCCAACACTTGTTCCAAGCAACTTCGAAATTTCATTAAAACTTAATTTGTCGAAATATCGTAGCGAAAATACTTCGCGTTGCTTTTCGGGCAAATTCGCCACTGCCTGCAAAAACTTTTCTTCGAGTTCTTTGTATTCAATTTCTGTTCCTTTCGTTGTATCGGCAATATCGAATTCGGTATCCCCATCGTTTAGTTTGTCAATACTAAAAAAAGAATAAAGAGCCTTCTTTCGAAGAAAATTTTTGGAGAAATTGACCGTGATTCGATAAAGCCAAGTTTTGATTGTGCTTTCCAACCGAAAACTTTTCAATTTTTCCAAAGCCTTGATAAAAACTTCCTGGGTAATGTCTTCGGCATCATCATAATTTTTCAGGTAGCGATAAGCTGTTAGGTAAACAAAATTCTTATATGTTTTTACCAACTTAAGCGCTGCTTGTTCAATATTTCCCTCGGTGAACTGTTGTAGTATTTCTTTATCTGCTTCCAATTTCAAAACCCAATCGAACATTTTTGTAACTCATAAAAATAATCATTCCGTTCAATTAGTTTGACAAAATTAAAATAAAAAAGTTTAACGGCGATTCTGGTTCGAATTTGACGCCTGTGGCGATAATCTATCGTTTACTTTCTATGTTTGAATAAGCACCTACAGCCCTTTGGTGGGTCGAAAGCAAATCCGTTTCCCCTTTCAACACGTAGATTTTCACTTTTGAACCGATTGTTTAATCTTTCCATTATTGTTTCGAGGCAAATTTCGAAAACACGGCTCGAAATACTTAGTTCTCACAATTTGCCTCGCCATTTCGTTCTGTCCAAAATACCGCTTTCGAAACAAGGCTTACTCTTTTAAGAATAAAATAGCAAAAATTACGTTAATTTTGTTTTCCGTGATTAAGAAGTTGTAAATTAATATATATAATTGCGATGTGTGGAATAATTGGATATATCGGAAAAAGTAACGCAACTAATGTATTGATAAATGGGCTGCAACGTCTCGAATATCGAGGTTACGATTCCGCAGGCATTTCAATTATCGAAGATAACCAAATTATAACCTTTAAAAGGCAAGGGAAAGTCGCCGATTTGATAAACTCGTTGAATGGACACAGATTTAATTCGACAATTGGGATTGCCCACACACGTTGGGCAACGCACGGCGAACCAAGCGACATCAACGCCCACCCCCACCACGACAACTCCAATAACATTTCGATTGTTCATAACGGTATTATCGAAAATTACGCAACTTTGAAACAAATGTTGATTGAAAGAGGATACAACTTTATTTCCGCAACCGATACCGAGGTTCTTGCTGTGTTGATTGGATACTTCTACAAACAGTTTAGCGACTTGGAAAAGGCAGTCCGTTACGCACTTTCCGAAGTTCAAGGAACCTTTGGAATTGCTGTCCTTTCGACTTATGAACCCGATAAAATTATTGCTGCCCGGCGCGGTAGCCCGATGATATTTGGTATTGGCGAGAGCGAATATATTGTTGCTTCCGACGCATCGGCGATTATTCAACACACTCGGCAAGTTATTTACCTTTCCGATAACGAACTCGTTACTATTTCTCGCGACAGCTATAGCACCAAAACAATTGATAATGTATTAACTAATAACAAAATTTATCTTGTTGACTTCGACTTAAGCAAAATCGAAAAGGGTGGATTCGAACATTTTATGTTGAAAGAAATTTTCGAACAACCACAAACTATCCGAGATGCTTGCCGCGGGCGACTTTTAGTCAAAGAAGGCGAAGCACGTCTCGGGGGATTGCTTCCCGCATTAGATAAGCTACGTAACGCAGATAGAATCATCATTAGTGGGTGTGGAACCTCGTGGCACGCTGGTTTAGTTGGTGAGTATATGATTGAAAACCTTTGTGGTATTCCAGTAGAAGTCGAATACGCATCGGAGTTCCGCTATCGGAATCCAATTATCCGCGACAATGATGTCGTATTTGCAATTTCGCAAAGTGGAGAAACTGCCGATACTCTTGCAGCGGTTCAAGAAGCAAAACAAAAAAACGCCACCGTTCTTGGAATTGTCAATGTTGTAGGTAGTTCAATTGCACGGGAAACAAACGCCGGGGTATATATCCACGCTGGCCCGGAAATTGGTGTTGCATCGACTAAAGCATTCACTTCGCAACTCGTCGTGTTGTCGCTAATTTCTCTCCTTATTGGACGAATGCGGAAGCTTTCTGCAATCGAAGGGATTCAAATCACCCGAGCAATTCAAGAACTACCCGAAAAAGTAGAACGTATCCTCGACAAAGCACCGGAAATACAAAAAATTGCAAAAGAGTTTTCTTATTCTCGCAATTTCCTATATTTAGGTCGAGGATTTAACTTCCCAGTGGCTTTAGAAGGTGCGCTGAAACTAAAGGAAATATCATATATTCATGCCGAAGGTTACCCTTCTGCCGAAATGAAACACGGTCCGATTGCTCTCATCGACAAAAATATGCCCGTGGTCTTTATTGCTCCAAAAGATGAAATCTACGAAAAAGTCCTTTCGAATATCGAAGAGGTTCGTTCACGCAAAGGTAGAGTTATTGCAATTGCAACTGAAAACGACACAACAATTCAAAACTTTGCGGAAAGGGTGATTTATGTGCCCGAAACTTTACCAATGCTAACACCAATATTAACAGTAATTCCCTTACAATTATTGGCTTACTACATTGCTGTCGAATTAGGTTGCAACGTGGACCAACCACGTAATCTTGCAAAAAGCGTTACAGTTGAATAAATCTGCTGATTATATGGCTCTTCAAAGAGTTCTATGTGTTGGGGGTATTATTGTAATTTTTCTCCTTGTATGGTTGCTTTCGGAAAACAAGAAAAAATTTCCTATTCGTGTTGTTGTTTGGGGCTTCGCTATACAATTTATTCTCGCATTTATTGTTCTCTATGTTCCTTTTGGGGTTTCCACATTCAGATGGATTGGCAATTGTATTGCCGAATTTTTGAATTTTAGCCAAAAAGGAGCCGAATTCGTTTTTGGAAATATTGCAAAACCAGAACATCGTAATATTTTTGGATACCAAATTGCAATCATAATCTCTGCTACTATTATTTTCTTTTCCGCTTTTGTTTCGATTCTTTACCGTTATGGCATTATTCAGCGTGTTGTATATTCAATGGCTTGGATTATGGCAAAAACAATGGGGACAAGCGGGATTGAATCGCTTTCGGCAGCTAGTAATGTGTTCTTGGGACAAACCGAAGCACCACTTCTCGTTCGGCATTACTTGAGCAATGCTACTCGCTCCGAATTGTTTTCGATAATGTGTGGTGGATTTGCAACTATTGCAGGGGGCGTTATGGCAGCATATATCCAAATGGGAATTTCACCCGTGATTTTGATAACAGCAAGTTTGATTTCGGCTCCGGGTAGTCTTATGCTGTCGAAAGTTGTTATCGAACCAAAAAGTTCGGTGAAAAATATTAGGGAAGTCAAACACATTTCAATCCCGGAAACAAAGAACTTGCTCGACGCTATTACTCGCGGTGCGAGCGATGGGATGAAACTTTCAATTAATATTATTGCGATGTTGATTGCTTTCATCGCTTTAATTGCCTTCGTAGATGCAGGATTTGTATTGCTCCACAATTGGTTAGAACCGCTTGGGGTTTACTTTCCATCGAGTCTGAGGGAAATCTTCGGCTACATATTCTTGCCTTTTGCTTATCTTGTTGGGATTCCACCAAACGAAGCAAAGACTTTTGCAAGTTTGCTGGGAACAAAAATCAGTATCAATGAATTTATTGCCTATGCAGATTTGTCCAATTTAATCCAAAGTGGAGCGCTTTCACAAAGAACTATTGATTTATCTTCTTTTGCGCTTTGTGGTTTTGCTAACCTTGGTTCTATTGCCATTCAAATTGGTGGATTGGGAGCTCTTGTTCCCGACCGTCGCATCGAAATTGTTCAACTGGGCTTCAAGGCAATGCTCGTCGGAGCTTTGGCAAATCTTCTAACCGCATCCATAGCAGGCATAATTATTTGATTCTGATTGTAGATAAAAAAATCGAATAGTTAAGGAGAACTTTTAGACAAGTTGAAGTAATCGTGTTTCCTATAATTATCTCATGCCGACTTTTTATTGTTCCATAGTTGTTCTGTTGCATTGGTAACAGCTTGGGTAGAACCACATATTTTAAGTTTTTTCACCGAATCTTCCTCATTGATTTTTACAACATCGAAAGAGCGGAGCGGGAAAGCCGATGCTCCTCATAACTAATTTTCTCAAATAGGAACGATATGTTTGCTCAATTAGCAGATTTTCTCGAAAAATGTAATTTTTTATTTATTTTTGCCTTTTTATCGATGTAACTATGGGAAATGATTTATTCGACGAAATATCCTCGTTAGTAACCGAGCAAAACAATCCAAATACACTAAATATCGATATTGCTACAACCGAAAAAATACTCCGATTAATTAACAACGAAGACAAACTCGTTCCAATCGCCGTCGAAAGCGTAATACCGGATATTGCTCGTGCAGTCGAAATTGTAACAGAGGGTTTGCGTCGCGGGGGGCGACTCTTTTATATTGGAGCGGGAACTAGCGGACGACTGGGAATCGTCGATGCCGCCGAATGCCCTCCTACTTTTGGAACTCATCCTTCAATGGTCCAGGGTATCATTGCCGGGGGACGCGATGCAGTCTTCGTTGCCCAAGAGGGAGCCGAAGACAGCGAGGAAAACGGAACCAAAGAAGTTGCTAAATATGGTATTGCCCCTCCCGACGTGGTGTGTGGAATTGCTGCCTCCGGCAGAACTCCTTTTGTTAAGGGGGCTCTTGCCGAAGCTCGACGCCTTGGGGTATCGACTATTTTCATTTCTACTTCTCCTGTGGAAAAAGTTAAGGAGCTTGGAGTCGATGCAGACATTTATATTTGTCCTGTCGTTGGTCCAGAAGTCATCGCAGGTTCTACCCGTATGAAGAGTGGCACCGCACAAAAACTTGTCTTGAATATGATTTCGACGGCAACTATGATAAAACTTGGAAAAACTTATGGAAACATTATGATTGATTTACAGATGACAAACAACAAACTCCGTGAACGGGCAAAGAAAATAGTTATGGAACTTGCCGGTGTCGATTATCAAAGAGCTGTCGAAACACTCAGCGAAGCAGATTGGAAAGTCAAAGTTGCTCTTGTTATGCTTATTGCCAATGTGGGGAAAACCGAAGCGATTGAACTGTTGAACAAATCCAATGGATTCGTTAAAATTGCAATTGAAAAAGCTAAGAAACCAAAATAAATGGATACGATTATCAGCGTTAGGAATTTATCCGTCGTTTATGGGAACAACACAATTTTGCGGGACATAAATTTCGATGTCCGGCGCGGCGAGGTTTTTGTCATTGTCGGAGGTAGCGGCTGTGGGAAAACAACCCTTTTACGTCAATTAATTGGACTTGAACAACCAACAACGGGGCAAATTTTCATTGAAGGCGAAGAATTGACAGCAGCAACCGAATCCAATCGGGAAAAAATCCTTCGCAAATTTGGGGTGCTGTTCCAATCGGGGGGCTTGCTTGCTTCGATGACAGTAGCAGAAAACATTGAATTACTACTGAAAACATATACTCGATTGAGCAACGAACGTATTGAACAAATCATTAAATTCAAACTGGAGTTAGTGCACCTTGGGGGCAGCGAAAATCTTTATCCATCGGAACTTAGCGGGGGTATGCGTAAACGCGCTGGAATCGCTCGTGCTTTGGCACTAGACCCTCCTATACTTTGTTTCGACGAGCCTTCTTCGGGGTTAGACCCTTTGTCTGCTGCCTCGCTCGACTATCTCATTATTAATCTGAATCGCAGGATAGGAACTACTATGGTTGTTGTTACCCACGATTTAGCGAGCATAATGACAATTGCCGATAATATAATTATGCTCGACAAAGACACAAAAACTATCATTGCTACGGGAACACCGCAAGAACTTGTGGACTACAAAGAGAACAAAATCGTATATAATTTTTTCAATAGAGTGGCTGTTTAAAATGAGAAAATATTGGGGACTCATCATTATCATTGTTGGAAGTATAATATATTCGGGATGTAGTAAAGACAAATTTACCAGCAATGAAAGAGAATTTATGTCTATTTACAAAGAAATTCTTCTCGCCCGCTATACAATCGACGACTCGGTTCGAGCAAATAAAAAAGTTACTCAAATTTTAAACGAGAAAGGGTATACCCTTCGAAGTTTTCTGAAACTATTTTGGGAGTTGAAAAACAAAGATGCACACAGGTTTGCCGAAATGATGGATACAATCAAAAAACAAGCATTGAACGAAGTTATAGAGGCTAAGAAAAAAGAGCTTGCTCAACCACCAAAACGATGAGCATAACCGTTGAAAAATTCAAGTTCATCCATTTTTTTCTTTCCTTCGATTATTAATTCCGTCGGTATAATTAAACCTTTGTTACAGGCGAAAGCTAACTTTCCTCCGATATTATGGATGCTGCCAAACGCATAATTGTGGGATAGTTCTTCGGCGTAGCATCGAAAAATTTTCATTCGCTTTCCTTCGAAAATACACCAAGCACCAGGAATCGGCGAAACACCGTGAATAAAATTACGAAGATTTATAGGGTCTTTGTTCCAATCGATTTTGCATTGTTCGGGAAAAATCTTAGGGGCTTTTGTCGCTTGGCTGTTGTCTTGTTTCGAAAGATTGAAATTACCGGAAAGCAAAAGTCGGCAGGTTTCGACTGCTACTTCTGCACATTTGGGAGCAAGAAAATCCATCAAATCGCCCGCAGTAAAATCTTCGGGAACCTCGAATTTCTTCTGCAAAATTATATTCCCAGCATCTACCTCTTCTTGCAAAACGAAAGTAGTAATTCCAGTTACTCGTTCCCCATTAATGATTGTCCAGTTAATCGGAGCCGGTCCTCGATACTTAGGCAACAAACTTGGATGCACATTGAAACTCGCAATTTTCGCAAGATTGAAAACCTTTGGCGGTAAAATCTTAAATGCTACCACAACTATAATTTCGGGTTCAAACTTTGCAAGTTCAGAAACAAAATCATCGCTTTTTAAACTTTCCGGCTGCAGTGTTGGGATTCCCATCCTATCTGCTACGATTTTCACAGGGGTTGGTTCGGGACGCAGACCTCGACCCTGTGGTTTATCGGGAAGAGTTACAACGGCAACAACACCAAATTCAACATACAATAATTCAAGTGTAGGAACAGCAAATTCCGGAGTCCCCATAAAAACAATTCTTGCATTTTTATTGTCCGTTTGCATAAACTTTTAAAGAAAAAATTATATTTTGCAAAAATATAAAAATTAATGTAATACTTTTGAGGAAAATATGGCAAAACAAAAGCAAAAGCAGGTTGCCACAAAAGAACTAATACCTTCGCGCTATCAGAATTGGATAGCAATACTATCGATTGCTGTTGTTGTAATTGTGTTTTTCTGGGGTGCGATAACCAGCGGCGGTTTCGTCGATTTCGATAATCTTGCCTCGTGGTCATTTAAACCGTATCTCGAGGAGGCAAGCCGCGAAGGAAGATTCCCGCAATGGGTCCCGCTTATCTTTAGTGGAATGCCTTCCTATGCTTCTTTGTTGGTTACCGGAAATAGGTTGTGGGACGTCGTCGCAGAAATTTTCATCAACATTTCCGTTGTTTTTGGGCAAATCTTCGGTAGCGACGTTGCCCGCGTTCTATTTTTCTACATCCTCTATGGGTGTGGAATTTATTGGCTGTTACTCTACAAAAAATTTACTAAAACGGTCTCGCTTTTTGCTTCTGTTGTTGCAATCTTTTCAACTTATGTAATCACTTGGGTAATGATTGGGCATAATACAAAACCCATTGTAGTTGCGATGTTTCCTTTTGTATTTCTTTTTGTCGAAAAGTTGAAGGAACGTTTCAATCTCTTGCATTTTGGACTTTTAGTCGTTTCGATTGCAATAATGTTTATCGGGAATCATTTACAGATGATTTTCTATGGTGGGCTTGCATTTGCGATATATTTGATTTACGACATTATAGCAAAAATAATCAAAAAAGATAAGCCATTGCAAACACTTCGCTCGGCAATCCTTTTGGCTATTGCTTATATTCTTGCATTTTCGATGTCTGCCGACCGTTACCTTTCGACTTTAGAATATGCTCCATACTCGGTGCGAGGTTCAGCACCAATAGAGAAAGTCCACAAAGACAAAAATCAAAAGCAAAACCAAAGCGACTACGATTATGCAACTATGTGGTCGTATAGTCCCGAAGAACTTTGGACATTTTTTGTCCCGAGTTACTTTGGTTTTGGAGTTCGGGACTATCGCGAGTCAATGATTTCCACTTATTGGGGCCAAAAAGAGTCCGAGGATTCACCCCCGTATATGGGAATTTTGGTCATCGGGTTAGCAATTCTTGGTTTGATTTATTTTCGCAAAGATATCTTTGTTCAATCGCTTTTTACTATTCTCATTGTTGGGGTCTTTCTTTCATTCGGCAAAAATCTCCCTTTTCTTTATAATCTATTCTACAACTATTTTCCTTCGTTTAGTAAGTTTCGTGCTCCCTCGATGGCATTAATATTAGTGCATTTTACTGTTCCTATACTTTCTGCTTATGGCTTTTGGGCATTGAAAAAGATGTATGACGAAGGCGTCCGGCGCCGAACAACTTTCTGGCTAATTTTCATTCCTTTCCTTTTCCTGTTTTTTGCTTTTATTTTTTCTGCGGTATTTAAAACGACATATCTTTCGGCTGTCGGTTCTTCGGAGGTTTTCAAGCAAATTGCAAAAGCTTATGGACAAGATGTAGTGTTCGAGTTGCAGGAATTCGTTTGGAAAAATACATTAGAGGATTGGTATTTGAATGCGATATTTCTCCTTGCCGGCGGAACGCTTGCTGTTCTCTATATCAACAAAAAAGTTAAGTATGGGACATTCTTTTCAATAATTGCAATAATTACAATAATAGACTTATTTCGCGTTGACGTCAGAAGAATGGAATATTCAAAAGAGCAGAGCTTCAAGGAGGTCTTTTCCGAACGAGAAGATGTATATAATTTCATCAAGCAAGACAAATCAATTTTTAGAATTGCCGATTTTTCGGTAACTCCAGCCAATATGACTGCATACTATCTCGTCGAAAATGTAAATGGCTATCATGCAGCAAAATTACGAGTTTACCAAGATTTAATGGACGTTGCAAACATTGAAGGGATGGCAGGCTCGACTTCGCAACTCTATAATCCTTTCCTTTGGAACTTATTGAACGTTAAATATCTCGTCTTCAATCGAAAATTCGAAGGCGTCGAACCAATCTACCAAAGCCAACGGGTTGCTGCTTTTGTTTATCCTAATTATGGAATGCTCGAGCGCGCCTTTTACGCCAAGACCACTGTTGTTGCAAAGCCTATTGATATCTTGTATCATCTTAAAAAAGGCGATTTTAATCCGCTCGATACGGTCTTTGTTGAAAAGCCAATAAGCGTCCAGTTGACTCCTCCCGATACCAATTCAAAGGTAAAGTTTCTTGCAAAACAACACGAATATTTACAATTAGAAGCCGAAGCCTCGGGAAACCATATTCTGTTTCTTTCGGAGGTATATTATCCCCCCGCTTGGAAAGCATATATCGATGGCAAGGAAACAGAAATTATCAAGGCAAACTATGCTTTTCGCGCAATCGTTGTCCCACAAGGGAAACACATCATTGAGTTTAAATATCATTCTGATAAATTTGAACTCGGGCGAACATTATCGATTGCCGGCAACGTTGTTACATTCCTTTTGATTGGGTCGGGAATATTTTTTTCGTATCGTAAAGATAAAAAAATTCGTATTTGACATAAATAGGAGGCTATTTCGAAAATAACAAAACTCTGCCTCCTCTTGCTGTTCGATTTTTCTCTTTTTAAAAAAGAGGAAGAGTCAGAGGCGAATGAACTAGTTTCGAAAAACAGATTCGACCACCGGTAATCGACAGATAAAGCTTATGGTTGCGATTCTGGAGGCGCTTCAGCTTTCTTCGGTAGTAGTTCCTTGGGCGATTTCGAAGCAACTGTAATTCCCGTAATCCCACTAACAATCACCCATTTACCGCCTTCCTTCTTCAATGTTCTTGCAACTCGAAGGAACAAATGGATATGGTTCCCGTTTGTCCATAAATCGAGTGGAATTCCATAAATTGTAGAAGCAATCCTCCCTTTGGAATCCAATAGAATATAAACATCGGTCATTTCGCCGTAACGCATCGAATCGGTTTCTTCCCATTGCTTTTGAATTGCTTCCTTGAATTCTGTAAGCGATTTAATCGTTTCCGCCGAATCGCTACCGAAGAACGTAAGGTCATTGGCAAGATACTCGACCATAGCAGGAAAGTTCTTTTTCTCGTAGGCTCTATTGTATGCTTTCAAAACCTCGACAATAGCCTCCTTTTCTTTTACAGTTTCTTCCGTCGAAAGTTGCTCTTCGTTACTTGAACAGGCAGCCAAAATAATACTTATAAAGAGAATAAAAAAATATTTCATCTGGACCCCTCTGTTAGTTTAACAATACAATATTTATTTGATTCTATTCCTGGTATGAAAATTGCTCTTTTCATATTTTATTTTATTCTTTATTAACTTTTTACAAATGAAAAAATACAAAAAAAAATTTAATAAACAAGTGGGTTTAAACAAATGGAAATAAAATCTTTAAAGAACACCGACATAAACCATTTGGAATCAAAGAGTAAGCAAGCACATTCAAATTATGAAAAAATTGACAAGAAAGATATTCCCGTCGAACAAAAAGTAACTCAATTATCCGACTGGCAAGAAAGCGTTCTTCAAATCGCACAAAATTATTTGGAGAATAAAAGCCAGGTGGTGAATAGTCATCCACTCTCGCACCCCGAATATCAACAAATCGAAACTTTGGAAGAAGCACTTGCCGAACTTGAACAAACTCGATTGGGGAAATTCAAAGAAGATGCTGTATCTGCCCAAGCCAATTTATCGCCCGAACAAATTCTCTACCTCTTTACTCAATAAATATTTTAAGGTATCATTTTCGGTGTTTGGATTCAGAATAAAAGTATCGAAACTACATTTAAGTGATATTTAGTTCCATTGAATTATTGCCTCGTGCTCGATTCCATTTTTTTCGATGCTATGCAAAAATCCGAATAGTAATTCTTCGATTTCGTTGGTGGACTCGGAGTTGACTACTTTTGAACGAACTGGTGCAATATTTGGAATTCCCTTTAAATAGCCATTGTAGAACTTTCTAAACTCAATGATTCCATATCTTTCGCCTTTATACTGTATGTTCATTTTTAAATGTTTAACACACACATTTATTCTTTCTTCAATGGTTGGGGATTGTGGAACTTCCCCAGTTTGTAGCAACTGCTTTGCTTCGCGAAAAATGAAAGGATTCCCGATTGCAGCACGCCCAATCATAACTCCATCGCAATCAGTTTCGGAAAATGCTCGCCGAACATCCTCGGCATTTCGGATGTCCCCATTCAACATTACAGGAATGGATACTATTTGTTTGACTTTGGGAACCCAAGACCAATTTGCAACCCCTTTATGTGCTTCTTCGCGAGTTCGGCAATGAATTGTTAAAGCCGAAATTCCTACATCTTCGAGCATTCGAGCAACATCACAAATCACGATAGAATCTCGATTCCAACCAAGCCTTGTTTTGACAGTTACAGGTAGATTAACACTTCGAACAACTAACGAAGTAAGTTCTTGCATCCTTTTAACATCCCTAAGCATTGCTGCTCCGGCGTTGTTGCGAACCACATTTTTTACCCAACATCCAAAATTTATGTCGAGTATATCTGGATTGGATTGCTCTACAATTCGAGCCGATTCGACCATTGGTTCGTCGTTCGCACCAAATATTTGAATGCCAATTGGACGTTCAAAATCGGAAAACTCAATCTTTTTTAAAGATTTTTCGACCTTCCGGGAAAGCGCTTCGCTCGAAATAAACTCAGAATAAACTACATCGGCGCCAAATTCCTTGCAAATCGTCCGGAATGGCAACTCCGTTATTTCTTCCATCGGAGCAAGCACAACCGCATTTTCAATGTCAATTTTTTCTCCGATTTTTAATCTTTGCACTTTTTGAATTTCCAATATTTTTCATAGATTAGAAACATATTTTTTTAGTAAATATTGTGAAAAGAGATGGGGCGTTTGACAAGTTCGTTAGCATGGAAAAATTTAAAAGAACACCAAAACGTGGTCGCAAGGATACCAATTCAAAAATTTTTCGAAACACAGCCGGAAAGAGTTAAGCAATTTTCGTTCGAAATCGGCGACATTTTGCTTGATTTTTCCAAAAACAAGCTAACTCAGCAAACTTTAAATTTGTTGATCAAATTAGCAGAACAAGAAAAATTGCCGAAAAAAATTGACGAAATGTTTTCCGGCGAGAAAATCAACTTTACTGAAAAACGTTCCGTTCTTCATATCGCTTTGCGAAATTTGTCCAACGAGCCCCTAAAGGTTGACGGGTGGGATGTAATGCCCCGAGTTAATGCAGTTCTTTTGAAAATGCGAAACTTTACTCAAAAACTGCATAATGGATTTTGGCGTGGCTTTTCGGGAGAATCAATTACAGACATTGTTCACATTGGAATTGGCGGTTCCGACCTTGGTCCTCGCCTTGTTTGCGAAGCTTTAGCACCATATAGTCATCCCGAAATTCGTATCCATTTCGTAAGCAATGTGGATGGGACGGATATACAAAATGCTTTGCGGAATTTAAATCCATCCAGAACACTCTTTATTGTTGCTTCAAAAAGTTGGACAACACAAGAAACACTGCTAAATGCGAATACTGCAAAACGTTGGTTTCAAAAGAATGGTTCCCCCGATGAGCGCGACATTGCAAAACATTTCGTAGCACTTTCGACGAACGAGGAAGCCTGTGCTAGTTTTGGAATACCCTCCGAAAATATGTTCCATTTTTGGAATTGGGTTGGTGGTCGCTTTTCGTTGTGGAGTGCAATTGGTCTTGTAATTAGTCTTTATATTGGTTTCGATAATTTCTATGAACTACTCGCAGGCGCAAACATTATTGATAAGCATTTTAAAAATACTAATTTAGAGCAAAATATTCCCGTTCTAATGGGATTGCTGGGGATATGGTATAACAACTTTTTCGGCTATCGAACACAAGCAATTGTTCCATACGACACACTGCTGCAAAAATTCCCAGCCTATCTTCAACAACTAATAATGGAAAGTAATGGCAAAAGAATTAACTACGATGGGGACACAGTCGATTACTCCACAAGCCCAATAATTTGGGGACAAGCAGGCACTGATGCTCAACATTCATTCTTCCAACTATTGCACCAAGGAACACAAATTGTCCCCGTGGACTTTCTTGTTCCCGTTGAACCACATCATCCGCTGGCAAACCATCACGACGTTTTAGTTGCAAATGCAATTGCCCAAAGCGAAGCATTAATGGAAGGAAGAACAAAAAAACAAGTTGAACAAGAACTTGAAGAATCCAATATCGGTCCATACGACCAAAGGGAACTAATTCCGCATAGGGTTTTCCCAGGCGATAGACCCTCGACAACTATTTTTTATCGCAAACTTACTCCGCGGACTCTCGGTATGCTTCTCGCTCTCTACGAGCATCGAGTATTTGTCGAAGGTGCCGTATGGGGTATAAACTCATTCGACCAATGGGGGGTAGAACTTGGTAAAAAAATTGCTAACAAGGTATTATCCACTATCGAAAGCGGTCACATACAAAGCATAGCAAACCCTTCGTCTCGATTTTTAATAGAATATTATTTACAACACAAGAGATGGTAAAAAATGATTAAACTTATAATCCTTTGTTTGATTAGTTATTCGATTGGTTCTATTCCGTTTGCATTTATTATTGTGAAACTTTTTGCCCGAAAGGATGTTCTTCGCCAAGGTTCAGGAAGTTCTGGTGCAAGGAACGCATACGAAATAACAAATAAAAAATGGATTGGGGTTGTTGTGTTTTTGCTCGATTTTGCGAAAGGAATTATTGTGGTATTAGTAGGAAAATATTTCTTTGACGACGGAGGCATTGCCTTGTCTTTATCTTCGATTTTCGTTGTTTTGGGACACAATTTTAGCATTTTTATTGGATTGAAGGGGGGGCGTGGATTGGCAACCGCAACAGGGGTACTTGTGTTGTTGCAACCGCTATTATTAGTATTTTGGTGCTTAGTTTGGTTGCTTTCTTACCGGGTAATTGTTAAGGACATTCATTTTTCAAATTCGGTTTCGACGATTCTCTCGCCATTCGCTTTCTTCTTTATTCCTGAACATTTTTCGAAGCAATTAAGTTTTGTTCCTTCCAACTCTCAAATGCTTCTATTTGTTACTCTTGCAGTTATGTCGCTTGTGATTGTATCGAAACATATTCAGCCATTGCGAGAAAGATTTTTAAGAAAATAATTGCTAATTTTGTAGTTTAAAAAATGGATTGAAAAATGGAACTTTTCCTCGATACCGCAAATATAAATTATGTTAAAGAAATTGCCGAAATGGGCATCCTTGCGGGTGTGACAACCAATCCCTCGTTACTTGCAAAAGAGGACCCAACGGTTGATTACAAAGAGCGAATACTCGAAATCCATAAATTGGTCGAAGGACACGTTTCCGTCGAAGTAATCGCTACAGACAAACAAGGAATGATTCGCGAAGCAGAGGAAATTTTGGAATGGTTCCCCGAAGCTACAATTAAAATCCCAATGATTCCTGCGGGATTAGCTGCTGTAAAAGAGCTTTCCAGACGCGATATCCCCACGAATGTAACGTTAGTATTTTCGGTTACTCAAGCAATTGCTGCACAAAGTGCTGGTGCAACATACGTTTCTATATTCCTTGGCCGTTTAGACGACATTGGATACAACGGAATAGATGTCCTTCGCGATATTTGTGAAATCTGGGACATCCAAGATTATGAATCTTTTATTATTGCTGCTTCGATTAGGAACCCTTTGCACATTGTCGAAGCTGCTCGCGCTGGTGCCGATATTGCTACTGTTCCATACAACGTCCTTATGCAGTCGCTTAAAAACCCATTGACCGATAAAGGTTTGGAATTATTCCTTCGCGATTACGACAAATACCTAACCGAACGCCAAAAATCAATATTGATTTAAAATGTAAATTAATAACATAAAGGCTGCCTTCCAGGAAAGCCAGAAGACAGCCTTTATTTACGCCACGAACTTATTTTTTCTCGTCTTTCTTGGGCTTTTTCATTTCTTTTTTTTCGACTTCCTTTTTTTCGACTTTCTTTTCCCCCTTCTTCATCTCTTTTCCTTCGTGGTGATGAGTTTTCTTTACTTTCTTTTCGACTTTCTTTGCGAGCTTCTTGTCTTCTTTCTTCGTCTCTTTGGCTTCTTTCTTCGCTTCTTTTTTCATTTCAGTCTTCGGTTTTTCCTTCTTCTCTTTGGTTGTCGACGCGGGAGCTTGTGCGAATAGACTCGTTGCGAGAAATGTTATTGCAACTAATGTTGCAAGAATTGTGCGTTTCATAGAGAACCTCTCAATTAATGTTTAACAAATTTGCCTCGAAAGGCAACGCAAAATTATGAAAGAAAAGTTTTCGTTATTCATTTTTTTTGCTTTTCGGTCTTCATCATTTTTTTTATCTGCTCATCTGTTAAATCTTTGTTGTGAGCTTTTTTGGCATGCTCTTTTATGATAGACGTTACTTCTGCTTCGTTGTGGCTACGCACCATAAATCCACATTCAGGAGCGCACGATACGGATTTTAGCACCATTTGTTCTTTCTTCGGTGCTTCTTTTTTTATTTCGGTCTTCGGTTTTTCCTTCTTCTCTTTGGTTGTTGACGCGGGAGCTTGTGCGAATAGACTCGTTGCGAGAAATGTTATTGCAACTAATGTTGCAAGAATTGTGCGTTTCATAGAGAACCTCTCAATTAATGTTTAACAAATTTGCCTCGAAAGGCAACGCAAAATTATGAAAGAAAAGTTTTCGTTATTCAAATAAAAAAATTTTTTTATTTTTTTGAAAAAGTTATTTTTGCTTTCCGCATAATTATATTATTTACTCAAAAAATAACAATGGAGATTACAACGCTATTACAAAATTCGGAAGTAAGACTGGAATTATTCAAAACGTAAGGCAACGAGTTACAACGATGGGGGGAACTGATATTCTTACCTACAAAAAAACACCTTAAATCACCATTTTGAAAATAGCGGTAACGGACGTAAAATATACGGATGAAAAAGTAAGATAATTATTCTTTCCTTCGGGCATTCCTTGAAAATTTATTTTGCAGAACGGAAAAAGATTTTTAATTTTACATTGATAAATTTTGCTTAAACGCTATGAATCAAGAACAGTTGAAAACAACAAGAAAAATTAGAACCACTCAATTTGGAGAGATTGAGATAGAACCACAACATATTTTTTATTTCGAAGATGGGATACTTGGATTCGAAGATTTAAAGGAATTCGTATTAATTTCGGACGAGGAAACTCTCCCTTTCAAATGGTTGATTTCGATTGAAAGGCCCGAAATTGGCTTCCCAATTATCAGCCCTTGGTATTTAGACTTAAAATACGACCCCGGCGATGATTTCGACCTCGAGAAACTCGTTTTGATGGTTATCGTTATTTTGGAAGATGAAAATAAGCAGATGAGCGCGAATTTGAAGGCACCTGTCGTATTCGACGTCGAAACTCAAAAAGGGTGGCAAACAATACTACCAACCGATAGGTATTCAACAAGCTTTGTGATTCCACAAAAAACAACTGCAAACGAATAGAAACGAGGAAGTTATGCTGGTATTATCAAGGAAGATAGGAGAAATAATTACAATAGGCTCTTCTGTGAAAATTACTGTAATTGGATATAGCCGTGGCGTTGTGCGTCTTGGGATAGAAGCTCCAAAATCTATATCCGTCCATCGAAAGGAAATTTACGACAAGATAATCGAAATCAATAAACAAGCGGCTAAAACCGAGATTGCTCAACTCAAGGATGCCCTGAAAGTCGCTCCCGTTAGGATTAACAGCAAAGTGGACGACCATTTGAGCCATCAGACCCTTGTTTTTCCTAACAGAAACGAAAACAATATTGAAAAAGGGAATAAAAATGGCTGAATACAGTGCTTTGATTATAGACGACGATGTTTGGATGCAACGCATTCTTTCGAAGACTTTACAAAGCTACGGTTTTAGCAAAACATATCTTGCATCGAATGGCTACGAAGGAATCAATCTCGCGGTTGAACATCTTCCCGAAATCATTGTGTTGGACATTCTGATGCCCGACCTTTCGGGACACCAGACTCTAAAATTGCTTAAATCAATTAAAAGAACCAAAAGCATCCCGGTATTAATTATTTCGGCTCTATCGGATACCGAAAATCTTGGGCGAGCTGTTAAACTCGGAGTCAATGGTTTTATTACAAAACCTTTCACTCGAACAACTATTTTCGAGAAGTTAGTTGGGATTTTTGGAATCGATAGGATGGAAAAGATTGCAGCCGGATTACCAATCGAAAGCCTTACTCCACTGGACGAAGAACTCGAAATCCCAACTTTGAAGAGCGAACAGGAGGCGAAAGAAACAACAGAGGAAGAAAGTAGCGAAACTATCCCCGCGGCACAAGCCGAAAAGGCAGCCGAAAGCTACCGCGAAGCCGATGAACGAACAAACATCGATGCAATAAAAAAACTCCTTTTGAAGACTAAGAAAAAATAGGAATGCAAGGCAATCGGATTCTTATCGGGACTCGCGGTAGTCATCTTGCCCTTTGGCAAACAAATTATGTTGTATCTTTGCTTCGAGATGTCTTCCCTTCCCTAATTTTCGAGGTAAGAATTATTAGAACTACTGGGGACCAACTTCAAAAGCAAAATCCAGCTTCATTAACCAGCAAAGGATTGTTTACAAAAGAAATAGAAGAGGCTCTGCTCGAAGGTGCGATTGATATTGCCATCCATAGTTTGAAAGACCTTCCTACCGAACTACCCGAGGGTTTAACAATCTCCGCCGTCCTCGAGCGCGCTCATCCCGAAGACGTGTTGATTGCAAAAAATAACACTCCATTTTTTTCGCTTGCGAACAATGCAAAGATTGGAACAAGTTCGCTACGTCGCGCTAGCCAACTCCTCCATTTACGGCCCGATTTACGTATTGCTGCGAGCTTTCGCGGAAATGTCGAAACACGCATCCGCAACCTTTTCGCCTCGGATTACGATGCAATCGTTCTTGCTTACGCTGGTTTAGAGCGGATTGGATATACTCATACAATTACGGAAGTTTTCCCAACCGAGATGATTTTACCCGCTGTTGGCCAAGGTGCTATCGCAATCGAATGTTTATCGCAAAATTCTCAGGCTTTCGAGATTGCTGCAATACTTAACCACGAAGAAACTTCGCTCGCAGTTCAGGCAGAACGTTCATTCTTGCGAAGTTTAGGCGGCGGATGCCAGACTCCGATAGCCGGATATGCTTACGCATTGAATGGCGAGATTATCCTCGACGGATTGGTGGCTTCGCCCGATGGTTCCCATTATTTTCGCTCTTCGTTAGTCGGAAGCAAAGACAGTCCCGATGAACTTGGTCAACTCCTTGCCCAAACTCTTATTGAACAAGGAGCCGCAAAAGTGTTGGGGCTATAGTTTACAATTATTTATGGGAGTCGCTATCTTTTCACCCAATTTATGTTATTTGAACAAAGTAGTCTTCGATATACTGCTATAAATTTTAAGAGGGCTGTTAAATCAACAGCCCTCTTATTTTGGAAAAAGGAATTTGCTGGTTAGTTGTTTTTCTCTTTGTTTTGGGCATCGACGACGGCAATTGCAATCATTTCGAGTATTTCGTTAACAGTTGCGCCGCGCTGGAGGACGTGGACACTCTTGTTCATTCCAAGGAGGATAGGTCCAATAGGATGAGCACCGCCCAATCGAGCCAGCAGTTTATATGCAATGTTGCCTGCATCGAGGTCGGGAAATATCAAGACGTTTGCTCCCTCTTTGAGTTCGCTGAAAGGATAAGTTTCGTCGATAATTTCAGGAACAACGGCTGTGTCTGCTTGCATTTCGCCATCAACAATTAAGTCTGCTCGTTTATTTTTTATTAGTTCAAGAGCCTTTCTCATCTTTTCGGGAATTTCGCCTTCGGCTGAACCGAAATTGCTATACGAAAGCAGAGCAATCTTGGGTTGTATATCGAAATTAGTTACAAATTCAGCCGCTTGGAGCGTAATATCGCAAATGTCTTCTGCGTTTGGGTTCAAATTGACGGTTGTATCGGCGAGGAAGTAAACTCCTTTTTTGAAAGAGAGAATATAAAGCCCCGATACTTTGGAATAGCGACTGTCGTGGCCAATTATTTGCAAGGCAGGGCGAATTGTGTTTGGATAATGTTTCGTTAATCCAGAAATCATACCATCGGCATCGCCAATATGGACCATCATTGCACCAAAATAATTCGGTCGATGGGACATATCTTTAATTGCCGTTTCAAAAGTTACCCCTTTGCGCTGTCGCATACGAAAGTATTCTTCGATATACATTTGCAGTTTAGGATAAGTCTCGGGGTCGATAACTTCAATTCCATTAAGTTCGTAGTCGTTTTCTTCGGCGACTTTTTCAATAATCTCTTTTTTCCCAAGCAATATAGGTTTAGCAATTCCTTCGCTCACTGCAAGAGTTGCTGCACGAATGATTTTAGGTTCGTTACCTTCGGGAAATACGATACGTTTGGGGTTGCTCGCCGCTTTGTTGAATATTGGTGTCATAATTAGCTGAGCACGTCCCATTCGTATGTCGAGTTGCCGTTTATATTCTTCGAAATCCGTTATTGGATAACGAGCAACACCACTATCCATTGCTGCTTTTGCAACGGCAGGGGCAACCCAAGTAAGAACGCGCGGGTCGAACGGTTTAGGAATGATATACTCGCGACCGAACTTTAATTCCTTGACTCCATAGGCACGTTTAACGATTTCGGGGACCTCCTCTTTCGCCAACCGAGCAAGAGCATAAGCAGCAGCGATTTTCATTTCCTCGTTAATTGTCGTTGCACGAACATCTAATGCACCGCGGAAAATAAATGGAAAACCCAGAACATTGTTTACTTGGTTTGGATAATCGGACCTTCCGGTAGCCATTATCAAATCGGTTCGAGCTTCGAGAGCTTCCTCGTAAGTAATTTCAGGGTCGGGATTTGCCATTGCAAAAATTATAGGATTATCGGCCATAGCACGAACCATATCTTTTGTCAAAACTCCCCCAACCGAAAGACCCACAAAGACATCGGCACCTTCTAATGCTTCGGCAAGTGTTCGCTTTTCGGTTTCGACAGCAAAATATTCCTTATGGGGGTTCATACCTTTTGTCCTTCCTTTATAGATAACCCCAGTAGTATCGCACAAAATAACATTCTCTTTCTTAACACCAAGACTAATATGGAATTTGGCACAAGCTATCCCAGAAGCTCCCGCACCATTGTAAACGACTTTTACCTCGTCGAGCTTTTTGCCGGCAAGCTCAACGGCATTTAGTAATGCGGCACCCGAGATGATGGCTGTCCCATGTTGGTCATCGTGGAAAACAGGAATCTGTAAAGTTCTTTTCAATTCTTCTTCGATAATAAAACACTCGGGAGCCTTAATGTCTTCGAGATTTATTCCTCCAAACGTAGGTTCAAGGATTTGGCACGTCCGGATTACCTCTTGCGGGTCTTCTGTTCTGAGTTCTAAATCGAACACATCAATATCGGCAAAAGCTTTGAAAAGAACACCTTTGCCTTCCATAACTGGCTTTCCTGCTTCTGCTCCAATATTCCCGAGCCCCAAAACGGCAGTCCCATTGGAAATAACCGCAACTAAATTGCCTTTTGCTGTGTATTCATAAACAGTTTCGACGTCCTTATGAATTTCGCGACAGGGTTCAGCTACACCAGGAGTGTATGCTAACGATAAATCCCGTTGTGTAATACAAGGCTTAGTAATAATAACCTCAATCTTGCCCTTTCGACCCGATGAATGATATTCAAGGGCTTCTTCTCGTAAAATTTTCATTGTCAACCTCAAATTTATAAAAACAAAGAACTAGATAAAAACAAAATTACGAAATAAATGGAGAACTATATTAATCAATCTTGAAATATCACAATCATTTTACCTACTTATGAAGCACCGAAGGGATTTAGCCAAGCTCGAATTCGATATATTCTACTTCGGCGACGTTAGCGTTGGGAAGTATCTGTTTGGACTTTTCGCCAATCACACTACCCCGACCCCGGACTTTGTCGGGCATTTCTGTGGTTGCAGAACAGTATTTATATCCCTTATATTTTAAGGATTTCCAATCGAAGGCTTTTTTAAAGAAATTAGCAAACTCAACTGGATTCCCCGCCGTCAATCCGAAATGGACTACCCGACCGACAATAAACCTTAAAGCAAATTAATGATAACTCAAATTACTATTTTGCTATTTTTCACATTGAATTTCCAGCCTACTTTTCGAGTCAGGTCTATTGCGAGTTCGCCAAGAAGATAAAAAGAACCGACTACAAGAAGTGGCTCATTACATTCTAATCCAAAATTTAAAGCCTCCGCAGGGGTATCGAAAAGATAGATTTCCGGAATATCCATATCATTATTAGGAATTAAGGAATTGGTTTCTTCTAATATTTCTTTGATGGTCTGGTTCTTTTCTGCTCGTTCATAGGAAAGATTAGGAAGCATTATAGTTTTGGCAAAAGCAACAATCGGTTCCACCATTCCTTTTATGTCTTTGTCCTTCATTGCAGCAAAAATCACATTCCATCTAAGGGAAGGAAATATCAGGTTTAATTCCGAAAGAGTTGTTGCAACAGCATTGGGATTATGGGCAACGTCAATCACAATAGGAGGCTCGAGCCGAAGTATTTCGAGTCGGCCATACAATCCTGTATTTTGGCGAACATTTCGAAGCCCACTGTAAATTTGATCGTCTTTGATGCCAAAAGGAATTTCAATTGTCTCGATTGCAGTAAGACTAGTCGCAATATTATCTATTTGATGGCTACCAAGCAAAGGCGTTGTCAATCGAAAATAATGCTTTTGTGGAGTACTAACGTTAATCTGCATCAGCTTTTCGTGTGCTTCGTCTATGTATTTAGGTTGGCTAAATTTAGTTAGGAATTCAGCAAGTAGAATACCAGTTTTTGAATAGAGATATTTAGTAAGGGTGGAATAAACATCTTTTATGTTTTTTCCTACAATCAACGGGCGATTTGGTTTGGCAATTCCCGCTTTTTCTAGTGTTATAGCTTGGAGCGTATCACCAAGATACTCCTTGTGGTCTAAATCAATCTTTGTAATGACTGAAAATAAAGGAGAAACGACGTTAGTAGCGTCGAAACGACCACCTAAGCCGGTTTCGATTACGGCAACGTCGACTTTTTGTTGCGCGAAATATTCGAAAGCAATTGCTGTTGTAATTTCGAAGAAAGTAGCGTTGACTTTGGCTCCTATTTCGAGAAATTTAGCTACCAACAGCTCTAAATCTGCGTCGGCAATTTCTTCCCCATTTAGTTTGATTCTTTCGTTAAACGAAAAAATGTGGGGTGAGGTGTAGAGCCCAACTTTGCTCCCTACTTCTTGGAGGATAGAAGCCAAAATCGATGCAACACTGCCTTTCCCATTTGTTCCTGCTATATGAATAGTATAATACTTCTTTTGTGGATTATCGACATTGTCAAGAATATATTCGATTCTATCTAAACCAGGTTGAATGCCGAATCGCCGAAGATTAAATAATTTATTTAACAAATCGCTATCCATACCTCTAAATTACAAAATTTCTCGTCGCATAGGGTAATTTTTTCGCAATGAATCGAAAAATATTTTTCTTTTGTTTCTCGGATGTTGGCAAATCCGTTTAAATAAACTGGAATCTTCTAACAATTTTCTGGATTCCGAAAGTGCCTTGAAAAGCTCGGCAGGATGCTCAAAATATTTTTTGGCTAAAGGTTTATATCGCCTCAACTCTTTTTCGATTTTGTCGCTATCTGGCTCGAGCCCTGTCAAGTCCTTGAACGCTTTCAACATAGCCCAGCTTCCACGAAGTTTTCCATCGAAAGAATATCCTGCGATGTGTGGAGTTGCAATTAAACAGATGGGAACAAGGCTACAATTAACTTGCGGCTCGTTTTCCCAAACATCAACAACAAGAGTAACGTTGTGGGATTGAGCGATGCCAATCATCGCATTTTCTTCGACAACACCACCCCGCGATGTATGAATAAAAAGGGAGTTTTTTCGAACACGGGCAAGATTTTGGCGATTCAATAAATACGCTGTTGGATATTTTCCATCGAAAGTCAAAGGTGTATGGTTCGTAATAATTTCTGAGCCCTCGATTATTTCGTCCAATTCAACGTGTTCTACGAAACCTGGGAAAAATGGTTCTTCGCCTCTTTGTATCTTTTCGAGGAGTGGTGGGTCGTTTATTAAAACCCGTAACCCAAGTAAATCGCTATACTTAGCAACAAGTTTACCAATGCTCCCGAAACCAACAACTCCAATCGTTTTCCCTTTAATGTCAAAATATAAATCGGAAAGCCAATGTAAAATTGAAAATATTACATATTCTGCTACCGAATTAGCATTTGCTCCTTTGGCATCGGCAAAAGCGATTCCTTTCGAGCGGAGGTATTCCACGTCGATATGGTCAGTTCCGGAAGTTGCGGTGCCGACGAAACGAACTTTTGTTCCTTCGAGCAATTTTGCATCGACTTTTGTAATCGAACGAACAAATAAAATTTCGCAATCACTTGCTATTAAATCATCACGCGTAATGTTGCGTCCCGAAAATGTTCGAACCTCGCTACACTTGCTCAATGCTTCTGCAAGAAACGGTATTTGCTCTTCGACTAAAACCACAGTAAATGCTAAAAAAACAAATTAGACGTAATATATTTTATTAATTTTATGATTTGAGAATCGTTCGCTATTATATGAATGTCCTTTTTGGAAGAAAAACGGTTTTCGAGGCTTTACGCAACGAGAAAATCGAGATAGAAAAGATTTATATCCAATACGGAACACACGGAGAACTTTTCGGGAAATTAAAAGCTATCGCACAAATGAAAAAAATCCAAGTTTCGTATTCAGGGAAGAAAGAATTTTTGCATTTAACCAAAGAATATTGTCCAAATTCAAATACTCAAGGAATCATTGCAATTTTGAGTAGCATCACAACTTTTCCGCTCGAAGAGTTAATCGAAAAAGCATTCGAACAAACCGAAAAGCCAATCCTGGTATTGTTAGATAGAATCGAGGACCCCCAAAACCTTGGAGCGATAGCCCGTTCGGTTGAATGCGTTGGTGCCAATGGATTGATTATCACTACGAAAAATACTGCTCCGATTACAAACACTGCCATTAAAGCAAGTGCCGGAGCTATGTTGCATCTCCCAATAGCAAAGGTGTCGAGTTCGCTGCAAGCAATAGAAACTTTGAAACAAGCGAACTTTTGGATTGTTGGAACTTCCGGCAAAGCCGAGCGCCTTTACACCGAAAAAATTTACGATTCTCCGATAGTTGTTGTATTTGGTAACGAAGGCAAAGGATTAACCGATAGCGTCCTTAATAGTTGCGATTTCGTTATCAAAATCCCAATGTATGGAACTATTGAATCGTTAAATGCATCGGTTTCTGCCGGTGTTGTTCTTTTCGAAATACGGCGACAAAGAGATATGTCGCCGTGAAAAATAAAATGGGGAAGCTCATCTATTATTCAACATTTGGAGCTAATTTTACGTCCCCGCTAGATAGTCTTTCAAATAGATTTCTTGTTCGGAGGTGAGTTTATCGATAACAATTCCCATAGATTCGAGTTTCAACGAAGCGATAAACTCATCTTGCTCGGGCGGTAAATCCATAACCTCGGTTGGTAATTTTTTGCCACTTTTGTGTGCTTCGACAAATCGCAATAGAGCCATAAATTGGTTAGCAAAACTCATATCCATTACTTCCGACGGATGCCCTTCGGCAGCAGCAAGATTAATCAAACGCCCTTGTGCAAGGAGATAGATTCTCTTACCGTTTTTTAGGGTATATTCTTCGCAATTTTGCCGAATTGTCCTTTTCGAGATGGCAAGATTTTCGAGTTCCGGTATGTTTATTTCGACGTCGTAATGACCTGTGTTGCAAACAATAGCTCCGTCTTTCATTGATTCGAAATGCCATTTTCGGATAACATCATTGCAACCCGTGGCTGTAATAAATATATCCCCAACTTTTGCAGCTTCGTCCATACTCATGACTTGATGTCCTTCGAGCAAGGCTTTAATTGCAGCAGTAGGCTTAATTTCGGTGATTATCGTCTTAGCACCAAGCCCCTTTGCACGTTTGGCAACCCCAGAACCACAATGTCCGTGTCCAGCAATGACGACCGTTTTGCCAGCAATAAGGACCGAGGTTGCTCGCATAATTCCGTCGAGAGTGGATTGTCCAGTTCCATAAACATTGTCGAAGTCCCATTTGGTTTCGGTATCGTTTACGGCAAAAACTGGATAAAGGAGTTTACCCGATGCTTGACGGGCACGAAGACGATGGACACCCGTTGTGGTTTCTTCGGTTCCGCCAATAATATATTTTTGGGCAAGTTCAGGGAATTTCTCATGGACGGTATTGATTAAATCACACCCGTCGTCGAGCGTTAAATGTGGGGGTTTGTCTATTGTTCTTTCGATGCACCAGTAGAAGTCATCGAGATTTCCATACCACGCAAAAATCGAAATTCCTTGTTTGGCAAGTGCGGCGGCAACTGCATCGTTAGTCGAAAGTGGATTACACCCAGACCACGAGACTTCTGCCCCAGCAGCAACCAGCGTTCGGACGAGGACAGCAGTTTCTTTGGTAACGTGAAGGCAACCAGAAACTTTATAACCTTCGAAGGGCTTTGTTTCGCTATATTTTCGACGTAAATACATCAAGACTGGCATTCTCGATTCAGCCCAATCTATAAGTTTTTCCCCTTCGTCGGCAAGCGAAAGGTCGCGAACGCAATACTTTCCGGGAGCTTCGTCGAACTTACCACTTGCTTTTTTCGGTGGATACTTACCGACTGTTTCAGTTATTTCTACAAGTTTTGTTTCGTTAATATCCATATTTATCCTTTTGTAATAATTTATAATATTATTTAAGTAAAGATTTAAACATATCGACTAAATCTAACTTTTCCCAAGGGAATTCCTCGCGTCCAAAGTGTCCATAGACCGCAGTCGGGCGATAAATCGGTCTTCGTAAATCGAAGCGTTTAATGATACCAGCTGGTGTTAAGTCGATATTTTCCTTTATGAAATTTTCTATGGTAATTTCGGGAACAAGCGATTCGTTGTGTGTATTAAGATGAATCGAAACGGGGTCGGCAATTCCAATGGCATAAGAAAGTTGAATAGTGCATTCATTGGCAATGCCAGCAGCAACGATGTTTTTTGCTAAATGCCTTGCTGCATAAGCAGCGGAACGATCTACTTTTGTTGGGTCTTTGCCAGAGAAAGCACCTCCACCGTGGGGCGCTCTACCGCCGTAGGTATCGACAATAATTTTTCTACCGGTAAGCCCTGTATCGCCGTGTGGTCCCCCAATAACAAATTTTCCAGTCGGATTGACATAATATTTGGTTCTCTCGTCGAGTAAATCGTTTGGAATAACATTTTTGATTACGTATTCGATAACATCTTCTTTGATTCTATTTTGCGTTACATCGGGGTCGTGTTGGGTCGAAATTACAACGGTATCGACACGGAGGATTTCGCCAGCATCGGAATATTCAATAGTAACTTGCGATTTAGCATCGGGGCGCAAGTATGGCATAATGTGTGGTTCTTTCTTTCGAACTTCGGAAAGGCGTTTTACAAGTTTATGGGCATACATTATTGTTGCAGGCATCAATTCTGGCGTTTCTCTTATTGCAAAACCAAACATCATTCCTTGGTCGCCAGCCCCCCCGGTATCGACTCCGAGTGCAATGTCTTCGGACTGATGATTAATTGTATTGATTACAGCACAGGAATTCGCATCGAAGCGATAGCCATCTTTGTCGTAACCAATTTCCCGGATAACACCACGAACAAGGCGTTGCAAATCGATGTATGTTCGCGTAGTTATTTCCCCGCCAACAACTATTAATCCAGTTGTGGCAAAACACTCACAGGCAACTCGGCTTTCGGGGTCATCGGCAAGCATTGCGTCCAAAACAGCGTCGGATACTTGGTCGCAAATCTTATCGGGATGCCCTTCGCCAACAGATTCCGATGTAAATAAGAAGGTTCTTTTATTCTCCATACCAAATCTCATTGAATTTAATAATCATTTGAATTTAACAATCATTTAATATTAATTTCACTAAAATTGCCAACGTTGAAACTAAAAAAATACCCACGGACCAAAGCATTATTTCCAATAATTGATTTATCGAGAAGGTAAGATTCTACACGTGCGCCGTTGCTGATAATTGAATTGCGGACAACACTATCGAGAACCGCCGCTCCACTCGCAACTGTAGTATATGGACCAATGACAGAACGTTGGACAACTGCGTCGTCGGCTATGTAAACCGGAGGAATAACAACGCAATCGGGCAGCTTCCGATAATGTGAATTCTTTTTTAACAGCAATTGGTTGGTTTCCAAAAGAGTTTCGGGTTTGCCGCAATCATACCATCTCTCAACAGAATAAGTCGTAAACTTTATACCTTTGCCAATCATCAATTGAAGTGCATCGGTAAGTTGAAATTCGCCCCGGGTTTGGATATTCCTTTGCAAAAGTTCATTCAACGACTCGACCAACAATCTCGTCTCGTTAATCAAATAAATACCAACTATTGCAAGATTCGAAATGGGAAGTTCTGGCTTTTCGACAAGTTGCTGAATTATTCCTTCGGTGTCTGTTATTACAACACCAAATCGCGAAGGATTATCGACTGGATGAATCCCTATTGTCGATTTCCGAGTTTGAATTATCTCGTTAAGATTTGTATCGAAAATTGTATCTCCAAGCACAATAAGAATAGGCTCGTCGGTAAAAGTTGATGATGCGGACCAAATTGCGTGTCCTAATCCCAGTGCTTCGCTTTGTTGAACGAAGTCCACTTCGAGCGAACCGTAATTGTTACGAACGAATTTCTCGACTTCATCGGCGTGGTGCCCGGTAATGATTGTTGCTTTTGTTATTCCGCTGGCAATTAAGGAATCGAGTATATGCGAAAGAATTGGCTTGCCCGCAACATTCAAAAGAACCTTGGGTAAGTAATAAGTATGCGGTCGTAACCGACTTCCCAAACCTGCAACTGGAATAACTGCTCTCATCCATTTTCATTTTATAAAACTACAAAATTATAAAATAATTCCAACTAAATTACTATGAATATAGTTGGCTTTTAAGCTGATTGCTAGATGTTAGTGAATTATCATTTTATAATGCAACTCACAGGTTCATCCGTGCACTCACAACAGCGTTGAAACCCTTGTTCAATCAGCTATCTGTAAGAAGCTTTCTCCCCCATAACGATTCTCCCCTCTTTTTAGCAAAGAGGGAGAGAACAGAAGGAAGGAGTAGCCACGATAGTACGGAAAAACGTTATTCCAAAACAAAAATGTTCTTCTTTTCGCAGATTCTTTTAAGTTCGTTGGGCCACACTGTTACGGTTACTTCGCCGAGATGAGCTTTTCGAAGTAACAACATTTGGACTCTTCCTTGACCAATTCCACCACCAATGCTTAATGGTATCTCGTCGTTCATAATAGCTTGGTGATATGGGAGGTCAAGATAATGCATTAGATTCGAAATTTCAAGCTGCTTAACAAGAGTTTCTTTTGTTACTCGAATTCCCATCGAGGAAAGCTCATGGCGTCGGCGTGTCAGATGGTTCCAAACAAGAATATCGCCATTTAAGCCGTGAGTGTCTTTACCAGTTTCTTTGGATGTATCGGTAACCCAGTCGTCGTAATCGGCAGCACGCATTTCGTGGGGATAGCCATCTTTCAATACCCAGCCAATCCCAATAATAAAGAATGCGGGGTATTCTTGCAAAAGATTAGTTTCTCTTTGCTTGCGTGGTAAATCGGGATATTTATCGAGAACCTCCTCGGCATGTATAAAAGCTATCTCCTTGGGTAAATTCGGATATTTGGGATTTTTAAGTTGAGGAAACATATCTTGAACATAATCTTCTGCATCGGTGATTACTTTCCATATTTTGCGAACAATGTCTTTTAGGAACTCAAGATTGCGTTGTTCCATTGTCATTACTCTTTCCCAATCCCACTGATCTACATAGGAACTGTGGTCGTGGTCAAGAAAGTAATCTTTACGAACTGCTCGCATATCGGTGAGTATCCCTTCGCCAACTTGGCAATCGAATTGTTTTAGAGCCACTCGTTTCCATTTGGTTGCAGCTTGCACTATTTGTGCATTCAACCTTGGGGTAATGCCAAGTCCACACGGGAATTCAACCGGAGTTCGCGAACCATCGCGGTCGAGATTATCGTTTACACCGCTTTCCTTTGTAACAATCAGTGGAACCTGGGTCATAAACAAGTTCAGTTCCTTACATAGATTCTTTTCAATAAAATCCTTAACTGCGTAGATGGCTTTTTGTGTATCCTTCCGATTCAAAATTGAATTATAGTCGCTTGGTAGGATTTTCTCTACCTCTTCGTAGGTGCTAATACCTGGGCCTGCTAAATCTGCTTTTTTGTCTAACATAATTAATCTCCAAAAATGTATTAGAAAAAAGATAAGATAAAAACAAATTTTTATTTTTTTTGCATACAAAACTTTATATGTAAATTATGGTGTTGTTAAAAAATTATTGTCGTCGCATTGTGGTTTTGCCCTTTCGATACAGCAAATATAGCCGAATGGCGGTTTATTTGTTCTCTAACAAATAATAGAAACCCCAATCGCTTTGCATTCGATAATTATTCCATCCGATTAAATTAAAGCGACAAGATTAGCAAGGAAATTAGAACTGCTGGGAAAACGAACATAATGCTATCGAAGCGGTCGAGGAACCCACCATGCCCCGGCAATGTATTTGAACTATCTTTTACGTTGAAATCTCTTTTAATCTTCGATTCAGCAAGGTCACCGGCTTGACCAACAATCCCAACAATTCCCGTAAGAATTAATATATAATAAGTTGGAATTTGTAAACCGAATATAGTGTCGGAGATTAATACGCCAATGGAAGCTCCCGCAATGCCTGAAATTGCCCCCTCGATTGTTTTGTTGGGGCTTATTTTTGGTGCGAGCTTATGGTGGCCCATTGCTTTCCCAACAAAATATGCAAAACTATCGCAAATCCAAATTGATACAAGAATCGCAACAAAGAACCAAACTGTTCCCTCTCCACTCAAAAATTTATAGGTAGTCGATATTGGAATATTAGCCAGACCGAGCAACAATATAAAATTTGGGAACAAACGTATAGCTATTAGCGAAGCGAACGAGAAAGAAACCCAAAATGCACTGGCAATTGTAACCGAAGCATTAGCAGTTGTGTTCGAAGTCTTGCTAAAAACTTGAATTAGAAACACTAAGATTGGGAAAATGAACACAATCAGAAATAGCGAGAATAAAAGTTGACGAAATTCATACGGATTCGTCGACAACAAAAATATTAGGGCAAGGAAAGCCGAGTTGAAAATCAGACCTAAATAGAAGTTAGGTTGAATGTTCTTTGTATTCGTAATCTGATATAATTCCCAAAGAACAAGATTAGATAAAAGTATTATTGCAAGAAGGAAAACATAGCCTCCAATGTAAATTAGCCCAAAAGCAATTGGTATTCCAATTGCAGCGACGATAACTCTTTTGGTAAGTTCAGCCATAAACTACTCATCAAAAAAATCAAATATAAAAAAAAGTAAGTAGACTGAACTTTAAAAGAACATAATTTCTTTTCCAAGAAGATTTTTCGGGTCGAACAGCAACTTGATGTTTTTCATTGCTGCAACGGCTTCTTTGCCATAAAGCATTTCGAGGTATTTACGTTTCAATTTACCCGTGCCGTGTTCGGCGGAAAAAGTGCCGCCCAGTTCGATTGCAGTTCGGACGTAATTTTCGTAGAGTTCGTTGGCAATCCTGCTTTCTCTTTCGTTTTGCGGGATTAAGTTAGCGTGTAGATGTGAATTTCCAATATGCCCCCATACAAAATACTGAATCCCAGACTTATCCAAATCATTTATAAAGTTGGTATAGTATTTTCGGAAGTGGTCGCTCGGAACGGCAGTATCCGAGCCAATTTTGTTGAACCTAGAACGCGCAACCAGTTCGAATACTCGCAAAGGGATTCGATGGCGAAATTCACGAAACTTATTATGCTCCGCATCCGTTGTTGCAACCCAAGTTGAATCCGCAAGTTTTGTAAACTTCAAAATATATTCATACCAAGTTTGGACGAGCGGAGAATCGTCGGTATTTATATATTCTTGTTCAACCCACACAGCACAAGCAGATTCCAAAGGAATTTGCCTATATTCGTTCCAAAGCAAATTCAACGAATTTTTGTCGAAATACTCAATTAAACGCGCCGAAATCGTATTATCGGAAACTTCCTTCTTTTCAAAACTTGAATAACTTGCTTCGCGTGTGGCTTCGATAAAATCGAGAGCATTTTCCAAACTGTCGAAAAAGATTATTATCCCGAGAACTTTATCCGGCTTGGGCAGAAGCCGAAGGCTTGCTTCAACAATAGTTCCAATGGTTCCTTCGCTGCCTACGAATAAATCTAAGGTATCCATTCCGCTCCGTAGATAGTATCCTGCTGAATTCTTCTGCAACCGAGGATAAGCTATTTTGGGAAGCTCGAAATGAATTACCCTTCCGCTTGGAACCTTAATTTCGAATATGTTATTTACAACGGAGTCGTGGTTTCTCGTTAAAATGATTTCTTCGCCCCAAGGTAAAACGATTGTAAGCGATTCGACGTAATCCCGGACCGTTCCATATTTAAATGTCCGAGAACCCGAAGAGTTACAAGCAATATTGCCCCCGATAAAGCTATTTTTTTCGGTTGGGTTCGGCGGGAAAAAAAGATTAAATTCCGAAATTGCCTCCTCCATATCGGAATGGATAACCCCAGCTTCTAATCTAACATACCTTATCGTTGGATTAATTTCGATTATTCTGTTAAATTTTTCGAGCGAAATTAGGACACCTTCGAAAGGAACTCGCCCGCCAACTAAACCAGTTCCAGCTCCAGAGATCGTATATGGTATTCCATCGTCGTAAAGTTTGCGAATTGTTTCGATTAACTCTTGTTTTGTTTCCGGGATTAATACTTTATCGCAATTCCCGCGTAGGTTCGACGCATCAACAACATAATTTTGTATCTTGTCTTTTTCTGTTTTAATTATCATATTACCTACCGCCAGAAATAGAAACTCGAATGTCGAGCCCGACCTGGAAATTGCTGAAACCCGGCGAAGCAGCTCCTTCGGTAAAAGTTCCTTCGTATCGCATAAAAAACGAAGCATTGACTCGATTACTAATCGAGTAGCGAGCCCGTGGTTCGATAATAATTTGGGAATTTCCGTCGAGCGTTCTACCTTTTTCTCCTGTATATTCAAGAATGTCGTATGTTGCTCGCTTGTTTCTTCGGTAGGAACCAAGGAAACTGAATTCGACGTCGTTGCGTAGGACCAGATTGAAAAGAGGGAACTCGAATCCTCGGAGTGTGTAGCTTCCCTGAGCTTGGAATTCATCGGTTGTTTGGCGAACAATTGTCGAACGGCTAATTGTGTTCAGCATAAAGGTCGTTGTAGTATTGTATCGCAGTGTTGCTGTAAAAACGCCTTTGTATTTCTTTTCGTCGAAGGAAACACTTACACCAACTAATGGCTGAAACCCATATTGAACCTGTTGTCCTTGAATGGTTTTTCCGTTATCATTGATTTGAGCATTTTCTTGATATTTTGATGTATAAATATGCTCAATTAGTATCCTTTTGGGGGCAATTGGTGCCAATAAATCCCACTTTTCGAGTCCTTCCCAACGAAATGCCCAATTAATACCCGGTAAAAATTTCCCAGCCTCGCCACCAAAGAAACTGAACGCTTCTAAACCTGTGCGAAACGATTCGGAGATTGCTTGTAGTAGCAATTGATTCTTCCTCATCGAATCGAGATTCGAAGCTAAAATTCCTTCTTTTTGCCTATTGTATAATTCAATAATATGCTCAATATTGTTGTTGAATATGTTAATTCCAAAAATAGTTGGCAAGGTTAAATAAGTTCTTGCATAAGATTGCATAGATATTATATTAGTAAATTTGGGAATACCAAGCGAATCGGTCAAAACTGTTTGGTTTTTGTTGAATCCGAGTTCAGACTTCCAATTAAGATCGAGAACCGCACCGGGCCACAACTGGCGTGTTGTTTTTATTTCGAAACTAGTCCTTTGAGTAAAATTCTCTTGCAAAATTGCATTTTCGGGACGACGCCCAACTGTTGTCGAAAAACCAAAGAATGGGAATCGGTTCGACGAAACTATATCGAAGCTTCCGTGGGGGCTACCAACTAAACCAAGTTGATATACGAAACTGGGTCCGAAACGTTCTTCGCTACCGCGTCCTATGAACCCACGCCCCCAAAAGTTATCGAAACCTGTTCCACCGAACACACCGGGATTGTTCGAAGTATTGCTTTGTGTGAATACAAAATCTACCTTTTCGAAATCAATAAACACTGTTTTGAAAATCGAAACAACTGTTTTCCAAAACCCTTTCGGAACGGTATCGACTGGTGGACGAATAAAACTTTTCGAAGGCTCGGCAATCCCAAGCAAATCTTCAAACAAATTCTTGTATCTTAGGCTAACATTATAACGAACGTTGCTACTCCAAGATGCACTTTTTACAACGTTTGCAATTCGTGAGTCGGGTTGTAATGGATTTTGCCAATTATAAGTAACTTGATAGCTACCAGTATTGTCCCAATATCGGCTAAATTTTCCGAGCGGGAGTCTCGGTCGAAAGTTGATTGTAATGTTTTGGGAATGTTGGTTATCATCGCCAAGATTGAGTAAATCGCCGCCGCGGAAGAAAATCATTCTTGCAATTTCGCCTCCCGTTCGCTGCCGTCCTTGCGTATCGAGTTCATAGGGAACGAGAGTGCTGATGGAACTAAACGAGTAGTCGATTATTGGATTTAGGAAACCATTTTCGCTTAGTTTCCAAGAGAACTGCCCCGAACGCATTGCCGAAAAGTTACGAATAACCGGACTCGGATAACTAAGGAAACGCGATTGTTCCGTTTGACGACGGCGAGTCATATTAAGCCCCAAACTAATACTGTTCGGCAGTAGATTTAATTTCCAATCACTATAAAGATTTAAGAATGGAACAGATTGCGCAAACTTCAACGGATTGAATGCAAGCAGTTCCGGAATCGAGTTCGAATATTGCAAAGTTAATGTCCATTGCCAATTGAAGCGTTGTATGTAAAGCGGAGAGCGTTCGAACTCCTGGGAATAATCGTAACCAAGAGCAACTTTGTTGAAAGTTTCGCGCACAAGCCAATGTTGGATTGGAATTCCAACTTTTATGCCTTTCAACGCCCAACTGTCTTGCACACGTAAAGTTTGCGAACGAAGCAGAACTTCATCGGCAACCTTTTGAGCATCCGACTCCGTTGCACCACTATTTAAGGCGTCCCGTTTGGCAGCATCCGATGCCTCTTTAAGTTTAATATCGCTATTAGCCACAAATTCTGGGTTTTCGAAACTTTCGGAATGTGTATAACTGAATGGAATTTTAAATTGTTGCAAAAATTTCGGTAAAAACTTTTCGAGCGATGCTAACGCCGAAATACTAAAATTAGAATTTGTAATCCTGTTGCCGAAACGTTCTTCGAGGCGATGAAAATTCGGTTGTGTATAGTTTATGCTTGCATTTATCGAGGCAACATCGGCAAGCTTGAATTCCGTCGAAGCAACCGCAGCCCAGTCATTGCTCGATTCTGGCGAGATAAGCCGAAGTTCGTCAATCCACATTGTTGTTGTAAGTTCATTCGGATAGCGTTCGGTTGGGTTACCAATACCAAATCCAACGAACAGAACCCGCGTTAGTATTGGATTACCTCGAATTGCAAAAGAAGCAAGCGGTTCGTTTCGGACAGGGAACATCTGACGCTGGTAAATTCTCGATGTGTCGCGAATTTGCTTAATGCTGGTTAAATCCGAAAGTATGATTTCAATGTCTTGCCAACCACGAAGCAATGGACGGCGATATTCATAATAATTCATCGAGTCGATTCCGAACCGAATGAACGCATAAGCCGAAGGAATTGCCCCCGGAACCAAATTATCGGGCATCGTTCCATCGCCATGAATAAAAAACTTCAGCTTCTTATAGTAAAAAATATCGAGTGGACGGAAATATCGAACTGCCATTCGTTCATCGCCATAGCGAAGATTGCGAACCGAAAGCGAAAGCGACTGTTCGTTCATTCGTATGTTCCTTGTCGGATCGGGATTGTCCAATCGCCTCGGGGCTTGAACTCCGGGAGGAAGTGTATAATAATCGGGAGCTTGCCAATTCTCCTCGTAATTTACAAAAGCAACCTGTAGGATGCTGTCGTTCGAGCTAACATCGGTTTGGATATTATTGTTTCGTTGCCACTGAGAACCCAAAAGTCTCCATTCGGCAATCCCGAGTTTGATTTTTCCACCTTTGAACCACACTCGAATGTATTGAATATTGGCAAAAGTAGGATTTCCAACTATTTTGTTTGGCTTACGAATTGGAATTCTATACAAATACCAGCCTCTTTGTGGATTTCCACCAATAATCTGTGGGTTAGTGTTTGCGTCGGGATTTAAAATTACTTCGTATTGGAAGTAATCATTTGCAAGAGAAATAGTTTGACCATTGTTCTTATTCAAAATTTCAGTATCGGGGTATTGCCCAAGTTCCGAAATTGCATTCCCTTCAAAACTATTATATTTCAAAAAGTCCTCTGGGGTGCGTTGACTATCGTCTTTGGTAAAATCAAACTTATAGTCGTCGCGTGCGGGATCTTGTTCTAAATTTAATGGATAAGGGTAGGTTCGTTTTTCGGCGTCATCATTTTGAGCATCGATTCCGATATCTTCGCCGAAATCTGTAATTCCATTGGGAATCGGGCTTGCTTGCGTTATACCATCTTCGGTATCGAGCCTTTGATTGGGTATGATATCCTCGCTGATTTGACCTAATTCTACATACATTTTGGTTTGATTCGGTTCAAAATCTTGAATTTGCATCATTATTTCGATAAATTCAATATTATCGTTATCGAAATTGGTATTGAACGACGAAAGAAGCTTCGTCATTCCTCCCCAAATACGAGCTCGATTCTCTGGTTTTTTGGAAAATGCATCGAATGGATTAAATAATGGATTAAGTGTATCGAGGAAAAGGGGATTCTGGTTGTAAATTCCGCGAAGGTCCGGATCGAAATCTATGTAGAGAGGCGAAAGATTAGCCCGACCCGGGACAAATTGTCGATTTGGGTAAACATCGGTAATCGGAACTCTCGGAATAAAATATTGATACCAAAACATACGACCACGAAACAATGCACGAGTTGTATCGTCGGAACCAATCGAAGGCTCCTGCGGTGGAGAACTATGAATCCACAAAGTTGGTGTAAGTCCGAGCGAAATGTATCGCTGTGCTCCTTCGAAATCATCGATATAAACGACCGGCTCGTTTTTGTCGCTTGCGACGTCGGAAGTGCGTCTATTAGGGGTAGGGAGCATCATTGCCCATTCACCTCGAATGTTGAACGAAGATTGGGCTTTAGTATCGTAGAAAGGAAGTAAGTCAACAAGCTTGGTTATCCATGGTAAGCCCCAATTCATTCTTCCATCGAAACCGAACATCGTGTTCGAAACGGGCTCATCTCCAAGCCGAACTCGGTCGGTAATCAAAGCCTGGTTATACCACATTGTTGTAAAGCCCAAGGTAGCATCCATCTGTCTGGATTTGAAGAGTTGGTAATCGGCACGCAACCCCAAAAGCGTTCGAGTTGTAATATTGAAAATATCCTGGGATTCGTATTCAATTTTAAGATTGGCATTTGGCAACGAAGCCCGAGGGTTTCTTAAAGTAAGCATTCCAGCATAATAATCAATAACGTAATCTTCGTATTCACGAAGTGGAACGCCATCGAGGGTAACTCTTACGCTGTTCGGAGTCAAGTTGAATGCTCCAAGCGAGATGCGGTCGGTAACACGCCCCGAAACTTCCCCAGAAATAATAAATCGGTCGCGGTTGGTATTCTTTCGAGCCACATCGTAGGTCGTATCGTAAACTTCGCCAAAAACAAATTGTTCTGCGAGTTGTGGAGTTCCAATTTTATCGAAATACTCCCGCAGCCCTTCGCGAAAAGGCTCCAAGCTCGGGAATGTGATTTCCCCCCAAACTGGATCGAAGAACGGAGGCCGTAAATCGAATTGTCCATCGCTCGGCGGCGAACCAGTTGCATTATTAACCTGATCAACCTTTAGTATTGTAACAAGTTTATCGGGAGCCCCCATCAAAACGTCGCTCGAGTCGTTATTTTGATTCACATACCAAAGATTTATCTTAGTGTCGGATGTCGAAACATTTGTTGCATTGATTTGATAAATATTTTTCATTGTCCTTGCCCATAAAGACTTATAAGCAGGTAGAAGGTTAGGACGATAGACTAATTTTAAAATCAAAGTATCCCTTTCTCGTTGGAAAGTGGAAATTGTTCCATAATACACATCGTCCAAAGTATCGAGCGTAGGCCCCTCAATTCGGTATGCAACAGCGTAGTAACGGTCCTGGCGCATATTCAAGATAGTTAACGTTCCAAGATTATAATCAATTTTGTAGCGGGATGAATCAATACGCAAGAAGCTTCCCCGTTCGACAACACCGGTTTGGATTGGAGTCAATTTCAACGCCGGGCTGTAAAATTCACCCATCCGTAAACGTTTCGGCTCTAAGTCGGCAAATGCAACCACATTACCACCATAGGCGTTATCGCGAACGTCTGTTGTCGATTCATAAACTTCGATTTCCTTAACTCTATAATACGAAGACGATTGGGGTATTACTGGTGTTGAGTATTTGAAATATTCTCGGTATATGCTACGATAGGCTGTATCCAAAAAGAAATGATTTTTGGCATAGTCGTATGCTCGCAAGGCAAAATATTGTTTACTTGAACCGCCACGAACATCGACAAATTTCCTTTCGCCACGCCTTTGCGAAGCAATAGTTTTTAGGAAAAGAGGGCCGAATTGGAAATCGGCACGCACCCCAAAAAGAGTTTGTCCACCCCCGATTAATGTTGCTGGGACAGGAAGAGAAACATTACCAATTTCTACAAGTTTAATAATATCGTCGTCTTCGCCTTGATACGAGATTTTGAACTTGTTGTCGAAATCGAATTGCCGCCGAGTGTTCCAATCGGTTCCTATTGTTAGCTTATCCCCAATTTTGCCAGTTACATTGACCCGAATATCCTGGCTGAACATTGGCGAAGATTGAGTTTGCCCGAAAGCAGAAGTGCTTCCTAAACTTTGTGAATCCCAACGCCAACCCATCCGAATATTTACTTCTCCATTTACATTCAAGCTAACTTGCGGTTTCCCAAAAATTGAAATCAATGGATTGGGAGGAACCGGGATAGTAAGACCGGTAGATTGGCTAAGAATTCTGGCAATATCGCCGCCACTTAGCGCAACTTTAAGGTCGTAATTAGAAACCAACGAATCCCAGATGCTTTGCCAAAGAGCCTGCTTCCGAATTGCAAGGTAGTCTTCTAAATCCATTAGATAATCGAACGATAGGGGCGCTTGCCAAAACCTATAACTATATGTTATTTTGCTTGCATTGGAATCGATATCGAGGTATTTGAACATACCATCGCGAATATAGCAAAAACGAGGATTGTCGCAATCGGGATAACGGTAGATAAAATCTAACCGCAGTAGCCCTTTCTCGGGAATCTTACTTTCCCTAAATTGTGGAGTTTGCAAATTCAGAAGCGCAGTATCTAATGTTTGGCTACGAGCAAAGCAAACAATTAAAAAGAAAATCGCTAATGCGGAAACAAGTAATTTGCCCTCTTGATTTTTCAAAACGAAAAACTTTCGATACACAATCTTACTAATCCTTGCTTTCTGCACACCGACACCTTAAAATTGGCAAAATATGTTGTGATTAAGCCATCTTCTTTAAACTTAAATTGTGTATCAAAAGATAATATTCAACAAAAATTGTTCCACCTCCAACTTCAAAATTATATTTTTTTTATCATTTACACAAAAAAAGACTACTCCCAAAAAAATTTATTATTTTTTCGGGTCTTCTGGCAAAGAAATTTTGCAGGTAGGTAATTCTCTTACCCACCCGCAAATTCAACTATTGTGTGTATGCTTTCCTTGTCCGGAATTGAACTACTATCACCGACTCGTTTTGATTATTGCTTTTGCAGCAGGGACAATCCATATTTTCCATACCAGTTATCATCCCATTTCTTCTCATTTCACTTTTCATATAGTCGAGCATTTTCGAATCCATATAGATGTAGTAATCTGTGCCAGCTTGCAATTCGGTTTCGGTTTTAAATTCGCATCGAGTGTTATCTTCGTTCCAGATGAATTTCCCTTTGCTACTGTGCATTTTTTTAAGATGTTCCATCGTCGAAGGAGTTTTGATAGCCATATTAATATCCGAATGCTTCGGCATCTGCTCGGCGTTATCCATTTCGTCGGAAATATCATTTTGGCTAAATAAAGCGAAACTTTCTTCGACAATGCTTCGCTCCACTGGCGACGCAAATTGCAAAACAATTGGTGCATTCAAATCAATATTTTGCGATTTGTCCGATGGACTTATTCTCAGGAAGTTCCAAACAGAGGTGTTTGGGCCAAGGTGGTCTTTCATACCAAACCTATCGCAGCCAGAAAGTATGGCTACAATCAGAATGACCATCAACACTGTTGATTTTACTATTTTTACCATAATTTCACCTTCAAATTTTTAGTTATCTTTTAAACCTTGGTTTACCCAAGCTTGAATCTTTGCTTTATCGCATTCACTACTAATGTAGGCTCCCATATTACGATAAAGACTATTTACCAATTTACCACTTTGAGCAACAGCTTTAATGCTGATATAACTTTCGAGGTTTACTCCCCCAAACTGCTTCGAACTGTTATGGCAACCTTTACAATTTCGGTCTATCAGCGGTTGAATGAACTGTTGAAACGACACGTTATTTGTATCGCAATTTGGACCGATACCTCCGACTTTTATTATTTCGTCTCGCTCGCAAGAAACCAGAAATATTATTGCAACAACCCCAACCATTAGGTTCAAGGAAGACACCAGCCTACCAATTCTAATTCTTATAGTATCCATTTGTTTCCTTAACAATGTTTAACCATTTAATAATTCTATTTTAAAATTCCAAAGTTAACTATTTTTGTTTAGTCCATTCAAACAATTTGCTTGGTTGCATAGCGCTTAGCACAACGGAACGAGCGGGACTTCGCCGTCGTCTTTTTTGCTCGATGAATGGAATATGTATGAAATGATACTAATGGTCAGTTCCTTTATAGGATACAGGATATCCTTGTAGTTATATTTATTGAAATATGTTCTAACGAAGCTATATTTAAAATAATCTTTCGATTGCTTTTCAATCGGAAAAATTATTTTTTTCGCATTCTCCGAAGGAATAATTGTGTTTTGCAACGAAAGTTTAAAATGTTTCTCGGAACAACAAGAGGAGCAGATACTCGCCGATAGGATAGTAGAATAGACAACATCTTTCCGTTTTTCGTGTGAACAACCTCCTGTTTGGTGTTTGGGTGCTTTCGATTCGGTATTATGGCAGCAATCGTATGCGCTTACCGATTCAATGTTCGTTTTATCATTTGTGGACGTAACACAGCACCCATTGTGAATATGCTGGTCGAAAAGAACAACGTGGAATAATCCTTTGTGCTTACACTTAAATATCGAAAAATGCAAATCGATTGCTGTTATGGGAAAAGATACCAACAAAAGTAACGAAACAATATGTATGTGTTTCTTTCTCAAGTTTCTCAAAACTTTAACAAACAAATTTACAACAAAAAAAAATGTTTTCAAAATTTTTTCCGGATAGACTGCTAATTCGATTTCTATTGTTTTGGAAATCCTTTGTTTTGTAAAAAGTCGACTAAACGATGGTTGTTTGGTGTGGAATAATTTGTGAATTGTTCTCGGAAATTGACTTTTCTTCCTCTACTTCCCCCTTCCTTTGCAAAGGATAGGGGGAATAAAAGAGGAAAACGTAATGTATGATTCCTTCGAGACGGTGCCCGATTTTATCCTAAAAAGCTTTGAATTGCTTTTTAATGAGATTTAATGCTGAACCCGCTTTGAACCACTCGATTTGTGTGTCGTTGTAGCTATGATTAACGAAGAATTCGTCGAGTGTGCCATCTTTGTGATGTAGAACAACTTTGAGAGGATTGTTTGGGCGAAATTCTGCTAATCCTACGATGTCGATAATATCGTCTTCTTGAATTTTATCGTAATCATTTTTGTTGGCAAAAGTTAGAGCAAGCATTCCTTGTTTCTTTAAATTGGTTTCGTGGATTCTTGCGAATGATTTGACTAGTATTGCTTTTACTCCAAGATGGCGTGGTTCCATTGCAGCGTGCTCGCGCGAAGAGCCTTCGCCATAGTTTTCGTCGCCAACAACAATTGTTCCGATTTGCTTTGCTTTATAGAAACGCTGAACTTCGGGAACAGCAGCATATTCCCCCGTTATCTGGTTTTTAACCAAGTTTGTTTTATCGTTGAAATAATTGACTGCTCCAATTAATAAATTGTTTGAAATATTATCCAAATGCCCACGGTAGCGCAGCCAAGGACCAGCCATCGAAATGTGGTCAGTTGTGCATTTCCCCCTAACCTTGATAAGTAAACGAAGCCCAATGAAATCGTTCCCATCCCAAGGCTCGAAAGGTTGAAGAATTTGTAGCCGTTCCGAATTGGGTGCAACAACTACCTCGATTGAACTTCCATCCTCGGCTGGCGGTTGATAGCCGAGGTTACCTACGTCGAAACCTCGGGGAGGTAGTTCCATACCATTTGGACTTTCGAGCATAACCTCTTCACCATCCTCATTAATCAATGTACTTTTCAAAGGATTAAACTTCAACGAACCAGCAATTGCCATTGCAGTAACTATTTCGGGCGAAGCAACAAAACTATGCGTATTTGGATTACCATCGTTTCGCTTAGCAAAGTTGCGGTTGAACGAAGTTATTATCGAATTTTTCTCTTGCCTATCGGCTCCGGGACGCGCCCACTGCCCAATGCAAGGGCCACAAGCATTTGCCAGAACGACCCCACCAATTTTTTCGAATATTTCGATAAAACCATCGCGTTCGATTGTTTGCCGAATCAACTCGCTTCCTGGCGTAATCAGAAAGTAGGATTTAACCTTCAATTTTTTATCGAGCGCTTGTTGGGCAACCGAAGCAGCCCGCGAAATGTCCTCGTAAGAAGAATTTGTGCAAGAACCAATCAATCCAGCCGAAAGTTCCGCGGGATAGTTGTTCGATTCGACCGCTTCCGCAAATTTAGAAAGTGGCCAAGCAAGATCTGGCGTAAATGGCCCGTTGATGTGGGGTTCAAGTTCAGACAAATTAATCTCGATTACTTGGTCGAAGTATTTTTCCGGATTTCGATAAACATCTTCGTCTCCTGCGAGATACAAAAATAACTCTTGTGCTAACTCGGCAACTTCTTTGCGATTTGTCGCAACAAGATAATCGAACATCTTTTTGTCGTAGCCAAACAGCGAGGTTGTTGCTCCAATTTCTGCGCCCATATTGCAAATAGTTCCTTTACCAGTGCAAGAAATAGAATTCGCTCCTTCGCCAAAGTATTCGACAATTGCGCCCGTTCCACCTTTGACGGTCAAAATTCCCGCAACTTTCAGAATAACATCTTTCGGAGAAGTCCAACCCTGCATTCTACCACTAAGATGAACCCCAATTAATTTAGGAAATCTTAATTCCCAGGGCATTCCAGCCATTACATCGACAGCATCGGCTCCTCCAACTCCGATTGCAATCATACCAAGACCTCCTGCGTTAACGGTATGTGAATCGGTCCCAATCATCATTCCACCAGGGAAAGCATAGTTTTCCAATATAACTTGATGGATGATTCCTGCTCCCGGTTTCCAAAAGCCTATCCCATATTTTTTCGAGACCGAAGCAAGGAAATCGTAAACTTCTTTGTTCAAACCAAGAGCATATTCAAGATCCTCTTTTGCTCCATTTCGGGCAATAATTAAATGGTCGCAATGGACTGTTGTTGGAACTGCAACTTTGGGAATGCCAGCAGTAGTAAACTGCAAAAGAGCCATCTGTGCAGTCGCATCTTGCATTGCAACGCGATCGGGGCGAAAATTAACGTAATCAACCCCTCGTTTGAAATCGCGAATATCATTGGGATTGTAAAGATGGGAATATAAAATCTTTTCGGCAAGTGTCATCGGTCGAGCAAGAATTTGTTTCGCCCATTCGACACGCTCTTTGAAAGTAGAATAAACCGATTTAATCATTTCAAAATCGAAAATCATTTTGTTACCTTTACGTTAAAATAACACATTGAGAATGCAAATTAAGAAAATTTAGCTTATTCTTGTATGCCATCGAGCTTTTGAATTATTATAGCTGGAAATCAATTGTGTTAGTATGTTCCTCCGAAAATCCCCATCTGTATACGCACAAAAACTTTTCATCTTCTTGTTCACTGCCAGTCTATTTTGCTTTGTATTAGTTTCGAGTTCAAACGGTAGGAGGGCCTAAACGGTATTCACAATCATTTGTAGGAATACATCATTATTGCCTAAGTGGCTACGGCTCCTTGTTCTCAATCCACTTTAATAACTTTGCCTATACTTGTAGTCCGAAATGTTCCGAATTTGCTCGGGAATAAATATACCGCGCGCACCTGATAGGAATCTCCACTCACAGTCGAGTTCGTATCGATAAATTCATTTGAATTCGCTGGCAAAGTGCCGATTTGTATGAACCGCTCCTTTTCGGAATCTGATTTAAAAACAAGAAAACCGACTAAGTTTTGGGTATCTATTTGTGTATTCCATATTAAGCGAACAGCGTTTTTGCCTTGCAATTGAATATATGAGAAAGAAAGATTTTCGATGGGTTTCGGGTAAAAAAGCCTCAATGTTGGGTCGCCTTGCAAAGCAATGTGTGTTCCACGATAGCCAAACATACCTGTTGAACGATAGAGTTCTCGGTTGTTCACTGTGCGAATATACGAAAAAGCCAAAGGCTCGCCACGGGCAAAATAATGGAGATGCCAAAATGGGCGTCCAATCCAACAAGTAGCAAGGACGAAAGGCTGCGAAGCCAATACCGAACGGAGTAGACTCCGTTCGGTATCCCAATCCCATAGGTAGGAACCGAAAAGGAATGCAAAAGGTGTTTTTATCGGATAATTAGCTGCCTGGCTTGTGTTTATCGAAGACCAGATTGAAGTATATGAACCGGAATTACAAGCATAAGCCATTAGATAAAATTTTTTACTCAGTTCATCGAAAAACTTGGCTTCGACGATTGTATCCGAAAGAGCATAGAAATTCATCCAAGCAGTCGAAGCAAAAGATTCGGGCGAGACAACACCAAAACCATCATCTATCAATGCTTCTCGGGACGACGGAAAGCCCCCAATCCGAAACTGGTGATTTTTTTGGAAATATGCTTTTAACAACTGGACTTCGCTTTGCTTGAAATCTGTCAACCCGAAGAAGTCAATCCTACCAATTGCAGTCTCGACTATCCCTTCGAGAGTCGTTTGGTCGTATTTACCATCGAAAGGAACGTTGTGGTTTTCGGTCCTTGCAGCGCTGTTATTGAACTCATAATCATCAGTCCACCGGCATTCTCTGCAAGCATAAAATAAATCCGAAGGGAAAGCCCCAAAGTGGTCGAAATGTCCATCGAAACTATAATTTCCTGAATATGGCACTGGAACCCGCCCAACAAGGATAATCGATTTGAGCTCTTTACCAAACTTATAAAAATAGGAATTAATTAATCGTTTGACTTTGCGAACTGCTATCGGATTGAATGTTTCGGAGCGAGGAACGCTGTGAAGCTCGACATCCCAACCATCCGCAATTAAGTCTATCTTGAACTGTTCTAATTCGGGAAGTAGTTCGGTTTGTAGAATTTCGTCAACGAGAACAAGAGCAACACCGTAATGCGTAGGACTCGAGTAAGAATTACCAACCAAATAATAACCTACTGCCAAATTGGTATCGCCAACGAAATGGAATCCATATTCAAGCGGGAGAAGTGTTTCGTTCGAAACAGTATCGAAATAAATTCGAGCTCCATCGGGCAGTGTATCAGCTTTTTGCCAAAAGTTTGTATTTATTTCTTTTCGCAAAACTATATATCTGCCTTCGAAATTTTGTTCTGGCAAATCGAAACGGGAAATTTTCCCAAAACTTACAGAATCAAATATAACGGAAGGAAAAACAACAAAATCTTTTGGCACAAAAGCAATGAGTTGCAAACTTCCCGCAAACAAAAAAATAAAAATCAAAACTGTATGTATTGCTAAGTTTTTACTCATATTCGACTATAAAAATTTCTACTCGACGGTTTTTGGACAAATCTTGCGAAACTGGCTGTGTTTTTCCTTTCCCTTCAATTTGAATTCGCTCGCGAGCAATTCCAATCGTTTCGCATAGGAAATTAGCAGTATTCTTGGCTCTTCGAAACGAGAGATTCAGATTGTAAGTTGCTGTTCCAACTTCGTCGGTGTGCCCAACAACGAGAATCCTCGACTTCGGATTATCTATAAAAAAATTTCTTAAATCTTTAAGCAATCGGCGTGAATTTGCGTCGAGAGTATCGACATTTGTGGCGAAATGAATAGTTTCGAGGAGTTGCTTGCGTGGTTTATTGTTCTGCAAAAATTCTTGTGTCGCTTCTGGCTTTAAAGATATATTGTATGGGCGAATAAAAGTTTCTTTAATATTCCAGGCGTTTGTCGAAAAACTGAAAAATTCGAACCCCGGACTGTTTACTACAAAGTTGTATTGTGTGTTGTAAGGAATAACAAATCTATAATTTCCATCGTAAGCGGTATCGTGAAACGTCCATTCTTCCTCGAAATTATTAATTGTAAATTCTATCGGTTGAGTTAATAACTCGAACTTCCCATTTCTAACAGCCGAAACTGTTCCTTGCAGAACAATGTAGGGCAAAGGCTGGTAGCTTTTCGGCAATGGCAACGAGTAGATACCTTCGCGTTTGGTAGAATCATCCCCCGAGACAAAGTAAGCAGTATCGCCCAACACTGTAAGTGAAATTGAATTCTCATCCCACTGAGAATTCACCAACGAATCGAGCGGGATTGGCTCGCTCCACCGAAGCCACGATTCGTCGAGCCGACGCGATAGGAACAGATCGAGTTTCCCTTTTGCTCGCCGCCCCGAACTCGCAAAATAAAGAGTCCGATTATCGTATGCTAAAAACGAGACAAATTCAATATCCTTCGTGTTTATTTGGCTACCAAGGTTCTTTGGCGTTGAATATTCGCCGGTTGAATCGTTGAAAAACGAAATATACAAATCGAGCCCTCCGTATGAATCTTCGCGCTCTAAGCTCATAATCAAGACTCGCATATCAACAGACATTGTTCCCGAATAGTTCCTACTTTTCGTATAAAAATCTTTTATTATCAATGGAACAGGTTGCGTCCAACGTCCCCTTTCTAATCTAGTTATTGCATAACCAGCGGAGTTGCTCCTATAGTTCCCATAAACGAGGGCCTTCTCGCCCGATGGAAAAATATAAAGCAAAGCATTGCTTGTTGGTAGATTTATTTGCCCAACAGCACGCTCTGGTTTTGTCCATTTAGATGAATCATTTAGCTTGGAAGACCAAACATCGTCGTCGTCCTGTATGCCCCCACTATTTTCCGGATGCCATTTCCTATCGAAGTACAAGGTTCTGCCATCGGGGGAAATAACAGGCAGAAGTGTTGGTTGATATTGATTAATTTCTTCGCTTAGTCGAATTTTTTCATTGGAACTATTGCCAAACAAAACATTCCCATAGACAATCAGCAACAATAAGACAGCAGCAACTTCTCTCATCTTCTTTTTTGTTCAAAGACTAATTGGCAAACCTCGAAAAAAGTATTAACGTTTTTTTCGTAATCAAATTTGATTTTAACTTTTTCCAGCGCCTTCGCTCCAAGTGATTTTGCAAAATTTTTATCGTAGTAAATTTTCGAAATCAGTTTTGCAAGCGTCGGCGAATCTCTTGGTTCAAAAAGAAGCCCATCGACACCATTATCGATAATCTCAGGAACACCCCCTGCGTTTGTTGCAATAACAGGAAGAGCCGATGCCATTGCTTCGATTGCAACCAATCCAAAAGTCTCGGAATGCGATGGCATTACGAAAACATCGAGACAATTCATTAATTTAGGTATGTCTTTGGTAAATTCCAAGAATTTAACGTTACGTGAAATTCGATTATTGTTCAAGATTTTTTGTAAATTTTCGAAATATTCTGGTGCATCGACCGAGCCCGCAAAAAGCAGAAGCGAATCGGGCAGTTGGGCTTCAATAAACGCACGCAAAAGCGTTTCTTGCCCTTTGTGTGGTTCGATGCGTCCAATACAACCTATAATGAATTTGTTTCCGGGCAAATCGAACATATTTCGTAACGAGTTCTTTCTGTTGTGGAAATGTTCAAAATCTTCTAATTTCACTCCATAGGGAACAGTAAATATTCGATTCGAAGGGAAACGTGTTGTTTGCAAAAGCATTTGCTTCATCTTGTTAGTAAGGACAATTGCCCCATCGAGTTCGCGATAAATCCAGTTGTGGAAGACGTCCTTTTTGTTTATTCCCGATTGCATCTGTTGGTAAAAAACAATAGCGGGTTTAATCTTCGAAAATGTCCTTGCGAGTATTGCTAAACTTAAAAGTTCGGATTTAGGAACAATGCAAACTTGGACTCCTCGCTTTACAAATATTTTCGAAAGTTGCAAAGCCGAAATAACATCGAAATACTTAATACATTTATTCTGTGTTAATAGTTCTGCCTCCAAACACAATTCATTAACATATTGTTCGGAGCGTGTATTTCGGGAAATAACAACAAAAGCATTGTGTCCGCGGTCGGACGCATCCTTTGCCCTCGAAATCGTTTGAATTTCTAAGCCTCCAAATCCCTGCAATGGATTCAAAAAACAAAAGTTCATTTAGTATTTTCGAAAAAAACAAAAATACGAAAGGAACGCTCGCAATAGGTTTGCCTTACAAACACTATTTTTTAGAAGCATTAAAAACATAAAACGTAGCCTTGCGGAAACTTCCAAATATTCGAAAAAACCATCGAGCTATAATATTGTTCTTGCTTGATTACTCCACAAACTTTTTGTGTTATTTTTGCATTTGGTATTTATTTATAGATGTTATGATTGATTTAATTTTTGGAACCATAGGGAGCAAGATTTTAAATTTTACTCGTGAATTTGGCGGTATTTTTATTCTTCTTGGCAACGTATTCCGTTACGTTCCAAGACTTTTGAAAGATTGGAAACTTATAGTTTACCAAATGGCAATAGTTGGAGCCGACTCGCTACCACTTGTCATATTAATTGGTTCCTTTACGGGAGCGATAGCCGCTTTGCAAGCAACAAGTCTTTTCACAAAATTTAATCTTCTCGAACTTTCGCGTCCATACATTGGTTCTTCAATAGCAACCGTTGTATTCACCGAGCTAACCCCTGTGTTGACTGCCCTTGTAATAGCTGGTCGCGTTGGAGGAGCAATGGCAGCCCAAATTGGTGCAATGAATATTTCCGAACAAATTGATGCACTCGAAATGATGGCTATCGATAAAAATCGTTTCCTTGCTATGCCACGCGTCGTTTCGCTTTTTCTTATGATGCCTCTGCTTGCTGTTTTTTCGAATCTCGTAGCTTTGTTAGGTGGTTTCATTTTAACAATAATAAAATTCGAATTCACTAGCTTTATGTTTTTCGACTCGATTCAACGATTCTTTCGACCTTCGGAAATTGTAATTGGACTAATCAAATCGATGGTATTTGGTGCAGTTACTGCCCTTATTGCTTGTTACGTCGGTTTCCGAACAACTGGGGGTGCCGAAGGCGTTGGCAACAGCACCGTCCGAGCCTATACTATTTCGGCTGCATCTATTTTAATTATTGATGCAATCTTTGGACTTGTTTTCTAAATGATTGATTTTACTAAATACCCGTTTCCCGAAAGAAGACCACGCCACCATATAGCTGCGGCACAATATTTTCCAATCTCGCAACTAAAGGTTGTCCCCAATTCATATCCGAAACCTATCGAAAAAGTAGATTGGCAAAAAATATTTGGCAATGGGAAAGCACCAAATTGCTTGGATATTGGTTGTGGGCGAGGGAAGTTCTTGCTCGATTATGCTTTTGCAAATCCTGAAATCAATATTTTAGGGCTCGAAATCAAAAAAAATGTAGTCGAATGGCTGGAATCCGTTATTGTGGGCGAAAGGATACAAAACGCTGGTGTTCTTTGGGTAAATGTTTTAAACGGGCTCCAATTCATCGAAAACAGCTCGATTAGCGCCATATTTTTCTTATTTCCGGATCCTTGGCCCAAAGCCCGTCACCATAAACGTCGAGCAATAAATATCGAGGTATTGAACGAATTGCATCGAGTTGCAAAGAACAATAGTTCGATTTTTTTCGCTACCGATATTTCAGATATGCATTTATACCATTTGCAGTTATTGACGGAATTTGGAAAGTTCAAATTCGACGAAAACATAAACGAAGAGTATTGGAACATACCAAAAACCAATAAGCAAACGAGCTGCGAACGGCGCGGCGTTCCTTATTACCGAATAATAGCAAGGAAAGTAGAGTGAACCACAATATGTTCAAAGCCTCTATGTAGCGAAATGGAATTTTGCCAATTCTCAAAAAAATATAAGTTTGCATTTTAAATTTGGGTTTTGAATTAAAGAGTTTGGGAAAACAATTATGCAAAAAGATGAACGAATAGATGAATATATAGCAAAAGCACAGCCCTTTGCACAACCAGTTCTGAAATATCTAAGGGAACTTGTGCACAAGGCTTGTCCCGATGCCGAAGAAACGATGAAGTGGTCTTTCCCCCATTTCGACTATAAAGGCAAGATGATGTGTAGTATGGCAGCGTTTAAACAACATGCTGTGTTCGGATTTTGGAAGGCTAATTTATTGAAAGATCCTCATAATTATCTTAGCGAAAATGCCGACAAGGCAATGGGAAACCTTGGACGAATTACAAGCATAGACGACTTACCGCCGGAAGAAGTCCTCATCGATTTCATTCACCAAGCTATGAAACTAAACGACGAAGGAGTTAAATTACCATCGACAGGAAAGAAGTCCAAAATGGAATTGCTTATTCCCGAAGATTTCGCCAACGAACTCCAAAAAAACCCAAAAGTATGGGAAACGTTCAATAATTTTAGTTATTCTCACAAAAAAGAATATGTCGAGTGGATAACAGAAGCAAAAACCGAAACAACTCGCAATAAAAGAATAGCAACGGCAATCGATTGGATAAGCCAAGGTAAACCTAGAAACTGGAAATACTTAAAATAATCTTCAAATTTTTAACAGAAGGAATTACATTATGCAAAAAATCACCCCCCATTTGTGGTTCGATAAAGAAGCCAAAGAAGCCGCCGAGTTCTATACTTCTTTGTTCCCAAATTCTCGAATCACAAACGTTACCTTGATACACGACACCCCGTCGGGAGACGCCGAACTCGTTTCGTTTAATTTAAACGGCTACTCGTTTATGGCAATAAGCGCCGGACCTTTCTTTGAACTTAATCCTTCAATTTCGCTCATCCTTAATTTCGACCCATCGCAAGACAAAAGCGCAAGAGAAAAACTTGATGAAATATGGGAACGACTTGCCCAAGGTGGCACCGTGCTTATGCCGCTCGATAGTTACCCTTTTAGCAAACGATACGGTTGGATACAAGATAGATATGGACTTTCGTGGCAACTCATCTTGTCGAATCCCGATAACGAAAGACGCCCTTTTATCGTTCCATCGCTCCTGTTTGTTGGGGGGGTATCTGGCAAAGCCGAAGAAGCTATTAATCTTTATCTTTCGATATTCAAAAATTCAAAGCTTGGAATAATCGCTCGATATCCAAAAGGTATGGAACCCGATAAAGAAGGGACCATAATGTTTGCCGATTTTATGATTGAAAATCAATGGTTTGCAGCTATGGACAGTGCCCACAACCACAAATTCGCTTTCAACGAATCTTTTTCTCTTTTAGTAAATTGCAACTCCCAAGAAGAAATCGATTATTATTGGGAAAAACTTTCGGCAGTTCCCGAAGCCGAACAATGTGGCTGGATCAAAGATAAATATGGTCTTTCCTGGCAAATTGTCCCCAAGGTATTGGAAACGATGCTAACTCGGGGCACAAAAAATCAGGTTGAACGCGTAATACAGGCATCTTTAAAAATGAAAAAGTTCGATATTGCAGAGTTAGAGCGAGTATACGAAGGGAAGTAGAAACTTGTTGTCGAGTAAGTTCTAAGGAAATATTACGTCAAAAATAATTTTTTAACTATTATAAAAAGGAATATATCGAACACTATACCGAGGGCTATTGCGAGTGGGGAACCTTTATGCACTCTGGGGGTTCCAAGAACGGCGAACAGGTAGGAAAATAGACTACTCGCGACGAGAATAGCAGTATTTGCTTAAAACCTAAAAGAGAGTATAATAAAATTTAACTTTATACCTTTCGTTTAATCTAATTATTTTTTATAAATCTTTGATTACTCTATGCTCAATGAAGTCGAAATTCGTAGTGCCATTGCAAATGTGAAGGACCCCGATTTAAATAAGACCTTTGCAGAATTGAATGCAATCAAACAAGTAGCAATCGAAAACAACGCAGTCAAAGTTTATTTAGAGCTTATTCAACCGGTTTTTTGGATTTACGAAGAAGTAAGCAACGCAGTTAACAACGAGATTGTCAAACTTTACCCCAGTGTGGAAGTCGAAGTCAATATTTCCGAAAGAATGTATGACCTTTCGAAAAGGAAAGTCTTAAAGCAAGTTAAGAACATTATTGCAGTTGCTTCTGGGAAAGGAGGAGTCGGCAAATCATCTATTGCGGCGAATCTTGCTTCGTCATTGTCTTTGAGTGGAGCAAAAGTGGGGATACTCGACGGAGATGTTTATGGCCCTAGCCAACCAACAATGTTTGGTTTAACCGATAAGCCTTTCGAAGTGGTGGAAATGCCCGATGGCTCAACATTAGCCTTTCCATCAGAAAAATATGGGATAAAAGTAGCTTCGATGGGGATGATTTTGCAAAAAAACGAAGCAGCCATTGTTCGTGGTCCGATGCTTGCTGGTTATTTTTCGATGCTTTTCGAACAAATTGAATGGGGTGAACTCGATTTCCTTGTCTTCGATTTACCCCCGGGAACAGGCGATATTCAACTTACCCTAACACAGAAAATTCCTCTGACGGGTGCTGTTGTAGTTACAACACCACAAGAAATAGCAATTGCCGACGTTCGCCGTAGTATTGCAATGTTTCGAAAAGTAAATGTCGAAGTTCTCGGTATAATCGAGAATATGAGCTATTTCGTCCCGCCCGATGCCCCAGAAAAAAAATACTACATATTTGGCGAGGGTGGCGGCAAACGTATCTCGCAAGAATTGAATGTTGATTTCATAGGTGAAGTCCCTTTCGATATTCTTACCCGTGAATCTAACGATAGCGGAGTGCCCGTTGTTTTACGCAAAGATGCTATTGCCCAGCGCAGACCATTCGAGCAAATTGTGCGAATTATTGCACAAAAAATTCGCCAAAGGAATTTCCGTATTCTCCAAATTCCCTCTATGAAGATTTCGTTATAGAAAATAAGCCAATAAGCAATTATTATTTTTTGTTGTGCAATAAGAGCCGTTTCAATACAATAAAGCATCTATTCAGAAGGCGATAAAATTCTTTTTGACCCTTTTCGTTGGCAAGGAAAGGAGGATAGGTAGATTTTAGTGCTTCGGGAGCAGGTCCTATCGTATGCTCGACCCAATTGATTAACTAAACATACTTAGCGAATTCGTTAAATAATCTTGTTCGATATTCGTTACCTGTTTAGATAAATTTGGTTAAAAATGGGAAAAGTTACGAAAATAATTGCCTTATATTTTTTAATAAATTATTTTGTTTTCGGGCAAAAGATTGTAATTCCGATGGACTTCTCGCAAACCGACCATTTGAAGGCTTACGGTCTTGCATATTCGACTTTGAAACAAGGGCAAACAGTTGACTGGCTTTTGAACTATCGAGGAGGTTCCTTTGCAACCGACTTTAATCCCAGCGTCGAAAACGAAGCAAAACTCCGCGGGATAGCCTACGAAGTAGTCGATGGTGCAACTATTTCGCAAATTTATGCACAAATCCAAAGCAACGAAGTAAATATGGATGTAGTCCACCTTGAAAAAGCTCCCAAAATTGCCGTCTATGCAACCCCGGGCACTATGCCTTGGGATGACGCAGTTCTCCTTGCCTTAAATTATGCGCAGATTGACCACGATGTAATTTGGGACGAGGAGGTACTACAAGATAAACTCAAAGAATATGATTGGGTGCATCTTCACCATGAAGATTTCACCGGTCAATATGGCAAATTTTGGGCTTCTTTCGGAAATCAACCTTGGTACATTGAACAAGTAACAATTAACGAAGCGATGGCGAAAAAACTCGGATTCAAAAAGGTTTCGGAAATGAAGAAAGCAGTGGCTATTAAGATTCGCGAGTATGTTGCCAACGGCGGTTTCCTTTTTGCAATGTGTAGTGCAACGGATTCCTACGATATAGCATTGGCTGCTCTCGATATCGACATTTGCGAAACTATGTTCGACGGAGACCCAGCCGACCCCGACGCAAATTCAAAACTTGATTATTCACAAACCTTTGCATTCGAAAATTTCAAACTTGTAATGGACCCGTTTATCTACGAGTTTTCGGATATCGACTGCCCCCCAAACACTGCAATGCTCTCTCCTGAATCGGACTACTTCACTCTCTTCGATTTTTCAGCAAAATACGACCCCGTTCCAACAATGCTTACCCAAGACCACGTCAATGTAGTCAAAGGATTTTTAGGACAAACGACCGCATTCCATCTTGGCAAAATAAAAAAGAACATTACCATTATGGGAATCAAAGAAGGAACCGACGAAGTTAAATATCTACACGGAAATATCGGGCGCGGTATGTTTACATTCTATGGGGGACACGACCCCGAGGACTACCAGCATGCAGTTGGCGATCCTCCAACCGATCTGAGCCTACACAAAAATTCTCCCGGCTACCGACTCATCTTAAATAATGTTCTTTTCCCTGCCGCAAAGAAAAAAGTTTTAAAGACCTAAGACCTTAATAGAATATATGAATTGATTTTATGGCTACAGGAACAAGTTTATAAATTGCTTCGCCGCAGGCAAACAATACTTTTGAATAAGAATCTGAGGCAACCCTTTGTTCAAGGCTGTATTTGCAAGAACATCGTGGGATTATTCCCTCACCTCACTTTCTAATCTCCTTACCTTACCGAGGAGAGGAAATCAAGGGGTTGTGGAAAATAGAACAAAACATAAAGAATCAACTGGATTATAATAAATTTAGACTTTTCGGCTTTGGCTCGAAACGGCAGTTCCGAGATAATATATCATTTATTATCTTATTGTATCAGTTCAGTTTGTCTTTTAATTGCCATTATTTTCGAAAGGTAGGTTTTTCTGTGCAAGGGGGTCGTATGGTGCTCAAGAATTTTTTCGATGTGTTGTTTCGTTCCATAACCTTTGTTGTGGTCGAAACCGTAATCGGGATACAATTTATGAGCGACGTTAATCATCCAGCGGTCGCGCTCAACTTTTGCTACAATAGAAGCAGAAGCTATTGAAAAACACCGAGCATCTCCATCGACGATGGTTTTGTGGGGAATACCTCCATCGTCGAATCTATTCCCATCAATCAAACAGAATGGTTCGAGGTGTCCAATGTTTTTAATTGCAATTTTCATTGCTCGGAAAGTTGCTCGCAAAATATTTATTGAATCAATTTCCTCTGCATCGGCTTTCCCAACTGCCCAAGCCAAGCAAGCCGAAGTTATTTGTTCGTATAGTTTTTCCCTTTTCCGAGCCGATATAGTTTTCGAATCGTAGACCTCGAAATCGGGTTCAAAACCCAAAGGATAGACTACCGCAGCTGCAACAACTGGACCAGCAAGTGCTCCACGCCCTGCTTCGTCGACTCCGGCAACCAAGCGACCGAACCCCCAGAATTCCTTTTCGAACGATAAATCTGGTAACACTTCCCTCAACTTCTACCTTATGTATCCCATTCCAATTAAATTCAAGAACTCGTTTCGCAAGTTCAAATCCGCAAGCAAGTAACCACGCATAACGGATGTAATCATCAAAGAATTTTCCTCGTTCCCTTTTACTCCACGAGCAATCATACAATAGTGTCGAGCACGAATGACAACCCCAAGAGCCTTTGGTTTTATCAGATTTTCGATATAATCGGCAATTTGTTCTCCAAGTTCTTCTTGGATTTGCCCTCTGCGGCAAAACCATTCGACAACTCGATTCAATTTCGAAACGCCGAGAACATAATTATTTGGGATATACCCAATAGCACAATCGCCCGAAATCGGCTGCCAATGGTGAGAGCAAACGCTCATCACAGTTATCCCTTTGCTAATAATAAGTTCGTTGACTTTCTTACGGTTGGGGAAAATTGTGCTTTTCGGAGGTTCTTGGTATCTACCAAGGAAAAGTTCATTAACAAGCATTCGGGCAATACGAAGTGGGGTTTTGGTAGAATTTGGGTCTTTTCGCGAAATACGAAGGATTTCCATAACCTCGATAAACTTCTGCTCTAATCGCTGAACCATCAATTCGCGTTCTTCTTTCGACAAAGGAACATTCCCGTTGGCTTCGAAAAGTAACTCGTTCCATTGGTTATGCGTTGGAAAGGAAGCAAGAATATCGTCGGCTTCGGTCTCATAATCATCGATATGATTGTTTTCGTAATCTGTTCCCATTTACTAATAAATCATTTATTGAACTTCAATTTAAATAAATTTTTTAATTTCAATTGCTTCTCCGTAATATTCAACAATGCTGTTTTCCGTTTCGAAAATCTTAATTCGGTAGAGTCTGCCTTGTGGAATTTTTTCTTTCAGTTCGTTCCAGAACGCAACTGCAAGGTTTTCGACCGTTGGAATTACACCTCGAAGAAAATCAACGTCCAGATTCAGATTCCTGTGGTCAACTTTGTCGAGAATATTTTCCTTAATAATCGCTTTAAGCTGCTTCAAATCAATTAAGTATCCTATTTCTGGGTTTGGGACCCCACAAATCGTAACTTCGAGTATATAATTATGTCCGTGCCAATTTGGATTATTACATTTGTCGAATATTTTGTCGTTTTCTTCGGCAGAAAGGTTAGGATTATAAAGGCGATGGGCAGCCGAAAATGTCATTCGTTTCGTAACGTAAATCATAACAAAAAATTATGTTAATTTGCTAATTTAAAGTTTTTAATACGTAGTTTTTTGCGAATTATTTCACATTGGGGAAATTCGGATGTTTAGAGTGTTGCTAATTTTACTTTTACTATCCATTTCGGGCACAATGTCTTTTAGCCAAGTAGCAGGAGGAAGTATTTTCCCCGATACTTTGCAAATTCTTCCGGCAACAATCCAATATAAAGGTAAAATGACAATCATTATGGCAGGATTGAACTTCACCGCACAATTTGTTGCACGAGTTGCCGGCGAGGATTCGGCTTCGATTTCATTCTTCGGACCGATGGGTATAATCTTAGGAAAAATATATGCAAACAAAGTGTATTTCGAATATTACGAAACTATTCACAATTGGGCTGTCGTTGGGAAATCGGACCGCAAAAATGTCCAAAAAGCTTCGACAATACCCCTTGCTTTTGTGGACTTCATCCGCCTTTTCGAAGGGAAGTCGTTTTACCCACACGACTCGCTTGCTTTGGTAGAAAATAACCCCGATGGAAAAATTCTCCTCGCCAAAAAGGATTCGGCTTTTATTGATTTTTTCCTGTATGCAAAGGATGACCTTCGACTTGTCCAATTCCAAAAAAAGAATAGCCACAACCAAATAGTTTTAAACATTCTTTATCCTGAATATCGAGAATTCAACGGTTACCGCTTACCCAGCCGATACATTATGCAAGTTACCGAAGGGAAAGGCTCGGTTACTATCGAAATCGAAGAAATCGTCTTTAATGTCACATTTGAACAACCTTTTTCTTTTCAAATTCCAAAATCTGCGGAAGTCTACAAATTTTTCGATTGAAACTTTTTTAATTTTTTTACATAATAATACTTTGGTTAGAATTTGATTTTTTCGATGTATAGATTTGTAAAAATATTCCTTTTAATTGTCGCTGTTGTAATGATGCAAGCAATGAACATATTTTCTCAGTTGGAAGCACCACAGAAAAAAATTCGGACTGCAAAGCAAGATAGCCTTCTAAAAAAACCACAGAATCAAGATACAACCTATTTGTTGAATCGAACTAAAACCACGGAATCTATCGATACTTTGCAGCCAAAAACAATAGATACATCAACTGTAAGTTCGTCGCTCGAAGATATTATCAAATTTAAAGCAACCGATTCCATCCGTTTCGAGGTAAACCGCAAGCATCTTTATATGCGCGGGCAATCGAAAGTCGAATACAAAACTCAGCGACTCGAAGCTGAAATCGTCGAATTTTTTTTTGATTCCTCGCTTCTTTCATCCCAAGGTGCAAAAAACGCCGAAGGGAAACTCTTCGGTTTCCCTTCGTTTACCGATAACAACGAGACTTACTACGGAGAAAAAATCAACTATAATTTTAAAACAAAACAAGGAACAATATCTTTGGGTGAAACACAACTTTCCGAAAGCTACTACTTTGGTAGCAAAATAAAGCGAGTTGACGAAGACGAATACTTTGTGCAAGATGGTCGTTATACTACTTGTAATGCTCCACATCCTCATTTTTACTTTGGTTCACCGAAAATGAAAGTAGTTCCCGGCGACCGCGTTTTCCTCGACCCACTGATTTTCTATGTCGAGGACCTTCCAGTATTTATAGTCCCTTTGGGTTTGTATTTCCCAAACAAAAGTGGAAGGCAATCGGGACTCGTTGTTCCGTCGTTCTTTTTCTCGCAAACGCGTGGCGTAACTATCCAAAATTTGGGGCTTTACCTTGCTTTGAGCGATTATTACGATACTCGCTTTTCGTTGGATTTCTATTCAAAAGGAGGCTTCCTTGTAAAAAATTATACTCAATGGAAGTATCGTAACGAATTGAGTGGAAATTTTGATGTTTCATTCGGTCGAATCCGTTTATCTACCGATGAACCCTACCGAAAGAGTTGGGGACTAAATTTACAGCATAACCATAGAATTAATCCATTCGAAAATTTTTCGGCAAGTTTAAGATTTTCCTCTCAAGACTTCTTTCGTCAAACCTCGACCGACTTATTCATCCGACAAACTCAGGACCTTACTTCGAATGCTTCCTATACAAAAGCATTCGAAAACGGCTCTTCGCTATCTATTGCTTACTCCCGCTCTCAAAATATAATTACACAGGAATATACAGAAACGCCAGCCATCTCTTATGTAATACCACAAATTAATCCATTTTCTTTCTTAACAGGAACTTTTCTAAAAGATATTTCGTTTCAATATTCTTTGAATGCTTCGCATCAAAAATCGAAGCAAATAAGAATCGCAAATCTCGACAGCGTAAACAAGGATACATCCTTCGCCTTCAATTACATTACCAAAATTGTTCACAATCCGAGCATTTCTTTGCAATTACCCAAATGGAGCTATTTTAGCGTTACGCCCTTCTTTTCGTTCTCGTTCAATAATTATTTCCGAAGATTGACAAAAACAATGAATCCCGCCGATACCGTGGTTTACGAATCCATCGAAAAAGGATTTTTTACTGAATACCGTTACTCCTTTGGTGTAAGCCTTTCGACAAAGCTCTACGGAATAGTTAAACCAAATATATTCGGAATTCGTGCTCTTCGGCATACAATTTCCCCATCAATTCAATACTCATATACACCAAACCTTTCAAATCCTAAATTTGGATTCTATGGGAAGTATTTCGACTACAAAGAAAATCGGGAAATAATGTATTCACGCTTCGAAAAGGATGGAGGAGGAATTGCGCCAACCTCATTATACCAACAAATTTCCTATTCGATAACTAATCAATTTTCTGCAAAAATATTCACCTCGGATACAAGCGAAGATAAAACACTCGATTTTTTGAACGCTACTTTGTCTGGCTCATATAATTTTGTCGCGGATTCACTACGTTTCAGCGACATAAATGTTTCGATTTACACCCCAACCATACCTGGTATTACATTAAACGCCAGCCTTGGATTAACACTCTACGACCAAGACCCTTCGCAGGACCAACAAGGGAGAATATCGTATCGCAAAGTGAATAGATTTCTAATCGAAACAGGCAAAGGGCTATTCCGGCTGACAAATTTCAGTTTGAATTTCTCGACTGGTTTTGGCGGTGGACAAATTCCACAATCACAAACGACGGGACAGCAATCGAATGACTCGCTTTCGCTTGGCGAGCGTTTTGCTCTACGACGTAACTACGAAGCGGAACAATGCGATTTTTGGGGCGACCAAAGCCCCGGCTATCAACCTTTTTCGATGCTATGGAATTGTAATATCGATTTGAACTACAACTATAACCACCAGCTATTAAACGTAAAAACCCACTCGCTTTTAGCAACTATCTCGTTTTCGTTGAATCCGACACGAAGTTGGGCAATTAGAGTTTCGGGACAATACGATATTATCAACCGCGAATTGCTTTCGCCAGTAATCAACATCAATAAGGACTTGCATTGCTGGGACTTAACTTTTATTTGGTATCCCATCGGCTACAATCGTGGATTTTACTTCCGTTTTGGTATAAAGTCTTCAATACTCCGAGATTTGAAAATCGAAAGAAGGAGCTCCCCAATTTACTAATCCTAACTTGAATTTCCGAATCGGGGTAATTCACACAATTTTTCCTGTGTAGAATAGCATTTCAGCTATGGAACACTCACCAAGATTCCCTGTAATAATGTGGAATAATTTCTTTGACAATATCTATAAATTCCGCGAGTATCATTGCCGTTGCTCCCCAAAGTGGAACTTCCGGGTGAACTTTCCACAGTGGCACAAGAATTTGTTTCCCTGCAAAATCCCAAATTTCCTTGTGAATATAATTTTCATCGAGAAAATAGCTGAGTCGAACGAAGAAACATTCAGAAACTTCAGCAGAATTCAATCGTAATACTGGCTTTGTTTGTGTGTAACCAACAACAGGGGTTATTATAATATCCGATGGAGGAACAAATAAATTCGAAAGCAATCCAATAATTTCAATTTGTTCGGTTGGAATCCCGATTTCTTCCTGTGTTTCGCGAAGTGCCGAAATTATTGGTGTTTCGCCTTGCTCGCAATGCCCCCCGGGGAAACTAATCTGGTTACTGTGTTGCGGCAGGTTAGAGCTCCTTAAAGTAAAAAGTATTTCGAGATTTTCAGGAGAACTCCCAACAATTAAGAGCAATACCGAGCTTGGGATGGCATTGCGGGTTGGCTCGAATGGACGGAATACTGAGTTGCCGAGCAAAGGAGCCATTTTAATATGCGAAACATCGCCCGGGAGCTTCGCTTGCAATCTTACTTTTAAATTACCGAGAAAATTCTCTAATCTATATTTCATTTAATAAATCTCAATGCTCGAACAGGATTTATCTTGGACGCAATGACCGATGGAATTATTGCCGAAACCAAACCAATCGAAAAAGTAAATCCAGCAACTATTAAGTAATGGAGCAAGGATATATCTATCGGTAGTGTATTTAAATAGTAAATTTTACTGTCGAGGTGAATTATCCTATATTCTTTTTGAATAATACAGAACAAAAAAGCCAAAACGAAACCTATTAACGTTCCATACACAACAATTTTCAATCCATATTGAATGAACAACGTAACTATTTCTTTGCGCCTCATTCCCAAAGTAGTTAAAATCCCAATACTTTTTGTTTTTTCAACAATATTAATAAGCAAAAAAGTAACTATATTGAAAACAGCCACAATGGTTATCAAACTTAAGACAATAGGGATAGGCTCCTTTTGCAGTTCAATCCAAGCAAAAATTGAGGAGTGGAGTTCGTAAAAAGTAAAGCAAAAAAAGGGATAACCAAGCATATCTTCTATCCGATTAGCAATAGAATTAACCTTGGTAATATCTTTGATAAATATATCGAAGGAAGTTGCCGAAATTGAATCGAATCCTGCGAACTTTGCAACACTCCGAAATGGGGCATAAACTACTAACTCGTCGTATTTTGCCATTCCCGATTCATACAATCCAATAATTTTGAATTTTTCATAAGTTGGAAACGCAAATGCGTCTTCGTCGAGCGATTTTGTGGTTGCAAGGACAATAGAATCGCCAACATTTGCACCCATTTTATCGGCAAGCATTTTCCCAAGTATAATTTCATTCGCTCCTGCAAATGAAAATCTATGGCTACCTTGGACAATAAGTCTCTCGCCTTCAATTGGATTTTCGTTATCGAGAAAGGATTTTAACAGAACTCCATCGAGGACATCGCGAGATTTGATAAGAACTTCTCTTTCGAGAGTAGGAACTACTTTTACAATTTCGGGGACGTTTATCTGCAATTTATTTTGGATTTCGTGGAAGTTTTGAACCGCACGGCGATTGAAAGTAAGAAGTTTAATATGCGAAGTGAAACGAACCGCATTTTCCCGAAGCATCGAATCGAAACCATCGAGAATTGCCAGCGAAACAATAAGAGCTACAACGCCGAGAACAATGCTCACAAGCGAAGCCCACCATGCAAAATTAACAAATCCGCGTCTGGTTTTGGCTTTGCTATATCGATTTACCAAAAAATTTAGGAAACTTAAATTCATTCCTCAAAAAAAAATCAAAATTAATATAAAACGGTCTAATTATAGACATCGATACAGCCAGTATTTAATGCTTTCGAAAACGACGAAGGGGATAATTTGCCAATCGCGCCATATACTGAATAGCTCGGTATTGAAAAAGGAGTTGCGTTTCCCCGTCCAGATTAACAAGGGATATTAAAATTGAGAATCTAAATTCTTTTCTCCAACTTAAAACGATTGATACGAGCATACCTAATTTTCCCAAAGTTTCGAAATAAATACATTTAATTAACCAAATCATATCGGTTCATATCATATAATATAAGTATAGAGGTCGATTTGTAAAAATCGTAAAAATTTAATAATTTTGTAAATATAGAATTCAGGGATGTAGCCAAGTGGATAAGGCATCGGCCTTTGGAGCCGACATTCGCAGGTTCGAATCCTGCCATCCCTGCAAAATTTTTTTTGTCTTGGGAAAAAAATGTTGGATTTTAAAATCGCTGCTGGTCGTTCCAATCCAGGGCTAGCAAATAAGGTTGCCGAATATCTTGGTGTGGAACTTACGAGCGTTACCACCAAAAATTTCAGCGATGGTGAAATTTGGGTCAAATACGAAGAGAACATCCGCGGAGTTGACCTTTTTGTTATTCAATCGACACAGGCTCCTGCCGATAATCTTTTGGAACTTCTTCTGTTGATTGACGCAGCCAAACGAGCGTCGGCAAGGCGGGTTACTGCCGTTATTCCATACTTTGCCTATGCTCGGCAAGACAGAAAAGACCAACCGCGAGTCTCTGTTAGTGCAAAACTTGTTGCTAACCTAATCACACGTTCAGGCGCCGACCGCGTAATCACTATTGATTTGCATAGTTCCCAAATTCAAGGTTTTTTCGACATCCCAATGGACCATCTCTATGCATCACCAGTGCTAATAAAAAGAATTAATCAACTCGGATTAAAAAACGTTGTTGTTGTTGCTCCGGATGTTGGAGGAGTTAAAACTGCACGTGCGTATGCGAAACGTTTGGATGCCGATTTGGTTTTAATCGACAAACGCCGCCCCGAGCATAACCAAGCCGAAATTTTGAATATCATCGGAAACCCCGAAGGTAAAAACGCTATCATTGTCGATGATCTTGTCGATACTGGAACAACTTTCCTTCAATGTGCGGAAGCTTTGAAAGAAAATGGTGCTTTAGACATTTATGGAGTTTGTGTTCATCCAGTCTTTTCCGGCAAAGCAGTCGAAAAAGTAAACAATTCAAAGGCAATAAAGCAAATGTTTATCACCGATACAATACCGTTCAAAGGCGAATCGAGAAAAGTGGAAATTGTTTCGGTGTCTGAACTTTTTGCCGAAGCTATAATAAGAACACACGATAATCGTTCAATTAGTTCTTTGTTTGAAATCGAAAGATAAAAAATAGATATTTTAAAATAACAGGTGATTTTATGAGCGAAGTTGTATTGAAAGCAAAGAAAAGACAAACTGGAAAACGAAATTCGGCAAAACTACGTCGCGAAGGTCTCGTCCCCGGTGTCTTCTATGCAAAGGGAATAGAGCCAATTCCAATTGTTGCAGAATATAAGCCATTTAAACCAATTGTCCACACGTCCGAAACCAAAATAATTAGGTTGGAAATCGAAGGCGAACAAAAAGATTACAAATGTGTTTTGCAAGAAGTCCAGATGGACCCATTGAAAGATACAATTTCCCATTTCGATTTGCAAGGAATCGCCGAAGGCTCGAAACTGCACGTCGAAGTTCCAATCGTGCTCCAAGGGCAATCAATCGGCGTTCGCGAAGGGGGAACACTTCAGCATTCTATTTCGAAAGTCAAAGTTAAGTGTTTGCCCGAAAAAATTCCAACCCATTTCAAAATCGACATCTCAAATCTCAAAATTGGTAAAGCAATTCATATTATGGATATACAAAGCGAAGGGATTGAATTCGAACTCTCGCCCGAAACCGTTATCGTTGCTTGTATTGCACCAAGAATTTCCGGGCGATAATATTTACCAAAAATACTTTGAATAATTTATCTTTTCGAACAAGGGGTGCAAAGCCTCTTGTTCGATGTTTTTTGTGGACAATAGAAATTTGCACAAGTGGCACCTGCAAAATTCGGTAACGGAGTAAGATTGGTATTTCCAACAAATCTATTTTTTTATTTCGAATTCGTCGATTAATGTTCCGCGCAGGTCGAATATTTTCACAGAAATTGCTCTCGTAGTTATATCCATCACTCCATAGTGGTAGCCTTGAAAAGATTTTTGCACGAAATTGGCTGTTTCTGGCTTGTAAAGCGGGGCACCTCCCCCAGCACATACAATATGGTAAATCCCATTCACATAACTTCTTTGATAGAAATGGTTATGCCCATTTAGAACTATATCTACTCCAAACGGCTCGAATATCTTTCGAGAAAATTCTTGCATACTTTTACTTGGCTTATGACTTCCGGCTGTATATGCAGGGATATGGAACGCAACAATTTTCCATTTTTTCTTCGTGTTTGCTAAATCATTTTTTGCAAATTCAAATTGCTTCGAGCCATCTTGGACATTAGTTTCGGTATTTAGAATCAAAAAGTGTGCATCGCCGTAATCGAAAGAATAGTAGTATTCATCGTTGGAGTTCGATTCTGGTGCTTGAAGAAAAACTCTTGTCAACTCGGTTTGTCCTTCGTGATTTCCAAGAGAATTATAAAACGGAACACAGGCGATTAAATCTTGCTCCTCGGGAGTAAAAAATTCTTTTTTCCAGTCGTAATATTTACCCGAATAACACAAGTCGCCCGTATAAATCGAAAAGTCGAGCTTCAAATCTTTCATTTTTTTCGACTTTCGAGAATGAACTTCTGGATTTGAACGATTGTCGCCCATAATGCCTACTCGAAATGGGGTGCCTTCGGGAACAGCGGTTCGGAAAGTAAAAATATCGGTAGTATCTTTGCCTTGTATTGCTCTATAATTATATTTTGTATCGGGCAATAAACCAACTAACTTTATCCTATGAATATAGGTTGTTTCTCTTCTATTTTCTGCAATTCGATAGAATGCAGTTCGTTCGCTTGCCGAAAATTTTCTTTCCTTTCCATATTGAACAATAACAGCATCTTTTGTATCGGTTTCGACCATCACAATAATTGAGTTTCGTGTAACTGCTTGGAGATAGGGTTTCATCAAAATTTTTGACTGTATCGGAACGAAACCAGCTACAAATAAAAATATCGCGAGAAGGGTCTTTGTTAATTCTCGTTTTTTCATATCCTTCTACATCTATTGTATATAAAAGTTTAAATTCGATTATATTTGGATTTTGTTGTTTGGGTGAAGTTATGAAAAGACTACTTTTTATTCTAATTGTAGGAGTTTTGCTTTCTTGTACACAAAAAGAACAACCGAAGGAGGAGCCAATGGAAACCCTTCCAAGCATTAGGGAACGCATCGAATCGTTTGCCCCTGTAAAAATCAAGGCTGACCTTTCGCACCTAACAGAAAAAGAAAGAAAAGTTGTTGCACTCCTTGTCGAAGCAGGTAAACTTGCCGATTCAATATTTTGGAAACAAACGGCACCCGACGCTATTGCCGTCCGCGATTCACTCTCGAAACTTCCTTCCTCTGAATCGGGTGATTTTTTGAAACTTGTGAATATCTTCTATGGTCCGTATGATATTGTTTACTCGGGGCTTCGCTTTGTTGGAAATGGTCCTACATTAAAACCCAAAGGGGCAAACTTTTACCCCATAGATTTAACCAAAGAGGAGTTCGAAAAATACATTGCCGAACATCCCGAACAAAAGGAAGAATTAGAGAGCCAATATACGATTGTTGTTCGCGAAGGGAATCGTTTAAAAGGGATTCCTTATCGTCGGGCATATCCCGAAGTCGAGAAAATTGCACAAAAACTCGTCGAAGCAGCAAATTACTGCGAAAATGAAACTTTGAAACATTACCTTATCCTACGAGCAAAAGCGCTAAGAACCGATGAGTATTTCGAAAGCGATATGGCTTGGATGGATATTCGCAACAGCAATATCGATGTCGTTATTGGGCCCATAGAGAACTACGAAGATGCTCTTTACAACTATAAAACTGCTTACGAAGCAATCGTAATGGTTAAGGACATCGAAGCAACAAAAGAGTTAGAAATGTTCGAAAATAATCTCGATTACTTCGAGCATAACCTTCCTTACGACAAAAAATACATCAGAAAGACTGCCGGCAAAGGTAATGTTCTCCAAATTATGAACGTAGTATTCTTTGGTGGTGATTGTCAAGCTGGGACAAAAACGATAGCGAATTCATTGCCAAACGACCCACACGTCATCGAATTGAAAGGAGGCAAAAAATCAATGTTCAAAAATATGATGGAGGCTAAGTTCGACAAAATCCTTGTGCCTATTGCCAACAAAATACTCGACCCAAGTCTTCTCCAATATGTCGATAATAAAGCCTTCACAAGTTTTGTAACCTTGCATGAAGTATCGCACACACTCGGGCGGGGCCTCGTATTTGGCAACGATTCTTTATCTGTTCGTAAAGCTTTAAAAGAAAGATATTCTGCAATCGAAGAATGCAAAGCCGACATTGTTGGAATGTATAACCACAAACATCTTCTTTCGAAAGGTTTAATAGACGAAAACTATTTAGAAAAAGCAAAAATTACTTATGTTGTTGGGCTGTTTCGCTCGATTCGCTTCGGGGCAGAAGAAGCCCACGGAAAGGCAAATTTAATTCAGTTGAATTATCTTCGCGAAAAGGGAATAATTTCCTATCGCAATCGTAAATTAACAATCAACTCGGCTGACTTCTTTAAAGGGGTTGAAAGCTTAGCAAATTTGATTTTGACAATACAAGCCGAAGGAAATTACGCAAAAGCCGGCGAAATTCTTGATAAATATGGAAAATTGGACGATGCAACTAAACAAATTATAAACTCTTTGAAATCGGTTCCACGGGATATTGATACCTTTTACGAATTTTGAAAAAATTTTCCCTGTGAAAATAATCCCATAGTGTTAAAATTTTTTCACCGTGGGATTAATTTTTTAGATAAAAATTTTCATTTTTCTTGATGCATTACTTTTCTTCCTAACGGATAATCTTACATTGGATATTCCTAATTGATACGGATTTCCAGAATAATTTTTCGGAAATCACAATCGATACAATGAATGAAAAAATTAAATAGAAATTAATTTTTTTTAATGAACAAAAATTAATTGCATTTTCCCAAATCTTTTACTTTATTGCATTTGCAAAAATTTAAATTTTTTGTTTTTTGGTTGTTTGGCTTTAAAAAAGGGGTGGATTTGTGAAAAAAATAAAGTTTCTTCCAGTTTCGAAAATATCGGCGTTGTTGTTGCTTGTGTTTTTTGTTGGCTTTGCTTCGCCTTTACCCGAACTTAATGCAAAAAAAACAACTAAAAGCAAAAAAGTAAAAAAGCACAGAAAAATCCGACGTTCCTATAACCCCGAAAAGACCAAAAAAGAAGCCCTCGAAATTTTAAATTCTTCCAACGCTAGTTATCTTGTTAAGCTTGCAAATGGCGAAACCGCACTTCAAGACGAAGAATTTGCAACTCTCGATTCGCTTATCCTCGACCCAGGAGAAGACCCAATCGAACTCGAGTTGGAAGACGATAAACCCGTCGACCTCGATGTATTCCGTGCTATGTATGTTAGCTACATCGAAGGTGATGACGCTTCGCCCGGTGGCTCTACATTCGCCGGTATTAGCAAAAAGAAGATAATGGAAGTAATTCTCAATTGGCTTGGAACACCTTACTACTTTGGCGGAACAACTAATCGCGGTATTGATTGCTCCGCTTTTACTCGGCAGACTTTCTATCTTGCCTCGCATATTTTATTGCCCCGAACTGCTTCGGAGCAATTTAAGATTGGAGTTTCTGTTAAACGCGACAAATTGGAATTTGGAGATTTGGTATTTTTCCATACCCGACGCTACGCCTACGCTTCGCACGTCGGAATATATCTTGGCGATAACCTATTCGCCCATTCAAGTTCCCGATACGGAGTTACCGTTTCATCGCTCGAAAGCCAATACTACAATTCAAGGTTTATTGGTGCTCGGCGTCTTTCGGCAAAAGATATTGCTAAATTAGTCCTGTTCAACACGGGAACAAGTAATTAATCGTCTTTCATATTTATTGTGTATAGCATATTTTGAATGAAACGGGGGAAAATTGATGGAAAAATCCCCATTTTTTAGTATCGTTGTAACCACTTACAATCGAAGTGATTTTCTCCGAAGAGCAATTAATTCGTTGCTTTGCCAAACAGAAAGAGACTGGGAGGCAATCATTGTTGACGATGGGAGCCGGGACGACACTTTTGTTTATTGTCTCGATATTTGTAAAAAACATCCCCGATTTACTTACATTTATCGTTCGAACAAAGGAACCCCCCACGCCCGCCAAACGGGCATAGGTCTTGCCTATGGTAAATACATTACCTTTTTGGATTCCGACGATGAGTATACGCCCGAGCATCTACAACTTCGGAAAAGAATTTTGATTGAAAATCCGTTTATTGATTTCCTTTACGGAGGTTACGAAGTCGTCGGTTCAACAATGGTTCCAGACATTCACAATCCGCGAGTAATGATTTCGCTCGACCAATGCGTTGTTGGTGGAACATTCTTTATCCGTCGTTCCATTATTGAGAAATTAGGCGGAATTCCACAAATTGAATATGGCGACGATGCACGACTGTATGAATTGGTTAGACAAAAAAATTTCATTGTAAAAAGAGTTGAGTTCCCCACCTACGTTTACCACCGCGACCACAAGGATAGCAAAACTTTTCGAAAAAGCCGAGCATACAGGGATTCCTAAACATTTGAGTATATTTCTTTAACCAATAATCCCCCGTTAATTCGGAGTAATCGAATATTATCAATTGAAATAAATAGGCAGACTGCCTTTGTTATTTCCCCATTTGTAGGAGATAGGCTTTTATGAAATCGTCGATGTCGCCATCCATTACAGCTTGTATGTCCCCTCGTTTAACGTCCGTCCTATGGTCGCTCACGAGTGTGTAGGGCTGGAAAATATAGGACCGTATTTGGCTACCCCACTCGATTTTTTTCTTTGTTCCTTCGATTTCCGAACGTATTTTTTCTTCTTCCACAAGTTTCAATTGATAAAGCCGAGCTTTTAGCATTTTCATTGCCCGCTCCCGATTTTGAAATTGCGAACGTTCCTGCTGGCACGAAACTACAATGCCTGTTGGCTTGTGGCGCAAACGGACGGCAGTTTCGACTTTATTTACGTTTTGACCCCCTTTCCCGCCTGAACGGAAGGTATCCATTTCGATATCATCGGGATTGATTTCGATTTGCACATCATTATCGACTATTGGATAAACGAACACCGATGCAAAAGAAGTATGGCGGCGTGCATTCGAATCGAAAGGTGAAATCCGAACAAGGCGATGCACCCCGTTTTCGGCTTTCAAATATCCGTATGCATATTTCCCTTTTATTTCAAGAGTAGCAGACTTAATCCCCGCTCCATCGCCTTCGAGTTGGTCAACTAAATCAACCGCATAGCCATTGCGCTCAGCCCAACGGACATACATCCGAAGAAGCATTTCCGCCCAATCCTGGGCTTCGGTGCCTCCTGCTCCTGAATGTATTGTTAACAAAGCATCGCGATAGTCGTCCTTGCCCGAAAGCAATTTCATAAGTTCAGCGTCGGCAACCTTCTTTTCTATCTTACTAATTTCATCTTCAATTTCTGGGATAATGGATTCGTCGTTGTGCTCCTCGGCAAGCTCAATGAGTTCGAAAGCGGCGGTTATTTCTTCGTATAAATTAGTCCATTCGTCAATTATAGAACGTATCTGGGAAATCCTTTGCATTACTTTTTGGGCTTCTGTTGGGTTGTCCCAAATATTTTGCTGTTCAATTTGTTTTTCGAGTTCCGAAAGTTCTATCTGTTTGTTGTCGACGTCAAAGAAACCTCCTAAGTTCTGCCGAGCGTTCCTTCAACTCCTCGATTTTATTTTTTAATGGCTCAATTATCATTAGCCAATTCGACGTTTATTGTTGGGATAATTCAATAGTCTTTAAGCAGGCTTCGAGTTCAGCAACAGCCAAACGAAGACTCGCTTTTTCTAATTCCGATTTGGTTTTCTTATATTCTGCTTTTATTTGCGGAATCTTCAATTTAATTTCTTTGGGGTCTATTTCTTCTGGGGTAAAAGCCTTGCCGACAAATATAGAAACAGAATTATTTTGAACAGCAACAAACCCCGACGATACAGCAAAGAACAACTCTTTTCCTATGGAATCAACAATGCGCACTACCCCGGGGTCGAGCGACGAAACAATAGGAGCGTGGCGATAGAGAATCTGAAAAGGACTCTTGCTTCCCGGAACTATCACCGAAGTAATTTTCCCCGAAAAGATTCTTTTCTGTGGCGTAACAACTTCAATTTCGAGCAATTTTTCGTCTCCCATAAAAAATCAACCTTATTTGTAAAACCCTTAGAAAAAACGCCTTGCACTATCTCGAACATCAGTTACTTTGTCGTTTTGCACGGTCGAAAACTTCATCGATAGTTCCAGCATAGCTGAACAACGGCTCGGGAATATTGTCGCATTGTCCTTCGAGAATGGCTTTGAAGCCGGCAATTGTATCGGTAATCGAGACGTAACGACCTTCGTAGCCGGTGAATTGTTCGGCAACAAAAAATGGCTGCGAAAAGAACTTTTGGATTTTACGTGCTCGGTAAACTGTCAATTTATCTTCATCGCTTAGTTCGTCCATACCAAGAATATTTATAATATCTTGCAAATCTTTGTAGGTTTGCAAAACTTTTCGAACTTGCATCGCAGTATTATAATGGTCATAGCCAATCACCAGTGGGTCCATAATTCGAGAACTTGAATCGAGCGGGTCAACAGCGGGATAGATTCCAAGTTCGGCTATCTGGCGAGAAAGCACTGTCTTTGCATCGAGATGTGTGAAAGTGTTTGCTGGTGCGGGGTCGGTTAAATCGTCTGCAGGAACATAAACAGCTTGAACAGATGTTATAGAACCTTTATCGGTCGAAGCTATTCTTTCTTCGAGTATTCCAAGCTCGGTAGCCAATGTTGGCTGATAACCAACGGCGGAAGGCATTCGGCCAAGAAGAGCAGAAACTTCCGAGCCAGCCTGAATAAAACGGAAAATGTTATCGATAAACAACAATACATCGCGCCCTTCGTAATCGCGAAAATATTCAGCCATAGTTAACGCACTTAATCCAACTCGCGAGCGTGCCCCGGGCGGTTCGTTCATCTGCCCAAAAACTAATACAGCCTTGTTTATAACACCAGAATGGTTCATTTCGAGATAAAGGTCGTTGCCTTCGCGAGTGCGTTCGCCAACCCCCGCAAAGACTGAATAGCCGCCGTGGTGAACTGCAATGTTATGTATAAGTTCTTGGATAATAACAGTTTTTCCAACTCCAGCCCCACCAAAAAGACCAGTCTTCCCGCCTTTCGTAAACGGCTCGATTAAATCGATAACTTTAATACCGGTTTCGAACATTTCTTTCTGGGTTGAAAGCGACGAAAAGTCGGGCGCAGGACGATGGATATTCAAACGTTGCTTGGTCTCGACGGGGGGCTTCCCATCAATTGGACGCCCAAGCAAATTAAACATTCTACCTAACGTTTCCGGACCAACAGGCATACTAATGGTAGTTCCTGTATCGTAAACTTTCATACCGCGCACGAGCCCATCGGTAGTATCCAAAGCCACCGAACGAACACGATTTTCTCCAAGGTCCTGTTGGACTTCGCAAACGAGGACATCATCTTCACCTGTTTCGGGATGCTTCCTTGGAATTTCCAATGCGTTCAACACCGATGGAATATGACCATCGAAAAATTCAACATCGACAACGGGCCCGATAACTTGAACTATCTTGCCTTCCTTCATTTTCTCCCCTAAAAATAAAAAATGATTCCAATATAATTTTTAAAACTACAAAATTACTCAATTCTTTACTCTTTTACAACTTCAATAGACGACAGCAAACAAATATTTAAAGTTTGTAACCATAGTGGTTTTAAAATAATTTTTTTACAATTCTTTCCAAAGATGCTTAAATATCGCACATTCTTTGGATATTTTTCGTTCGAGTCGAAAAACTTTTAAACCAATACCTTACGTTTATTGTCTAATAATCTGAAGCATTTTTGTTCATTAATAATTGGGGTTTTAAATGAAAAAGACAATATTTTTTGCGTTGGTTACTTTGTTAACTTTATCTATTGCTTTCGATTATACCTACACTCAATGGAAAGGCAAGGGCAACCAACAACGCCAAATGTCGCATCAGTTTATCGATTCGAACAATGACGGGATTTGCGACCATTATGTCGATTCCAACGGCGATGGAATTTGCGACAA
>JBBIJO010000004.1:0-5855 GCA_037445895.1 Ignavibacteria bacterium | reverse complement strand
TCCAACGGCGATGGAATTTGCGACAACAACCAGAGCAGAATAATTGTTAGCAAAGCCTATCCAAACCCGTTCTCGCAAAGTGTGAACATTGATGTTACTGTTCCAACCGAAGATGTCGTTTCCGTTGAAGTTTTCGACCAAAATGGGAAATTAATTCAAACAATTCACAATGCGAAATTATCGACCGGAAACCACACTTTTACGTTCAAACCAGCTAACATACCAACTGGGCGTTATTTTTTAGTTGTAAAATATAAGGATTGGACCAAAACACGACCAGTTGTTTACCGCCCGTAGTCGAAAACTTTAACAAAAACCTCGTTCCCCTCTTCCCGTGCCTACTAAAAAGAAGGGAGTAGGGGACGAGTCCATTAAAGAAAGCAAGAACAACAGAACGGAAAAAGTATTTTGGTGTTTTTTGAACAGTCCTTATGAATACATTCTTTGCAGATACAAACAGTGTGCATTTTTTGTTAAACAATAAAGAAAGCGAGGGATACAGTTGCCCCCGCTTTTTCGAGATAATATTCAAATTACGGATTATGCCATATTTTCGATAATTGCAGAAGCAAATTCCGATGTTTTAAGCAAAGTAGCACCTTCCATCAAACGATGGAAATCGTAAGTTACGCGCTTTTGTTTTATGGTTTTTTCCAACCCTTGGACAATTAAATTTGCGGCTTCCTTCCAACCGAGATATTCGAACATCATAACACCAGAAAGTATTACCGAGCCAGGATTTACTTTGTCTTGGTTCGCATAGCGGGGAGCTGTGCCGTGTGTTGCTTCGAATATTGCATGACCAGAAATGAAGTTGATATTCGCTCCCGGCGCAATTCCAATGCCCCCAACAATAGCTGCAAGAGCATCGGAAATATAGTCCCCATTTAAATTCATTGTGCAAATTACTGAATACTCATTTGGTCGGGTAAGTATTTGTTGCAAGAAGGCATCGGCAATGAAGTCCTTCACAAGCAACTTGCCTTTCGAAAGTTCTTCCTTTTGGATACGATTTGCTTCGTCTTCGCCTTTTTCTTCCTTAATTTTATCAAATTGCCTCCAAGTGAAGCATCTATCGCCATATTCTTGCTCGGCAACGTCGTATCCCCAATTTTTGAAAGCTCCTTCGGTAAATTTCATAATGTTTCCCTTGTGAACAAAAGTAACCGAGGGCAAATTGTGTTCCAATGCATATTTGATAGCTGCACGAGCAAGTCGCTTTGTGCCTTCTTCGGAAACAGGTTTAATACCAATCGAGGAAGTTTCGGGAAAGCGAATTTTCGTAACCCCCATTTCTTTTTGAAGAAATTCAATTATCTTCTTTGCTTCCTGTGTTTCAGCCATCCACTCGATGCCTGCGTAAATGTCCTCTGAATTTTCGCGAAAAATAACCATATTGGTTAATTCTGGACGTTTAACTGGCGAAGGGACCCCTTCGAAATAACGCACAGGGCGTAAACAAACGTAAAGATCGAGCAACTGGCGAAGTGCCACATTCAAAGAACGGATACCACCTCCTACGGGAGTTGTCAAAGGCCCTTTAATCCCAACAATATACTCTTTGAAAGTGTCCAAAGTTTCTTGTGGCAACCATTCGCCATTAAGTTTGAAAGACTTCTCTCCTGCAAAAACTTCGAGCCAATGGATTTTTCGTTGACCATTGTAGGCTTTTTCCACTGCTGAATCAAAAACACGCACACTTGCGTGCCAAATATCGGGACCCGTTCCATCTCCTTCGATAAATGGAATGATAGGATCGTTGGGGACAGTTAGTTTCCCATTCTCCATAATGATTTTCGAGCCTGCCATTTCTTCTCTCGCTAATGATTACTATTTGAACATACAAATTACAAAAACAATGACATTTCGCAAAACAGAATTTTACCGAAAATCATTGTGTGTTGCATTTTTTTCACTTTTGTAACCCAAAATATTTCTGGAGAAATTTTTATGCCTATGCCCTTAGTTTTTAAGAACTAAATTTGTCAATAGTAGAAGCACCTATCCTTTGAAAAATTCAATTTCGGACTAAAATGATTTGGAATGAAATGTAACACTTGTGGACAAGGAGCCACAACTCCTTTTCACTTAACCGAATCCAACGGTTCGTTAATCAATCGGGAAATTGCATCGAAAACTTCGGAAACCGAAATATCGTCGTAACTTTCGCCATTTGTAGTTGCCAAAACTTCGAAAGGAACAAGATTCGGCATCCATTCTTCAATATATGAACTACGAAATGAATAAAGTATAGCGACTGGTTTCCGAAACGCATTTGCTATGTGGACAATACTTGTATCCGGAGTAAAAACAAAATCTACTTGCTCGACCAAAGCAATCACATCGAAGATGTCGTTCGAAGTAGGGAAGATAAAAACATTTCTTTTTTCGTTTCGAGTTATTTGCCAAATCTTGTTGTAATCTTTTGGCATACCGATAAAAATTAACCCAAGATTCGGGAACTTCGAAGTTAACAACCGAAGCAACTGTATGTAGTTCGAAACGCTCCAACATCGTTGAGCTGAAATGTTGATTAAGAGTTTCTTTGAGCAATTGATAGATTGAACGAAAGCCTTTGCTTTTTGTGAATTGTTTCCGGGTATATGCAATCGGTAAACTTCTAGAAACGATGGTTCGAATTCCCAGCCAAAAAGGTCGCTTATATACCGACAAAGGAACTTACTCATTGGATATTTGCCGCGATATTGCGGGAGAATTTGAATATTAAACAAAGCCGAATAGAGGCTATGCCGGGATTCGTGTCCCAAATTCACTTTAATTGCTTTCGAGTTTATTAGGTTGGCAATTAATCCAGCCTTCGTTGTTCTGTAGAACACAAAGTTGACAATTAAATCGAATTGCTCGCGACGCAGGCGAAAGATAAGAAATAGCCGCTTCAATAAATTTCGAGGATAAATAAAATAACCATCTATTGCCGGAAAATTTTGTATCAACTTATAGTTCTTATTCGAAGCAAGAACGTAAATTTTTGCACTGGACAACGAACTGCGTAATAGCTCGAATGCGGGGAAAGAGACAATCATATCGCCAATAACATCGTATCGGAGTATAAGTATTTTTTCTATTCCCAAAGTTGAAATTGGAAATAGAATCTCCTCGTTTTTGAATATGACTTTAAATAATCGATAAATAAGTTTTTTAAAAATATTATGATTTGAATACGTTGTCCCCATTTTCCCTTTCTTGTGATTCAATTTCCCAAAGTAAAGCATACTTTAAAAATGTCGAAAGGGAGGCGCTCGAAGCAGCAAGAAATCCACGAACTCCATCGACAAAACCTAAATTGATAAAATACAATTTCACAAAAGAAAATATAGGATTGAAAAGAAGATTATACAAATGGAATTTCCGTCCTACGCGACGATATGTTTGCGCAGAAAGGTTAGCATAGTATATAGTTTTTTCGAAGTGGTGCTTTAGATTCTTGTAGGAATAATGCAACAAATCTCCTCGAAGTTTTATTGTTGAGCAATCGACTAATAGTTCGTCGTGCGGGTCGAACCCTCCCCATCGCGGATTGCAGTCTTTGTGGACTAACCGGAGCTTCCAATCGGGACGCCAGGAACGACGTAGAACTTTTCCAAGATAATGTGTTTTTCTATCGAGATAATATCCAATCTTTTCGTTTTTCGTAATAGCTTCGACTATTGAATTTTTTAGTTCAAGAGTTACAACCTCGTCGCAATCTAACGCTAAAATCCATTCTTGTGTGCATTTTCCCAATGCCGAATTCTTTTGGGCAATATGTCCCTTCCATTCTTCCGAAAATACCTTTGCACCAAACTCCCTTGCAATCTCGATTGTCGAATCTGTCGAAAAAGCATCAACAACAACAATTTCGCTTGCAATATCGGCAACCGAGGCAAGCGTTCGCCCGATATTTTTTTCTTCGTTGAACGAAATGATTGAAATGGAAAGTGGGAGTTTCGGCATTTCGGAGCTATTTTTTTTCCAACAATTGGTCCAAAGTTTCGACGATGGTAGTCTCGTCCTTTTCTTCTATTGGGACGATACTTACTCTATCTCTATTACTAAATAGCCAGTTCGAGATGATACGCATTTCGTCGATAGAGGCAATGTTCGCAAAATCGGAAGGAGTATACCCGTTGAAATATGTATCGTGAATAAATTTATGAATCTTTGTTTTAGGCAAGTGCCACCCAAAGGAAATTTCGCGTTCGAGACGTCCCCCGCGAACAAAAAGAATTTCGTAGCGCTTCTTGCTTGCATTTCCATCGTTTGCAACAACGATAAAATTTTGATTGCGGATTTGCCCATTTCCATTACCGTTTCTGCCAAAAATTTTCGAGAGTTCTTGAATTTGAAAAAGTAAATTATTTGCTTCCTCGAATTCAAGCTGCTCCGCACGTTCATACATTTGGCTCTCTAATTGTTGAATTAAACCGTTGCTGTCGCTCGCAAGAAATTGCCGAACTTTCTCGATTTCATCGAGATATTTCTGCCGACTCGAAGTTCCTAAGCAAGGAGCAAGGCACTTTTTTGTTTGAAAGTAGAAACATCGAGTTTCGGGGAACTGCCGGTCGATTTCATCGGCACATTTCTTCAAACGATATTTTTTATAAATGATTTCGAGAACGATTTCGGCTGCCTCCCGGTTTCTAAATGGACCATAGTATTCACCATCGCTAGAACTGGGTTCATAGGAAATCTCGAAAATTGGGAATTCCGATGCCGACGAAATTTTAATAAATGGATAGTTTCGGTAGCGGCGACTTAAGACGTTGAAATGCGGTTGTAGCTTTTTAATCTCTGCCGATTCAAGGACTAACGCAGAAAGCTCCGTTTCGGTCGCCTTCCATTCAACTTTCGATGCTGCACGAAGAAGTTGCAATACTTTTTTCGATGTTGTTGAATTCGAAAAATAGCCTTGAATCCTTTTCCGAAGTGATTTTGCTTTTCCAACATAGAGAGTTGTTCCACTATCATCGATAAAGTAGTAAACACCGGGAACATCCGGTATTTCTTCGCTAGGAAAAACAATCTTTTCTTTTAATTTCTGTGTAACACTATAAGAGTAAAGTTTCTTATTTTGAAAACTAAGCAACTCTTCGACATCTTCGATACCGTGCTCGTTTTCGGCAATTTCGAGTAATTCGAGAAAAATTTTTGCTGTGGCTTTTGCATCGTCGAAAGCACGATGACGATTGTATATGGGTATATTAAAATAATCCGCTAAAGCACCAACATTCTTCTTAGGGGTCGAAGTGATTAGACGGCGAGCAAGTCGCAATGAACACAGCTTCGGAGGAGCCGTGAAGTTTTCACCAACTCGTTCAAACGAATATCGCACAAATTCATAATCGAAAGATGCATTGTGGGCAACGAATATTGTGTTGGGATGGTTAATAATTTTTGCAACTTTCGCAACAACGCTATTCAATTCGGGAGCTGTATAAACCATTTCGTTTGTGATACCAGTCATCATCGAAATAAAAAAAGGAATATGCTGATGCGGGTTTATAAGTGAAGAAAATTCCGAGATAATAGAACCATTTTTAATAACAACGCAAGATATTTCGATAATTCTGTTAGTTATAGGGTTAGAACCCGTTGTTTCTACATCGACTACTACATATCTTGCATCCCAAATGGAACCCATCGAAAAATCAATAATGAAAAAACAAAATTACAAAAGTTATCGCAGAAAATTACAAAAAAGATTGTATAAATTCTCCCTCGCTCGTTCCCTCCCTTTTTGCTAAAAAGAGTGCGACAAAGCAAGGCGAAAAAATAAAAATCATAGAAAAAGTTAGGGTATCAAAAAAATTTTGAAAATTTTGAAAAAAAATTAAAAAAGTACTTGCTTTTTTTTT
>JBBIJO010000003.1:166828-200019 GCA_037445895.1 Ignavibacteria bacterium | reverse complement strand
TAGCAAGTTCGATACGATGCTCTTTCACTTCGAAACTCGATGTCCCGAAACAACCGTATTTATTGCGTCCTTCAACGGTATAAATGCCTCCTTTATTCGCTACAATCGTATCTCCCGCCTCGCCTGTATTCCATAGGTATTCTTCGGCTTCGCCAGTAACAGTTAAAACGACACTACCTCCTTCACAAATCCATTCATCACTCGCTTCTATCGATAGTCGTAAACTATCATTAAATCTTATATCGAAGCCCAATGAATCTTCGCAACCAATCTCGTTCCTTACTTTTACCCAGTAATTACCACCTTCGTGTATTGTAATTCTTTCCGTAGTTGCTCCCGTTGACCATTGAACAAAGTAATCGAGGTATGGAACTCTTGGATACATAATTTCAATTTCTATACTATCGCGGTCGCATACAACATTCGGTATAGGATTCTTTGGTGTTATCGCGGGATATGGAACAACCAACACTTCGACGCTATCGACAAAGGTTGTATCGTCAAAGTATGCCTCGCAATAATACATTCCGCTTTGCCAAATTCCCACTCCATCTATTTTAGGATTGGGCTCGTTCGATTCCCAACCACCAGGACCTCGCCATCGATAATTAACACCCTCGGCAGGCACTCCCAACCTACTACTAAGTTCGAGAACATCCCCTTCGCAAACCATACCCAGAGCAAAAACACTTAATGTATTACATTTGCAAGGATACAAATATTCGTAATAAATATTTGGGAAACTCAAACCCATATGAGGCATATAATAATACAATGAATACTGTTGCGAAACTGGGTCAAATATTCTCAATGTTTCACAACCGTAACTAAAATGTAATGTATCTGTTCGATACAAGACTATATTAATGCTATCGGCTCGTAAATTCGGATACTGAATTTCGTATATTCGCATCAAAAAATCATTATAACAAGTATCATATTGATAGTTGTCGTCATCGTAAGGTCTTGAAAGAGTATCCAAATAGGATAACGTAAGTAAATACCATTTGCAATTAGGGGCTGGAAAAAACAAATATGAATAAATCGAGCCGTTTTTACCTACAATATAGCGTATCTGCTCCCAACTAAAGGTGGGATTTTTAACACCCATCCTATCGAAAAACTCATAGTAGGTGAATCTATTAGGTAACCATTGTCTTACGCTCGCATAAATGGAATCTGCATCGGGATTGGATAAATCTATTTGCGCTCGTCCATAATACAGCTTCTTACTATCGGGCGAAATCCATGCCGGGGGAAACAAAACTTCGTTCATAGGAGACGATGATTTCAATGAATCGCCGTAGAAAAAAGTAATTTTGCTATTGCTCAAATCCTTATTTAAAACATAGGGTTCCAAAGAACCATTGCTATTGTTAAAGCTCCATAAAAAAAATTGGGCATCATGACCAACCCAATAATTCAGAGACCAATTTACCCAAATTAACTTTTTACTATCCGGAGAAACTATGAACCTTTTATAATCAAACCACCAGCGAGTAGAATCGGTCCATACAAATTTTGGGGAACTATCTAATTCGTAACTTCCATCTATATTCTCGCGAAATAAATATACTCGAACAGAGGAGGGAATGACCGTATCCTGCTTATCTATAGTATAAAAACCATATACATAAGAGCCAAGAATAATCCACCAGTCTTTTTGATTACTGTGTCTAACCAATTCCATCTCGCACTCATCAAGACGCCCATACAGATTTTCATAATCAATGTCGAACGCAAGCGAATCAATCAATTTATCGGGAAAGGGAAAGGAATCGGGAAAGAAAATCTCTTGCTTAAAAACAGGAAAACGACTAAAAGAATCAATATCAAAAACTTTTAATCGAAAATATCTTTTGTGGCGAGTCGAATCCTCTTCGTATCCAATACAAAAATACCTATTCTTGGTTATATTACTTCTTATCAACTCTGAATTCTGAACCGAAAAAGTCGTGTCTCTATCTATTACTTCATACTTTCTGTTTAAAATATAACGAATATATTTAAGAAGGACCCCACTGCCACCATTGCGAAAATATATTGTATCAGCAGGAATAGGAATATTTTCAACGTTGAAAATCAACATCTGCCCAGTAGGGTCACTTATTACATCGTTGTACCCCCAAAACGAAATTCCCGCTTCCCACCTACCACTATGGCTAAAACCGTATGGAATATTGCTATCTATTCGAATGACGGAAAAAGTATCCAGCAAAGATTGGGAATTGTTGAAGGTAATAAAATTAACAGAATTTAGATAACTCGAACTACTATCTTTTTTATTTACTGTTAGTTGATTTTCATAATTTATCGGGATGTTGTATGCTTCCTTGAATTGCGCCAGCATATCGAAATTGAAATACAATAAAACAAACATAGTGAAAATTATCGTAAACTTCCACTTCCTATTATAATTATTTTTCATTCCAACCTCCTAAAACAAATAATACAAATGGAAGGGATGCTCTTCGAAAGAGCATCCCCACAAAACCTATTTGAATTTTACAAAATTCCCGAAAGAAACAACATTGCCGCCGAGTTTAATTATGTAATTATAAAAGCCATTCGAAAGCTCGGGTAGAGCCAAATTGTAAACACCTTTTGTTTCTTTAGTAGCAACCGATTGGACAATCCTTAGCCCCAAAATGTTGTAAACCTCAACATCTAACTTCTCAGTGTTAATTCCATTTACTACCAACTTTAGATTTCCATTTACAGGATTAGGATTAACAAAAGAAACTATCGAGTGCTCACTCGCAGTAGGCTCATCGAGTTCTTTGGCAATAGCACGTCCCCACCTGCTCGGTAATGTATCATCATCTGGAATAAGGTTATTATTAACCAGTGTATCGCACATAAAGTAGCAGTTTGTTGCAAGAGTGCAGGCAGGATTACCATTACCACGCGAGGTTTTCTCGAAGAGGCACCAAGGTCCTTTTATACATTGGGGTACAAGTGTATACTCGATTACACAGCATTCATATTCATCGAGGCAAGGCGATATTCTTTGGGGCCAAAATCCACCCGAGGTATTGCTCCAACAAGAATAAGACAACAACCTTACTGTTACACGAATCCCTGCCCCCGTACTAATGTCACGCAAAATCCTTTTCAGCGCTTTTGTCAGAATTAAGCCAACTGGATAAGAGCGTATGCTTGCCAACTGAATAAATTTAATCCGAAATACCTTATATAGTTGACAACTCTCATCGTTTTTCCAGTCATAATACACTACAAACGGGTCTTTGTCGGGCAAATTTTGTGCAGAAGGATTCATTACTCCAAAAGCATACTCAGTATACCTCCAAGGCCTATCGGAGCATATATCTTGTCCCAAACACATACCGGGCCAAGCAGGATAATTTATTACCCCATCGGATATATCAACGGAATCGCAAAGGCTTCTGCAGCCACTTGCAACTCCACTACAAACGGGAATATCCGAGGAATTCGAACTTACCTCTGTTTGTTTTACAATTGGGTCAAAATGTACTGTCCAAGTCTTTCGACAGCAATCACCACAGCTTTGTATCGAATCGGCAACCCATTGGTAGCAAGATGGTGCTATTATATCTACCTCGAAAGTATCTAACGGCTCTCCTAAAAGGTCTTTGGCTATTAACAAAAGGAAAGAGTATGTTTCCGTCATTATTTGTTTATCGCGGACGTTTGTGCAATTTCCTTCTTTTCGTAAGCCTAAAATTTTTATTTGGTGCTTCGTATATCCCGGTCCACACTGGCAATCTCGAACTTGATACCGAACAATATAATAACAAGTTGGATCGCCGGTTGGAATTATTATATGGTCGCCAAACTGTTCGTTAATCCTCCACTCTGAACATTGGCAGTCAGGAGGATATGCTCCATTGCAGTCGAACGATAATACAACGTTACTCGATAAAAGATAAGTTAATATTAAAGCCAGTAAAATTATTTTTTCTTTCATTTTTTTCCCTCTATTTTTAAAGCATATTAAACATTGAAAATATAATATTAGTTGCGATTTCCCGATACTTTTGCTCGTCGTTCCCTTGTAGATTCATCGATTATTTGCCATCCTTGGCTCGTTGCTGAAATTATAGTCTCAGTGTTTAATGCTTCGGTGGTGGGCGAGCTCGCTCCCCCCCCCCCGTGGAGGCTCTTAAATACTATGTTTCGAGTTGTTACTCTTTCGAACATTTTTGTTCTCAAAAACTTTTTTCAAATTTACAACTTTACCAAATATAAATAGACACATAAAAATCGAAAAAGTATCGCTTTTTTAAAAAAAATTTTTTTATGCTAAATTTTTTATACCTTAGGAGAGTATGTTAGATATTTGCCCTAACCTTTTCAAGCATTTCGAGTGCTAAAGAAATAAGGATTTTAGGATTGGAATAGTGAATGTTTTTGTCGGCACCTTCGGCAACGAAAAAACTGCTTTTGGAGCTAAGTTGGAGAAGTTTCCTTTGTCCCTCGCGCCAAAATTCCTCGACTTTTCGAGCCTCCTCGGGATAAATCCCAAGTTGAACAGAAAGTTCTTGCATTACATTTGAATCGTGAGTTACAACAAACAAAGGTATGTCTGGAAAACCATTTTCGGAATTTACTGTTTCGTAGCTACTTAGTAGTGCAGTCATTTCGTCGACGATAGTTTGGAAGAATTTTTTTTCCGATTGATAGGCAAGCAAAGGGATACGGTATTCATCGGGCAACCCCCGATACAGTTCTTCGAGTAAAGGTAGGACTTGTTTCGGGAATTCCTCGTTTCCGATAGCAAGAAGCTTTTGGATATTGTCGATTCTCGTTTTATACGAAACAATCTCGCAGTATTTTGGGAAATCCTCCGACTCGAGTCGAAAGTAATTTGGGAAAATAGAATCGACAAGGAGTAGCCCAGCAACATAATGTTGAAAAAGCTTTGAGAAATGTTGTAGGTATAATCCCCCTTCGAGATGACCAATGAAAATGTAGGGTTGTTCAACTTCGGAATTGAACAGCAAATTGAACAGTTCGTTTGCGATTGTTTCGCTAGTTCTAGGAATTTTAGCCGATTTGCTTTCGGCATATCCAGCTCGGTCGTATGTTACAACCGTTGTATAGTGCGATAGTTCATTTTGTATAAAATACCATTCAACCGAGAGCCCCCCAATAGCAGGTTCAATTATTATCGGAGGCTCCCCTTTACCAATAATTTTTACAAAGAGGTCTTGGGTTCCGGCATTAAGATAAATACCATCGATAATATCCATATTTACCTCGAAAAAAGGCAAATTAAGAAAAAAACAGGAAAAATAAGACTATTTTAGGTTTTCGATGGTTTGTTTAACAAGTTCCATATACCATTGGGGTGTACTAGTTGCACCGGTAATACCGATATTTTCAATGCCTTCGAACCACTCCTTTTGTAATTCGGCAATGTCTTCGATAAAATAAGATTTGGGATTAGCCTCGGAACAAATTTTAAAAAGACTTTTTCCATTCGAGGAGTTTTTTCCAGCAACAAAAACCACAACGTCTTGTGAAGTTGCGAATTGGCGCAAATTATCTTCACGCCCAAAAACCGCTCGGCAAAGTGTGTCTTTGACAACGAGTTGGTTTTTATAATCTTCGAATGTAAAAATTTCTTTTATCTTGTTTTCCATCAATTGTCGTATTTTATGAAAAGTATGTTTGTCCATAGTGGTTTGAGAAAGCAATATTGTTTTTTTGGTAAAATCTACCTTTTCGAAAACATCCTCTTCCGATAGGATAATAACACACTCGTCATTGCAAACTCCACGAAGCCCAATAACTTCCGGATGTTGACTTTTACCAAAAATAACGATTTGATAACCTTCGGAGTGGAACTTTGCAACCCGATTCTGCAACGCAGTAACCAAAGGACAAGTTGCATCGATAAGCTCAATACCCAACTCCTTTGCTTTTTGGTAAGTGGAAGGCGGTTCGCCATGTGCACGAATCAATACTTTAGAATTTTTACTCCCGATTGTTGCGAGTTGCTCGTGTGTAATGGTCTTTAAGCCTTTTTGCTCAAGTCTTGCAACTTCTTTGGGATTGTGAATAATTTGCCCAAGGATATAAACATCGTTTCCATTCCTTTCTTCGAGCACGTTTTCGGCAATATCGATTGTTCGGACAACCCCCCAACAAAAGCCCGATTTTGGATCTATTGTAACTCTCATATACTTTCAAAATAATTAATAGAGCATAAATCAATTTTTAACGACGGAAAAGTTTAAACAAAATTTTTGAAATTAGTCTTTGATTTTCTCGAGAGCAAGGTTATAAATAATATCGACTTGCTGTTCAATTGTGAGGTTGGTTGTATCGAGTTCTTCTGCATCGTCGGATTTTTTCAACGGACTATGCTCCCGTTGGCTATCGATGCGGTCCCGTTCAATAATTTGCCTGCGAACATCATTCTCATCAATATTTACACCGCTTTCCAAAAGTTCTTTCAGCCTTCTACGGACTCTTTCTTCAGTTTTTGCAACAAGAAAAACTTTCAGCTCGGCATTTGGAAATACAACAGTCCCAATGTCGCGACCATCCATAACCACCCCTCCTTCATTCCCGAGTTTCCTTTGCAAATCGACTAAGAAGTTTCTTACCGATTTAAAAGTGCTTATTGGGCTAACAAAATTTGTAACCTCCGGGGCACGGATTTCCAAAGAAACGTCTTCTCCGTTTAACAAAACCATTACTTTGTCATTGCTCCGCAGTAAATCAATTTTGATTTTGTCGAGCAAAGAAACTACATATTTTTCTTCCAAAGGTAATTTGGAACGAAGCCAAAACAAAGTAACAGCCCGATACATAGCACCAGTATCGATATACAAATATCCTAATTTTTTAGCAAGGAGTCTTGCGGTAGTGCTTTTACCAGAACCAGCAGGCCCATCGATTGCAATAACAATTTTTTTCACTGTAAAACGAATTCCTCTAACATATTCACATCAAGTAAGTTTGGAACGAGTAAATCGGGATTTTCTTTTGCTAACGTTTCGGATTTAGTTTGTCCAGTTGCAACTGCAACAGACTTCAAACCATTCTTTTTTGCACTCTGAATATCCAATGCAGAATCGCCAACGACTATAGTATCGTTAGGAGAAAATTCAATATTAGTAATAGACCGCGCTCGTTGTAGTGCAATTAGGGGTAGATCAGCCCGGTCTACACTTTCGTCGCCAAATGCACCGAAAGGGAAGAATTTATCTAACCCAACTATACTCAATTTTAAATAAGCACAACTACGAAAATTACCGGTAACCAAACCAAGAGCAACATTATCGGAATAAGAAAAACGTTGTATAACCTGTTTAGCTCCATCGATTAAATGAATACTATCTTCTTTACTAACAGTAATAAATTCGGCAAGGAGAGCTTCCCAAATTGAATTAATATCTTTTTGGAAAAAATGAAAAGGAATGTTATTCAATTCAGCAATTTTGAATAGTATGTATAAATCTGTTAACCCAGAATAATCGAAATCGACATTGAAATCCGTTGTATATTGGAACATACGTCCCAAGACTTTTTTAAAAATCCTGCGGGAAATTCCAGAATCGAGATAAAGAATAGTTCCGTCAATATCGAAAAGAACTAATTTCTTTGCCATAGTTCAGAAGGGTAAATCATCATCCGAAGGATAATCTTTCGGGGTCTCTTCTGTATTATTCTGTATATCGTTCAAATAGAATGAAGTTGTATCGATTTCACTTTCGAAAGACTCGGAAGAAGTCGTTCCACGTTCTCCTTTACTATCAAGGAAAACGATATTGCGAGCTATGACTTCTGTTACGTAGTGTGTTTCTCCATTCTTTTCGTAAGAGCGCGTTTTATTTCTGCCTTCAATACATACCTTGCTTCCTTTCTTCAATGTTCTGGAAGCATATTCAGCAGTCGAACCAAAAACAACCACGCGATGCCACTCGGTTTCGTCGCGCCAGCCACCACTTTTATCGGGCAAACGCTCATTGGTTGCAACGCGAAATTGACAAACTTGTAATCCCTGTGGTGTCGTTCTGAACTCCGGCTCACCACCAAGGTTTCCAATAATAATTACTCTATTCAATGAAAAAGCCATTGTGTTACTCCTTTCATCAGAAACGTGCAGGAAGGACCTGCACGTTTATATTAATTTAATTTTGTTCTGGACTAATATTTTCTCCTGGATATTCTGCTGGATAATCAATACTAAATCCCTCGTCGTTTACGTCTGTGTCCGCTTCGGATTCTTCGCGTGGTTTCCTACTTAAAATAATAATATTTTGAGCGATAATTTCGGTTACGTGCCGCGTTATTCCATCTTTTTCGAACGAACGAGTTCGCAACTTCCCTTCGACGTAAATTCTGTCGCTTTTGTGGATTTTTTGGACAGCAATTTCCGCTAACCTATCCCACAGGACAACGCTGTGCCAATCGGTAACTTCGCGGCGTTCTCCGTTACGTCCTCGATAGAATTCTGTCGTAGCGACTCGCAATGTACACACGCTATTCCCTTGTGGGGTTTTTCGTAATTCGGGGTCTCGTCCGACGTTCCCGATTAGAGTTGCTCTGTTTAAACTTCTGCCTGCCATAATTATACCTCTAAGTAAAAAATTAGTTAAAAATATCCCCTTATGTTCGAAAATACCAATACAAATATAAAAAAAAATTATATTTTTCAATAAAAAAACAATTGAAAACCAATCGCAAAATACGAATCTTTTTCTTTATAAAACATTCCATAAATACTTTTTCCTTCAAAATAATTTAAATTTATTCCTACTCCCTTGTTCATTAATTGATGGAGCAGAAAAGTCGCTTGAAACGACCAGGTTAAGTAATAGCTATTATTATAACCAGTTAATTTAGTATCGTTGCCCACCAAAAATTTTAACCACTTACGCAGTTCAACTTCATAATCGAACCCCAGTTGTGGTATCAGCTTGACAACATCTTTCGGCAAAGCGGAAAAAACATAATTCCCTCCAAAATAAATACGAAATTTCTCAATTTCGAAACATACAATTGTCTCGAAAAATTCACGACTATAAGTAAAAGGCTCTCGGGTAAATATTGAATTGATAGATAAACCGTCGGATAGATGCGATGAAATATGGGCAATTCTAATGCGAAAAGAGTAATTGTAATTATTACTTTTTTTCAAATAGAAAGTTGAATTGACCCCAAAGAAAAAGTCCGTTGTTTCGACCGGGAATTTAAAATTGCCTTCGGCACGAAGCAAAGTTAAAGTAAAAAAATCAACACCAATGTTGGCATTGAACGAATCACGATTAACTACATTAAATAATTCAAAAGTATTTCCAATATCCAACCGAAGTTTGCGATTTGAAAATTGATACATAGAACCAATCCGAGCTTCGTAAGGATTCGACAACAACGGCTTAAAACACCACTTTTCTTGTGCAAATAAAAACTGTTCGTTCAAAAAAATAATCCACAATACCGGGATTGCAAATAAACAATTTGGAAACCTCATAAATATTAGGATTATTCTAAATAAACTTTTTGCCCAACTTTGATTCTGCCCGGTCTGATATTCGGGTTGTTTTGTATCAAGTTTTGTATCGATACTCCATATTTTTGAGCAATGGAACTTAATGTATCGCCCCTTCGAACAACGTGAAACTTGGGTTTCGAGTTGCTTTTAGCGGAGCTTTCCGAAACTCTATAAGTAACACTTTTTTTAGCATAAACATAGACAATATCGCCAGAAAGGATTTTGTTTTTTCTTCTTTTTAATTTTGGATTCCACGAAATTAAATCATTAAGACTAACACCATATTTTTCTGCAATCGATGCAAGTGTTTCCCCTTTTCGAATTTTATGCTTGATTTTAATCTGTTTTACTTTGTGTTGAGCTTTCACTTGTGCCGGAATTTCGTCGTCCGAGCTATATTCGAAAGAAGGCGAAATCTCTTCCTGTGGTTTTAACTTAAACTCGGCAGGAACAAGAATTTTCAAAGATTGCCCATCAAATATTTTATAGTTTTTCATATTATTCCAACTCAGAAGACTGTCGATATTCACATTGTAATCGGTTGCAATTTTGAAAAGAGTCTCGTCGCTTTTAACAATATGCCGAACTACCATTTTCGAAACAGAATCGACAGAAGTTTTCGATTTAGAAACCTCCGATTTAACTAATTCTTTAGGGATTTTAATAGGTTCTCCCTCTTTTAAAGCCCGAAAATCAATATTCGGATTAAGAGTCTTTAAAACATATTCTGAAACATTATATTTGTGGCACACAGATTTCAGCGTTTCGTCCTTAGTCAAGATGTGTGTATAATACGACTCATTGGCAGAAACTGTTTTCGAATTTGTATCGGACTGAGGATTTTTATTCGACGATAAAGATTCGTTGTTGCCGAGATTCATTTGGGGTAGAACAGGTATTTTCAATACTGAACCCCTTTTCAGAGCTTTAACGGACGAAGTAAGGTTGTTCGCGACAAGAATATCATTAACGCTAATATTAAACTTTTGGGCAATGGAGTTTACCGTTTCTTTGCGTCCAACTTTATACTCCATAAATGGCCTTTTTTCCTCGGGAGTCAAATTTAAATAATTTGCTATGAACTCGTTTTTAGAGCCAAAGGGAATCCGAATTTCATATTCTGGAATATCCGGCGGCGTAAAATTAGTTATTAACTCAGGGTTAAGTTTTTTGATGTTATCCAAAGACGTTCCAGCACATTTTGCAATTGCTGCCAAACTTACAGGTTCTTTAAGCAGATATTTGTCGTAAACCACTTCGTCTTCGAATTTATATTCAGAGGTAAGGAAACCATAAACTTCGGGATTCGAAACAACTTTGACTGTTGCAACAAATAATGGAACGTAATTGCGAGTCTCACGTGGAAGATATTGCATTATACTCCAGAAAGTAATTGTATCGGTAGGTTCTAAACGTGAGATAGCTCTTTGAACAGCATTAATTCCACAATTGTAAGCAGCAATAGCAAGATGCCAATCGCCCAATTCATTAAATAAATCTTTCAGGTGTCGCATTGCTGCCCTTGTAGATTTAATTGGATCCCTTCGTTCGTCAATCCATATTGAAGAGTTAGTATTTAAACCATAAAGCTGGCCGGTAGAGGAAATAAATTGCCACATACCTACGGCTTTAGCCCTCGAAACAGCAAACGGGTTAAATCCACTTTCAACCATTGCAAGATAGTATAGTTCCGGCGGCATTTCCTCCTCTTTAATAATTTGTTTGACTATTTTATCCCAAGCAGTGCTTCTTTCTAAACTACCCTTAACAAATTTGCGTCCGATAGGCTTTTGTGTCAAAAATTCAATGCTTTTTTCAACAAATTCATTGTCGTCCATTGGAATCGTATAGGAAACCCCGCTTGGCAATTTCCCGACCTTTGCTTTTGCTGTATCTTTCAGTGTTAGAGGCCCAACTTTAACTTTTTTCCCTTTTACTGTTTGTTCAAGCTCTTTATTTAGACTTTCTCGCATCAAAAAGAAAGAGGAACTTTCATCTAAAATATCAATATTTTGAACATATTTTTCATAATCTTCGAGTATAGAACGCACAAGTTCGGTATAGTCGTCGTAAGATAAAATATTTGGATAATTAATTATAGAATTTAAAATATCAATAGACTCTTCGAATAAATGTGCTGCCTGTATTGTATCGCCCTTTTCTATCGAGGAAAGTGCCTTTAAATATTTTACACGAGCACGTTCCAATATCTTCATTACAAACGAATCATCTATTTTTCGAGATACCGGAACATCATCGAGTTCGGAGTAAGCATCGGGAAACAACTTAATTTGTTTCGCTTTTTCCTTTGGTTGAGAAAACACAACACAAAAGCTCAACAAAAATAAACCAAATACAATAGTTAAAAGCCTCATTTTATCCCCCCTTAGCAAACTTCAATTTTTTACTTTTGCAAAATAACCTTTTCACATAAATTTTCCAAATATTCTAAAAATCAATTTTTTTGAAAATTTTTTCAGGAAGAATCCTGATGACAGCCATAATGTAGCGCCAAAACCACGGAGTATAAACAACTTCTTTGCTCCGAGAAATTGCAAGAAAAATATCACTTGCTACTTTTTCGGGACTTGCAAACAAAACATTTTTTTTGATATGAGCAGTCATCGGAGTATCGACCAATCCGGGTTTAATAGTGATAACCTTTATATTTGTTTTTGCAAATCTATGGCGTAAACCTTGCAAAAATACTGTTAAAGTTGCTTTTGCAGAACCGTAGAAGTAGTTACTTTTGCGGCCTCTATCGCCAGCTACCGACGAAATCACAACAATACTCCCCTTGTTATGCTGCTCAAAATAATTTGCAACCATCGAAACAAAAAGAATAACACTTAGCGCGTTAATGTTATAATTTTCAATAATTCTTGTTGGCTCTTTTTCTAATTCTTGTTGATTAAAAAGGATACCATACCCCACCAAAATGTAATCTATATTTCCCATTGCTTGAATTGCATTATCGAAAATCTGCTGGTGTCTTTCGAAATCGGTCAAGTCGGCGCTTTCGACAAATATTTGCGATTGACTAATAGTTTCAATATGCGACTTAACAATATTCAATTTCCCCTCGTTCCGTCCAACAAGATAAAACTTGTAATCGGGCTTTGCCAACAGTTCCAATGTTTTTTGAACAATTAACGAACTAGCGCCCAGCACAAGAAAATTTTTCATTTAAACATTTCCAAAAAATTCAATATAAAACGGAAAGATAATTTATTCAATTAAAATCCTTTAATTTTTCCAAAATAGTTGTAGCATTTGTAAATATAAAACTTTCTGAAAATTGCACCTCGTCGAATGATTTTTAATTCTTCTATGAATTCAATCTTTGTAAAATATTCCGAAAGCTTATCAAATTTACTGAACCTATCGTAATCGGAAAAAACAAAAATTGCATTACATCCTTTGAAATCATCCGGATTGAACCAAAAATCAAATTGCAGAGCAGGTTCTCCATAGACATTCGCCGAAAGAATATCATCTTTAAAACCCGTGTAGAACGATAATTCAGCAGGAATTTTATAATCATTCGAAAATATAAAAGTTTTTTTCTGCTTATCGAACTGGTTCTTTAATTCTGTAATCTTTTCGGCAACTTCTTTCCAGCCTGTCCATGTGTCTCCTTTCTCAATTGGCACGATAGGATAAACAATTAGTAAAAAGTTGAGCAAAATAAATAGGATTGAAGTTGGAATACCAACAACCCTGACAATACGTAGTTTATTAGGAGTTAATTTGCTCGAATAATCCACAATTAGTATAATCATCGAAAGATATGCGGGGAGAATCCAATTCATTTTTACCAAGCTACTCAAACTAACAAGAAAGAAAAAACATATCGTTGGAAATGAAAAGAAAAACAAAAAGCGTCGGCTTTCGGCAATAGTAGTAATTTTCCTTATAGTTATTACTCCAACAATAATCCCAAAGACAAAAAACAAAGGTGTCAGCTCATATAATTGGCTTGCTACAAGCTGGAAAAAGTAATTCAATGTGAAACTACCGATATTTTGTGCTCTATTTTTACTTTGGAACAAAAACGATGCCCAATCATTCTGATAATTCCAATAAATTACAGGTGAAAAAACAATCACTGCTACAATTATTGCAAGGTAAGGTTTCGGAGAAAATAGAATCTTCCATTTTTTCGAAAAAATTAATGCCGAAAAAAGCGAGGCGAAAAGAAAAATCCCGGTGTATTTGCTGTAAATTGCTAACCCAGAGAAAATTCCTCCTATTATCCAATTAGCATAACTTTCTTTTTCGAACAAAGCTTTGTAGAAAAAAAACATCGAGCCACTCCAAAAGAACAAAAGAGGAGCATCAGGAGTTGCAACGATTGAATGTATATTAAAAAAAATGGTAAGATTCAAAAACATTACTGTTCTAAATGCTAACAAATTTTCTTGAAATACTTTCCTTGCTAGTAGGAATAAAAATGCTGCTGTCCCAATTGAATAAATAATCATACCTAATCTAACAGCAAATTCATTATTCCCAAAAATCAGGGTAAATATTCCAATTGTATAACTGCAAACCGGTGGATGGTCGAAATAACCTAACGCAGGCCGTTGGGAATAGAGCCAATAATATGCCTCCTGTGGCACAAGATTAAATAACAGAGTAATAATTAATCGTACAAGAGTTATGGAAAAAATCAAAAAGATAAAATGTCTAAAATATTTTTCCGAAAACATCGATTCAGTCAAATTAATAAAAGCAAAAATAGTAAATTAAAATTTTTAAGAACTGTAAAGAACCAACTACAATGGATATATTGCCAAAAGATAAAAACTTTTTAGCGATTGAAAACGAATACTCCGGATACAATTCTGCACGAATTGTTATTTTGCCAATTCCATACGAGCAAACAACAAGCTACGGCAAAGGAACACGAAAAGGACCCAACGCAATTTTAAATGCAAGCGCATACGTTGAGTTCTACGACGACGAATTCGATAAAGAACTTTGTTTCGAAAAGGGTATTGCAACCCTTCCAGCTTTGAATTTCAAAAATTTAGAACCGAAAGAAGCGCTTGAATTAATACACAAATCCGTTGGAATGTTGATTTCTGATGGAAAATTTTTTGTAGGCATTGGCGGAGAACATACAATCTCGTTGCCACTTATACAAGCGCATTTTACTGCCTATCCCAAAATGTCAATCTTACAATTTGATGCACACTCCGACTTGCGCGAATCCTACGAAGGGACGAAGTTTTCCCACGCAAGTGTAATGGCGAGAGTTTGCGAATCGTTCGACCCTTCACGGATTATACAAGTTGGAATTCGGGCTCTTTGCAAAGAAGAAGCAAAGTTTATCGAAAAAAACAATATCAAGACATTTTTTGCAAGTAAAATTCGCCAAAATGAATATGGAAATAACTGGCAAAAAGCCGTTGTTGATACGCTTTCGGAACAAATATACATTACTTTCGATGTCGATTATTTCGATCCATCAATTATCCCAGCAACGGGAACCCCCGAACCCGATGGTTTCTATTATAACGAAACGTTGGAGGTATTTCGAGAAATACGCCGACAAGGGAAAAAAATCATCGGATTCGATGTAGTTGAACTTTCTCCAATAAAGAAATTGCATCATCCTAACCTAACAACAGCACGTCTCGTTTACAAAATTCTCAATTTTGCTTTTTATTAACAAAATATTATTCTGAATCGTTGTAAGCAAATATTAGCCCTATTATTTGAAAAACATTGCATACTATGTCGGCATTTATTATCGGAGTCCAACATTATGGACTAAGTATTATCTCGTTTGCTCCGCACCCTTCAAAGCATTTTCGTTTTTCCTTTCTTTCCATTTTACCTCGTAGTATCCAGGTCGTTCTTTAATTAACTGCTTTAAAAATTCATTTCCATAACCGACACCTTTGGGATGCCGCCCGAAATCCTTTTCGACATCATTAACATATCCATCATTATATTTCATTACAAGATACTCCCACAACTTAAGCCATCTATCCATAACTATCATCGCTTGAGAATTAGAGTAATCGGTTAAAAAATCGGCTACTCTCTCGGTATTTATTTTGCTAAGTTCAAGAGCCGCTCTTTCGATAGCTGGTTGAAAATCGAAAAATTTATCCTCGATTTCCTTTTGAACTTTTCTAATATCTTCATACATATAAGAATACTTTGTATAAGCCCAATTAGCCACGAGATTGAAAATCCAAAATGCAGACTCGAGTGTAAAATCGCTAATGCTCCCCACGCGAAAGCATTGCGGGGGATACTTAATCGAACAATATAGGGGTATGTAAACATTTGTATAGTTATCGTCAACACCATACCAATGAATTCCTCCAATTTGCCGAGGTAACCACGAGCGAAGCTGAGAAACAAAAGCAAATGCCGTTTGTTGCGTAGAAATTGGGCGCTCCCAAGCATATTCTGTAGAATCACCATCTATTTTCCAAGCGAGGGGTTTCCATCGCACTGGGCATCCGTAAGGTCCAGCAGCGAACCCTTTCTTCAAATCATATTCCGTTCCATCGAAATGGTCGCGCATAAGAGCTATTACATCGCGCACAGATAACTTTTTATCGGGTTTAATCCATAAAGGATATGGTATTGCATCTTTTACTGCCCGCCAATAATCATCGGAAAAATTCTGTGATGGAGCTGCACGGCGGAATACACTCCAAACCCTACCTTCACAAAACAAAAGAGATGCAGGATTAGGAGGATCGTATGCATCCGAAAACGAAAAAGGCTCGCTCCCTTGCTTATAATACCCCTTCTTTATTGCAAAATCAATGACGTCGGGTGCGTATAAACAGTTTTCGGGAGCATTCAATGGAAATGTCCGAATACGGGAATGGTTTGCATGAACGGAAATATATCCATCGGGGATTTTTACTGCTACCCAAACTGCACCTTTATTACCGGGTCCTTTCCCAATCATATCCATAATCCAAGCTTCGTTAGGATCTGCAATTGAAAAGGACTCGCCAGAGGAATAATATCCATATTCTGCAACAAGCGAAGTCATAACCTCGATAGCTTCGCGAGCAGTTTTAGCTCTTTGAAGAGCAAGTTGCATCAAACTTCCGTAGTCAATTATTCCTGTTGTATCTCGAAGCTCTTCCCTCCCGCCAAAAGTTGTTTCACCAATAGAAACCTGATATTCATTGATTAATCCTATAACTTGGTATGTATGTGAAACTTGTTTTATTTTCCCCAGGTATTTATGTGAATCCCAATCAAATATTTCAACTGAGTCATCTGGGTTCCAATCCCTTGCTTGTGCAAAATACAAAGGCTCCATAAAGCCACCAGCATCAGCATTATATGAAATCATTACTGAACCATCAACTGATGCCCCCTTGGTTACTAAAACATTAGTGCAAGGGTATATATTAACCGATGCGATAAGAAAAAATATCCATATTACAGAAAAACCATATTTCATAAATACCTCTTTAATATTTAAAACGTTAAAATTAAGCATTTTCCAATTAAAAATAAATATATTAATTTTGTATTGGATAAATTAGTTTAAAAAATGAAAATCTTAAAGTTCCATATATTTTGTTTAGCATTGCTATTAACGTTTGTAGTTTCCTGTCAGCAAATTAAAAACATAACCCATTCGTTGAGCAGCTTTAACCACCTGAAATTCAAAATTGAAAACGTTACAAACTTTACTCTTGCCGAAGTTCCACTTTCGACAAAGTCCAAAATTTCGGATTTCTCGATTACAGAAGGGTTAAAGCTTACTCACGCTTTTGCTGCGGAAAAACTTCCTGCGGCATTCACAATAAATATCGCTGTAAAAAATCCAAATACAGGGCAAGGAGGCTCTTTAAAAATACCGGTAACCATTACAAGAATGCAGTGGAAACTTTTTATTGATGGGACGGAAACAATTACTGGCACAATTAACAAAGAATTTGCCATACCTGCAAGCAACGAAATTAAATACCTTCCACTCGGTGTAAACATAGACATTTATCGGTTTTTTGCAAATCGGGGATACGACGGTTTGATTAATCTTGCTCTAACGCTCGGAGGGTATAAATCTAATCCTTCAAAAATTATTTTAGAAGCCGAGCCCACCTTCTCGACCCCTCTTGGAACCATTCAAGGACCAACAATTCGTATCAATAACGAAAGTTTTAACTAACAATTCCCTACTATGGAACTACCTACATTCCCTTTGCTTACTTACATTTTAGGAGTTATTATTGGCTTTGTTACTGGGATATTTGCTTCGTCCAACTTCGATGACCTAAACGAAAAAAATAGAACCAAAAAATCGTTCAACAGATTATTCAACGAACAAGAAATCGTAGTTGCATCTTTCAATTTTATTGAGCATTTTCTTTACATCATTTCTATTGTAACTTTAACGCTTACATTTGCAATTTACTATCTATTTAATCCAACAGTAGCAACAATCTCATTTTTTCTGTTAATTTTTGCAGGTTATATAATTCGTTCTACAACCTTTGCTGTTGGAGCCCGTTTCCATAAATCTTTAATCAATCAAGTCGTTGCTATAACCAATTCGATATTCGCAATTACTAGAATATTTGGGGCTTTTCAAGTTTATATTAGAAACAAAATATCTGCGGGGAATGAGGAGGAACCATCTTTGAAAGGTATTCATGAGTTGGTCGAGAATGCACACGAAGAAGGCTCAATTCAAATCGGAGAGTATAAAATACTTTCCAATGTAATTAGATTTAACGAAGTTCCTATCGAGGACATTATGACTCCGAGGACTGTTATATTTTCAGCTAGTAGTTATTTGACCATTGGAGAAGCCATCAAATTACCCGAACTTAAAATGTTTTCGAGATTTCCAGTTTACGAAGGCAAATCGCTCGACGACAAGGTTGTTGGTTATGTCGTTACCAAAGATATATTGCAAGCTGCGTTGAACAATCAGTTAGATTCCCAACTCAAAGACTTTTCTCGAAAAATGTATTTTATCCCAGAAAATGTTACACTGGACAATGCATTAAATCAATTTCTTGCGAAGCGTCAGCACATATTTCTCGTGGTAGATGAATTTGGTGGTATCGAGGGGCTTGTAACAATGGAAGACATAATCGAAACAATCCTTGGTGTTGAAATAATAGACGAAGCCGATAAATACATCGATTTAAGGGAGTTTGCAAAAATGCGTCGCGAAACGAGAACCCGCTCCAAATTTTACAAACCAGAAAATGACGACAATAAGTTATAAACTTTACTTTTTTTTCCATATTTTTGCATTTTAACAAGTGTTTATTCTTTTTCTGTATGGAAAATTCACCTTATAATTCTGCGGTCGTTGGTAAAATTCTTCTAACCCCGGACTTAATGATTCTTCGTCTACATACCGACGAACCTCGCCCAAAGTTCGAAGCAGGACAATTCACCCAAATTGGCCTTTTAGCCAAGGAGCCTCGTTCTGCAAATTCTGTTCAAATTTACGATGATTTACCTCCTACCAAATTAATTAAGAGGCCATATTCAATTGCTTCGGCAAATCACGAAACTCAAAATTTTGAATTTTATATTAGTCAGGTAAAATCTGGATTATTAACCCCTCGGCTTTTCAATCTTTCGCTTGGAAGCAGAATTTGGGTTGATACAAAGATTGTTGGTCTTTTTACATTGAATCGAACTCCGCCCGACTGTGATATTGTAATGATTGCAACAGGAACCGGGCTTGCACCATACATTAGTTTCTTACGTTCCCACATCTTAGAGCATAAAGACCGAAAACTCGCTGTAATTCATGGAGCTTCCTATCCTTGGGACCTTGGTTACTATAGTGAATTATCGTTTTTAGCTGCAACTTTTGATAATTTCTACTATTTCCCTACCCTTATCCATGCCGATAACGTATGGAATGGTTTACGCGGTTATATCGAAGAGCATCTTCACAATAATTTATTGCAGCAGAAAGCAAAAATCGAAATAAACCCTGAAAAAACGCATTTCTACCTGTGTGGAAATCCCAAAATGGTTACATCCGTCACCGAGATTCTTAAGACCTATAACTATACTCGGCATACAAAAACAAAACCAGGTTCCTTGCATGTCGAAGAATATTAACTTATTTCAAGGCATTATTTTGCTTCTGCCTATTTTTTTGTATAGTTGCATTATAGTCAAAGAAAAGCAAATCGATGAAGAATTTCAAACGGGGTTTAGTATTTTACCAAAATCCGAGATACCTCTGTCCGATATTTACATACTTTCGCCTTTGGGAGATATGATTGCTTATTTACCCAAGGATTGGTTTTTAATCGACTCGGAAAATAAAACCCCTTCGAATGTCTTTTCTGTTGCCGTGGATCCCGAATATTCCTTTTGTGCAGTATTTTCGCGATTGGCAACACAAAACGTAACAACCGAAATCGTAAAAAAAGAAGGGCTGTTGGGCGTTGCTACTTTAAGTTTCGAGCAAAGAATGAAAAAGAGCCTTGGTAATATTGAACTAATTGGCGATTATACACCAATAAAAAACGGAAAACTAAAATTCTATGTTTTTAAATTCAAAGATAAGAATAGAAATTCTTTTGGAAAAACAGCTGTGTTTGTCTCATCTTTAAACCAATGCTATGAATTCTCGTTGTTACCTTTAAACTTTAAATCGAATAGAGTATATACCGAAGAAGAATTTGATAAGTTCTTTTTTGCAATTCTTACAACAATCCAATATTAAAAAATGGAACTATCCCCCGACACAGAAGAAGTCCTCAATTTCTTGGATTTAGTAACAGGGGAAAATTTACGTAAAAGGAATGATTTAGGAACAATACTCGAAGTTCTTGCTAAAGGAAACAAAGCAAATCTCGCAAACGACTTGATTTTCTATGGTTCTGCTCTTTGGAATACTTTCAAAATTTCGAAAAGAAACCAAGAAAATGTAGAATTAGAAAAAATTCGGGCGGAACTACCCCAACTTTTCACCAAAATATCTGATATGCTAACCGAAATATCGGGATACCTATCTGGAAAAGACCAAATTCACTTTGATAAGGTTTATTTGCAATCCACAAGCGGTTGTCAACGTAATATCATTGATTTATGCTTTGACCTTAACGAATTGAAAAAAGTTCAAATAGCATTAAAAAATAAGCCTAACCGTCGAGCTACTTAATTTTATCGCGAAGGAATTTTTCCAAATCTTCCTCGGTTGCAATTCTAACTGTTCTTCCTTTACTCCCATCGAAAGCACCGACAATGCCAGCAGATTCAAGCTCATCCATAATTCTCCCAGCGCGATTATAACCAACCTTCAAACGCCTTTGAATCATTGATACCGATGCTTGTTGAGTCCGGACAATCAGGTATGCAGCTTCTTCGAATAGACTGTCTAACCCATTTTTATTCAAATTTTCTTTACTCGATTTCGAATCGTCAATACTTGGGAGATAATATGGTTGTGAATATCCTTTCTGATTTCCAATAAAATCGCATATACTTTCTATTTCATCCGTTGTAAGAAATGGATTTTGTATTCTTATTGGAGAAGGACTGCCATTAGGAAGAAACAGCATATCACCATTGCCCAATAATTGTTCGGCACCAATTGTATCGATAATTGTTCGAGAATCTACGCGAGAAGCAACCAAATAAGAAATTCTCGCCGGGAAATTGGCTTTTATTAACCCTGTAATTATATCGACAGATGGGCGTTGTGTTGCTACAACCAGATGTATTCCAACAGCTCTGGCTAATTGAGCCAATCGAATAATTAATCCTTCGATTTCTTTACCAGTAGTAAGCATCAAATCCGCCAATTCATCAATAATAACTACGATGTATGGCATCGGTCTGTGAACAAAATCCTTATTGTTCTTGAACAAACCTTGATTTACTTTCCTATTATAATCGACTATGTTTTTTTGTTGAACTGAATAGAGTATATCGTATCTTAACTGCATTTCAGCAACCAATGCTTTTAAAACGAGAACTGCATCGGTGGGCTCCGTAACTATTGCATCCTCGATTTCTGGAGAGACTGCAAGAAAATGATGTAGTAACTCTTGATAATGAGTCAACTCAACTTTTTTAGGATCGATAATTACAAACTTCAAATTTTGAGGATGCATTTTATAAATCAAAGAGGCAATAATTGTATTTATCCCAACACTTTTACCCGAACCTGTGGCACCTGCGATCAACAAATGAGGCATTTTTGCTAAATCGTCGACGTGAACTTCGCCCGAGACTGTTTTGCCCAAAATAATAGGTAATTTAAAACTCGGGTTGGTTCGCGCATTTTTCAAACAATTCCCAAAACGAACCACCAAAGGATTTTTGTTTGGGATTTCAATTCCAACTGTTCCTTTCCCAGGAACAGGAGCGATAATCCTTATGCCCTTAGCTTTCAATCCAAGAGCAATATCATCGGATAAACTCTGTATTCGACTAATCTTAATCCCAGGAGCGGGAACAAATTCATACTGTGTAACGACTGGCCCAGGAATAACTGTAAGATTTTCAATATATATTTTAAAAGTCTCGAGCTTTTCTTGTAGAAGTTTAGCATTAAATTTTAGTTCTTCTTCACTTATTTTGAATTTGTTTTCGTCATCAATTAATAAATCAAGGGGAGGTTGTGTGTAATTTATTTTTTCATCAAGTATCGATGTGGAAATTGGATTAAAAAGAGCGGATTCCTCGTTGGTATCAAGATTTTCTCTTTCCTTGTCTTCCTCCTTTTCTTCGACATACACTACAAGTTTCTTTCCCTGTGAAATTCCAGAAGCCTCTACATCATCAGAGAAGTGTTTCCCCAACTTCTTATCTCCCGAGGTATTACCAATTTGCTCAGAAGAAACTTTACTATTGTTTTGTTGAGTCTGTGAAAGTTCGGATTCCAGTTTTCCATAATCAAATTGTTCATCTCTTTCAATATCGCTCTCAAAGCGAGTAATTAAGATACTTGCCGTTTCGAAATCATCGTTAGATTCAGAAATTGGAGATTGAATATTGCTTTGTTCTGCTTCATTTCGCTTTTCCTCGGTTTTAGCAACTTGTTTAGCTACCCTAAAACTTTCGATGTAAGGAATTAATCTATGCTTCCAAATATTCAAAACGGAACTAAAAAGTTTTTCAACTTTTATGTCGAAGGCTACAATGGTAACTACTAATATAGAAAATAAGAAGAAAAGAAAGCCGCCTATTTTCCCCAACAAATACGAAGTTACTTGCGAGATAAATGCACCAATAACTCCATAAAAACAGTAAGGAATCCCAATATTTGTCAAACTTTCGAAACTTCCGACAAATGAACTCAAAAGAAAACCAAAGATGATAATGATTACCGACAACCAAACTAAAGAGTTTGTAACTTTCTGAATTAAAAAAAGTTTAATTCCCCAAATGATAACCAACAGCGGTATTAAAACGGAAAAGTATCCAATTGTCTTGTTCACAAAGAAGTTCGCAACTAATGCTCCTATTGTTCCCATTAGATTGGAAACACCTTGCGTTTTTTGAACGATAGTATTGTCTCCTTTTATCAACCCCCAAAAATCTTTGATGCCCCAACTCAATACAAATTCATCCTTAGCAGAGTATGACGCAATAGAAATTAATACCAAAACGGCAACACCAATAAATACTATCGAGAATATTTTTACATTCCTTCTATAATGCTTATCGAGTGCACTCTTTATACCATTTGTAGTATCTGTTGTATTGAAACTATTGAGATGTCCACCTTCGAAGGCAGATTTCTTATATCTAATGTCGATATTGTTTTTCCCTAATTTTCCCATCTCAATTCTCCACAATAATACTTGTTCCAATAATCGAGGGAACAATACTAAACCTATCCAATGTTAAAGAAAAATGAACGTCGTCTTCGAATCCCAGTTGAATTAGCTTTGCACTATGCTCGCTTCCTAACAAATATTCTTTCAACTCTTTGCTATGCAAAACAAACAATTCTCGCGCTACCCTCGAAGTATCATCAGCATTAAATTCGATGCCTTTTTTCTTCAAACTTTCAATAATTGCTCCACTACACATAAAATCTTCCAGAGAAAAATTTCCTTCGTTACCCGCACAAAATAATAAAATACCCGAGACTGCTCGGTCCGATTCAATAATCTTAACAATTTTCGAAACAATTGCCGAAAGATTTACGAATGCCCCAACAAAAGAGTATCTAAATCTTTTGCCAAAAGTAAAAATAATCGTTCCATTTGTCGTAAAAAGAACAACATATTTATTAGTAACAACTTTCGGCGTAAACTCCAGAGGTGAATTACCGAGGTCGAACCCATTTATTCGCTGGCAATTTCTTTCTCCAGCTAAAATACAAGTTCCTTGCTCGAATCTGCTGGCAATCGACATAGCTTTTTCGCGACTTCCGGCTGGTATTACTTTTTTCGCTCCATTAAATAAAGCACTACAAACAGTCGAACCTGCTCGCAAAACATCTATTGCAATATATATTGAGTACTCGCTCGACAGATTCACAATTCCCCGTGCAGGAGTATATTGTGTAGAAACCTTGAACATACATTTCCCCCCACTTCCTCATTTCAAAATTAATTAATTTTTTTTAAAAAATAAAACTTAAAAATATTTATGTCAGTATTCGACAATTCATTACCCTTCTGATAAGTTCAAAAGCAATTTTTATTTTTATGTGTAGCAAGAATTCCGTTACAACAATTCCAACAAGAAATAAAATGTTTTTTCTTTCTTCTTTATTACTTTTAATTATATAATTTTTGTTAATGAAATCCTTTAATGCGGAATTACTCCTGTTATTAATAACGTTTATCTGGGGCTCTACTTTTTCTTGGACGAAAATTGGTTTGGATTACACTACCCCTTTTGCCTACAACATTCTCCGTTTTTCTATAGCACTTATGCTTACTATTTTAATTTGGAAGAAAAGTATAATTCGTATTCAGAAACAAACTTTCATAAATGGAACAATATTAGGCGCTTTCTATGCGGGAGGAATTGCGCTTCAAGCCATAGGTCTGAATTTTACAACAGTAACTAAATCTGCATTCATCACAGGGTTATCGGTAGTTTTCACCCCAATCGTTTATCGAATCGTCCAAAACAAGAAAATTCCACTACATCAAAAAGCAGGTATTGTGGGTGCCGCGTTTGGATTATGGCTGTTCACAAAACCCGATTTCGGCAATATAAATATTGGTGATGTTCTTACTCTAATTTCAACATTTTTTTGGGCTTTTTATCTTGTTTTTATGAATAAATATACGGAGCAAATAAAAAAATTTGACAAAACCGCCCAACTTGTTTTTAGTCAGTTTTTAATGATTACTACTATTAATTTAGTAGGTATGGTCGTTTACGATTTAAGTTCCATCAAGTTTGAATTTAATAATTTACTTATAATATCCCTTCTCTTCAATGGAATTGTTGCCTCGATTTTGTTGACAACGATTCATACCCACGTTCAAAAATTTACGACTCCTGTAAAAGCTGCTTTAATTTTTTCACTTGAACCTGTATTCGCCGGAATATTTGCAATGATAATTTTCAATGAAATCCTTAGCATCGGTGAATATATAGGAGCGCTAATTTTATTTATTGGAATCATTATTTCAGAATTTGGAGAAACCTTTCGAACATTGTTATTAAAAGCCAAAACAGATTAAAACAACAACAATTATTCCTTTTTTCTTTCTACATACAAAAATTTACGTTTCCCATATTTAAGCAATCTTCTTTTAGAAATATCAATGGTAGCCAACACGTTAGAAACACGTTCTCCATCGACATAAACTCCCCCTTGTTCTATTATCCTTCGGGCTTCCTTTTTCGAAGGGGAAAGCCCAGAAACAAGTAATATATCTACAATAGCAACTACGCTATTAGAGTTTTCGAGAATAAATGTTTCAACTTCGTCCGGTTTATCTTTTTTAACAAAAATTCTTTCAAATTCTTCGTATGCAGAATCGGCAGTATTTTTATCGTAATAAAGAGCAACTATTCTTTTGGCAGTTTCAACTTTTGCATTTCTGGGATGAATGATTCCCGCCTTCAATCCTTTTTCCATTTCCTCAACTTCCTTCTCGGCGGCAAAAGCTCCAAATTCAAAATATTTTATAATGAGTTCATCGGGTATCGACATTACTTTGCCGAACATTTCGCGCGGAGGGTCTGTCAAAGCAATATAATTACCAAGCGATTTGCTCATTTTTTCAACTCCGTCTGTTCCTTCCAATATTGGGGAAAGAACGATACATTGCGGTTCCTGTCCATAAGCCTTTTGTATTTCTCGTCCAACGATAAGATTAAATTTCTGGTCGGTGCCTCCTAACTCCACATCCGCATCAATAGCAACAGAATCCATTGCTTGAGCAAGAGGATAAAGCAATTCATGGATGCTAATTGGCAAAGCAGCTTGATAACGTTTGGCAAAGTCGTCGCGCTCCAAGATTTGTGCAACTGTATATTTTGAAGAAAGGTAAATAACATCGACAAAATTCATTTTACCCAGCCAATCGGAATTATAACGTATTTCAAGATTCGAAGAAGACAGAATTTTTGTAGCTTGTTCAAGATATGTTTTTCCGTTCATTCTCGTTTCTTCGAGAGTAAGCGACGGACGTGTTTTATTTCGGCCCGATGGATCTCCAATCATAGCCGTGAAGTCCCCAACTATAAGCACTGCTTTATGTCCTAAATCCTGAAATTGTCGCAATTTTTTCAATACGACCGAATGCCCAATGTGTAAATCTGGCTTACTCGGATCGCATCCCAATTTGACCGTCAACGGTTTTTTTGTACGATAAGACTTTTCAACCTTTTGAATCAACTCGTCTTCGGGAAAGACCTCAACTGTAAGTGATTTAATAATGGCCATTTGCTCTTTTACTGGTGGAAACATTGCTAACCTCTTATTATCTCAAACTCGGAAGCGTTTTGAAATTTCTTTTTCATAGTCCTTTTTTTTGATTTCTTCACGTTTATCATATTTTTTCTTTGGTTTCACAACTGCAATTTCTAATTTTACATAAGGTCCCGAAAAAAATACTGAAAGCGGAATAATCGTCAAGCCCTTCTGTTCAATGGCACTACGTAATTTCATTAGTTCACGCAAATGTAATAGCAATTTTCTGGGTCGCCGCGGTTCGTGATTAAATTGACTCGCTTGTTCATAAGGACTTATATGAAAATTTACTAAGAAAAGTTCGTTAACTTTGGGATTCAAAAAAGTACAATAAGAATCCTGAATATTGCATTTACCTTGGCGAATTGATTTTACCTCTGTTCCTTTAAGGACAACTCCGGCTTCAAATTTTTGCAGTATATCGAAATCGTGAATAGCCCTTTTATTTTTCAACACGAATTTAATTCGCCTATTTTGTGAAAGTTCTTTTCCCAAATCCCATTGCTTTCTAATTACAAAAAACAAATTACGAATTCACTCTCTATTTGTTTTTATTCCTGAATTACTACCAATGCAACTGCGTGAACTCGTGTATGCGAAAGAGAAACGAAAATTTTATAATTTGACCAGCCTTCGCTAAGTTCTCCTTCGAGAACAATTTTAGGCATCCCGTTCGATTCATTGACAATTCCAACCTCTCTCAATTTAAAACCTTGCGTAAACCCAGTTCCTATCGCTTTGCTAAAGGCTTCTTTTGCAGCAAACCGAGCAGAATAGTGTAAAAATTTAGTATCCTTAAATTCCTCGCAATACCTAATCTCGATTTGTGTGAACACTCTTTTAAGGAATCTTTCGCCATATTTTTCTATTGCTTCCCGAATTCTATCGACTTCAATTATATCGACTCCTATGCCTTTTATCACTAAATTTTTCCCCCTTTCCTTTCAATAATTTTAGAAACTAAAATTGGAAGTGCCTCGCCCGAAGGCGCTTGAAGTTTAAAATCGGCATAATATGACAACGCAGTTGGATTAGGATTAACTTCGACCACTGTAGCTCCGGCATATTTCGCGATTAAAGGCAGATTTGCAGCAGGATACACCTCGGCAGAGGTTCCAACACTAAAAAAAACATCGCATTCTTCCGACGACTCTTCGGCTAACTTTAAAGCGTCGGCTGGCAATAGCTCCCCAAACCAAACAACTGATGGTCTGACTAAACCTCCACAAGCCCGACACCGCGGAATTTCATTATTTTCTAAATCAGTTTCGCCAACGTATGGTGTTCCGCAATCGAAACAATGATTTTCGATTATATTACCGTGAAGTTCTATTACATTTGTTGAACCAGCCTTTTGATGAAGGCGATCAACATTCTGAGTAATTAACGTAAATTGGGGAAATAGCTTTTCCATTTTTGCGATTGAATAATGTCCCGGATTAGGTTGAGCCCGATACACAATTTCTCGACGGTATCGATACCATTCCCACACTCTTTGCGGATTAGCCATAAAGCCCTCGATACTTGCTAACTCGGTAGGGTTAAATTTAGCCCAAAGACCATCGGGGTCGCGAAAAGTCTTAATACCGCTTTCCGCCGAAACACCAGCACCAGTAAGCACCACAACATAGTTACAATTACATAAAATATCAATTAAATTTTCCTCAATCTGCATATTTATACTCATATAATTTAAATTACTTTTCAGGTGGAGGTGGTTCGCTGAACAGGAGCTGACCGGGATTCTGACTATATTCGCGAATTAATTTCAAAAGCATAGAATTTGTTCGTTTTAAACTATTGACCAACTCGGCAAGCGAGTAAGAAGCAATTTCAATCCTTGTCCCAAGTGAATAGATTGTTGCACTCCCTAAATCTATAAAACTATCGGCTTTGGTAAATGTTCTATCAATCCTATTATGAATATTTGCATTGGTAAGCTCAAATTGTAGCGAATCGGCAAAATTCTCGAGTTTCTTGGTAACTCGGACAATATTTCGGGAAGCATCTTCAAGTTGAGAAATGATTTTCGATGTATCAGCATTGGTTACAATTGAATTCAAGCGTTCGGACGTCTCCTTCAAATTCGAAACTGTGAAGTATAAATCTTCGTTATCGAAGAATTCAGTCGCAGTAGCCAAAAACCGCACGATGTTCGACGAAACTTCTTTGAATTGGAATTCCATTATCTTGCCGATGGCTTCTCTAAAGCCTGCTTCGAACGTCTCGATACCCGATGGAGCGGAATAAATCAATGTATATGGAGGTTCGAAATGTATTTTGGGGTGCCATTGTAATATTGTCGAATCGGAAGTATAAAACATTTGTAAAAATCGTCCGCCAGTTAATCCGGATAACTCAATTTTTACTCGTAAACTATCGCTTGGCTCTATTTTTCGACCGAGGACCATAACAACTTCAATCATTCTGCCATCCGGAGCAAGCTGTATATTATACACGCTCCCAACAGGAACCCCTAAATATTTAACCGGAGTTCCTTTTGAAATGCCTTCTACCGAGCCCACAAAATATGTTACGTAATAAATATTTTCGCGAAAAAACATTGAAGAACCAAACCAAATAACAGAAAAACCCAAAAGTATAAAGCCAAATATCACAAAGAATCCAATTAGAAAAGCTCCTGTTATTTTTCCTTTCTTTTTCATTTTAACCTCCAAAACCAAGGCAAAATAATAAAAAAATAGCAAGAAGCAATAAGATAATTTTATCTTTTTTATATAAACTTTGTCCTAACAAAACTCGAATCAACAACTTTATCGATTTTGTAAGACACTGGGAATTACAACCCATTGATTTTTTTCTTTCTTTACAAATATTTTCTTTTCTTTCAAGGAGTGCTCAAATTCGTTATGACAATTTGAGCATCTTGTTAAATTTGGATTTTGCTTTCTCAACAAAGCATCCTGCGAAAACATTCGTTCGTGGCATTTAATACAGAGATTATGCATAGCATCGGTATATGATAGTGTTTTATATGTTTTCAAATATTCGATTCTCGAATCTGCAGGTATGATATCTTTATGGCATTTCAAACATAACTGAGTCAGTTTATCGCTAGTAAAAACAAAGTTTTTACCTTTATTTTCATACCAACTGTGACACTTAAAGCAACCTAAGTTAGCCCCTTGCGATGATGAATGCCAACTATGTTGAAATGCATCCGATTGCCGATACATATCATTATGACATTCATAGCAACCCGTAGCCTTATCTCCAGGCTTATTTAAATGATGACAATATCCACAACTTGCAACGACACTTTGGTGTTTTTTATGAGCAAACGAAACTCCATAATTATTTCTGTTCCCGTCAATCAATAAGGTGTCGCCCCCACGTGCTCTTACAACAGGACTTTTTTCGCATCCTTCATTATAAATGCTTTCTTCCGAGATAAAAGCGAAGGCGAATCCAAAGGCAATTACAAAGGCAAAAGATAGTTTGGCACGAATTACATTTGGCTCAGCCTCCAAACACGCGCTTAAAGAGGTTAAAAGCGGTTTTGTTCGAGGAATGGAATACAAATCAATAGGATTTTTATCCCATACTTTATAATTTTCAATAAAATAGAAAAATACCAATATAGAAGTAGAAACGACACCAGCCGAGATTACTAATTCCATCCAGGATGGGAAATAAAATGTACCGATTTCAGTAAGATTGTTTAAATGTGTCAAGCCACCCACGTTTAAGCGATTGAAAACAATACCGATTACTCCAGTTAATGCTCCAAAATATAAAATTGAAATTTTATTCCTGGAATACGGAATGCTAAAAGTAAACAACGGAATAATTATCGAAAGGAGTGTTTCAAGCCAAAACAAAAAAGTTCCCCAGCTCCATGTAGAAAGGAAAACACCAGCGCCACGAATTATAATATCAGAAAATCTCAAAATAGCATAGAAAGACAGTATCCACGCTGAATATTTACTTATCTGAATTAAAATATCTTTTTCATACTCTTTCTTATATAAATAGCTTGACGTCAGGCTTCCTACCATTACCATCATCAGTCCTAAACATATAGCCGATACGAAAAAAATAATTGGAATAATAGGTGAATACCAAAGAGGATGTAGGCGGTAGGGCATTGCTAAAAATAAACTCCCCAAAGAAGATTGATGTAATGTAGAAAGCATAATCCCAAGAATAACCAAAGGAATTTTAATTTTATCTAAAAATCTATGTACTGATGCAAGCAATTTTATTCTATTATATTTTTCAAGAACAACAGGTGCGAATTCAAGAGTAAGCACCGAAAGATACAACATTACACACCAACCAACCTCAAAAAGGGGTGAATGTGGATTCCAATATATTATCATATGCCAAATATTCCACGGCAAACCAAGATCGAACAACAATCCTATGACAACAGACACATAGCCAAGAAAAGCTGTTAATATTGCAGCACGAACAATGGAATAGAGTGCTTTCTTTCCAAAGATATAATAAAAAGCTGCGATAACAAAACCTCCGCTAGCAAGCGCTACACCACCCATAACGTCAAACCCAATCCAAAACCCCCAAGGAGAGTTGTCGGACAAATTAGTCGTTACTCCCAAACCAAAAATAAAGCGAGTTATTGCAACAGCTAAGGAACCCCCTAATATTGTCCATAAAATTAATTTGACTTTATTAACTCTTTCCATCTGAATCCCTAGTTAAATTAATATCCTCATTGTTCTTTTTTAATTGCTGACGACGCTTGATAATCCAATATGTTCCGCTCATAATTACCCCCATACCTACAAACACAGATGGCACAGCGCCCATTGCCCATTTTGTAGTAATAGGCAGTGGTTCATTTATTTCCGGTTGTCCAATTAGCTTTATTCCCTTTTCAACTCTCTGATTATAGTAATACAAGAAATCCAAGGGACAGTCCTTATGTGTAATATATATTACATTTGTTCCTCCTACTTCATATTCTCCATAGATATGGTTTAAATACTTTTCGGGTTCCTTTTCGATTCGGATTCTTGCTTCTTTGAGTAATTTATCTCTTTCTCCAAAAATTGTTGCTTCAGTTGGGCATGCAGAACAACAAGCAGGTTCTTTTATGTTTCCATTTTTGATATTATAATAACATAAAATACATTTTTCAATATATGGAACAGGACTATCCCAGTCATACCTTGGTATTCCATAAGGGCATGCCATCATACAATAACGACACCCAAGGCATTTTTCTTTATCATAAACTACTGCACCTGTTTCAGTTTTGTACAAAGCCCCTACAGGACATACCGAAGCGCAGGAAGGCTCTATGCAATGTCGGCATTGTTTGCGAACATTGTAACTACCTTTGTGTAAGACGGAAGTCCAATTCCTCGCAGACAATCCATCATTTTTCTGCCATTCCCTTGGTTTATCTGGCGCAAGATTATTAACTATTTTACACGCCATAACACATTCGTTACATCCAATGCATTTAGTAATATCTGTTAGTATAGCGTTCACAATTTTTCTTCCCTCTTTCCAAGTGTAACAAGAATATTCTTACCTGCTTCCGATGGGAATTTCCAGGCTCTTGCGGATATCCATTGACTTAATGGCAACAAAACGCAATGTGCTATCTTGGTAAATGGTATCAACATAAAAATCAAACAACCACTAAAAATGTGAATAAGCATAAGCAGATTGTATGTATCGGGTTTAACCGCAAATCGTGAACAAACAAAACCAGTGATAAAGGGTATGATTAACAGTATTAGCCATAGAAAGTCCTGCTTCCTACTAATAAACCTAGAGGATTTGTTAGTAAGCCTCAAAATCAGCAAAATCAAACCCGAGAAAATTGTGATAATTGTTAGATTATCAGCTATTTCCTTTGGCAAAGTGATACCGAGACAACTTGTGCCAATAGATCTTTGGAAAAGCAAGGCGTGGTCGAATAAAAATATTGGAGTCAATAACAATCCAATATGAAACAATATAGAAACAATCGCATCAAAAGGTTTAACTCTAAATGCCCTTATCGGCAAAATAAATCCAATGGTCATTTTCCTAATATACCCCTTTGGAACCATTTTATCTCGAGCTCTCTTTTTTGCTTCAAAGCCATTCAATAACGACAAAAACATTACCCTAAGAAGCCCTAAAATCATAATTGAGAAAGAAAATCTAAAAAGCGGACCTTTTCCAAAATTGATTAACTCTTCCATTTCACTTCTCCAATATAATAGCCTTTAGAATTAAATCATGCAATCCGACAACTTCTCCATCAACTTTATTGTCTTCCATTGTTTCTCTTATTTGTTTTTTGCAATTTGCACAAGGAGCGATAACATACCAAGCACCAGTTCTTCGGATTTGTTCTGCTTTTTTCTGCCCGGAAACCGAGGTTCTGTACTTTCTGATTTCATCAATGGACACTGTGCCCCCCCCACCACCACAGCAGTAATTTTCGGTTCGGTTTGGAATCATTTCAACAAAATCCTTGCAAAAAGATTTTATTATCTCTCTTGGCTGTTCAACGATCCAACCTTGACGGGCAACATTACAAGGGTCGTGATAGGTTACTCTTTCCATTACCTTACTTGAATCAAGCCTAATTCTTCCTTCTTTCACTAATTTATGCGTAAGCTCTATAATATTGATGATTTCAGGACAATTATCTCCTTTCCAATATGTCCTCAAAAAAGTTGCACTTCGGCTTGCGTGTCCACATTCACCTATCAAAATTTTTTTTGCATTTAGGCGCCTCGTTTCATTCTCAATTTTCTCAAGTACTCTTTCTAAAATTAAATCACTATAGAAAAGCCCATAATTAATTGCATCAAAGTATTGTGAACCTATTGTCCA
>JBBIJO010000003.1:0-166728 GCA_037445895.1 Ignavibacteria bacterium | reverse complement strand
CAGGTGCAAAGAAAATATAATCGGCATTTTCAACATCTAAAGGAAACTTAATATCAACACCTGTGGCCTCTTTTAATTCTTCTTCGAGGAACTCCAATGAATCCTTCAAAGCTACAAGCGGTATGCCCGAAGTATTTCCTGTCGCTCCGTACAATTGTTCTTTTGTAGAGATAGCCAATGCCCTTGGGACTAAACCCATTTCAGATAAAATATATCTTCCAAGATGAGTGATTAGTCCATGGTCTATCCCCGAAGGACATTCTAAAACACATTTACGACAGGCTGTACAATTCCAGAATGAGTAAACCATTTTATCGATATGCTCTTCGGTCAATTCCAAACCTCGGAAAAATCGAGAATATAGGCTTCCTTCGAATGAAAAATATCTTCTATAAACACTTAATAGTAACTCGGAACGATAGCACGGAATGTCTTGGGAGGCATTTGTTGCTTGGAAAACATGACAACTTGTTGCACATCTAGAACATTTGGCTGAAACCCTTACATAATGTTCCAATGCGGTTCCATAATTAGTATTTACTAAAATAGCTGCAAATATTTCTAAAAATTTATAAACTCGATTTCCGACTGGCGGATTCTCAATAATATACTTCATATCTGGAATTTTATTTGCCACCACTTTATTGTTTCGAAACATATCAGGCTCTACAAATAATTAAACAATTTTTAGTATTTCTTTGACATACGAAACAAGTTTTTGCCTGTCAATCGGCTTTTCGAAGTAACCCAAAGGTGGATAAATCTGTTTACGAGTTGAGATAAACTTTTGAAATTCCCCCGATATTCCGGTAATAATTATTATTGGGATGTTTTGAGTTACCCCATTTTCTTGAAGTTTCCCAAAGGTTCTAATGCCAGATTCTATTGGCATTGAAATATCAAGTGTAATTAAATCTGGATTTTCCGATAAGCTCTTCGCCAAACATTCGGCACCATTAATAGCGGTAATGACCTCAAATCCATTATCGATAAAAAGTGTTTCCAAGTATTTTAATACATCCGGTTCATCATCAACAACTAATACTTTCTTTTTTTGTTCTATTCATTTTATCCTACAATAAAATAGAAATAATATGCCTGCTTTTGAGAAAAATTATCGAAAAATGCAAATAACGATAGAATATCGTTCCCACTTCGCTCTGCACAATGATTACAACTTTTATTAGAACATTCAAGATTTTTACTCTTAATCACTAGACTAACAAAAGAAACATTTCGATTAGTTCTTTTCCTATCTGTCCGGCTCTGTCCAATGCCTGAAATTCTCATTTTCTCCAAAACAAAATCATATAATACTTTTCAATTCAAAATTAAAGAATTCAAAAGTGTTGAAATCCAAACTACATCGTTACTTAGGGCTGTTTTTTATCTATGTGTTATTTTTGTTGCAATTGTAACCCCTTGATTATCAAAATATTACAATCATATCATAATTGCATTCATTTTATTAATAGCTTAATGTTTATTGATTTTACTTATAAACAAAGAACTTAATCTTTAAAAAATTAAAATTTATTCATTTTTTGCAATTTTATTTAAAATCTACGTAATCACTAAATTTTTGCTCAAGCCAAGTGCACAGTTTTCACTTGAAAATCTTATTTTTGAATTTGCAACGGATTATAAAAAATTTAGATTATGAATGAAGAAATAAAAGATCTATTGGCTGACCAGTTTTACAATTTGGTACCATTCAACGTAGCAATCATAGACAAGTCCTTTAATATTGTTCAGGCAAATAGCCATTTTAGAGAATATTTTGGAGACTGGGAGGGGAAAAAATGTTATGAAGTTTATAAAAAATCTTCGAATCACTGTTCAAACTGCTTTGCTAATAACGTATTTAATGAAGGTATAACAGAAGTATCCAATGAATCCGGAATTGACAAAAATGGCAGGGCCTGTCACTACATTGTTCACATAGCTCCGTTAAAAGATCAAAACAATGATACAAAATATGCAATAGAGATGTCGTTGGACATTACCGAAACAACTCATTTCCAAAAAGAATATGATATACTTTTTGAAAATGTGCCAAGTTACATAGCGATAATTGACCGCAACTATCGAATAATTCGAGCAAACAAAAGACTACGAGATACATTTGGCGATGTTCAAGGCAGGCATTGCTTCGAAGTTTATAAAAAAAGGAAGAAAAGGTGCCGCAGATGTCCTGCTGCCCTAACTTTTAAAGATGCGAAAGAGCATTTCTCTTCAGAAATTGGATTGACATACTCCGGAGGAAGAACAAGGTATGTTGTTAGCACAACAGCATTGTCAAAAAACGAAGAAGGGGTCCAATTAATAATAGAAATAGCTACAGACATATAACCGAAATAACAGAATTACAGGATTCAATAAGGAAATCGCACGACTTTTATGTTACTCTAATAGAAAACTCCGAAGATGGGATTCTAGCAATAAATGAAAGGAATAAAACAGTAATATTTAATTCGTCTGCAAAAAAAATATTAAACTGGGTTTCGAATAGGAAACCAGTTTTTAATAAATTAAAAAAGATTTTCCCTAAAGAATTCTTCAATAAAGCCGGCAAGAAAGGAACAATAACCAAAAAAGAAGAAACCATTATTTACGATGCCAAAAATAAAGCAATACCAGTTAGATTTAATGCAATTGAGCTAAGAAGCCGAAAAGATATTCTTGGTAGAGTAGCTTTTTTCCAAGATTTAAGAAAAATAAAGGAACTAGAAAAGCAAAAATTGGATGCGGAAAGGCTTGCAGCTGTTGGTCAAACAGTTGCCGGGCTGGCACATACCATTAAAAATGTTCTAATGGGTCTGGAAGGGGGTATGTATATTATTGATACGGGATTGCGACAAGGAAATGCATCAAGGGTTGTCGAAGGATGGAATATACTGCAAAGGAATTTCAATAAGACTACCGAACTAGTCAAAGGATTTCTGAGTTTTGCAAAAGGAAGGCTTCCTGAACTTGTACCGTCCGATCCCAACAAAATTATTTCCAATATTGTCGAATTGTATAAAGATTCTGCTAAAGCTCAGAATGTAGAAATAACAACGAAACTTGGTAAAACAAATCGTCTTTATCCTTTAGATCCAGAAGGTATTGAAGCCTGTATCACAAATCTTATCTCGAATGCAATAGATGCTGCAGCGATGCGCGAAGATAAAAATGGTCAAGTTGAAATTCGCACCCAATTCAAGCATTCTACTCTTATCATCGAAGTCCAGGACAACGGTTGTGGAATGGATTCAGAAGTAATTCAAAACATCTTTACGACTTTTTTTACGACAAAAGGTAATAAGGGAACAGGGCTTGGACTCCTAACAACCAATAAAATTGTTAAGGAACATGGAGGGACGCTGGAGGTAGAATCAGATTTAGGCAAAGGTTCCACTTTCAGAATAATCCTCCCTTTACGAAGACTGAAAGAAATTAGTAGCGAATTCCAAAGAAAATATTATGAAAATTAAAATCGAACCACCATCAATAATGTCAATCATGATAGTATCTTCATTATTAATCTATTCTTTGTTCCCCTTCACTAGGTTGTTATATTTTCCGATTAATATTGTCGGTATGATTTTTATTTTATTTGGGATTATCTTAAATGCCAAAACGGACAGGCTATATAAAAAATACCATACAACAATAAAACCGAATGAAACACCTACAAAATTAATCACAGAAGGGGCATTCAAATTTTCGAGGAATCCAATGTATTTAGGGATGATAATGCTCCTAATCGGTGTTTCGGTAGTTCTTGGGTCATTGATTTCGTTATTATTTCCTTTAACTTTTATTACTTATCTGCAAATATTTGTAATTCCTACAGAAGAGAAAAAATTAGAATTATCATTCGGAAACGAATATCTTAAATTTAAAACTAAGACAAGAAAATGGATATAATGTTGATTATAGGGATAAAAAATGAAAAAACTTGACAAAACCGTTCTCGTCGTGGATGACGAAACAGATGTCCGAAATTACCTTAAAGCCGCTCTTGAAGACCATGGATTTAAGGTTCTTACCGCATCTGATGGCTTCGAGGCTTTAGACGTGTTACAAAGTCGAATTCCAGACTTAATTTCTCTTGATCTTGTCATGCCTAAGCATTCTGGAGTAAAGTTTTACTATGATTTACAAAAAAATAAGAAATGGGCGAAAATTCCCGTACTTATTGTAACAGGTCATGCTAGAGATGAGCTTGGCAAAGTTGATTTTGAAACGATGATGATGCAAGGACCTGGGGTATATTTGGAAAAACCTGTCAAACCAGAAAATTATATTGAAAAGGTTTGCCAATTACTACAAATTGAAATTCCCGAAGAGTTAATAATTAAGAATGCTGAGGACGAAAACACGTTGAGACAACAACTCCTCGAATCTTTATCGAAGGCAGACATAGAAAGCTTGAAGAAAGCTTTCGAGGCTATACAAAAAAATAAAACTCAGTGTTAAAAATTAGTTTTATTATTCACGTCAGTAGTTTCTACAAATCTTAACCGAGTGAAATCTTTTCTTGTCCCGTATATATTTAGGCCTACTTCCAATATCATCTCCATTTTTTCAATTCTTCATTATGTGGGGAGCATTTGAAACCATACCAAAACATTCCGGTAAAAAGTCTTGAAGATAAGCTCGGTATTTAAAACTAAAAAGACGAAAATACTAGACAAAATTATAAAATACTTTAAGGGAACAAGGGTATCCAGTCAATTTGGGTTTATATACCGAGGTCTGCTTTGCAACTATGCATCTGGGTTATGATGCAGACATCTATAATGAAAAAATATTGAATGCTGATGTATTCTATTGTTTACTATGAGATAAATATATACATTTTTATAAGCAAACTCAGGTACTATGTGCGAATCATATAATTTGACATTTTTCAGCCACAATTCACATTGGCCGGTCATTCGTTATTCCTGATGCTCCTATTTTTTATATACCTTCAATGCCTGGCAATACTTTCTATAATCCATTGTACCGGAGGAGGGACTTGAACCCCCGACACACGGATTATGATTCCGTTGCTCTAACCACCTGAGCTACTCCGGCTATACAAAAAATACAAAATTAATTAATCTTATGAACTTTCTAAAGTCTTTCGCAATTCGTCGCGGATTTTAGCTGCTTGTTCATAATTTTCCTCTTTGATTGCCTTTTCCAATTGTTCTTGGAGTTCTTCAATTCGAGTTTTTGGTTTCGAAGGTTCTGATTCAGATTGTAGTTTAAAATCATCATCTTCTTCTTTGCCGAATATATCCGAATCTTGTTCTTCGCTCTCTGCGTCGAAAATTCTTTGTGGAAAATTCATTCCCGCTTCATCTAAAAGTTCAGAACTAACATAAATCGGTATTTGCAACCGTAGAGCCAATGCTACCGCATCGCTTGGGCGAGCATCGATATCTATGTGAGGATTTTCAAACACTATTCTCGCATAAAAAGTCCCTTCGCGTAAATCGTTTATAAAAACTTCTTCAATATGTGCATTAAGTTTTTCGAGGATTTCTTTCATCAAATCATGTGTTAAGGGTCTCGGTGTTGTCATCCCTTCCAATACAAGGGCGATTGCCTGAGCTTCGAATGGACCGATAATAATTGGTAAACTTCTGGCTCCATATTTTTCCTTCAAAATTAATGCATAAGCATTGGGGCTATCGGAACTTGCCGTTATTCCTATCGGTCGAACTTCAATTTTTTCCATTTTATTTCATCGTTTAAACTCTTCGTTCAAAGAGACTATATTAATTTGAATTTATTTTACCATTACTCTTTAACAGCTTTTACTTTTTCTATGAGTTTTGGAATCACGTTGAACAAATCCCCAACTACACCATAATCTGCTACTTTAAATATTGGCGCATCTTTGTCTTTATTAATTGCAAGAATATATTTCGATGTGGACATTCCAGCTAAATGCTGTATAGCTCCAGATATCCCACACGCAACATAAAGAGTTGGCGAAACTGTTTTCCCCGTTTGCCCTACTTGTTCACTATGAGGTCTCCAACCAGCATCGACAACCGCACGCGAAGCACCAACAGCTCCGTTAAAAATATTCGCTAACTGTTCAATTAAATAATAATTTTCAGGTCCTTTTATTCCTCGCCCACCAGAAACAATAATATCGGCTTCAAGAACATCGAGTTTTCCCTCGTTTTTCAACGTGTCGATAACCACTTCCTTTGTTGCAGAAGCATCAATATTGGGTCCAAAATTTTCGACAACAACTTCCTGAACCGGCTCTGGGATCGCAGTAAACACATTAGGACGAAGAGAACATATTTTTACAGTTCCGTACATCTTTGCTTTGATATGGGCTTTCCCCGCATATACAGGTTTAATAACTATTAATTCGCCATCGGAATAGTCGAATCCGACACAATCGGCTATAAATGAAGCCTCCAATGATGCCGCAACTCGAGGAGCAAGCTCGCTACCACGAGAATTAGCGGGAAATAATATAAAATCGTAGCCATTCCTTTGAATTAAATTAGAAATTGCTTTAGCAAAAAGCGACACTGAATATTTTTCAAAACTACTACTATTAATATGTAATACTTTGGATAGTCCATATTCTTTCGCAGTTTCGATTGTCTCGTTTGTTGAATTAAAAATAACTCCATCGAAAGGAATATTTTTACTTTTTGCAAGGGTTCTACCCGCAGTAATTAGTTCATAGGATACTCTTTTGAGCTTTCCAACATTATGTTCCAAAAAAATTAATATCTTATTCACTTTTCACCCCTATCTAATTCTTTCAAATAATTTTTGCTTCTTCATGAAGTAGACGAACAATTTCGGCAATCTCATCGTCGGAATCCCCCACAATTTTATTTTTGCGGGCTCGCAGCGGTATTTCCATTCCAACAATTTCAACCTTTAGCTCTGTTGGGATTGGCTGTCGTTCTTCAATCGGTTTAGACTTTGCTTTCAAAATATCGGGTAGTTTAGGATATCGTGGCTCGTTCAATCCTTTTTGTGCAGATACAACACAAGGCAAAGTTGTTTCGACCACCTCTTTACCTCCCTCGACATCGCGTTCTGCAATTACTTTGACTCCGTCAATCGTAAGTTTCGAAACAACACTAACAGAAGGCAAATCGAGAAATTCAGCAATCATAGAAGGCACCTGAAAAGAATCAAAATCAACGCTTTGCCGACCGCAAATTATAATGTCGGGATTAAATTCTTTTGCATATTCGGCAATATTTTTAGCAACAAAGAACGAATCGAAATAACCTTCGGTTTTTACCAAAACAGCACTATCGGCACCCATCGCTAAAGCAGAACGTATGGCTTCTTTCGATGCATCGGAACCAACAGTAATCGTTACTACTTTACCACCAAACTTTTCCTTCAGACGCAACCCCTCTTCCAATGCAAATTCATCATAAGGATTAATAATAAACTTTACTCCTTTATCATCGATGGATTTTCCATCGGCTCCAACGATAATTTTAGTTGCAGTATCGGGAACTCTCGAAATACAAACTAAAATATTCATAAACCACCTTGTAGTTTCAACAAAAAAGCAAAAATAATGAATTTGATTTTTTACAACAAATTAGAACTTACTTATGTCCAAAAAATTTCCATAATATCACTGTTCCGCAAGCTAAGTTTTTGGAAAAAGGTATATCATTTCATTTTACCAAATCCGTAAATTCCCGTATTAGCTCTTCGCCGACATAAACACAATAATAATACCAGTCAGAAGCATAATTTATTGCATAAAACAGTATCATAGAAATCACAGTTTTTTAGTTCGACTCTGTTGTAGTTGACGAGACAGAGATTGAAGGCATAAGTATAGCATTTTTCGGCTACTTTCTTCTTGGACAAAATTATGGCTATCGTCTAAAAAAAGTATTGATTTTTACAAAAGCAATTTTCCAATTCCTTCAAACTGCTTCTGCCATAAATTTTTCAAGTGTCTATTGGATTACAAACATAAGGACAAGCAATAAATAAAAAAAAGCCAATAAAATAGAAAAAATGAAATTATTAAGCATACCTTAAAAATATAAAAGTAAATTTTGCTTTTTGCGTCTAATCAATTTTTGAGTATGATTTTATTTAATGAAAAAGGAAATACTAATAAGTTCAACGCTAAACGAAGTCCGAATTGCTATAACCGAAGATGGGAAGTTAAGCGAATACTTCGTTGAACTACCAGATAAAGAGAAATTTGTTGGAAACATATATTTGGGAAAAATTACCCGTATCCTTCCAAGTTTGAATGCAGCATTTGTTGATATTGGTTTAAATCAAAATGCTTTCCTCCATTTTTCTGACGTCGATGAAAGGTTCAAACAAATTGTATTTGAAGAAGACGATATAATTCAAAGTGAAAAAGAGGATTATTTTTCAACAAATAATGGACATAAAAACTCAAGTGTAATCTTGGAGATTAACAATTTAATTGAAAATCTAAACAGCAAACCAAAGAAAAAGAACAAAAAACAAGCCTCCAAAACTACTAAACAAACTCTGAACGATTCACGCGTTGGAATTAAAGAAAATCAATTGCTGCCAGTCCAGGTAGTTCGCGAAGCTTTTTCAACCAAAGGAGTCAAAGTTACAACAAGGATTACAGTTCCAGGTAGATACTTAGTTTTAGTGCCCGATTACAAAAATATTGGAATTTCCCGCAAAATTCAATCAATACAAGAAAGGAAAAGGCTTCGTGCTTTGGCTAAACAAATAACCCAAAATGAATTTGGTTGCATTATCAGAACTGCCGCGATAAATCAAACCGCGGAAGACTTGGAAAACGACTGGCAAAAATTAAAAGAGACCTGGCACGAAATCGAAAAGAAGGCAAAAAGCTACAATTCCCCAACTTTGCTTTACAAGGATATGGAATTAACTGCAAGTATCATTCGGGACCTATTCCGAAATGACATAAGTAACGTTATTGTTGATTCAAAAAAACTGCATAAAGAAATAATTGAATATTTAAACGAAAATTCACCTGAGTTTGCAAAGAAAGTAGAACTATACAAAGGAAAAACCCCTCTTTTCGATTTCTATCAAATTGAAAAAGATATTGAACAAACTTATAGGCGCAAAGTTCTTTTACCAAGCGGAGGTAGTATCATAATAGATCAAACCGAAGCAATGTTCATTATTGACGTCAATAGTGGAAAACATGTTAACGAATCGACACAGGAAATTAATGCTTTAAAAACAAATTTAGAAGCGGTAAACGAAATTGCTCGCCAAATTCGTCTTCGCGACCTTGCAGGAATTATAATTATTGATTTCATCGATATTCAAAACCCGTTAAACAAAAAGAAGATTTATCTTGCAATGAAAAAAGCATTAAAGCGGGACCGTGCAAAAACTGTTGTTTTCCCTTTAACAGAACTTTCACTAATGCAAATAACACGGCAAAGAATAAATCTGAATATTTCTGAAAAAGTTACGGAAATTTGCCCTTTGTGTTTTGGTTTAGGGCGCATTCCCACCAAAGCAGAAGTTTTCACTAAAATTGAACGTTGGTTGAAGAACTTCAAATCAAAGTCGAGAGAGTTTAGGCTGAATCTCTATGTTCATCCTCACATTGCAGAGTATTTGACAGAAGGCAAAATATCCCGACTAACTCGTTTAATGCTGAAATATTTTACTCGTATTAAATTAATATTAGATGACAATTTGCCATTAGATAAATTCCGCTTCGAATCTATTAAACAGAATCGAGATGTTACAAGTGAATACTGGACAACAATTTATGACTAGTCACTCGCCTAAAAAAGTTGCTATTCTTGGCTCTACCGGTTCAATCGGTGTGCAAACGTTGCAGGTGGCTGAACAAAGTAACAATGCCATTGATATTCAATACCTTTCAACTAATACTAAAATTGATTTGCTCGCCGAACAAATACCAAAATACAATCCCAAAAGTGTAGTAATCACCGATTACAATAAATACAAGGAATTTAAAGAACGTTACTTTTTCGATTGTGAAATCTTATTCGGGGAGGATGGCCTATGCGAAATTGTCTCCGACCCTGATATAGAAATCGTTGTTATGGCAATCGTCGGATTTTCGGGGGTCAAACCAACAATTGCCGCTTTAAAATCTGGAAAAACTGTTGCACTCGCAAATAAAGAAACCATCGTTGCAGCTGGAAATATTATTAAAGAAATCACTAATACCACAAATGCCCGAATTATTTCAATCGACAGCGAACATAACGCAATCTTACAATGCTTAATTGGAGAAGATAAGTCGGCTATCGAAAAAATAATATTAACAGCTTCTGGAGGACCTTTTTTAAATTCTCATCCAAGTTCATTCGACACAGTTCGGATATCGGATGCATTAGCACATCCCAAATGGAGTATGGGCAAAAAAATCAGTATTGATTCGGCGACCCTTATGAATAAAGGCTTAGAGGTAATTGAGGCTTTTTGGCTATTCGATGTTCCTATAAACAACATTCAAGTCCTTATCCATCCAGAAAGCATTATCCATTCACTTGTTCAATTTATCGATGGTTCAATCAAGGCACAGCTTGGTCCTCAAGATATGCGGATACCTATTTCATTTGCATTAAATTATCCAAATCGCTTCTACTACGACTTTCCCAGACTCAATTTAGTCCAAGAGAAAAAGTTAACTTTTTTCGAGCCAAATTTAAACAAATTTCCTTGCTTAGCTCTTGCCTATAATGCTCTTGAACAAGGTGGAACTGCACCTGCGGTTCTAAACTCTGCTAATGAAATCGCGGTTAATGCGTTTCTAGAAGGCAAAATCTCGTTTTCCAAAATCCCGACTTGTATAGATTTTGCCCTTAGCAATATGGAACATATCAGTAAACCTAACTTAGAAGATATTTACAATATAGATTTGACCACAAGAAAACATGTAAAAGATTTTATCCACAAACTGAGTTAAACATTTATGGGGTTTCTAAATAGTTTGCTTTATTTTATCATCGTCATTGCTATCCTTGTAATTGTCCATGAATTCGGTCACTTCATTGCCGCACGTATCTCGAAAATTCGTGTTGATATTTTTGCTATTGGAATGGGACCACGACTTTTAGGCTTCAATAGAGTAAACGGTTTTTCTTTCGGCAATCTTCCTAAAAATTTTGAATTCAATGGATATTGTGACTACAGAATCTGCTTATTCCCAATTGGGGGCTACGTCAAAATTGCTGGTATGATTGACGAAAGCTTAGATAAATCTTTTATCGATACTCCTGCAAAGGATTTTGAATTTCGAGCAAAGGGGACATTAACAAAGTTGTTTGTCATTTCCGGCGGAGTCATTATGAACGTCGTGTTGGCAATTTTGCTATTTGCAGTCATTTCTCTTTCGGAAGGTAAGGTTGTTTGGAAAACCAATAAAATAGGCTACATTCAAGAAAATTCACTTGCTCAAACCATTGGATTAAAAGAAGGAGATAGAATTATTTCAATAAATGGAAAGAATGTAACCGAATGGAACGAAATTATTACACGCCTTTCATTGGAAAATTTCGGTTCAGCAAAAGAAATTAAAGTTCAGCGAAACAATGAAACCGTAAATTTAAAGATCGACGGGAAATCAATTGTTAAAAGCATAGCATCCGGCAACATTAACCTTGGGCTTGGTCCCGAACAACTCTATATTTATGTTCGGGATGTCGAAACCCTTGCACCTGCCGGAAAATTAGGACTAAAAAGCGGTGATACTATTTTAGCAATAAACAATCAACAAATTAATGCCTTCGAAGAACTTACTTTTCTGCTTTCCAAATACCGCAGCACACCAATTTTGCTCACCTGGAAACGTGGTAATTCCATATTGAACGATTCTGTTACTCCGACCAATGACGGAAAACTCGGTTTTTACCCAGGCTTTCACTATGCCGGTCCAAAAGATACTTTGCAATATTCGATCTTCCAATCTTTAGCAAATGGTTTCAACGAAACTCTTCGCGCGTCTAAACTATTTATAGGCTCGGTTATACAAATTTTCAAAGGAACAATTTCGGCACGAGAATCCATTGGAGGACCAATAATGATTGCAAAAAGTGCCTCGCAACAAGCACAACTAGGGCTCACATATTTTCTGAACTTTATAGCTCTACTCTCAATCACGCTTGCAATAATTAACATATTGCCTGTTCCAGCCCTCGACGGTGGCCACTTTTTGATAATCTTTATCGAAGGCATTATACGAAAAGAACTACCAGTTAAAGCAAAATTGGTAATCCAAAATATTGGAATAGGAATACTAGTGCTTCTAATGATTTTTGTGGTTTTTAACGACGTTTCAAAACTTATACGTTAGGAACTTTATGGATAAACCGTTAATTCTAGTTACAAACGACGATGGTATCGATTCAGAAGGATTGTATAAATTAGTTAAGGAATTGAATCATATTGGCAATGTGGTTGTTGTGGCTCCGGACCATCAACAAAGCGCTGTAGGGCATTCACTTTCTATCGCAAAACCATTGAGAATTAACAAATTCCACCGCAACGGTGTGGTGTTAGGGTATGCCATCAACGGCTCCCCGACCGATTGTGTTAAACTTGCACTTTCAACTATTTTGGATAATACACCCGACTTGATTGTATCGGGAATCAATTATGGACAAAATACTTCAATAAATATTCTATATTCAGGAACCGTTGCCGCCGCAACCGAAGGTTATCTTGTTGGAATCCCTTCTGTTGCCGTTTCTTTAACTACCTACGATACATCTTTCGACTCTTCCTATGCTGCAATTTTGACAACAGAAATCATTCGTAATTATTTAAATTTTAAAGGTAAGTTTAATACTCTCTTAAATGTAAATATTCCTGCTTTGCCAAAAGAAAAAATTAAAGGGATAAAAATTACAAAATGCAGTAATTCTTACTGGAATGACAAATACGAACGAAGAATCGACCCTTTCGGCCGAGAATATTTCTGGTTTGCTGGTGAATATTGTAGTATAGACGACGATCCCGATAGCGACGATTGGGCATTGAAGAATGGTTATGTATCAATAACTCCGATACGATACTCATTTACCGATTTCGAATTAATAGAAAAATTACAGAAATGGGACATCATTGAATCTTCCTTGTTCTTAAAAAGTTGACAATATCGTTAATTCCACGATTCAACTGTGCAACTGAATAGCCATAATGCTTTCTTCCATAAAAGTATAGCAAAAATGCAAGGGAAATATAATATACAACAATTCCCAGTGGTATTAAATCTACTAAATCGAAGTTTCCAACAAACAAAAGCAAACCAACAACCAACAACGATGAAATAATGATGTAGTTAGTAATAATCTTTGGCTTTCCCTGTGCCATTATCAAAGTTGCTATTAACTGGAATGGCATAAATAATGCTCCCCAAAGCATAAGATTAAAAAAATTGATGGCTTGTGAATATCTTTCGGGTAAAAAGAAGGAAATAAATAATGCGCTCCCGCCAATTTCTAATATTATAAATAGAAAACAAACCATCAGAAAAGTAAAGGAAATAGACTTAGAAAGTAAACTTTGCAATTCATCTCGCTTTTGTTTAGCAATTAGCCTAACTGCCGTTGGATAAACCAAACTAAATCCCGCGTTCATTCCTTCTTCGAACAAACGGAATAAAGTTTTAGCAGAATAGTATATCCCAACAATTTTCGATTGGAAAAAGTATTGTAGAAACAAGATATCGAGTTGTTTAGGAATACTTTGAAACAAACTGAAACCCATCACAGGCAAGCTAAATCCAAAATATTCTTTCAACGTCAAAGAACCGGAAAAGCCAAGTTTAATCAATTTACTTGTAAAAAGGATAGTAACAATAGAACTTGTAATTGTCCCCAATAGATAAATTTCGACCATCGTATCAAAATGGAACTGTTTTAAAGTAAAAATTAAATAAATAGTATACACCGACATTGTCCCAAAAAATGAAAGATTAACGATAAACAAATGTAACATCCTTGAATGCTTGTAAATAAACTTTACTCCGTATGCACGCGGGATTGTCAACATCGTTAAAGTTGGTAAAATATTTGCAACATATAAAATTTTAGGCTCATCGAAAAACATAATCAAAAAATCTTTCGCAAATAAAATCGCAAAGCTTGCAATTACTACAAAAATGGTAAGGAAAAAAAAGGAGAAAGTATTAGTTCGGCGTTCCGAATCCTCGCTAAAACCAAACTGAATAATATTTTGAAGAAATAAAGAGTCCGAGATAGCAAAAATCCAAGTATGAATGCTTATTAAAATAGCATAAATTCCAAGGTCATTTGGTTCAAGGCGACGTATTTGGAGTAAAGAAACCAAACCATAAACAACAAAAAGTCCCTTATCGAGTATAGTCCAGATTACTTTATCAATGTTTTCGCTTAATTTCAATTTTTTTAAGTAAAAATGAATACAAAATTACAATATCTAAGTTTGTATAAACAAATATTAATTGGTTGGTAAGTGAATAATAAACTTTGTGCCTTTCCCCTCTTTACTTTCAACTCTAATATTGCCATCGTGCAAAAGAATTATATGTTTCACAATTGATAAGCCTAAACCAGTTCCTCCGCTCTTCCTTGAACGCGATTTATCGACAGTATAAAAACGTTCGAAAATCCGTTCCTGATGCGTTTCGGCAATACCAATACCCTCGTCTTCTATAGTAATCCTAATTGTATCCTCGTCTTCCCTCGAAACACGAATCCTTATTACTCCTTTATCGGAATATTTAATGGCATTGTCAATTAAGTTTACAAAAACCTGTTCGAGCCGAAACGAATCGGCTTTTATTGCAGGGACATTCGCGTCGAACACTAACTCAAATTTTAATCCTTTGGCTTTGAGCCTCTGTTCAAAAGTCGGAAGAATTTGCTCAATTAATAACTTTAAATTTACTTCCGAAATAAAAAGTTTCGAACTAACATCTTCCAACGACATTAAATTTAATAAATCGTCGACAATATTAATAATCCTTTCTGTATTTTTCTTAATTGTATCGACATATTTAAATTGCTCGGTCGAAAGTTCATCTTCGAGAGTTTCGATGTAGCCTTTGATAGCAGTAAGTGGAGTTCTAAGTTCGTGGGAAACGTTGGCTACAAGGTCCTTTTTAATGTTTTCAATTTGCTTCACAGAAGTAACATCGTATAGCAAATGCAAAATTTCTGAGTTCTCCGGCAATATTTTTATACAAGAATAAAATATTTTGCCATTTATCTCAACTTCAATATTTGACTCTTTCTGTTGCACCACAGCAGTTTGTATTTGTTTTAAAACAAGTGGATTCCTAATCCATTCGGCAAAATTAGTTCCTTGCAACACTTTACCCAACAGAAGGCAATAGTTGTTATTTAAAAAAACAAACTCACCTGTATTTTTCAAGATTGCAATTGCATGGTTGATTGATTCGAGAACCTTTTCGTAAAAATTCTTTTGTTGGGTTATTTCGATGAACAAAGAGTTCATCTGTGAAACCATATAGTTAAAGTTTTTGGTTAATTCCCCAATTTCCCCTGTGCCTTTTTCTTCGAGCAAAACATCGAAATACCCTTCTGCTACCCTTTTCGAAGCATCAATAATAGAATAAATTGGCTTGGTAATTCTCTTTGAAAATATAACCGAGAGTATAATACAAAACAAAAGAAGGAGAACGAATATGTTGATAACATTCGTCTGAATTTTATAGAAAAAAGCCGAAAAATTTTCCTGGCCTATGCTTGCTCTCAAAAAGGCTACGCTTTGCTTACCCAATTTAACTGCTTTTGCATAATAAATTTGCTCGGTTTTAAGCGTTGTGCTATACCGAGTCGAGGCTCCTTCGCCATATTGCATTGCTTGAACAATTTCAGGTCGATTCGAATGATTTCCCATCGCAAGTGGATTGCTACGAGTATCGGCGGCAACCTTACCATCCCGTAATACAATTGTTATACGTAATTTGAGCGTCGAATCTATTAATCGAATATATTCATTTAATTCTTTTGTGCGGACAGAATCGCCAACAAAAAAAGTTCGAACATTTAGTTCCAGCATTTTAGTTAATTCTTTCAATTGCCGAATTTGAAATTCTACAAAGAATTCTTTAACGTTCGATAGTATAAAATATAAAAGAGAGAACGAAAATATCAAAACTAACGATACAAAACCAGCAAGAACCAATGTAGAAAACTTCTTCATTAAACTCTGGTAATTTTGTAGCCAATGCCACGAACATTCTTTATAAATCTACCCGCATCGCCAAGTTTTTCTCGTAGGTTCTTTATATGAACATCGACAGTCCTATCCAATACACCTTTATCGCTCGAGCCAAGATAATCTAAAATATGTTCTCGGGAAAAAACCCACCCCTCCCTGCTTAAAAGCAGCTGTAATATCTTGAACTCACTCGTTGTTAAATCAACTTTTTCATTCCCTACATATACTTCATATTTGTTGGTATCAACTCTCAAAATTCCGCCAAAAAGAAAAGATTTAGAAACTTGCTCTTTTTGGTCGCGACGTAGGACTGCTTTAACTCGAGCAACAAGTTCCCTTGGAGAAAAAGGTTTCGTAACATAATCATCTGCTCCTAGTTCTAAACCAAGGACTTTTTCCATTTCCTCGCCTTTTGCAGTTAAAATTATTATTGGAACGTTTCTGTAATTTTCGTCTTGTTTTAAATATTTACACACTTCCATACCATCTGCATCTGGAAGCATTAAGTCGAGAAGAAGCAAATCTGGGATTTCTTTCTGTAAATACCTATAAAAACTTGATATATCGAAAAACTCGCGAACTTGAAAGTTATGCTTGCGGAGGTGCATTCCAACTAACTCTAATATATCTTCTTCGTCGTCGACCACAGCAACTACTGCCTCTTGAGCATTTTGGTCAATATTTTCCATAAGTAAAACCTAAAAAATAAATTCAAAATTATCATAATTTTGTTAAAATTTCTTTAATTTTCGCTAGTTAACTAAAAATTAACATTATTTGGTTATTCAAGCAATTTTCGACGATTTTATTAATTTTGTAGCTTGTAAATATAGTGCAGTGATGTATAAAATTGTTCTACCGAATTTCGAAGGTCCTTTGGATTTACTCTTATACTTTATTAAGCGAGATGAAATAAATATCTACGATATTCCAATTGCCCGCATTACAGAAGAATTTTTGAACTATATTAAACTAATGCAAATAAACGATATTGAAGTAACAAGCGAATTCATTTTGATGGCTTCGTTATTAATGCAAATAAAAGCACAAATGCTTTTGCCAAAAAATCAGAATACCTCCGAGACACAGATTGAAGACCCACGAAAAGCTTTGGTTGAACAACTTATTGAATATCAAATATTTAAAGAGATAAGCGAATCACTCAAAAACAAAATTGAATTACATAATCATCTTTTTTATCGTGGAATTTACGAATCCAATATCAAAGAAATATCGGATAAATATAAATCTTTTAAGCAACTTACTACTTGGGATTTAATAAAAACTTATTATGAAGTTATTAATCGCAATAAGAACATAGAAATACAAGAAGTTAAGATTAATCCATTAAAAATTGAAGAGGAAATTGAAAAAATTAAATCTATTGTAAACAAAGAAGGGCAGATTAATTTCAATTCCCTTTTAGCTGGAAAAGAAAAGCCACTAATCGTTGTTGCCTTTATTGCCGTTTTAGAACTCGTTAAACAAAAGCAGATATTTGCTTTTCAAAATGAGTATGGCTCGGAAATTATTATTTTCTCGACATCATTTATTAATCAAAACTAAGCAATTATGTTCGAAAAGTTTAAGCAGCTAAATCATTTTACTCAATTAAGGATAATTGAAGCATTAATTTTTGCTTCCGAAGAACCAATCTCAGTGGAAAGTATTAAAAACTTACTAACTAGCCTTAATATTTTTGAATATGATTTTCAAACTTTTAATTCAACAGAAGCAGAGCCAGAAATAGACTTATCTGATGAACCAAATAAATATATAACCAAATTAATTGAGCTCGTAAATAACGACTATGATAAAAACGACAGACCCTTCAGAATAGTTGAAGTTGCCGGAGGTTACACTTTTGCAACAAACGAAAAGTATGGGCGAATTGTTAGCCTTTTGCCAATCTTCAAAAACAAAAAGAAATTAACCAAGCCGCAACTCGAGACTTTATCCATCATCGCGTATAATCAACCCATAACAAAACCTGAAATCGAGAAAATCCGTGGCGTTAACTCAGGCGAAATAGTTAATTCATTATTAGAAAAAAACTTAATCTCTATCGTTGGTCGAAGAGACTCATTAGGAAGGCCACTACTTTATGGAACAACAAAAGAATTTCTTAAGTTATTTGGTTTGAATAGCTTAGATGATTTGCCTAAATTGAATGAAATTCGAAATATCATTGATGAACGAAATAAACCTAATTTAATCGAAATCAAAATTGACTTCGACGATACTAAAAATCAAGAATTGGATTCTCAAATTGATAGTTGAGCATTCTAACTTAAATCTAATATCAATAATCGATGATATTGTAGAACCATCGGTTTTTTTAACTTTTTAAATCAAGTTTTGTTTAATAAATTTGCAGATTAAATTATTCGTTTGTATGCTTCAACATATTTTCATCAAAAACTTTGCTCTTATAAAGGAATTGGAAATTGATTTCCAAAAGGGACTAAATGTTATACTAGGGGAAACGGGAGCTGGTAAATCAATCATCATCGATGCTTTATTGCTTACTCTTGGAGAACGTGCATCACAAGAATTAATTAGGGCAAATGAATCCAAACTAATTATTGAATCCACTTTTTCGGTAGAAAATCCTGACAAAATGAGCGAAATAATAGGGGAAGATTTTTATAAGCTCGAAGACATTTTAATCCTTCGCAGGGAAATTACATCGAAAGGTATTTCTCGTTCTTTCATCAACGATACCCCCTGCCAGCTTACCATACTCAAAGAACTTGGGAACTATCTTGTGGACTTTCATGGTCAACATAGTCACCAACAGCTTCTTTCCCAGCCATTCCAGTTGGCTTTGCTCGATAGCTTTGCGGGGAACTCTGAATTAATTTACCAGTATAAGAAAATAAAGAAAGAACTCGAAAACGAAATCCAAGGATACCATTCCTCGGTTGAACTGAAAGAAAGATTAAAAAACCAAAAAGAAATTTTTGAACAGAACCTTCAAGAAATCGCAAGGATAAACCCACAACCGAACGAAATTGAGGAAATAGAAAATGAACTAACTACCCTCGAAAACTACGAACTTGTTTTTTCGTCTTTGAATGAAGCATATAACCTTACCTATTCATCTCATAATTCTTCCTATGATTTACTTTCGAAAGCTGCAAAAACGCTCGAATATATTTCACGTTTCGATAGTAATATTTCAAAAATCGCCAACGAAATCAAACAAATACTGGAAAGCATCGAAGATATATCGCAAGAACTTTCGAAAAAACTTAGCTCAATTGAATATAATCCGCAAAGAGTGGAATATCTACGAATCCGACTTTCTGAGCTTCGTTACCTCGAAAAAAAATATTTAACCTACGATAATATATTCGTAGAGAAAGAAAAAATGCTGAATTACTTGACCAACTCATTGAAAATTGACGAAGAACTAACACATCGAATTACGAAAATTAATTCAATTCGGCAAAAGATTGCAGAGGTGGCGCAACAAATTCAGAAACGCAGAAAAGAAGCAGCTACCTTGTTGGAAATTTCTCTTCCCAACGTCCTCGAAAAACTTGGGATGAAAAACACATCTTTCCAAGTAAACTTTTCGACATCAAATTCAGAAAAAACAACTTTCGATGCTTTTGCTGTTCAAATCGACGGGAACGCATATCAACTATTTGAGAATGGTATCGATAAAGTTGAATTTCTAATAGCAACCCATCAATCCACACAGCCATTGCCACTTTCGGCTATTGCTTCGGGAGGCGAGATTTCTCGAATTATGCTTGCAATCAAGAGCATTGCCGCAAAGCATTATCAATTTCCAACGATGGTATTCGATGAAATAGATGTTGGGATAAGTGGAAAAATCGCACAAATGGCTGGAATCCTTATGCATCAAATTTCTAGAAACCACCAAATAATTGTGATAACTCATATTCCACAAATCGCATCGGCAGGCGACAATATAATTCATATATCTAAAAGAGAAATTGACGGGCAAATTAACGTCGAAGCAAAAGCTTTAAACGCGAGCGAGAAAATATACGAAATCGCTCGATTGATAAGCGGAGAATCAATTTCCAACGCCGCTCTCGAAAATGCACAAAATTTAATCAACGAATTCCAAAGTTATATTTAGTTATGAAAAATAAGAATTATTATACTATTTTCCTATTCGCTTTTATAGCTTTGAATTTTATTCTTACACAATTTCCGCTGGGTCGATTGGCAATTTATCCTTTTGTTATACTCAGCACTTGGTTCCACGAAATTGGACACAGCCTTGCTGCGATAATTTTAAATGGAGATATATTGCGAATCGAATTGTATCCCGATGGTTCCGGAATCGCTGTCCATACCCCACCGGAGTTTCTTGGAAATATTGGCAATGCAATTGTAGCTGGCTGTGGCCCATTGTTTCCATCAATCATCGGATTCATTCTTTTTAAAATAAGTAAAAATACAGGGCTTATTCGATTATCTTTGCTAATCTTATCGCTTGCAATTCTGGGAAGTGTTATCCTTTGGATACGAACACTATTCGGAATTGTTTTTTTATTGTTGCTTTCAGTCATTATCATTACAATCGCACTATCCCAAAATACCAAATTGCAATTCATCACATTACAATTAATTGGGATACAAGCATTTGTCAGTGTCTATCTAAGTTTAGGCTACCTTTTTTCTGAAAGTGGAACAGTCAATCAATCTTCTTTTATATCCGACACTTCGGTGATTGAACAAAATATGTTTTTACCCCATTGGTTTTGGGCTGGCTTAATTCTGACCTCATCGATTATTTTATTCGTTTTTTCCATAAAGAATTCCATCAAAAACTTCAAACAACTTCACCAATAAAAAAGTAATCCTCGTTTTTAAGCTTTTCGGCGACTTTCGAAGCAAATTCTTGTTTAGTAATCAATATCAAACCGATTCCTAAATTGAAGACTTGCCGCATTTCTTCGTCCGATATCTTGCCTTCGTGTTGAATTAAATTAAAAATAAATGGTACTTCCCAAGCATTCCAATCTATCTTCAAAGCTAAACCTTCGGGTAAAATTCTAATAGTATTGCCAATGATTCCGCCTCCCGTGATATGGGAAATACCGTCTATTAAATCATCTTGTAGAAGTGGAGCAATTACTTTTAGATAAGATTTGTGGACTTTTAATAATTCTTCCCCGAGCGTAGAGTTTAGTTCGGGAAAATAACTATCGATTTTAAACTTATTGAGCAAAACTGCACGTGCTAAAGAATAACCGTTTGTATGCAGCCCATTTGATTTCAAACCGATCAGAACATCGCCCCGTTGTATATTCTTGCCATTAATAATCTTATCCTTTTCGACAACTCCAACGATTGTTCCCGATATATCGTATTCCCCATCTTGATAAAAAGAAGGCATTTCTGCGGTTTCCCCTCCAATCAACACACAGCCATTTTCTTTGCAAGCTTTAACAAATCCACTTACTACCCGAAAAGCAACATCAGGATTGAGCTTCCCAGTAGCAAAGTAATCCAAAAAGAATAAAGGATTAGCTCCGCTTGTAAGAATATCATTAACACAGTGATTTACTAAACATTGTCCGATGGTATCGTGTTTATCCATTAGAAAAGCAATTTTTAGCTTCGTTCCAACTCCATCGGTGCTCGAAACGAGAACTGGATGCTTATAGTCCTGAAACTTTGCATCGAAAAACCCACCAAACAATCCTAAGTCGCTAAGAACCTTTTCGTTAAAAGTTGAACGAACCAGGCTTTTAATTTTGCGAATAGTTTCATCGCCCGCGCTAATGTCTACACCAGACTTTTTATAAGTTAATCCCACTGTAATTCTTTCTTTTATTTCCATTAAGTTTAATTTCTTTCATTAGTTGTGCCACTCTTTCTGCTTGCAAAATAAAACTTTCTAATCTTGCTTCAATAATTTGAGGATACGGATTGCCATCTGTTTCGATAGTTAGAAATGGAAGGCTCATTTCTTTATCGATATTGATGGGTAAATCGAATTCGGGCTCATTTAAACGCCGAGCTTCTATTTTATATTTAACCTTCATTTCAGGCTTACTAACCGCTTCGGCAAGCCGAGTCGGCATACAACCGAAAGGACCAACATTAACAACTCCGCAGTATTTTTCCATAATGTCTTTCAAAGCAATTCCTAAGGTAAGACCTGGTTCCCCTTTATATTCAAGAGGAATCAAATGTTTGCTATGATTCAAAATCGGTTCAATTAATGTTCTCGAATATTTATAATAACCGCTTTTCGAAAGGATTTTTTTTATCCTATATTCAGCTCGCCTCATAAACAAAAGCCGTATCCAACGTTCGACTTTTTTCTTGAATAACGTATCTGGTTCCAAAAGTTTAAATTTCAAAAGATAATCTACGTAGAAAATCCATTCACTAATGTATGCATCTTTAAGAATAAAGCCTTTTTTAGCAAAATATTTATTTAAATAACGGTGAGCAAAATGGTCGCGTCGGACATAAATTTCCCCACACAAAGCAATATATTTTGCATCTTTAATCGGTCTCCAATATGGAACCATTGTCCGAATTACTTTCGAAAATTTTTTTAATGCCACATAAATCTTCTTTGGTTCTTTTTCGAAGGTCCTAAGCAACTTTGAATACTCTTGCTCCAAGATTTTCAATCCTTCGTCGGGATTAACTGCCATAGCCATTATACCTGAACGTATATCGTCGATAACATCGCTCGTTATAATTGCTTGGATACCACGGAGTGCAAAGTCGGAACCAAGCCCAGCAAAACCATCTTCGTTCATTAAAACTAACGTAGCTACATCTTTAATCCTTTTCTCTCGAATCAAATTTCGGATAAAAACTGGATATTGTCCCAAACGGCAGTTTCCTGCCCCTTGAACAATAAAGAAAGCGATTTTTTGTTTCCCATCCCAATTATTTTTCAAATAATAAAGGAGCGAACCAACTAAAAGTAACAAAGGCAAGCACTCTTTCCCTGTCGATACGGAACGAGCAAGTTTAAGAACTTCTGGATTACTTTCGGATAATGGTTTAGCATTAAAACCCAAGCTTCTCAGAGTTGCTGCAAATAATGGAGCAGCCAAATCCCCCATCGAGGGTATTAAAATATCAATCTCTTTGCTTTTCAATGGAATTTTTTCACCATCGGAAGTAATAAATATTCCCTCGCCTTGTCGAATATCTACTTCCGCAATTCTAAACTCATTTTTCGGAGTTTCCAACTCAGAATGCAATGCCCGATAATTTTCGACAATGTCCAAAAATGCGTCAATTCGAGTATTAATGCCTGCATCTGCTGTATGTTGATCTAATTCCAGCGTTAGCGAAGGTTTGTTTGCCATAATTTTTCTGAATTGTGGGATCAACATCGAGTCTGGCCCACACGAAAAGTTAGTAATATAAACAGGAAAAAGTTGGTTGTTTTCTGCTACCGCCTTTGCAACTTTTAGTATTTTTTTCCCAGCTTCCCAAAATTGACTTTCATCAAGAGTGTAATTTTTAAAGGGCAAAAAATCATAAGGTATTACGCTAACGCCACGACTCGCAAACTTTTGTGGGATACCCTTGTTAGCAAAACTGGTGAAAGCATTATACGGACGCCCAATCAATACAATAGCATACTCATTTGGATGAGTTTTTAAAAAATCGAGGAAATCATTTCCCGCCTTTTCAAGCTCATCGAAAAAAGCAATTTGCTTAGCAATCGCCCTTTTAAAAGTTTTTCGAATAAACGACTCGTTGTTGATTCCAAGTTTCTTTCCAACTTCGACAAATTTTTCAATTTCGCAATCAAATCCATTAGCAAAATTAAAATACCGTGTTATTAATTTTTCGCATAAATCGTAATCTTTGAAGGCTTGACGAAGGTAGAATGGCTCGCCACTTACAAACACACAACTACTATTAAAATCTAATCGTTGGTGGTTTTCGTCGTCTCCCCACATTTCAAAAATTTCTGGCAAAAATATATAGTCGGGTTTTTTATCGAGCAAATTCTGGAATAAACAAAGCGAAATCTGAGCTGGATAGCAAAAACTTGTATGCTCACGTTCAAAGCCACGTTCATCTAAACTGTCCGGCAAAACGACATCAAAGCCAAGCTCGGTAAAAAAGTGATAAAAAAGCGGGTATAAAGTATGCATATGGAACGATAGATTTAAACCAATTGTAGTTTTACGCCCTTTATTGGCAACGTCGGAGCCATTCCTATCAAACATTAACTCGTTTCGTTTGCGAACATAGTCATATTGGCTAATTTCAAACTTTTTGTTGTAAATCAAATTGTAATACTTATTACAAACACCACCAAATGGGTAAATTTTCCCATTAATGACAATTCTATTTATTTTGCAATTTAAATCGCATTTTTCTTTACCCCCAGCACAAAAAAATGGCTCCTTATAAATAACTTCTCGATGTACTAATTCATTAAGGTCGAATTTACTTGGTTCAAGCAAGCCAAACTGTATTTTTTCTTTCACTTGCAATGCAACCCCGAATGCTCCCATTAATCCTGGTTCTGGCGGCACAATTATCCTCTTACCAATTATCCCAGCCATCGCAATAGGTATAGACTTATTGTAGCAAACTCCACCTTGCATAAAAACAACATCTCCGACTTGACGATTTCCTTTAACGCGATTAACATAGTTCATACAAATTGAATATACAAGACCTGCAACGATATCTTCTTTGCCGATATTTTCATTTTGTGCAGTCTTGATATCGCTACTGATAAACGCAGCACATTGGTCACTAAAATTTGGTGGCTTTCCGGCACTAAAAGCAATTTGCTCAATTTCGTGGGTTCGAACACCAAGCGACTCGAATGCAGCTTCTTCGATAAACGAGCCAGTTCCAGCAGAACAAGCTTCGTTCATTGCATAGTCGGCAGGAACTTTATTTACTAAATACGTATATTTAGCATCTTGGCCTCCAATCTCGAAAACTGTATCGACTTTAGGATTGAAAAAGATTGCTGCCGTAGCGTGTGCAATAATTTCATTATATATACCTTTGGTTAGTGCATGAAGTCCTGCAACTTGGCGTCCCGAGCCAGTAGTCCCTAACCCAATAATGTGAATTTTTTTCTCTCCAATTTGTTTCGAAAGTTCGGAATAGACTTTGCGAGCAGCTTTAATTGGCTCACCATAGGTATAAACATACGACGAAGCAAGTATTTTCGAATCACTTATTCGAAGGACAACGCCTTTCGTCGTTGTCGAGCCCACATCCAAACCAACGATACAATTGTCCCCATCGTTGGGTATGCCAAACTCTAAATTTTTAAATTCCACAAGGTGGGCAAAATCCTTTAAAGGCTTATGAAATACGAATGAACTTTGAGCATCCTTAAACAAATCCTTTTTTTCAAAATGCGAACCGACATCATTGTTCATCGCAAAGACAGCGGCTCCAAAAGCCTCGAAATAAGCTGCTTCCTTAGGAATAACTATGTTATCGACTTTCTCGCGAATAAATTTCATAACTAATTGGTTTTTAGTTACTCCGCCAATCAAATACTTTTTCCCATAAGTAACTTTCCGAAGCAATTCTTCGATTTTTTCCGCCATCATCAAGGCAAGACCAACAAGGACTTCGTCTTTTGGAACTCCTTTATTCAATGCATGTGTGCAATCGGATTTACAAAATACCGAACAACGTCCAGACACCTTAAAAGGTTGAACGTTATTGGTGAAGTTCGAAATATAGGTTAGTTCTAAACCCATCCTTTTTATTTGTTGAAGAAAAAATTCACCAGTTCCCGAGGCACACTGATTCCTTGTTATAATATCGGAAATAAAGCCATTTTTATCCAATACATAAACAATAAAAGTTTCGCTGCCCAAAGAAGCAATAGCAGAAACATCCGTTTCGTTCGGATACAAAGTTTTGAAAGCAACCTCAATAGCTTCTGGTTCGGAAATACTTTTAAGATTTATAGTATCTCTGAATTTTCTTCCCGTAACAACGACGGGGAAGCCTTCGGCATTTAATTCTTTAAACTTTTGTGTGAATAGTTCTTTAGGATTACCAGAATGGAAATATGATTGAATAAGAAAAGGGGCATAATTATTCTGTCGGTCGAGTTCCAAACCAACCAAGCTAATAGTCGAAGCACCAACACAAATGCCATAAGACTTTTTCATAGGCAAAAGTAAAAAATTTTTACCTTATTGGTTCCCAATAGTCTGAATACGATCGGCCATAAAACATCACAAAAAAGCCATTCAACAACCATTTCCCGACCGTTTTAATATATCCATACTTTCGGAATCTTCGCGGCGATTCATAGACCCAAATTTCATCGACAAACCTAATTTTTGTAAATTTCGATAACCTTCTGAATAAATCGAAATCCTCACCTGCGGAGATTTGTGGATTATAGCCACCGGCTTTCTCAAAATCTTCGCGACGAACTATTTGGCATTCACCACGTCCCATACCGATACCCAAAGCATTCAAAAGACGAACGTAATTATTATGCAAAAAATAAAATATTCTATCTTTTAAATTTTCTTCGTTCGGAAAACCACGAACCTTAACAGCTAAAGCACCGGCAGAATTATCGGTTAATGCCCACTTGTAAACAAACGAAAGAAATTTCTCTAAGTCGAAAGGAAAAGTATCGCCATTAATAAATACAAGGACTTCGCCTTTTGCAAGTAGAACCCCTTTGTTGCGTCCTTCGGCAATAGTCTGCCGATAATTGCCATTATGAACAACAATCTTTTGTGTAAACTTCTTAGCTAATTCTACCGTTCTATCTAAACTACCTCCATCGCTAACAATCAGTTCAGCCCTAAATTGACGCAGAAGCTCTTCGCGATATATCGAAAGTGTGTGTTCAATAATTTTTTCTTCTTGTAATACGGGAATTATAATGCTAATCAAAGGTTTTTCGTCTCTTTCCTGTTTAGGAAGGAAAGAAGGCGCAATAACTTTATTTTTCTCAAGTATAAGTGTGTCTTGTCTCAAATTTACTATTTGTAATTTTTCCAAAATCAAACTTAAAAAAAAAGAGCCAGATTAAAATTTGAATTCTCCAATTCTCAATGGAAAGGGATAAAGTAGGTAAAATCGCGTAGGATGTCCAAACTCAATTGCAGGGCTTGGTAATTTAAAAAAATTCAACGATTGTTTCACCCAATTCCAAAAAGGTGAGCCATCGGGCAAAAGTTTAACCAAATCATAATCTAAGGCAACTATAAATTTACGATTTCCCCAAGCATTGTTACTCACAGGCTCGGAAATTGACGGGTTGCACCGACTCGTAGGACCCCCACACAAATTTCTGGCAGCGTAACCAAATGAAAGCTCCAACCACCGAGGCCAATACTTCTTCAAACTTTCAGGCAACACATTGTAAACATTGAACGATAGCCACAAAGTATGGGCACTATAATCGTCGATAAACATTTTCGAAGGCACTCGCGAATATGAGTTAAACCAACGGGGAGGAAAATACATAAATTTTGGCGTAAAATTTTGTAACAATGGAATATAAGAATATCCGAGAAAAAATAGACCACCAGCCAAATTTGAATAAAAATCGCTTGGACTGAATCCCCATTCAACAGCAAATCCATCGAGAATCTCGACGTAAGTTGAGTAACCTAAACCTAAAAAAATTCCTATTCCAGTTGCCCAATCGTAACTAAAGCCACATTCAATCAAAGATTGAGTTAATACATACGATGTAAGAAATGTCCCATAGAAATGACCAGCCTTATCGGCATACAAAGCATAGTCTTTATCCTCTGCAAAATGGAACTTTCCTCGGTTCTGCCAAATTGTTTTCACTTGACCGATATGTTGAAGATAGAAAACGGCAGCATAACTTCCAATAAAAATTGCTGTGGGAATTGGCTTGATTTTTGTTATTTCATTTATTTTATCACCAGTTATGGTAAAAAATGGTTTATCGGCAATTTGATATTGATAATGTTGGTTGAAATTGTTGTGTTTTGTTGTATCGACCACATCAAGAGAAAAGGAGTGTGAATTTAAGACGAGGACAACCACTAATAAAAAAAAGAACTTGCGAATAACAAATAACATTTTCTACTTATATTTGCAATGATAAAATTACAAATTTAATATTTTATGGATAACCTTTCCGACATATTAAGAAAAGCAAGAGAAGAAAAAAAACTCTCGTTGAAGGAGGTGAGTCAAGTTACTAAAATCCGTTTAAATGTTCTCGAAGCAATAGAAGCTGATAATTTCGAAATTCTTCCCCCTGTCTATATGAAATCATTTATCAAAGAATACATAAACTTTCTTCAAATCGATTATTCGCAAGTCAAAGATAAATTAGAGGTAATTTTCAAACAAATCGAAAAAAGCTCTTCGGCTAAACATTTAAAGGAATCGACAGAACCAACATTTAGCATAACAGCAAATCGAAAAAAAATAAAACATAGTTCTCAACAGCTTAACAAAGCTATTCTTTTTATTTACCTTGCACTTGGATTATCGATTGTTGCGATTGTTTATTTTACTTTTTTTTACACTCAAGAGGAACTCCAACCCCCAGTTCAAACAACTAAAAGAGACACAATAACTCTCGAAACAAATGAAACCACTTCTCAACCAATAACTTCTACATCCCAAGATAGTATGAGTTTAGAGTTTAAGGCAATCGATACTGTATGGATAAATATGATTATCGACAACAAAGTTTCGGAAAGTGCGATACTTTACCCCGAAAAAGTTAAAACTTGGAAAGCTATGAATTTCTTTAAATTTACAATTGGCAATGCCGGAGGCGTTATCGTCAAACGTAACGGTGAACTTTTACCGCCATTAGGAAAGAAAGGAATAGTTTTAAAGTCGGTTATTATTACCCGAGACCAAATAAATATTGGACGCTTGTTAAAAGCAACTCCACAACAAAAGACACAAGAAGCACCAAGAATTCTTATACAACCTTCGGAACCGAAAAAAATTACTCCTATTCTTCGGGATACTAAACCAGAATCGATACGAAAATAGACGCGCGCCACACAGGACTCGAACCTGTGACCCTCAGCTTAGAAGGCTGATGCTCTGTCCAACTGAGCTAGTGGCGCCGCAAAATAAAATACAAAATTAATGATTTCTTGGTATTTTAAATTTATAATTTTATAGACTCTTTCATTATCTGGGATCCAAAATTGATTTATAAAAAGGAAAGCCTTTTCGACAACGTTTGCTCCCCATAATGACATAAACTTAACGGCAAGTTTGTTCGAGAAAAAAAATTTCATTAATTTTGTATTGGGTCAGGTCCTGTGCATCTAAATTGAACCCAACTCCGCCAGGTCTGGAAAGAAGCAACGGTCAGTTCACATTTGGAGTGCCACAGTCAACTTGGCCCATTACTTTATATTTGTAAATTTTTGTTAAATTGCTTTGTAACTTTTTGGAAAGTTAGTTGTTTTTATTATTCATTATATATGGAGGTTTTATGAAAAAGTTGTTTTCGATTTCCTTGGCAATCTTGATTGCCCTCTCGATGAATACGCTTATCGGCAAAGCCGACTCTCCTCGTAAAGTGCTAATCGAAGAAGCAACAAACGCAAGTTGCGGTCCTTGCGCTTTGCAAAATCCAACGTTTCAAAAATTTCTTAACAATCACACCGACAAAATCATTCCATTAATTTACCATGCCTGGTTTCCCGGTGTTGACCCGATGTATAATGAAGACGAAAATATGAACGGTAGCCGTATTAGGTATTACGGGATTGAGCAACAAGGAGTTCCAAATTGCCGCATTAACGGAAAAACTGCTACTCCAAGCAGTTCTAGTTATTATGCAGGTGCGCCATCCGACACAACAGCACTCCTTACAGAATTAAATAATTATCAATCTAATTCCCCGACTACAATGACAGTTACCGAACAAAGGAATGGCACTGCTTGCACTGTTAACGTTTCTATCCAAACTTCTCAGTCTCTTGTTGGGAAAAAGCTACGCGTTGCAGTAGTAGAATATTACATTGGTTATGACCAAGCTCCGGGAACAAACGGTGAAAGAGATTTCTATTGGGTTGCTCGTAAAATGCTCCCAGATTACAATGGAACAACATTAGATTTAGGCTCTGGAAGTCAACAAACGTATACTTTCAACTATACCATGAAATCCAATTGGAATTCAGGGCAGATTTATATCGTTGCATTTATCCAAGACGACCAAACAAAAGAGGTTCTTCAAGCAGCCCAAAATCTAAAAGTTACCAGAATACAAGCACAAGCCACAGCAAATCCATTTTTAACAATAGCCCGCAACGGACAACTTACCTACAAGTTCCAAGTAACAAACCCAAATAACGAATTGATTAGAGTCGGTGTTCAAGTCAATACAGGAAGTAGCTACATCCCAACAGGGTGGCAAGCAACCGCGAGTGTTCAAGAAGTTACTCTTACACCAAACGAAACAAAGGAAGTTTCTGTAACTGTAAAAAGTTCGAATAAAGCCGAATTTGGAATTGTGACCCTTCAATTTTCTCCAAAGGTGAACAACCCATACGAATCGATAAACGGGAGCGTTTATGTCCTCACAGAAGACACTAAATATGCTTGTTATGTCCTTGGCAACACAGGCACCGCAAGCGCAGCCTTTGTTTATCAAGCGTTATCAAACAATCCCAAATATTCCAACGATGTTGCTCTACTTCCTTTTGCAATCGATATTATGACAAATTATCCACTTACTAGATTCGACTTGGTAGCATTGGGATTTACCTATGCCTTACGCGGTGTACTTGGCGGATATTTTCTTGAGGCAGCGACCCTGTACCCAGCGTTAAACGCAATGATTTCATCTGGCAAGAGCATATTGTTGACTTCTGAGATTGATTTAACTTTTGCTTTCGGTTCGCAAGGTTCCGCCACTGCAAGGGACTTCTACCAAAATAAGTTATTTATTCAAAACAACAATTACCAAGCACGTTTCACTCAGCAAGGAAGTCAGGTCATTCTAAATTCATATCAAGCTAATGGTGTCGCCGGAGACCCTATCGGAAACGGGCTAACTTTTACTATGAATAACTCATACAACCAGCAAACTTATCCATATTATATTCTATTTACTGACTTCATCGCAATTAGAGACGCCAACAAAACCAAGTCTTTTCTTTATTATGATAATGACCCTACAAAGATTGGTGGTGTTCGCGTTGAAAATGGTAATTCTCGTTTAGCATATTTAACATCGGGATTTGAAGCAATAGGAAATTCCACACAGCGGAACAATTTCATTGGAAGAATAGTCGATTGGTTACTAGCCAAAATACCTTCCACAATCGGACCACAAATCCAACTTAGCAATTCGTCGCTCGACTTCCTCGAAGTCCCAGTTAATACAAGCAAATCGCTTTCTTGCGATATAACAAACACCGGCGACGAGGATTTGGTAATTACTGAAATCTCGGTTGACCGTGATTTCGACCCCGATGGAGTATTTACAATTTCTAACCCGCCAACGCTCCCACTAACAATTAAGCCCAATCAAAAATACACTCTTAATATTCAGTTCTTACCAACCGAAGAAAAGACATACTTTTCGAGCGTAATTATTAAATCAAATGCTAAAAACTCGCCCGACGAAATTGTATCGTTGGACGGTATCGGTGTAGCAGCTAATGTACCAATCATCTCAGTTAATAAGACAGATATTGATTTCAGGGATGTAGTTCCACAAAGTAGCAAAGTTCTTGATGTAGATGTTAAAAACGATGGCCTTGCCGATCTCGAAATCAGTAGCATAACAATTTTAGGCAACGACGCTTCGGCATTCACATTAGTTAATGCTCCAGAACTGCCGAAGACACTTGGTCCGGGTGAAGTATTAACGTTAACAATTATGTTTACCCCTTCAAAAGAAGGAACACATAACGCAACACTTCGAATTCAGTCGAACGCACAAAACATACCAACATTGAACATAAACTTGATTGGCAATGGTGTAAGTTCTGTTTCCGAAACAGAATTTGCCAGTGGAATACAAATCAAGGTGGCTCCGCATCCAGTTGTAAATGAACTGAATCTTCAAATTACTAATCCGAAACTTTTGGATAATGTTCTCGATGCAGCAATTTACGACCTACAAGGGAATTTAATACTTTATCTCGGTTCAATTTCTATCAACTCGGGCGAAAATGCACCTAAATTTTCCGTTTCAACAATTCCAAGCGGAACATACCAAATTCGATTGAAGATTGGTAGCGAAATTCGCTTCGTCCCGATTATCATATCGCGTTAAACTTATTTTATGAAACTTCGAGGGCTGTCTTCACAATAATTTTGAACGACAGCCCTCTTTATTTTGGTAAAATATTTGAGGTAATTAAAATGAAAAAATTATTTTCTATGGTTTTAGTCATTTTTATTTTCTGCTTTTCGCAACTCTTTTCCGAAAGTCCACCGAAGTATATTCTATTCGACAATTTCGACGTAAATGCCCAAGATGTTATTAAGTTTGTTGACCGAACGAAAGAACCTTTGTCGGAATATGCATACTGGATTTATCTTTCCGATGCAAATTATATGCCCGATCTTGCACCCTATGCTATTAAAAAACCTTTCAATGATGCAACACTTGCCCAATACAATATTACCGACTTCGACGTAGCGATATTCCCTATGGGCGACAACAAATTAAACACACGAGTTGGAAACGCAAGTGTTTTAAAAGCAATTAAAGATATGATTGCAGCCGGCAAAAATGTATTAATAACAGGGCGAAAGATTCTATGGTATGCATTCGACCCTGCAAGTCCCGACCGTAACCCCGAAGTACAGGATTTTTTAATAAACACTCTTGGTATAGACTATCTGGGAAGAGTTTTTGTTTCGAGAATAGATGGCAGCCAAATATCGTGGTGGAGTTTTAATGTCCGAGGCGCAATGAACGACCCAGTTGGTCAATCTATTATTAAATGGTGCAATATTGGATTCAAGCCAAATCCAAATGAAACATGGTGGCCACTTGTGGATTATCTGTTTTTTGATGCTTTCAAAACAAGAAATCCAAACCAATATCCTCCTGTTGACCATTTCATTCGCGATAATAATGCAATTCGAAACGATACTCTAGTTGGCATCAGAACAGAGATTGGACAATCGAGAATTTGCTTTTGGAGTATGGGGTTCGAAGCGTTTGCGGGAGATATTCCTCGGGCTATGCAACTTGCGCGGGCAATGTATTGGCTAAAAGGCAACATTGCTCCCGACGGCGCCGCTTACGACGTAGACCCTTTGGTGATTGAATTTGGAGAAATCAAACCAGACTCCTCCACAGAAATCGACTTAACTTTAATCAGCACGGGTAAACTAGACTTGGTGCTTGAAGAAATCGAACTATGGGATAATCCAGATAATGTGTTTGAAATAATTTCAGGGCAAATCACTGCTCCCAAAACACTGAAGAAAGGTCAAACCCACACCGTTCGAATTCGATTTACTCCCAAGGACAAAATTGGCTACCATGGCCAATTATCGATTAAAACCAATGCTTTATATATGGATTATCGTTACATCGATTTATGGGGATATGGCGGTGGCGTCGAAACAAAAGGTCCAAGAATCGAAACAAACTTTGGTAAAAAAATCGACTTTGGAAAGGTCAAAAAAGCACAGAGTAAGATTGAATCGCTTGTTATACGAAATGTTGGCGACCAAGAATTGGTAATTTCCGAAATTGAAGTCGATACCACTTATTTGGATTTTGAGCGTTTCGACTTTGCCCAAACAGTCTCGAAACCTATCTATATTCCAGCTAACGATAGTATAACAATTAAAGTTCGTTTCTCGGCTGCCACAACCGAAGAAAGAATCTACAAAGGGCGTATCCACATTGTTTCAAATTCTACTATAGATAACAACTTCTATATTGAACTGGAAGGAGAAATTGAATCTATAGGAGATGTTACTGAACTCACAACTCCCGACGTCGACTTTACAATTTTGCCAAACATTACAGATGGGAATTTTGTTATCCGATTCGAAGGAAACTTAAATACTCAGAAAATCGAAGTTGCAATTTACAACTCGATAGGTAAAAGACTATTTTCTTGGGGGGACGGAGCTATTGCTTCGAATACAAACGAAATGAATTTAAATATTAATTTGCCGACGAATATTTATTATATCGCAGCAAGAGTAGGAACGAAAACGTTGTTGAAACCATTGGTTATTATTAAATAAAAGATTGGTAGAGGCAAAGTATTTATCAATCACTTTGCCTCTACTTCGGTTTTTTCTATAACTCGAACGTTTCTCCAAATTCCATTACTTTACATTTTTTCCCAACCGCTTCGACCTTTCTTTTAAATTCCAATGGGTCAGCCGAAATAACAGAAAAAGTATTATAATGCATCGGTATTGCAAGATTAGGATTCACAAATTCAACAGCTTTAACTGCGTCATCAATTCCCATTGTGAAATTATCGCCAATCGGCACAAGCATTACATCAATCTTGTCAATCTCGCCAATTAGCCTCATATCGAGGAAAAGCCCTGTATCTCCACAATGGTATACAACTTTGCCTCCCATCCGAATAACAATTCCTGCGGGTTCTCCCATATAACGTCCTTCTGGCGATGAAGAACCGTGATGGGCAATTGTAAATTTCAATCTGCCGAATGGGAAATTGTATCCCCCGCCGATATGCATATTGTGCGCATTACATCCATTTTCGGCTGCATAGTTTGCCAATTCATTTACTGCTATAACCAAAGCATTGTTTGTTTTTGCAATGGCAAAAGCATCTCCAAGATGGTCACCGTGAGCATGGGTTAAGGCAACAAAGTTTACTTTTACATCTTCGATTTTGATGGGACAGTTTGGATTCGAACTGATAAAAGGATCGATGACTAGCTTGTATTCTCCATCATCGAGAATAAAAGATGAATGACTAAGATAAGTTAATTTTAGCATAAAAATTTCCCTAAAATTAGTTTAACACAAAAGAAAATTAAAATTTTTATTCAAATTTTCAAAGTGTTAATTTGAATTTTTATTTCCGAAGGATTTATGGAAAAAGAAATTATTGCCTATACCGATGGAACGTCGCTTGGGAACCCAGGCCCAGGGGCTTACGCATCGATAATACTTTACGACGACAAAGAAATTATACTTTCCCGAGGTTACCGCTATACAACTAACAATAGAATGGAACTTATGGCGGTAATCGAATCGCTTCGATTTTTCGAAAACAATAAGATAAACAACGCAACAATTTTTACCGACTCCCAATTAATAACTAAGGCAATCAAAGATAAGTGGCTCGATAGTTGGATACAAAAAGGCTGGAAAACCGCGAACAAAAAACCTGTCTTAAATATTGACCTTTGGAAAGAGTTTATCCAATTGCTTAAGAATAAAAACATACGCTTCGAATGGGTTCAAGGACATAGCGGAAATAAATACAACGAACTTTGCGATAAAATTGCCAAACAAAATGCTCGGAACAATCCTAATGAAATAGATTTCGGATACCAAAATATTGAATCAAATTTATTTCACAAATAGTAATTAATTATGGAAAAGCAAGTAAAAATTTGTGTTATCGGCGTAGGACATTTAGGAGCAATTCATACAAGATTATTGAAAAAAAATGATTTCGCTGAACTTGTTGGGATTTACGACGTCGAAAAGGACAAGGCAAAAGAATTATCTCGCGAACTCGAATGCTTTGCTTTCGAAAGTTTACAAAATGCTATTGATGCCTCGGATGCGGTGATTATTTCATCTACTACTTCGACACATTACGAAATTGCAATCGAATGTATTGAAAGAGGCAAACATTGCTTTATAGAAAAACCAATCACAACAACTTACAAACAAGCACTCGACCTAATCGAAAGAGCATCGAAACAAAATGTTCTAATACAGGTTGGCCACGTCGAGCGCTTCAATCCTGCTTTGCAAACAATTATTCAATATAATCCAACCCCCCTTTTCATCGAATCCCATCGTTTAAGTCAATTTAAACCAAGAGCAATAGATGTTTCTGTTGTTTTTGATTTAATGATACACGATATCGATATAATACTTTGGCTTGTTAAATCGAGAGTAAAAAAAATAAGCGCCAACGGGGTTCCAGTCCTAACTGAAACAAACGATATAGCAAATGCTCGCCTTGAATTCGAAAACGGAGCTGTTGCCAACTTAACAGCTTCGAGAATCACAGCAAAACCTATTCGTAAGATGCGAATTTTTCAAAGACATTCCTACTTTTCAATTGATTTAGCAAACCAAAAAGTCGAGGTTTATCGAATACTTAATCCTAACGAAAATATTCACAAAGGAATTCCTGCGGTAATGTTAGGCAATATTTTTGCTGGAACCAAAGATGTATCAATAGTTTACGAAGTTCCAGAAGTAAAAGAATCTAATGCAATTGCCGATGAGCAAACAAGATTTTGTCGTTCTATCCTATTTGGAGAAACGATAAGTGTATCTGCTTTCGAAGCTTCGGAAGCATTAAAAATAGCAGAGGAAATAGACCGTATAACGCTCGAGTCACTTCAATCTTTGAAAGACAAAAGGAAGTAAAGATTGCTTATATAAAAGATTTCCTGTAATTTTATTATTGGTAGAATCTAAATATCCATCGAAACCGACACTATCCATTTCTGTTAAACTAAAAACAAGCCTATTCGAAACAAAAGAACCAACAACTGTAATTGGAATTTCCTGACTGTGATTACCGGAAAATAGTGAACATATACCACTTCCGGAGACGTTCGAGTTCTTTTCCGCAAGATTAATTATCATCTCTAAAGAAAAACTCTCGCTAAAATAAACACCCTCCCAACGTCCATTCAAAAGAGAAGCAGAATTACAACCACAATCGTTTATTCCGCAAGACGAAAGAGTAAATAAAATTAAAAAAACTGCTATGAAAATAACTTTGTTACTCATAATAACTTTTAGTTTTTTCTCTCAATTCCATAACTTGTTGTAGTAGAGTTCGAACCTGACCCAGTGGCAATTGTGTTGCTGAATCGCTTAAAGCTTTTTCTGGGTAAGGGTGTGTTTCGAAGAAAATACCATCAACACCAACAACAGTTGCCGCACGTGCTAATGGGAAAATAAATTCACGATAACCTCCCGATTGTTCACTCAAGGATGGACGTTGTAACGAATGGGTTGCATCATAAATTATCGGGCAACCAATTTGTCGCATAAACAAAATCGAGCGAAAGTCTACTACAAGATCATTGTAGCCAAAAAAAGTTCCTCGTTCGGTAATCCATACATTCTTGTTCCCGGTGCTTGCCACTTTATCGTAGGCTTTTTGCATATCTAAAGGTGCAACAAATTGCCCTTTTTTAATGTTTACAATTTTGCCTGTTCTACCAGCAGCAATCAATAAATCAGTTTGCCTACAAAGGAAAGCCGGAATTTGGATTGCGTCAACAAATTTTGAATTCTTTATTGCTTCGTCGGGAGTATGGACATCGGTTAAAACTTTTAAATGATACTTTTCTCTTATTTCGGAAAGATATTGCAAGGCAATTTCATCGCCAATTCCAACAAAAGATTGTAAACTGGTTCTGTTGGCTTTTCTATACGAAGATTTAAAAAATAAATCAATATTAAATTCCTTCGCACTCGCAGACAAAGCGTCGGCAACTTGAAAAAGCAAGTCCTTCGACTCGATGACGCAAGGACCTGCAATTACAATAAAGTTATTAGACATTTGTATTCTAATTATCTAGCAATAACCACTGGAACTGTATAAACAAACCCTCCAGCCGTCATTTTTAAGTAATAAACCCCATCCGCTAAATCGAACGAGGGGAAACGCATTCTGTATTCGCCGGATTTCATATTCTCTTCGAGTAACGTTTGAACTTTCCGTCCAAAAACGTTGTATAACTCGAGTTGCACAAAACCATCGAATGCAACACTAAATTTAAAATCTGTTTCTCCATCGACCGGATTTCTTTCGGGAGCATAAAGTGCGTAGGATTGGTTGCTGACAACTACAAGCCTACCATCAACAAAGCAAACACCACTTAGAATTATTTTCGTAACATTGTCGATGACTGTTGGGCAACCATTGCTTATCATTTCAACTCCGATATTCGATTCCTTAACATCGCCGAGAAATACGGTAAAATCAATTGTGAATAGCTCTGCATCCACAGGGGGGACAATCATCCCCTGCCCCAATAGTTGCACTAAACCTGGCGATAAAGTCTGAGGGTCTCCCCAAACCCAATCAGAAAGTTGATTAGAAGGAATGATTCTATCCACTCTAATCATTTTGTCGTTGAAATGTAGATTCAATAGCATAGTTTCGACTTTATCGGCATAAAGTTTGGGAATTTTTGCTTTAATAACTACCTTTCGCGAGAAAAAGGGCTGTAATTTCAGTTCACTATTATCGGCGTAGAAATCGGCAAGCACCCCATTACCAACAAGATTAACAGTAACGATAGTATTTATCGAAGTATGCAAATTAAGGATTGTGTTGTAAACTTTGGCTTCGTTTGGAGTAAACTTTATTTTCAGTGTATAAAAATTGGATGGAGGAACAACCACTGGAATCTGGTCTTCAACGTGGAATGCAACGCTGTCTGCGTTACTAAATTCATAAGAAGTGATTATGATAGGGGTCATCCAACTATCATTGTTAACATCGAGGTTGTAAGTATTCTCAATGCAAATCAAGCTATTTCCAAAGTCCACAGTAGATTTGGTGGTTAGTCCCAAACCATCGCATTGAGCCTCGAAAAGTGTATCGATTCGCGGATATTTTTCGGGACCAGGAGCAGCATCATGAGTAATTTGAATCAAATCGCCCCGTGTTCCTGCCGTTTGAGGAGTGAAGATAACTTCAAAAACTTGTCTCGAAAATTTCGGAACAACAATATTCTGTGGAATGCCAGTTGTCCAATTGAAATCTCCTGTTTGATATCTAAAATCCATTTTATATATATACAAATTAGCGGTAGTGCTAGGATTGTAAACTTCGAGTTCCGCTCTCCCTTCGTCGCCTGGTTTGACAGCATCGAGACAGGTCCACTTAAGTTCAATTTTCGGCAATATACCATCGCCTCGAACATTTGCTATTAAATCACTTAGTAAGCCTTCAAATTTAAGTCTAATGGTGTTGGAATATGTTCTCTCTTCTGTTGGGATAAAACGAAGTTTGACTTCAAGCGAATCCCCAGATGGAATTATCGCAGGTATATTAACAGGAGGATTATCGATAAATACAAAACTTGAATCTGGAGCATCGAAATCTATCGAAATTAGCTTTTGAGTAATCGAACTCCTGTTAATAATTACAAGAACACTATCATTTTCTGTCAAAATTCTCCTTCCATCCCAATCAATTGAACGGATAAGAATATCTGCATCGACGCCTTCGCCTATTAGTTGAGTAACAGGGCTTTCGCAACCTGCCGGAAGTTCAAACTTCAAAAATGCTTGGCGTGTTCCCGCCCCGCTCGGAGTAAATGTTACCAACAAATCCAGGCACGAGTCTGGTTTCACAAAAGCACTACTAATTGGTATACTAAAATCCGAAGCATTTGGACCATACAATACGAATTTCACTTGAACAGCGGTACTATTTGTATTCTTGAATATACAAACAACGTTAGAATCAGTAGGAACATTTAAATTAGACGGTTTAAAAGATACCACAGGAATGGATTCTCCCGAACATACGCCGTTTCCTTGTAGGTTTAGAACCAAATCTGCCCCACAATCAGGAGTAATTATCAATTGCGCAACTCTTGGACCAATATCAGTTGGTTCAAAAATTATTTCAATCGGGATACACTCCCCAGGTGCAAGTCGTCGTCCTACAAGAACAAACCCAAGTTTAAACTCGCTATTGTTAGCTCCAATAAAAGCTGTGTTTTTAATCACAATTGGAACATTCCCACGATTGCAAATATAGCCCGAGGCACTTGAATCTAACGTCGCGCCAAGCGTGCAGTCACCAAAAACGAAATCATTGCTCAACATAGTCCAAACGGGATTTTGCACCGAAAATGTTGTATCCGATAAATCTTCGCTCCCCGGAGAACCGCCATATCTTCGGACATACACATCGTTTTTGCCTTTGCTTGTAGTTTGAATACTTCCACTCGTTAATGTTCCTTGGAAAGTTCCGACTTCGTATCTATCGCCATTCCCATCGAATGCTACATTTTTCGAAAATGTCCCGTCGTCTGTCCCACCTTTCTGAACAACCTTTATAGTCATATCTGGATTCAAAACAGCTGTAAAAGTCGTTGGAACGGTAACTTTTGGCAACGAGTAGGTAGGAGTTTGAATTTGGTTTAAATATTCTCCTAATATTATTATTTCATCGGATGCAGGTGGCGAATTAGTTTTAAACTTGATTTTTTGCCCCCAAGCTTTGAATGTATTATATGTTTCGGTAGGTCCAATAAGCGTTACAATTGGATTCGAGCCACTCGCAGGATATTTCGCAACGAAACAATAAGGAGCACCAGCAATAGGCATATTGGGCGAAATAAAACCAAAAGTTGCAGTCTGTTGAGCCATTCCTACAATATACGCATTCCCTAGTTTATCGACACATATTCCTACTGCCGAGTCGATTCCATAGCCACCCGCCGACTGTGCCCAAACAAAATTTCCGTCGCGGTCATATTTAGCAATAAACAAATCATAATCGCGAACACTCGTTAATCTCTTATTGTTATCGAATTCAATGGTTCCCGAGTAATATCCGGTAATATAAACATAGGAGTTATCCTCGGTTATTGCAATACTCCTTCCAAAATCATTTTCGGATCCTCCGGCTCCTTTCGCCCAAAGATACGAATATGCCGGTGCAATAGTAGCTTTCAAGCGGTATTTATCGCTTCCGACAGGTGGAATCCATTTATAGGAAAGACCCTTAACATTCGAAGCAAGCGTCTTCCAGCTTTGCCCCCCATCGGAACTATAAAATAGATTTACTGCTTTATCCGATTCAACACCACCCCAACGAATATTAACAGTATCACAAACCGAGTAGATTTCTCCTCCATTTGGAGTAATAATCCGAACTTGGGTTATTCCGCCAATCAACTTAATTTGGGCAGGACATGGCTCGGAATTTATATACATTGTTGCTTCTCTATAGGCACGAACACTTCCTTGTGTAAATCTCACTCGTATCGTTCGCGATTCTCCTGCATTAATCGTAAAAGGAGGGGGTCCTCCCGAACCTCCAACATCCCAGGAAACGACATCGAAATAAGTGCTGGGAATAATCTTAATTTCATTAACCAAATAATTAGCACGAGGCGAAGTAAGAGTTATATCCAAAGAATTACTTTGATTGGGTGCAGGGTCAAGAAAATCATATATCGATTGGTCTATTGGTAATTTTGCGATACTCGATGGAGGAGCCTCGTATATCCTTTCTACAACAGCAGATTGTCTTTTAAACACTACTTTTATATTACGCAAAATATCCAATTCATCGCATCCATAGTCGGTTGTCCACGAAAGAGTACAAAGTTGTTTCCTTTGAATATCGAGAGCAATAAATCGATAAATATTTTCCAATTCCTCCTTTGTATCAACTTTATAAGACTTTCCTCCAGTTTTCGAAGAAATTTCTACAAGAGAAGGATGTAGCGGAGTAGCAAGGGTAATAGCATAAACTTGAATATTGGTCTTTTGTAATTCCTTAACTATCGAATCCGTTTTTGGGGGGTCGTTAGGCTCGCCATCGGTTAAGAACACCGCTATCCTTCTTAGCGTAGGGTCGCTCCCACGTTGAAACATCTGAACTGCTCCATTATATCTATCGAGGAAAGGCGGGTCGTAGAGCGTTCCACCCCCAACCACAGTATTTTCTAACGAGTCTATAAGTGTTTTCTTATTGTCGGTGAACCAACAACGGGTATACGCAACCCTCCCGAAAGAAATAATCCCGACTTTTGTTCCACTTGAATAATTAATCGTATTAATAAACGCTTTAGCTCCTTCTTTAACCCATTCCCATCGCACCTCGCCTGCTTCATTTTCAAGCAGCATTGAATTACTTTGGTCAACTATAAGAATAATATTCACCGCAGGTTCGACTATAGTATCTATGCATTCAACCGAGACTTTTGAATTCATATTTCTACCTCGCTCGAACACATCGAAATCCGCAGAACTTAAGTTTTTGTAGCTTTGTCCAGTTGCGTCTAATGCTATAAACGTGCATTTAATCTTTGGGAATTGACTTGCATCTACTTCGGAAATGGAAAAGGTTGCTTCTTGGGACAAAAGCTTAAAGCTATACAATAAAAGTAATGCAATTGCCAGTATTAATTTCCTTAACATTTTGTTCACCACATATTTATTAAAACAAAATTTTTCATAATTTAGTTAATACCTCGGGCAAAATTACCAAAAATTCTCGACTTTTTGTATCCAAAATACCCTCTACTCCTAAGGGCAAAGTCATAAATTTTTTGTAATGACCAAAAGGAAAATTAAAAACAACAGGTATTTCTAATTTGCCGAGGTTCATTTCTATAACCTGACGTATTGTAAAAGAATAGTCTGGGAAAAAGTTCCTTTTCGCATCGAGTTTACTTATGTAACCAATAATAATGCCGCGGCAATTATCGAATTTACCGGCAAGTTCCAATTGTTTAAGCATTCTGTCGATTTTATAAGGTTGTTCATCGACTTCTTCAAAAAATAATATTTTATCTTTGGTATCGAGTTCGTATTTCGTTCCAAGAAGGGAAACCAAACTAGTTAAATTACCACCAACTAAAGGTGCTCTGGTTACACCATCGACAAGAACATTCTCCCGCGTAAATTTATACCTCTGATTAACATTGTTTACAATATTTTTTCTAAAAATTAATTTACCTAAACTCTCAGTTGTAAAACTATCGGGATAAAAATTAGCAAGTGGACCGTGGAAAGTTATTATATCGCTTAACTTATGAATCGCGTTCAATACACAAGTAAAATCGCTATATCCCAATATAATTTTAGGGTTTTGCTTAATGAGTTCATAATTCAAATACTTTAATATCCTAATTGAACCGTAACCACCTCGAGCAGAAATAATCCCTTTTATTTTGGGGTCAAGAACAAAATCCATAAACTCCTTAGCTCGAAACTCATCATCGTTAGAAAGATATCTGAAATTTTTATTTCTTTTTGTAACGGTTTCGCCAACAACCACAGATATCCCCTTCCTTTTAAAGAGATTAACCATTGGTTGAATTTCCCATAAATTACTCGGACTTGCTGAAGCTGTTACTGCAACGGTATCGCCAACGTCGAGCGGTTGTGGAAAAATAGAAACGTTTTCGCTACCTTCTGCGAGTTGAGAAGCATAACTTTTCGCGCCATCGAAAGCACTTACAAGAGTCGCGAAACTCATAAATTTCACGAAATTTCTTCTTTTCAATTCAACTTCCATTTTTCTCAAAACTTCAAAATAATAAAAACAAATTTTATACCACAAAGTTACAGCGGTTTTGCCCCATTTTAAGAAAATTTAGTAATTTTGTGGGTTTGGAAAGGTGCAGGAGTGGCTGAACTGGCACGACTGGAAATCGTGTGTACCTGATGAAGGTACCGAGGGTTCGAATCCCTCCCTTTCCGCAAGATAAGATTAAATATGGGAGATGGAGTTCTCCGTTAACTGTTGCAGTACTCATTGCAACTGATAATTTCCAAAACGAAATAGGAATTGTTACAATTCCTATTTCGTTTTGTCGGCGTGGCCAGATTCGAACTGGCGACCCCTACTACCCCAAAGTAGTGCGCTAACCAGGCTGCGCTACACGCCGATTCAATTACAAAATTAATAAAATACCTAAGAATAACAAAACTATTGATTAGAAACTCGACCTACAAATACTTTCGATAAAAATTATTCAATCATTATTTTTAGTAAAAAATTTTTCCTAATTTCGCTGATTAGCGAAATGAATTTAACAAAATAATCAAAATCTATGAAGGAATTGATAAAAATTTTTAAGGTTCTTTCCGATAAAAATAGACTAAGAATCTTGTTAATGTTATCTCGTAAACCTCTTTGCGTTTGCGAATTACGCGAGGTGTTGGGCATTACATTTTCTACTGTTTCAAAACACTTATCAATACTTCGAGACGCTGGGTTTATAGTTAGCAAAAAAGAAGGTAAATGGGTTAATTACAAAATCAATTTTTCAACCACCGATACATATATTCAGCAAATTGTTATGCTGCTTTCGTTTTGGTTAAGCGGGGATCGACAAATTAAATCAGACTTTGAAAAAATAGAATTTTTGGATAGGAACAAAATATGTAACGTATAATTTTTTTCTCTTAATATTTCGATGTTTGACCAAATATAAAAAAGGAAAAATATGAGAATACTAATTTTATGTACTGGAAACTCTTGCCGAAGTCAAATGGCAGAAGGGTTCTTAAAATCCTTTGATAAGAAATTGGAAGTTTATTCAGCCGGTACAGAACCATCGAATCAAGTTAATCCAAAAGCAGTCCAAGTGATGAAAGAAATTGGGATTGACATATCTCGGCATTATCCTAAACCAGTGGATAATTTTTTAGATAAATCATTTGATTATGTTGTTACTGTATGCGACAATGCAAAAGAATCCTGTCCAATTTTCATTGGTAAAGTGGGCAAACAAATACATATTGGTTTCGAGGACCCTGCCGAAGCAACCGGCTCGGAAGAAGAAATTCTTTCGGTATTTAGAAAAGTTCGAGAGGAAATTAAAAGGGATTTTTATGAGTTTTATTTAAACGAATTAAAAAGATAGAATCATTAAGGATATAAAGAAAGCTAAAACAAGAATAGAACACAAATTGAAAGGAAATACAATGGCAACAATATCCAAGAAATTATCGTTCTTCGACCGCTACTTGACGTTATGGATTTTTGCAATAATGTTCATTGGTGTTATAGTAGGTTCGATATTTCCAGGCATCGCAGATTTTTGGAATTCATTTAGCAGAGGCACCACAAACATTCCAATAGCAATCGGATTAATTTTAATGATGTATCCCCCACTTGCAAAAGTCAGATATGAAGAACTCCCAATAGTTTTTAAGGATATAAAACTTCTAAGCATATCGTTAATCCAAAACTGGATTGTTGGACCACTTGTGATGTTTTTTCTTGCAATATTTTTTTTGAACGATAAACCAGAGATGATGATTGGAGTGATACTGGTTGGACTTGCTCGCTGTATTGCAATGGTGTTGGTTTGGAACGACTTGGCAAAAGGCGATTCAGAACTTGCCGCAGGCTTAGTTGCATTCAACGCAATCTTCCAAGTGCTTTTTTATTCCGTTTATACTTATATCTTCATCACAATTCTTCCAACTTCATTCGGATTCAGCGGCGCACTTGTAAGTATATCCATAGGAGAAGTTGCTATAACAGTTTTAATTTATCTAGGAATTCCATTTGCAGGAGGTATATTAACACGCGGAATTTTGGTAAAAGCCAAGAACAAAGAATGGTATCATCATAAGTTTATTCCTAAACTTTCTTTTGTAACACCGATTGCACTACTGTTTACAATTTTTGTAATGTTCTCGCTAAAAGGAGAGAAGATAGTTGAACTTCCGCTGGATGTAGTCCGTGTTGCAATCCCCTACTCCATTTATTTTGCTTTGATGTTTTTTCTTACTTTTTTCTTTGTAAAGAAACAAGGGACATCGTATGCAAAAGCAACAACAGTAGCTTTCACAGCCGGAAGCAATGATTTTGAATTAGCTATCGCAGTTGCAGTTGCGGTATTTGGGATAAATTCCCCAGCGGCTTTTGCAACTGTTATAGGTCCCTTAGTAGAGGTACCGGTTTTAATCGCACTTGTTAACGTAGCTTTATATTTCCAGAAAAAATACTTTAGCAACGAAATTGTAACTATAACGGAAGAAGAAATTAGTGAGTTATAAAAAAACTTATTCTGGGAAAAACTGCTTGTTATAGTTAGGCATTTAAACTTTTCTAATTGCAAACAATGATGCAACGCTTCTCGTAAGAATCATTCGTTAATCCATTACCTCAGGAGTAAAAAGAATCGAGAAGTGGTTTGACCGATTTTATCCCAATTAAGATTATTATGTATTATAAAAAATATCTGTTTGAATACTACAAATTAAATAAAGGAGACGGCTATGTTCAATAATTGGAAAAGCCTTTTAACCATAAGTATCCTTTTTTGCTGTTCAATTATTGTTTTAGCAATACTAACAAGACAGTGGGTTATTTTATCGCTTGTAGTCGGATTTCTATTTGGATTTTCTCTTCAAAAAGGCGATTTATGCGGTGCTTCTGCAATGAGTGAAATACTTTTAATGAAAGATAAGGAAAAAATATTTGGACTGTGGATTGCCATTTTAACATCAATGGTTCTTTTTGCAATTTTCGAAAATATTGGAATAATTCAATTAGTTCCTAAAAAGCTATATTGGCTTAGTTTTTTAGTTGGGGGTATAATTTTCGGTATTGGGACTGTTTTAGCAGGCGGTTGTATTAGCGGTTGTTTATACAAAGGAGCAACTGGCAATATAAACTCTATAGCAGCGCTTTTAACTATTCCCTTAGGCATATCAGCGGTTGATTACGGCCCATTGCAAGGCTTCAACAAACATTTACTGGAATATGTGATTAACGACGATAATGGTAATGCTATTACTCTGCATTCATTACTCGGAATTCCATATTGGATTATTGTTGCTTTCTTACTAATATTTACAATTATCTTTGGTTACACAAAATGGAAAAAGAGCCCTCGAAAGAAATTCTATGTTAAATTTGGCAACATATTTTCAAAGTCTTGGAAACCATGGCAGGCTGGATTATCTATCGGAATGATATCAATGTTAGCTTGGTTGTCTTCCCTTGCTGTTGGGAGAAACTACCCTTTGGGAATAACTCACGGCGTAAGCAATTTATATCAGGCAATCATAGAAAAGAATGTAAAGTTTATTTATGAAAAGCAACAATTCCCTTCTCAAATAGCAAAGGGTATACAAAATCGAACTAGTATTGCACAAACCCAATCGAACTATTCACCACCAAACAAGCAAGTAAAACTTGAATCAAGGAATCTTAATGTTTGGTTAATCTTGTTGACAATCGGGGTAATGTTTGGGGAATTTGTTTCTGGAAAAATGACGGGAAAAGCAAAACTAACACCTAAGGAACCACAACAAACATTGATAGCGATGCTTGGAGGTCTACTTGTTGGAACAGGAGCGGGTATTTCAACAGGTTGTATCATAGGAAATGTACTTTCGGGGTGGGCAATGCTTAGCATTGGAACCTTCATTTTCGGAGTATCTACTCTACTTGCAAACTGGATAACTACCTACTTTTATTTAATGGGAGGAACAATAAGATTGAAAAAGACAAACCAACATTGAACGTAAAAACATAATACTAACTGATATTAATATTATTAAATTACGTTTAGGTTATTTAACATATTACAAGATTACAAGGCAGCACATAACAAAATTATATGGTTGGTTGCGTCACCGAGCCTAATATTTTCCCATTAGGAAGAACCATAGGATAGTCGGGAACAATAATTCCTTTCTTAATCTTTTTTAATTTGTTTTGGATTAATGTTCTTCTAATTGGCGAAAGACGCTCGAAAAATAATATTCCATTTAAATGGTCAATTTCATGTTGCAATACACGCGCCAATAAGCCATCCACTTCTTCGCTATTCTCCTTCATATTCTCGTCGTAATAGCGAATTTGAATAGCTTTCGGGCGGGATACGTCTTCGCGTAATTCTGGAACACTTAAACATCCTTCATTGTAGTCTGCAATTTCTTCGGACCAAGCCTCTATTACAGGGTTAATATATGCCTTCCTTGCGTGTTTTACAGTCCCCTCTTCTTTAATATCCCCAACAACAAGAAGAGAGATTGATTTCCCGACCTGATTAGCCGCAAGCCCTATACCTTCGGCAAAGTCCATAGTTTCGAACATATCCTTAATAAACTGCTTAAGTTTTTCATCAAAAGACTCAACACTGCTGGTTTTCTGTTTTAAGATTGGGTGGAAAGCATTGTAAATTGGAAGAATCATTTTATATTCACCTAAAAAAATTCTTCAACGAAGTTATTTAAGTTTTATTGCCATCATTGTCTTTTGTAAAGCTTTTGGGCTCCCAATCTACACCTTCACAAGGAACGTAGCCTTCGTAAACGTGCTCATCGTATAACTTACATAGCTGACTCGTTGGATCGAAGTGAGTGCATTTACCACAAAGAGTAGATTCCTCGAAATATTCAATGCGTTTCTTATAAGTTTGATATTGTTTCCAACCAGGATATGCGGCAATTAGCCAAAGAAACAGAAAAGAAAGCCACCAGACTCTTCTATTCTCTATTAGCGCCATAAAAATAAAGCTCAGAAGAACAATAATAAAACTCCGTAAAAGAACACCCCAGACTATCGAACCCGTTGTAATTACTGGTTGTAAATTCCCGGATTCATCTTCTTCGAGACCGCTCCGAAACATCAACAAATCGCGTATTTTATTGAAGTATTCTTGCATAATAATTTTACTTTAAAATGCAATATAACAATTGTATTTAATACATAATCATTTTTTTTCTTAATTTGCGTATTCTTTTGTTTAATATTCTTGGCTCATTATGAAACGAGGGGTTTTGTTTGCTTTGGCTGGATTGTTTTTCGCTTTTTTTCTATTTCTAACTACAAATAGTCTTGTTGCACAAAAGAAGTCTCCTAAACGAAGTTCAGCAACCGAAAAAACCGAGGTAATTGCAACTGTTGGTAACGAAACCATAACATTTTCCGATTTAGAAAAAGCATATTTGAAAAATTTATCGAAAAAAAACACGCCACTCCGCCTATTACCCAATGATTCCATATTAGATTTCCTAAATCTTTATATTAAATATCGATTGAAAGTTCAAGATGCTCTTGCGCGAGGTTTTGATAAGGAACCAACAATTCAAGAGGAAATTAAACAAAATCGGAGACTTTTGGCGGAAACTTTCTTTTTCGAAAACCAACTTGTCGAGCCAAATGTCGAGAAAATGTTAGAGTATCGTAAATACGAAGCTCTCGTTTCTTATATTTTTGTTCAATATCCCCAAAATGAATTCGATACTATTTCTGCCTACAACAAAGCTAAACGTCTCCTTGCAATGATAAAAGAAGGTATGGATTTCGCACAATTGGCAAAGGATTCTTCCGACGACAAAGAGTCATCCGCACGTGGTGGATTAATACTTAATTATATCACAGGTGGTAAAGTTCAGCGTCCAATTGAAGACGCTATTTTTTCTTGCAAGGAAGGCGAAGTTTATCCTTACCCAATCAAAACAAAATTTGGTTACTTTATTATCAAACTAAATAAAATTCAACCAAGAATAAAAGTCAAAGCACGCCACATATTACTTACAATTGCTAACGATAAGGATTCCACATTAGCCTATAAAAAAGCCGATAGTTTACTATTATTACTCAAAAATGGTGCAGACTTCGCTCGACTTGCCGAGGAGAATTCCGAGGATCCGTCTAGTTCAATGCGTGGTGGTGAACTTGGGGGATGGTATTCGCGTTCTGGCGGACTCGAACCAACCGGGAAATTTTTGACCTCCTCTTTCGAAGATGCGTTATTTGCACTTAAAGATGGAGAAATATCGGACAAAAAAATCAGAACAGAATATGGATTGCATATTATTAAACGGGACTCGAGCTCCAAGTTTAACATCGAAGACGACCGCGAGGATTTAAAGCGGTTATACAAAAGAATTTATTTCGAGACAGACAAAAATGAATTTATCGAGAAACTCCGAAAACAATATGGTTTTTTCATCGACGAAAAAATCCTTTCGCAATTCCTTGCCAACTTAGACACAAGCAAAACAACATTGGATACTGCTTGGACTTCGAAAATTAGCGAGAATTTAATGCCTCAAAATTTATTCGGAATTCTCGACAAAAAATATACGGTTCAGGAATTCATCAACATTCTTAAAACTAAATCTGAATTACGAGCAACACCTTTGAATCATAATGGCTTAACAAACGCAATGCACAAAATTGTTTATCCAATAGTTACCGATAAAGTTACACAAAATTTAGAAACTGAAAGCTCTGAATTCGCTGCAATGATGAAAGAATTTCGCGATGGAATCCTTCTTTTTAAGGTTGAAGCCGTTGAAGTATGGGATAAAGTTAAGTTCGATACTACCTTAGCCTACGAGTATTGGCAGGCGAATAAATCCAAATATAAAACATATCCAATTTACGATGTAACAGAAATCTTTGTTTTAACCGATTCACTTGCAAAAGCGATATATAAACGTGCGGTCGAAGGAAACGAGAAATTCGAAGAGCTAGCGAAACAATTCACCCAACGAAGTAATTTCCGTGAAAAAGAAGGCAAGTTGGGTAAAATTTCAACTAAAGATAACAAACTAGCAAAAAAACTACAAGAACTTAATGTCGTAGCTGGGCAAATTGTTGAACCTTTTGCGTTCGAAAATGGATATTCAATTGTAAAAATTAATTCATACGAACCATCACGGGAAAAAACATTCAAAGAAGCCATTCCCGACTTTTCGACCGAAATTAACGAAATTCAGCAAAAGCGATTTACAGAAAGCTGGTTGAAGAAACTGCAACAAAAAATTCCTGTTAAAATATTTACCCAAAACATCGACAAATTTAAAAAGGGGCTTAAATAATTCTATTAAGATGAAATTCAATTTCTTGATTTTATTACTCATATCGTTTTATCGGCTAAATGCACAGACCGAAGGCGAAGCAGTCGATAAGATTATTGCTACTGTTGGCGACGAAATTATTATGATGTCCGACATCAAAAGCCAGGCATATCTATTCACTCAGCAAAATCCTAAATATAAGCCCGACGATCCTGAATTACAAAAATTTATTCTCGACCAAATGATAAACGAAAGGCTCATATTGATGAAAGCAAAAGAGGATTCAATCGCCGTTTCCGACGAAGAGGTTGATCAGCGTTGGGAATTCCAGCTCAAAGCCTTGGTTCAACATTATGGCTCGGAAAAGCGTATTGAAGACCTATATGGAATGTCAATTCCAAGATTAAAATCCGAATTCCGCGACGAAATTCGAAAATCTATTTTGATTGAAAAGATGAAAGAAAAGAAGTTCGGGAATATTACTGTCTCGTCGCGCGAGGTGCAAGAATTTTACGAAAACTACAAAGATTCGTTACCCATCGTTCCAGAACAAATTGAATTATATCATATCGTTAAGAACCTTGAAACCCCACAAAACATACGTGACGCCAAATATAATCTTGCATTAAAAGTTCGCGATTCCATCATTAAAACAAATGATTTCGAAACATTTGCTAGACGGTATAGCGATGACTACTCTACTGCTAACTCTGGGGGAGAACTTGGCTGGGTATCGCGAGGTTTTCTTTTTCCAGAGTTCGAGCAAATAGCCTTTGCTTTACAAGTCAAAGAAATTTCCCCACCAGTCGAAACACCACTTGGCTTCCATATTATTCAATTACTTAATAAAACAAAAGATTCTATTCTAACCCGCCATATTCTTTTTAAAATAACCCCAACTTCACAAGAAATAGAAAAGGCAAAAAAATTCCTCGATTCACTCCGTCAGCTTTTTTACCAAGGAAAAAGGTTCGAAGAGCTTGCAAACCGCTTTTCCGATGAAATTGAGACTCGTGGTGCAAGCGGTTATCTCGGTAAATTTACGTTAGAACAAATTCCTTCGAACATAAAATCGGTTCTCGATAGCCTAAAAGAAGGCGAAGTTTCCGAACCTATACTATATAAAACTCAACCTCAAGAATCCTATCATATTATTTACAAAAGAAGAAGTATTCCCGCTCATATCCCGAACTTAACCGACGATTATAAAGAATTAGAGCAACTTGCTACTTCGTTTAAACAAAATAATTTATACAAGGAGTGGGTTAACGAACTCCGTAAAACAATCTATTGGGAAATCAAGAATTAACAACAAATATTATTACATCTTTCCCCAAACACCTTTTAAATCCTAAATTTTTAGTAAGTTGCATTTTGTTTTGCTTCGTTTTCGGAGCAGTAATTTTTAGAAATAAAAGGAGATTTTAAAATGTCAACAGAAGGTTTTAATCCATTCAAAATGGCGCAACAGCAATTCGACACTGTCGCCGAAAAGCTTGGCTTAGATCAGGCAACTCGTGATTTACTTCGTTTCCCAGAACGTGAATACCAATTCAATATTCCAATTCGTATGGACGATGGAACATACAGAGTTTTTAGAGGATTCCGCGTTCAACATAGCGATGCTCGTGGGCCTGCCAAAGGTGGTATTCGCTTCCATCCACAAGAAACTATCGATACTGTCCGTGCCCTTGCTATGTGGATGACGTGGAAAACAGCTGTGGTAGATATTCCATTGGGTGGTGGTAAAGGAGGCATTATTTGCGACCCCCACCACCTTTCAATGCGCGAACAAGAATTGCTATGTCGTGGTTGGGTTCGCCAAATCGTTCGCAACGTTGGACCATTACAAGATGTTCCCGCTCCCGATGTTATGACTACTGGCCAACATATGATTTGGATGCTCGATGAATATGAAAAAATTACTGGAATTAAGGCTCCTGGGTTTATCACAGGTAAACCACTCGGACTCGGAGGCTCTCTTGGCAGAACCGAAGCTACCGGCTACGGTGTTATGTACACAGTTCGAGAAGCACTCGATAAACTGGGCATTGATATTAAGCAAACTACGGCTTCGTTCCAAGGATTTGGGAATGTTTCCCAATATGCATTAGACCTTTATACACGAATGGGCGGAACTGCCATTGCTGTTTCTTCTTGGGATCCTAAAGAACAAAAAGCTATTACCTTCCGAAAGAAAGATGGTATTGACTTCAATCAGCTTGTTGAAATTACAAATAAGTTCGGAGAGATTGACAAAGCTAAAGCTATGGAATTAGGATTCGAAATACTCCCAGCAACAGCTTGGATCGAGCAGGAAGTAGATATTCTCGTCCCTGCCGCTCTCGAAAATCAAATTAATAAAGACACTGTTGGCTTAATCAAACCAACTGTTAAAATTATTGCCGAAGGTGCAAATGGACCAACAACCCCAGAAGCAGATCAGGTAATAAAACAGAATAACATTCATATCATTCCCGACTTTCTTGCCAATGCAGGTGGAGTAACTTGTTCTTATTTCGAACAAGTTCAATGTAATATGAATTATTTCTGGCCGAAAGAAGAAGTATTGACCAAACTTGACCAAAAAATGACCTCCGCATACCACGCAGTGCTGGAGCTTTCAACGAATCGCAATGTCTATATGCGTGATGCTGCTTATATGATTGCTATATCGAGAGTAGCCGAAGCTGTGAAACTTCGTGGCTGGGTCTAATTTTTTCAAACAGAAAGGGGCTGGCAAAACCAGCCCCTTTTGTTATGATAATAGGAAATTAATCCTTTTCGGAAAGTTCTCGATAAAGAAACCACCAATCGAAATTTTGATATTTTTCTTTTTTATATTCTGCAGCTTTGATATCGGTCGGAGGTGGAATAATAACCTTATTTCCTATTAATTCATTATTAGGCCAGTTGGCAGGAATTGCAACTTTTTGGTCGTCCGCTGTTTGCAATCCCTTTAACATTCGAATGAATTCGTCGAAATTGCGACCCAACTCCTGTGGATAATAAACAATTGCTCTTATAATTCCATTGGGATCAACAAAGAACACAGCTCGAACAGTATTTTTCCCTTTCGATGGGTGGATCAAACCGAGAGTATTTGCCAGTTCACCCGTATCGGCAATTATTGGGAACTGAACATTCACATTCAAATTGTTTTTAATCCATTCGACCCATTTAATATGGGAAAAAACTTGATCAATACTTAATCCGATAAGCTCGCAGTTCAACTTCTTGAACTCTTCGTAACGATTTTGAAATGCTACAAATTCGGTTGTACAAACGGGGGTAAAATCGGCTGGGTGGCTAAAAAGTATAAACCATTTCCCCGCAAAAGCACTTGGAAGTTTGAAACTACCATGGGTAGTTTGCACTTGGAGTTCAGGGAATTTATCCCCAATCATAGGAATTCTGTTATCCATATTTAATCCTTTAATTATTAACCATCAAGAATGATTAGAGAAGGAAAAAAGATAAAAATATTGTTTAAATAATTAAATTTCACCATACCATCTAAAAAACCAAGATGGAAAAAATATTTTGCTTTTCCTCACGCTTGCCCACGTCCTTTCATAACTAAATATATTGTTCTCATAATAATCTCAATGTCAAGTTTCAAAGACATATTTTCGATGTAATAGAAATCGTCCTTTAATCGGTTTTTCAACCAATCCATATTAATTTGAAAAATAGGAGAATTCACTTGGTTCCATCCAGTCATTCCCGGACGCACTACCAGACGTCTTTTAAATAACGGCATTATTTGACTATACTTTTCGTGGAAAATCGGTCGTTCCGGTCGGGGACCGACAAGACTCATTTCACCTTTAAGCACATTCAAAAATTGAGGAATTTCGTCAATATGATTTCTACGAATAAAATAACCTATTCGAGTAACCCGAGGATCATTTAAAACTGTGATTTTGGGACCTTCTTTTTCAGCATCCGAACGCATTGAACGGAATTTAAATAATGTAAAAATTGTACCATTTTTACCAACGCGTTCTTGTTTGTAAAAAATTGGTCCTTTGGAGTCTAATTTAATTAACAATGCGATAAGCACCCATATTGGGAAGCCTCCAATAAGAACAACTAAACTCACAATAATGTCGATTGCTCTTTTCAAAAAAGCTTCCCAAGGCCGCAAAAGCAAAGTGCTTATTTCGATAAATGGCATTGAATACAATGGAAATGCTTTTACTAAACCAGTCAGAACATCATATAAATCCGGAACAATTTTAACAATAATTCCTTTTTCTGCACACTTCGAAGTGATATCGAGTATTAACTTATGATTAGGGCTTTCCATCGTAATTAAAAGCTCATGTGGCTTTTGCTCTTCGAAAGCCGTATCGAGTTCTTCTATCGAGTATGTAGCTATTCCAAAAGTAGCATTTGGATTGGCTTGCTGCGCTGAATTATTTAATATTACTAAACCCTTTACACAATATCCCCAACTAAGCGACGAGTTGACTTTCGACAATAATTCGAGAGCATCCTGCAAGGAACCAAGAATTAATGAAGGAATTTGAATTATTTTCCTTTCTCGCAAATACTTCTGAATCCGCTTGGAAACAAAACGCCCCAAAAGCATAAAAAAAGTAAGGTTGACAAAATACAGCAAAAACAACAACCTTGGTCTTGCACTGCTATCGAGGAAAACAAAGAAAAACAAAACAAAGTTCCCGAAAAACGTAGTCTTTATTACCGAAAAAAACTCGTCGAAAGGAGAACGAACATACCAATTTCTATATAATCCGGCAAAAAAAGAAATTATCAACCAGTAAAACAATAGTATAATGCCTGTAAAAAGAAAATCTACGATTGAAGGGTAGATTTCTGGCTCGAACCACCCCGATTGAAATCGAATATAAAAATGTATTGTGTAGCTTAGAATAATAGCTAAAATATCGAAACATAATTCAAAGATTATCGGTGATTTTTTGACAAATTTATCCTTCCAAATAGGTAGCATATTATCTGTTATTTTCATCATTTCTAACCCCACATTGTGGTTGGGCTAATTTAATTCCAATTGCCTTTCTATATAAAGAGACCCAATCCACTACAAAAAGCCATCCTAAAAATCTAATAACTTTTCCTTCCTTCTTCAACAAAATAAATTACAAATATAAAATATAACAGCATCAAAACAATTTCAAAAATAAAACCCATTTTTCGAATAATTGGAAAGCGATGATTGCTGTTATTCTTCTACACATAAACATTTAGGTTCGAAAGAACACAATCCAATTTCAAAATTCATAAATTCGAAAAACTAATTTAAAAAAATGTTCAATTTGGTCATTCTGAAATTTACGGAAAGAATAAAACACCTGAAAATTTAAGTTTTTTATTACCTCGAACCCGAATCCAAAATCAATTTTAAACGAATCATTTCTCGCTCCATCGAGAAAAGTAACTCGATAAGACGAGGCATTAGTGTAGTTCACGTTGAAATCCCCCCCAACATTTCTAATAACTTTGCCACTATCATTAACGATATTATCTCCATGGCGTTGATACGAAACTCTCAAATTCAAAGGATAACGACCAAGCCAAAATGAACGCAAAACGAAGGCAAGCTCGTCGGAATTCGGCTTCAAGTATGTTCCGATTAGCCTTCCATCGTTTGTTCGGTTATTTGTATTATTGAAATGCGTAAACATATAAGGTTCAACGCGAGTATATTCAATACCCACATCGAGTAGAAAATTAAAAGAATAAAGACAGCCAATATTCCAAGCGGTTTTATTTCCCCAAAAACCTTTACCAATCTCCGAAAACACCATATCTTCCATCATCCAAGTTCCAAGGACTTGAAAGTTATCAATAGGGTTTACTTCCAAACTTAAACCCATTGAAACTTTATCTCTATCGTGAAGAGAATGTTCAACCGACTTTATAAACGAAAAAGGATTCACATAGGCAAGTTCAATGCTTCTATCGGAATACATTACAGTTTCAAAATAAGTTAAGTTCCATCGTTTGAAAATAAAACCCGCTGAATGCATCACAAAATATTTAGGAGGGATGTTGGCATTTACACTTGTCTCGAAATTATTTTTCGACTTAGCAATTACACCAAAATGAGAAAAATTATAGTGAAAATTTTTGAATTGAACTCCCGCATAGAATTCATCCATCGGAGGCGCATTGTCCGATATTACTATATTTTGTGAAATTCCAGAACCTACGAAGCGTGTCTCGCGGGCAATACCAATATAAAACCAATCTTTTTGTAAGCGAATATGTGATTCTGTTAAATCGAAATCGCTATTTAGAAGGGTAAACTTAACACTGTGGCTGAGATTTTTGTCTTCGGCAATGCCAAATTCTTTTTCCCCACCTAAGAATTTTCCGTTCGTAACTTGTAGATAATACCCTACTAAATTTGCAATTGTTCCGTAAACTCGAAATCCTAAATTACCGTAAATAGCCTTGTTGTTAGAATCCTTTGCTACTTTCCCTAAAAAGTTAAATGAGCCTAAAGGACGGAGACTAATATGATTCTCTGAATCGTGAAAATGGTAAATATACTTCTCATCGGAAGAAAAAATTTTTTCAAATAAAAGCATAGTCGAATCGGTTCTGCTTTTGATTAAAACCGCTCTCGAATAAGCATTTATCTCGAACTCATTTTCATAATCAAGAAGCAATTTTTTATCGGAGGAAGTAATCAATGAATCTTTACTTCTTATCTCCTTCAAAAGCTCAATTATGTAATTTCTTGAAAAAGGGATTTTAAAAAAAGAAACATTCGAAATCAATTCCTTTACCTGCATCCTTTTTAAAAATAAATAGATTGGATGCGAAATAGGAACATTTTCGATTTGAGCTTCCACCGTTAAGTTTGTAATAATACAAAACAGGATAGCAAGCAAACGAACTTTCCACTTCATCAGTTTCTACGAGTTAAATTAATAATTAGATAAGTCAAACTTATTAAAGTCGCAATTCCCGTAGCAACTAAACTGTAATACTGGAATTCGAATCCGGGTGGAAGGTCAGGCTCGCGTGGTACGTATATTTCATCGCCATCGAGTATTGCAAGGTTGTCTGGTTCATACCATATTTTTTGAACACCCCGCACAATACGTATCCTATTACTTTTTGCAGTAGTTAGAAGTCCACCTGCTTTTTCAATATAATAATTACAATCCTTTCCTTCGACAAAGTCTATGTAGCCGGGATTTTTTACCTGACCCCACACATAAATTCTTTTCTTGGCAGCAGGAATTACTATTAAGTCGCCATCTTGCAAAAGGACATTATCTTTGGAGGAGTTCGAGCGCAAAAGCTGAACAAAATCGCAAGCAACGTAACTAAATTTGTAATTCAAATCGATTTTAAAGCGTGTAGAATCTTCCATAGTCAGGTTGCTGTTTTTAAAATACCTTGCATATTGGGCAAAAGGGTCGTTCCAGATTTCCAGTGGCGGAAAGTCCCTCAAGATATAAGCTAAAGTCAGGTTTGCCTCGTTTGTAACACCTCCCGATTCTTTTAAAACATCTAAAATTCTTGTTTTACCTTCCTCAATTTTGTATATTCCAGGTCTGTTGATGCATCCATAAATTTTAACTAAACCAACTCCATTAGAAATTTGTTCTGGATTTTCTCCTACAATAATTGATGCGAATGGTTTCAATTCAATATCTTCCCCAACAACATTTAAATTTGAGTCAACTGTAAGTTTAATGTTCAATCCATCGTTGACCAATATAACATTGGATAAATCGGCATTATTTTTCAAACCTATGCCGAATTTCAATAAATCCGATGCCTTGTCGCCTTTGCGAAAAGCGAATTTTCCTGGTCTAATTACAGCTCCTGCAATAGAAACATACTCGAAATACTCGGGTTCGAACGGAACAAATATTTCGTCGCCTTCCCGAATATAAGGATTATGCTCGAAAGAATTACTAGTGTCTCTTTTTTCCAAATCAACCTTTTTGAAACCAAACTGTTGGTTGAAAACCGTAATGTTGCGAGAAACATAAAACTTATCGGAGGCTAAACCCTTCCCAGCAAAATTTTTCGCTCTTTCGTTTCTTCTATTTTCAAAATACGACTTATAACCAGGCAACGACTGCATCGTATTAATTTCTGGATTTTCTTGGTCTGCCACAACGATAGCATCTGATATTCGAAAATTTGCAGGTAAAGAATAAACACCAGGATTTCGGACATTACCGCTAACCTTAACTAAAACTATCCTTGGAATATATAGTAAAACAGATACATTTGCGTTTGGATTTATTTTTTTGATTGCTCTTTCTATTTCTATTTTAGATTCATATAATGAGAAACCTTTAAGGTTTACTATTCCTACTCTTGGAATAATTATTTTGCCCTCTGGCGATACTTTAAGGATTTCTGGATTCAACGAAGAAGGCATATTTAGCACACTGAGAACATCGTTTGGTCCTATGAAATAGTGGTCTTCGTCGACGAAATTCGAAACAGGAAATTTATCTATCTGTTGTGTAGATTGTTGAAATCGATATGATATTTCATCTTTAACCTTTAATTCTTCCCCTAAAGAAGGCAAACCGGTAATTTGCGCAAAACTTAAAGCATTTACAATAAAAAAAAACAAAAGGGATATAGAAAAACATTTCATTTCAGGTTCTTTAACTTTTAAAAAAGCAAAAATAATAAAACATAGCCAATATATTTTGTCTCTCTTTCCATCGAAACCATAGAACAGGTTAACAAATTTAAATGGCTTAAAGCTGCTTTTATTATGGTTTCCTACCTGCAATATACATTGCAGCTGCGGCGATGGATGAAGTATCGGTAGTCGATAGGTTGATTTTCACAGGTAAATTAATTTCGTCTGGTATAAAATTTTGTGAAAAAAAAATCCCAATGCTTTTTTTGTTTTCCGAAAGATGCTCAATAATATTGACAATTTTAACTTTAATTTCATCGTCGTCCATAAAATCGGAAGGTAAAAAGAAAGCAAAAATAACTACTTCCGATTCAGCAATTCCATTCCGCAAAGACACTAAATTCTCGAGCGTTGCATCTTCGTCAATAAACCCAAAGTCGCAATCATTCTTAAAAATTTGCGCAAGGAAATTAAAGAGTTCCACCCCATAATCAATATTACCTTCGTGAACAACAGAAAAAGCGGCTATTTTGGTATTTTCATCTAATGGCAGGTAACTCTGATTACCTATTAATTCAATTTTGTTATATGCTTCTACTAAACTCCGATGCTCACTCGGATCCATTCAATTCGCTTACTTGTTCAACATCTTCTCCTTCGAAATTACGAACAAGTTCCAAAATTCTTTTAGGCAAAGATTCAGGTTCGAAAGTCAGATTATTTAAGTGAACTAGAACTGTTCGCCCGAAAGCCGAAATTTCCCCGCTATTTTTTCGAACTACGCTTTGAAACTCGAAGGATGAATTCTTATACCAACTTATTCTTGTTAAAACTTCGAAAGAATCTCCAAGGCGTAATGGATTAAAATAATCAATTTGATTATGCACAGTCATTAACGGCAAAAAATGCTTGAATGTATTTGGATTAATCTCTACTCCAATATTAGCAAGATATTCGGTGTGCGCAACCTCGAGAAAATAAAAGTATTGAATATTATGAACAATGCCAAAAGAATCAACTTGGTGGAAACGAACTGAATCGGAAAAAGTATGCTTAAATTTTCCTAAAATTTCTTCTACCGAAAGTAAGTTTAACTGCATAACCTATCCTAAAGAATGTTGAGGAAACCCATACCATAACCTTCGCCAAGTAAAGAACCGAGCCATAATACGAAAGATAACGTCAAAGGTATTCCTAAATTGTCGTCCACACGAAGGAAAGCCGATGATGCTTCGACAACGCTTGCCAAGACTACCCCAACGAATCCACTGATAAAAAAAGCGAGAGGAGCAGAAAAAGCAAACCCAACCGCAATGATGACAATAGCGCCAGATATAACAAAAGCAATCGAGCCTTGCAAACTTTTATTTAAAAACCTCGTTGTTCCAAAACGCTTTCCAAATAAAGCGGCACAGGCATCCGAAATTACAAGGACATAAAATGCGGTAATAGTAAGTATTTTAGGAAAAATTAAAATATTAATAGTCGCAGAAATTAACATCCAAGTTGCCCCATTAAAAACGAATCTCGACCGCTCGTATTTCCTAAATATTTTCCCGAAAAACTTAAAAATTATTCTTTGGATAATGTTCTCTTCTTTGATTAATATGTCAATAATAATTGCTATTATTGTAATTACAAGAATAATTCTCAGTGCATATTCCCAAGGAATAAATGTATAAATTATTGGTATCGAAAGAGAAACAAAATGCAAAGCTTTACGCCATACTTCGTTCGAAAAAGGAACCTCGTCGTGTATTTCTGATGGTTCTAACTTCTCATTCAAATCGGTAATTTTCATCGCTAATAATTTTTATGGAACTGTTCACAATTAAATCGCATTCAAAAATAAATTTAGGGCTCGAAATAATTGCTAAAAGGAAAGATGGATTCCATGAATTAAATTCTTTATTCATTCCTATCAATCTCTCCGACGAAATCACCTTCCAACCCTCGAACAAATTCGAAATAATTGTTTCGCCTAATACAGTTCAAATTCCTTTACAAGAAAATTTAATTTTCAAAACAGTAAAATTAATACAAAATCAATACAAAATTAGCATTCCGAATCTGACAATTAAATTGAAAAAGAAAATTCCTATTGGTTCGGGATTAGGCGGCGGTAGCTCGAATGCAACAACTTCATTATTAGCTCTGAACCGTTATCTGAATTTAAACTTATCGAAGGAAGAACTTCTTCGCCTTGCAAATGAACTCGGTTCGGATGCCCCATTCTTTCTAACTCCTAAACCCGCACTAATTAAAGGGAAAGGAGATATTATCGAATATTTTAATATAGAAATACCTTTTAAAATTCTGATAATCCATCCAAACTTTTCGATTTCGACTAAATACGCCTATTCATTAGTCAACTTCGAAACTCCTAGAACTCCAAGCAATTTGATTACACTCCTTACAGCTTGCCTCGAAGAACCAAAGAAGCTCCAAGAGTATTTCGTAAATGATTTTGAACAATATATTTTCCCTAAATACCCCATCCTTGCAGAAATCAAAAAAAAATTATTAGAATCGGGAGCATATTTTGCAAGCCTTTCTGGAAGTGGCTCAGCAATTTTTGGTTTATTCGATTCCAACTTTAATTTTAAAAATATCAAATCTAAGTTTACAAACTTTCAAATTTTTGTAACTAAAGCTCTACAAAAATATGCATCCCATTTATATTGTTAAGACAACATAAAAATTAAATGAAAAGAAAAGGAAAGTTATTAAATTTGAATTTTTTTCAATATGAATATTCTTCTTTCTACAGCCGAGATTGCTCCTTTCGCAAAGTCGGGCGGATTAGCCGACATCGCTTCGTATTTACCTATCGAATGGGAAAAACTTGGCCAAACATCCGTTGTTGTTCTTCCTAAATACCAATTTATTGACGTGAATTACTGGGGTTTTGAACCTACCGATTTAGTCCTTTATGTTCCAATTAGCACTTGGACAGAATTTGCCCGACTCTGGGTAGGCACTCTGCCAAATTCAAAAGTCCCGGTTTATCTTGTTGAAAACAACGACTATTTCAATAGAGTTGGAATTTATGGAGAACATAATAAGGAATATGAAGACAACGATAGAAGATTCATTTTCTTTTCGCGAGCGGTGATGGAAACAGCAAAAGTCTTAAAATTCAAGCCCGACATTATCCATTCACACGATTATCATACCGCATTTACAATGGCATTTCTGAAATCCCAATATCGATTTGAATCTCCATTTTCGAAAACTGCTGGTGTTTATACAATCCATAACTTAGCTTATCAAGGATTCTTCAACCCCAAAAGAGCGATGGAATTTTCTACTTTTGGGATGTCTGAATTTTATCCAGGTTCGTGGTTCGAACACAATGGCTCTGTCAATGCTATGAAAGTGGGAATTATGTTTGCAGATAAAATTACAACCGTAAGTCCCAATTATGCCAAAGAAATACGCCTTCCATACTATAGCGAAGGCTTACAAGATGTGCTCAACCTCCGTGGCTCCGATATCGTTGGAATTTTAAATGGTGCTCTTTATTCAGAATGGTCTCCGGAAAACGACAGCAATCTTTTTTATCCTTACAATCTTAACAATATCGACGAGGGGAAACGGCTCAACAAATACGAATTCTTAAAATCTTTTGGTTTAATCGTAGAGGATAACTTAGATTTACCTCTTATTGGAACAGTAACACGTTTAGTAGAACAAAAAGGTATTGATTTATTAATGTATCAATTGGAATACTACCTACAAAACAACACTTTCAGATTTGCTATTTTGGGTTCAGGTGAACAAAGATATGAAGATTATTTTCGCTATTTACAATGGAAATATCCTAAAAATACTTTTGTTCAAATAGGTTATTCAAATACATTGGCACATAGGATTATTGCTTGTTCTGATTACATCATTCTACCCTCCCGATTTGAACCTTGCGGTTTAACTCAAATGTATGCTCTTCGTTATGGGACGATACCAATAGCCCGATTAACAGGGGGATTTGTTGATACAATAGATGAATATAACATACATACTGGGGATGGGACTGGCTTTACTTTTTTCCAATATAACGCCGATGATATGGCTTACGCCATTCGAAGAGCATTCTCCATTTACCACGTAGAACCACATTGGACAACAATTCGGAAAAATGCAATGCTTAAAAACTTCTCGGCAGAAAACACAGCCTTAGATTATCTTAAAGTATTCCATTGGGCATTAGAAAAGGTTATCCGATAATGCTCAAAACCATAGGGAATTGGACCAAATCTGTATTTTTAAACCGAGTAAATTTAAATTTCATCAAAACTTTAGTTGTATTCCTTATATTTTTTTTCTTTTACAGGCTCATTCTTTTAATTATTAACCTTCAACAATTCAATGGAGTTCCATTTTTCACAATAGTTCAATCTTTTCTTGTAGGACTCCGATTCGACATCGCTGTTTCTCTTTATCCGTTATCGTTATTTTTCTTAATCAATTATTTTTTCTACTTTTTCAATAAAGAGGATACCATTAGAATTTTCAACATTTCATATCTGGCAATTGTTTTTTTTGCATTTATTTTCCTTTCATTTGTCGAAATTGAATACTATAGATATTTTCATTCAAGATTGAACATATATTTCTTCAACTTCGAAAAAAATCCTTCTTTTGTTGCTAAAATGGTATGGGAAAGTTATCCTGTTATCCCATACCTCATAGGTATTGCAGTCATTTCTTCCTTTGGGTTTGCAATATTTAAAAGAATATACTCAAAGAAGGGAAACAAAGGCAAATTAGGCATTCTATGGAAATTATTTTCATTCGCTATTTGGGGAATTTTTGTGTTTATTGGAATTCGTGGAACGCTTTCGCAAAAGACACCTCTTCGCTGGGGTCACGCTTTCTATTGCCAATATAATTGTTGCAACAAGCTTGCACTAAATGGTGTTTTCACACTTTTCGACGAACTCTTAAAACACCCTGTTAAAATGGATGATATTGATAATTTATTAAAAGTTGACAAAGATAGTGCAACAAAAACCCTTTCGTTGCTAATCTTCGATTCATCGTCTAAACCAGATAACTTTCCCGTAAGAATTTACAACTACAACAATAGCGGTTCCCCAAAAAAGTTAAATATTGTTATTTTCCTTCTCGAAAGCTTTTCGATGCATCAAATAAACGAATATCGAAATAAGGGAATACCTCTATTTTTCGATAAACTTGAAAAGGAAAGTATAAGTTTCGAAAATTTTTATTCGAATGGAATTCATACATATATGGGGGTTTTTTCATCGCTATTTGGATTGCCAAATCTGCTTGGAAAATCCGTAATGGTTTTAAATATTGGGCAACAAACCTTTTCGGGAATCACTAATTTGTTAAAAGAACAAGGCTATATAGAATATTTTGGTACTTCACACGACGCCAACTTCGATAATATGGCAGGTTTTCTGCGCGGTAACGGACTCGACGAAGTAATCTCGCAATTCGATTTCCCTCAAAATCTTGTATTGAGCACACTTGGCGTTCCCGACCATATTCTTTTCGAAAAAATGAATCACAAATTTGCGCAATCCCGGCAACCTTTCCTTGGAATCATTCTTTCAACTAATAATCATGGACCTTGGATAATTCCAAATGTCGAAGGGAAAACTTTCCACTCTACTTTCGATTACACCGATTGGGCAATCGAACACTTTTTTGAATTAGCACAAAAGAAGGAATATTTCAATAACACAATTTTTGTAATAACCGCAGACCACGGACTCCCAGAAACCCCAATCTACGATCTCGATTTGCAAGGAACACACATACCTTGTATAATTTATGCACCTAAATTGCTCGAACCACAAAAAATTGCAACAATTGGAAGTCATATAGATTTAACGAACACTATCCTTACAATCTTAAAAATACCTTTCCAAACAACGAATTTTGGACGAGACTTACTTTCGCTCGATAATACAAAGACAGGTTTTGCAGTATTTCACGAGGGGCAAACTTTAGGCTTGATATACAATGATTGGTATTTGATTGACCGTTTGAATGCAAATCCTTCGCTTTATAAATATAATTCGAATAATCCGCTTAAAAACTATTTGGAAATATTTCCCGATACAACAAACCTATTGAAAAATATCGTAAGAACCTATTATTATGTGGGCAATATGATGATTCTAAGCAAGAAATCTAGTGTCCAAAATTATTGATTTTGATACTTTTTTTCCTGATTAACTTAAGGACAAGGTATCCCAACCCAAATAAAGCAAGAATTGCTAAAATTATCTTCCAGTATAATTCTAAAAAAGTTATTGCTTGTCGCCAATTTTTCCCAAGACTCACTCCCATCCAAATAATCAAGAAATTCCAAACGGCAGCACTAATCCCTGCGAAGATTGTCGATTTAACAACAGATAATTCTGAGAAACCAGCGAAAAAAGATATAACTGCTCTTGTGCCGGAAAGAAATCGGTTTGCAACAACAATAATGTAACCATATTTATGAAACCAGCGGCGCGTTTTCTCAATAGACTCCCGCTTTATAAATCTTAATTTCCCTTCGTCTATTACTTTTTCTCCAAAAAGTTTACCAACATAGAACATAGTTACAAAACCAAGAATCGAACCAAAAGCAGAAACAGCCAACAGGGCAAAGAAGTTAATCTTTCCGAAACCCACCAAACTCCCTAGAAACAGAAGAACAACATCGCTCGGAGATGGGGGAAAAATATTTTCCAAAAACATAAAGAAGAAGCCAATGGCTAATATTAAAAACGGATGAAGAATCGGAGACGAAAGGAAATGAATTACTTGTTCTTCCATTATTTAATTAGTTTAAGGAAATCTATCAAATTCCTAATTCTATAATCAGGTTCGACTTCTACTTTTTCGGAGTTAATTCCAACTAGGACAGATTTAATTGACGCACGTTTGCCTGCGATAACGTCTTTCATACTATCTCCAATAATCCAAGAATTACTAGTATCTACGTCCCATTTTTCAATTGCTTCGAATATCATACCAGGATTTGGTTTTAATCTCCAACTAGCTACCTCGTCCACATCTGTACAAAAAAGCATATCGTCGAACTCATATCCTACCGTCTGCAACAGGTAATTATTCATAAAATTTGTTACTCGTTCCAACTCTCCCTTTGTCATAATTCCTTTACCAACTCCTTTTTGATTTGAAATTAGAATTACGAGGTAACCTTTGGATTTCAGAATTGGTAATATTTCGAGAAAATCGGGAGTAAATACAAAATTTTCTTCTCGATTAATATATTCACCAACAATTCTAAAATTGACTACGCCGTCCCGGTCGAAAAAAATTGCTTTCCTTTTTTCCATAATAACTAGACTAATTTCCACCAACTGAACTAGATGTTGCAGCTTCGGCTTCGGTCGAAACATTGCCATTTACTTTCATACTTTTCAGAGCGCGGAGCTTTTTCAAGTTAATTGGAGGTAACTCTTCGCCCCGCACTAAGAGTTCAAGTTCCTCACCTTCGAGGGTTTCTCTTTCGAGAAGAATTTTTGCAGTTTTATGTAGCAAATCTACTTTTTCGCGTAAAAGATTTTCGGCTTGTTCATAAGCAGCAACAAGAATCTTTCTTACCTCGGTATCTATAACTTGAGCAGTTGTTTCGCTGTGGTCTCGTGGTTGTGCAATTTCTCGGCCTAAAAATACTTCTTCGTGTTTATTGGCAAACGTAACTGGTCCAAGTGCATCGCTCATTCCCCAATCGCAAACCATTTTTTTAGCAATATTAGTGGCTCTTTCTAAATCATTTGCAGCACCAGTGGAAAGAGTATTGAAAACAATTTTTTCAGCAGCTCGGCCTGCCATCAACACAACTAATTGTGCAATTAAATACTCTTTCGACAAAGTATGAAAATCTTCTTTTGGTAACGTTGATGTTACTCCCAAAGCTCTACCCCGAGGAATTATGGTAATTTTATGGACAGGATCAGTATTTGGAACAAATTTCGCTGCAAGGGCATGACCCATTTCGTGATAAGCAGTGATTTCCTTTTCTTTATCAGAAATAACCATACTTTTTCGCTCAATCCCCATCAATACCTTATCCTTTGCCGCCTCGAAATCATACATAGTAACGGTATCACTATTCCGACGAGCAGCAAGCAGTGCTGCTTCATTTGTAATGTTTGCGATATCGGCTCCGGAAAGCCCCGGAGTTGAACGAGCAAGAACCTCGAAGTCAACATCTTCGGAAAGCGGTAAACGGCGTGTGTGAACTTTAAAAATTGCTTCACGCCCTTTTACATCGGGTCTATCCACAACAATCTGCCTATCGAATCTTCCAGGACGCAATAAGGCTGGATCTAATACATCGGGGCGATTACTTGCCGCAATAACGATAACACTACTGTTTTGTTCAAAGCCATCCATTTCGACCAGCAATTGATTTAGTGTTTGTTCGCGTTCGTCGTGTCCACCTCCTAATCCAGCTCCACGTTGTCTCCCTACGGCATCTATCTCGTCGATAAAAACTAAACAAGGAGAATGCTTTTTGGCTTGTTCAAAAAGGTCCCTTACTCGGCTTGCACCAACTCCAACAAACATCTCGACAAATTCAGCACCGGAGATTGAGAAGAACGGAACATTCGCCTCGCCCGCAATAGCCCGAGCAAGCAAAGTTTTGCCGGTTCCTGGTGGTCCTATAAGCAATACTCCTCGAGGAATTCTACCGCCAAGCCTTTGAAACTTTGAAGGGTCCTGCAAGAATTCTACTACTTCCTGGAGTTCCTCTTTGGCTTCATCGCAACCTGCAACATCATTGAAAGTGACTTTATTTTGACTATCCGAAATCAAACGCGCTCGCGACTTACCAAAGGAAAATATATTTCTATTGGAGCCTCCGCCAGCTCCCATCTGCATTCTGCGAAGAAAAAAGATGTAAATACCAATTAGTGCAACCCAAGGCAAAATCGAAATCAAAGTATTCCACCAAGGATTATCGGAAGATTCATACTTAAAATATATTCCTTTCGAAAGCCAAAGTTCTTCTGTCTGTGAATCTATAACACCAAGTTTGGTAACAAAACTTTTAATCTCGCGAATTTTTCCTTCAACATTCATTTTTATAGGTTCTTTCAATTCTCCGTGGAATTCGAAATCGTTGAGTTGTGATTTGGTTATTATCGCCGATTTAATGTAACCTTCGTTCAATAGTTGTAGATATTTCGTATAAGCAATTGGCCATTCCGGCTTCTGAACAGAATTCATCATCATATAAATAGTAACAATGCTTGCAAAAATAATCAACCAAAGGAAGAGATTGCGCACAAACTTAGGTTGCTGGTTGTCATTAAAAAATTGTGGCTTTTTAAATTGTTTATTTCCTGAATTATCGGACATTAATAACATTCTCCTTTATTTCTAATAAATTGGTTATTGGATTACCCCATTCGGAATTGTAAAAATTGTTTTCGAGCGGTCGGCGTTTTCGCTCTTGAAACTCACGTTCCAAATAAGGCGATTCAAGTTGATTGGGGTCCCCGGGAAATCCAACAGCAATAATTGCCATAATTTCAAATTCTTCGGGAATTTGAAAGGTGCCGCGTAATTTATCTTCGTCGAAACCTCCCATTGGATGAGCATATAAACCAAGCGCAAAACTTTGTAAGTATATGTTCATTGCTGCCGCGCCAGTATCGAATTTACCCCAGCGATTGTTTGAATCTCTATCGCGTCGCCAACGTGTATCTGCAATGGCAGCAATAAGAACGGGTGCATTCTTTACCCACTTTCGATTTCCTGCATCAAGCGTTTCGAAAGCACAAGAATACGACTCCGAATTTACGAATCTGTTCCAAACAATAAAACGCCACGGCTCGTCAGCCCCACAAGATGGTGCCCAACGAGCAGCCTCGCACAAAGAAACAATCATTTCGGCTGGAACCTCCCGTTGGGGGTCAAATGCACGGGGGCTCCATCGTCGTGCAATAATCTCATTTATTGGAACAGATGTTTTCGCTAACTTCTCCATATAAATTCTTATTAACCAAAAGTATCAATACATCCACTTAAACGTTTGATATGCAATGATATTTTACAAAAGAAAGATAGAAGTAGCAACAAAATAAACAAATTGGGACTTTGCATTTGGATAATATTACTAAAAATCTGAGATTAAAACATTCTGCCCGAAGTATTCACAAGCATTTATAAAAAAAGCCCAATTCTTATTGGAATTGGGCTTCGAAAAACTCTATTAAACCAATTTATCATCGTATAATGGAAAATCCGAATATTTTAGAAATATTTTCGCCTTTTACTACCAAGTAATAATAACCAACGGGTAAATAAGAAATATCGAAAGTGCATTCCGAAATGGTTCCACTCTTTTCAATACAAGGAATCGAAAGCATTTGTCCCACAGGATTGAAAAGTAGGACAGAACTATTGGCATCGAGTCGGCCGCTATTTAAAATCTTTAATTCAGAATAAGTAGGATCAATAAAAATAAACATATCTGCATTATCATTCTCAACGCTACTAATAACTGTATCGATTTCAACATAAATAGTAGAAGTAGAATCCGAGCCACAAGAACCATATACCAAACATTTATATGCCCCTTTATCGGCAATTGAAACTTCTTCGGTAACGAATTCTCTTTGAGTTCTACCAAGCAATTTCATCCCATCTTTAAACCACTGATATGTTAAATTATCTCCTTTTGCAGCAACATACAACCGCAATCTTTCTTTCACTTTAACTGTTGTATCATTTGAATTAACAAGAACTTTTGTTTTGGGTTTAACATTTATTTGCATAGACTGGCTTTCGGCAGTAGTTGGGCAAGGTCCCGAAACGATAACCTTGTATTGTCCACTATTAGATTCAGCAAGGTTTTTAATCGAATAGATTGTATCGGTCGCACCATTTATTAAATTGCCGTTAAACATCCACTGACATTTCAATTTTGAACCTTTCACCTGAACCTTAAAAGTCACAGAATCCCCTTCGCAAAAAGAGCTTACCGAAGGACTTTGCTCAAGCAATAATATACTTGGCAATTCATAAACAACAAATGGTAGAGACATAGGTGCGATAATCCCACGTTTGTGAACAACTCTCAGCCATACCTTCTCGGCAAAAAAGTCAGGAGGAATCATCCAACTATAATTAAAACCTTTTACATTATTTGCTAGTGTTTGCCAATCCGAGTTCGCACCTTTTTTCACTTGAATATCGAATGTATCATTAGCACTGAAAGTTTCGGAACTCCAACGGATATTCAAAGCAGAATTTGGACATAATTCTTCGTTGCCAACGGGATAATCGAAACTTAAATCGGTTGTAGAATACTTGACAATCAAACCATCATTCAATCCAGAATAGGTCGCTTTTTCGAGTGGATAAACTTGCGTCATATTTTTCGAATTCGTTGTTGCTGCAAAATAATAATCACCATTTACTGCTTTGAAAAATGCCTTTGTAGAATCATCGTCGGGGGTTCCAATCATATCGCTAAACAAGACACTACCACCATCGAGAGCCATATTAACATAGAACAAATCGAACTTTCCAATTCTACGACCCGATGGATTATTAACTATTGGGAAATTACTCGAATTAGTATATCCACTAACGATAAGTGTTTGGTTCGGCTGGAAAATGCTAATGGTTGCTGGATAATCATTTCCCGCACCACCTAAAAATGTGGAGAACACTAAATCCTGTCGCCGCCTGGTATTCCCCCATTGGTCTCTGCTTTCTATTATATTGCTCAAACTCGAAATAAATATTTCTGCATTACCTTTGTGGGTAGTTTGGTAAGCATTGCTCGAAATAGGAAAACTTGGGGTCGAAATAGATTCTTTGTATGTCTCCCCCGCAAAAATGATTCTTTGGTCGGTCGTAAATGTGACAGCCCTCCCAATATCATCGGCTGAGCCTCCGAAATAAGTAGAATAATCAATTTTCCCTCCATCTCCAAGGAACTTAATAACAGCAACGTCCCATCCACCATTGTAACTACGGTCGTAAGGCGAATCGAGAATTTGCCCGCCACCGCCAGTTCGGTAAGGTACCATTGGGAAATCGCTCGACTTTGTCGCCCCAACAATAAATGCAGTGTTGGCAACACTTACCGCCATTGCATAGGCTCTGTCGTCATCGCTGCCACCAATATAGGTAGCTTGTTCTATTGTTTTCCCAGAACTCGAGAGTTTGAGAACAAAAATATCTTCTCGGCCTTTCAATTTTGATTGATACGCTCCGCCTGTGACTGGAAAATTTGTCGAAGTCGTATAACCCGTTACAAACATACCTTTGTCCGTTCCCAGCTTTGCAGAAGTAGCAATATCGTCCCTATTTCCACCTACATAAGTTGAATATATTAAGCTATCTCCATCACTTGTCATCTTCGTGACAAAAATATCGTAGTATCCATTAATGCCAGTTCCAATTGGTTGGTAAAGAGGGAAATCAGCAGAATTTGTCGAACCAGCAATGTAAATGGACCCGTTTTCGCCTACGGCAACTCCAACAGGATAATCAGTTGCACCGCCTCCTAAAAAAGTAGAAAATATCAGCTCGCGCTTCGACCCACTTACATCAAATTTACTTATAAAAACATCACGAACATCGTTATAATTAATATCATAAGCGCCTGGAGTTACCAGGAAATTCGTCGATTCTGTCCATCCAGTAGCAACCAATATTCCAGTCGAAACTTCAACGACATCAATAAATTCTTCGTTTCCATTCCCTCCAAAGTAGCTTTGCATTACAATTGGATCGATAATTAATTCCTTATGTTTATCGTATTCACCAACTTCAAATGTAAATTGATTGTTCGAAATTTGAACAAATTTGCACTCAACTTCTGCAATTATTCCATTTTCCATTTGATAGGCAAACAAATTTCCATTGATTACTTCGCCAAAACGAGTTAATAATCTTATATTTTTGCCGTCGGTGCCACCCACTTCAACACCATCGAAACTTATTTTGATTTGGCTCAAATTGCCCCCGGGCTTAACAATAAAATCATATCGTGGGGCATCATTATGAAATTTCAAGGCTAAATCGATTTGACTATATACCTCTGGAAAAATTATTTCTTCGACACCATAAACATTGGTCTTCCAACGACTAGGGTCGTTGCCTATAAAATAATTTAAACGCCATAAGCTTCGTCGTAAATCAGTGCTATGATTAAAATGATTAGAGTTTTCAATATTTATTCTTACAAGATGTCCCTCTTTCGTAGTATTATTTCCGCTCTGTGAAATTCGAAAATAATCACACAACATAGCATCTCTTGTAACCACAAAATTATAGTCTGGCATTGTTGCAACATAAAGTATGTTCGAATCCCATTGCCCAAGATTTTTTATAAAATAGTCATTCCAAAATGAAAACATATTTCCGCAAACAAAAAGAAACATTACAAGAGCGATTGAATTGATTATAAAAACTTTTTTCATTTTTACCTCCATAAACCCCTACAATTTACATAAAATTTAGTAAAATATAAAACAAAATATAATTTAAAAAGTTACAATAATATTAGTATAACTTTAAAATTAATAATAAAATAATTATGATTAATGCGGAAATGTATCTTTGAAATAGGTTTTTTATGAATAAATTAATTGAATCTTCGTTTCTATAATTTTTTGATTATGTAGATGAACAAAATATTTTTTGAATTTGGATTTTCTATTTGGATTCTGATTTTATCCATACTTTTAGCATTATCCGTAACTTACATTTATTATAAACATACCAATCCGCATCTTGTCCCAAGGCAAAAACTATTACTTGGGTCTTTGCGATTTGTGGCACTAACTATATTTTTCTTCGTCCTTGCTGAACCACTAATGATTTTGATTCAAAATTACTTCGAAAAGCCAAAGATTGCCGTAGTAATAGATAATTCACAATCGATGAACTTTAAATTTGGTAATATAGATAAACCTTCCCAATTGAGCCAGTCGTTAAAATCATCGGGTATTGAGCAATACGATAAATTTCCATTGAAATATTTCCTTTCCGACAACACGTTTACAAGCATAGATAGGTTAGGCTCAGCGAAACTAACACGAAATGGTGAGGGAACAAATTTAAGCCTTGCTTTTCGGAAACTTTACGATGTTAAACAAAAAGAAAATATCCAAGCTGTTGTCCTATTCACTGATGGAATATATAACTTAGGCGAAAACCCTTTGTATAATGCCGAAAAGTTAGTTCTTCCTGTGTTCTCGGTTGGGATTGGCGATACAATTCCGCCCAAAGATATTGCTATCACAAGTATATTGACAAACGATATTGGATTTATTGGTAAAACACAATCGGTAAAAGCTGCAATAAAGTCTTTCGGAATTCAAGGGAAAGTTGCTGCAAAATTATACGATAACCAAAATTTGATTGATGAGAAGTTTATTGAGCTTGTTCCTAACACAGAAGACTATTCAGTTATTTTTAACTATTTACCTAAAGAAGAAGGGTTTCGAAAGCTGAGTGTTAAAATTGAAAATTTGCCGGATGAATTTACAAATCTAAATAACACACAGTCCGAAATAGTTAAAATACTAAAAAACAAGAGAAAATTCATCTTGGTTGCAGGGTTTCCAAACCCCGATATTGCTTACCTAAAAAGCATTATAGGAAGCGAAGCAGGGTCGGAAGTCTCGGTATTTATTCAAAAGAAAGGCTCCGAGTTTTATGAACCCCAGCCTAACCGAAAAGAATTCGAAGAAGCGGAAACTATCATTTTTGTTGGCTTTCCCATAGCATCAAGTCCAGATTATTTAATTAATTGGGTTAAAGAAGAGCTTGAACGAGGCAAATCGTTTTTGTTCATACCACAATTGACGATGGATTTTATAAAATTAAAAAGGCTCGAAGAATATTTACCTGTTAATTTTGTTAGTAATAACGCTCGCGAATATAGTTTCGTTGCTAACTTTAATCCATCGAAGACTGGAAGTTCCATTCTACGCGTTGCAGATGGCATCAATGACATTCAACTACTTAATCAACTACCGCCTATTTTTCGAACCGAATTGTTTACTCGCCCTAAGCCCGAAAGCGAAGTAATGGCTACAATTAAAGTCAACAATACTGATTTCCGAGAGCCTTTTCTTGTTTCAAGAGATTTCCAGAACAAAAAATCTTTTGCTATTCTTGGATATGGATTGTATCGCTGGCGATTGCTCGGAGCTTCTACGCATGAAACTATTGGCAAAAGTAGGGAAAATATTGATGTTGGAAGTAATTTAATTTCCAATATAGTTCGTTGGTTAGCAACAGCAGATGAATTTACACGTGTGCGGATTAAAACAAACAAAACGAGATACTTCTTTAACGAAAAAGTTGAAATGATAGCTCAGGTTTTCGACGAAACGTTTAGCCCAATTGAGAATGCCCTTGTAAAAGTTAAAATTACAGATGGAAAGCAAACTTTTGAAAATGTTCTTCCGCATATTGGAAGTGGAATTTATTCTTCACAACTTGGACCCTACAGCGAAGGAGATTATAGTTTTACCGCTGAAGTGTTCGTTGGAAACAATAAAATTGGCGAAAGCAAAGGGCGTTTCACCGTTGAAAAGAGCAATCTTGAATTCACAGATTTTCGCACAAAAACAGCCCTTCTTCGCTATATTTCGCAACAAACTGGTGGCAAATATTTTCACTGGGACAAAACAAAAGAATTACAAATGATTTTAGACAAATTGGATTTGAAAACGAAAATTATTATCAAAAAAGAAGAAATAGCCATTTGGAATAATTTAATTCTCCTTGCCGTTGCAATTTCTTTTTTAGGGATTGAATGGTTTTTACGTCGCCAAAAAGGATTACTTTGAGTTTCGATTTTTCGAAAGGACCTTCGAAAAGCAAAAGATAACCAGCGATATAATCGTTCCCCATGCAACTACAAGGAAAGCAATACCCTCGAACTTCAATCCGTTCATCATTCATACCTTGGTTTGTTTAACTTCCAAGCCTTATAAACAAGATATGTTAGTAAAGCAAAAATGAGAAACATAAATACTCGGGCACCCCAACGATAGGGAATTTGTTCGGGAGGAACGTGGTCCATCAACAAAATAGGAATAGCATCGGTAGCCCCCCAGTAAAGAAGAATAACAAGGAGATAAGCGGGAGTAACAAATTTAATGATATAGTAAAAGAAACGAGGAACGTTCATATCGGAACCCGTGATTAATTCGTTCCAAGCATTTTTCATTCCCCAAAACCATCCGAAAATTATTGCTTCGAGGAAACCAATAAGGACAAGGAAAAATGTTCCTGCCCAATAATCCAACTCATCGAGAAAACCAAATTGAAAAAAGAACACAACCAAATGAATACAAATAAAGGTTCCAATAGCAATGTAAAGAGTTGCTTTATTGTGAGAAATTTTAAATTGTTCTTCGAGAAAAGCTATAAGCGGTTGCACCATTGCCACCGAAGATGTAATACCAGCAATAAATAACAAGAAAAACCACATAAACCCAAAGAAATCCCCAAATGGAAGTTGCTGAAATATTATAGGCATCGAAACAAAACCAAGATTGAAAGCACCACCTTTTGCGATATCAAGCGTGGCTGGAATTCCAAAGAAAGCAACAGCAACTGGAATAGCGATAGAACCACCAAGAACTACCTCTACAAATTCATTTAACGAAGCGGTTGAAAGTCCATTAACCACAACATCATCGTTACTCCGCAAATAACTCGCATAAGCTTCCAAAGTTCCCATACCAACACTTAAAGTAAAGAAAATCTGTCCTGCGGCAGCCAACCAGATTTTAGCATCTCCCAACGCACTAAAATTGGGATTCCAGATAAAAGCGAAGCCATTTTCGACATTCCTATCGGGGAAATTGACTGGGTCGGGTGTTCCCAAAGTAATCACACGAACTGCTAAAGCTATTCCAAGAAGGATTAAAATTGGCATACCAATCCGAGCAAGCATTTCAATACCTTTAGAAACTCCTCGCTTCAAAATATAAAAATTTGCTCCCAATGTAATTAGTAAAAATATATAAGCTGGAAGAATAGAGGTAAAGTAGCCTTCTTTGACCCCTTGGAAACTTTTAAGGAAAGAACTCATCGAATCGAAATCCGACATACCAAAATATGTTTTGGTAATAGAAAAGAAGCTAAAGGCAAGTGTCCACGATTCAATATAACAATAATAAATCATAATAATTGTAGAAACAAATAGCCCAAATACTCCAATATATTTTGCAATAGGATTTCGCCAAACCACATCGAACATTCCCGGCAAATGTCCATGGTTGAATTTTCCTCCATACCGACCAATTGTCCATTCTATCCACATCAACGGAATTCCCAATAAAAGAAAAGCGATGAAATATGGAATCATAAATGCACCGCCACCGTTTTGAGCAGCTTGAACCGGAAACCGAAGAAAATTACCTAATCCGACAGCATTACCTGCGGCAGCAAGAACAAGCCCTATTCTTGTTGCCCAACGTTCTCGTTCACTCATTTTGACAATAGTTTATTAAACATTTTCAAAGTTTTTTGTGGTAAAGTCTATATGTCTTATAAACCCGACCATTCATAGTCATAGTCAGCCCTTTGTTCATCATTTCGTTATCCTCGAGCACCCAAGAAGCTTCGCCGAACTTATAACCCAATTCAATACCACGTGTTCCGAGTTCGTAATAAAGCACAGCATCAATTCCTGTCTTTTGAAATTCCGGCATAATACCCAAAGCAATGATACGAACGAATTTTATACGTTTTCTTTTCGTCAAAATATGGTATAGCGCCCCAAACATTGACCCATTCTTGTTATGAATTAAGCATTCATTTACGTTGGGCAAAGCAAGACCAAATCCCGCTGTTCTCCCCCTGGATTCAACAATTAAGGCAAGTTTAGGTTCGGCAATCATCCGCAAATCTTTTGCAAGGGCATCGAACTCTTCGCTTGTTGATTTCACAAACCCCCAATTAGGAACCCAAGCAGCATTATATATATCTTTCAGCGTTTGAACGTCTTCCCAAAATTTCTTTTTATTCCTAAAATTAATTTCCCGAATTTTTACCTCATACCTTTTTCGAATAACCTCTTGCAATCTATAAACTTTTTCATTTAAAAAGTTATCCTGCTCGAGCAAATATGCATAAAGATCCTTGGCTTTTGAATAACCACAACCTTCAATCAACTCAATATAGTATCTCGGATTATATGGCATTAACACCACGGGAGGAGAATCGAACCCATCGATCAGCAAACCAACCTCGTCGTTCATCGAAGGATTTTCGGGACCAATAACCGTATCGAAACCCTTCTTATATAGCCAATTTTCAACCTGTTCGAAAAGTTTTTTTGCTACATCTATATTATCGATGCTCTCGAAAAATCCAAAAAAGCCTGCTTTATCGCTATGAGTCTGATTATGATTATAATTTATAATCGCCCCAACTCTTCCAACAATATTCCCATTTTCTTTCGCGAGGAAGAGCTTTAGTTCGGAATGCTTGTAAAATGGATTTTTCTCGGTATCGATTAATTTATACCTATCGGCTACAACAGGAGGTATGAAATTTGCATCGTTTTTGTAAAACAGCTTTTGCGATTTAATGAACTCGACTTTTTCTTTCTTTGTATCGACAGATTGTATTTCAATAGACATTAAAGCTCCTGACTACTCTTTGATTATTAAATTTTCTCCATTCTTAATCCATTCCGGCAAAGGCAATTTTTTTAGGAAAGCATCGAAAAAGGATTTAATCTTTAAAGCATAATCAAGGCGATTGGGATATTTTTCTGGCCAATGTGGCTCCTTGTGGTATTGTAGGAAATACGCTTGTTTCCCAAGCCTTCTCAATGCAAGATACAATTCAACCCCTTGTTGCCAAGGAACAGCCTGGTCTTCGTCGCCAAACATAAGAAGCAAAGGAGTTGCTGCAGTTTGTGCTTTAAATATCGGAGAATTGTTGATATAGTTCGAAAGTGAATCCCAAAGATTTCCACCAATCCTGCTTTGAAACCTTTCGTATTGGAATTGCCTTGCCAAACCAGATTCAAGACGAATACCACTATAAGCACTCGTCATATTCCCCACCGGAGCACCAGCTACAGCAGCCGCAAACATTTTGGTTTGCGTAATAATATATGCAGTTTGATAACCGCTCCACGAATGGCCCATTATTCCGATTGCGGCAGTGTCGATGAACCCTCGCACAACAAGTCTCCTAACTCCAGTAGTGATGCAATCGAGCGCAGAATTCCCCGGATATCCAATAACATATTTTATATCAGGTAAAAAGAAAATATAACCATCGCTGTTATAAATTTGGAAACAAGGACGATGATTAACCTGCGGAAAACTAAAATTGTTCGCGAGTTGGGAAAATCGCTCATAATAATATACAATCAACGGATATTTCTTTGTCGAATCAAAACCGTAAGGTTTAATAATAAAACCATCGAGCGTATCGCCACGACTATTAACCCATCGAATCAACTCGGTTGTTCCCCACTCATATTTATCAACGAACTCCTTGCTATAATTAGTTAGTCGCTTTTTGTAGGAAAAAGTCATATTGGCGAGCCAAATATCGGGATACTCATCGAAGCTTTCACGAGAAAATAAAATCCTATCGGCATATTTCGCTTTTTGGATAATTTTAAAATTTTTGCCTTCGTCGAGTATTTTCTCGGGACCAAGAATATTAAATTGAAGCCCATAAATAGAATAATATTTCGAAACATTATCGTATGCCAAAATGAGAACTGAATCTCGGTTCGTGTAAAATTTCTTTGTCTTATCAAGATTAATTATTCTATACGTTTGTTGCAAATCTCTACCATAAACAACAGTTTGACTTATATAACCATAGTCTTCCGAAAAGAATTTCCAAATGTCATATTTATCGTAGAGAAGAAAAGCATTGTCATTTTCGAACCAACCAGCAAATCCGTAACTCGGAGGCGGTGAAGGTTGATCGTAATCTTCATTATAAAAAGCATATTTCATCTTGCCAGTAAGATTGACCAATGTATCTTTCTGCGGATCATAAAGATACCAATTTTTTCCTTTATAAAAAACAATATACTTCCCTAAAGGCGAAAGATGTGCGCCTTCGGAAATTCGATTAGCGATTAACCTCTTTTCGCCAGTATTTAAGTTTATCAAATATAAATCTTGATATGAGCCTTCCCAAGTCGATTCTTTCAGATACGGTGATTCATCGTATCCTATTGTATTATTAGGGTTATCGACGATTTCAACATCACTAATTTTTAAATCAGCCAATTGTAGATATTTTTGGGTTTGGACGTTGTAAACACACCGAAATAGTCTGTCTTTATTCTTTTCCCACCAATTTTTCTCATTAGTCTTGACTCTTGGATCATTCCAGTGCCAAAGGGTATAACTAGATTTCTTTAAGATAGTATTCTCATCGTAAAAATTCGAGTCGTTAAATTGGATTTTTGCTTTCTCGACGGTGGTATCCATTCGAGGCTTAATCCCAAAAAACAAACGCTTGCCATCCTCTGTCCAAACAAGTTCATTTTTGTATGGTAAATACCAATCGGCAGGTAATTGATTGCAACCTACAAGTTCAGTTCTTTCAAAATTGGACACAACTACATTGATTATCGAGCAAGAATCTAAATTCGAATATTTTCTTTTCACACATTTAACAAAAGAAAGGGTTCCTGTTAGTTTATTCCAAGCGAGCGAAGAAATCAAAACCGCTGAATCTCCATCGACCTTTGTAGGTAACGAAAAATCGCCCCGAAGCTTTATAATATAGAGCCCGTTATTCTTCTCGTTTGGCTCAGCTACAACGTAAGCAAAATATTTCGAAAGAGTATCGAAAGAATATTCAGTTACATTGTACAAATCCAACTGACCCCGACTTAATAAATCTATCAACGTTAGCTTCGAACCTGTTGGTATTTTCCTGTCTTTTGCACCTTCCTTGTTTTCAGTTTTTTCTTGTTTAAAAAGAATCGCAAGCCACCGGGAATCTTCGGAAAAAACAAACGAAGCAGTTCTTTCGAAACTCATTTGTTCTTGTGTTAACAAATTAACCACGAGATAACCACTCGCGGGTTTGTCCTTCCCTAGATTTTCGAGTTCGAAAGATTTAGGGCGAAGAGTAAGAATTGCCCATTCCGAATTGTTGGAAAACTTTGGCTCGGTGCAACGTTCAAATCTCATTTTGATGGTATCACTTTCTGTGTTTAAAATAATAGACAGTGGATCCCCACGGTCGGGAACAAGGGAATAGCCAACCCACTTTCCATCATTTGAAATAGTCTGATGCCGAATTGTAGGAAACTTCATTGCATCCTGAAAAGTAAACTTTGCTCTCTGGGCCAACGAATTGGGCATTGCTCCCAAAAACAGCAATAAAATAAATATCGAATTTAAATACCTGAACTTTACCATCATTACTCGTTTCTGTCAAGGATTTGATGAATGTTCCGAAAGCCACCGCTCAGCATCAATCGCAGCTATACAGCCGCTTCCAGCAGCTGTTATTGCTTGGCGATAAACGCTATCTTGGGAATCTCCACACGCAAATACTCCTGGAATATTTGTATACGAAGACTTGCCTTTCGTAATAATATAACCATTGGAATCCGTTTCAATAATCCCTTTGAAAATATCTGTATTGGGAGTATGCCCTATAGCGTAGAAAACCCCGTCGGCTGGTAATTTTGCAGTTTCATTAGTTATAGTGTTGCGAACAATAATGTGTGTGAGTTTCTTAATACTCTTTTCGTTACTCCCAAGAAATTCATCTATAACGGTATCGAGTAGAAAATCGATTTTGGGATTGTCCTTTGCACGTTGAATCATTATTTTGGAAGCACGAAATTCTTTACGACGATGGATAATAGTAACTGAACTCGCAAAATGGGTTAGAAACAGTGCTTCCTCCATCGCGGAATCACCACCACCGATAACATACACCTTTTGATTTTTATAGAAAAAACCATCGCAAGTGGCACAAGCAGAAATACCAAAACCCCAGTAGTCATTTTCCCCTTTAGCATAGAGTCGGCGAGCAGAAGCACCCGTTGCAATAATTACAGCATCGGCAGTATAAAGCTTTCCATCATCTGCCCATAGTTTAAAAGGTCTTTGCGAAAATTCAACTTTGCGAATAGTTTCGAACTTTGTGATGGTCCCAAATCTCTGAGCTTGTTTCCTGAAAATCTCCATAAGTTCCGGACCTTGAATACCATCGGGAAAGCCCGGAAAATTTTCCACCTCTGTTGTAATAGTCAGTTGACCACCTGGCTGCATTCCTTCGAAAAGAATCGTATCTAATAACGCCCGGCTCGAATAAATTGCAGCAGTAAAACCAGCTGGACCCGAACCAATAATAGCAACTCGATGATGTTCCATCTTAATAAATCATTTTTTAAACAAATATTGAAAACAAAAAATGTAATATTACCAAAAAATCATTAAATAAAAAACATCAATTGGTAGAATATTAGAATTTGTTTTAAAAGGGAATTAGTTGAAAAAGTAAGTATGACATTACAACACAAAACTGCTTTTATATCCAAAATAACTGTTTGTAAGCAATATTTGGCGAAGGAATAAAATAGGGCAAGCAATAGTCGGGGTATGATTGGAAAATTTCATACAAGTTCGGAAGCAAAAATTATGATTTGGAAAAATTTTAATATTTAAAATCTAATAGTTAATTTTCATTTTTAAAAAAATATTTTTGGGAAAGAGTTTATGGAAAGTCAAGGTAAAATGCACGAAGCCACAATGTGTGTTCATTCTGGAATGAAAAATTATGAATTTGGTCCAATCGTCCCTCCTATTTATCAAACTTCAACTTTTAAGTTCAAGAACGCAGACCACGGCGCTCGACTTTTCAAAGGAGAAGAGGAAGGCTATATTTATACTCGAATGCTTAACCCAACCATCGAAGCAATGGAAAACGCTGTCGCTCAACTCGAAGGTGGCGCAAAAGCGATTGGGTGTTCCAGCGGGATGTCTGCCGTGAGTTTAGTATTCTTTTCTTTGCTAAAAAAAGGTGACCACGTCGTTTGCAGTAATTCGATTTATAGTGCTACTGCAACATTTCTTTCGCAAATTATAATCAACTTTGGGATAGGGGTTTCGTTCGTTGACACAAGCAACCTTGAACTCGTCGAGTCGGCTTTTCGCGAAAACACCAAATTAGTTTTCATAGAAACACCAGGCAATCCAACACTGGTAGTTTCCGATATTAGAGCAATTTCCGAGATGGCACACAATCGGGGAATTAAAGTAGTGGTTGACAATACTTTTATGAGCCCGATTTTTCAAAAGCCATTAAGCCTTGGTGCAGATATTGTCCTTCACAGTATGACAAAATTTTTAAATGGACATGGCGACGTTGTTGCCGGAATCGTTGTCCTAAAAGATGAAAATGATTATCATTGGTTCAGAAAAGTATCGAACCATATTGGGGGCGTGATTGACCCATTTAATGCATTTTTAGTCCATCGAGGAATAAGAACCTTGGCATTACGGGTTGAAAAACATTTCCAGAATGCACTAGCCATAGCTAAATACCTCGAAGCTCATCCAAAAGTAGAGAGGGTTTGGTATCCTTTCCTCGAGAGTCATCCACAATACACGCTATCGCGACAACAAACACAGGGCGGAGGAGGTGTCGTTGCTTTTGAACTTAAAGGAGGATTGCATGCAGGCAAAATTTTGATGGATAATGTAAAAGTCTGGCAACTTGCTGTGAGTTTAGGCGGGGTTGAATCGTTGATACAACATCCCGCGAGCATGACCCACGCCGGAATGGGACCTGAACTAAGGAAAGAAGCCGGGATAAGCGATGGATTAGTCCGCCTTTCTGCTGGAATTGAAGACATTGAGGATTTAATTTGGGGGCTGGACAAAGGTTTAAATAAGATATAGTAGAATATGAAATACAAACAAGTAAAACCGAAAAGAATTTTCGAAGAATTGGCAGAAATGAATTTCCTCGAGGGTTTATTAGAAACCAAATGGCGAGAATTCTACGAAAAGAACGAGAAGTTCCGCGACGATGTTAATGAAATACTTATAGAATATGCGAAAGCGGAAGTTTCGATACTCGAAAAGCATTACTTAGAGCAACTCTGTCGTAGTTTACAATATTTTATTGACTATACAAAAGTATGGACGAATCAAAGGCAATAAGCACGGAGTTAAAAGGACTATTCGAAACGATAAAGCGACAAGCTATCGAATACTCCCGTGCCTTTGAATTCTTAGAAAAGGAAAAGCAAGAAATTATCCGGAAACAAAATGAGCTCGAAGAATTTTCTAGGATTTTGGCAAATGAAGTTGGAAACAAAATTCATTTGTTGGAGACAAAAATTAATGATTTCCTAGGTGAATTTGAGCAAAAAACTGCTAGTATAGGAGAAATATATAATAATCTAAGCTCTATTGAAGCAATGAACAACAATATGTCGGCTCTTCATTCCGAACTTAAAATTCACCTAATAGAAGTAGATAATTTACTAAAAACATTAGAAAATAGAATCGAAAAGGAATTTGAATCACTCTACGGCAAAATCCATAAAAAATTGGAAGAAGAACTCGAAAGCACTTTTAAAAAATTAGAAGTTAAATATGTATTAAAGTTCAAATCGCTCGACGAGAAGATAATCAATTTCGACCAGAAGTTGTTAAACTTAACCGTTAGTCAATCCAATTTTTCTAAAACAATCTACGACGACATCGAAACGATTAGAACTAATTTCCACAATTTAAAGCAAATTATCGTCGAAGAACGAACGCGTATCGAAGCACGACTTAGTGAGTTTTCCGAAGCATTAAACAAAAAGCTCATTTTTTTCGACCAAATAGCCAACCAAACAACCGAGCATACCGAAACCGCATCTCTTACCCAACATGATATACGAGACAAAGTCCGAGAAGAAATACGGGCTATATTTCAACAATTTAACGACTTACAAAAAAAGAACTCTAAATTAGAGTTCAAACTTAAAACTATTTATATAATATTTGCAATATTCATTATTGCAATTATCGTTGTGTTTTTTCTTTTAAAATAGGATGTATAACTAAAACAAAGTAAAGTATGAAAGTAGCAATTTTAACTGGTGGCGGCGATTCTCCTGGAATGAATGCTTTTATTCGTGCTGTTGTTCGAAGTGCCTTGAATCTTCGCCCGGCAACATCTGTTTGGGGTGTCATTGATGGCTGGCGTGGGCTAGTCGATGGTAATTTCCGCAAACTTGCGAAAAAAGACACTGCTGGAATCGCTCAACAAGGAGGAACAATATTAGGAACATTACGAGTTCCCGAATTAAAAGACGACAAAGACATGCAAGAGGCAATGGCTTTGAATCTCCACGACAATTTTTTCGACTATTTATTTGTAATGGGAGGCAATGGCAGTCTTGCTGCTTCGAATGTATTAAATAATATCATCAAAGCAAAAGGATTGAGGACCAAAATTCTTGTAACCGCGGGTTCAATCGATAATGATGTGTGTAATAACTATGGATATTCAATCGGATTTTATAGCGCAATAGATAAAAGTTTGGAAATGCTCGAATGGATTCGCGATACTGCATCTGCTCATCGCCGAGTTTACATTATCGAATCGATGGGAAGAGATTCAGGCTATCTTGCATTTTTTGCTGGGGTCGCAACCGGCGCCGAATACATTATCCTGCCAAATGACGATGTCGACTTCGAAGAAATTGTTAATATGATTAGCGAGCGTGACCGCGATACTCGAATAATTGTTGCGGAAGGCTATCCCAAAACTGCCGACGAAATTCACAAAATATTGGAAGACATATTTGCACGTAGAAAAATTAAGCACGAGATACGGCACGTCGATATGGGCTATTTTCAACGCGGAGGGAAAGCAGCAATTAAGGATATTCTTACTGCCAGTTGGCTTGGCTACAGTATGGTTCGTGAATCTTTCAATGGCGCCGATAGCAGCTTCTTCATAGTCTATTATCCTGGTCAGCAGCCTGTTATTCTTCCCCTCGATGTTGCCGCCGATAACAAAGCTACAACACACCTCGATATTCCAAAAGAACTGAAAGAATTCTCCGATGCCCTACGTTAATAATTAGAGTTGATTATACTATATACTGGTCCCGCAGAAGATAGTTTGCTTTCGATAAGTTCCACGCGAAATGAACCGACTCGACCAAAGTCGGTTTTTTCGTATTTTTTTAGTTTCTTTTGAAAATCGCTCCGCCGCACGTATTTAATTCGTAGAAGTGTAAGATGAGGATGATATGGACGTTTATCCAAATCAAATTTAAAATTACTTAAAACATCTCTCATATTTTGGTGTAATCTGTCGAGTAAATCGTCGAGGCTCGTAAGATTGACAAAAAGAATCCGTGGTTTGTATTGGTTAGGGAAACAGCCTAATCCATTTAATTCAATCACAGAATTATACTCTGTTAAAAATGGATTTAGTTCATTTAGTAACTCGGGGATTATCGAAACAGGAACATCACCAAGAAAATGATACGTGAAATGTAGATTCCATTCCTCAACCCATTTACCTTCGAGAACTATCGAAAATTCAGAAATTATTTCACGATAATATCTGCTCAACTCATCGGTTTTAATAAAGGTTCCGATAAATAATCTTTTATATTCCTGCATTTTCGAAATCCATTTGAAATACAAAAATATTAATAAATTTTTGTCTTCTCCGAGTAATTTGTTAATTTCTTTTTCAATTTTGTCAAATTATTGAAAGGTTTAATATGCCGATAAGAATTGAACGCGACTCAATGGGCGAAATCGAAGTTCCATCGAACGTTTATTGGGGAGCTCAAACAGCCCGTTCGTTAATTCATTTCAAAATCGGGGAAGAAAAAATGCCCCGAAGTATTATCTATGCCTTTGGAATATTAAAAAAAGCCTCTGCTTTGGTAAACCACGAATTGAAATTGTTATCGGAAGAAAAAGCTGAACTTATTGCAAAAGCTTGCGACGAAGTCATTAATGGCAAATTGGACAAGCATTTCCCATTATCTATTTGGCAAACAGGTTCGGGAACACAAACCAATATGAATGTCAACGAAGTTATTTCAAACCGCGCTATAGAAATAGCAGGGGGAGAACTTGGAAGCAAAAAGCCTATTCATCCAAACGACGATGTCAACAAATCGCAAAGTTCAAACGATACTTTTCCAACAGCTATGCATATTGCTGCTGCAGTTACAATCAACAAATCGTTACTTCCTTCGGTTGCAAATCTCCGAAATACATTGAAGCAAAAATCCGATGAATTCAAAGACCTAATCAAAATAGGAAGAACCCATTTAATGGATGCTGTCCCATTAACATTGGGCCAAGAATTCTCGGGATATGTCCAACAATTAGATAACGCAATAGAAAGACTTCATCTGGTTCTACCCGGGATTTATCAACTCGCAATTGGAGGAACAGCAGTTGGAACTGGGTTGAACACTCATCCAGAATTTGCCGAAAGAGTCGCTCAAAAAATCACTGAATTAACAGGTCTTCCATTTACTACTGCACCTAATAAGTTTGAAGCTCTCGCCACACACGACACTCTTGTCTTTGCCCACGGAGCACTTAAAGCATTAGCGGCTTCGCTGATGAAAATTGCAAATGATATACGATGGCTTGCATCGGGTCCTCGCTGTGGATTGCGAGAAATTAGTATCCCGGAAAATGAGCCGGGTTCGTCGATAATGCCCGGTAAAGTCAATCCGACACAATCCGAAGCTATGACTATGGTTGCGGTTCAGGTATTTGGCAATGATACAACCATCAACTTTGCCGGTGCCTCGGGTAATTTTGAACTCAACGTATTTAAACCAGTGATAATCTATAATTTCCTACAAAGTGTGCAACTACTAAGTGATTCTTGTAATATGTTTAATAAATATTGTGCTGTTGGTATCGAAGCAGTTAAAGAACGATTGGAATATTATGTTAACAATTCTCTTATGCTGGTAACCGCTTTGAATCCCTATATTGGATACGACAATGCAGCCAAAATTGCAAAATACGCATATCAAAACAATACAACACTAAAAGAAGCCGCGGTTCAACTTGGACTTCTAACACCAGAAAAGTTTGATGAAGTTGTTCGACCTGAAAAAATGTTAGGACCAAATGTATAACAATAACGAGGAGCCACTTTGTTGTATTATTTTTGCAAAGTGGCTCTTCCGAATATAATCGATAATTAGTCATCAAAATTCAATACACGTTATATGCCTGAAAAATGCTCTACTCGTATCCAAATAAATCTTTTGGCTTCCATCGGAAAAATTATTTCACCCGCTTTCGGTCAAGTGTAAACTTACTACCTCAATATATTTAACATAATTTGTTATAATTTTTTACTTATTCACCTTACCAATTTATACTTGAACGATGCCAATTCATTCGTTGGAATTCGGTTGATTTCTCTCCTATCATTTCTCTTAATTCATTCACAAATACAATTTTGAATTTATTGGATTACTCAAACACATCAAAAAAGAATATACTATACTTTCTATTAATATAATTTTATTAGTTTTGCATTGATTAAGTTTGAAATGTATGATGAAAGACAACAACACCCCATTAATACGACAATACTTACAAATAAAAGATAAATATAAAGATTACATTTTGTTATATAGAATGGGAGACTTCTACGAAACATTTTTCGAAGATGCCGAAACTACTGCACACATCTGCAATATCATATTAACAAAAAGGAATAATGGTGCTGCTGGCGATGTTCCCCTTGCCGGTTTTCCTTACCATCAACTGGATAATTACCTGCCAAAACTTGTAAACGCCGGATATCGCGTTGCAGTGTGCGAACAAGTCGAAGACCCCAAGAAAGCAAAGGGAATTGTTCGTCGCGAAGTAATCGAAGTTGTTACTCCCGGAGTTACCCTCTACGACAAGCTACTTTCCGAAAAACGAAACAATTACATTGCCTCTGTTTATTTTCACCCTCGAAGCGATAAAAACAAAACGCTTGGCATTGCATTTTGCGATGTCTCGACTGGCGAGTTCAACATTTCTGAGTTTCAGATCAGCCAGTTAACGGAAATTATTGAAATGCTGGGAATTAAGGAAGTAGTAATTTCGAAGGAACAAAAAATCTTGTTCGAAAACATTTTAAGAAATCTAAATAATCCAATACTGGTTACAAAACTGGAACCCTGGATTTTTGATTTCACATTTGCTCGGGAAGCACTTCTTGGACAGCTCCGAACGCTTAATCTTAAAGGTTTTGGAATCGAAGAACTACCGTTAGGTATTATCTCGGCTGGTGCTTTACTCCATTACATCAACGAAACTCAAAAACTCTATCTTAATCAAATACAAAAAATCTCGCTTTTTAATCCCAATGAATATATGATATTGGATAGTGCAACTCGAAGGAATCTTGAAATATACTTTTCATGGTCAAATAATATCGAAGGAAGCCTTTATTCAGTTTTAGATGAAACGAAAACCCCGATGGGTAGTCGTTTATTAAAGAATTGGCTTGCACGCCCACTGCTAAACGTCGAAAAAATAAATCGGCGGCTGGAAATCGTCGATTATTTCTATAAGAACACTAATTTAGTGGAGAAAATACGAAGTATACTTTCGGAAATTGGCGACTTAGAACGTCTTTCGGCAAAAGTATGTTCAACAAAAGCCACACCTCGTGAACTTCTTGTCCTCAAAAAAAGTTTGGATTCCATACCATATATACAGCAACTTCTTGAAAACACTGGCAATGAATATCTAATTAGCCTTTCAAAAAGATTCGTTAATTTAAATGAAATAAGTTCTCTCATTGAAAAGGCTATCGACCAAAATACAAACAACAGTGTAGGAACTGGTAACGTTATCCGCAAAGGCTATTCAGAAGAATTCGATAAAATACTCTCCCTTGCCCGCAATAGCAAAAGTCATATCAATAAACTGCAAGAAGAAGAGAGACGAAAAACAGGCATCCAGTCATTGAAGATTGGTTACAATCTTGTCTTTGGATATTACATAGAAATTTCCAAAGTAAATGCAGGAAAAGTGCCATCCCGTTATATAAGGAAACAAACTCTTACAAATGCAGAAAGATATACAACCCCGGAACTACGCGAAATCGAATTTAAACTCAAAAACATCGAAGAAAAATTATATAATTTGGAAACTCAATTGTATCAAGATGTTTTGCTCAACATAGCAAAATTTATATCGGAACTGCAAGAAAATTCACAAATAGTTGCTGAACTCGATTGTTTAGTAAGTTTTGCCTATCTAGCTTTGAAAAATCATTTTTGTAAACCAGTTGTGGACAACGGGACTGAAATAATTATACAAAACGGAAGACATCCAGTAGTTGAAAAAAGCTTGCCAATTGGAGAACATTATATTCCCAACTCTACAAAGCTGAGCGACAAGGAATTAATACATATAATAACTGGCCCCAATATGTCTGGCAAATCTTGTTATCTCCGACAAGTGGCTCTTGCAGTCCTTCTTGCTCAAGTAGGGTCTTTCGTTGCTGCGGATTCCGCAAAAATTGGTATCGTCGATAGAATTTTTACCCGTGTCGGAGCCCAAGATGACATTAGCCGAGGAGAAAGCACTTTTTTAATAGAAATGCAAGAATCGGCAAACATCCTGAATAATGCGACCAAAAGAAGCCTAATCCTTTTGGACGAAGTTGGGCGTGGAACCGCTACTTTCGATGGAATTTCGATTGCCTGGGCTATCACTGAATACATCCACAATAATATCCAGGCAAAAACGCTTTTTGCAACCCATTATCACGAACTCAACGAACTCGAAGCAAAATACGATAAGATTGTAAATTATTACATCGATGTGCTCGAAGAAGGAGAAAAAGTTATCTTTACCCATAAAGTAAAACGAGGAACAAGCGACCATTCATTTGGTATTTATGTTGCCGAAATGGCTGGTTTACCGAAAGAAGTTGTTCAAAGAGCAAAAGATATATTGGAAATCTTAGAGGCTGGAACAACCAATCCAAACGAACAAGTAATTTTTAAAGTAAGCAAACCAAATCCTAAAAAGATTAAATCGATAGAAAACAGGCTCCAATTCCAACAATTAGCAATTTTCGATTTTACAGACAATGATATTAGAAATAAAATATTAGATTTAGATTTAAACAATATAACTCCTCTGCAAGCACTTAGCCTTTTAGAAGAACTACAGAAACAAATAAAATCCAGTTAAAAATGAAAAAAATAATATTCCTTATTCTTTCGATTAATTTATTATTAATAAATATTGTAGCAAGTGAAGGCAAAAAACACCTAACTATAAAAGTAAGAGAAGGGCAAACACTTTCAACATTATTTGAACTTTACGAAATACCCTACAATACACAAAACATAAAAGAATTCTGCGAACTAAATTCTCGAAAAGTTCGAAAAAATCTTAAAATTTTTTGGGGAATACGATATAAACTTCCTATAGAAGTTTATTCATCCAACAATTTTGAAAAACAATTAGCTAAAAAAATAGAACCACCCGTCCTTCAAAATATTCGCGAATACAATAAAAAAATGGAGAACGAAAAACTCAAAACATCCGGAAAAGAAGTGTGGGTGCCAATTCATTTCCTTACACTCCAAACTGAAAGCAATCCTTTAGAAGAAAAAATCAGCACTACTAAGCTTAAACATAAAAAGGAAAGTAAAGCAAACAAATTATTTGAGCCATATTTCGGCAAAAAATACAAAAAAATTAAAGCTAAAGATAAGACACTAAAAGGATGCGTGTTCTACCTCGTTAGCGGGCACGGTGGTATTGACCCCGGGGCAATCGGAAAATTCGACGGAAACGAACTCCACGAAGACGAGTATGCTTATGACATCACTCTTCGTCTTGCTATGGAGTTGCAAAAGCACCAGGCTAAAGTATATATGATTACAATCGATACAAGCGATGGGATTCGCGACGAAAAATTCTTAAAACCAAGCTTCGACGAGGTTTTTTATGGTGGTGTCCAAATAGCTAATAGCCAAAAAGAAAGACTTCAAGATTGCGCCAACATTATAAACAAACTATATCAACAAAACAAAATTCGTTACAAAAACCACATTTCGGTAAACATTCATCTCGATTCACGTTCCGAAGGAGAGAAAATCGACGTTTTTTTCTACTATCAAGAAGGAAGTTTAATTAGTAGAGCAATGGCAGACTCACTCCTATCAACGCTTCGGTTACAATACGAGAAATTTCAACCTGGTCGTGGCTATTCGGGAACTGTGGAAACTAGGAACTTATTTATGCTTCGCAACACCATCCCACCGACTGTTTATATTGAACTTGGAAACATTCAAAACAAGAGCAACCAATATCGGTTCATTGAAACAGACAATCGACAAGCTATAGCAAAATGGCTTTGTTTAGGATTTTTAAGATACTTTAAAAAATAAATCTAAATTGATAACAACAGGATAAATCACTAAATTTGATTACCGAGGATAATAGGTTTGTTTTTTAAGTAATTTTGTAACCTTGATGTTTTGTGTTTTAAAATTGATTGAGCAAAAATGAATGTTTTAGTTTTGAATTGTGGTAGTTCATCGTTAAAGTTTCAAATCATACAAACCGATTTAGAATCAATCAAAAATGATGAAGACAAAATGTTAGCCAAAGGCTACATCGAACGAATTGGAAGCCAGGCTATTATTACCTTTCATGCAACCGGACGCACTCCCCTACGAACCGCAGAACCCATCCGCGACCACAAAGCTGCGCTAAATTATATCATTCGCTGGATAAATAATCCAGATACATTAATAGAGGGGATTCGCGACCTTTCCGATATTCACGCAATTGGACACAGAATTGTCCACGGTGCCGAACGTTTAAAAAAATCCATACTTATCGACGAGGAGGTAATCGACCAAATTGAAGAATGTATCCCACTTGCCCCACTACATAATCCCCCAAATTTGAAGGGTGTTTATGCTGCTCGCGACGCCTTCCCCGGAATACCTCAAGTTGCTATTTTCGATACCGCATTCCATTCGACAATGCCCGAAGAAAACTATCTATACGCAATCCCATACCAACTATATCGAAGATTTAAAATAAGAAAATACGGTTTCCACGGAACCTCGCATCGATATATTGCATACCGATATCGAAAACTGAAAGGAATTGAACGAGAACAAGTCAATATAATCACTTTGCATTTAGGGAATGGTTGTTCTGCTTGTGCTATTAAAAATGGATTTTCCATCGATACTTCTATGGGTTTAACCCCGCTCGAAGGTTTAGTTATGGGAACTCGGTCGGGCGACATAGACCCTGCAATCGTAGAATTTCTTGTCCATAACGAGGGGACTTCGCTCGAGGAAGTTTTCAATGTGTTGAATAAACGCTCTGGCCTACTTGGAATTTCAGGTTTAACAAACGATATGCGCGACCTACTCGAAGAGGAACATGAGCACCAGGACCGCCGAGCGTCGTTAGCAATCAACATTTTTTGTAACCGAATTAAAAAATACATAGGCGCCTATTTTGCAGAACTCAACGGAACTGATGCAATTTGCTTTACCGGAGGAATTGGGGAAAATTCACCGGAGGTTCGACGACGCTGCCTGATGAATTTAGATAGTTTAGGAATAAAACTTGATGACGAACTCAACGAAAAAGCAATAGGAACAAAGGAAATGAAAATTTCTGCCGAAGATAGCAAAGTTGAAGTTTACGTCATTGCAACAAACGAAGAACTTCTTATTGCCCGCGATACACTCCGAGTAGTCTTAAATGTTCCACGCATCTGGTAAACTAAATAGGTGATATATGAGCTTAACATTCATCGAAAGTATAAGAAGAAACACAAAAGGGTTAAATTACAAAATTGCTTTTCCCGATGCAGAAGACATTAGAACACTACAAACTGCTCTATTCCTTAAAGAGAATAAAATTGCCCGACCAATTCTTGTTGGTAATTCAAATGCAATATCCGAATTAGCAAAATCTGGTTCAATTTCAATTGAAGGAATAAAGATTGTTGAACCAGAAAAATCCGAGAACTTTACTTTATATAGCGAACGACTTTATGAAAAACGGAAAGCAAAAGGTATGACCCCCGAACAAGCAAGTATACTCACGGCTAATCCAATCTATTATGCCGGGATGATGCTCGATGCCAATGAAGTCCAAGTAGTTGTTGGCGGGAATATTTCTGCAACTGGGGATATAATTCGAGCCGCAATCTACACCGTAGGTGTTGCTCCGAATATCTCGATTGTTAGCAGTTATTTTATAATGGTATTGGATGGCAAGCTTCTTTGCTTTGCGGACTGTGCGGTAAATCCCGACCCCACAGCCGAACAATTGGCAGATATTGCAATAACTTCGGCAATCAACTTTAACGCTGTAACCGGCTTGACCCCTTACGTGGCTATGTTGTCGTTTTCGACCAAAGGTAGTGCCAAGCATCCATTAGTAGATAAAGTTATTAAGGCAACACAAATCGTAAAAGAGAAAAATCCTGGAATAAACGTCGATGGTGAAATGCAAGCCGATGCTGCATTGATTCCCTCGATTGGAGAACGTAAATGCAAAGGTTCGCCAGTTGCTGGAAAAGCCAATGTTCTTATTTTCCCCGATCTCAATTCCGGAAATATCGGTTACAAACTTACCGAACGACTCGGTGGGGCACAAGCCATTGGACCTATTGTTCAAGGTCTTAGCAAACCATATTGTGATTTATCAAGGGGTTGCAGCGTGGACGATATGATTAATGTTGCCTGTATTTGTAGTTTGATGGCAAAAGGAATAGCTTAAAAACAGATGGGGCATCAAATTCCGGACTAAGCTCTTTGATAATTCCTAATCTTTACATAAGTTTGATTTTTGATGTTTTTTCAAAAGGAAATCGAATGTATAATTTAGTTAAAAATTCAGACCCGGAAGTCCACGAAGCATTAGTAAATGAATACAAACGGCAGCATGAAAAAATAGAACTAATCGCAAGCGAAAATTTCGTTTCGCCTTCAACATTAGAAGCTCAAGGTTCGGTGCTAACAAACAAATATGCAGAAGGATACCCAGGAGCTCGTTACTATGGTGGTTGTGAATGGGTTGATGTTGTAGAAAATCTTGCTCGCGAAAGAGTTAAAAAGCTTTTTGGAGCAGAATATGCCAATGTTCAACCACATAGCGGTAGCCAAGCTAATATGGCAATCTATTTTTCTTTCCTTAAGCCTGGCGATACTGTTATGGGGTTAAGTCTAGCCCACGGAGGTCATCTTACTCACGGTTCACCAGTGAATTTCTCGGGAAGATTATTCAATTTTATCCCATACGAATTGGACAAAGATACTGGCCGAATCGATATGAACATTGTCGAGGAATTAGCTTTGAAGCATAAACCAAAGATGATTACCGTTGGTGCATCTTCCTATCCACGTGAAATCGACTACAAATCTTTCCGTGAAATTGCCGATAAAATTGGAGCATTCCTTTTCGCCGATATTGCCCATCCAGCAGGATTAATAGCAAAAGGTTATTTGCAAAGCCCAATGCCTTATTGCCATGCCGTTACTAGCACTACACACAAAACACTTCGAGGTCCACGCGGCGGAATCATTCTTATCGGAAAAGATTACGAAAACCCGTTCGGAATTGTTGCACCGAAATCGGGAAGAGTAAAAAAAATGAGCGAAGTCATTGATTCTTGGGTTATGCCAGGCATTCAAGGTGGACCATTAATGCACGTTATTGCAGCAAAGGCTGTTGCGTTTGGAGAATGTTTAACCGATACTTTCGATAGGTATATTCAACAAGTTATTAAGAATGCCAAAGCACTTGCCCAGTCGTTGCTCGAAAAAGATTACAACCTTGTTAGCAATGGAACCGATAATCATCTTATGCTTATAGACTTACGTAACAAAGGAGTTACTGGTAAACAAGCAGAAATTGCTTTGGATAAAGCTGGCATAACAGTAAATAAAAATGCTGTCCCATTCGACACTCAACCTCCACTTATCACATCGGGTATCAGGATTGGAACGCCAGCAATGACTACGCGTGGAATGAAAGAAGCCGAGATGCGCACAATCGCTGATTTCATCGACAAAGTCATAAGTAACATTGAAAACAACGAAATCCTTGCCCAAATAAAAGCAGAAGTTCAAGAATTTACAAGCAAATTTCCATTATTTGCAATGATGGGATAACAACGTTTGGGGGATTCATTTTTGGAGAATCCTCCATCTAACGTTTACTCGTTTGCTTAATAACATAACCATTGCCTTCTTTTGTCTTCAAAAATTTAATTTTTTGTCCATTTCACAGCTAATACCAAACACTTTATCAAAAAATCAATAATTTTGGAGTTTTATAACGTAACTGTGGCGATTACTTTTAATGTCGAGCGAATACATAATAATACTACTCATAATTCTTATATCCACTATTCTGAGGGCAACCTTTGGATTTGGTGATGCCTTAATTGCAATGCCATTGCTTACATTAGTTATTGGAGTTAAAACCGCTGCGCCTCTTTCTGCCTTCATATCATTAGCCGTAGCAATTTGGATTGTGTTACAAGAAAGGAAATCACCGAAAATTACAGGCTTTAAAAGAATCCTGATTTCTACTATTATTGGAATCCCAATAGGCTTAACTTTCCTTAAAGGAACGAACGAAACACTTGTAAAAGGTGTCCTTGCTATCATTCTAATAGCATTCTCATTATTTAAGCTATTTAATCCACAACTTTTCGAGTTAAAAACAGACAAGTACTCGCCTATTTTTGGACTATTTTCTGGTATCCTTGGCGGGGCATACAATTCGAATGGACCTCCAATAATAATTTACGGAACTCTTCGCCGTTGGGAATCCGAACGCTTTAGAACCATTCTACAAGGGATTTTCCTCCCAACAAACTTATTCATTATCGCTGGACAAGGTATTGCCGGACTGTGGACAGAACAAGTTGGGATACTTTTTTTACTATCATTACCGCTTGTAATCTTAAGTATTTACGTTGGCAATATACTCAACGCAAGAATACCACAGGAAAAATTCGTAAAGTATGTTTATATTTTGCTTCTGATTATTGGGCTTGTCCTTTTGTTTAATGCCTGTTTAAATTAAGCCAAATAAGAGTGCGAGAATAACTCTAGTCACTATATTAATCTTTAGCGTTTATCTTCTCTTTTGGCTGTGTTAATTTTAAACGGGAAATAAAGTGGGCAAATTCCGATAATTCCTGTAACAATGAAAATTATCGCAACAATTCCAAAAATTATTATGGATATGCCTTTGATCTGACCCAACGCAATTAACACTGCGAGAGCAATAGCTAAAATAATCCGCAGCGTGCGGTCGAAAGACCCCATATTCTTTTTCATATTGACTCCAAAAAATGAATTTACAAAAAGCAACTTACAAAAATTTTTCCAACGACTGCTATCTTTACTCGCATATTTTAGAATACTCACTTACTTCAAGGTTTTATACAAAAGTGATTTTGCTTGTTCAAAATTTGGATTAAGTTTCAAACAAAATTTCAAATCCTCGACAGCTTTCTCTTTCATCCCAATTTCGATAAAACAATTAGCACGTTCATAGTAAACATCAAATTGCTTAGAATCCAATTCTATTGCCTTTGTAAAATCGATTATTGCTTCCTCGTATTGTCCGAGATTCATCAAGCATAATCCACGATTTACATAGGCATTAAGATATTTAGTGTTAATTTTTAGAACTCTCGAATAGTCTTCGATTGCCTTAGTGAACTGCTTTAAGTCATAGTATAAATTTCCACGATTGTAATAACCAAAGTAATAATTTGAATCCAACTCAATAGCTTTATTGTAATAGTCGAGAGCTCTTGGATAGTTCCCGTCGTTTTGGAATATTAGTCCTTGTCCTAAATAAGGATGTGGAATGCGATTAGGGTATTTTTCGATACAATCACTCCATAAAGTTCTTTCATTCTCCCATTTTGGCAACTCGATTTTAGAAAAAAAGAACAAAATTATTCCAACAATACCAAAAATATAATAGAAATACTTGCTAAAGTATTCTTTAACAATAAAAGAAAGACCAAATGCAATTGCAAACATCGAAAAATAAACATATCTATCCGACACTGTCGACCAGTATTGATAATAGTAGGTTAGAAGATTTGATACTGGGAGAAATCCCAAAACAAAAATTATCATCGCAAACCAAAATTCCTTTTTTTTCAAAAGAACCATTACAAACAAAACGCCAACAAAAATTAATATTGCGAAAAAGTTGAATACGTTGGCCACTAAATAACTATATGTCAGACCATAACACGCAGAAAAGTTTATTGGAATAAAAATTTTAAACAAATAAAATCCTATTGCGTTTAGCCACAAAAGGGGGCGTATCCACATTGGAGCGGAAAACTCAATTGTCCGACTCGATTCACCATACATTGCCAAAAGAATAAACGGTATCACAAGAATCAATATGAAAATATTACGCTGTAAAAGCTTTTTGAACGGTGTAAAACCATTTAAATAACCATCAAGTGCTATTAAAATCAATGGAAAAACAATTCCACTCGGCTTCGATAACATCGAACAAAGCAAAAGCAGAGGAATTAAGTAATTGCGAAATGGACCTATTTTGTTTTTTAAGTATAAAAGCATTGCAGAAAATCCAAATGTTCCCGCAAGCAAGCCTCGAGCTTCGGAAATCCAAGCGACCGATTCCACTTGTATTGGATGTAAAGCAAAAACCATCGCTCCAAAAAAAGCAAACCTACGTGAGCCTAACAGTCGTAACAACACTAAAAAGATAAGTATCGAGTTTATTATGTGCAAAACCAAATTGAAAAAATGAAATGAATATGGATTGTAAACTCTATCGTCGGTGCTCTCAATATTGAATATTATGTTCCAAAAAGTATAAGTAATTGGAATATACATCTTGTCTTTTTTAGGCACGAAATAGTTTGGAATTGCCGAAATGGTTTCCGTTCGTGGTAAATTTACTTCGTTAATATAAATTTCTTTATCGTCCCATACGAATTGATACTTTAGAGACGGGAAATAAAGCACAAATAATGCCAATGCAATTATAATTGTTTCCTTAAAAAAGAAACGTTTGGGTTTGCCTTTTACTTTTTTTTCCATATCCAAATTTCAAAAAATGTAAATTAAGATAAAGGAAAGATATTCTGCAAGGGATTTTCAATGTTCGGCTACCTTTGCTTTAGAGGTGATTTTTGAGTAATTTTGTGTTGCTCTTGTTCAACAGAAAAATAAAAGAATTATGGCTAGTCAAAAGAAAAATCACTACCGAATTGCTTGGCTTCCGGGCGATGGTGTTGGCAACGACGTTATGGAGTCAACCAAAATAGTTCTCGAAAAAGTTAAACTCAACGCCAATTACATCCACGGAGATATTGGTTGGGAGTTCTGGTGTAACGAAGGCGATGCCCTACCCCAACGAACAATCGAACTACTGAGAAACGTCGACGCCGCACTTTTTGGTGCTATCACATCCAAACCTGTGAAATCCGCCGAATCGGAACTTCGCCCTGAACTTCGTGGAAAAGGATTAATCTACCGTTCGCCGATTGTCAGAATGCGACAAATGTTTAATCTTTATGTATGCTTACGCCCTTGCAAAGCATACAAAGGTAATCCGTTGAATTATAAGGAAAACATTAATTTAGTTGTTTTTCGCGAAAACACCGAGGATTTATATGCTGGGGTAGAATTCAATCCCGTTCCCGAAGAACTAAAATCCACATTGACAAAGTTATCGCCTAATTTTACTCCTTTCGCCAAACTGAATTCAGATGAATTTGCAATTTCCTGTAAAATCAACACAAAGAAATCTTCCGAAAAGATAGTTCGTTCAGCATTTGAATATGCAAAGCAATTTGGACATAAAAAAGTTACTATTATTCATAAAGCGAATGTTGTTCGAGCAAGCGATGGTTTGTTCCTCGAAATAGCACGCGAGGTAGCCCGCGATTATCCCGAAATTGAAGCAGACGAAGCAAATGTCGATGCAATAACAATGTGGTTACTAAAAAATCCACTGAATTACGAAGTTTTAGTTGCTCCAAATTTATATGGCGATATTATTTCTGATTTGTGCGCCCAAATGGTAGGTGGCCTTGGTTTCGGCTGTTCAGGAAATATCGGAGAAAAACTCGCAGTGTTTGAACCAACGCATGGTTCGGCACCCAAATATGCCGGAATGTATAAAGTCAACCCAACGGCAACAATCCTTGCTGCAAAAATGATGTTGGAATGGCTCGGAGAAACCGAAAAAGCCCAGCAAATTGAAAATGCAGTTGCAAGGGTTATTGAAGATGGAAAGATTCGAACCTACGATATGGGAGGTTCGAACACAACCATAGAAATGGCACAAGCAATAGCCAATTACATCTAATAATGCAGAGCTTTTATGGAAAAAGTGATAATTCACGAGGTTGGGCTGCGAGATGGCTTACAAATGGAAAGCGAACCGGTTCCAACAATTACAAAGGAAGAATGGGTTAAATTATTAATTCAATCAAACATCGATATAATTCAACTCGGTTCGTTTGTCAATCCCCAAAAAGTCCCTCAAATGGCAGACACAGACGATTTGTTCGAGTTATTCTCTCGAACCAAAGCTGAACCGCAAAAGCCTATTTTCTCTGCCCTTGTTCTTAATGAAAAGGGCTTGGAACGAGCCTTGGCAGTAAATGTTGATATGATATGTATGGGTGTTTCTGCAAGCGATACACATTCATCGAAAAATACTGGAATGACATCGTTGCAGGCATTAGACAGAATTCTCGAAATGGCAAAAGTTGTTAAGAAAGAAGGAAAGAAGCTTCAAGTCTCGGTTCAATCGGCTTTCGGTTGTGGTTTCGAAGGCGAGATACCAGAAAAACGAGTATTCCAAATTGTCGAAGAGTATTTTAAAAATGGGATACAAAACATCAGTCTTGCCGACACTGCAGGAATGGCATACCCAACCAAAGTCGAGCGTATGTATGCTAAACTGATGGAGATGAACCCAAATGCTCAATTTGCTTGTCATTTCCATAACACTTATGGTATGGGACTATTAAATGTTTATACTGCACTGAAATTAGGCGTTCGATATGTCGAAACCGCTTTTGGGGGATTGGGGGGTTGTCCTTTCACCAAGCAACCTGCTGGGAATGTTTGCACCGAAGATTTTGTATTTATGCTTCAAAGAATGGGATTTCGCCAAGATATCGATATTTCGAAAATCATTGCCGTTTCAAAATATGCAAGTGGTTTTTTTATAAAAGATTTACCTGGGTATATTTATAAAACTAAGAGGGAAAATGAAAATACTCGAAGGAATAAGGGTTCTTGATTTAACGAATGTATTGTCGGGACCTTTTGCTACTTTGCATTTAGCTTGGCTCGGAGCCGAAGTTATCAAAATTGAAAATCCAACCGAAGGAGACCTTGCACGCAAACTTGGCTGTGTTACAGAATACAACAAAATGTTGATGGGGACTAGTTTCCTTGCTCAAAATTCAAACAAAAAATCTGTTACGCTAAATTTAAAAGATGAACGTGGCAAGGAAATCTTTCGGAAACTTGTGAAAATTTCCGATGTTGTTGTTGAAAATTTTCGGCCTGGTGTTATGGAACGCCTGGGAATTGGATACAATGCGTTAAAAATAATTAATCCTCGTTTAATTTATTGCGCAATTTCGGGGTTTGGGCAAACAGGCCCCGATGCATTTAAGCCCGCTTACGATCAAATCATTCAGGGTCTAAGCGGCGTAATGGCAATCAATGGCGACAAACGATTGAATCCATTACGATGCGGTTTCCCTGTTTGCGATACAGTCGGGGGACTAAACGCTGCATTTGCTACTGTTGCCGCTCTTTTCTATCGCGAAAAAACCGGCGAAGGTCAGTTTATCGACATTGCTCTACTCGATTCCATTATGCCTCTTCTCGGTTGGGTTGTCGCAAACCTTATGCTTGGAAGACAGCACCCAGAGTTGCTCGGCAACGATAATTTTACCGCAGCCCCATCGGGGACGTTCAAAACCCTCGATGGATACATCAACATCGCAGCCAACAAACAAGAACAATGGGAAACCCTTGCCGATTTGCTTGGATTGTCGCATCTTAAAGAAGATACAAGATTCAAAGAAAGAGATATTCGGAAAAAAAATCGTTACGAATTAAACCCACTAATAGAAAAAAAATTAATGGAAAAACCAACTTCCATTTGGGTTGAACTACTGAATAAAAATGGTATTCCAGCGGGGGAAATACTTTCTCTCGAGTCTGCGTTGAATCAGCAACAAATTCGGCATCGTAATACATTCGCTACGGTCGAAGTAGAAGGAATCGGCGAAATCCAAGTCTTCAATATGACTGCAAAATTTGAAAAAACACCTGGAATGGTCCAAACTTCCCCACCAAAGCTATCGCAACACACAGAAGAAATTCTCGCATTAATTGGTATTGATAAAAATGAATTTGCACTTTTACGCAAAGAAGGTGTAGTTTAATAAGGAATACAAAGATGAAACAAACAGTTGTCCAAAAGATATTAAGTCGCGCAATCGGAACAAACGAGGTTCAAGTCGGAGACATTGTTGAACCTCGTATTGATTTAGCTATGTCGCACGAAAATGCAGCACTTGTTATTAATCAATTTTTAGAAATTTATAGGGGAACAAATCTTGAACCTCGGGTGTGGAATCCACAAAAAATTGCAATTATTTTCGACCATCGAGTCCCAGCAGAAAGTTCAAAAACCGCCTCCAATCAGAAAAAAGTCAGAGAATTCATAGAACAACAAAAAATTACTAAGTTTCACGATATTCGCGGCAACGAGATGGGAATTTGCCATCAGATTTTACCTGAATATGGCTACGTCCGACCTGGTTACGTTGTTGTTGGAACCGATAGCCATACGACAAGCCACGGAGCTTTAGGCTCTTTTGCTTTCGGAATTGGAGCAACCGAAATGGCATCTGTTTGGGCTATTGGCAGAATTCTGAACGTCGAAGTTCCCGAAACAATCAAAATAGTTGTAAACGGAAATTTTCAAGACTTCGTTGAACCAAAAGACTTGATTCTTCGTATAATAGGTATTTTGGGAGCAGAAGGAGCCAATTATAAAGTCATTGAGTTTCACGGCGAAACAATCAAAATAATGAGTATGTCCGGAAGATTAACAATTTGTAATATGGCTGTTGAAGCAGGCGCAACTTCGGGTATTGTTCCATCGGACGAAGAAACAATTCGCTACCTGCAAGAAATTGCTGGTGTTCAAGAAGATATCGAATTATTCCAACCTGACCCAGATGCCCACTACTGCCAAGAAATTTATATAGATGGGTCGAATCTAGAACCCCAAATTGCTTGTCCACACGCTGTTGATAATGTGAAACCAATTAGCGATGTGGAGGGAATAAAAATAAATCAGGTAGTTTTGGGTTCTTGCACAAACGGAAGACTAGAAGATATAGCAACGGCATACAAAATTCTTAAAGGGAAAAAGATAGCAAAGGGAGTTCGTATGCTTATCTTTCCTGCATCTGGACGTATTTATCGCGAAGCAATGGCAAAAGGCTATCTGTATGAGTTGATGGAATCAGGGGCAGTAATCGTAAATCCAGGATGTGGACCTTGTCTCGGCGTGCACCAAGGAGCCTTAGGCGACGGCGAAGTTGCTCTATCGACAACAAATAGAAATTTCAAAGGAAGGATGGGAAATCCTAATTCGGAAGTTTTCCTTTGCTCTCCAAGTGTGGCTGCTGCAAGTGCTTTAACAGGGTATATTACAAATCCTAAAAAAGGAGGCTAATATGGCACGAGTAATATATGTTCTCGGTGACGATGTCTCAACAGATATTATTTATCCAGGGCGATATATGGCAACAGTTCTGCCGAGCGAAACTCCACAATATGCATTTGGCGATATTAAAGAACTACATCAACTACTCACCGAAAATAGGTTCGAGTCCGGAGATGTAATCGTGGCAGGAAAAAACTTTGGTTGTGGTTCTTCGCGCGAACAAGCAGTGTCCACCTTGAAGGGTTACGATATACGCGTTGTCGCAAAAAATTTCGCAAGGATTTTTCTCCAAAATAGCATTAATCTAGGATTGTCAACAATTATTTGTCCGGAAATCGAAGCAAGCATTGGTGACGAACTCGAACTTTTGTCCGACAAGATTATTAACAAAACCATAAAGAAAGAATTTAAGACGATTCCGCATCACAAATCGCGTTTAGCAATAATCGAAGCAGGTGGATTAATTCCCTACACAAGGAAATTGCTTCTCCAATCGCAAAAGTAAAAATTAATTTAGGGATAGTCTTTAAAACTACCCCTTACTTTTTTATATTTGAATTTATTTTAAAAACAAATATTAAAGGAAAGTGATTACGAATTACATTTTTATTTATGGGGGTGTAGTTTCATCGCTCGGGAAGGGGATAGCCGCAGCATCATTAGGTTTGCTTTTAAAGCAACGTGGTTTTTCTGTCACAATTATGAAATTAGACCCTTACATCAATGTCGATCCCGGGACAATGAATCCGTTCCAACACGGCGAAGTTTATGTTACAGACGACGGAGCAGAAACAGATCTTGATTTAGGCCATTACGAGCGATTTCTTGGTTGCTCTTTAAATAAGGACAATAACACTACCGCAGGGCAAGTTTACTACACAGTCATTATGAGAGAAAGAAAAGGAGAATATTTAGGAAAGACTGTGCAAGTTATCCCCCACATAACCGATGAAATTAAACGCAGGATTTCGGTTTTCGATGGAAAATATCAGTTCGTAATTGTTGAAATTGGCGGAACTGTTGGAGATATTGAATCTTTGCCATTCCTCGAAGCTGCTCGTCAATTTGCTATCGAACGTGGTTCAAAAAATGCAATAAACATTATTCTCACTTATGTGCCTTTTATTAAAAGTGCTGGAGAATTGAAAACTAAACCAACCCAACATTCGGTTAAAGATTTAATGGAACATGGGATTGTTCCAGATATTATTTTATGCCGTAGCGAAGCCCGACTTTCGAAAGACGTCAAATCGAAAATTGCTTTATTCTGTAACGTCGAAGAAGAATCGGTTATCGACCTACCCGACGCCGAAACAATCTACGAAGTTCCTCTAATTATGTTAAGGCATAATATGGACCGTATAGTATTACGAAAACTTAATATCAAACCAAACGGCCTTGACTTTGAAGAGTGGAAATCCTTCGTTCGCAAAATTAAAAGCCCCCAACATAAGGTAACAATTGGACTTGTTGGCAAATATGTTCGCTATCGGGATTCATACAAGAGCATACTCGAAGCTTTTATTCATGCTGGTTCGATAAATAATACCGCTGTCGATGTTGAATTGATAGACTCGGAGTTAATCACCGAAGAAAATTGCGAGGAACTTCTCGGACATCTGGATGGAATTCTTGTAGGCCCAGGATTCGGGAAAAGAGGCATCGAAGGTAAAATCAATGCAATTAAATTTGTTCGAGAAAGAAAAATACCTTTCTTCGGAATCTGCCTCGGTTTGCAGTGTGCAATAATCGAGTTTGCCAGGAATGTTTGTAATTTGCCAGAATCTAATTCAACAGAATTCGAGAAAAAAGTTTCCCATAACGTTATTGATTTAATGGAAGAGCAAAAATCCATACGCAACAAAGGCGGAACAATGCGGCTTGGACAATACCCCTGTGCAATTCAACCTCATACAATTGCCCACCAAGCATATAATTCGGAGCTGATTTATGAAAGACACAGACACCGCTACGAAGTAAACAATAAGTATCGTGAATTGTTAGAGCAAAATGGAATGGTTATGAGCGGGCTTTCACCCGATGGTAAACTCGTCGAAATGATTGAACTAAGTGATCATCCTTGGTTTGTTGGAACACAATTCCATCCTGAACTCAAATCGCGAGCGGTAACCGGAGCTCCTCTGTTCATAAGTTTTATCAAAGCAGCGCTCAAATTCAGGAAATCAAAAATTGCAATATAAATTTATCTAGACTGATTGGAGGAAGTATGAAAACATTTAGTTTGCTACTAATGGGAACAATTTTAATCTTTCTTTTCTCTTGTAGTTCTTCCAAAGTAAGCAAAGAATCGGAAAAATGGATTACAACGCCTTCGGGCTTACAATATTACGACATCTTCATTGGAAGTGGAGAAATCCCAAGAACAAAACAGAAAGTTAAAATTAACTTTATTATGAAAACCGAGGATGGGACTATAATCGAAGACACATACAAAAGCGGAATTCCAATGTCATTTATCCTTGGTAATAAAGATGCAATCGAAGGACTCGAAGAAGGGGTAGCAACAATGAGAGTTGGAGGAAAAAGGAAATTAATAATCCCGCCTGAACTAGGTTTTGGAAATCGTTCATTCCGGAATATACCGCCAAATTCAAAACTTATAATTGAAGTCGAACTAATTAAAGCAGAATAATGTCGCCCGATTATATTCTCATTTTCGAGAATGAATATGTTCGAAGCCTATATCCTTTCAGTATCCTTCATATGCAGTGGGAAGTGCGGTGTGGAGCTTTTCGTATCTTCGAAAAAATTCAACGTCGATTCCCCTCTGCAAAGATATTATTCCATTCCCACCGGAAAAATACCCTCGAGTTGTTTCTAAAAAAGTTCAACATCGATACCGACAATGTAGTGTTTGGCAACGTATTAATAATCAATGCAGGCATTTTGCCAACAGAAAAATTTTGGCAGTCCTTATTCGAAGCTTACGAAAAATTCCTTGCTACCCAACAACTAACAAAATCGGTTGTTTTCGCAACCAATGGCATTCCACTTGCTTTATATCTTGCTCGAAACGATATTGTTAATCCTACTGATTTCGATCTGGAATTCTTCCCGCTAATTCTTGAGAAATATTCTAACAAACTCCCAAAAACTTCAATCGAGCCCCCAAGAATCATAAACTTTCTTTGGGATGCCATTGAATACAATTCTGATTGTATTGCAGAAGATTTCAAATTTTTTGACAATTTTGCTGACTTCGAACAACTAAAACGCAACAGCATTTCACTCATAAATGAAGACTTAATAACAATTGGTAAAGATTCATATATTTCTACTAATGTAGTTCTCGATGCGTCAAAGGGTCCCATAATTCTTGGGGAGGGAGTTCAAATTCAACCATTTACTTTCATAGAAGGGCCCGTGTTTATTGGCAATAGAACAAATATCAAATCCGGCTCTACTATATTTCAAGGAACTTCTATTGGTGAAGTCTGTAAAGTCGGGGGTGAAATCGAAAATTCGATACTACAAGCCTATTCAAATAAGCAACATTACGGGTTCCTGGGGCATTCTTACATTGGAGAATGGGTCAATATTGGCGCTGGAACAACAACATCGGATTTAAAAAATACTTATGAATCAATTTCGGTACGTATTGAAACCGAGAGTTTCGATACAGGACGAACATTTTTGGGGTTAATTTGCGGAGACCATACTAAAACTGCCATCAATACATCATTCAATTCAGGAACTATTGCTGGAATTTGTTGCAACATTTACCATAGCGGGCTATTACCTAAATATATTCCATCGTTTACGTGGGGAGGCGATAGGAGTAATTCTACATTAGGCAGCTTTGAACGCTCAATTGAAACTGCAAAGATAGTGATGGCTCGGCGCGATCAAAAACTACTTGACCAAGAGATTCGTATCCTCCAACTCGAGTATGAATCAAGCAAAAGCAAAAGATTACATTCCAAATAGAATTAACGAAAAGTGGACGAGAAATAAGAGCCAGCAACAACACCTACTATTTCGTCGTAACCTCCGTAACCTGTATTTCGGTAATACACGAAAGCTATAAAGGTATGCCCACTTGTAACAGTATTTCCTTCGAATTCATCGAAGGCAATTTTCTCGATTGTACTATTGTCGGAATTGACTCTTGCAGTTGCATAAAGATAATTATGGCGAGCGCGCCGAACCCATTGACGAAGCCTATACAACCTGTTTTTATCATCGTAATACATTTGCCAATCGCGAGTGGGTTCCCAATTGTTAAAAGAACCTACAACAAACACATCGTTATCGGTTTTCCATCCTTCGGGGTCGAGAATAAATTCCATATAAACGTAATCATCATAATTAGGAGTTATAAAGGTTGTAATCATTGCACCATCGTCGTGCGATTCGATGTAGCTTCCGCGGCGGCGAATATCGGAAAGTGGCATTCTTACAACACTTGATATCGAAGGATAAAGAGCTAAATCGGAAAGATTTAATACCCGATAACCGTTTTCTGCTGGAATACCATCAATTCTAAAGACTTTTCCCATCGAAACAAAACCATATATCTGTGTTTCGAACTTATACCGAAAAAGGTTGTTGTTAAAAGCATTGAAAGTAAACTGAGAGATAACAAAAGGTTCGCTCCAACGATGGTTTCTGTAAAGTATCACACTATGAAGATTGTTTTCTATGATATTTGAAGTCTTGGAACTAAAAACAGACACTTCTACGTCGAAAGCCGAAGCTGTAACATTCTTTTCGGGTTTATAAAAATCGGAATAAAATGTCATTTTACCATCAACAAGTGGCGAAACAATAAAGAATCTGGCTTCGGCTAACGGCAAATCGGGATTCTCATAATCGAAAAGCTTAATTTTCCAATTTCCGGCAAAACTGAATTTAACCTGCTCATTGGGAATAGTTATTCGCCCGCGAAATGAATAATACTTAGAATTAATAGGGGCAGACTCCCAAAAAATGTTACTTGTGCGATGTGCAGTTATATCGTTGAGAAAAATGTTCTCATCTTCATTCCAATCGTATGAACAATGAAAAAACCGAGCATACAAATTCGGAGGAACTCTCGAATCAACATCGAATTCAACAACAAGATGGGCATCGCCTATTTCTGGGTTAATTCCGGAATTTGAGGTTCTAAGAATCAGTATTGGAGGATTTTGTTCGGACTTTTCCCCGAAAATTCTAATAAATCTTACTATCGGTTTCCGTGGTACCCTACTCAAAGTATCCGAATCGAAACCAAATAATAAATTAACGGAGTAAAATAAAAATATTACTTTAAACAACAATCTCATTCTTAAAAGAAAAAAGTATAACTAAAAACAAAGCAAATAGAGAAAGAACGGGGATTGTATTTTGCTGGAAGCCTTACTTTTTGTGTGAGTTTTTCGGATTCTTGAAATGAGTCCGAATACGGATAATAGCCAAAAACTCCCAAAAGAGGAAAATTAGGCCTCGCCGGCAAAGCTATGCGATTATAATTAGTGCAATTATAATTATTATTGCAAATTATATAAAAATATCCAAAAGATAAAACAAATTCCACTACATTTGTTCCTAAACCAATTTTCATCCATCCCTACTAACAATCAACTCTAATTAACAAATTTGAGCGCCTCCTCGGCGGACTCAATCATTGGTTTCGTTGAAATCTCGCTTCCAACCGCATTTTCCACCCAAATTTGTGGAGTAATTCTACCTTGAGTCAAAATTCTATAAAGTTCATCGGCAAGGTTCTTCCCTTCGATGCTTCTTTCAATCTGAAATTCAATGATATGCCCCAATGGATATGCTGAAAGATAAAGAGGATAGTCAATCATATGTGAGTAAATCGCTAAAATAGGCTCGTCTTTCACACCAAAAACAGGGGCATAATATTTATTCCAAACTTCCTTCGCTATTTTGATAGTTGCATTTTTCAATTCTTCGGCGGTAGCATTTGGATTTTGATACATCCAATTCCATACGTAAATATCGACAAGCGCCACACCCATAATTTCGTAAGCAGCCCAGAAATTATCCAATGCCATTAAATGAGTTGCATTTGCATTGGGATTTTTTATCCCAAGAAGTTCGAGGTCTCGTTTTTGGAAAATAAACGCCATTGCCTCTGTGAATGCAGTGTTTGGCACTCCATTAAGCATATAATAATCGACTTTTTGCAAAGTTAAGGTTTGCTCAACGTTGTGTCCGAATTCGTGAATTGCGATGTTATATCCTTTGTAATCCATTCCATCTTTGCCAATTCGTGTGCGAAGATGTGCCTTTTCGGAACGCATTTGCGCCCCCCAAGCATGTCCAGCGCCACGTGAAGGGTCAACTTCAACGTTCGAGGCAATAAAATTAGCAAGCTCAGATGTGAAGCCAAGTTTCATTAAAATAGTTGGTAAGTCTTTTGCAAACGCTTCGCGGTTGGGGTATTTGGTTTTAGTTGTTAATGAAAGTTCATCTTCGGGGATTGCACTGCGAGCTTTGAATCCGTCATACCACAAATCGAATGGCTCAAGATTGCGTCCCAATCGCTTTTTAATTAATTCTGCAACTTTACTGACTGTCGGCGATGAAATCAAATCGATAAAAAGTTTTTCAATGTCTTTTTCGGAGATTTCAAACTCCAATTCGAATTTTCGTTTGATATAGGTAGGATATTCAGGATAAAATTTATCGACAGCCTTGCGAACAAGGAAGTTATTCAATAAGTGTTGGTATCGTGTATTGGGTTCGGTCTTGAAAGGCAATTCTTTTCCATTTTGAAACAATATATTTTTGAATGGGTTCCACTGATATTCCGAATTATTTATAACTTGCTGCGGAATAGTCTGGTTAATTATATGTTTCATCACTCGATATATCATTTGTTGTTTGAACAAACCATTGTCCTTGCCATACAAAGACTTAATCTCATCCCTTAGGTTCCAGTGCGAAATTAGTTTTTTATCCTTCGGGAAATAAGTGTTTCCCTTATCATCGATAAGATTTCCAACATAGATATTGTATTCTGAGATGTAGGAATCGGCTGCAGTAGTAGCTTCCGAAATTTTTTGAAGAAACTCCGCAGGAACGCGGGAGGTAAATATATCCCCCAGACGAGCAAAAGCCCATTCTTTCCGGGACCATTTACGTCCTAATGTATTTTTTTCGTCGAGCGAATAATTTGGAAAGTTCAAAATAACATAGAAAGCAATTTTATTTCTGAAAAAATCGGTGGTTAAATTTGCTGATGGGTCGTAGCCAGCAAACATTAAATCGATTGGCATAATTTCGCCCATATCGAGATGGAGTCGGCGGTTCAATTCGAGCGTTATTTTGTTAAAATATCCGCCTAATACCTCGAAATAATTTGAAAGCCGAGTGAATACTTCATCTAACGTGTCGGATTTTGGAACAAAATTTTTAGAGCAAAATTCAAAAAAATCTTTTTTCGAGCCATCGACTTCATACCAAAAATTTGCTACTTGGTTCACACCTCGCTCGATTCTTTCCCGGTCTCGTTCCCCATATTTTTCAACTAAAACTTTAATTGTTTTTTGTATTGTTTGTTTGTCGACCAATCTCATCTTGCCACTTTCGTTGTTTGTAGAACAAAAATTAAATAGTAAAGCAATTAACAATGATAATGCCAATGTTTGTTTCATTGTATAACCAAAAAAATTAAACAAATACAAAAATAACAAAAAGGGAATTAAAAGGTATTATAGACTAATCAATTGGGGCGAGCTACGGGGCTCGAACCCGTGACCCTCAGAGCCACAATCTGATGCTCTTCCAACTGAGCTAAGCTCGCCATATCGAAAAACAAAATTAATAAAATATCATCATTTGTAAAAAACTTTTTCGGAACCAACTGAAATTAACCAATTAACAACCCCCAAGAACTCTCTGTTGTTTTTTTTCTATTGGTTGAAGCGTTCTATTTCGATTTATAAGAACAGGAATAATTTTGCTAGCTTTCTCCCGGAACCGATTAGTATAGCTTTCGAGCAAAGTTTTAGGATTTTGAATCGGTTTGAAATTGATTATTTGTTCTTTAAAATAATTTAGCCCACCTTCGAGAATCATCATTCTATTCAACCCTAATTCATTTACAATCACCCCGATTTTCCGTTCCGTAAACTCATCATTAGCAACAATCACATATTTTTTCCCTCGAACTTGCAAATGTTTGCTTGGTTCCTTCTCGAATAAATTATCGATAGTATAAAGTTTGGATTTTGGTAAAGGCAATGTTTTTGCATCATTCGGTTCCCTAAAATCGACAACTTCGAGTTCTTCTTCATTGTCCATCAACCGGAAAGCAAATTCATCGACGTTCATTACATCCAATTTGTTCGATTTGACATACTGTTCGTCTTGAATAACTTGTAGAATAGCAGACTTCCTATCCTTGAGAGTAAAAGCCGAAACTAAAAGAATAAATCCTACGATAGAAAGAACTATATAATATGGTCTTAATTTAAATTGCTTCAAAGGTTCTTTATTAACTTTTCTTTCGACTAATCCAACAAACCAAAATGCAAGCATAGCAAAGCACACCATCGCTAAAGCGAATAAATTTGGGGAAATACTCAATGTTTCAAATATTTTGGGATTTCCCCAAAATTCGGATTTATACAACCCTTCGAAAGCTGGATATCCCTCCGCAAAAATCAACACTCCTAAAAATACTCCTATAACAAATATAATAGCATCAACCTTTCCGATAGCAACAGCACAAATACTTGTGCCGGGACAGAAACCACCAATCACAAACCCCAAACCCATAATGAGTCCCCCGATAATTGCCGACCAAAGATAAGTAGGGTTTACATAAACTAAATTCATATCGATAAATCCAAAATGAGAAAGCGCCATAACTCCTATCATTGCAACAACACCAGCAGTAAAAAAGACCCTAAGAACAGTGAAGTCGTATCCATAGAATAAACCCACCAGTTTCCTTGTCGATGAAAACCCAGCCTGTTCAAGAATTGCACCAAAGGCAATTCCAATGAAAAAAGCTAAAATCAAGTTCAGGTTATTACTTACAACGTCTGGCACCAAAGGTCCCATATCTTAACCTCCTTAAATTAAATCCACAGTTTTCTGAAGAAAAAAGCAAAAAGATATGCTCCTGCAAAAATTGAAAACATCGTAATGATTCCTCCAGTTGACATAACTGCCATACCGCTTAAAGCAGCACCACTCGTACACCCGCGACCAAACTGGGATCCCACACCCCAAAGAACGCCACCAATCAAGGCTGCCACAACTCGCAACCTATTGGTCAAATTAGGACCTTTTTCCAAAGTTAGTGTTAGCCTATTTGAAATTAAACCAGAAATGAATGCACCTACTAACACCCCCGTAACCTCGAAAACTAGCCAATTCATTAAAGGGTTACTACTATTATGTTCATTGCGGTACTCCCGATAAAATTTTGAATTTTCGGAATGTAACGGCGCTATGGTTTCCGCGCTTGCCACAACATAGCTCTTGAATGCTCCACTGGCTCCCAAACCACGGCCTGTAATATAAACTGTAACAATAAGAAGTAATCCAAGAAGAAATCCAGCTAAATACGGATTCATATAATTAATCTTGTTCATAATTTTACCCTTTCTTTTTGTGAAGTAACCTTTTCGATTGGATTTTCTATTTCCGATTCTATAACATTCTGCTCTTTATCGTCTTCGAATTCTTCGTAACCTGTGAGCATTGCTTTAAGGTTCGAAGTGATTGTTTTGCCCGTTGTAATTAGATATAAATGAGCAATAATAAAAGCAACCAAAAAAAATGCAGCAAGAGTATGAAAAACAGCGATATACTTCAAATTTTGGATACTTATCTCTTCGATACCATAGCGGGTTGGGTAACGAAAAAACATATACAACAAACCCGACGATACACTTAAAGGTATAACTAATATTTTCAAAGCAAAGTAAGTAATTTTTTGTAAAGGATTAAGCTTGCTCAAAACAGATTTTTTTGTTGGATGCGGTGCATTTCGGAAAATTCCAAACAAATAATAATCCAATTGTGCTTTTATGTTTCTAAGCGTTGGAATATAATTCTTCCATTCCCCAGTAGTAAGGTGCCAAAAAATTGCAAAAATTATCAATGCAATGAACATATAAGCTGCAACGTTATGGTAGCGGACAGCTTCGCGAAATCCAAAAAAATGATAAACACCATGAATTTCGAAGCCTGTGAAGGCAAGAAAAAAAATCAAAAGGGCTTGCATCCAGTGCCAAAACCTTTCGAACCCTTTATAAATGTAAATCTTGCTATGTGCCATCAATTCATCTCCTGTTTATTGCGAAAATTATTATAAATTCTTAAACTTCCATGAAAAACAACACCTATAAAAACCAAAATAACAAGCCATTTGCCTATAAATTCTACAGTCGCAGAGCTATCGCGCCCCGGCAAGTAAAAATCGGTCAAACCAGCCAAACGAGATCCATTCCGTGTATGGCAACTCTTACATTGTAAACTTTGTCCCTTCGGTGCCACCATATGGTTGACAGGCCAGTACATTTCTGTTTCAATAAACGACACCTTCCCGCTAAAAGGCAAATTTGCTAATTTCATACCTATTTCGGAAGACTTTATCCAATCGAAATCCTTCCAGAATCCACCTTCGCCTTTCCGTTCAGCATAAAGTTTTGGGCTAATAAGGATTTTATTAATCGGGTCGAATGGTTGCTTAGCACGAAAAGTTTTTACAGGGTAAATTTTCGACTCCCAATCGGAATACGAACCAAACAACTTATTTAATACAACAACTTTTGTCGTATCCTCTATAATATCCCCTTTTAAATAATGAGTTGCACTTCCATTAAACCAAATATAATCGGGTCTAAGATTTTTTCCCCAAACAAAAGTTCCCTTTATCGACATATATTTGTCATTTCCTACACTATCTTCCTCAACGTATGGTTGTCCATTTCGAAGTTTCCCAGCGGTTGACCAGTCCCAATAAGTTTTCGTCGCGTTGACTTTTGCATAAATAGGAATATGACAAGTTTGGCACGACACTTTAAGAGTATGTTCATTAAGTATTTCGTCGGTGTGTGGTTCCGACAAGTGACATTGTTCGCAAAATACCCTGTTGCGGTTCATCGAAGAAAGAGAATAAAGCCTTCCCGAAATATTATGTTGTTTAGTTACGTGGCAATCAACACACTGCATATTAGCACCGTCAACACCCATATGAACATCTATCTCTTTGGTCGGTTCAAACATTGCCTTTTCAAGATCACCATGCTTAACATTATTTCCACCACCACCATAAAAATGACAAATTCCACAATTAGATCTTCGGGGTCTCCCAACATTTTGTGCAACAAAACTAAGGTTTACCGTTTCCGAAGGCGCTCCCCCTTTTTCGGGTGCTTTACTATAAGTTTCTGTATTGTCGTGGCAAACCAAACAGTCAATGTTTACCGAATCGGTAAACACTTTGCCTTTGCTATCCATACCAAACCCAATGTGGCACTTCGCACAACTTGGTTCGTTACCTTCCGAAGAAATGCAAAAATTATTAATGGCATTCTTTTTCCCTAAATAAACTACACCCTTTCCTTTTACATATTCTTCGCGCTCCCAATTCCAGTGGCTCGAGTTCATTACTTGATGAGATGTAAGGTTATGGCAACTGACGCAAGCTTTCGTTACTTCCGAAGGGTGTTCGAATACTTGCTTCAATATTGAAAATTGCGAGTGATCGACGGCTTTCGTGTCTTCCTTATTTTCGTATTGTTCTTTCAATTTTTCCAAAGGAGATTGAACATCCCAAGTACGAAAAACTGTGTTTAAAACTATAAAAGCAAGAAAAGAAAAAATAGCAATAATAATAAATATCTTTCTCATATGCTAGCTCTCCACAAAGGATAAAAATCTATCGATAAACTTTGTAAATAAATATTCCTATCAATCTGTATCATATCGCACTACCACCAAAATTCAAACACTAAATTACCAAAAAGTAATATAACTAAAAAATTATATAAACTAAATTGGCAACTAAATTTAATTTTTGTAATTAATGTGTTGTTGTAGTAGAAGACAAGACAAGAAAGGTTCCTTTTGCTATTAAAGCCTTCAAAGTCTGTGGTAAATAGTAATTATTTTCGCTAATGAACTCGAAAACAAAAATATAAAATCCGTCGGGCAGTTCCGAATCTGGTATTGTAAGTTCGTCGATACTTGCAGACCTAATGTTTCTCGTATCTGAATAAACAATTTGACCCAACAAGTTTATAACCTTGATGTGCAATTTATTCCAACCTTTGGAAGAGCTCACCTCGAAGGATATTCCATCATTTTCAAATTTTTTGAAAGTGACGTTTGGCAAAGTTTCGGTTGAAATTAACCTTAAATCCAAAGCACAGATACTGTCCAAAGTAATTTTTCCATTCCGTTGTTCAACACGAATTTCGCCTTTCCCCAAAGCTTCAACATTGGCGAAGGTAAGTGGTGTACTTTTTTCATCACCTAACATTACCCTTCCGACTAAATATCCAATCACTCCACTTCTTACAAACGAGTTTGTATCGAAATCTAACCGAAAAGAAACTTTTCCTAACGTCCTAATCGTATCGACATTATCAAAATTATAATTTAAATCGATTTTATAAAAATCGAAGAGCGAGAAGTTGAAGTTAATATCGAATTCCAATCGAAATAGCCGAATTCTTTTTTCTTCCGATACTTCGAGATATATTGGAATCTGTAAAATTTTCATAGGTTTTGATTCTATAGATGGGAGTGCAAGAGTAATAATGTTGGGCTGTGGTTCAATTCCTTTCCCGAATAATTCAATGGAATCCATAACAAAACAAGGCGAGCCAAAATCAATATAAATTGTTTGCATAAAATCACCTACTTGAATAGGTATAAATTTGAAAATTAAATTTATGCTTTCGTTGGGTTTTAGCATAATGGGGAAAGTCTTGGATGCAACCAGTTCAAACGGCGAAAGAACATCGGAAATTCCAACAATATAAATTATTTGGTTGGAAGTATTCTCGACAACCACCTTCTTAGTTTCGAACAAGCCAATTTCCACAAAATCAAAATCAAGAATTTTAGAACTTAATTTATAATTACCTTTAACATATCTTCCTTTAAGTTCAAACTTATATTCATCCAGACAGGGTTCCAAAAGAAAAGTAATTTCCCCTTCGTAATAGCCAGAAGAATCGGGAGTAAAACTAACTTCAATTTCTTCGCCATTTTTCAATTTTGCTCCAGCAGAAGTATTCGAGGAAAAACTCCCCTCTACTCGTATCGAACGTATTCGAACTAACCCCAAAGTATCTCCGTCAATAGAAACCGAAACTTTTCGAGCACGTATTGAATCGATGTTGCAAACAAAAATATCCCCAAAGTCTATTGTCATTTCGGGAAAAGAAATTAGAACTCCTTTTTTATCGACAAGAAATTCAACAGAATCTCTGATTCCACAAGGAGATACGTAGCAAAAAAGTTTAGAAACTGCAATCCCTGTCTTGATTGGACGTATGGTAACCGGAATACTCGCAATACTATACGGTTCAAGAACTACACTTTTTGAAGACAATTGAACAGTATTCTCCTGATTATCGAAAACATATTCCAATCGAAACTTGGAATTATTAACTATCGTAAAAGAAGTATCCATCGAACTTACACATTCCCCAAAAACCAATGGTTCGTTGAAATCCTTTCTAATTTCATATTTTGGATAATCTACATCTCCTTTTACCAGTAATTTTAAAGTGTCGAAAATATTGTTAATTCGATAAACAATATTTAATGGAACTTGGAATCTACCCTCTTGGTTAACAGCGAAACGAATCGTTATATCGAGGCTATCTTGTGGAAAAATAGAAGTTGGGAACGAAGGACTTAAAACTACAAACGGGGCATAAATCTCAAAATTTCGGAGTTCAACAAGTTCCAAGCTACGATTGTAAATTCTCAAAGTTGTATCTATTCCATAGTCATAGCACAGTGGAATTATCCCAAAATCCAAAACATCGGTAGAACTGCCTAAATCGCCAAACTTTTTTACACCACTTAGAAATAAAGTATCGGAAACACCACATTCCTTTCTCAAAATCAGTTTCGAAACAAACACTCCCGACATTGTGGGATGGAATCTTGTAACAAGGTTAACATCCCCGTAAGGAAGAACTACAAATGGGACTTTAGGGGTGATTAACTCAAAACCGCTTCCTTCAAAACTATATGAACTAACAAAAATCGTATCGGCTGAAAGATTATAATAAATAACTGTAGTATCTACGTATGGCACATCCTTGGCAGCATAAAAATTTAAGGTATCGTAATTAAATTCAGCACGCTGGTCCAGAAACTTAACTGTCACCACAGGGGTTTTCGTCGTGCAAAGGTTGTTAGTTGCCTCGAGACGATAACTTCCCGTTTCTACTACATTAAAGGTCGAGCGATTTCCTTCCTGGACCAATTTACCATTTTTGAACCATTTGTAATTGGACCAACCGTGTGCAACAAGAATTACAGTATCGTCTTTACATACGACAAACGAAGTATCATTGTTCACTACTACAGAATTTACCATAAGGTTAACTTGTGGAAATGCAAGAACGTCAATATTTATGCGTTCCGACCAAGAAGGACAATTTAAAGAATCGGTAACTTTTACTTTGTATGTTCCTCCGGTTTTTGCTTTAATTAATATATTATTTTCGTTAGGAATAACTTTGTCGTCAACGAACCATTCAATTTTCATATCCCGCAGCAATTCGCCATTCGAAATAAAAATAATTGTACTATCGCCTTTGCAGAACCTATTTTTATTTTCCTTTATACTTAAAATCGGTGTCGGAGGTAATTGTTTAAAAACGTTGGTTTCTCCAACAACATGTTCGTTGTAAGAACGTCCACGAGCGTAAACAGCACGCGAGTCCTCTCCGAAATCATCTGCACGATACCGGAAAGCATAAATTCTATAAGTATAGCTTGTATCGCAAGGAATGGCAAACTTATCGACAAAACTTGTTGTTTGCGAAAAATTCACAATTCCCACCACGGTTGCGGAACCAAGCTTATCGCCAACGTTATATATTCGACCATCGACTGGAGTTTGTATCTGGCTCAATTCTTCCGATGGTATTCGTATGATTAAATATCCATTGACACTGTCGTTTGGGTTTGGGTCATTTATAGAATTCCATAATAGTAAAACCTTATCCCTGAATATGCGTGCATTTAAATTAGGTGAATTCCATTCTGGTTCACGAAGATTACGCCAGAACAATTGATTCACATCAATGGCACTACTTCGATTATTTGGTTTACCTTTGGTAACATAATCCAAAGATTGCACAACCTCCTCGTTTAATACATCAAATCCTTTGTTATAAGATGTAATATTCCTTCCGGGGCAAACTTGAACACTAACGCCTCCCTGTGGAATTTTTCCATTGTAGGAAATCTTTGGAGGCGGCAAATTGAGCCAGCTTCCCGAAGCATTAGGCATATGTGCTAATGCGTGAACGTGGTTATCATTATTATCAATAATTTCAAGGATATCGCTTCCTTGTGCAATATTCAAAGCTTTCTGGTTCCAATCGATACCAACAACACAACTAAAGCACCTTTTTTCGAAGTAAGTCTCATTTTCTGCGTCTATTTCAATGTAACCATCGCGTTTATCAACATCAACTCGTTGCGAAGCAGAATAGCGATGATTAATAACAATAATTGTTCCAGAACGAAGATTCCTCCAAAGTGGATGGTTTTTGAATCGAATGCCGCCAGTCCATTGAACTGGCACCCCTGTTGACCCAGAATTATCGCGCAGTGTAAAACCAACAATATCTATATTGTCTTGCACAACTAAAAGTTCAGTCCATTCTCCATTTGGAATACCCGTAATATTATAGTACTCGCTCACAACAACTTTTTGTGAAAAAGAAAAGTAGCTAAGTATAAAGAAAAGTGCTTGAATAATTATCCATTTAAATTTAGTCATTTACACTTATAGAATAAAAATGCAATTTAATAACGAACAGTTAAAAAAGAAAACCATTGGCTTCAGTTTTATTACAAATATTCAATAGATTATTACTTTAATGAATTGTCCAATTTCACAGAATTTAGAAATTCGACCAAGATAGGCAATCTAGGCATTATTTTAAATATTGAACCTTTAGGCTAACCAATCTCGTCATTGCCAGATTTCCAACCATTTCGACGTAATAATAGTCTAAAGCATTTTGAACACTAAGATTCACTTGGAAAGGTAACTTGTATTTCCTCAAATCGACGAGCAAAGAAAAATCTAACACATAGATTGGAACGCGTGCATCGTAATCAGATACCTGGATACGAAGTGATTCATCTATTCTGTCTATTTTGCTAATATAGCGAAAATCGGCAACAAAATTGAGATTATCATAAGGCAACGCGAGCGAGGTTACAATACTCCACTTTGGTCGATACTTCAAAATCGTTGCAGAATCAATATCTCTTGGCTCGAGAAAGGTTAACCCAAAAGTAAAAGGTAAGGTATGAAACAGCAAAGTTCGCAAATAAAATTCAGTTCCAAAGATTTCTGCATTGGTAATATTTTGGAACTTTATTACAGGTTTTGGCAACGTTAAATCGAATTGCGGTTCGATTAAGTCGTTGTATCTAGTATAAAACAAAGCAAAATCAAATTGCGTAGGAAAAAACCAATCCTGAAATTCTAACAAAGAGCCTATCTCGGCAAACCACGATTTTTCCGACTTCAACCCAATGTTTGGAACAACTTCGAAACCGCTGTATTTAATCGACGAGAATCTTTCGGCTAACGATGGGCTTCGAAATCCGCGACCAATCGAGCAACGCAAGCTGTTGCTTTTATCTAATAAGTAGTTTATCCCCAATTTAGGGGAAATTTCTACTTGCGTGTCGGTGGAATCAGATTTTTCAACATCTAATCTATCTCCAAGAGTAATAATCAAGCCATCCAAGTTCGAAAGCTCAACTTGTGCGTAGGAAGACAACCAGTTTTGCTTATGAGAACCATAGATGTTAGATTTTACCCAATTATGAATATAATTCAACCCATAAGTTAAAAAGATATTATTAGGGAAATGATGGTTAAACTGTAACTCGTTGTTGAAACTATATGCTGAACTTTGCCGATATTCTGGATTATTTAAAGGAATATTCATCGATAGATCCGTGCTGTAAAGCGAACTTCGAATGTTCGCAAATGTCTTTTCGGTAACTATTAATTTAAAATCCAACGATAAACTCCCTTTGTTCGAAAGCAACTTTCGGTTCAAATCTGTATTTGTTGGAGGTATAGTTGCACTGTCCAAACTATTCCAATACACCCAATCATCTCTTTTATCCGAAGCAAAAAAACCAAAAATCATAAGTTTCCCGTAATTCCTAAATTCCTTGCTTAGTTTAGCAAAGATATTCCCTCGCAAACTTTTATCATATTTTCTATAGCTTTCATCGTTTAAGACGTAGCCTCCACAACCAAGTTTAAAATATCCCAAATCCGACGAATAATAACCACTAATAGAGCTTTTAGAAGTCAGTTTATTTGTATATACCCACTGTTTATATTTAGGTTTAGTATAAACCCCACCTTGCAGGCTAATGTTATAAGCAGTCGTGTCTGTTGGTTCTTTCGTTAATATATTCACAACTCCACCTATCGCACTCGAGCCATACAATGCAGAGCCCGAACCTTTAACAATTTCCACTCGATTAATCATTTCGACGGGGACAATATCAAATTTTGCATCGGCATTGTCGCCAGAAAGGAAAGGTAATCCATCGACAAGGTAAGCAACCCTTGAACCCAAGCCAAGTGAGAACCCCGAAGAACCGCGAATATTAATATTGTCCTTGTTCACTATTACTCCCGAAGTATTTCTAAGCGCTTCGTCGAAACGCAAATAATTTCTCTTTTGAAAAAACTCTTCGGAAATAACCGAAACACTAACCGGCACCTCTTGGACCGCTTGCAATCTTTTTGTTGCAGAAACTACAACCTCGTCTGTTCTAAGTGTTTTCTCGGCAAGAAAAATTTTTAATGTATCAATAAACGGGATGCTAATCCTACCGTGAAAGCTGTCGTATCCAACTGCACTAACGATAATGTTAAATTCACCTTTTGGTAGATTAGTCAGCCGAAAAAATCCGCTTTTGTTGGAAATTGTCCCGTAATTTGTCCCTTCGAGCCGAACAGTTACTCCAACGAGCGGACGATTCGAATTTTTATCGAAAACGAATCCGACAAAATCGTATGCCAAAACTTTCAAACTCAATAGAAAAATACAAAATATAAAAACAGTTCTCGAACCCATATCAATCAAAAAGGTTGTTCGGGCAGATTGTAAAAATCAACATAAATGTTTATTTTGTTTATTAAATCGCCTCGTTGGACAAAAATCGTAGCCGGCTGCTTCGAAGAAGTATCCAAAGTATAAACCCCGATTACTTTCCATTGAACAAGCGAGCCATAACGTAATGCTCCAACAATGTATTTCAACTCGACTGGGGGAGTGTCTATCTTCAAAGAAAAAGGAATAGTATCGACGAAACGTGGTAAAGTATCGGTAAAGTAGGCATTACCAGAAACAATTTCGCCAATTATATCTTTCGGTGGATACTCCTTGAAAGCAACAACCCTTAACTCTAAAGCAGAATCCGGGCTGGGCCAACTATCGGTTCCCGAAACAATAATTAAATTCCCATAAATATTACCCTCCTTTTTTCCAAAGTCGGGGCTTAATCCATCCTGGCACGCGGTCCCACCCACGAAAGAAACAATAAGGATGAAAAGAACTAATTTCATTGGACTACTGCAAATTTTTTCAAATTTGAAATAATTTCAATACCATCACCGTTCAACTTCCGAACCCGAAAATAGTAAATTCCACTTTCAAAAGTAAATCGATTTTGATTCCGTATATCAATTTGAATCCCTCCTTTCCATCTATCATTCTTTAATTCCAAAACTTTACGGAAATACGCATCATATATTTCAACTATTGAACTCGATGGTATATTAGCGAAAGTCAATTGTTCATCTTTAGATAAATCTATTGGGTTAGGATAGGCAAAAGCATGCGAAATTTCTTGAGCTTCGCGAGTTAGTGCGATAGTATTAAATGGTGGAACAACAATTCGAGTCGAATCTAATGAGTAAATTTTCCCCAAAACAAGATAGAAGTCAACTCCAAGCGAAACTATATTAACATTCGAACCAAGCTCTATTTGTATCGAAGAAATATCTTGACCGAGTTCGACATTAACAATTTCTCCGAAAGGTTCAATTCGATAATTCAACAGGTTTGTAGCAGAAATAGAATCCAAAGCTGAGTTGAAATATAGTCTAATCTTATTGTTATTTACAAATTCAAATTTTTGAACAAAGAGCAAAGAATCAACTACATTTGTTGTGTCTATTTCGAATTCAATACCATCTGAAATCGTTCGGTTACCCCAATAATCCCGAAAATTCCCAATTTGGGCTAAATATTTACCAATCCACAATTTTTGGAAAAATGTCACAACTAGAATTGTATCGTTTGCTCTTTGAAGTGTTTCGAACTCAATCTCTTTCAAATTCTCATCATAGATTTGAATTACGGATTTGTTTGCGAAAACCAATGGAAGTTTCCCCGTAAAATGAATTTCTATTTGCTTTGGCGATACAACTGCGACAGATAATGCACGGGTTGGTTTAAAAAAGTAAATTCGTATTGGATTAGTAAAATCACTAGGCTCGTAATTTCCACTATCATTTATTCCACGGACTATATACTCGATAGAGTTAGGTGGATTAACGACTTCCAACATAAAATCATTCGAATAGCTCATACCAACAAGGTTAATACTTCCATTCGGCAAAACCTCGTAAATTTCGTATTTATCGGCATTTTCAACTTTTTCCCAATAAAGATTTATTTTATTGGTGGAATCCAACCAGCCATCGAGAAATGATGGTGTAAACAGTTTAACTTTCACATTTAACTCATAGAAACGCAAGCCATCCCAATTTGAAATACCGAACTCATTTACTCCATTGTTATCGAAATCATTTACAATCGCTGAGTTTGAATAAACAAAAGGTATCCACAAAATCGGAGTAAATCCAATGCTGTCTGCTCCAAATTTCAGCACATAGAAGTTTGGAAACAAAGAAACCAATAGCTCGTCTCCCTCTTCTTTATCGAGATTCCCAGCATTTATACCATTCCTATAAAAAATACCTTGTGGAATACTGCCACTCCTCACTCCATAAAATGATTTTTCGTAAGTTATTGAATATGTATCCTTTGAACTTGCATCGACTTTGAATAAATTCCACAACGACCCTTTTAATTGTTCGTGGGTCTTGTCCTCGAAGTATTTCGATTGAATAAAGAAAATCGAGAAATTTTGGTTTGATTTTAACTTACCAATACAAGCTGCAGTAGAAAAGGGGTCGCCTTCGGTTTTTAGTGAGTATTCAAGGTCGAAACGTTCCAAGGCTTTATCGTATTGGTAGATGAGAAGATACCCTCGAGTCGTAAATAATGCAAGTTCATAGTTTCCATCGGAATCAAAATCTGCAATTTGGATGTTCGGTTTAGTGCCAACAACACCGAAAGAATCTTGAGGTAGAATCCGAGAAATGGTTTTATACTTTCCGTCTTCATAGCTTATAACGAGGATAGATGTATCATCGAAACAAATTAGCTCGTCTTTGCCGTCTCCATTGAAATCCTTCATTTTTGCAGCCCATAGAGTAGAATTCGGCTCGCTTTGAAACAAAACATTATCGAAATAATTTTGTGGTTCCCCCGCCGGTTGCAAAAGTCTTGTTCGACCTAAAAGTGTAGTTAAAACTTCTAATTTACCATCACCGTTGGAATCTCCTGTATCTACTGGAATCCAAGGTTCTTTCAATTCAGCCAATTTTGCAAATCCTGTATCAGAAAATTTGTATAGCTCAAGATTCTTCCAATTCAAATTGTCATAGGGATTTATCATTAAACCATCGAAGCGCGATGAATTTATAGGAACAGTATAATTAAATAAATACGACAAAGGCAATGTATTAAACTTTTTTGAATAACTAATAGGATTGTTGTATCCAAACTCATTAATGGCTGTGTCAATACTATATTCCTTTCCAGATTTTGTAGTATAAAGGATTCTAAATGTTAGGGGCCTATCGGCTATATTCTCAATACCCAAAAAAGGTATAAAGTGTGATTGTGAATAAGTTTCGTCACTTAATTCCAACAATTTTTTCCCATCTTTCGCAAAGAAGATTACTCTGCAAAATGTAGGTAAATTGCTACTTGTTACCAACACATAAAAGGTTCGATTTTCGTAAATACAAGATGCCCAATCTAACGATTCCACTTTTATCGAAGAATCCCGACTATATACAAAAAAACGAACAGACTTTTCGATTTGGTTGCCATTTCGCAAAGTAGCAATTAGTTTTAAAGTATATTGCCCTTCGTCTAAATTGCCAATATTAAAGTCGAAACGGTTTCCTATCGATTGTTCGCTTGAGCGTTCAACTAATCTTTGCACCAAGGTCGTGTCGTTTTTGTATAGGTAAAGGTTATATTGAAAGAAAAATGGAGAATATGCAAAAATTTGTATTGGAACTGTAATTACCTCTTCTTTCAAAAATTCATCATCGTTGTGAATATTCAAAATCTCGAACCGCGAAGAGCCAAAAAAGCTTACAGATTCGGCAAAATCAACATAACCGTGAGAGTATTTCATCCCTTTCCCTAAAATTTTTTTCTGTGTGGCTTTCAAAATTCCAAGTATTTCCTCTCCCTTCAATGTAGAATCAAAAGAAAGAAGAAGAGCGCAACCGGCAGAAACAACTGGTGCAGAAAAGGAAGTCCCGGAGATATAACGATAAGTATTATTTAAAGAAGTAGTATAAATTTCTACTCCAGGAGCAAATATATCAACATTAGGCCCGAAATTGCTTGAATTAGCAATAGTCCCATCGGGGGTAATTGAACCGACAGAAATAACCCCATTGAAATCCGATGGATAGTGTGGAATAATAGTTCCATCATTTCCGGCGGATGCAACAATTATACAGCCCATAGATTGTGCAAAAGAAATAGCATCTTCGAGCAAACGAGAATACTCTTGGGAACCGAACGAAAGGTTTAACACATTAATTCCGTTCAGCGCAGAATATACTATCGCATTAGCAATATCTTTGATTTCTGCATTGCCTGTCAAATCAAACGCGCGAAGAGCAACTACTTTAACCCCTGGGGCTACCCCAACTATACCCATCCCATTAATATCAGCAGCTATCACGCCAGCAACCATTGTTCCGTGACCGTGTTCATCGAATGGAATAGCATCGGGAATAGAATAATCACCTAAATTTCCATAAGTTTGATTAACAAAATCATATCCGATAATATCATCAATAAACCCATTCCCGTCGTCATCAACTCTATTTAAATCTCCTGTGATTCCATTAATTTTAACGCTATCGGGCCAAGGCTCGAACTGACCAGTATGGTTAATATCTTCCTGCGGATTTATCCAAATACGATTTTTCAAATCTTCGTGTTCAAAATCAATTCCCGTGTCTATAATACCAACTCGAATCCCTTTGCCAGTAGATTTCTTCCAAGCTTCGTGTGCCCTCACAAAATTAATATACCATTGCTTTTGCAAATCCGAATCTCTAACATTATCCTGTTCAATACTAATTTTAATATTTGGTTCAATGAAATCGATTTCGGGAAAACTATTAATTTCACTTAATGTTCTCGCAATTAACGAGTCCGGTATTTCGAGAACATAGTAACCCAATAATTTATTTGCCATATTAGAAGATAATAAACTTTGGGAGGAAATTCTGAGTTTGTTACCAGAAGTTTGTAACATCTTAGAAAACTGTAACTCCGAAAAATGAGCTTTGATATTCGAGAAGCGTTCATTAAGCAATTTACTGTCGAAATTCTTCTTAAACTTAACAACGAAAGTCCCAGAATTCAGATTGTAACTTGCCAAAAAAAAGATTGCGGCAATACAAAAGCGAAGCACATTTATCAAATATTGTTCAAAAAATTAATTAAACGTATTCTTTAACGATTTATTAAAACAAAACTTCCAAAATCAAGAATTCCATAATTTGAATAAAAAATGAAAAAAAATTAATTGTTTTAGTTAGGATTCCTAATTAATTTTGTATTTTCAAAATTTAGTTGATTTTTTATGCAATATTTTGATAGCCTTGTGCCCAACAAAAGTCCGCCTGCAATGTGAAATAGCATTATAACAGAAATGCTAGTGAAAGACAGTCATCTATGCGAAATCGCACATTAAAATCTACCAAATAACAAATTATATTTAACAACAAAACAAAGGAGAATGTATGGAAAGAAATATTAAAGGATATGATTTTGGACAATCGTATCTTGAAATATCGCCAATAACATTAGACGAATTGGAACTACTCAAAAAAACCTTGCTTTGGACCGACGAAGATACCAGATATCTTCGAATGGCAGGGGAAATTTTGAGCGGGCAAATCGATGAAATTCTCGACCTGTGGTATGGATATGTTGGCTCAAACGAGCATTTGGTATACTTTTTCACTGATGGTGGAAACCCGATTCTTGAATATCTCGATGCAGTTCGACAGCGATTTGGGCAATGGATAAAAGATATTTGCCTCAAAGATTATGACCAAAAATGGCTTGATTATCAATATGAAATTGCAAAACGACACCACAAAATCAAAAAGAACCAAACCGACGGTGTGCACTCGGTTCCTTTCGTCAATTTTAGATATATGGTTGCTTTTATTTACCCAATAACGTTCACAATCAAGCCATTCCTGTCGAAAATGGGACATTCGCTATCGGAAGTCGAATCGATGTATAATGCGTGGTTTAAAGCCGTTGTTTTAACCGTAACGACTTGGTGTTATCCTTACGTAAAAGAAGGAGAATTTTAAACGAAATGGGTAACCGATTAAAATAAATTCTACAAAAAATCGGTTACCCCCTTTGTATGGCGTCATCATTCGATTTAGAAATACAAAATAGCCAAATAGAACATCGAATAATTGCGGCACTGGAGCGAATTGCCGAGGTTTTTCGGGTGCTTCTTTGGGAGCAAAGCAAAAAATTCGGACTTTCCCCTATCCAAATACAAATATTGATTTTTTTGCATACCCATAGCCGAGAAAAATGCAAGGTAAGCTATTTGGCACAAGAGTTTCATCTTACAAAACCTACCGTAAGCGATGCAATACAATCACTTATTCGCAAAGAACTTATCACAAAGGAACGCAATCCATCCGACTCGAGAAGTTTTGAATTAGCACTTACCCATACAGGTCGCGTATTATACCAAGAAATTTCTTTATACACAAACAAATTGCTCGAGCCAATACAAAACTTAAGCCCGAATGCAAAGGAAAATTTGCTTCAAAACTTCCTAGATATAATCCACCAACTATATGAGTCGGGCATCATATCATTACAAAGAATGTGTTATAGTTGCAAATACTACAAAAGGGAAAAAAATATGCACTACTGTATGCTACTCGAAAAGTCCCTTTATAAAAGCGAATTAAGGTTGGATTGCCCTGACTACATTGCAAAATAAATATGATTTTTCCCGAAAAAGCCTTTCCAAAACTACAAGACATTTTACCTAACCTCCGGCACACAGTAAAGAATGCCATTCCCCAAAGATTTATTACTACATCTATCGCACGATATTAAAAAAACAGAAAAATTGATTGCTAAAATTTGGAAAAAATTATCTAATATATAATTTTGGTTTTGTTCAAAATTAAAATGGATGAAATGAAAAATGTATTCCTCTATTCCTGAAATGTTTTATCTAATATGCCAAAAATATGGTTCAAGCAAAACTGCTTTCAGATACAAACAAAACGGGGACTACGTGAATGTTACTTATAGTGAATTATGGGATAGAATAGAAAAATTCGCTATTGGATTGCTGAATTTTGGGATACGAAGCGGCGATAGAGTTGGATTAGTTTCCGAAAATAGGATTGAGTGGGTAATTGTCGATGTGGCAATTGCAACAATAGGTGCTACGAGTGTTCCAATTTTCCCCAGCACAACACCAAAACAAGAAGAATATATTTTCAACAACTGCGAGGCTATTGCGGTTGTTGTTTCAAATAATTTCCAACTGAACAAAATTCTTGGAGTCGTTAATAATATCCAATCAATTCGCCACATAATAGTACTCGATAATATAAAAGTTTCCGATGAAATAGAAATTTCGGCAAAGACATACTATTCGATAATTGAAACAGGTACTGTTTTAAGAACGGAAGCAATGCGTCGGCAAATAATACTACAAAGTATTGGAAAAATCAAACCCGACGATATATTGACTATTATTTATACAAGCGGAACAACTGGCGAACCAAAAGGGGTTGTTCTTACCCATCACAATGTTATTTCGAATATTGAAGCAGCTGCCAAGGCAATAGATTTTGGGGAGAAGGATGTATTCCTTTCTTTTCTTCCTTGGTGTCATTCTTATGAAAGGACAACTGGCTATTATGCCGCATTCCGATGTGGTGCAGTCATTGCACTGGCAGAGTCAATTGATACAATTCCAACGAATATCAAAGAAATTCAACCCACTTTAATGACAACAGTTCCTCGATTGCTGGAAGTTATAAAAAAACGCATCTTCGCTGCTATAGAAAAGGAAAGCTCTATAAAACAAAAGATTTTCTTTTGGGCAATTAAAGCTGGAAAAAATTATATCTTAAATAAAATAGAAGGAAAATTAAACCCAATTATCAAGAGCAAATATAAGTTAGCCGATAAACTTGTTTTCTCAAAAATTCGCGAAAAATTCGGAATCCAATTCATCCGATTTGTTTCGGGCGGAGCACCATTAAACCCGGATGTTAACATTTTTTTCTGGTCGCTTGGTTATCGGGTCCTCGAAGGGTATGGATTGACCGAAGCTTCTCCGGTCGTAAGTGTAAACCGAGACAATGACTTCGAAATCGGAACGGTTGGTAAACCATTAGATGGAATTGAAGTAAAAATTGCCGATGATGGTGAAATATTAGTCCGAGGTCCTAATGTTATGCAAGGATACTGGAACGACATTAATGCAACAAAATCGGCAATCGACGAAGACGGTTGGCTTTATACCGGAGATATAGGATTAATCACAAAAAAAGGAAACATTAAGATTACCGACAGGAAAAAATACATTTTCGTAAACAGTGGGGGCAAAAACATTGCACCGCAACCAATCGAAAATTTACTCTGTCAAAGTAAATATATCGACCAGTGTATTCTAATTGGTGACAATCGTGAATACAACACTGCGTTAATATTACCTAATTTCGACGAGTTGAAATCTCTTGCAGAAACCTTCAATATATCTTACAATACACTATCGGAATTAGTTGCAAATCCCCAAATCATTAAGACTATTAAAGATGAAATAGACTATTTGCAAAAGGATATTGCAAAGTTCGAACGGGTTCGTAAATTTGCTCTTCTCACAGAATCTTTTACTGTCGATGGCGGAGAATTGAGCCCAAAATTAAGTATCAAACGCCACGTTGTCGAACGAAAGTATTCTGAATTAATTGAACAAATGTATAAAATGCAAGAATAACAAAAAATATAAAAAAATCTTTGCATATATTTGCACATTAAATTAAAATTGCTTATTTTGATAATGGATTTAATTTACAAGTCAATGAATAAAAGAAGTGAGAAAGGAAGTGGTGCCTTATTTTACAATAAAATTTCATACCATTTTTTACATTTTTAAAAAAGGGGGTCGTTTATGAAAAAACTATTTTCTTTAAGCATTAAAATTCGCGACAAGCCAACGATAACTGCCCCAGACTAAACAATATCGATGCGTTAACAATAGGTCCTTCGTAATTAATAATTTTTGTTCAATAATGGTAATGGGAGTATGAAAACATTTATTTTTTACCTTATTGCTGCATTTTTCGTTACAACAGTTGGGGCTCTTTCACAGGAAAGGGTTGTCAGCGGTAAGGTAACGGACGAAAACGGAAATGCACTTTCCGGCGTTACAGTTATGGTAAAAGGAACAGCAATTGGAACTTTTACCAAAGGCGATGGAAGCTTTTCAATCAAAGTCCCACTCCGTGCACGGGTTTTAGTGTTTCGTCGAGTTGGAATGAAAACCAAAGAAGTTAGTATCGAAGGCAAAGATTTCTTCAATGTTTCGCTCGAAGAAGATAAATTACTCACCGAAGAAGTTGTCGTCACTGCAATTGGTTTGGAACGCGAAAAGAAATCGATAGGATATTCCCTCGAAGAAATGGGCGGAAAATTAATTTCTGAATCGCGAACTACAAACATTGTGAATTCCATTACTGGAAAAGTTGCTGGCGTCCGAGTGGTTAACTCTACCGGCGTCCCAGGTGCTTCGGCATACATCCAAATTCGAGGACAAAATTCTTTCCTCGGCGGTAACCAACCACTCTTTGTTGTCGATGGCATCCTAATAGACAACTCAATGTCGTATAGCAGTAATCCTGATAATGGAACAAATAACTTACTTTGGGGTGTTGCTTATTCGAACCGAGCAATCGACCTAAATCCCGACGATATTGAATCGGTAACCGTATTGAAGGGACCTGCTGCAACTGCACTTTATGGAATACGTGCCGCAAACGGTGCGATAGTCATTACCACCAAAAAAGGACAGGCAGTAACTACTGAAAAAATTAATGTAACGTTTTCTGCTACTACATCCATCGACGAGGTGAATAAACTGCCCGAGACCCAAACTAAATTCTCCCAAGGTGCTGGTGGGAATTTCGTCCAACCAGGAAGTACTCAAAGCCGCAGTTGGGGCGCGTCAATCGACACCCTGTATTGGGATACACAAACCCCAAATAAGTTTAATAAAAATGGAAGCATTGTAAGCAAATCTTTCGTTGATAGCGTAAATAACCCCTCTCGCTTCAAAAAGATTGAGCCATACGACAATCTTCATAATTTCTTTGTTACCGGAATGACAAATACTCAGAACCTTTCCTTTACAGGTGGAACGGAATTTGGCTCTTTCTTTTTATCTCTTTCTAACTCTAAATCTTCTGGAATTGTTCCCCTAACAAGCTTTTCACGTCAATCAATTCGTTTCAACGGAGAGGCAAGAATCTCCTCGCGACTTAAAGCAAGCGGTAATATTATGTATACTAACTCGGGGGGAAGACGCGTCCAGCAAGGTAGCAACACTAGTGGAGTTATGTTGGGATTACTTCGAACACCACCTACATTTGACAATTCGAATGGTTACGGCACTGATGCAATTAATCATTCCGATGCTTATATGTTCGCCGATGGCACCCAAAGAACTTATCGTGGAGGTGGTTTCTACGATAACCCATTTTGGACGGTAGTCCGAAGCCCATTCTTTGATGACGTTGACCGTTTTATTGGGAATATTCAACTCAACTATTATTTCAACCCAAACATAGACCTAATGTATCGACTCGGAGCAGACATTTATTTCGATAAACGACGTCAAGAATTTGCTATATATTCAAACACCAACCCCGCCGGGCAAATCTTTAATCACGAACTATACAGCAATGACCTAACCTCCGATTTAATTTTAACGTTTAATTACGACTTAACCGATGATTTAGTTGGAAAACTAATCCTCGGGAATAACTTATTCCAATCGGTTGGCAGTTCGCTATACACACAGGGAGATGGCTTAATAGTTCCAGATTTCTACCATATGTCTAATACTACGAGCCAAATTGTTCGCCAATCTCAAAGTAAACTTCGAAGATTAGGTTTCTACGGCGACTTATCCTTGGACTACCAGGAATGGTTGTATTTCAACGGAAGCATTCGCAACGATATGTCCACTACATTGCCGAAAGACAATAACTCATTCTGGTATGGACAAGGAAGTATAAGTGTTGTATTTACAACTCTCTTTAAAGATGTCTTCGAAGGAAGCTGGTTTAATTTTGGCAAACTTCGCTTTAATTATGCCGTTGTAGGTAAGGATGCGCCATTGTATGCAATCTCGACACCTTTTATTCAAGCAGCCTATGCCGACGGTTATACAAACGGAGTTTCCTTCCCATTCAATGGACAAGTTGGCTTTGTAACAGGTGACGTTCTTGGAAACGATAAACTTCGCCCCGAAAAGACGACGTCGTGGGAAATTGGCTTCAATGTTGCTTTTCTCGACAATCTCTTTTCATTGGATTTAACATACTACAATTCTGTGAGTAAAGACCAAATCTTTAGTGTCCCTATTGCACGCTCCACTGGATATTACGCAGCTGTTTTCAATGCAGGACAAATATCGAACAAAGGTTGGGAAGCAGTTTTAAATATTACACCATTAAATACAGCCGACTGGCGATGGGATATAAATCTCAACTTCTCGACGAATAAGAATATGGTTGATGAGCTTTACGAAGGAATCGATAACATCTTTCTCGGAGGATTCGAAGGCTCTTCGGTTCGCATTGTTGCAGGTAAGCCATACGGTTCAATCTTTGGGTTTGGCTGGCTCCGCGACTCTAATGGCAACGTTGTCATCAATGACGACCCAAATTCAGATGAATATGGTTTTCCAATACTTGATTCCAAAAATGAAAAATCATTAGGTTCTCCAAATCCAGATTGGCTTCTTGGTTTCCGAAATTCCATCTCCTGGAAAGGTTTGACCCTATCTTTCTTAATCGATATCAAGAAAGGTGGTAAAATGTGGAATGGGACTCGTGGTGCTCTTTATTTCTTTGGAACGCATAAAGATACAGAAAATCGTGGCGATACAACAGTCTTCTCGGGAGTTAAAGGACATTTAGATGAAAATGGCAATCTCGTAACATCAAACGCTCGAAACGACATTAAAGTAGTAGTAGATGAAGGTTGGTTATCCTTAGGTAATGGGAATGGATTCGTTGGCGACAACACAGAAGACTTTATCGAAGATGCTGGTTGGATTCGACTACGCGAGGTGAGCCTTTCCTATACTTTGCCTAAATCGATTGTCGAATATACTCCATTTTCGAATGTGATTCTCACCTTTACTGGACGCAATCTCTGGCTAAACACTAAATATAAAGGGGTTGACCCCGAAACAAACCTTATGGGTGCGTATAGTGCACAAGGCCTCGACTATTTTAATATGCCCGGGACTCGAAGCTACAATTTCACAATCACTGTTGATTTCTAAGTAGAAGTTAAATAACAAGGAGAAATATATGAAAACCAAAACAATTTTTATGGTAGTTTTACTTTCGGTTTTCGCATTTTCCTGCGATAGTTGGGTCGATACCAATCTCAACGTTGACCCAACAAGCCCAAGTAATGTCCCTATGAAAACCATTTTGCCAACAACCCAGGCCGGAATAGCTTATGTCCTAGGAGGCGATATTGGACGTTTTGCTGGCTGTTTCACACAGCAACTTTTTGGAGCGGACAGGCAACATTTAGGAATCTATAATTACACTTTTAACGAGAATGAAATCGACAACGCCTGGAACACAATGTATGCCGGTCCTATGGTAGATTTATACACTCTTATGAAGCTTGCCGACAAAAATAACTCCCCCTACTACAAAGGAATAGCACAAATACTTATGGCATTTTCTCTTGGGATGTGGACCGACGTCTGTGGGGACATTCCCTATTCCGATGCTTTTAAAGGTGTGGACAATCTCACTCCAAAATATGACACACAAGAACAAATCTATAACACTATTCAATCATTGCTCGACGATGCTATCAGCAATCTCCAAGCAACCTCGAGTCTGCTAAAACCAGGAGCCGACGACTTTATGTATAGCGGTAAAACTGCTAATTGGATTAAAGCTGCTTACACCTTGAAAGCAAGATTTCATCTTCACTTAAAGAAATACGACGAAGCACTCGCAGCGCTACAAAACGGCTTTACAAGTAACGATGATGATTTCCAAATGCCTTTTACCGACAAAGAGACAGAGGCTAATCCCCTTTATCAGTTCGTTACTCAACGAAGTGGAGACATTACTATGGGCCCCGTTATTATGGATTTGATGAATACTTTTAATGACCCGCGAAGACCATTTATTGCAGAAAAAGACGGTAACGGCAACTATTCGAAAGATTCTCCGCTTGGTCCATTTTACGCAAGTATTAATTCTCCCGTCCTATTTATTACTTATGTCGAAGCCAAATTTATCGAAGCAGAATGCCAACTTGCCAAAGGAAATGCGACAGCAGCATACAACGCATATAAAGATGGAATTCTGGCTTCGATGGCAAAGATTGGCGTAGCCGATGCCGATGCCCAAGCCTATTGGAATCAGGCTACGGTTAGTGTTGGCGAAGGAAATTTGACGCTCAAAAACATTATGGAACAAAAGTATATCGCTTGCTTCTTTAATCCAGAAGTTTGGACTGATTGGCGACGCACAGATTATCCAACACTAACACCTGTAACTGGTAGCCAAGTCCCCCGCAGATTTTTATACCCACAATCGGAACGAATCTATAATTTCGAAAATTTCAAGCAAGTGGGATCAAATATTACAATATTCAGCCAACTCTGGTGGGACGCAACCTTCTGGCCATAGAATGGACTTGGGGCTGTTGGCAGTCAACAGCCCCAATCTCCTTTAATTCGTTACTTTATGATAACAGGAAGATTTTCGGGCTCTTTCATATTTAGATTTTTTTTTGCGAAAGGTATTATTCGCTCTGCATCTTCCAATTCGTTAATTTTTTTCGAAAGGATTAGATTTTCTTCCCGAAGTTTTTCTAACTGACTTTCCAATACATATTTTTCGCGAAATAGTTTATTTGTCGCTATTACATTACTTACATATAAAACTATCCAAACGCCGATTAGCAAAACAGCAAAAAACAGTTTAATTTTTTTCAATTCAAACATTTTATCCTTTTATACGTTAATAATTATGGTCGTAATAACAAAGATAAAATTTTTATTTGAAACTCGAAAATTTGAATTATATTTGTATTCCTTAAAATTACATCATTAATAATACTGCTACAAAACTTCTTGAGCACAATATTCAAAAATTCAATAACTACTTATAGGTGTTAAAATGGCATACACAACAGTAAAGGATGAAATCAACAACAATCATCCAACAAAAGAAATGATCGATGTTGAAATCCTCAAAAGCAAAAAGATTGCTGAATTAACAGCAATAGCCAAATCACTCGGAATTACAAACTTTGCAGACCTCCGCAAGCAGGAACTCATACTGAAAATACTTGAATCCCAAACAATATCTCAACCAAAGGAGGTTCAAACAGAAAGCTACATAAGTGCAACCGGAATATTGGAAATCTTACCCGATGGTTATGGGTTCCTTCGGTCGGCAGATTACAATTACTTATCATCCCCCGATGATATTTATGTTTCTCCGTCGCAAATCAAACGCTTTGGCTTACGAACCGGAGATACTATTCGTGGTCAAGTGCGACCTCCGAAAGAAGGGGAGCGGTTTTTTGCTTTGTTAAAGGTTGAAACTGTCAACTATCTTGAACCTGATTTACTTCGCGACCGCCAACTTTTCGACAATCTTACACCTACCTATCCAGTCAAAAGAATTAACCTCGAAACTTCCCCAAGCGAGTATTCGATGAGAGTTGTCAATCTTCTTTGTCCAATTGGAAAAGGACAACGAGGATTAATAGTGGCACCCCCAAAATCGGGCAAAACTATACTTTTGCAACAAATGGCAAATGCCATAGTAAAAAATCACCCGGAAATAAAGTTAATTATATTACTCATAGACGAACGCCCAGAAGAAGTTACCGATATGCAACGTTCAGTTAAAGCCGAAATCGTTTCCTCAACTTTCGATGAACCACCCGAACGCCATATGCAAGTTGCAGATATGGTTCTCGAAAAAGCTAAAAGGCTCGTCGAAGCTAAACTTGATGTTGTAATCCTCCTCGATTCAATAACTCGATTAGCGAGAGCCAGCAACACTGTTACACCCCACTCTGGAAAAATCCTTTCTGGAGGCGTCGATGCAAATGCTCTTCACAAACCAAAACGCTTCTTTGGTGCAGCACGAAACATCGAAGAAGGCGGTTCACTAACTATTATTGCTACTGCTTTAATTGAAACAGGTAGTAGGATGGACGAAGTTATTTTCGAAGAATTTAAAGGAACGGGAAATATGGAACTTGTTCTCGACCGCCGCATTTCCGACAGAAGAATCTTTCCTGCTATCGATGTTAATCGTTCTGGAACACGTAAAGAAGAGCTACTATTAACCTCCGACGAACTTAACCGAGTATGGGTTTTGCGTAAGGTCCTAAGCGAAATGCAAACAGTCGAAGCAATCGAGTTTTTGATGAATAAAATTAAAGGAACACGATCTAATCGGGATTTCTTGCAGGGTTTAAATTCATAATGTAACGGCTGTTTGCAAAAAACAGCCATTACATCGCAACAAAATCGCCAGAACAGTATTATCGGTTTAATGCTTCTTTGATTCTTTGGTAAATTTCATCAATTTTACCTAATCCATTGATATTTTTTCCAATATTTTTTTTTCGATAATATTCGATTAATGGTTTTGTCTGGTTTTCATACACAGAAAGACGATTACGAACAGTTGCTTCATTATCATCGCTCCTTTGATATAATTCCCCTCCGTCCAAATCGCAGACTCCATCCACTTTCGGAGGATTATAAATAAGATGATAGGTTTTTCCACAGACTTTGCAGGTCCTTCTTGCGGTCAATCGAGTAACCAACTCTTCGATTGGAACATCCAAAATTAAAACAGCATCAAGTTGCTGATGCATCTCTTCGAGAAGTTTATCGAGCGCTTCGGCTTGGGCAATAGTGCGCGGGAAACCATCGAGAAGATACCCATTTTTTAATTCGGGCTTTTGCAATTCTTCCCGAATCATATCGATAATAATCGCATCGGGAACCAATTCGCCGCAATCCATAAATTGTTGAGCCTTTAACCCAAGTGGGGTCCCATTTTTCCGATGTGCTCGGAGTATATCGCCAGTCGAAAGCTGTCGGATTCCGTAATCCCGGCAAATGAATTCTGCCTGCGTTCCTTTTCCTGCACCCGGAGGACCAAGAAATATTAACCTCATAAATCACCTATCAGATTACCAATATTTTTGTTCCATAAAAATTGAATGAATCTTCTTAACTCGCTCTTTTTGTTGTTTGTTTAACTTAGTTGTAATTTTACTTACAATTTCGTTGAACCTCTCGTTGTTGCCAAAAAGTTCATAAAAATTCGCGGTAAACGACAAAAGCATATTGCTATCATTAATATTTTCAACAAACTTCATATAATTTTCTATCACTTTTTCTTTAGGCTCACCAATTTGGAGTAAAGCATTTGTTGCCATTAATATATCATCCGAACTTCGCACTAATTCCCATACCTTTTCTTTAATTTTGCCAATAATGTCCATAAAGTTTTGACGCGTTGCAAATTTAAGAAATTCAATAGCAATAGGCAAAGAGCATATATCACCAACATATTTGTCGAGCAATGAAACGATATCTTTTCCAACGAAATCGAATTCAACCATAATTTTTGCTATCTTAAGAGCATCAGTTGGATTTTCGACCTTGTTTTTCCAGTTGTTAATATATTTTTCGCATAACTCTCTTGCCATTTCTTTGTCAGCTAAAGCTCCCATAACCAATTTGCAGAATAGTAGTAAATCATTTATGAATACAATTCGTTTCCAATATAGATTATCGAACACAAGTATTGCCCAATTTGTATCTGCGGTTAACTTAAGTATAGCTTTTGCTAATTTAAAATAGTTTTCGACATTAAGAAATTGGGTATCGAGAAATTTTTCTGCTTTGCTCAATAGATTACGGCAATAATGAGCATCGTCAATCTCGCCTACTACCCTTTCAGCAAGATTTAAGTAGTCTTGTAAATATTTGGCATCGCTTTCAATTTTTCGAAATTCATCGTATTTGGATTGGAACATTTCGCGTTTCGCTAATTTTTCATTTACTCTTTGGATACTTTCGAGTTCATCGGATAAAAACCTCACAAATAACTCGTGGACATTTTTGATTTCTTGGAGATTAGTAACAAGTTCTTCTGCGGTTTCGAGATTCTTACGTCCAAAAATTTTGTCATCGATAAGTGAAAAAGATTTTTCTGCAATCAGCAAATAATCGGTGGTTTCCTTGGCAAAATTTGTAGCTCGGTTCAAAATTTCAAAAGTAAACTGCTTATTCTTAAATAATATATTGGCTTTTTCCGCAATTTCAATCATTTGCTTCAATGTTGAACAATTTTGAATTGCTTTATCGAAGAATTTTTTACCTCTTTCAATATCTTCAGTTCGATTAACGACATCTTCGGCAACAGAAATTAAATCCACAGGTGTAACTATCTTTTCAAGGAGTTTATCATAAATTACAACTTTGAATTCATCATCTTCTACCAAAGCAAAGGCAGATTGAATTAGATTAATATAATCGCTCGTTGTAGAAGCCCTCGCTTCGACTTGCAGCAAAATCTTTTGGGTAAGATTTTGGTTTTTCAACTTCTCGGAAGAAAATTTGGCAAGTTCAATCAGTCGCTTTTGTTCCTTAATATCCTTCAATGACTTTTCTATCAAGGACACACACAGATCCGTATTTTGTTCGAAATCCCAATATGCAAAGGCTAATTCCAAAAATTCTTCGCCCAAGACTGCATAATCTTTTGCATTTTCCATTAATTCCATAGCTTTATCAAACTCCGAAAATTTACGGTAACATTCAGCAAGCTTTATATACTCCTTTGTAAATTTGGCATCGGAGCTTATTTCATCGAGCAACCTAATTGCCCATTCTTTGTCATTGAACATTTCAAAAATAGTAACAGCTAAATTGGTGATTGCCTCTATTCCATCTAATTTACTTTCGATTAGTTGAACGAAAGTCTTAGCAAGTTGTATGTTGCCAACCTCTTCGATAATCGTCTTGGTTACATTTCTATAGTCTTCTAAACTTTTGCACTGTGCTTGAATTTTTCCAAAAAGTTCTTGAAACGCTTCCTCGCCAAGAGGGATATTTTGGAGCATACCTAATAGAGAAACAGCATCGGATAACTTTGTTACATCCTTCACTGCTCGACGAAGCAGTTCATTCGCTTTTTCCGAATCATTTAGATAAGCGAATATGCTATTTCCTATTTGTGCGAATTCTAATGGTTCAAAGGCACTATCTTCTGCCTCTTCATATAATTCATACGCTTTCTTATGATTTCCAAGCAACGAATATCCTTCGGCAACAAGCACAAAATCGTTGGGAAACTTACATTCTTCTTCGGCAGTAGCTATTAGTTCAGAAGCATATTCCCTATCGCTCGGTTCCTCCAAAGCTTTACGAAACAATTCAATGTAGTCCTTAACCTCAATACAATTTTTTTCTAATTCGTGAAGTTCATCTTTTTTCGACATTTTTTGCTCCTATAAATTTTAAATCGCAAAGTAGCAGTAATTATCCGAAAAATAAACAATAAAAAATAATCTGTAATAATATTGTTTTTCTCAAATAAATTTGATAAATTTAGGTTTTTAGCTTAACAAATCATTTAGTTTTTTATAATGGATACTAAATTTCGAGCATTAATTGTCGAAGAATACGAACCCAACAAATTTCGTCGGTTTATCGGATATAAAACAATAAGCGATTTGCCCCAAAATGATGTGATTATTAAAGTCCTTTATTCCTCTTTAAACTACAAGGATGCGCTATCCGCCGCTGGACACAAGGGAATTACTCGCAACTACCCTCACACACCGGGGGTCGATGCAGCTGGAATAGTCGCCGAAACAAAATCCGACAAATTTAAAGTTGGCGAAGAGGTTCTCGTTACAGGCTACGATCTTGGAATGAATACATCTGGAGGATTCCAACAATACATCAGCGTTCCTGCCGAATGGGTTGTCCCTTTACCGAAAAATCTAACACTAAAAGAAAGTATGATTTATGGCACTGCTGGTTTCACAGCGGGTTTATGTGTCTATGAAATACTCCGTAAGGGCATAACTCCACAAATGGGCAAAGTTTTAGTAACCGGAGCAACTGGCGGAGTAGGAAGCTTATCAATAGCGCTACTTTCTCGGCTTGGATTCTACGTCGTTGCCTCGACTGGCAAAACCAATCAACAAAAGTTCCTACAATTCTTAGGGGCAAAGGAGGTAATCCATCGGTCCGAGACCTACGACACAAGCGGAAAACCACTACTCCCTCGGAAATGGATTTCAACAGTTGATAACGTTGGAGGCAATACTCTTTCGACTGTTATTCGCTCTACCGATTACGATGGAGTTGTAACCTCGGTTGGTTTAGTTGAATCGGAAAAATTACAAATAACAGTTTATCCTTTTATTTTGCGTGGAGTTTCTCTTATTGGTATTGATTCCGCTGAAACCAAAATGCCGAAACGGTTGGAAATTTGGAGCAAACTCGCTAGCGATTGGAAATTATACATTTTGAATCACCTCTATCGCGAAGTTTTGCTCGTAGAACTCGACGAAGAAATTAACAGAATTCTTCGGGGTGAACAAGTTGGAAAAGTTTTGATTAATTTATCTAAATAGTATGTTTAACATCAAAGGGAATGTTATATGTTGTTGCTAATTATTGGCATTATCATTTTGATTTTTGGGATTTTTGGCTTAAAATCCTATAATAGTCTTTACAGACACAAAAGATTGATTGTGCTTGGTGGATTGTTTTTGGCGATTGTTGGCTTTTCCACATCTGCAATTCGTCAAATTGATGCCGGACACGTTGGCGTCCAAATCCTTTTTGGCGAAGTTCAACCTAATATCCTTTACGAAGGATTGAACATCGTAAATCCATTAGTCGATATAAAAGAAATGTCGATTCAAACTCAAAATTACACAATGGCTGGGCATACCGACGAAGCACAAGGCGGGGGCGACGACCCCATCCACGTTCTTAGCCGCGATGGTCTCGAAGTTACGATTGATTTAACTGTTCTTTACAGAATTAATCCATCGGAGGCACCAAAAATTTACCGCGAAATCGGAATAAACTATCAGGATAAAATTATACGCCCTATTACTCGAACAGGTATTCGCGAAAGTGCAACATACTACGATGCAATCTCGCTATTTTCTGGTAAACGCGAAGAATTCGAACAAAATATCCGTAGTAAGATATACGATGAATTCAAGAAACGTGGAATGATTCTCGAAAGATTGCTAGTTCGCAACATCACATTGCCTCAAACAGTAAAAGAATCAATCGAAAGAAAAATTACTGCGGTTCAAGAAGCTCAACGTATGGAATATGTTCTACAAAGAGAACGCCAAGAAGCCGAACGAAAACGTGTTGAAGCACAAGGGGTAGCCGATGCTCAAAGAATAATCAACTCAGGATTAAGCGATAAAATCCTTCAATTCGAAATGATTAAGGTTCAAAAGGAGCTTGTAAATTCGCAAAACTCTAAAATTATTATTCTTGGAGGCAAACAATCGCCCCCGTTTATTATTGGCGACCAAAAGTAAAACACAGTGTTTGAATCATAATGAAATAAATATCTTTATATCTTTATAATACATCTACATCTTTCATTTGGACGAAGTGATTCTTTCCCCCACGGGTTATGCAAATTGTTTTATCCGACTGTGCTACCCCAACCATTTAAACTACCGACAAAAATATAACGTGTGTAATTTTGTTATCTCTTGCAACTTGGCAAACATTGAATCAGGCATTAAAACAATTGAATTAATTACAAGTCCATTTATTTTTCCACCTCATAAATTTGTGAAAAACGGACCACATTTTGAGCTCAACAATATTAACTATTGTTGCTCTATCACTTACCATTTCTCAAATTGTTTTCGCTTTGCGTATTTTACTTAATTTTGCATTTAACATTCTGGATGGTTATGCATTCGTTGATAGAAAAGGAGTCGCAACTTCTGCTCCAAACATATAAACGACTACCTATAGTCGTCGACTATGCAAAAGGAACACGGATATATGATATCGAAGGAAATTCTTATCTCGATTTCCTTGGTGGCATTGCTGTAAATCTAGTTGGCCATTCACACCCTAAAATACTCGAAGCAATTACGACACAGTGCAAAAGGTATATGCATCTTTCAAATTATTTTTATCAGGATGCTCAAATCGCAATGGCTGAAAAATTGCTTCAACTAACAGGATACGATAGGATATTCTTTACAAATTCTGGAACAGAGGCAAACGAAGGTGCTTTAAAAATTTGTCGACGTTGGGGAAATCAACGAAACAAAAAAATTATTATCGCATTCACAAATGGGTTCCACGGTAGAACCTACGGTAGTCTTTCCTTAATGGACAAACCAAGATACAAGGAGTCGATGGAACCTTTTTTGGATAATATCAAAATACTTCCCTACAACGATGCCCAATCGTTGAAAAAAGAGGTAAATACAAATGTTGCAGCTGTATTTCTTGAATTTATCCAAGGCGAAGGTGGTTTGGAAGAAACAACAGAAGAATTTATCGCAACACTATGGGGTTTAAAGAATAAATTTAATTTCCTTGTTGTTGCCGATGAAATTCAATCGGGAATATACCGGACTGGGGATTTTTTTGCATTCAATAAGTTCAACATTGGACCAGATATTGTTACCCTTGCAAAAGGTTTGGGCGGGGGATTACCATTGGGAGCAATTTTATTAAAAGAATCTCTTGCAAATATTTTCGAAAAGGGCATGCACGGAACTACTTTCGGCGGCAATGCCGTTGCTTGTGCCTCGGGATTAGCAACAATAAATGAGATTTCGCAAAACCTTATTCCACACATAAAGCAAATTAGCAAGTATCTTTCGGAAAAACTTCAAAATGTTGCGAAAGAATTCCCACAAAAAGTCATCGAGCTTAGAGGTCGGGGTTTAATGTGTGGGATTTTGTTGAATTTCGAAGCATCGCGATTAGTCGAGTCCCTTCTCGAGGAAAAGATTATAACAAATGCCACATCGAAAAATGTTTTGCGTTTGGTCCCTCCCCTCATTATCGCCGAAAATGATGTCGATGAATTGATAAAAGGATTATATAATGCATTGGAAAGACTTTAGCAAAATTTGCCTCTTTTTCACTGTTATGTTGTCATTTTTAACAAATTGTTCAGATAATACATTAAACCTTGTTCAAGAACCTAAAATCTTTAAAATCGAACCCGATACAATATACCCATTTGATGTGGTAACTATTTATGGAGAAAATTTAGGTTACCCCAATGATTCTACTTCGATTTATCTGGATTCGACTTTGCTAATTAACTCCCAACTCACCATTAGGTGGAATAATAATTTTATTAAATTTATTGCTCCGAAAGGATTATTCAAAGGAAATCTTCGAATCATTTATACTTCGAAAGATACAACTAATTCAATTGCATTCAATGGGTTTATTTATCCTCGGATATTCTTTTCGGAAGCGCCAGCAGGGAAATTCCTAATGGGTTCAAATACTGGACTAGCCTTCGAGCAACCAGTCCACGAGGTAGAACTTACCCGCGCTTTCTTTATATCGAAATACGAAATTACACAAAAACAATGGCTAACAGTTTTAGATTCTAATCCGAGTTATTTCGTTGGCGAAAATTTACCAGTATCGAATGTCGATTGGGAACTTGCCGTTCGTTTTTGTAACGGATTATCTAAAATGTTCGGTTTAGACACTTGTTATATTTTCGAAAAAGGTAAGGTCGTTTGGGACACAAATGCAAATGGCTATCGTTTACCAACCGAAGCGGAATGGGAGTATGCTTGCCGAGCAGGTTCTACAAGCGATTTTGCTGGCAATGGAAATCCTTTGGATATGGGCTGGTTCGATGTGAATTCTGGCTCTAAACCTCACCCAGTTGGAAGGAAACTCCCCAATAGCTGGGACATTTATGATATGCACGGGAATGTGTGGGAATGGTGTTGGGACTGGTTCGAACCGTTCTACTATCAAGTAACACCACAAACCAACCCAAAAGGACCAGAGACGGGCTCTATCCATGTAGTTCGGGGCGGAAGTTGGCAACGAGGTCCCTCATTTGGTAGGGCATCGAGCCGTGCCTTCCCCGAGGACCAAAAAACAAATTTAGGTTTCCGCATTGTTAGGACAAAACTTAATTGAAATCTGTTATCCCAAATTAAATCTTTATTACTCCAAATTGATTTTATTCAACTATTCGAGGAAAAGGAAAATTGTTGATTCCAACATCTTCGGAACTTCTGCTGAGCTAACTTTACTTCGCGAATTCGAACTATTATCCATCCACCACAACTCTAAACTTATATATGCACTCGGGTATGAACTTCAATGAAAGCCATAGACCTTGAAAAATAGCAAATTACACAGTAATAATTATTTTTTACGATATATTAGTTGTTGTGGTATTCTCTTAACACAACTATATACGCCGATAGCCAAGTTTATAAGACTATAACTATGTATCGCATCCTTGCACTACTACAGCCTTACAATGCTTGCACAGGGGAACCACAAGAAATTAGGATTGTAACAAACTTTATTATTCGATAAAGCAATTTCCTGGCGAGAGAAATTAAATTAGAAACACTTTTTAGCGGGATCTAATAGGAGTAGCATTTGCTCTAAACATATAATTATAAAATTGTCCTGATGTAGAAAGTTTTAATTTCCATTCACCGAGATATGCAATCATAGCTGCATTGTCCATACAGTAATTCATTTTCGGAATTATAACGCAGAAATTGTTTTTATCGGCTTCCTCCTTAAGCTTCTTGCGTAATAATGAATTGGCAGAAACCCCACCTGCTATTACCAACGCTTTACAACTAAACCGATTTAAAGCCTTAATACTTTTCGAGACTAATACTTCAACAATGGCATTTTGAGCGGAGGCACAAATATCTCGGAGCTCTTTATCAGTTAAATTCCTTCCTTTGAATTCTTTTTGTAGAAAATACCGAACCGATGTTTTTAATCCACTGAAACTAAAATCGAAATCATCGGATTTGAGTAGCCCACGAGGGAAACGGTATCTTGCCGGATCGCCCTCTTTCGAAAGCTTATCTATTAACGGACCCCCAGGATAACCTAATCCAAGCATTTTTGCAATTTTATCGAAGGCTTCGCCAGCAGCATCGTCGCGAGTAGCTCCAATAACTTCATATTCAATAACAGATTTGACAAAATATAAAGTTGTGTGTCCCCCACTAACCACAAGTGTAACAAAAGGAAAATCGAGTTTTTCTCCCTCGAGAAAACCAGAGTAAATATGCCCTTCGATATGGTCAATTGGTATCAAAGGAATACCAAACCTGATAGCCAAACCCTTCGCAAAATTTGTTCCAACAACTAAAGAACCAATTAAGCCAGGTTGATACGTTACAGCTATTCCCTCAATCTCATTGATTTTTGTTAGCGATTGTTCGAGCGCTTCTTGCACAACGCGAGAAATAATTTGCGTGTGAATTCTCGAGGCAATTTCGGGCACAACCCCACCGTAAAGGTTATGTAAAACCTGCGAAGAAATGATATTGCTCAAGACAGCACCATCATCGACAACAGCCGAAGAAGTTTCGTCGCAAGAAGTTTCAATCCCAAGTATTCTCATCAGATAGCACTACTAAGTTTCAAATATAGTTTTGTTAAAGCCGAAGCCACACTCCTTTCTCGGTTAATTCTTCTGTCGCCACCAAATTGGAATTTTTCAGCATTAACCCCATCGACATCAGCAAGTGCAATCCATACTGTTCCGATGGGCTTTTCGTCTGTTCCGCCTGTCGGACCTGCTATTCCGGTGATACTTACCCCAAAGTCTGTCTCAAATAATTCACGAACATTTTTTGCCATTTCTACAGCTGTTTCTTTACTAACGGCTCCAAATTTTCTAATCGTTTCCCTATCCACGCCTAAAATCTTAACCTTCGCATCATTACTATATACAATCACCCCTCCAGTAAAATATTCGCTACTTCCAGGAATATCTGTAAAAACACTTCCCAACATCCCGCCGGTGCAAGACTCGGCGACCGATACTGTTTTCCCATTTTCCTTCAGCAATTTCCCGACAACTTCACTCAACGAAACTTCGCCTTCGCCAAAGATATATTTCCCAACTTTTGAATAGACGAACTCAATAACCGGTTGCATACTAGTTTCTACTTCGCTGACTGAGTTACCATAGCAGCCTAATCTTAGTCGCACCCCCATATACGAAGGTAAATATGCTATTGAGACACCTCCGCTAATTTTTTCAATCCCCGAGAGTTTATCGGCAAGAACACTTTCCGGAATACCACAGATTTGCAAAGTCCTGTAAACTACTACATCTCGACGTTCAGTTTGAATATTCTCCCTGATTAAAGGAATTACATATTCATTCATTATGTGCTTCATTTCGTTCGGCACCCCAGGCATCGAAACAAAAATTTTATCCTTATCGAAAAATTTCATACCTGGCGCAGTGCCTAATTTATTATGCAATGGAATACACCTCGAAGGTAAATATGCTAGATTTCTATTTCGTTCAGAAATTTCTGTTATTCCACGCTGGGCATAAAAATCTTTTATCCATTCATAAGCTTCTTCTCGAAAAATAAGTTTATCATCGAAGTATTCAACAAGTGCGGGTTTTGTCAAATCGTCACTCGTTGGTCCCAACCCCCCTGTAATAAGGATAATATCGGATAAATTAGACAATCGTCCCAGTTCGGAAATTATTGCTATTTTATTGTCGCCAACGGTCGAATGGGCAACAACCAAGCAACCTTGTTCTACACATTTTTGAGCAATCCAACTAGCATTTGTGTTGGTAATTTGTCCAATACAAATTTCATCTCCAATCGTAAGAATAGATACTTTCATCAATTTATTACCTCGAACAATGTTGCAATAAGATTCTGTAGCCTGCCGAAAAATCCTTCTTTCGACGTTTCGGCAACAATTCGCGCAACAGGTTCAGTATTCGATTTCCTTATATGAAACCAACCATCAGTAATTCTTACTCGAAATCCATCTTCCCGATTAACATCAAATGAATCAACGTTTAAAAGTTCTATCAATTTCAAAATACGAAGCTCAAAATCATCGGAAACTTTTATTTTTAACTTTTGCATTTTCTTTGTTGGCAACTTCGCTATTAATTCAGATAATTTAATTTTCTCATTTGTAAGCAAATAAAGGATTAATGCTATCCCAACAAGAGCATCGCGACCATAATGACAAGCAGGAAGGATTACACCCCCGCTTCCTTCACCGCCAATTATAGCATTTATATCTTTCATTTTTTCGACAACATTGATTTCACCAACTGGCGCGCGCAAAACTTTTAAACCAAAATTGTGAGCAACAAACTCAACTAATTCGGTAGTCGAATAATTGACAACTACTCTTTTAGAAAATTGTTTACCGAAACATTCCTGCAAAATCCCGATAGAATTAACAGCAAGAACAATAGTTAATTCTTCCCAAACAGGATTCCCGCTTTCATCAATCAACACCAACCTATCCGCATCGGGATCGACTACTACCCCCAAATCAGCATTTTCACGTTTTACAACTTCCGAGATTTCATAGAGATACTCTGGTCGTGGTTCAGGGTTATGGACAAACTTCCCGTTTAAATTGCAATGCAATCTGATAACTTCGCATCCCAACTGGTCCAAAAGCATAGGAATTATTTTCGAACCCGAAGAATTAATAGCATCGACAACTACTTTATATTTTTTTTCTCTAATCCGCCTTAAATTATCACTATCTTTGAACATTGGTAACCCCAAAATCCTGTGAATATGCATCATTTCGGGTTCAGGAATAATTTCCCAGCCACTATCGGGCAAATTCTGATGTTTATATGCATTATTATCTACGATGTTCCATAAGTTGGATATTTCGCTTGAATTTAAAAAAATCCCTTCGGAATTAATAAATTTTAAGCCATTCCATTGCTCGGGATTATGAGAAGCTGTTACCGAGATTCCCCCCACTGCTCCCAATTCACTCACTAATAATTGAAGAGTTGGAGTTGGCACAATACCTGCCCGCAGCACTCTTTTGCCCATTGTTATCAAACTACCAACTACAACTTCTTCAATCCATTTGCCACTTTGACGGCCATCGCGCCCAACAACAACAAATCCATCGGGTAGATAATCACCAAAAGCACAAGCGTATCGAACAACCACTTCCGGAGTTAAAGATTCGCCCAAAACTCCACGCAATCCAGAAATTGACCGAACTAACGACATTTTTCCCATCTTGCAAAATTCAATTTTCAAAATTACGTCATAAACAGAGTATAAAAAAATGAAAAGTTTATGAATTGGCATAAAACACAAAAACTATTGAGCCTGGTATGTCGATTAATACTCGGTTTTATCTTTATTTACGCTGCTGTTGGTAAAATAGTTGAACCAGAGGTATTCGCTAAAGAAATTATGAACTACCGTCTTGTATCGGAAGTAGTTGCAAAAGTTACAGCAATTACCTTACCTTGGCTTGAACTTTTTATTGGTATTCTTTTATTGTTCGGAGTGAAAACAAAAACTTCATCTATGCTTTCTTCTTGTATTTTGATTATTTTTACTTTTGGAGTATTATCAGCAGTTGCACGAGGGCTTAACATTAACTGTGGATGCGTTAGCCATCACATTGAATATGTAGGCTGGAAAAAAGTGCTCGAAAATCTTGCTTTAATTTTTGCATCGATTTACCTCGCCTTGTTCCCAATTTCTTATCTGTCTTTCGAAAAGCATTTATCAAATGAAAACGCAAAAGATAATAGAAGCAACCAATAAATTATTTCACCAAGTTTTCGAGTCGTTTAATTATGTGCTTGCACCTCCAACTTGTATCCTTTGCAATAGAATCATTGATTTAACTGAATGGAAATCTGAGCACCTTTGCCAAAAATGCTTCGAGGAATTACCCCATCCATTAAATTCTGGTGATATTCTCGGAAAAATAAATAATAATTTCGGAGCGGAAAACAACCCATTTTCGTATGCTTTTTCTTTATTTAACTCAAGCAACAACCACGATTTGCTATCAATCATACACCTTTTAAAATATACCAAATTCCAAAAAGTTGGTTACTTTCTTGGTGTCGAATTAGGTGAATTAATTTCCAAAACAATAAACAGATTAAATTTCTCTTTCGATGGAATTATTCCTATCCCAATTCATAAAGTTCGAAAACGCGAGCGTGGGTTTAATCAATCGGAAGTTATTAGCTATGCAATTGGCAAATCCATAAATCTTCCAACATATCCAAACCTTATCGTTAGAACAAAATACACGGTAAGCCAAACTAATCTTAATTTCGAACAAAGGATAAAAAATGTTCAAAATGTATTTCTTTTAAATATGGGAAAAAACTGTTTGGAAGGTAAATCTTTTCTTCTCGTTGATGATGTTATTACAACTGGTTCAACTCTCTTTAACTGTGGTGTTCTTTTGAAGAACAACGGAGTTAAAAATCTTTGCATTGCTGTGTTAACAACAGCTTAATTCAAAATTTTATCCACTTGAGATATTTTACCTAACGGGCGACATAATGGTAAATCCTTACACCATAAGGCTCTAAATCTAAATTCTTCTCGATTTTTTGTATTATTCGAGAAGATAATAATTCCTTACAATATTTACAGGTAAATTCTTCGTCAAATTCAATGGTTTGGATAGAATCAGAAAAATTACCTACAACGAGAAGGCATTCATTTCGTTTTAGTTTCCTTTTATATACAACAACATTGCTATTGCGAGTATTTACGGAAACGATTCGCGGCTCGATTTTCGGGCCTTGCTTAGGAAGCAGATAATTATTATACGTTTGATTAATTCTTTGTATTTTTTTTACTATATCATCTTTGCCCCAATCCAACTGCATCACAGAAAAAAGCGGCAATCTTTCAGGGGGCAAAGCAAATATCTCGTCTTCCGTAAAACATAAGCCAGTATTCAAAGGCTTCGAATCGCAAAGCTCAAAACCCGAAAGAATAAACCGCAATCCTTCGAGAAATGAATTAAAAGCCCAAGCAAGCACATTAAAATCGCAACCGAAACGTGCAGAACGAGGAGTATTATGGGTTTCGGGCGCTAAAAAGAAAGGAATATAAAACTCTTTCCACTCGAATTTTCGGATAATTTCTCGAAGTTTGTTTGGTTGATGTTGGTCGAAAGGTAAGTATCCGACCACTGCATTGTAACCAATTTTCCTCGACTTTTTTTCGACAACAAAATTTTCTTCCCAAAATATGAAATCCTGCTTTACTCGACGTGCTCGATGAATAATCTCCGAGAGAAGTTCTTCCGGTAACGAGTGCCCCATATCAATCATAGCACCATCAATGTCATATTTTGAAATGTATGAAGGAATAATATTAGCAAGATATTCCCAGAGTGGTTCAACTCTATGACCTTCTTTTACCAACCGAGTATCATACATCCTTATGGTGTTGTAGGCAATGTAATTGAAGTCCCTATGCTCATATAATTTTAAATAAGTAACATCGGACCAAACTGGTTGCATATCGTTGGGAGGCCAATCTGCAAAACCATTCGGAATTCTTACACGTAAGCCATTTGAAAGGGAGCCATAGACCTTATCACCAATTTTTTCTACTGCAACAGGCGGTTCAGTAAATAGCCCAATATAATTCCTATCTGGCGGAGGTAATCCAAAAAAATCTCTTTTCTTTACCATCTTAAAAATTGTCTCTAACGTGGAATCATCAAATTGTGGGCTTGTGAATTCGACTTGCTCGTTATCAACGCTGTCGTATATCCAATAGAACCAATCGGGATGCTCCAAAGCAATATCGGAATCGAGACTTGCTGTCCTAAACACAAACTCCAAAATTACTTTCATTCCAAGATGATGTGCAGCTTCTACAAAAGATTTAAACTGGATTTCTAAATCAAGATTTAAGAACGGCTCTGCCAATCTCGTATCGAACTTGAAATGGTTTTTTATTGCATAGGGTGAGCCTAAATTCCCTTTTCTTCCATCTACCCCAATTTTTGTGATAGGCAAAAGATAAATAATATTCACACCCATTGATTTCAAATATGGAAGAATGGAAATACCCTTTAAAATAGTTCCTGTTTCGAAGAAATCTCCGTTTATAGCTTGCAAATCTATTTTCCCATCGCGATTATGGTCGAACGCTGTTGTATAGCGTAAAAGCATACTGTAAACAATAGGATTTGGACATATATGATAATCGGGTTTCGAATTCAATATTTTTTCAATTTGGGTTTTAAAAAACGATATTGGCTCGACAGCCACAACTCTACCCGATATCGATTCTGAATTAAGCCAAAGAGTCGGTATACAATAAGTTTGCTCATTAATTTTATTATTTACTTTCGACAACGTTTCGTAAACTTTGGTCAAATTTTCGCCAATACCAGCCATTCCCTTTCAATTCGCATTAAAACACAATACATCTAAAATCGTCGATTTAACTTAACCAATGAAACAAAAAATGAAAAAAACAAAGATAATATATTTAATAATACTTTTTGCGGTCTTTGCGAGTTTTGCTCAAAGTCCATTGTATGAAAAGAGCAAGTTAGCTCAATCATACGAAAAAGTTGGCGATTTTGTCAATGCCGAACAAATTTACCTTGAGCTTTACCGGTCCAACAAAACAAATCGGGAATACTTCGAAGGGATTGTTCGAGCTAAAAAAGCCTTGAACAAATTCACCGAACTAATACCCTTCGTAGAAGAACAAATTACCATTAAGCCCAGCACAGAACTATTTGCATTGCTTGGCGAACTCTACTGGCGAACTGGTAAGTTAGTTAATGCGAAAGACGCTTGGCAAAAGGCAATACAACTCGAACCAGACAAAGAAAAAAGCTATACTATTATATCGACAACGCAAAGTTCGCTTCAACAATTCGAATTAGCCATTGAAACTTTATTGGAAGGTCGAAAAAAGCTTCATTCAAATTCATTGTTTGCCGAAGAGCTTATTAAACTTTACCTAATCACAAAAAGATTCGAAGAAACATTGCAAGAAACCCTTTTAATATTTGATCGAACAAGGGATATTTCGGGTGCACAAGCGAAAATTGGGCTTCTTATTGGCTTCAAAGAGACACATCCTTCGATTCAAAATGCTTTACAATATCCCCCGAACGGACTTGAACGTGAATATAAAACACTTCTCGGCTGGTTCTTTCGTTCAGTGAACCGATATGACAAGGCATTGCAAATTTATATCGAATTGGATAAAAACCTAAACTCTCGCGGTTACGAAGTATTAAATTTCGCCCAATCATCCTTAAACGATGGTGAATATGTATATGCAATCAAAGGGTTTGAATATGTGATTTCGCTCGGAAAAAGTTCCCCCTATTTAATGAATGCTCTTTATGGAATTGCAAAAGCAATGGAATTGCAAACCGTTGAATCAAATTCCGCTAATACCGACCTTATTAAAGATGTTTTAAAACGTTATGATAAAATAATAGATGAGTATCCCAACGAGCAAATTGTTTTCGAGATAAAGTTCCGCTCAGCGTCATTATTAGCTAAGTATTTACATAATTATATTACCGCAAAGAAATACTTAAACGAATTAATTAGTAGCAATAATCCTTACACTTTGAATGCTTACTTACTTTTGGGCGATATTTCTCTTTTCGAAGGGAACTTTAAGAAAGCCGAAGATATGTATCGGTATGTAATTATAGCATCCAAAAGCAGAAAAGCTAATGAATATTATGCATCAGTCCTAAAACTTGCCAAAAGTTATTACTACCAAGGAAACCTCGATTCTGCGCAATACTATTTTTCTACTTTACTCGAAGACGCCACACCAGAAATAACAAGCGAAGCATTAGCAAAAAGCCTTTTTATTGAACAAAACAGGCAATTTACCTTCGCTCTTCAATACATAGCAAAAGCAGAACTCGAAGCAGAACAGAGCAATTTCGATTCTTCAATTGTTTATTATCGAGAAGCCTTGGAAAAAGTCGAAGGGACACAACTTGCAGAATTTATTTATCTGCAAATTTCCAAAACATTCCTCGAAATATCCGACTTTACAAAAAGTGAAAACAATTTAAAAGAATTCCTTAGAAAATATCCAGAATCTATTTATACAGATGAAGCAATTTTTACCCTTGGAGTAACATACTTTAAAGAAGAGAAATATCCCGAATCTGTTGGAGTATTCACAGAACTTTTAACAAAGTTTCCGAAATCAATTTTCAATGCGAAAGCGCGTAGTTTTATCGAAAAAATACGTAACAAACAAAGCTAACTAAAACATTTCTTCGACCTTTTGCTTTATAATCCCATATCGTAAACCTTTATCGCTTACAATAATACCAGCTAAATTGAAATTTCGGCAAAATTCTTCCAAAAGCAAAGTTCCTGCCAATATCACATCTGCCCTTTTAGGGTGGATATAAAATTTTTCAACAATCTCGCGGACATTCATTTGTTCAAATTCAATTCGCAGAGCCTCTATATCAGAAAGTTCAAGGAAATAACCATCTACCTTGTTTCTATCGTATTCTTTAAGCTTTAAAACAGCAGCAGCAAGGGTTGTTGGAGTTCCTGCTACCGCGAAAACATTGCCTTTGACAACCTTTTTATCAATTTCATCGAACAGCCTCTTTGCTTCATTTCTTGCTTGTAAAACTTGATTTGGGGTTGGTGGATAGAATTGGAAGAATTCTTCTGTCAACCGCACTGCGCCAACTCGAAGGCTCCGTTTGAACTCAATTTTATTGGAATTCCCTGCAATAATTTCCGTACTCCCACCACCAATATCGAGAACTACTGAATATGATTGGTCAACAACAGTCCCAATGAAACTCAAATATGCTTCTAATTCACCATCTATTACTTTAATTCTAGTGTCGATAGCCTGTTCTAGTTGTTTTAGAACTTGCAAGGCATTTTTCGCATCGCGCAACGCAGATGTTCCAACAGCAAAAACCTTTTCAACTTTTAATTTCGTAATTTTATTACGATATGATTCTAAGATTTCCACGGCACGGTCAATTGCTGCTTCCGAAATATTTGCAGTCTCGTTGACCCCCTCCCCTAAACGTGCTATTGCGTGCTCATCGGCTATTGGATAAATATTACAGGCTTCGTCTATATCGGCAATCAGCATCAAAATGGTATTTGTCCCTATGTCGATACTGGCTACTCTTCTTACTTTTTCGCTTTTATACTTAACGCCACCCATTCTTCGTCGCAAAGTATTTCTTCGACATTTAAATCCGAGTCCATAATTTTGGAAGTTAAAGCATTCAGGTCATATTTCAATATACCACTAACCAAAATCCTCCCATCGAAAGCCTTAATTGAATTGTAGAACTTATTCAAATTCCTCGCAACGATATCAAAGTTTAAATTTGCAAAAATTCCATCACATTCTGGTAACGACGGAATGCTATCGATATCCAACTCGACTAAGTCAATGTTGGACGATACCAAGTTCAACCGAAAATTATCAAATGCATTTTGCATAGCCCAAGAATTATTATCGATAGCAAGTACTTCTTTTGCCCCCAGTTTCATTGCAAGAATAGCCAAAACCCCAGTTCCTGTGCCGATATCAATCCAAAATGACCCCGGTTTAACCGCTTTCTCCGCTAATCGACACATTAGCCGAGTTGTAGAGTGGTGTCCAGTGCCAAACGACATTTTTGGATCAATTATAATTTCAATTTCTGCACTGGTTTCTCCTTTTCGCCACGACGGGGCAATTGCAACACGTTTACTAACAACAACGGGAGTAACACTTTTCTCCCATTCTCCGTTCCAATTTTTTTCTTGAAAATTATCGATTTTCAATATTTTAATTTCAGGCTCTACGGAACGCAACAATTGTAGAAATTCAGCTTGGTCGATTTGTGTCCAATCATTTTCATTAAAGGAAACTACTAATTCATCATCGCGCTCTTCTGCGCCAAGAATTGGATAAATTGTCAAAAGTGCAACGATTCTGTCGAAATGCTCTTCTTTTGCCGAAAGATGCACAGAAACATACTTATTTAATTCCATTTTTAGAAATTCCTTCCAAATACCCAATGAATGTTTCAAAATTACTGATTGGTTCCAAACATTTAAAATCCTGACAGATATACACCGTGATATTACCGTCTTTTAGGCTATAACTTTCCCAATACATATTTGATTTATTTCCGTAATCCATATTCTCATTCTTGAACATAAGCACTAAATTTGGTATATATCTATCGAACAAAGCTTTTAAGTAACGTTCCAATTCTTTTTTCGAGTTATAAACAAAAACTATTTCGATTGTTCCGTAAAACTTTTGCAAAATTGCAAAATTAAAAAAATTATACGCCGAAGGATTCCTCTCTACATAAGAAATAAAAACATCTGACAACCATTCGGAAAGTTGCAAATATTTATTCTCGGCTGTGGATTTCCAAAATATGTTGCTCATATAAAGCATTGTCGAATTACCCGATGGAATTGCGCCGTCGTAATAATCCTTCGGATTATAAATCAATTCGTCGCTATTCTTCGACGATTGGAAAAAGCCTCCTTTTTCGTTATCCCAAAACAGTTCGATAGCTTTATCGAAAAATTTAATCGATAAATCAAAAAATCTCTCATCGCCCGTCACTTGATAGACCTCCCAAAAACCCCAACTGCTAAAAGCATAGTCATCGAGCATACCATCTATCTTGCTTTCTCCGGATGCAAAGGAATGAAATATTGTTCCATCATCTTTTATAATATATTTTGTGAAAAAAGCCAAATAATTTTCAAATAATTCAAGAATTGTTTGGCTACCTACCAATTTATATGCATTTGCCAAACCTACCAACATTAAACCATTCCAATCGACTAAAATCTTCTCATCGCGCAAAGGGCGAACTCTTTCCGCCCTATATCGATAAATAACGCTTCTCCACTTGTGAACCAAATCTTGCAGTTCGCTTTTCGACAGCCCTAACTGCGGCGCAATATCTTCCAACTGTTTCTTTAAATGAAGGATATTCTTTCCACCATTCAAGTGAAATTTGTCGTGAAAATTTCCTTCTGGCAAAACGTTAAATACTTTTCTAAACATATCGAAATCTTCGCCTAACAACCCTTGTAACTCGCTGTAGGTAAAAAGGTAAAACTTACCTTCTTCCCCATCGCTATCTGCGTCTTCGGAACAATAAAAAGCACCGAAAGGAGAACGCATATTATTGAACACATATTCTAAAATCTCTTCCACTACTTCATTGTAAAAAGTGTTTCTTGTGAGCAAAAACGCTTTTGAATAAACAGTAAGCAAAAGTGCTTGATCGTAAAGCATTTTTTCGAAGTGCGGAAGCAACCACTTTTCGTCGGTTGAATAACGGTGGAATCCACATCCAATGTGGTCAAATATACCCCCCAATCGCATTTTAGAAAGCGATGTTTCTACCATTTTAAGGGCTTCGCCTATCCCGGTAATGGAGTAATAATTTAACAAAAACAACAGGGAATGGGGCATTGGAAACTTTGGAGCATTCCCAAAACCACCATTATCCCTGTCGAAAGAAATAGAAAGCAAAGAAAAGACTTCGCTCAAATAGTCCTCCGACAGTTTATTGTTATCCCCGCTTCCATCCTGCGATTTTAAATGCAAAATTATACTATCCGAGGCTTTTTCGATATCCTCGCGTCTTGTTTTCCATATATTTTCAACATTTTTAATTAAGTCCAACAATCCTATTCTCCCCCAACTTGTCTGTTTTGGTAAATAAGTAGCCGCAAAAAAAGGCTTTTTTTCCGGCGTCATAATAATCGTCAGTGGCCAACCACCATTACCAGTCATAACTTGGCAAACTGTCATATACAAGGAATCTACGTCAGGTCGCTCTTCGCGATCCACTTTAATATTTACAAAAACCCGATTCAACTGTTTAGCTACTTCGTAATCAGCAAAACTTTCTTTCTCCATTACATGGCACCAATGGCAAGAAGAGTATCCAATCGAAAGAAAGATTGGTTTGTCTTGTATTTTTGCCGTTTGGAACGCTTCTTCGCACCAAGGATACCAATCAACAGGGTTATAGGCATGTTGTAGCAAATATGGACTTGCCTCGCTAATTAATCTATTAGGTTTCATTTATACTTTCAACAATATGTTTAAAATTTCTTTTCAACCCCAAATATTTAGCTCTCTTGATAGGAGAATTTTTAAAGCGAATACTAAATGTGTTCTCCGTCATATCATTTAGGAAATTTGTATCGAGGTTCGTTTCGCCATATTTGGGGTAAAAGCTTGTATTGTTAGTAACTTCTTTCTTACTGTTCCAAGGACATACTTCTTGGCAAATATCGCAACCGAAAATCCAGCCTTTTAAATTTATATCTTTAGGTATGTTTTGTTCTGGCTTTGTTTCAATTGTCCAATACGAAATACATTTATTCGAGTCAATAATTTTAGGTTCAACAATAGCACCAGTTGGACACTCTTCTATACATTTATTGCATTTACCACAATGGTCGGGCGAAATTGAATCGGGCTCAAATTCAATTGTAGTGAGAATTATCCCAAGAAAAACATAAGACCCAAACTTTTTCGTTAACAACAAACTGTTTTTCCCTTGCCACCCTATGCCAGCACGAACTGCCCATATCTTTTCAAGAATTGCCCCAGTATCGACGTAACTTTTACATCTTGCCTCGGGTATAAACTCCTTCAACTTGGCTTCAATCCTATGCAACAAAGACAACACCACTTCGTGGTAATCATTGCCCCAAGCATACCTTGAAACTTTAAAGCCATTATTACTATGCTGGAATGGAGAATTGTAGTTATAGGCACAAACTATTATTGTCTTAACATCGGGTAGTATCACAGCCGGATTACGTCGCTTATCAAGATTTCTTTCTAAATAATCCATCGAACCGTTGTATCCTTTTTCCAACCATTGCAAAAATCTATCAAACTCGAACCCAAGCGGCTCAGCTTTTGCAAAACCAACTTCGCAAAAGCCAATATCTATTGCATACTTTTTTAATTCCTTCTTGAAAATAAAAGCGTCCATTTCAAGGCTCGTAAAACTTCCATTTGGGCGACTCAAATTGGATTTCTGGAAGGTAAATGAAACCATCAAACTCTATAACTTCATACACTTTTAAATTTTTAATACCTTTATGTGGTTCCACATTTAACCCACTGCTTAGTTCGTAGGTCCAACCATGTTCCGGGCAAGTTACTTTTCCATCCGCAATAATTCCTCTGTGTATCGAGTCGAGATGTCTGTGGGGGCAAATATTAGATAAACAGTATAATTTGTTGTTATATCGTATGATAGCTACTTGCGATTCATATTCTTCACCGAATCTTACCTGTTTGCTTCTACCTTCCTTAATTTCATCAGACGTAGCTACGCATATATAATAATTTCCATTTACTTCTATTTTTTTTCTACTTTCCATTATAGGTCTAATCTTTCTGAAAGTATAAAAGAACTGTCTTTTTTTGCAATTTTTCCAGCCTTGATAAACGCATCGTGTTCAAAGACGATAATCCAATTTTCGTCGGTAGCACGATTCAATATTTTCTTTTTTTCTTCTAACGTAGTCAAAGGAAAATTGTCGTAAGCAAGGATGTAGGGTAAGTTAATGTGTGCGGAGGTTGGGAATAAATCGGCAGCATAGAAAAAGATTTGGTTGTCTAACGTAATTTTAACCGATTGCATAGCTTTCGTATGGCCAAACAGAGGAATTAATTCAATACTTGGGAAAAGTTCGCCACCCCCATCGACAAACTCGAGTAGACCATTGGCAAAAAGTGGCTCGTAATCCTCTTTCATAAACGAGCCCCTATCTTTTTCTGTTGGATTCATAGCCCAATCCCATTGGGCTTTTTGAACATAATATTTTGCTTTTGGAAAAGACGGCGAAATTTCTTCGTTTTGAACCATAGTCGAGCCTCCGCAGTGGTCAAAATGCAAATGCGTTAGAATTACATCAGTAATTGCATTGGGATTAATTCCCGATAAGTTTAAAGCTTTGTGTATGTTCGACTTTTCCAAATCAATATTATAGATTTGTGCGAGTTTTTGATTGAATTTATTACCATTGCCAGTATCAATCAATATTTGTCGCTGCCCAACACTAATATATAAAGGTCTCGAGGAAAGCGGAATCCTATTCATATCGTCTCCGCTATTATACACCCGAGACCACAGAGCCTTCGGGACAACACCAAACATCGAACCACCATCCAATCCAAATATTCCAGTATCAATTGTCTTAATTTCAATATTATTAATTAACATATATTAATCCATTTAAAAAATAAGCAATTACTTTTTCCATTTAATACTACAGCCGATTGATGGTTTTTGTTCAAAATCTAACTTATGTCCTTCCAAAAGATAATCCACAGCCAATTTTAAATCGGAACCGGTAACAGGAACATCATTGCTGGGACGTGAACCATCGAATTGGCCTCGATAAACCAATTTTAAATCGGCATCGTAAAGAAAAAAGTCCGGAGTGCAAGCTGCATCGTATGCTTTTGCCACCTCTTGATTTTCATCGAAAAGGTAGAGAAATGGATAACTAAATGTTTTTGCATACTCTTTCATTTTTTCTGGTGAATCCTCGGGATAAGCCAAAGGGTCATTTGGGTTTATCGCTACTACACCAATACCCTTTTGTATGAATTCTTTGGTCAACTCGACTAATTTCTCGATAATATGCATTACGTATGGACAATGATTACAAATAAACATAACCAAAAGTGGTTTGCCATTTCGGAAATCATCGAGCGAAACAACACTCCCCGAAATAACATCAGTTAATGAAAAATATGGTGCCAACGTTCCAAGCGGAACCATCTTCGACGGAGCAGCCATACAACAACAAAACTTTGTGGAACAAAAAAAAATAAAAACGAAACAGCCAAAAATTTCTTTTTAGGCAAACAAAATTTCGATTCTCGTAAAATTTTAGCAAATCCACGCATTCCGCACAAAATTAGTGAAATGTGGGAAAGAGACGTTAAAGACCCCTCGCCCAGCAAATTCAATATTAATTTTTCTTATATTTGTTTTTTATTATTGTTACCGCCAATTAAATTAGTTGAATATTGTTTTGAAATGATGTATTTTCCGGTAGTAGTAATGTTCATTAATACTTAGCAATATTGCATACAGTCATCTTCCTTTTTTATTAATTTGAAATTTCGAGTTCAATAAAATAATCAAAAATGAATAGCAACAAAACATCTGACCTCACTTTTATTACCAACGAGGATAACAAAAGTCTTCTCGACAGATTCGAAGTGTTGATTAAGGATAGTCGATTCTTCGACTGTTTGGTGGGCTACTTCTACACAAGTGGCTTCGATGCCCTACATAGTTCGTTGGAGAATACCGAAAAGATACGAATACTAATTGGAATTTCTACCAATCCCCAAACTATCGAACTTATTTCCACAGCACGGACAAATCCAAAGCAAACCATTCAATTTTCCCATTTCGAAACAACAGAAAAATTTCAAACTCTTGTGGAACAGGAATTCGAAAATTCCGAAGACAGTATAAACGTAGAAAAAGGCGTGCAAAAATTTATAGAATGGATAAAAAACAAAAAACTCGAAATACGCGCTTATCCATCTCGAAGCATTCACGCCAAGCTCTACATTATGACATTTGCCGAAGGAGACCGCGACGTAGGGCGAGTTATCACCGGCTCAAGCAACTTTACAGAAGCTGGCTTAATCGACAATCTCGAATTCAATGTAGAACTTAAAAATCGCTCCGATTACGAGTTTGCAAAACAAAAATTTGAAGATTTGTGGAAGGACGCGGTCGATGTAAGCGAAACATACCTTCAAACAATTAACGAAAGAACTTGGCTCAACCAAAGCATTACTCCTTATGAATTGTATCTAAAGTTCCTGTATGAGTATTTTAAAGATGAGTTAAACATAACCGAGGAAATGTTTTTGGAATACCTTCCGAAAGATTTCAAACAATTAGAGTATCAAACGCAGGCAGTAAAGAATGCGAAAAAAATAGTCGAAGAATATGGTGGAGTATTTATTTCCGACGTAGTAGGGCTCGGAAAAACTTATGTTTCTGCTATGCTTATTGCCACACAGCTCAATGATGGACGCACATTGGTAATTGCTCCGCCTGTTTTATTGGAAAAAGCAAATCCCGGTTCCTGGCCCAATGTTTTTTCGGACTTTCGCATAGCTGCCGAATTCGAGTCCTTTGGTAAATTGGACGACCTCCTTAAAAGAAGCTATATTAACAAATATAAAAATATTATCATCGACGAAGCCCACCGCTTTCGCACCGAAACAACCATCTCATACGACAGGTTAGCCCAAATATGCCGCGGTAAACGTGTGATACTTGTAACGGCCACTCCTTATAATAATTCTCCCAAAGATGTGTTGAGCCAAATTAAACTCTTTCAAAATCCAAGAAAAAGCACTATACCCAATTTGGCTAATCTTGAATCTTTTTTAAACCGACTCGACGGAAAACTCAAAAATCTCGACCGACAACAAAATTATGACCATTACATACAAATTGTTAAGGAAAATGCAAAAGAAATTCGCGAAAATTTGCTCAAATACCTAATGGTTCGAAGAACTCGAGCAGAAATTACAAAATACTTCAAAGACGACCTCGAAAAACAAAATCTAAAATTTCCAGATACCGAACGCCCGGAGCCCCTACTCTATGAACTAAACGATAAGGAAGACGAAGTATTCAACGAAACCATTGAACTGATTTCCACAAAATTTACCTATGCGCGCTACACCCCACTTTTGCCAAAGTATTACAAAGGTTCTATTGGCCACCTCGAAGAACAGTCGCAAAGAAATATGGGGAGGTTTATGAAAATACTTTTGGTAAAGCGACTCGAAAGTAGCTTCTATGCCTTTCGCAATTCTATCGACCGTTTTACCCGATCCTACGAAATGTTCATCAAAGAATATAATAAAGGAAACGTATACATAAGCAAAAAATATTCGACCAAATTATTTGAACTACTCGAAAACGACGACGACGAAGCCATACAAAAATTAATAGAAGCAGACAAAATCGAAAAATATGAAAGTAGCGAATTCCATACACAACTCCTCGACGATTTACAAAACGATATCAATATTTTGGAAAAAATAAAACAACTTTGGCAAAATGTTGCTCGCGACCCCAAGTTGATAAAATTTTTAAATGCGCTTTCCAGCAATCCAATACTAAAAGAAAACAAACTAATTGTTTTCACCGAATCGAAAGAAACGGCTGAATATTTGACTGAAAACATTAACAAAAAGTTTGGCAACATTGCTTTGTGCTTTCACGGAGGCTCGAGCCAGACCATAAAAGATGCAGTAATTGCAAATTTCGATGCCAAAGCATGCACCCAAAGAGACGACTACCGCATCCTCGTTTCTACCGAAGTCCTGTCCGAAGGAGTCAATCTACACCGGTCCAACGTTGTAGTAAACTACGATATTCCTTGGAACCCTACTCGTATGATGCAACGTGTGGGACGTATCAATAGAGTAGATACGCAATTCGATAAAATTTATACATTTAATTTTTTCCCTACGAAACAATCGAACGACCAGATAAAACTCACAGAAGCTGCAAAAGCAAAAATCCATGCTTTTTTGACACTTCTCGGCGGCGATGCGGCTCTCCTTACCGAAGGCGAACCAATCGGTTCACACGAACTCTTCAACCGATTAATCTCGAAATCCGCCATCACCGGCGAAGACGACACCGACGAAAGCGAACTCAAATACCTACAAATAATCAAAAATATACGCAACAACCAGCCAGAATTGTTCGATAGAATAAAACGTCTCCCCAAAAAAGCACGCTCGGCTAAAATCAACAACGACTCGCCTAATTGCCTGCTTACCTACTTCCGACGCGGGAAAATAGATAAATTCTTTATGGTTCAAGATAATGCAGAACCTAAGGAACTCGATTTTATTACCGCAGCAAAACTTTTGGAATCCGAACCCAACGTCCAAAAACAAAAATTACTCTCGCTCGCTAACTTCTATGAACTGCTCGCAAAAAATAAAATAGCATTCGAACAAGCTACCCCCGACGAAACAGAACCATTAACCCCGCGAAAAGGCAAAGACATCGCTCGCGACCTAATAAAATATGTAAAATATGCGCTTGGCAACAAACAAGCATTAACCGAAGAGCAAGAAGAATACCTGAAAAAGCTTTGTAACCAGCTCGAAGAAGGTGCTATCCCAAAACGCACGATAAAAAAAGCATTAGACAGTTTGAGCAAATTAGAACCAAAAGAAGCCGCTAACCCATTGAAATTGCTTGCTATTTTGCAAACTACTATACCTATGCATTTCCTCGAAGAGCACTACGCCGAACACGCCACCTCTTCCTCCGAAAAACGGGAAGTGATTCTTTCTATATATTTTTACGGACAAAAGGAAAATCCTTATGAATGACGAACAAGCAAAAAGGCTTATAAAAGACACGTTCGAAAGGCAATTCGACAAAAACAAATTTACTGTATTTATCAAAAATTTATTGAAAAAAATAGACGAAAATAGCCATTTTATGCGACAAGGCAACCTTATCCCCGATGCATTCCAAGACTACATTGCATCTTACGAACGAATAGGAAAATATACAGACGGACAACACAACATCGACATTCTGGCGGTCCACTTAAAAAAGCAAACCTCGCTCGAACGAGCCCGAACAATGCAAAGAAACTTCGTCGCCCGCTATCTCCAAGGTAAATTCGGAACCACCAATCCAAAAGATGCCGCTCTTGTTGCCTATGTTTCGCCCGATGTCGAAGATTGGAGATTCTCGCTCGTCAAAATGGATTATCGGCCCGGGCAAACCCAATCGGGTCGAACAAAAATTGAAGAAGAATTCACTCCTGCACGCCGTTGGTCGTTCCTCGTAGGTCCCAACGAGGCAAGCCATACCGCACAAAGCAGGCTTGTTGGTATTCTTGCCAACGACACTTATAACCCTACACTCGAAGAACTCGGAAACGCCTTCAACATCGAAAGAGTTACCGACGAGTTCTTTAAAAAATATCGGGAACTTTTTATCCGCACCAAAAAAGAATTGGATAGACTTGCAAGAAATGACCCCAAAATCAAATCCGACTTCGACAACAAAGGCATCGATACCGTTAACTTTGCAAAAAAACTAATGGGACAAATCGTTTTCCTATACTTCCTACAAAAAAAAGGCTGGTTCGGAGTAGCAAGAAATGCCGATTGGGGAACAGGCTCGAAACAATTTCTGCGCGAACTGTTTAATAAACAGCACGGTGACTATACTAACTTCTTTAACGACATACTCGAACCCCTTTTCTACGAAGCTCTCCGCAACGACCGCAGCCACGACGACCACTACTACAGCCGATTCAACTGCAAAATCCCCTTCCTCAATGGCGGACTCTTCGACCCCATTGGTAACTACGACTGGGTGGGAACCGACATCACCTTGCCCAACGAGTTGTTCTCCAATACCAGCAAAACTCCCGAAGGCGACGCCGGCGACGGCATCCTCGATATTTTCGATCGCTACAACTTTACCGTCAAAGAAGACGAACCGCTGGAAAAAGAAGTTGCTATCGACCCCGAACTCCTTGGTAAAGCCTACGAACGCTTCAATGCCATTCGCAGCGATAATTTCGATGAATACCTACAAGCTTTGAAAGAACGACAGGAAACCAAATTCAACAAAAACTACGGCGTCTATTACACTCCACGCGAAATTGTTCATTATATGTGCCAACAAAGCCTAATACAATATCTCTACAACAAAACACTCGAAACATCATTACAAGAAATATCACAACAGGACATCGAAGACCTACTCGCAGCAGCCGAACTTGTTTACGAGCACGAAGCCGAAGCATTCAAAAAGGAAAACAACATTAAAGAAGGGAACCAAAAAACTACCCTCTACGAGTCGCTACTTCCACAAAGCATACGCAACTACGCAAAACAATTAGATGAATGGCTGCAAAACATTACTATTTGCGACCCCGCAGTAGGCTCCGGCGCCTTCCCCGTCGGTATTATGACCGAAGTTATTCGCATCCGGAAACTACTTTCGCTGTTTACAAACAAAAAACTAACCGAATATGAACTCAAACGCCAGTGTATTGAACACAGTATTTATGCTGTTGACATTGACCCAGGTGCCGTCGAAATTGCCAAACTCCGCCTTTGGCTTTCGCTTGTGGTGGACGAGGAGAACTTTGGAAACATCGAACCCCTCCCAAACCTTGATTATAAAATAGTCTGTGGAAACTCACTCTTAGGAGTGGAAAAAAACTTATTCAACCACCAGGCTTTTGCAAAACTTGAAGTATTAAAACGCCATTATTTCAATGAAACGAATCCAACCAAAAAACAGCAGTCGAGAACAGAGATTGATGAATTGATTTACGAAATAACAAATGGACATAAAGAGTTTGATTTTGAAGTTTATTTTTCAGAAATATTTCATGAAAAGAAGGTAAAGAAGAACTGGCAAGCTTATCATATCACTTGGGTGACTCATAGGAGTAGGATTAGTGAAAGGACAATGGAGTACAAAGATGTGATAGAGAAAAGAAGGGAAGAGAAGGGATTGTCGCCTATTGTTGCCGTTGAGTTGGATGACTCAATGGAGATAGAAATTACGGAACATATAGCGCAAATTGTAAAAGAAGACGAGATAAGGGTTCTTGCCTACAATATTTGCAAAGACCATGTGCATATGGTTCTGGTTTGTGAAGAACAGAAAAGGGATAATATAGTAAGAAAACTGAAAGGCAAATCAACTCAGATGTTTAAAAATAATCATTCAATAAAAGATGAGTTTCACCTCTGGGCACAAAAGTATAGTTGGACATACATAAAAGATGAAAAGCAATTGAATAATGCAATCCAATATGTTCAATTCAATAGAGAGAAACACCATCTCCCCGACAACAAGGGGTTGCAACCCCTTGTTGCAAATATGCTCATCGGATACGAGGATGCCTCTATGCCTGCTACAATACCCGGTGGCTTTGACGTGGTTATTGGGAATCCCCCGTATATTCAGCTTCAAAAAGCCTTCGACAGCAATCACAAGTATGCCGATTTATATAAAAACCAGAATTTTGAAACATTCGACCGTACGGGGGATATTTATTGTCTATTTTACGAGAAAGGAATCAAATTGTTAAAAGCAAACGGAATCCTCACATTTATCTCCTCAAACAAATGGATGCGGGCAGGATATGGAGAAAAACTCAGAACGTTTTTTGCAAAATATAATCCACAAATACTTATCGATTTGGGACCCAATGTATTTGAAAATGCTACTGTCGATACCAATATTCTGATTATTCAAAAAGGTAAAAACGAAAATCTAACCCGTGCAGTTACCATTACCGAAAAGAATAAAGACCATATTGATTTTTCAGCAGAACTTAAAAACAAAGGTGTTGAACTTAAAAATTTAGGCAAAGA
>JBBIJO010000002.1:41825-283307 GCA_037445895.1 Ignavibacteria bacterium | reverse complement strand
GATGCAGCAGAAAAGGTTTACGTAGCACCTGGTCAATACGATGAATTTTATGCGTTTCTGTCGGGTGGGTTTAGTGGTCAAGTTGCGGTTTATGCTATTCCGAGCGGAAGATTGTTGCGGGTTATCCCGGTTTTCGCGCAAAATCCTGAGAATGGTTATGGTTACTCCGAAGAGACCAAACCGATGTTGAACAGCACTCACGGCTTTGTGCCTTGGGACGATTCTCATCATCCTGAATTATCGCAAACCAATGGTGTTGCCGATGGACGATGGCTTTTTATCAATTCGAATAATACCCCAAGGATTGCTCGCATCGATTTAACAACTTTCCGAACTGCAGAGATTATAGAGATACCCAATAGCGGGGGCAACCACTCTTCGCCGTTTGCTACGGAAAATACGGAATATATTGTTGCGGGAACGCGATTTAGCGTCCCAGTCCCACAAGAAGATGTTTCAATCGAAAGCTACAAAGATAAGTTTAAAGGAACATTGAGTTTCATAAAGGTTGACCCGCAAAACGGGCGTATGAATATTGCATTTCAAATTCTAATGCCTGGTTACGATTACGATTTAAGCCATGCTGGAAAAGGAAAGTCCCACGGATGGTTCTTTTTTAGCTCGTATAATACAGAGCAAGCCCATACATTGCTCGAAGTTAACGCGAGCCAGAACGATAAAGACTTTATTGCAGCTGTGAATTGGAAAAAAGCCGAAGAGTATATTGCCCAAGGCAAAGCCCACGAGATAGCCGGCACACACTACCGCAATGTTTTCGATGAGAAAAAACAAACCGCATATTCCGAAATTATCGATAAAGTAAAAATTTTGATTCCCGAAGAATGCCCCGGGCTCGTTTACTTTATTCCAACGCCTAAATCACCTCACGGTTGCGATGTTGACCCCGAAGGGGAATATATAGTTGGCGGAGGGAAATTGGCAACAGTTATTCCTGTCTTTTCGTTTACTAAGATGTTGAAAGCTATCGACGATAAGAAGTTCGATAAAACTATCGATGGCATACCGGTTTTAAACTACGATGCTGTGCTTGCGGGCGAAGTCCAGAATCCTGGTCTCGGACCCCTCCATACGGAATTTGATGGAAAAGGATATGCTTATACTTCGGTATTTATTTCGTCCGAAGTTATTAAATGGAGTTTAAAGGACTTTAAGGTTGTCGATAGAATCCCAGTTTATTACTCAATAGGTCATCTTTGCCTTCCTGGCGGAGATACCAAAAAGCCGACTCCGAAGTACCTTTTAGCTATGAATAAAATTACCAAGGACCGTTATTTACCAACGGGTCCAGAATTGCCGCAAGCCTGTCAGTTGATTGATATTTCTGGTGAAAAGATGAAAATGCTGTCCGACTTTCCTACGGTAGGTGAACCCCACTATGCACAGATGATACCAGCAGAGGTAATAAAGGATAAGTCAGTGAAAATCTTCAAGATTGAGGAAAATCAACACCCATACAAGACAATCAGTCCCGACCAGGTGAAAGTTACGAGAAACGGAAAGGAAGTCCACGTGTATATGACGGCAATTCGTTCCCACTTTACTCCCGATAACATCGAGGGAATTAAAGTTGGCGATGAAGTTTACTTTCATGTTACTAACCTTGAACAGGATTGGGATATTCCACACGGTTTTGCTGTGTTCAGTTCGACGAATGCTGAACTTCTCATTATGCCTGGGGAAACGCTTACATTGAAATGGACTCCAAAGTTTGCGGGTATCTTTCCGTTCTATTGTACGGACTTTTGCTCTGCTTTGCACCAAGAAATGCAAGGTTATGTTCGCGTTTCACCTGCGAATGCCAAAGTTGATTTGACTTGGAATAAATAATTTATTGTTTATTGGCTGTCAAGTTGTAGTTTCTTATATGCTTGGCAGCCTTTTCTTTTTGTAAATTTGGAGTAGCGACAATGAAAACTTCGAACTTTTTAATGGGGATTGCGAGTTTGCTTTTAATAGGGGTTTATTTTATACCGGTTTGGTTTATTTCGCTCGATGCTCCTCAATTTCCCGAAGGACTTGGGCTTTATATTTATGTAAACGATATTAAAGGTTTTAAACCAACGGACCTCGAAAGTCTTAATACATTGAACCATTATATTGGGATGAAGAGAATAGTTCCCGAAAAGATTACTGAATTCAAAGTTATTCCTTTAATTCTTGGTGGGTTAATTGTTTTGGGATTTGTATTCTCTTTTGTCAAGCAGAATTGGTTGAAACTGATTTGGCTTGGTTTGATATTTTTAGGAACACTTATAGGTGTTTACGACTACTACCTTTGGGGCTATGATTATGGGCATAATCTTGACCCACATGCCATACTAAAAGTTCCCGGGATGGCTTACCAACCTCCTTTAATCGGGGGGAAGCAATTGCTTAACATTTATGCATTCTCTTTTCCTTATTGGGGCGCTGGTATTGTTGTTGTGTCGTTGGCTTTGGTAGTTGTTTCGTATTATCTGAAAAAGAAAGAGGAAAGGAATGTGTTCTTATAAGGGAATAATTGCTATTGTTTTCGTGATTTCCTTTTTTTCTTGTATGCGTCGCCAACAGCCCGAGCCTATTCATTATGGCGTCGAATCTTGTGATTTTTGTAGAATGACCATTGTGGAGCCTAAATGGGGCGCCGAAATAATTACCGATAAAGGTAAGGTGTATAAATTCGATGTAGTTGAATGTATGATTGCCTATTATTATACAAAAATTGACACAAACAAAGTTCGATCTATGTGGACCGTTGATTTTGCAAGTCCCGGACAATTTATCGACGCTCGGCAAGCTTGTTTTATTCGAACCCTACAATTTCCTTCCCCTATGGGATTGAATGTGATTTCTTTGAAAACATATATTGATTCAACAAAAATTGGTCTCGAAGGCAACTACGAGAAATTGAATTGGTGGGGTGTTGTTGAAAAAGTTAAAAATGAAATACTTGAATAGATTGACTCTCTCATATACCTTAGTTGGGTTCATTCTATTTTTCGGCAATGATGTCGTCTTTTCTGCAATTTATGTTGCTTCGAATGGACAAATAAGTTCAATTCAACAAGCAGTAAAACTCGCGAAACACAACGATACTGTTATTATTCGAAAGGGGATATATTACGAAAATAATATCCGAATAGACAAACCATTGACATTGATTGGTGAAAGTGGAGCTACCGTAGATTGCGGCAATGCTAATTTCAACGGCTTTTTGATTGTTTCGAATAATGTTAGCGTCGAAAATTTAATTGTAAGGAATATTGGAGTAAGTTATGTTGCCGATAATGCAGCTTTAAAGTTTCAAAAAACATTTAACTGCCGAGTATCGAATATAGTGGTCGAAAACGGCTTTTTTGGCATATATTTCGCTCAGTCGAAAAATTTTTCTGTCTCGAACTGTCGTCTTGTTGCTACCCAAAGGACAGAATCGAATTCTGGTAATGGAATTCATTTATGGTATTGTTCAAATGCTTTGATTTCAAATAATCAAGTTTCAAATCATCGCGATGGGATTTATTTTGAATTTGTGACTAATGCTTTAATTCGGAATAATGTATGCACAAAGAACTTGCGATATGGTTTGCATTTTATGTTTTCCGATAGTTGTTCCTATATACACAATTTTTTTGCAGAAAATGGGGCGGGTGTTGCTGTAATGTATACAAAGAATGTTTTAATGGAAAACAACCATTTCGAAAATAATTGGGGTCCGAGCTCCTATGGTTTATTGTTGAAAGATATACGCGACAGCTACGTTGCACACAATATTTTTAACAAAAATACTGTTGGAATTTTTATGGAAGGTTCAAGTAGAATTTTGTTCGAAAGAAACAATCTCCTTCGAAATGGGTGGGCACTACGCATAACTGCTAATTGCGAAGATAATACATTTCGCCAAAACAATTTTGCTTATAATACTTTCGAGGTAGTTACCAATAGCATTCAAAGTAATAATTATTTTTTTATGAATTATTGGAGTGGTTATTCCGGCTACGATTTGGATAGAAATGGAACTGGTGATGTTCCCCACATTCCCATTACTCTTTTTTCGATTATTGCGGAAAGCAATCCTTCGAGCTTGCTTTTGTTGCGTAGCTTCTTTGTAGAAATTTTGGAAACTGCCGAGAAAGTTTTTCCTTCAATTGTGCCTAAATTGCTGGTCGATAAATCTCCTTCGGTAAGGATGTGGAAATGATTGAAATTAAAAACGTTTCGAAAAGATTTGGAAAACTAAGAGTTCTACGCGAAATTACATTAACTATTCCGTATAATCAAATTACAGCCATTGTTGGTCCCAATGGTTCCGGAAAAACTACGCTCATTAAGAGCATTCTCGGTTTGGTTAATATTGATAGTGGCGAAATTTTTTTCGACGGCTCAAATATTTCTAAGAATATAAGTTATCGAAGTAGAATTGGATATATGCCTCAAGTTGGTCATTATCCTGAAAACTTACGCGTTATAGAAGTTATTGAATTAATAAAAAGCTTACGTATTGATGTTGCCCGGAAAGAAACCGATAGCCTCATACAACTTTTTAGTCTTGAACCATATCTCGATAAATTTATTAGGAATTTGTCCGGTGGGACTATCCAAAAGATAAGCGCAGTTATTTCCTTGATGTTCGATTCCGATGTTTATATTCTCGACGAACCAACGGCTGGGCTCGATCCAGTTGCGGTTGTCGAATTAAAAAACCTAATTAGAGAACGAAAAAATCGAGGGGCAACTTTTATAGTCATTTCACACCAATTATCCGAGATTGAAACCTATGCCGACCGCCTTGTTTTTATGTTAAACGGACGCATAGTCATCGATAACGAAATTCATTCTTTTATCGAGTCTGTTGGCAAAGAAAGCCTTGAACAATCAATAATATATTTCCTTAAAGAACAGAATAAAATATTAATCAATAATGGATATAACATATAAAATAACAAAGTTCCAAATTCAGAATGTATTTCGTTCGCTGTGGCTTGTGGTGTATGCTATTGGTTTAGCACTTTCGACATCGCTCATAATATACTTTACTAATGATAGCTCAAAGGTTGTTGTAAGTTTGTTGACGATAGTCCTTGTTCTGAACCCATTGGTGAGTATTCTTTTTGGCAGCATTTATATTTATAATGCTAGGGAATTTATCGAGCTTGTTCTTACTCAACCGATCGAGCGAAGTTTTCTTTTCTACGGATTGTTCCTTGGGTTGTTAATCCCATTTGTTCTTGTATCGTTGCTTGGGTTGGGAGGACCGCTTTTTTTGAGCGGGATAGTCGAAGTTTCGTTGGCAGTTAATCTCCTTGCGATGGGCATCCTTGTTCAAACAATTTTTATTTCTTTGGGTATTTTCGTGACGATATGTGTATCGGATAAGTCTATGGGTTTGGGCATTGCATTCCTTGTATGGTTGGGACTCTGCTGGATTTACGACGGATTTATACTATTCATCTCTTTTGCTTTCCAAGATTATCCTTTAGAAAAACTGCTCTTAGTTTTAACTATTCTTAATCCAATTGATCTTGCAAGGATTACAATTTTAACTAAACTCGATACTGCTGCAATGCTTGGGGTAACAGGCGCAATTTTCCAAACTTTTTTGGAAGGAGCATCGGGAAATATAATCGCTTTCTGTATGATTATCTTATGGATTATTGCTCCACTATTGGTTGCATATCGAAAATTTATTCGCAAGGATTTTTAATTCCCAAAAGGTCGAAAACCTTTTCCGTCGAAATAATAATTTGCATACAACCCATTTCTTAAAAAGAAATTAATAGTAAGGAGAAATTTCCTTTCTCCGATTTTAACAATTTTTAATTGATATGATTCATTCGATACTATCGAGGAATCTTTTATGATTTCTTTTCGGTTGTTAAAGAATAAATCGGCATTCTCTGTTGTAAACTCAAACGAACTTGCATCTATTTGCCTATGTTGAATGGTAGTGTATTTACTCATCGCGATGGAAATCGGCATCATAATTTCATCGAAAGGAGTTTTTGAATGATGATTTACTGCCTGGTGAATCCCCGAGCGTAGAATGATGTAATTGTTATAGTATTGCGGAAAAAACCATAGCATAATAGATTTCTTCTGTGTTTGAATGCTGGAAACCGATTTTAGTATTTTTTGTGTTAGAAAGTTTGCTTGTTGCCATCCAGAAGTCGAGTAAATATTAATTGTCGAGAAAATCAAAAATACTGGTATTGCAATTTTGATGATGTAAAGTCCATTAGTGGATTTATTAAGTAATATTTCAAGAATAACAATAATTATTCCAATAGATGGCAAAAGGTTGTACCATCGCATAAATAAAGTTACTACTGGCAAAACAAATAAAACATACCACAGGATTCCAAATAGGTAATTAGAATTAATATTCCGAAATTTTATAGTTCGACGACAATAGTGAAGCAGAAATGCTACGAAAGCGATGGCGAGAAAAATTAATAACCAAGCAATTCGACTTGGGAATAAAATAGGTGGAATAAATGACGGAATAAACATTGCTGGAATATAGGCAAAGAAATTCAAAAATATGTTCCAAGCGCTTATATTGGAAAGATTGCTCGATTCGAGGAAATTTATCCCTAAGTAGAACTCGCGATATACGAAAATTGTGAGCAAAATGAACAAACTAATCGATGATATTGTTATATATTCTTTTGAACGGTTATTAAAAGAGGGCAGTAAAAATAATGGAAGGAAAGGAGCAAAAATTGTGCTTTCTTTTGAAAAGAAAGCGATTGAAATACTTATGATTGAAATGTAAATTTTACTTTTCGACTGCGAAAGCAAACTGGTTGCAAAAATCACACAGGATAAAGTTGCCCATAAATCCCCATTGCTTGCTATCCATACAAGATAAATATCGTGGGAAGGCAAAATCGAAAAAAAACCTGCTCCAAGAAGGGCAAAATGAGAACTGCCCGAAAGCTTCCGAAATAAGTAATATGACGAAAAGATTACACAAGTGTAGAGAATAAAAAGGTATATGTGGAAAGCCGATGGATTAAAGCCAAATAGGTTCAAAATTAATCCAAGGAAAAAGTTTGGGATTGGCCGATAATAAACTTGCGAAATATCCTTGCTTGTAAAAGCGTTTAAAGGATTTTCTGAATAGTGTTGTTTGGCATATTCGAGTATTTGGAAGTCGTCGTTAAAAAATTCGAATGAAAAGGTATTGAGCCAAACTAATAGATTTAATGATAGAAGGAGGCAAATGTGCCCGAACGTCTGTTTCTTCATTAATTATTTTTGCGAATTACAGCAATTTTTTGAACGGCTGTTTCTTTTGTTATATTCGATTTCGCAAGAAGCAGATAAACACCCGTTGCAACGAAATTGTTATTATAATCCTTGCCATCCCAAGTAACGATACGGCTCGATGTATTGATGGTTCGAACAATTTCGCCGTCGATTGTCAGTATCTTAATTTCTGCTTCCGGAGCTAAGCCGTCGATTAATATAGATTCATCATCGGGTATGTAGAAAGGCTGTGGTTGTATAGTGATGTCGAAGCTATTTTTTGGCGAGATAATCAAGCTTTTTGCAATAATTAGACCGCTTCTTGAACCAAAATAAAAATCGCCTGTTGAGATGTTCGCAATAATTGAAAATATTTCATTGGTAGCAAGCGGAGAGTTCTCCTTCGTAAAGGTTTTTATAATATCGGAACCATCGGGTGAAAGAATGTAGATACCCGTATTTGTTGCAATCCATTTAAAATTTAATGCATCGGTGTAGATGCAGTTTATTAATTGATCGGCAAGAATCTTGAGCTTCCGGACAATCGGCTTTTTGTTGCTCAACACCACACTCGGGTTAAGTATAATATATATTCCTTGTGCAGTTCCACACCATATATAACCGAATTGGTCGGAAGTAATGGCTCTGATTGTAAAGTTGATATCGTCTATACTTCCCGACTTATCGTCGGATATGTCGGCAATAGTATTATTTTCGTTGAAGTAAATCAAAGAGCCATTGTCGTAGTCTTTCGAGGCAATCCATTTAGTTCCGAAATTGTCGATTGCAATATAATGATATCTGCGTTTGGATGTTGGTAGAAAGGGAAAGAAATTGTCGTTGTTGTCTTTTGCTATAAGTAAAGGACTGGTAGGACCTTCTGCATAATTGATTATCCAAAGCAGCGATTTTGTTGTTTCGTAAGCAGTCTGTTGAACAATTACATAGTTTGTATCGTTGAAAAGAGCACCCTTCAGGGGAGAATTTTTATTGTCGAATCGTTTAAAGGAAAAGGTGTCTCCGGTAGAATTGATTTCGAGGAGTCCGCTTGCCCAACTGCTTGCATAAATTTTGTTGCCAACCGATGTAACGCTGGTATAACTGTTCGAAGCGATTTGGGGATATTCACTTGTCATAATGTTTGTCCAAATCCCTTTGGAAAAACGCATAATCCCATTGCCTTGTGGGTCAGCGTCGGTTGCCGACCACAAAGCACCTTCGTCGTCAATGGTCAGCGATTTAAACTGATTTGAAATGGGCGAATTAGGACGGTAATGGTAGCGAGAAGAGTCGTTAATATTATAAAAAAGGATTCCATTGTTTTTAAGGAAGATAGCAAATAAACCATCATTGGAAACAGCAAAACCGTTGAATGGAGTTTTCAATGGAGAATCGTCGATATAGAAAGCTACGTTTTGCTTAATGTCCTTAATTGCATAAGGGGTTGAATATAAGATTTTACCTTTGTATGTTGTAACGGCATTTATTCCTCCCCCGTCCTTCAATTCTAATATAGTTTGGAATTTTGAACCGTCGAATTTATAGATTGTCTTTTCGGCAAAAGCAAAAAGAGTGTCGTTTTCGACTGCAAGGAATAGGATGTTAGCATTTTTTAACCCATCATTTTCCGTGAAGTTGTTCCATAAATCTGGGTTAGATAGGTTAGTATCGAGATTAATTCGAGCAATACCTATTTCTGTTCCAATCCAAAGGTAGCCGTTGTAGATGGCAATGCTTCGGACTGCCGTTCCGCTTGGGAACGAGCCAATTCGGGGAGGTGTCTTTAAAAAAATGTGTCGCTTCGTATCGAAAGTTGTAATACCAAAGCCACCGGAAATGAAAGCAAGTGTATCGAGGAACTTGATATCGTAAATTTCCACTTTGGGGAGTCCAGATTGTTTGATGTCAAGAATATTTTCCCAACTTAATTTTGTATCTGCGATGCTTATTGCACCGTCTGTGGTCCCAACATAGATTTTTTTATTAAATGGATTTGAACGAACGATTTTTGCCTCGATACTATAAAGACCATTATAATTGTTGTAGTATTTCGATTCTTTGGTCGAAGGTGTATAGTAATAAACCCCTCCGTAGGTTGCAGCCCAGAATCTTCCTTCGCTGTCGAAATCGCCAGAGACAACATCGAGAATTGACGATTGTATTGACCAATTACTGAGTTGGATATCTTGCGAAAAGGCTGTAGATGTCCATGCTACAATAATTATTAAGCCAAGAACACACAGCTTTGGATTCATTGGAGTTTATCGAATAATGTTGCTAATTCAATTGCTGCCAAAGCAGCATCGAATCCTTTGTTACCGCTTTTGCTTCCAGCTCGTTCGATTGCTTGTTCAATCGTATCGGTTGTAAGAACACCGAAAATACAAGGGATGCCAGTTTCCAAATTGATTTGTGCAATGCCTTTGGCAACCTCGCTGGCTATGTATTCGAAATGGGGGGTAGAACCACGAATGACAGCTCCCAAAGCAATTATTGCATCATATTGTTTCGAAAGAGCAAGTTTCTTGCAAACAATAGGAATTTCGAATGAACCCGGGCAATATACGATTGTTATATTGTTGTCATTTGCTTTGTGGCGATGGAGTGCATCGAGCGCTCCGTCCAACATTTTGCTGACTATGAACTGATTCCATCGAGAAACAACGATAGCAAATTTTTTGCCACTTGCGTCTAATATACCTTCATAAACCTTTCCCATAGTATTTCCTTTCATAATAATAATTAAGTTTGCTATAATAGTTTAACGAGCAAGCAATGGAAAAATTGATTAACTATGCTCGCTCGGAAATTTTTATTTGATAAACATATCATCAACTTCAACGATGCGGATTTTTTCGGGTCGAACAATAAGCGGGAAAACAGCAATTTCTTTGTCCTCGTTGAGTATTTCTGCCGACTTTGGAGTTGTATATGTTATTGGGCTTGGAACATTTTTTAGCAGGTCGTCTTTCATTTGCTCGGCATTTTGGGTTACAATAGCGAACTTAATATTTGTGAATTGAATATGTTTCTTGATTGCTTGATTCACTTGTTCAAGAGTTAAGTTTTGAATTTTTTTCCTGAAGTAGTTAATGTAGTTTCCCCCGTCGTCGATATCATAAAATTTGCTATCGATTTGGTAACCCAGCCGACTCATTGTCGTTGGTGCATAAAATAAGCAGTAGTTATATAAGAATTTTTTGGTTGTTTCGAATTCTTCCTTAGTTAGCCCATTTTCGACGACTTTTTTCAATTCTCGCAAAGCAGCTCGTAATGCAAAAAGTCGATGCTCGTGTTGAACGGGTCGAATCCATACCTCGAACAATTGTTTATGGCGAGGATTGTTCGGTTCGGGGAAATTTAATGCTCCACCGTTGAGGAATGCTTCGATGTATGCATAGTCGCCATAGTTAAGGCCGCGTTTTTCACGAATCACCTGATAGAGGTGGCTCGACGAGTTACGGTGCTCGCCAAACCAGGATGCAAATAACCAAAGAGCAAAGAAATCGTCGTCGCCACGCAATACATTTATTGGGAATCCAAAGCTAATTGCTGTTGCTGTGCATTCTTTGTTGACAAGTAGGAATTCATATCCGTCTACTTTTGCAGGAATAATTTCTACTTTTTTCCTGTTGGATTGGTTCGGGAGTATTTGCTCGAATTGGGATTCGATTTTTTGGGGTAGAGCGTCGTCGAAACTACCACCAATCCCAATGACATAGTTATTTTTAGTATAGTGTTGTTTATAAAAATTTTTTACATCCTCTAATGTAATCGATTTTAGCCCTTCGATTGTGCCATCACTAATATGTTTATATGGAGTTCCTTCGAAGACAAACTCATAGAGGGCGGCTTTTCCCAATTCTTCGTCGTTTGCATATCGCAAATCTTTTTCTATAAAGTTTAATAGATTGCTCTTTATACGGTCAAAATCCTCTTGTTTAAATGCTGGATGTAGGATGGCTTGTGTGAATAGTGGTAAGAAAACGTTCAGATTATCCTTGTGGGTTCGCCCGAAAATAACGGTCATTTCTTTATCGACATTCGATGAGTATGACGAGGCAATGGGATACAGTTTGTCCAATATCTCGTCGTAGGAATTTTGATGTGTGCTTCCCTCGGCTAACATAAGTGCTGTAAGCATTGCCAGACCTTCTTGCCCTTTTGGGTCGTCTTGGGAGCCCACTTTGAACCAGATACGAAACGCTACTGTTGGGTCGTCGGCAACTTTTAAAAGAACAAATTTTTTGCTTTCCATAGGATTTTCCGTTTTACACGATATTAAACTTAAAACTAAACTTATGTAGATTGAAAGATAAATTGCCTTTCTCATCTATTTGCTCCCGATTAAAGTAACAACTGTTCTTTTTTGTGGTTCGAAGAAAAATTTTGCAGATTCGAGTATGTCGTCGGGCGAGATTTTGTCTATTGTTTGGTATAATAGCTCGAGCGTTTCTAAATCTGTCCTTAGAGCCAATGGCCGAGCTAACACACTTGCGACTTTGTCCGGTGTATCGAGATTCATTAAAAATTGGTAACGCATCCTTTTTTTTAGGTTCTCGAGTTTTGTCGGGTTCACTTTGTTGTTTTGAAAAAATTGAATCGATTTTAAAATTTCCGACTCGACGTATTTAACGTCGCCTTCATTTTTAATTTGCGACCAAATAATCCAAAGGAATGGGTCCCGATTGAAATTGAACTCAGGTTCAAGAAGTTGGACTTTTTGTTCTCGTAAGTAAAGTTTTTTATAGAGTTCGCTATTGTTTCCGAAAGCAAGTTCACCGAGTAGATATGTGGCAACCACCTTTTTATCTGTCGGATTGAATTTTGCACCTTTGTATGCAATAGCCAACAAAGGCAATGTTTTACCGGGGTATTTAACGTTTGCTCGTTTTTCTGCTTTTTGCTCGGGTTCTTCGGGGACTTGTGGCGATACATAGCCTTTTTCCCAGGACGAATAATATTTCCGAATCAATTGCAAGGTTGGTTCATATTCAATATCGCCAGCAACGAGAATGACACAATTTTCTGGACGATAATATCTATTGAAGAAAGAGAGGCTATACTCGTACATTTCGGGCATAGATTGAATGTCGCGCTCGAATCCGATGGTTGTGTGTTTGTAAGTATGTTTATCGAAAGCCGTTTCGCAAAGTTTTTCCCAAATCCAGAAAAATGGGCTTGCTTTTCCTTTTCGATATTCCCCATATACGGCTCCTGCTTCGGTTTGGAATTCTGGTTTTTCGTAAAAAAGATTTTGGAATCTATCGCTTTCCAAGTCCACAACTTTTTCTAAGTTCTCCTTTGTAATGTTTAGATGGTAGCAAGTATAGTCATCAGTGGTGTATGCATTTGCATTTGCACCCATTTCCGTAACGATTTTATCGTAAACATTTCCTGGATATTTTTTTGTTCCACGAAACATCATATGCTCGAAAAAGTGTGCGAATCCACTGTGACCGGGCTCGTATTCATCGCGACTACCAGTTCGAACAATGGTATAGTATGCCACTAACCCGTTCGAAGGTGTTTTGACGAGGATTACTTTTAATCCGTTTTCGAGGGTAACTGTTTTGTAGTCGTAGGGGAAAAATTTCCCCTTACGATTGCTCGATTGAATAAGCATTGTTCCACCAATAATCAAGATAATGAAAAAAAATAGGAAGTTTTTCATTGAATACCTCTATTGTCAACTTTTTTTTCTGTAAAGATTTGGATTTATTTCATATTTGCGAATTTTGTTGTGAAGTGTTTCGCGGCTAACACCAAGCATAGCGGCTGTTTTACTTACGTTACCATTGCAAATTTCGAGCGCTCTTTCTATTTTGATTTTTTCGACTCTTTCCAAATCAGTTTTTATTGCTCCGCTACTCGAAATTGGGGGTGTAAATGTTTCTTCTGACTCCGCTTTGCGAGAACTGAGAAATTTTTTCAAGTCGGGAATTTCAATCATATCCCTATCGACATACTCATAAGCAATGCGCAGAGTGTTTATCAATTCGCGGACATTTCCGGGCCAATCTTGTTCTTGCAAATATTCAATTGCCGATGGAGTAAAAAACTTCGTTATACCTTTTTCACGATTATAAATATTCAGATAGTATTGAATTATTTCGGGTATGTCTTCGCGTCTATCTCTTAAAGGAGGGATAAATATTTCGCATTCTCGAAGTCTGTGGTAAAGTTGGTCTCTGAAAAGTCGGTCTTTTACCATTTGAGCTAAGTTTTTGTCCGTTGCCGAAATGAAGCGAATGTCGACTTCCTCGTTTTCGTTCGAGCCAACTTTCCGAATTATTCTTTCTTGAACTGGATTTAAAAGTGCAGCCTGCATTTCGAAATCAAGCTCGCCAATTTCATCGAGGAAAAGAGTTCCGCCATTTGCTTTTTGGAACAATCCGCCTCTGGTTCCAACAGCACCCGTGAACGCGCCGCGAACCGAGCCGAACAATTCGCTTTGAAAAAGTTCCGGCGAGATATTCGGTATGTCAACGGTAATAAATGGCTGCCGCATTCGCCTGCTTACGCTATATATTGCTTGGGCAACGAGTTTTTTCCCTGTGCCTGTCTCGCCTGTGATTAATACGTTTAAATCGGTTCTGCCGAAACGGATAATACTATAACCAACTTCGAGAATTTCGTGTGAATTGCCTATTATACCAGCCGAACGTAGAAATTGAAATATTTCGTTGGAATCCTTTAATTGTGTATCGGTTAGTGCACTTTGAAGGACTTTTTGCAAAGTTTCTTTCGAAACGATGCTTTTTTCTACAAAATTAATTGCACCAAGTTTAGTTGCTTTAACTGCTGTTTCGATTGTTCCTTTTCCGGTTACCATAATTACAGGGATGAAAGGATGGTTCTTTCGGCAGTGTTCAAGTACGTCGATTCCGTTGAGATTTGTATCGGGTCCGAATTCTATGTCTAAAAGGATTGCTCCAATTTTTTTGTGGAACTTATCGACGTATGCTATTGTATCTTCTGGCGTAAAGACAGAGTGTGTTTCGTAATTAAAACTTTGAACAATTTCGGCAACAGTTGACGAAAATTCAAAATTGTCGTCCGATATTAAGATTACCATCTAGCATTTCCTCGAAATTAATATTACAAAACTAATAATAATTTGTTTTAGAACTTAATGTATCGAAAAGTTCGCGAAACAAAATGCTATTTCTTGTTCGAAATCTTGGATTCCAAATTGCCCTTGTATAAACACCAATTGCTGGATTCTCGTATTGTACGTATTGTAGAGTATCGCCAACTTCATTGATTACCTGTGTATTTAAAAATGTCTCGTGAATATGATAAAGCAACTTACAGTATTCGTTTTCGGTTAGAGTTTTAATTTTTTTGGAAAAATTTTTAGTCTTGTTGATTTGATAAATAGTTCTATTTGTCGAAAGCTCAAATGTCTCGTTATTGATTGAGTCTTGAACAATAATTCCCCAAGAGATTTTCAATTCCCTTGTTGTTTTTCCTATGCAATATGGATATTCAATTGTTTTACAACTTGCGATTAATAATACGAAAACGAGCGAGAATTTAAAATTTATTATTTTCATTGTTTATCCTAATTTTTGGTAAAATGTTTTGAAGGAAATGTTCAAGCCGTGCGGCAACTTCTTCGGCACCAAGAACCTCCATTGTTTCGAACATCCCCGCACCGAATGAAACACCTGTGATTGCAAGCCGAAGAGGATGAATTATTTCTTTGAGTTTGGTATTATGTTGCTCAATGTAGTTGCTTACAACTTCATGAAAAGTTTGGGCAAAGACGGGGTTCGTTGTTTTTATAATGCGTAATAAATTTTGGAGATGTTCGGCTGTTTCGGGTTTCCAATGTTTTTCGAAGTATTTCAAATCGTAATCGTTTGGGGGAAAGAACATATATGGTGCGAAATCGATTATTTCTGGCAGACGTTTGACCCTTTCTCGGAGGAGTTGCACCACTTTTGCGAGATATTCATCAGGGTAGTGGTGTAATCCTTTCTGTTCGAGCCATTTTTGTAATTCGCGGGCAAGTTCAGCAACAGGTTTCGAATAAAGATATTTTGCGTTGATTGCATCGAGTTTTACAACGTCGAATATTGCTCCGGATTTATTAACTTTTTCTAATCGGAATTTTTCTATAAGTTCTTCAATCGAATATATTTCGCGGTCTGCGGTTGGATTCCAACCGAGCAAAGCAATAAAGTTTACAAAAGCATCGGCGAAATATCCCTTTGCAATATAATCTTCGACTGCCACATCGCCCTGTCTTTTACTTAGTTTCGTTTTATCTTTATTTAATAGCAAAGGCAAATGAGCCATTGCGGGGATTTCCCAACCGAAAGCATTATAAAGCAAAATATGCTTTGGAACAGATGGTAACCACTCCTCTCCTCGAATGATATGGGTTATATTCATAAGATGGTCATCAACTACATTCGCAAGGTGGTATGTTGGATAACCGTCCGATTTCAAAAGGACCTGGTCATCGACGTCGCGAGTATTCACAACAATCTCCCCGCGAATAATGTCTGTAAATTTGATAGTGTAGTTTTCTGGAACTTTTAGTCGAATTACGTATTGGGTTCCGTTCTCTATAAGGCGTTTGGTTTCGTATTCTTTCAAGGTAAATTGATTTCGCATAATGTAGCGGTTATATTTGAAATTGTGATATGAACTTGTGGCTCTTGCCTGTTCTAATTCTTCGGGGGTGTCGAATGCATAGTAAGCCAAATTGCTTTCGATGAGTTCCTTTGCGTATTTTTGATAAATGTCTAATCGTTGAGATTGGAAATAAGGTCCATAATTTCCGCCAACGTGTGGGCCTTCGTCGAAAGTTATACCAGCCCACGATAGGGAGTTGATTAGATTTTCAACAGAGTTCTCGACGTATCTGGTTCTATCGGTGTCTTCGATGCGAAGAATAAGTTTACCATTATTATGGCGAGCAAAAAGGTAATTGTATAAAGCTGTTCGTAATCCACCAACGTGAAGAAACCCAGTTGGCGACGGGGCAAATCTAACTCTTACAGACATTTTGAATTCACTTTTTACAATTTACTAATTTACGAAAAAAACAAATTCGACATACTTTTTAGATTTCAGCGATATTTCCAAACTTAGTTTATGCTCCAAAATATTTTCGTATGTAAGGAACTCTTTGCATTAATGCTATTGTATGGTTGCGTTTTTCTCAATTATGTAGAAGTAGAGAGCTTGGAAACATTTGTATCGGGAAATATTATTTGCTCCAAATGCACGAAGGGTTGCATATAAAATGTTTGATGCCTATTTAAAAACTTTTAGTAAGTATCTATTGCCTGAATTATCGACTAATTCAACAAAGTTGTAATTCGAAAGTAATGTTATGTAAGGTAATTCGTTCCTCGACATAGCAAATCCTTTGGTAATCAATATGCCAGAAAGATTAAAAACTCTGTATGCAATAGGAAAGTTTGCATCTTCTAACCATTGGGAGAAATTATTAGTGTTTGTGGATGTTTTTACATCATTGGCAGTTTCCTCGAACAAAAAAGCCCGGACAAATCTACCATCTTTCGAAATTCCAGTGACTTCGATTGCGTCCAAAGCCATTCCGTTTGTTTTATCGAAATAGCAAACCACCAAATTATTTAAAGAATAGTTGGAGTTTAGGGAACTAATCATAAGGTAAAGATTGCCATCGTCATCGAATTTTCGATAAAATATAGAATTTTGTGGCAAAGCATTTGATTTTGTCACTTCTGCAACTTGATTCGGATTTTCGAGCTTCAAAGCAAACCCGCTAATGGGTTCGTCCGATTTTAAAATCATAGGCTTTGAAACTGAACTTTGTATTGCATCGTTAGCTTTACCCTCGTAAATTACGATTTGTTCATTCGGCGGTCGATAAACACCAGAACTATGTTGCTTGCCAAAATTCAGTGGAATTACCAACATATCGTTCAAAGTGATTTCTCCGTCGCCATCGCAATCCGAAAAAGTAACCTCCGAACTATCCCAAGCAAGACAACTTTGCCCAATCCAATATGTTGTTGCATTTTTTCTTTGGAAAGAACGAAAATTTGTTTTCTTTGAACCATAACCCAAATACAAACCAAGTTTCGAAATATCTTTGATTCCTACTATGCCATCGTTATCGGCATCGCCAGGCCAAACATCGACAAAACTATGGATTGTATAAGTATAGGTTTTGCTTTCCAGTGTCTCGATTTTACCACCGCTGTCGGTCGAAACGACTGCTTGTGCTTCTTCGAAAACAAAAATTAAAGGAGTTCCATTCAAAGATTGCGGCGAGACAGAAAATTCAAATTCTGCGACTTCTGGCGAGTTGTACCCAGGACTTCCAATCGTGTCGCCTGTTAGAATCCCAAAATATATGCTTTCCGTTAAATTTAATGTATTTACAAATGGATATATAAAGACTGAACCATTTTTTCCAAAGTCAAAGACTCTATAGTTCGAAAATTGAACATAATCGGCAAGATTATGCCGAAGAACGAACGAAATTCCGGTCGCGCGTTCAACGTTTTGGACAAGAATTTTCACCGCAAAATTGTATGTTGCAGTTACAAAACCACTTCTCGTTGAATCTACATCGGTTCGAATAAGCAAAATTTCCTGCCCTCTTCCTATACTAAACAAAAAGAAGAACAGAATTAAATCTAAAGATAACTTTCTCATTGTCAGTTCATACATTAATCCATAATCAAATGAGCAATTCTTATGCCAGAATTTTTTACAAATTGACCCTTCTATTTCGAGCATACAAAGAGTAAAAACTTTGTTGAATGAATTTTTTATAGTTTCTTGAACAATTTAATCAATTTAACTATTAAACTTAATTATTATCAAACTGGTTAAAAGTAAAACAAACAACTTGCTCATTTTTGGAATTTCATCTTGTGAATTACCTATACAACCCATATCATCAACATACAGGAGAATCAATGTCCTAGTTGGGAATTGAAGCACGATGGTTTTGTGGTTTAGGAACTAACCAAACATTTTTTTATTTTTTTTCTTATGTGGAATCTGAATTAATATTTTTGCGATAATTATTTTGGTGATTATTCACCAGATGTAAAATTGGCTTTTCTTTTTTATGTTCTATTTTTAGGAATAATTTTTGTTTATCATTCAATAGGGGTAATTTTGAAAGTGGAAAAGATTTATTCATAAAGGATGCTGGTAACTATTTATTGAAGCAGTTTTACGAATGTTATAGAAAGGGAATTTAAATTTTTTTAAAAAAAATTTTAAAAAAGTGATACTTTTTTGATTTTTATGTGTTATTTATATTTGGAAAAGTGCAAAAATGAAAAAAGTATTATGAGAATGGAAGAGAACGTGCATTCAAATTACGTTTGGCTACTTTTAGCCTTCTTCCTTCTCGTGGGTTGCGACCCCTGCCGTTATGATGTCTATTATCCCGGTCAACCAGGCGATGTTTATTTTACTGCTCTTCCAGTCAATTCCAATGAACCAAGCATATTTCAAATCAATCTTGATAGCAAAAATCCACAAGAGTTAGTCAAAAACGGAATATTGTATTCTCCTCCTTCGAGAAATGGTCGAATGGTTTTTATCCGAAATTATCCGATGGGTTCGCAGGATGTTGTTTTGTCTAATATTGATGGGGGTGAACAAAGAATAGTTGCAGGTTCATACGTTTGGCAATCTCGCGATTGTGCTATAATATCGAGCAACGGCAATAACATTGCTATTGTTGCAAACGGGAACGAACTTTGGCTTGTTCGAAACGAAACCAAATTCTACAAACTAAGTAATTTGTTTTGCAAAGGGACTTTTCCATCGTTCTCGCCCGACGGAACAAAAATTGCATTTTTCGAAGGAAAGGATATATATTCCCAAGTTAGTTTGGCTGTTTATTATGTGGATTCCGACCCGCCTATCGAGTTAAGCAGGAGACTGCTCGAGGGACAGCTTATAGAAGTGTTTAGGGAACCAACAATTGTTTGGAGTCAGGACGGACAATATTTGATTTACTCACTCGAAATGGAAAACTATTCCGATTTCTTACATATTTTGAGTTACGAAGGCTCGAGCGAGCGGGTCTATGAGATTGGAATTACTGGTTGTGTTTACGCCATTCCTAACAAAGATTTGACGAAAGTATATTTGACAGGTCGCGATGGGATACTATGGAGTTTCAGCCTCGTTGATTCTGTTAATCGATACAAAGAAATTTCCAAATCTTTCGGTGCTTCGTTCAATGTTTTCCAAAGTATTACCAGCGATGAAAAAAATATTATTTACACACGTTACTATCGCGACGATTTAAGCATATATCACGGCACACTTGAGCTTGTGAGTATAACCGATAACACTCCACAGCCAAAAATATTGGGTAGCAATGTTTATCGTGCTTTTTGGTATAGAAGGTGAGTTATGAGCCGTTCACTACACGACATAAATAAATGGACTGATGTGGAACTTTTCGCAGCACTCAAAGAATCTCACACCGTTGCCGAACGTGCCTTCACCGAAATTTATAATCGTTATAATAAACAATTGTTTGCCTATATAATCCGTATCGTAGGAAATATAAACGATTCTAAAGATATTTTCCAAGAAACTTTTTTGAAATTCTTTAATTATTCCAAACAACAACATAGAGTCGATAATATTCTTTTATTTCTAATTAAAATTGCCCGAAACCTCTGTATTAATCGTATAAGAGATAAGAAAGAAATGATAAATATAGATAAGATCCCACTTACAAATGAAGTATTCGAAAATACCGATAATGAATATCTTACAGAAATTATATCCAAAGCACTGGAAATATTAGATTTAGACGTCCGAGAAATTTTCGTTCTCCATCATTACCAAGGCATTACATTCGTTGATATTGCTTATATTACAGGAACTTCGCTTGCTTCGGTTAAAAACAAATACTATAGAGCAAAAGAAAAATTGAGAAAAGTTCTTGAACCTATGTTGAAAAATATGTATTAAATAGGGTTAAATTGTATTATGGATTATCCAAAATTAATTGATTTGTATCTGGAGGGAGAACTAAGTTCTGTCGAACAAGATTTGTTGTTTGCTGAACTTTCGAAAAATCCAGAATTGAGGGAACTTTTCGACCAACAAATAAAGTTCCACTTGCTCATCCAAAGGGATTACTTCAAAATTGTACCTCCGGTGGAAAGTACAAACTACATTTTCTCGTCGGTGAATTTCAAGATTCCAAACTCAGGTTATGTTCCGGGGTCTTCGGGGGGTAAAATAGTCGCCGCTTTTAATAATACCAAGCAATTTATTGCAAAGCATTTTTCGAATGTTTTTTCCAGTATTGTTGCTTCTGGCTTAACTTTCCTTCTGTTGTGGCTTTTGTTGCCTTTCGGTGGGTCACCCGAGAAAAATTTTATCCAAACCAAACAATATGAGCCGTTTCCTTACATATTTGCTGATGAATCGCAAGCAATACCTATTGAGTCGAATCGAGAAACTAACCTTGAAATTTCTCGGGAAGGAGTTGCTCAAATTATTCAAAGCGCATTCAAAAATGCATTGGATAAATATCTTGCAGAATATCGTAATCAGTTTCCAAATAATACGATTGCGAAATCAAACAACAGCGATTTAAATTCCCAGAACTTGCTGACACTTTCCGAAACACATCTACAAAATAACTATATTTTGCAGCGCGAAACAAGGTTTCCCGAACTTCATACAAATAACGAAAGTTTGTATTTTCCGAACCAAAGTAGCGATTTTACACATTTTTTGACCGAAAACCTTGGCAAACTCTCGCTTACCGCTCGTGGTTTTTCGATGAAGTCGATACCAGAGGTTAAACTAAACCAAAGCGAAAATACCGTCTTGAATAATTCAGCTATCGGTTTAAGCTATTATATTGGAGACAACACTGCTATCGGGCTCGAAATTGGGCAAGAGAAATTTCCTCAAAGCTTTGTTTTAACTGCTTACGGCGAAACAAAATACCAGAAGCAAAATCCTCTACTTTTTTGGTATGGCTTGGTGTTTAAACAATCGATTGCAAATTTGTTTAAAATAGAGACGCTCCGTCCTTTTGCACAAATTTTCCTTGGAACGACAACTGTTGGTCCACTTGCTCGTGGTATGGTTGGATTACAATATTCTCCAGATCGTCGAGTTTCGCTCATTCTTGGTTGGGAATCGAGTTATTTACTATATAAAGTTCAAAATAATTACTACACCACACAAAAGAATGGTTTAACTTACGGAGTTAGCGTTCGATACTAACAAAGAGGGAAAAATGTTGAATATATTTAACCTGAAATATATAATTTTAATTCTGTTGATTATTGGCGGTATTATAGCTTGTCAATGTGTTCCTGGATTAGATACCGAAAAAGAGATTTCACCATCGGAATATGCCAAAGTGTTGTGTGTCAATGGTATCCCACAACTCGATAAAGTTCGTATCGACGCTGGTGATTATAATTTACATACTGCATTGAATTACGATTTGGAAGAAGGATACGAGTATTTCAATGTTCCGCCTGGTGTTATTAATTTTTATGTTTCAATTCGTAACGATTCAGTCCTTTTCAATGGATTGGCAAGTTTATCGCGGGGCAAATCCTACACATTTTTGCTCTATCCTTTAAAAACAAAAAACCAAGAACGGGTGCAAGCACTACTGCTCTACGATACCATTGGTGATTATAGTAGAACAAATTCGTATTTCCGATTCGTCAATATTTCGCCCGATGCCCCAACAACTCTTTTATTCGAGTTGAAAGCCGATTACACAATCCCACTTGGTTTGGGTTTCCGCTCGTTTTCAAAATTTTTTACTACATATCCCGGAAACTACACAATTTCAATTAAAAATCCTGGGAATGATTCCACAATCAAAACACTTCTAAATTTTCCTTTAACTCCCGGCAAAGGTTATACAATTATTTTCAGGGGGTATTACCAATCGGGTGTCCAAGCAAATGGCTCGAACCTTATTGTGGTTCGGCACGATTTCGACAAAATTTTTGAAAAATGACCTAAAAATTTTACTTAAACATTAAAATAATATTTAAAATTTTTCGATTGAACAATGGATAAAATTTTTGTAAAGAATATGAAGTTAGTAAAAATTATTGGAGGGGATTATGTTTTGGACACCTGAGCTTGCTGCTTATCTCGAAGATGCCCCATTCCCGGCAACGAAAGAAGAACTAATTGATTATGCAAACCGGACCGGTTGTCCGCAGCAAGTTATAGATAATCTTATGGAAATCGAAGATACCGAAATCATAATCGAAGGAATCGAAGACCTTTGGCCCGAATACGAGGATTTAAGCGAAGATTATTTTTACAACGACGACGAAGAAGAACAATACGCCTAATTACAAAATAATAGACTGCCATTGGAAATTTGCTTTTTCTGGCAGTCTTTCTTTATTTTGTATTTCGAGAATTTGTAATTTTAAATGAAATTGGTTTGGCGGTTTTCTATTGTTTTATTTTTTTCATTCATAGTTTTTGCATTTCCTTCGATTTTTGCACAAAAAAATCGTTTAACAAACAATTTAGTTCCTTCCCAATACAATCCCAATCTTTTCGAAATCAACGAAATAGTTGTAGTTGGTAACTATTCGATTCCAACGGGAACACTTTTGAATATCGTCTTCTCGAAGGCTACCGCGAAAAGCGTTTTCCACAAAATTCTTTACTATTACTTTGTCAATGTTAACAAAAACCGTTCTGCCCCCCCACTTTTAAAAACTTCTTTACATAATATCATCCTTTCAATGGGTGAAGAAGTTTATTTCTACGACGAAACTCGGTTGGAAACCGATAGGCTAAATATAGCCCACTATTATTATCAAAATGGTTTCCACGAAGCAAAGGTTAGTTACAATTTCTATCCTAATCGAAAAAGGACAGGGAATGTATTAGAGTTTTCAATTGAAGAGGGACCTCAATATTTAATCGACTTTTTCAAAGTTGATGGATTGGATTCATTACAATTGGAACTTCTTACAAAAATAAACTCAATGTGGATTACAAAAATTGGCAATCCATTTAACGAGCTTAATCTTGCCCAAGAACTAAATCAGATACGTTTGCTACTCCGCGAAAATGGCTATTTTTATGCTGAATTTCAGACACCATTAGTTGTTCTCGACACTGTTAGGAAGGTCGATAGCATCTGGGTCCGATTCTTTACAGGTAAACAGCAAAGAATCGGCAAGATTAGTTTTGTCGATAGCGTAGATAACCAAAAAAGAGTCGGTTACAACATAAAATTCAATCAATTAGATTTAAAGCCAGGGGATGTTTACAGCCTAAAAAAAGTGTTCTCCTCGGAAATTAATCTAAACTCTCTTGGCACTTTTGAACTTGTGAGAATAGACACATCGAGCGAATTCGCACCATTTAATGATACAACTATAAATCTTGCTGTGTTTCTACGGTATCGCAATCAACAAGATTATGGTATTGGTCTTTTTACGAATAGAACTACTGTTGAAAAGGCTATCAATATTGGTCTCGATGCTCAATATTCACACAGAAACATATTCGGAGGTGCTCAGTCGGTCAACTTATTTGCTCGCGTTTCGGCAGTTGACGTAAGCCGATGGCTTGTCGAAAAAAAACAACTAGAATACGAACTTCAAAGTGGTATTATTTTTAACCAGCCAGTTCTTTGGATTATAGGGAATTCAAGAGTTGCACTTTCTGGACAAATTCTTTTTTCATATAGAAAGGTTTACAACCTGTTGAAATTGTTCACTTTTAGTTTTCCCGTTCGATTTTCGACGAAGTTGCCATCGTGGACATTCTTTAATTTTATGGATATTGACTTTTTTTTCGAACGTCAAGTGCCATTGAACTATTCCGAAGTCGCGAATGACTTCCTTCAAGATGCAAAAACAGAAGAGGATACAATTCGGATTTACGAAGCAATTTCAATATTCGATAATCTCGATAAATATCTTCAAAAGAATAAACTTCCTTTGACTTCGGCGCTCTTCGGTGTGAATTTATCTGGAGATACTCGCGACAACCCTTTGCTACCACGAAAAGGTATATTATTTAATTTGAGCTTCGATGGAGATTTATTCCTTGGTGTTTCTCAATTTCATCGGATTAGTCTTACATATCTTTGGTTTAGGAATTTTGGTAAATTTACTGTTTTGGCTACAAAAATCCGTGCAGGTAATATTTTTTGGCGTAACAAAGGAACGAGCATAGTTCCTTTCGAGAGGCAATTTTTCGCAGGTGGAGCAAATAGTGTTCGCGGCTGGCCATCGCGTCAGCTTCGTTACTACAAAGGAACTCGAAGCGACACCTCGCGTTCCGAAGCAGTAAATAGTTTCCTTCGCAATTTTGTTGGTAATGCTTCAATTTTCGAATCGAGTGTTGAACTTCGCTTCCGATTAGGCAAACCATCATATATGGGTAAACCATTAGCCAACATAATCGAAAACCTAACTTTGACAACCTTTTTCGATGTGGGAAATGCTTTCCAATGGTTAGTTCTCGACGAAAAAGGAGATTATATTACCAAATATGATTTAGCTGATTATTTGAAAGGACTAGCTGCTGCAGTAGGCTTTGGTATTGGTTTCATCACACCGGCGGGTCCTTTATTTGTTGATTTTGGATTTCCAGTTTACGATCCGAATAAAGAAAAGAAAGCCTTCGAAGGAATAGTGTTCCATATTCGTTTAGGGTATGCATTTTGATGTCGCTGCGACCAATTGTGAATCACAATGGACCAATAACAGACTCCTTATTTTGTTGGGAATGTTTTTATGCTTTCGTCCTCTGCTTTTTAGCAATCCACACACTGGTTCTACATAGATTTTTGTGAAAAGGACATTAGCCTTGTCGGAAAAGAAAAGGTGGAATTGCTCCCACCTTTTCGATTCTTAAACGAAATGTTTTCTAAAAGTTATTTATCGTCCACAACTGTATAGTCGGCTTCTTCGACATTCGATTTGCTTTGGTCCTTGCCTTTATCGCTCGGAGAATGTGTTTCCGCGGTTTGGGATTGTGAAGCACCAGTTTGTTGATACATACGAGTAGAAACTTCGCTCCATACTTGATTCAAAGCATCGATTGCGGAACGCATCTCTGCAAAGTTGTTTTCTTTTACTGCTTTATCCAAACGGTCCCGGGCAGCTTGAATTTTTACTTTGTCTTCGGACGGAATCCTATCGGCGAGTTCTTTCAATTGTTTATCGGTTGAATAGACTAAGTTATCTGCCTGGTTTTTCAAATCGATTTCCTCTTTGCGTCGTCGGTCTTCTTCGGAGTGAGCCTGTGCTTCGCGCTTCATTCTTTCAACTTCTTCTTTGTTTAAACCGCTCGAAGCCTCAATTCGGATGTTCTGTTCTTTGCCAGTAGCTTTATCCTTTGCCGAAACGTGAAGAATACCGTTTGCGTCGATGTCGAAAGTAACCTCTATTTGAGGAACTCCGCGAGGTGCCGGAGGGATACCGTCGAGATGAAATCTACCAAGTGAACGATTATCGCGAGCCATTGGCCGTTCGCCTTGCAGGACGTGTATTTCCACAGATGTCTGGCTATCGGTTGCAGTCGAAAAGATTTCTGCCTTTCGGGTAGGAATGGTTGTGTTTGCTGGTATCATCACTGTCATTACGCCGCCGAGAGTTTCAACCCCGAGACTTAATGGAGTAACATCGAGGAGTAGTATGTCTTCGACCTCACCCGAAAGTACGGCTCCCTGTATTGCAGCGCCAACAGCAACAACTTCGTCGGGGTTTACCCCTTTCGAAGGTTCTTTGCCGAAGAAGTTTCGAACGAGTTCCTGAATTTTTGGAATTCTTGTTGAACCGCCAACAAGAATTACTTCGTCGATTTGCGATGGAGTAAGTTTTGCATCTTTCAATGCTTTTTCGACCGGACCAAGCGATTTTTCGAATAAATCCATACACAGACTTTCGAACTTAGCACGTGTGATATTCATATTTAAGTGCTTAGGTCCATCGGCAGTAGCTGTAATAAATGGAAGATTAATTTCTGTTTGAAGCATTTGCGAAAGTTCGATTTTCGCCTTTTCTGCGGATTCGCGCAAACGCTGCAAAGCCATTGCGTCCTTTCTTAAATCAATACCTTCGAGTTTCATAAACTCGTCGGCAATGTAGTCAATTAGTCGTTGGTCGAAGTTGTCGCCGCCGAGATGTGTATCGCCATTGGTCGATTTAACCTCGAAGACTCCTTCTCCAATTTCTAGGATAGAAATGTCGAAAGTGCCGCCCCCAAGGTCGTAGACAGCAACCGTAAGGTTACGCCCTCTTTTATCTAGTCCGTAGGCTAAAGCAGCAGCGGTTGGTTCATTAATGATACGTCGAACATTTAGCCCTGCAATCTCGCCAGCATCTTTTGTTGCCTGGCGTTGAGCATCGTTGAAGTAGGCAGGAACTGTAATAACTGCATCGGTAATTTTTTGTCCAAGATAGTCTTCGGCAGTTTGTTTCATCTTTTGTAAAATCATTGCGGAAATTTCGGGAGGCGAGTATAATCGCCCGCCAATATCTACGCGAATAGAGTTACCATCGGGAGAAGGAACAACTTTATATGGAACCATCTTTTGCTCTTCTTCAACCTCGTTCTGCCGACGTCCCATAAATCGCTTAATCGAATAGACTGTGTTTGTTGGGTTTGTTACTGCTTGGCGTTTAGCTGCTTGACCAACAATTCGTTCACCATTTTTCGTAAACGCAACTATTGATGGCGTCGTTCGGCTTCCTTCGCTATTTGCAATAACAACAGGTGTGTTCCCTTCCATTACTGCGACAACCGAGTTGGTGGTTCCCAAATCGATACCTATAATTTTTCCCATTTTTAAACCTATTTTATATGTTGAACATAATTAATTATTCTTTCCTTCTTGTAACGAAACCTACTGTCAGCTTCGTTAAAAGAAGGATTAACAAACACACGATAGCAAAAGTGATTGCTCACTTTCGCTATCGCTGTTAAAAGAACTATGTTAGACGGTGTTTTTTCCAAAATATTTCTCGATTAAAGAACTTCGACAACTTTTTCTTTTGGCTCGGGAATGCGAGATTTTTCGATAGAAATTGTTAATATACCATTTTCAAATTTCGCATTGACTTTGTTTGTGTTGAGTTCTTCGGGCAATTGGAACGCTCGTGTAAAAGTTCCAAACCTTCGCTCGCCACAATAACATACATTCCTTTCGTTTTCGACTCTACGTTTCTTTTCGCCCGAAACAATTAATTCGCGATTATCATTAATCGAAATATTGATTTCTTCTTTTTTTAATCCTGGAAGTTCAAATTCAAAAAATACGTAGAAATCGTTCTCCCAAATATCGACGTTAGGTTTGAAATCCGTAATTGCAGGCGCAACCGATTCGTATGTAGATTGCAAGGCTTTTGAAATATTGCTCAGCAAATTTCCCATTTCCCACATCGGATTTATTCTTGCTCTTATTCTCATTTTTTCCTCCATATTATTTAGTTTTAAAAAATTATAGGCTCCTGCCCGAAGGCAGGAACCAATTTTTAGTTAATAGAAATTTCGATTTGTTTTGGCGGTTCTGGTTCCACTTTTTCGAGAGAAATTGTCAGAACACCATTTTCGAACTTTGCTGTGACGTTGTCCTTTTTCACATTATCGGGCAACATAAACGAACGTTGGAACGAGCCGAACGAACGTTCTAATCGTATGTAGTTTCGCTCTTTGTCTTCCGTCTTGTGTTCGCGTTTCTTTTCGCCTTTGATTACAAGAACGTTGTCGTCGTTGATTGTAACTTTAACATCTTCCTTGCTGATTCCAGGAATTTCTACGGTGACGACAATGCTCTTTTCGTCTTCGGAAATATCGACTCGCGGAGTAAACTCGGTTGTGCCAATCGTTAAGCCTTTCTCGAAATCATCGAGAAAGTCGTTCATTCGTCGAGCGAGGCTTTCGAAACCTCGGAAAGGATCAAATCTGATGATTCCCATTTTTACCTCCTTATTATTGTTTGACATATATTTAAACATTTAAACCAAAAATGAAAATAAAGAAGGTAGAAAAAATGTGCCAAACACATTTCCATATGTCAAAATTGCAGATAATATGCCAAAATCACAAAACAAAATTCTTTAACCTAAATCAAAATGCCGTTTTGGCATATTGTATGACTTTTTATCCGGGAAAATTAAATATTAATTTGTTGTTGGGTTATTACCGAGGATTTGCAAATTTATATGGGTTGGATTTTTACCCACGAAAGTATGCAAACTATGGTTATTTCATTAGGTTTAGTTTTTGCAAATGAAAAGTAACTTCGAAATAATCCAATTTCAACAAACAATTATTTAAACAAAAAAATCCTCTCCTTTCGAACAAGGAGAGGACAAAAGTAAATTTTTAATTCTTAACTACCTATGCTTTTTCGGGTGTATTTTTTAGGACTTCGAGCAAAAACTCCCAGCACTTTTTAACGGTGGAAATTTGGACTCTTTCGGCGGGTGAATGGACATCTTTTAGAGTAGGCCCGAACGAAATCATATCCATTCCTGGATATTTTTCACCGATTAAACCACATTCCAGTCCAGCGTGGATGATTTCGATTTTTGGTTCATTTCCGAACATTTCTTTGTATGTGTTTCGGGCGACGTCGAGTATAGGAGAATTTATGTTTGGTTGCCAACTTGGGTAACCAGAACCGTGTTCGGGCAGTGCACCAGCCATTTCGAATACTGCTCGAACGGTGTTTGCAATATCGAGTTTTTCCGATTCGACCGAACTACGTTGGCTGGTAAGAACGTTAATCGAGAGTTGCTTAGTTGAAATCACAGCAAGATTGGTAGATGTTTGAACTAATCCTTTGACATCGGGGCTAAAACGAATAACACCGTGCGGGAGTGAATAAATTGAATCGAAAAGGTTTTTTTGTATTGCGGAACTCAGGACCCTTTCGGGAATTTCTATCCTTTCATAAGTAAATGAGATGCTGGGTTCTTTGGTTTTCCATTCCTTGGCAAGAGTTTGGCGGAAGTTTTCGCTAAATGTATGGAAACGGACCTCGTCGCTCGCATTGAACGTAATTGTAGCAAAAGCCTCGCGTGGGATTGCGTTATGTGCGTTGCCTCCGTCGAACCTTCCAAGATTAAATGGAATGTGTTTCCCAAGATTCCACAAGAATCTATTCAATAATTTTATTGCATTGCCGCGTCCATCGTGGATTTCGAGCCCTGAATGTCCGCCTAATAACCCTGTCAAAGAAAGTTTATAGGCGATAGAATTCGAAGGCACTGGTTGAGCATCGTAGAAAAACGTTCCCGATGTGTTCGTTCCGCCGGCACAACCAATAATGAAAGTGCCATCTTCCTCGGAGTCGAGATTTATCAATATTTGAGCATTAAGCAAATCTGTTCCGAGTTGTTGAGCTCCGGTAAGCCCAGTTTCTTCGTCTAAGGTAAGAAGTACCTCGAGGTTTGGGTGTTCAATATTGTTCGAAGCAAGTAATGCAAGCCCCATTGCTACGCCGATTCCATTATCGGCTCCGAGTGTTGTTCCTTTTGCTTTGACCCAATCTCCATCGACGGAAACTTGAATTGGGTCGTTTAGGAAATCATGCTCGACGTCGGCATTTTTTTCGCAAACCATATCCAGATGCCCTTGGATTACAACGGTTTTACGATTTTCCATTCCTGTGGTTGCAGGTTTTTTGATAACTACATTTCCAAGTTTGTCTTGTTTAAATTCGAGGTTATGTTTTTTAGCGAAATCGATTGCGAAGGCAACAATTTTTTCTTCTTTCTTCGATGGGCGAGGAATTCGAGTGATTTCTTCGAATATGTCCCAAACAATTTGTGGCTCAAGGTATCCAAGAATATTTCCCATATTATCTCCTATTTAGTTCATAAAAATTAATAAAACCAGCATTATATAATTGTGTAAAAAAAAGTAATGTTCTTTCGGTTATTGGTCGAAGGGTTTCGCCAAATCTTTCTTCCATTAGTTTAATAATATCAATAACTTTCCTTTTGTTATCAATTGTCTGCCAAAGGAAACTTCCGTATTCGTCTAAGTTTGCTTTAAAATATGGATTTTTCATTTTAGGTAAGATATATTTTTCTGCAAAACGACTCGTAAATCGCGGAACAAGGACATCGACTAACCCATTTTCCTTTTCTATGTAATTGTATTTCTTAAATGGTGTCATTTCCAAATAATTTAAATTCTTTTTTTGTTTTCTAAACAACATAATTTTACAAACTTACAACTTTACTATGTAAATTTAAAATGCGACGATATTCATTCAATATATTTGGGAATGGCGAAAGAACCCGTTCCAAAACTCCTTGACTTTTGGAGATAATTATTCCATAGTTAGTAATGGGAACCTTCGCTTCCTTTGCCTTGCGAATTCTATTTAATTTTTCTCTTCTTGTTAACATACAACTCCCGCAGTGAACTATGAGTTGATATTTAGTTAAATCGTTAGGAAAATCTCTTCCGGAAACCACTTCGAATTGCAATGATTTTCCCAAATATTGTTGCAACCAGCGTGGAATTTTTATTCTGCCGATGTCGTCTTGGAGAGGATGATGGCTACAAGCTTCGGCGATAAGCACTTTGTCGTCGTTGTCGAGAAAATCTGCGTATGCCGAACCTCGGACTTCTTCGAGTAAATCGCCTTTGTAGCGAGAGAACAAAATAGAAAAAGTGGTACAATTAACTTCTGGCGGTGTTTCGGCAACCATTTTATGAACAACCTGGGAATCGCAAACGACAAGGTCGGGCAACTTCCGAAGTTTTCCTAAATAATCTTTGTATTCAGTATCGCGAACTACCACAACCGCTGAACCGCTATCCAATACATCGCGTATTGCTTGAACCTGGGGTAGAATTAACCGACCTTTCGGGGCTTCGCTATCGATTGGAACAATGAAAACTGCAAGGCTGTTCGGTTGCAACAAATCACCAACCAAGCTAATTTCCTTCTCAAATTTATTCTGGATGCTTTGCAATGCTTCTTTGAATTCGTTTGTATATGAATTTCGCTTCGATGTGTCGATGCTCGATATTTGTAAAATATTTTTGCTAAATTCTTTTAAGCTGTTTAAAAAATTATCTTCTGGCACCACTAAATCGCATTTATTAATAACAAGTATTAATGGAAGATTGCGTTTTTTTGTTTCTTCGACAATGCTCCCTTCGTATTCGGTCCATATATTTGCTTCAAGAAGTAACACAACTACATCGGCACGGTCAAGTATTTTTAAGGTTCGGGCAACCCTTTGTTCCGATAGGACGGAATGGTCATCTATGCCTCCTGTGTCGAGGAAAGTTACTGGTCCGATGGGCAGCAGTTCCATTGATTTTTCGACAATATCGGTTGTAGTTCCTGCAACAGGCGAGACAATCGAAACCTGTTGATTAGCAATAAGATTTAAGAAGCTCGACTTACCAACATTAGTTCTACCAAAAAGTGCAATTTGTATCCTAAGGGATTTTGGTGTATCTATCATTCCATTGATTTTATTTAAAATATTAAAAAAGAGTAACGGAAAATTGATTTATTAATTGCTAAGATTAGTAATTTTGTAACAAATTTGAAAATTATACGTAATTTTCAAATACTTATGTGGGAAAATATTGGAGTTAATTATGAAACATCGGCTTTACCGAAGTGGGACGGACAAAGTTTTTGGGGGTGTGTGTGGTGGGCTGGCAAACTATTTCAACATTGATGTTGTTATTGTTCGAATAATTTTTGTTGCCACTGCTTTGGTTTGGGGTCTTAGCTTTGTCTTATATCTTGTCCTGTGGGTAGCTGTTCCCCAAGAGCCTGTAAGAATAGATAGGAGCCAAGACTTTATTCCGGAGGTCGAGGAGGAAACCGAAAGGCGGGAGCCAATAAAATCGAAAAAAGCGAAGGAAATTTTTGCTATTGTTCTAATTGTTCTTGGGATTTTTATAACAATTGATAACCTGTTTGTTTGGTTTTCCGGGCGGCTCTACTTTCCGATGATTTTGATTCTTCTTGGATTGCTGATACTGTTTTATTCAAATAGGAAAGGAAACAATGTGGAGCCGGGCAATGAGTAAAGCCGCTATCTTTTGGAGTAGTTTCCTTATTTCATTAGGATTTTTTTTCTTGCTGGATCTTATTCCTAATTATACTCATCCATTTGAACTAAACTTGAAACTTTTTCCGCTTATTTTTGTTTTTATTGGGATTTTAATTTTCAAACCCAAAAAGATTGCCTTGTATATTACAATAGTATTGATGGCAATTTTCCTTTCGAGTTCAGCTTTTTCTTTGAAAAAGTATTGCGAGAAGAAATGGTCTGCACGTTGGACAATATTTTACCGAGATTGTAATAATTTTTAAAAATTTAATTATTTTAATGTTTCGAGTTTAACTTTTTAGATGATTGATTATGGCTACTCTTGGCATTGAAAGTAACGGTACAATTGAAAAAACCGCCATTTATTATAATGGCCAACAACTCGGCGGATTGCGGGAACTCTTTTTAAATTTGAATGAAGACGGCACATTCGATTCTGTTATTGTTTATTTGGGTTCCGATGGTAATGAATATACCAAAAATCCATTCTCGGACTATCTCGATAATGTCCAATTCCGCGAACCTTCGTTCACAGAAGAAGAAGCCTCGAACCTTCAACTTGTTGAAATCGAAAGCGATGGGAATATTGAAAACACCACTGTTTACTATAATTCCGAATTTCTCGATGGGCTTGTTGAACTTTTCATCCATATTAAATCGTCTACTCAAAATAAAAGCAGAATATCTTCGCTCTTTAAACCTGGTAGGGTTAGCGAAGGCACAAACTTTATTGCTAACTTTACTTTTCGGTATGAAAATGGTAATATTATAACGGAGGAAATTTTTTAATGAAAACAGTAAAAAAAATATTCGTAGTCATTCTGTCTTTTGCTTTGGTTTTTTCTTTATTACCTTTGGATGAATTGTTTGCAAAAGGGGGACGGGGTAGCTTTGGTGGGTCCCGGAGTTTTGGCAGCCGAAGTTTCGGAGGAAGCAAATCTTTCGGTGGTTCGCGTTCGACTTCGCCACGATTTTCGACAACACCAAGAAGCACCGCACCTCGGTCGAGTTTTGGTAGAACGGCAACTTCGACTTTTAATCGTGCCGATATTCAACGAAAATATGGAATTCCAAGACAACGAATTACTTCCCAGCAAATGTCTGGTTTGCCGAGAAATGCTATTGTTAATCATTATGGCGATTATGCAAGTGGGTTAATGATGGGGTATTTGATGGGGCATACTTCTTGGCTATGGTATATGCCTTTCCATCCGGCTTTTTACTATTCCCAGCCTGTTCGAGTTGTTAACCCAGACGGAACGATTTCGTATTATCCGCCAACTTTTGATTGGGGCAAATTTTTTATGACTTGGATAATTATTGGGGCAATTGCCTACATAATTTATACCTATTTCAAAAATAAGAAACGTCGAGCAATTAAAGTCGGGGATTTCTCTAAATCCTCTTTTGGATAAAATATTTAATATTTTCATTGAGTTAATTTGACAAATGTTTAGGGGTAAATACTCAGCCGAGTATTTACCCCTATTAATTTTGGTCGTGCAGTTTACCTCGTTATTACAAAAGTAGTTGTTAACTCGAACTCGTTACCCTTGATTTGAAGTATATATGTTCCACTTGGCAAACTGGCAACCGAATAGAGGATTGAGTTAATTCCGATTGGGATAAAGTTATAATTGTGTATTGTGCCTATGAATTTACCCCCGAGGTCGTAAATATTAAATGCAACATTTTGAAGAATGTCACTTGAAAAGAATGAAATAGAAATGTAGTCGCTCGATGGATTTGGTGAAATAGTTAGATTAGAGATGAGTTCATTTTTCGTGTCTATGTCTTGGACTGCTGTGACTGGGATATTGATTGTACCTTCTGCGATTATTTCGTTGTTTTTGTTGTAGGTTTCGAAAATAAATTCGGCGTTTTTGTCATTGTCGGGTTCGAAGACTAAATAAATTGGTTTGATTTCTTGTTGTGGTTCTAATTCCGAAGATTCTGAATCGGTAAACGCTTCGGGTAATATTTTGAGCCCTTCTTCCTTCTCCTGGGGAGCGTAAATCCCCATTTGGGCTTTCAAATTGATTGCATCCGAACCAACTGCAATTAATTTTTCGTTATTTTTTGGCTTAATGATAATATGGGAAATATTTTCTTTGAAAGTATTGTTGTTTTTAAGCAAAACCATAACTATTTGGGGATTTTTTGGTTTGCCATCGTCATAAATTGTTAATTCGTCGCCTGTTGTTTTGTGGAGAGCAATAATTTGATAGTCCATAGGAATGCTATCGCCCTCAAATAAAAGTATTTCTGTTACTTTGAGCGGAATACGATTAAGCTTCTTAGGGTTGGAAAGATGAATTTCTAAAAGACCAGAATCATTCTGCAAAATAGGTGTGGCTTTGCAAATTCCATTTTCATCGGGTAAAAATATTGTTCCATTGCTCAAGTCTCGGATTTGTAGTATTGCGGCATCTTTAATTTCACATTGGAAATCATATCTACGGGGGACAAACATCGAGTCTTCGGGGTCGATTGGATTGCGTTTAAGTATAGTAATATTACCTTTTTCTTCCGAATCGAGGATAATGGTGCTTGGAACTGGGTCGATAGTCCTCTTCCTTCCGAATGAAGATGCGATGAGAGTATCGCAAGTGCAACAAGAAGTATCGGTAAACATATATCGAATACCGAAATTAACAAATTCGTATGGTCCAGCGACTGGTGGTAATTTAAATATTGCGCGGAAGCTATAACCATTAATTACCCCAATTTGAGTTGAATTTCTTAAATCGTAATCTCCCCAAATCAATTCTCTCGAGAATCCAGGCTGCGTTCGATGGGTTCCCCATATTCCACTTAATCCAAATGCCGGGAACGTAATTTGTCTTCCCAATTGAGTTCCAGGAGGTGTTGAAGGTGGTTGCCAGGATGACCAACTTGGTGGTGTGCCGTATGTGCTTTTTGCCCTCCATAAATCGAAAAACATATTGTTGGGGAAGTAGGGGCCTCGTTTAGCATAAGCAACGTAGCTTAGAACCCTTACTAAATTTGGATTAGGAAGTATGTTATTGAATGTTGTAGTTAAAAGTATATATTGACTGCTTATTTGGTAAACACTGCTCCTTATGTTTGTTCTGAAAGAATCGCAGCAGTTTTGGCAATAAAGGTCGAAGGGATATTTACAATCACATTGGTTGTAGAAATAAAGATAGACCGTGCAAGTTGGGTTCGAACCAGTGAAACATAAGGTGAAAATATTATTACCCGGCTGTAGCGATACATCGTTGAAACGTGCTAGCGTGTTTGGTAGAGGATTGACCAAAGTCCATCCGGCGGGACCTACCGCAGAAGAAATAGAATTAGGTGCTACAGTAACAAAGTTAATCGTATTTATAGGCAGTGACGAAGGAAAGGGGTTAAAGATGTTAAACTGATAACAACAACCCGAGGTGTCTTCGGCGGGGCTTGCTCTTGTAATATTTATTCGAATTGAGTCGCAAGTAAAAGGTATTTCTTCGCAACGAATTCCATAAATCAAACCAATATATGATGCTCGTGTGCTTATTACCTCGAAATCTATTGTTACATTATTCCCAATAACAAAGAAGCTAACTGAATTTACTGCGGCATACTGACTGCCAGAACCAACCAAGGTTCCGCCAGGCGGGGCAAATGCTCCTGTGTGGTTATAATAAATGTTAACAGTATCATCAACACAAAAGTCGACTGTAAGCCTGTGAAGTGTGCAAGTACTTCCGCCAAGTGTAAAGGAATGCCTGAAATACAAAGTGTCGGGGGCGCGAACTGCAAGACCACTTGCATTTCTTGAAATCCAGCAAGCACCATTGTCGTATAGTGGATACCAAGGATATGGTGGGAGAATTCCCAGCCCCGCCCCCCAGATGCCATCGGCTGTAGTCGAGGGAACATCAACGGCAGCAAACCAGTTGGTCCCGCTCCACATTTTTACATTCGAAGAATTGGAAACAAGATACCGTCCAGATGAGGAATCGATGCAATAATCGAATCGGGTGATAGGCCATTCGCACTCGCTTCTGGCAGTATCCCCACGAATTCCATAAATGAACCCAAAGTAAAGAGGCCTTGTATTGAAAACCTCAAAAGATATTTCGTGGGTTGTTGCCGATAAATTACCTAGGTTAACACTATTTAATCGGTTGAAGTGGCTACCACTACCTATGTAAGTTCCGTCTAGAAATACAGCGAGAGAATCGTCGACACAGAAATCAATCCGAACATTGGTTAAATTAACTGATGGCGTCACTATCTGCTTAAATTTTCGCGAAAAATTACTTATTGCCGAGTCCCAAGATGGAATGCTTACCCAACAGGCTCCGTTATTGTAAAGAGGTTCCCAAAATCTTGTAGTAACAGGAAAGAGTGCAGTAAGCCAAACAGCATCCGCAGCTGTGCAAGTAATTTCTAAAGCACTAACCCAACTGGTTCCATTCCATGTTTGGGTATTTGTTGAGTTGCTGAACGTAAAGTAGGTATTGCTCGAAATTGTCCAACCACACGAGGAAGTTTGGGATTGGAGAATTGGGATGTTAAAAAGAACCAAAAATAACAAACAAAAGTTAAGTAAAAACTTTTCAAAAGGTAATGAATGTTTCATTTTTTTCTCCTTTTGAGTATTACGAATGCTTTTGTGATACCTATTTTTTGAAAAATAGTGAAATAAAAAGGGGGCTAAACTATTCGATAGACACTTCACTTTCCTACTATAAGAATTAAATCTTAAGTAGGAATGACAATGGTTGCAAAGTTATGCTTACTTTTTAGTTTGATAGAATTAGAATAATGTAACTCGCTAGAATTAGAAAGCGAATACGAAGCGGAGCATTTCGGACCATTTTGTGATTTCAAGAACTCTATAGCCGAGGAAAGTTCCAAAGCCGATTATAGTAACACCCGCAAATTTGTGGATTTTTGAAATGAAATCCTCGGACATTTTTGCTTTGAATGCAACAAAGCTTTTTACTAAGAATGCCAACCACAAAAGATTTCCGAGCCCAAAACCAACCGAAAACAATACGTTGTTGATTGCGTTAATTTCGACTAAGCCAAGCTTTTGAATATGTAGGGCAACGTATCCGAGAGAAGGAAGAAATGTAGGGTTAGCGATATTAGCAAGGGCGATAGCAATACCAATAAAGAAAGGACCTTTTTCCGAAAGTTTTTCAAGAGAAAATCGAGCTCTTTGGTGCGAGATTTCGTTAAACCTGATTTTTTCAGTTTTAAGATGAGAAACTCCATAGAGGATAATTGAAACAACAATAATTATTTGAATAGCAAGAGAGATAAAAGGATGGTCGTTCGAAAAATTCGAAGCCCAATTAACCACGGCAGAAACTGCAAAGACAGCTATTATGCAGTAAATAAAGTCCATAACTGCGGTGCCTATTCCGGAAAGTATTCCGTGGCGAGTACTGTTGCTTAATCCAAGTTTAATCGCTGTAACTGCTGCTGGGCCCGGGGGCAAAGCTAAAATTACACCGATAATTAAACCTGTAATTATTGAAAGCATAACCTAACCTTTTATTTTTTGTCAACTTTATTCCACATTGTGAAAAATTATGCACACTAAATTAATAATAAATTTTTAATTACAAAATTTTTTTAAAAAAATTTATTTTTTCCGGGTAAAATACTTTTTCGAAATACAGCCCACAGGCTTTCGACAAAGGATTTTGGAATTTTTTTGTTCCTTCTTTTAATGCTTTTTCGACCTCTTGAATTGTTCTGCGATTTCGAGCGACATCCAACATAACTCCGATTAAACTTCGTATCAATCCATATACAAACCTATTGGCTTTAATTGTATATTTGTATTGGAAGTTCGAAATCTTCTCCCAGTTACTTGTTTCAATAATGCAAGTATAATTTTTAGTCGATGGGTTTTTCTTTGCGAAAGCCGAAAAATTATGTTCGCCCCAAAAAACTTTTGCACATTCAAAAAGTTCCCTTTCGTTAATTGCGAAAGGAACATAAAGCGAGTAGTTTCTTAAAAATACAGACTCTTTGGTATGGATATAATAAGAGTATTGTCTTGCAATTGCGTCTTTTGTAGCATGAAATGGTTTGTCTGTGAGTTTTGCATCGAGGATTCGAACGTCGGGCGGTAGAGCCGAATTTACTGCGGATGTTATTTTATGCTCGGGGATTGGGAATCGTTTGTCGATTCGGCAGTGTGCAACTTGACCCCGCGCGTGGACTCCGGCGTCGGTTCTCCCGGCTCCGACTATATGCAGATTAAGCTTGGTTACTTCTTTTAAAGCGTTTTCGATTGTTTCCTGAACCGAGACAGAATTTTTTTGGCTTTGCCAGCCAGAGTAATTTGTCCCATCGTATTCGATAAGAAAAACAATGGTTCTTTTTGTGTTCATCATTCGATAATACCCGGAACATTCAGGCTTTGGAACAATTGAACTACTTCGTCGATTGATTTCGACCCAATATCGCCGAGTGTGTGTTTTCGAACAGAAAGAGTTTGGGTTTCCACTTCTTTATTCCCGATAATAAGAGAATATGGGATTTTTTGGGTCTCGCTTTCGGCAATTTTGCGGTTTATTCTTTCGTTACGCAAATCGAGATTAGTTCGAAAGCCTAAGAGTTCAAGTTTATTGCAAATTTCATTTGCAAAAGGATGATGTGACTCCCCAATTGGTAATATAGCAACCTGAATTGGAGCAATCCAAAACGGGAAATTACCGGCAAAATGCTCAATAAGTATCGAGAAAAATCTTTCCATAGAGCCCGCTGGGGCCCGATGAATAATAACAGGTCTATGGGGTTGATTGTCGTTTCCTATGTATTCTAATTGAAATCGTTCGGGCATAACGTAATCGACTTGCACTGTTCCAAGCTGCCATTTCCGCCCGATTGCGTCTTTTACGATAAAGTCGATTTTGGGACCGTAAAAAGCTGCTTCGCCAAGAACAATGTTATATTCAAGATTGATTTCATCGGCAACTTCTTTTATTTCCTTTTGTGCCCTATCCCATAATTCTAAATCACCTCCGTATTTTGTTACGTCGTCGTCGCGGAACGAAAGCCGAGAGCTAAATTCGAGTTTGAAAATTCCGAAGAAAAATTTCATTAAGTCAATAACGCCTTTGATTTCGTCTTTTAATTGTTCAACGGTGCAGTAGATATGGGCATCGTCTTGTGTAAATCCACGGACTCGGGTGAGTCCTGTTAATTCTCCCGATTGTTCGTAACGATAAACAGTTCCGAATTCAAAAAGGCGAAGTGGTAAATCTTTGTAACTTCTTGGTTTGCTCAAATAAATTTGATGATGATGGGGGCAATTCATTGGTTTCAGAATATATTCTTCCTCTTCTACCTTCATTGGTGGATACTGTGAATCTTTATAATACGGATAATGCCCAGAAGTTTTGTAGAGTTCAAGATTGCCGATGTGTGGAGTTATTACCTCGACATATCCACGACGGATTTGTTCTTTGCGCAAAAAATCCTCGATGAGTCTTCTCATAACTGCTCCGTTTGGCAACCAGATTGGTAAGCCGCCGCCAACAGTTGGAGTAATAAGAAAAAGTTCCAATTCCTTGCCGATTTTCCGGTGGTCTCGTTTCTTTGCTTCTTCGAGCATTTTAAGGTATTCGTCCAGCATAGATTTTTTAGGAAATGTAATGCCGTAGATGCGTGTCATCATATTGCGATTGCTATCGCCGCGCCAGTAAGCACCAGCAACGCTAAGCAGTTTTACGTATTTAATCAATGAAGTATTTGGAATATGGGTTCCGCGACATAAATCTATGAAATTGCCTTGCTTGTAGAAAGTAATTTTATCGTCTTTTAAACCTTCGAGAAGTTCAAGTTTATACTCATCGCCTACTTTTTTAAAATGCTCAACCGCATCTGCCCAAGAAATCTCGATTCTTTCGTAATCCGCTTTGCGTTTTGCCAATTCGAGCATTTTCGATTCTATTCGAGGCAAATCTTCCGCAACAATTTTTTGACCATTTGGCAAAGCAACATCGTAGTAAAATCCCCATTCAATCGCAGGACCGACCCCGAATTTGGTGCCTGGGTATAATTCCAAAATTGCTTCTGCCATTAAATGAGCCGAAGAATGCCAATATATTTCTTTGCCTTCAATGTCGTCGAAAGTTACAAATCGTATGCTCCCGTCGGAATTAATCTTTCTTGAAAGGTCAATTTTTACTCCGTTGAAAAAAGCTCCCAGCGATTCATTCGCTAAACGTTCCGAAATCGACTTTGCAATTTCGTAAGCAGTTATTCCCTCCGGGAATTCTCGCACATCACCATTTGGAAATTCAATTCGCATTTTCGAACAATGTTTTTTTAAAAATCTAATTTAACGTAATTTTCCAAACTTTATTTAAAATTATTTATTGTATTACCAATTTGAAAAGCATAATGTGAACCCAATCACTTACCTATGGAAATCTCTGTATAAAATTTTAAATTGTCTTCTTTTTGCTCTTATTTGTTCAATACTCTTATTGGCAAAATGACATTAGTAATCCCCATCGAAAGAAGTTTCCTTTGAATAGCATAGGCAGTTTCGTTGTGAAGGAATCGGTGGTAGAACCTTTCGGTTCCAAAGGCTAATTTCCCCGATATTACTATTGAATTTGGAAATTCTTTGGTGATTTCGTAAATAATTCGGGGAGCAATTTCGACGACATCTGTTCCAACGTCCATCCGATAATCTGCGTTGTATCCAAAGCTTCGAGCCAAATTTACGTATTTTTCCAAAGAATCTTTAGTAGATTGTTTTAAATGTTCTATAGATTCCCCGCCTTTGAACAAACCTTGGTCAATGACTGCTACCGAAACAAAAATATAATTTTTATATAATTGTGGGAAAGATTTCATCACTTCTAAAAAAGTGTGAATACCGAATCCATTGTAACCGCTTACAAGTTGAATAGCGGTTGAATCTGTTTTGCTCAAAGGCTGGTGTTTTTGTGTATTATTTGGTTTCAAGTTTTCAATGTTATCTTCAAGTTTTTTAATATAATTTGCAATCTTGTTGTAATGGTTTTTCACTGAATAGCAGAGTAGAACCAACGAGCAAGTGATTAGTAAGGTTATCCAGCCGCCTTCCAAAAATTTTTCAAAAATAGTAACAATAAGAATTGTTGAGCAAAGTAGAAAGCCAATAAAAAAAATACTAACGTGTCTTTTCCATTTTATGTTGGAATTTCTTCTTTCGAAGTAGAACCGTATCATTCCAAATTGTGAAAGCGAAAAAGTTAAGAAGACATTGATGGAATACATTACTACCAATGCTCTTGTCGAACCGTAGGTATATACCAAAAGTATAAGAGAAGATGCTCCAACCATTAAAATAGAATTGCGAATTGTGAGTTGTTCCGAATAGGCAGCGAAACGGCGCGGCAACCAATGGTCAATCGCCATATTTGCCATAACACGAGGTGCATCGACAAATCCTGCTTGTGCTGCAACAAAAAGTAATGCTCCTTCGGATAAAATAGTTATAAAGGAAAGCTCTTTAGCAAAAGGAAAGTTCGCAAAAAGCGAATCGGCAAGAACGGAATTGAGAGTTTTTCCCGCGATAGGTTCTATTGCTAAAAGTAAGTAGCACAGTAGAAGTCCTGCGGAGGCAATAGCAAGAGAAAGAGCCATATAGAGCATTGTTTTCTTTCCGGAATGGACTTTCGGTTCGCGCATTGTTTGTATGCCGTTCGAAACAGCTTCGATACCAGTGTATGTTCCTCCGCCCAAGGAATATGCCCTTATAAAAATAAGCAGAATTCCGACAATTCCAATATTTTCTAAATCTTTTGCGAAGTTTAAATTCAAACTCTGAGTTATTGTTTTAATTTGCCAAAAGTGACTTATTATCCCATATCCTAAAAGCAATATATGTGTAAGCACGAATAGTAGGAAAATAGGTGCTAAAACAATAATTGACTCTTTTAATCCTCGTAAGTTGAGATAAATTAGAATAATTATCAAAATTGCCGAAAAGGCGACCTTGTAACGATGCAACTGCGGAGGTAAATAGCTGAAAATAGCATCGGCACAAGCTGCTATCGAAACTGTTATGGTTAAAATATAATCCACAATAAGAGCCGAACCAGAAACCACCCCTGCTTGTTTTCCTAATGTATGGGTTGCGACGACGTAGCCTCCGCCGCCGTGCGGAAAATGTTCAATTATTTTGGAATAGGCAAAGGATATGATAGATACTGTTAACGCAGAGGCAATAGCAAGAAAGACAGCAAGGTAGGTATGCCCCGAAATTGCTCGGAAAGCTTCTTCGGGACCATAAGCCGAAGAAGACAGTCCATCGGCTCCAAGGCCTATCCAAGCAAAAAAGGGTATTAGAGCAAGTTTATGAAATATTGTTGGGTCATCAAGGTTTTTTGGCTTTCCAAATATGTTGTGAATAATTTTTTTTATAAAAAAATCATTATCTCCTTTGGTTTCCGTAGGCATTAGCTTACCTCTATCAGAAATAAATTGCAAAAATATGGAAAAAAGTAATGCTGCATTATGTTTCTTCCGATTTTGATAAATATCCGAAAAGATTAGCAATTTTACAAAGTTGCCATTATGATGAATATTATGAACGAAGCGAGAAATATAGATTCTACTCTCCATCCTACTATTATAACATAGGGGTTATTGCCTCTTTAAGCCGGGGACAATTCAAATTTTTTTATAGTTAGTCTTTTAAAGTTATATTGCAATTTAAAATATATAGAAGTTAGAAATATTGAGTATTGAAAATTTTAAAATATTTAGAGAGGATTTACTTAGTCTTTCGGCTCCTGTTTTCACGGATTTCGGTATTGAAAGAGCTTACGCTTTTTGCAAAGAGATAACAACAAAACACTACGAAAATTTTCCTGTTGGTTCGTGGTTAATCCCAAAAGATTCGAGGCGTTTTTTTTATAGCATTTATGCTTTTTCCCGATTCGCCGATGATTTAGCCGACGAGGAAGGATTCGAATTTTCACCGAACGATAGGATTGAGGCTTTGAACAAACTTGGAGAATGTCTGATTGGATTGCAAGGCGATGAGGAAATAAATAACCCAATTTTTCTTGCTTTGAAAGATACAATCGAGAAGAAAGAGTTACCGTTGGACCCTTTCCAGAAATTGCTCGAAGCTTTTAAAATGGATGTAAATTTTGTTCAACCCAATAATTTCGAAGACTTAGAAAAATACTGTTTTTATTCTGCTAATCCGGTAGGCGAACTTGTTCTTCGACTATTCAATGAATACAATGAGAAGACAGCAAAATTTTCGGATATGATATGCACGGGCTTGCAGCTAGCGAATTTTTGGCAGGATTTGTCTATTGACTTACCAAATGGAAGAATTTATATACCCAAAATTCAACTTGAGAATATAAATTTAACTACCGATGATTTGCTGCTTTTGCGAAAAAAAGAGCATATTGAAATGTGTTTGAAAAAATTGATAGAAAAAACTAGATGGTATTTTTTAAACGGGTGGCAAATATTAATATACACTTCTAACAAACGATTAAGGTTTGAACTCAATGCAATCATTGTCGGCGGGTTAAGAATTTTGAAAAAGGAGGCGACATTGGGGGCGAAGATTTTACAAAAACGACCAAAATTAAACTCGATAGATTTTGCAAGAATTTTTCTAAAAGCATTAATTTGATATGGAATACCTTACAGTATTCGATTTAGCTCGATTCGAAAATGTTTCTCCACCGAAACTTAAACGCTCGAATTTTTCGTTTGCGTTTTCTATTTTACCTCCCGACGAAAAGAGAGCAATCAATTCTGTTTATAATTTTTGTGCTTATATCGATAATATAGTTGACGAAAGCCCGACAGAGGAACCTGATACAATAGAACATAAGAACAGAAGATTGAACAGGTGGGTGCGTGTAATAGACCAAATTTACGAAGACGAATTACCGAGTCCATTGCTTCTTCCATTCTATTTTACTATAAAAAGATTTGCAATTCCGAAGCAGTTTTTTCAAACATTAATTGATGGGTGTCGTCGAGACTTGTTCCAAAAAAGATACAAGACATTTAACGAATTAAAAGATTATTGCTATAGCGTTGCCAGTGTTGTTGGATTAATCGTTATTGAAATATTTGGGCATAAATACGAAGAAACTAAGAACTACGCAATCAATCTTGGTTATGCAATGCAGTTGACAAACATTTTACGCGACGTAAAAAAGGATAAGAATCGGGGCTACATCTATTTGCCATTGGAAGACCTTGAACGATTCAACTATACCGAGGAGGAACTTATCGCGGAAGTCTATAACGATAACTTTGTCGAATTAATGCGATTCGAAACATATCGAGCTCGTGAATATTTTCATAAGGCAAGAACACTGTTGCATCCAGACGAAAGGATTTCAATATTCTCGACCGAAGTAATGGATGAAATTTATTACCGCTTGCTCGAAAAAATTGAATTGAGTAACTTCCGTGTGTTCGACCGTGAAATTCGAGTATCGAATATCCATAAATTATCGATAGCATTAAAGCATTGGTTGTCGATTGTTCTGTTTATTAAGCCTTTTACCAAATTGGTTTAAGTGCTATTTTTTTAATAATTTTGTATTTTATGCAGTTTAATTTGCGATTTGAAATGGAAATTCAATTTGACGAAAGTGAGTTAAAAAAAATCGAAGCGTTAAAATTACGCTATCCCGAACCAAAAGCTGCTTTGATGGGAACTTTGTGGATGGCACAAAAAAAGTTTGGATGGATATCGAAAGACGTAATTGAATATGTTGGCAAATTGCTGGATTTACCGCCTTCGCACATTGATGGGGTTGTTAGTTTTTATACGATGTATTTTAAAAAGCCAATGGGGAAATACCACATCCAGATTTGCACAAATGTATCGTGTTTGTTAAAAGGTGGAGAAGAAATTTTTGAATATGTTTCCCAAAAATTGGGGATTAAAAATGGGGAGGTAACGCCCGATGGTTTGTTCTCGCTCGAAGAGGTTGAGTGTATGGGAGCTTGTGGCGGTGCGCCTATGTTCGCAATTAACGAAGATTATTATGAAGACTTGAATATAGCAAAAGTTGATAAAATTTTGTATGGGTTAAGGAATGGGAATGGGGATGGGGCTGGAATATAGGCTTAGAAGTAGCCGATATTTTTTTTCGAGGTTATTTCTGATATTTTTTCTTTTAAGCCATATTGTGATTTATTTTCTCGGCTCGAAAACTTCTGAATTTATGGCGTTGAATCCTAAGTTGTTAGTATATAACTTAGAAATTTGGCGTCTTTTTACGTATCCGTTTGTTTCGCTGTCGATTGCCGAAGCAATTTTATTTTCATTTGCTTTTTGGTTTATTGGTCCGAAGGTTGAATCGACTTTCAGAGAAAACTTTTTCCCGATTTTTTTAGTTGCATACATACCTTTTCAAGGGTTGATTGTTACTGGTTTGTTTGCACGTGAAAATTTTTATCTTGCTGGAACGGAAGGGTTGTCGTTCTTCATTCTTACATTGTATTTTCTAATCTATTTAAGGATTGTAAATCAATACGAACCCATTTCGCAGCGTTCGGTAATACAAACAGCCATTGTTATTATTTTTTGGATTATGGCTGCTACCGTCGATTCATTTATTTATCAAAGGTCAACTCTTGTAAATTCTTTTGCATTCGCAATGTGTGGAATATTTATCGGGCTTATGACTTATTTGCAAGTGCGGTCGTTCACTGCCGAAATGATGAATCGTCGTTACCAACAGTATCGTAGCTTTAAAAAGCGCCTCGAAGAATCCGAAGAAATGGAACTCGTTGAAAAAGATTTGGAAATTAGACTCGCCGAAGAAGTTGAAAATGTTACCAACAAATTTTTTGAATTTAATTATTCCGAAGACAAACTGAACCAAATCCTCGATAAAATCAACGAAAAAGGCAAGGATGCATTAACGAAAGACGAAATTCAGTTCCTTCGCGAATATTCAAAAAGAATTAAATAATGTTAGGAGATTCTATGGAAAATAGAAAGAGGGAATTTCTTAATCCCCAAAAAACTATCGAACATATTGATATCGCCAAGCACAATGTTGTGGATTTAGTCGAAGCGATGGGGGGTATGGCTTTCCAAGCAAGAAATCTTTACCGTGCTTCGAAAATTTACGATATGATGCTTGCCGATAGAAATTGTACGATTATTTTGACTCTTGCAGGCTCTTTGTTTAGTGCAGGGTTAAAGAAAATCGTTGCGGACCTTCTTCGTAATAATATGATTGATGTCATTGTTTCGACTGGAGCTATAATTGTTGACCAGGACTTTTTCGAAGCCCTTGGATTTAAACATTATCAGGGGACTCAGTTTGTGGACGATAACGAACTCCGCGAGTTGATGATTGATAGAATATACGATACATATATTGACGAAGAAGATTTGCGTGTGTGCGATATGACAATTGCCGAAATTGCTTCGAAAATAGAACCGCGCCCATATAGTTCCCGTGAATTTATTGTTGAAATGGGGAAATACTTAGTAGAAAACGGAAAAGGCGAAGATTCCGTTGTTCGGATTGCATACGAGAAGGGTGTTCCAATATTTGTTCCTGCATTTTCCGATTGTTCCGCTGGATTTGGATTGATTTATCATCAATATCATACAGTTGGTCCAACCGTTTCAATTGATTCGGCAAAAGATTTTCTTGAACTTACAAAAATCAAGATTGTATCGAGCGAAACTGGTATCGTAATGATTGGTGGTGGTGTCCCAAAGAACTTTACTCAAGATGTTGTTGTTGCTTGCGATGTCCTTGGAGTTGAATCTAAAATGCATAAATATGCAGTTCAAATAACCGTTGCCGATGAACGCGACGGAGGATTGAGCGGCTCGACTTTGAAAGAGGCAAGTTCTTGGGGGAAAGTCGAAACAACCTACGAACAAATGGTATTTTCGGAAGCCACGATTGCATTTCCTCTTTTGGCTTCGTATGCATACCACAAAGGCAGTTGGAAACAAAGACAACCAAAAGAATACAATAAATCCCTTGAAAAAGATTATTCCGTAGTTTCGGCTAAATGAGGAGTAAAATAGTTTAAAAAGAGAAAGGGGTTCATTCGAATGAACCCCTTTCTCTTTTGGTATCGAATATTTTTGAACTAAGGAGCAATGTAGTAGTCAATCAGTTCCTGGTGGTGCCCTCCTATCCAGTATTTCGTAAGTACAATATCAATTGACGCTGGGTCGGTGTGGCTAAGGACCAATCCAGTATTCTCTCCAAACCATAGATGCATTACTATATTTGTCGTGGTAGTAAACGGCAAAGGAATACCCGGAACTTCAAATTTCATCTTCATTGTGAGTGTATTGAGGATTTCTTGGGACGCAATTGATTTGCCTTTTACTGTGATATTTTTTTGTGTTCCTTTCGAGCCATTAACCGAAAATGTAAGGGTTAGTTTCGCTGTTCCTACGTCGGCGATTGGAACGTCAACTGGTGGAAAAGTTGTATCGGGGATTATGTTCCAATTAGAAGAGTTAAAATCGGCAAGTATTACCCATTGTGGTTCGTCGAAGTTAACAATATCATTGTTATAAAGATTCGTGAAGGTATATAATTTACCATTTTCGTATGCGAAAAACATAGTATCGGCCCAACCTTGGGAGTTGCGACTTTCCATTAAAATAGCAGTTTTTCCACTTATAGTTTGTGTGCCAACGATTCGACTTGTGTCGTAATATTCAGTCTCGGCGAGCTTATTGCCTGCTGAGTCAATTGCGTAGTTGAAATAAATCCACCAACTTCCAATTGTTGTTGGAACATATACTTTTTGTGTGCCATTAGGACCTGTCGAATTTTCTTTGCAAGCCGAAAGTAACGCGAGAATTGAAAAAACAAAGACAAAAATAATTTTGGGTGATTTGGGTAACATAAAACCTCCAATAGATTTAATCAAATAACATAAACGTAATTTCTTATTTATAATTTTATTTTTTATTCAAAACGCAATGTAAACAATTTATGTTAATTATTTAAAGGATATTTGCGAAACTCCATATTTTCAAAGATTTTAGTTTGCTTCGCGAATAGTTTATGCTTTATTCAATGACAGAAGCTATTTCAATTCTAAACGAACGTCCAGCCATCGGATAGTTTTTATAAATTTCGTAGTCAGTATTTAAAATATTTGAAAATTCAAAAGTAATAAAAAATTTAACAATGCCCAATTTCAGTTCTCTGTTGAGCGCTACGTCCAAAAGAGCATAGGGTTTTAACCTTGAGTTGATTGAGTTATCGGGCAGAGCAAAACGTTCACTGGAATAGAACCATCGAAATTCTAAAGATGTATATTTGAATATATTAAATCTTGCATTGCAAGATAGTAAACTCTTCGGGGTATATGGAATGTGTTTCCGTTGTGTCAAAGAATGCTTTTGGGCATCGATTACGTCTTGGAAAGTATAGGAAAGGGAATACGTGAAAAATGATATTTTGCCCAAAAGCGATGCTTCGAGTCCTCTCGAAAGTGATTGCCCAAGATTTTGGGCAGACCATTGTAACGGATTCCTTGGTATAGAAATTATTTTATCTATGGTGATTGTATAGAACAACGCTAAAGTAAGGCGAAAATATTCATAAAAATTTGAATAGATTTCGAAATTGAAAGTTGTTGAACGTTCAGGTTTTAATTTGTTTGTTCCATAGTTTAAATAATACATTTCGTTGAATGAAGGAGCACGAAAGTTGCTCGAAAAAGTGGATTTAGTTCCCAAAAAATTATCGAAAAATTGGGCGTGACCTCCGAAAGAAAATGAATGGTATGGCGAGAAGTCGCTGTATGAATCAAATCGATAAGATGCGAAAACTTCGATAGGATTTTTAGCTATAGCAAAAGATTTTGTTATAGTAAAGCCAATAGCTTGCGAGATTCTGCGAACAAAATTACCTACTTCTGGTTGAAGCATATCGCCTTTCAAGCTGGCAAACGTAAGCTCTGCGATGAAATTTAACTCGAACCCAGCGGTGGTATGCAAAAAATTCATACTCGAATGGAATTCATTATTAAGGAACTTAACGGTTTCCTTTTTGGTTATAACACCAATTCCATCGGGGTCGAAAAATTTGTTGTTTAGGATTTGTGCATCAATATTTATTGAAAATAACGTCGAGTCGAAGATTTGGCTATGCAAACCTATTGAACCGACGAAGAATTTATCGTCGAGTTTTGCTCTTTTCGATTCTATCTGGTTTTGAAGCACAGCGCCGGGAACACCCCTTCGAGCAGAACTAAAAAGGAAGTTTGCCTTCAATAAAGAATTATCGAACTCTATAGTGTTCGAAAAGATAGTTGAAAAGTTCGAAAAACTCCCATTTTCGCGTTCGTAGTTCCTTTTTTCTCCAAATTGATAAGTTGTGAAAGGATAGTCCCCTTTTGATGATAAATATGATAGTCCAAGAAAGTGCGATATTTGGTTGAATACGTGGAAATTCGAGGAAATATCCCAACCATATGAATTGAAGGAACCAGTTTCGAAGGCTGTTCGGATATTGCCTTTTTCTTCGTTTGCAAGGGAGAGGTTCAATACCCCGGATGCCGCATTGCCTCCGTAGAACGAAGCAAAACCGCCGCGAAGTAGCTCAATTTTGTTTACGAAACCCGAAGGAATCAGGCTCAAGTCGAAAAGCCCATTTTGCGTTGTATTGATTTTAATTCCGTCAATCAAGATTGTGGTGTTCGTAGCGCCCAATCCTCGAACCGAAATGGTTTTGACGCCACCTAAACCACCGTAGTCTCGAATGTAAACTCCCGGTATAGTATAGAGGTTTGTAATTACCTTATTGAAACCGAATTGCACTGATTCGATTAAAGAAGCTGTCGAGGATGAAAAAAACTTCGTTGGTGTGTAGGACAAAATTTTTTCACCCTCGACTTTAATCTCTTTTGTTCGAATTTCAACTGTATCTTGTGAATAAAGAAATCCGAATAAAAAGATACGAAATAGTAAAGCAACAAATATTAGTCGTGTCATCAACGGATTATCGAAAATGGGATAATCAATATTTTTTCGTCGGATGTAATTCGTGCGAAATACGTTCCGGGAGAGATTCCGTCGATAGGAAGTAAAATTTCCGACCCAAGAACATCGAAAGAATACGTGCGAATAATATTACCTACATTATCGATGATTTCGAATTTGCTTAAGTTGTTGATTGGTGTTTGAATATTCAATTTTATAAATGAAGTTGCTGGAGTTGGATACAAGTAAACACTGGGAGGATTTTTTTCGTCAACACTTGTAAAGTTGACCATAATATATGTAATATTGTTGGGCGAGTAATCCTCTTTGAAAGGACTGGTTACAACTACAATATCGAACTTAATGTTTGGGTTAGGCGAAACGTAGGTGAATATACCTTCCAATTTGTTCTCGAGATTAATGGTTGAAAGCAACAAACCATCGACACTGTGTAGATACAATTTCCCATCGTACGCAGTGGTTATAATTGTATTATCGCCGTAGGGCTGGGATTCTCGGGGTCCATTGTAACCCGATGTAGGCAATTGAATAGTCTTCTCGATTTGTAGGTTCTCGGTGTTAACGATGTGGATAGTGTGGCTACCGTTAACAGTTACGACTAATTTATTTGGTGGATATATACTAAGATGATTTCCAGTGTTCCCAACATTTATTGAGTTAATGAAGCTTACATTAGAGTTCTGCAAGTCTGAAATGTCGTAAACCGTGATTTGCGAGGACTCTTCGCCGAAATTACCTTCGCCAAGGATAAAAAGTTTATTGTTGGCAACAATAGTTTGTTGGACCATTTGGGGAGCTTCGATTGTTAGAATAATTTTTTTTGTTTGCAAATCGATTACGTTTACGAAATTACGGAGAACGGTGTCCAATATGCCGGTGTATCTTATGCTAACGAATAGGAATTTATCGTATTTGTGTATTGCAGTAATGGTAAATCCTATATCGTTCGAGTCGGCTGCAAATAGTTCATCGGTCAAAGCTCCGTCGGCAAGATTATATTGTGCAATTTTCGGGCTTTTATTTGGGACAAAAACAAGACCGCTGGATTCGTCGATTGCAATTCGGGTGGGGAAATTCAACGACGCGAAAGGAAAATCGCGAACTTTTTCTGGGGTTGTATTTCCAGTAATAATTTTCGAATATGTTAATCTATACCAAGCAGGTTTTTCATCGTCCGGGTCTTCTTTCTTATCGAAATTTGCATCGTAGCCAATAGTAAAAAATTCGAGGCGAAAATCGTGGGAAACGAAATCGTAGTATCCATAAGCGAAAGTCGGGCTTTTGCCAACTTGAATTTGCAATGGAGCAGCCGGTTGCGAAAAAGAAGCAGCCGATACTAAAAGAGCGAAAAGAGCAAAAAGAACAAAAGATTTCACAAAACCTCCTTTAATTGAATAAAAATATAAAAAACGTTTTTGGGAACATCTGATTTTACAAAATAGCATTGAATTTTTCCCATTTGTTTCGTAATAATTTGTTATTTTTCGTTTGCCGATTTGTTGATTTTTTCAAAGATATGGTGAAGAGATGAATCAAGCAGTTGTAATGGCAGGGGGCTTTGGGACTCGTTTGCGTCCGTTAACAATGACAGTTCCCAAACCGATGGTTCCAATTGTAAATATTCCTATGATGGAGCATATTGTAAATCTTTTGAAAGAATATGACATCACAAAAATTGTATCGGTCCTTTATTTTCAACCCGACGTTATAACTGAATACTTCAGGGATGGTTCCGATTTTGGCGTAGATATGAAGTATGTTCTAGCAACTGCCGATTATGGAACGGCGGGAGCTGTTCGAAATGCATACGAATATTTAGATGAAAGGTTTATTGTTATTAGCGGCGATTTACTTACCGACTTTAATATTAAAGAGGCACTGGAATTTCACGTGAGGAAAAATTCAAAAGCGACAATTCTATTGACAAGAGTTGCAACACCATTGCAGTATGGTATTGTTATTACCGATGCCGAAGGGCGCATCACTCGTTTTCTCGAAAAACCTTCGTGGGGCGAGGTGTTTTCTGATACTATTAACACCGGTATCTACATTATTGAACCAGAAGTAATGCATTTAATACCATACCAGCAGGAATTTGACTTTAGCAAGGATTTATTTCCTTTGATGTTGAGAAATAAATTGCCTCTTTATGGATTTATTGCAAGCGGATATTGGAAAGATGTGGGGAATCTAAATGAATATCAGAAAGGCCAACAAGATGCTTTGCATGGCGTTGTAAAATTAAAATACAAAGGGACAAAGAAAGGTAATTTATACATTGGCAAAAACTCGGTAGTCTCGCCAAGTGCTAAGCTGAGAGGAACTGTTGTTGTTGGCGATAATACAACAATAGGAGACTATTCCGAAATTACCGATAGCGTAATTGGTAGTAACGTTCGTATTGGTATGGGTGTAAGGCTGGGGGGTGTAACAATTTGGGACAATGTAAAGATTGGCAATTTTTCCGAATTAAACGATGATGTTGTGTGTAGCGATTGTGTGATAGGTGATTCAGTTACAATTTCGGAAAATGTTTTTATTTCTGTTGGATGTTCAATTGGCAACAAGGCAACTCTGCTTCCGAATATCAAATTATGGCCATTAAAGCATGTCGAGGAGGGTGCTCGGGTGTCTCGCTCGCTTGTCCAAGAAGAAAGATGGTTACGTGAATTGTTGACAGGGGCAAGAATATCTGGAATCTCCAATGTTGAAATAAATCCGGAATTTGGAGCTAAGTTGGGTGCTGCAATAGGAATGACCTTTGGCAAAAATTCGACTATACTTGCAAGCCGTGACCCCGACAAAGTTTCTCGAATTATCAAGCGTTCAATCACTGCCGGAATTGCCTCGGTTGGAGTTAATGTTAATGATTTGCAAACAACCTCTATCCCTCAAACTCGCCAAGAACTTCGAACCGGAAAATATGTGGGGGGCTTGCATGTTCGTCGTTCCCCTCGAAATCCCGATAATACAGACATTATTATATTTAGTAGCGATGGACGCGATATTGATTTATCTAAAACAAAGACTATCGAACGCTATTTCTTTGGCGAGGATATTAAGCGGGTTCATTATAGCGAGATAGGGCAATTATTTTATCCAGAAAGGACAAACGAGATTTATATCAATCGCTATCTGCAATCTCTCGATGCTGAATTAATAAGAAGCCGGAAGTTTAAAATATTAATGGATTATTCCTATGGTTTGGCATCTTCAATTTTTCCGATTATTCTGGGGTCTTTGAATGCCGAAACACTTTCGCTGCACGATTATGTAGATGTTATGCGGCACAAACCTATGCAATCGGGAGTTACCGAAGAGGGAAGCAATGAGGCAACTCGAATAATGAAATCATTAGGCTATGAGCTTGGTTTTATAATCGAGCCTGGCGCCGAGAAAATTTCTCTCGTTGACCACCGCGGTGTTCTTTACGACCCACAACGGTTGCTTGCAATTGTTACAAAGTTATTTCTCGAAACTAATCGCCATCGCGAACCATATAAAATTGCGATTTCTATTGTGTCGACCAACGAAATTGAACAAATTGCAAAAGATTATAACGTTGAGGTGTTTAGAATTAAAAATTCTCATTCAGCAATGATGGAAGCAACTCGCCAAGAAAACGTTCTATTTGTTGGCGGTGTTTGGGGAGGATTCATTTTTGCAGATTTTTTATTCGCCAGTGATGGAATGTTTACAATTGGAAAAATTCTTGAAATGTTAGCAAAAACTAATTATAAGGTAACCGAATTAGATGAGCAACTCCCGCGCCGTTTCAAATATATTATGAATGTCGAATGTCCATGGGAATTCAAAGGGAAGGTTATTCGCCGTGCATTAGAATATGCGTCAGAATTTAAACATTTATTGGTCGAAGGTGTGAAATTATTCATCAATGGTGATGCGGTTTTGCTCTATCCTGACCTCGAAAAGCCCGAATTTTTAATAATTGGCGAAAGCGACCAATATGATACAGCGGTGTCTTTATCAAAAAAATATGCTGGATTAGTCCAAAATTGGTTACACGATGATGTTTAAATGATATGGTTGGTTTTGGTTTCGATTCGCATAGAATTGTTGAAGGACGGAAATTATTTCTTGGTGGAATTTTAATTGAAGAGCAATTCGGTCCTATTGCACATAGTGATGGCGATGTTGTTCTGCATTCCCTCATCGATGCTTTACTTGGTGCAATGGGGAAAGGTGATATAGGAACATTATTCCCCGATACAGATTTTAGATTCAAGGACATAGAAAGCAGCAAATTGCTTGAACAAGTTCTCGATATTTTAAAACAAGATGGTAAAACCATTGTTAATGTTGATGTTACTATAGTGTTTGAATTAGTTAGGTTAGGGGATTTCAAACAAAAAATAAAGGAAAACGTCGCAAGATTGTGTGGTATTGATAGTTATAAAGTAAATGTCAAAGCGAAGACTAATGAAAAAATGGGATATATCGGTCGCGGTGAAGGAATCGAAGCGTTTTGTATTTGTCAGATTGAGTAGTTTAGTTGCTTTTTTTCTTCTCGGTTTTTCTTTTGTAAAAGCCGATAATACTTACCCATATTCTTACTCTGTCGTAGATTATGAATCGGGGGGAAAGCTAATTTCCTTTGTTTCTAATAGTAAATATTATTCGTTCTTCGTTAAGCCTACTTTTGGAGAGTTTGCCGAGTCGGTCTTTTTTTGGAAAGGAATCAAGCGCGATAGCGTGATGGGAATTCCGAGTATTCCTCCGTCGATTATTTCTTCGCGAGAGTATCAAAAATCGTTAATTCTACTTTCGACCGAAGAAACTCGCTTGATTATATCTCGGCTCGACACAAATTTGCGAATTTCGGCTTTTACCGAAATACCGAACGAAGCAGGATTTTTCAGTTTCGAGCGTGTAAATTGGTTGGACCAAAATACCCGCGGCGAAGTTCTTTTGCTCGTGAATAATTTCCTTTATTTGATTAAGATTTCCCCTTCGAAAATCGACTGTCAATTAGTTGCGACAAATGTGATGACTGCCTGTTTTTTAGTCGAAAGCGTCTATAAGATTGCTTATGTTAAGTTCGAAGAAGGAAATGGTCTAATACAATTAGTCGATAGTGTTGGCGGCGATAAATTCCTTTGTCGAATTGATATAAGCGACGAAGTAAATATAAAGCAATACGGGAAAGAGCTTGTTGCTACCTCTTCCTCTAAATTTTATAATAGTTCGCTTTTCCAAATAGCCCATTTAGATAAAGGAATTATCAATAAATTTTGGATAGAATCCAAAGCCGATAGGATTGTTATTGTCCGAAGAGGGAATAAAGAGTTTTTTAATTATTTGCGCAGTCTCGAAACTGGATATATTTTTGTTATTGCAGAATACGAAGATTTTAATAAAAAAATTGCCGAAAGATTTATCGAAATACCCAAAGAGCTTTCCGAACCTTATGGTGTTTATCTTTTGGGCGAGCAAATATTTTGCATTTTTCATAATGGGATTGCTGTATTGGATTTTGAAGGCAATATTGTAGCACACGATTTCATTACTTTGGGTGAATTTTTCACCGAAAACTTGCACCTATATCGAGTGGGTAACCACATTGTATTCAATTCGAAAACGGCTTCTTTGGTTCTCGAAGAATTCCAGCATCCATTGTGGCTGCTTTCAAGGTTTATCAAAAACTTTGGGAAAATAATTATTCCACTTGTTCTTTTGCTCATTTTAATGTTCTTGGGGCGATTGTATTTTAAACAGAAAAGACTTTTGAAAGCACTGATTGAAGTTCCTACAACTGGGGTTGTGTTCATTGTCGATAAATTCGGTCGTCTGCTTACTTCGAATAACAGTGGAAAGGATATGCTCGGGATTACTGAAAGCGTTCCTTTACGAAGAATATTTAGCTACTATTGCACAATGGAACATTTGAAAGGTTTGAACGAGTTAGTCGAAAAGGTTATTATTTCGCGTGATATTTTTGTTCAAAAAATTAACTTTGTTCGTAGTAAAACCGAATATGAGTGGTTATTCACAGTTTTACCATTGAAAAATATTACAGGTTCGTTCAAGGGAGCAGTGATAACTGGAACAGATATAACCGAAGTCTTAGGGCGTCAAAGGCTTACGAATCTTGCACAACTTGCCCACGATATGCAAACTAATCTTTCTACAATCCGTTTAAACGCCGAGCAAATAGAGGTCGATGATATCCCGAAGAACGAAGAGCGAAAACGTAAAATAATTCATCAGGTTGGTTTGCTGATGCAACGTGTTCGCGATATTGTTACAGTTGGTCGGGGCGAAATAGTAAAGCAAGAAGTCGATGCCTATGAGCTTTGTATGGAAGCACGAATGGAATTCGATGAAGTAATGTTTCCCAACATAGAATTCGAATTGGATTTACAGCATTTCCAAATTGGGTGTGATAAGCCTAAAATGATTCGCGCAATTCGCAATGCAATTGAAAATGCAATCAAAGCTTTTCAAGGGCGTGGCGGTAGAATTAAAGTTACAAATTGGAAAGATACACGTTTCGGATATTTCTCCGTTGCTGATAATGGCCCCGGGATGGATAAAGGTATGATTGATAAAATTCTTCGACCATATTTTACTACTGGTGGCTCGGGTATTGGGACAATGATAATGCAACACGTTGTTGAATTGCATGGCGGACGACTCGAGGTTAAAACCGAAAAAGGCAAAGGCACCGAAATTATCTTTGTTATTCCGCTATTGATTTCTCAAAAACGCAACAAAAGAACGCTTACACCAGACAATTTAACAAGGAATTGAAATGATACCTGTTTTGAAAGGGAAAAGAATTGCCGCAATTGATTTTGGTTTAAAACGAGTTGGTTTAGCTGTTTGCGATGAATTACATATTGCCGTATCCCCGCGGAAGGTTCTTGACTATGAAAGTACTTCCTTTTGGAATGAATTAAGTTCATTTTTAGCAGAGGAAAAAGTAGGTGGAATTGTTGTTGGTGTTCCTATTCGCTCGGACCAAAAACAAACCGAATTGTTAACCCATCTGAAAAGATTCATCAACCAGTTAAGGAGCAAAGTGGAAATTCCCGTCTATGAGTTCGACGAATCGTTTTCTACTGTGCGTGCTATCAATTTTATGGTAGAAGTTGGCAAAAAAAAGAAACAACGCCAAAAAAAGGAGAACAAAGATTTAATTTCGGCTGCTATTATTTTGCGAGATTTTATCGAGGAGAATCATTTATGAAGCCAAAAAGTATAGGAATTCTTTTGCTTTTAATTTTTGGTTCTAGCCTGGTTAATTTTTCTTTTGCACAGGAAGACTTTGAACTCAACTTTTATAAAGACTATCAGAAAGTATTTTATACGAATGTTTACTATTTCCCAACTTACTCGAAAGACTCTATCGAGCTAATGATTTATTATCGTTATTCGGCAAACTATCTTTCTTTCGAACGACAAATGTATAGCAAATCGGAAACTTTGCGGGGCATTGGATATATCGATGTAATTATACGGGATTCGATAGGAGTTATACAAAAAACCCTAAGTAGTTTCGATACTGTTTTAGTATCGGAACAATCGAAAGCAATTGGGGAAACCCACGAAGTTTTGGGATTTGTTTCGGCTAAAATTAGGGCATCCAATTATGACCTCGAGATAACATTATTCGACAGGGGAAATATTAAATTAAAGACATTGAAATTCCCTTTGAAACAAAGGAAAGTAGGTAATTATTTGTTACTAAATCCTATTTATGCTATTAAAGACTCCAATCGTTATAGAATTGATGTTATGGGATATGGCTTAAATTTTGCCTCGAAGAATAAAAGTATAATTATAGGAATAGTCAACTATTATAATGTTATCGATTTTGTTCAATATAAATTGGAATCTCTCGAAACAAAAACAAGCAAACTTCAATGGAAGAACAAAGTAAATTTGGAAGGTAAAGCGAATGTAATTTCGACGACTTTGCCGAATTTCCTTTTTGATAGAAATGAAATCAATGTATTTTTCGATAGCAAAGCCAGCACTGGCGAAACAAGCTCCGACGTTTTATTCTTCGAAATTCCAATCCCCGAAAGCCTTGCATTCCCACAAAAATATTCTTTAACTTTATCGATAAATGGCTCGAAAAAAGATACGGCAAATTTTGATTTTGATATTTTTTGGGATACCCCACCTTTTTCTTTGAGAAATTTAAATTATGCAATCGACTTGACATATTACATTCTTACCGACGAAGAATTCGAGAAATTGAAGGATGCAGCGAAAGAAGAACAGGAGAAAAAATTCTTTGAAATATGGCGGAAATTCGATACCGATACAACTACTCTTTTCAACGAAGCAATGGCAGTGTATTACAATAGAGTCGATTTCGCATTTTTCAATTACCAGAGTATTTCTGAACCAGATGGAGCAAAAACCGAGCGAGGTAAAATTTACATTCTATATGGTAAACCTACTTCGACAAGTCGTGAAATTGACAAAGATAATGTGGTTAGGGAAATTTGGTATTACGATAGACTCCATAAAAAGTTTACGTTTTCTTCGAAAGACGGAAAATTCGTTTTAGAATCAATCGTGAATATCTAATGGAGTTCTTTTTCAGTGAAAATTTACGCTATGGATTGCCCGAAGTAATTCTCGAGGGTGAAGAATTCCGTCACTTCAAAGCACTACGGCTAAACAAACAAGACGTTGTGGCTATTGTCGATGGTCGGGGATTATCGGCTATTGGTTATATTAAATCGTTCGACAAAGGAAAAGCCATTGTTAAAGTAAATAACTACGTTGAGAACCTTGGCGAGTCGGAAAAGGAAATTGCCCTTGCACTTGGAATTTTAGAGAATAAAGAGCGATTCGAATTTGCCTTCGAAAAAGCTATTGAATTAAGAATAAATCGATTGTATCCGGTAATTAGTCGTTATACCCAACCGAAAGACCTCGATTTAAAAAGGTTATGGAAGAAAGGAATTGCTGCTCTAAAACAGGCTCGACGAAGTAGACTCCCAACAATCAATACAGCGATTCAGTTTTCGGAGCTGTCGAAACTATTCAAGAATTGGGAATTGGTATTAATGGCTGATTCGGGTGGAAAAAATATTTTAACATTTGATTTAAGGGATTATAGTAATATTCTTGTTGTAGTTGGACCCGAAGGAGGATTCGAGCCGAAAGAAATAAATACTGCAAAAAAGCAAAAAAATGTAGAAATTATTAGTTTAGGTAATTATCGTTTACGTTCCGAAACCTCGGTAGTTTCAATCCTATCGATATTAAATTTGCTTTTGCAATAAGAGTCTCACTTGTATTTCCGTTGAACAATTGTAAGTTTTTAACCAATCTGTGAATTTTTAGCCACCGATTTGAAGAATAGTATCCTTATTACGTATTGTGGAAAAAAGGCAAATATTTTAATATTATGAATTAATTAGACTTAGAAATTGAACTTCGTTGGTATAAGTTTTGAGTTGAAACAAAGGATTAAATATCGGGGGATTGGTGGGAACCACAAAATTCTTTTTTGCGGTTTTATTTATAATTATATTTACACAAGTTGCTGTTGGACAGCCAACGACTCCAACAGCGCAAGGGTCTCAAGTCCCTAATGTTTCGATTTCAATAGGCAGCCAAACTGGTAAGAATGATTTGCCTGTAACACTTCAAATCCTTGGATTAATTACAGTTTTGGCATTAGCTCCTTCGATTCTTGTAATGATGACTTGTTTTACTCGGATTGTTGTTGTGCTTCATTTTTTAAAGCAAGCCATAGGAACACAAACCCAACCTCCGGGACAGCTATTGGCTGGTTTAGCATTATTTTTAACATTTTTTGTGATGCAACCTGTGCTCGACCAAGCAAATAGGGAGGGAATACAGCCATATTTAAGGGAAGAACTTACGCAAAGTCAAGCGATGGAGAAAATAGTTACTCCTTTTAAAAATTTTATGCTGAAGTTTACACGAGACGATGATTTAGGACTATTTTTGAAACTTTCGGGAAAACAGAAGCCGGCAAACCGAAGCGAGTTGTCGATTTGGACAATAATCCCAGCATACACTTTAAGCGAATTAAGAATTGCTTTCCAGATTGGATTCTTGCTTTTTGTTCCATTTCTTGTTCTCGATGTTATTATTGCAAGTATTCTAATGTCTTTGGGTATGTTCCTTCTTCCTCCACAATTAATTTCTTTGCCATTGAAGATTTTACTTTTTGTATTAGTTGACGGATGGTATTTAATAATTGAGTCTTTGTTGAATGGATTACTACTAAAATAGGAGTCGGGTATGACAGACCAAGTGGTTGTAAATATTGTTCAAACTGCATTCTACTATATCCTTCTTGTGAGCGGTCCTGTTCTTCTTGTTTCGCTTGTGGTTGGCTTGTTGATTTCAATTTTCCAAGCTGCAACAACTATTTCCGAACAAACTCTAACTTTCGTTCCCAAAATTATCGCTGTTTTTTTAACTGTGTTATTGATGTTACCCTTTATTATTGGCAAAATTAAAATGTTTACTCTTCAAATTTTCAATATGATAAGCACAATAAAATAAGATTATTCAGATGACTAATTTATTCGACATATACATCGAAAAATTGATTTTAACATTATTTATTTTTATACGAATTACCGGAATATTTGTCATTGCTCCTTTGTTTCGTAATCAGGTTGTAAGACCTGCACCTAAGATATTTCTCGGTCTTGTAGTTGCTTTTCTTTTAAGTAGTGCATTGCCAATAAGTGTTAACATAGATTTTCATCCTTTGGTTCTTGGGTTTGTAATCTTAAAAGAGCTATTAGTTGGTTTTTTGATTGGTTTTTCTATTAACTTAGTTTTCTGGGGTGCAAACTTTGCTGGTGGGTTAATCGACTTTGAAGTCGGATTTTATGCCGCACGTCTGTTAAGCTTTTCAGAGTCGACACCGTCTATCTTTGGAGAAATTCTTGAATTAATTGCTCTAATGATATTCCTTGCTTTGAATGGGCATTTTTATGTCTTCGAGGCACTGTATTTAAGCTTACAAAAAATACCTATCGGATTGGTGGCATTAAAATTTCCAACATTTATCGAATTAGGGAAGTTCCTCTCAATTATGACTATTATTGCCTTGAAGCTTGCTGCACCAATTTTAGTAGCAACTTTTTTAATTAACATAAGTTTAGCAATGCTTGCTCGTATGGCACCGCAAACAAATATCTTTGTTGTTAGTTTCCAGGTGAAAATTATCGTGGCTTTGATTGGTTTTTTTGTTTCGGTGCCTTTGTTTGGATATGCTTGCAAGTATTTTTTGCAAGAATTTGAAAAATCCAGTTTGAATTTGTTGATATCTGTGTTCTAATAAATATGGCTGAGACACCAGAAGGTAGAGAAAAAACTGAGCCTGCGAGTGCACGTCGGCTATCCGAGGCACGCCAGCGAGGACAAGTTGCAAAAAGTGTCGATATCACGACTGCTGCAATGATAGTTCTTGGTGGTTTTACCCTACTGCTTTATATACCGTTTTTAACAGCAAGGATAAGAGAATTCTTCGGTCAAAGCCTCCGATATTCGTTTATGAATGAACTAACGCCTCAAAATGTATCAAGTTTATTTTTTAAAATACTTTTATTCCTTGCACAATATATTTTACCAGTAATTTTATTATTATATCTAATAATCGTTATAGCCGAGGTTTCACAGGTAGGATTTAACTTCGCATCGAAAAAATTTACGAAAGGCTTGAATTTTCGGACTATATTCAATCCTTTAGCAGGATTCAAAAGAATTCTATTTTCGGGGCGCTCTTATTTTGAATTGTTAAAAAGTCTTTTAAAACTAACAATTCTTGGTTGGGTTGTTTATTCAATCCTGCGGAAGTATATGGAAATGGATTTAAGTTTGGTTTCGAAACCGATAACAGAAATCACTTCGATGATGTTTAACGCATGTTTGGAATTACTTGCAAAGGTTGGAACCATCTATATTCTTTTGGCAATAGCCGATAGATACTATCAAAAATATAGATATAAAGAAGATTTGAAGATGACAAAAGAGGAGGTAAAAGAGGAGGCGCGCCAATCCGAAGGAGATCCTCTTGTTCGTTCGCGTCTACGTGGCCTTATGCGGCAAAGGCTAAGAAAGATTATGATAAAAAATGTTCAACGAGCAGATGTTGTTGTAACTAATCCTACTCATTTTGCCGTAGCACTCGAGTATAAACCAAACAAAATGAATGCTCCTGTCGTAGTTGCAAAAGGATTAGATTTTATGGCTCTTCGAATCCGAGAACTTGCCGATGCCTACCAGGTTCCAATTGTCGAAGAACCACCGTTAGCCCAAGCTTTGTATTATTCTGTCGAAATTGAACAAGAAATTCCAGAATTTTTATTTAAAGCGGTGGCACAAGTTCTCGCTTATGTATATTACTTGAAAATTAATAACAATTAGTTGAAATAAAATTACTTATGGCAAAGTTAGAACAAATCATTCAAAGGAATATTGGCAATAATATAGTTAGTCGATTGCTGATTCGTATCATTGAAAATAAAGATATTGCACTTGCTTTGGGAATTCTTGTAATAATAAGTTTACTGATAATTCCACTGCCTCCATTCTTGATGGATTTACTTATTGCCACGAATCTTTCGCTCGCTGTTTTGATTCTACTTGTGTCCCTTTATCTGAAAAATCCTTTAGAGTTTTCTGCTTTCCCTACGGTTCTTCTTGTAACTACTTTATATCGATTAGGATTAAATGTTGCAACGACAAGGCTGATTCTTACCGAAGCATACGCAGGCGAGATAATTCAATCGTTTGGGACTTTTGTGATTCGGGGGAATTATATTGTTGGCTTTATTATTTTCATAATATTGTTAGTAATTAATTTTATTGTAATTATTAAAGGTTCTTCGCGTATTGCCGAAGTTGCCGCAAGGTTTACGTTGGATGCCCTGCCCGGGAAACAGATGAGCATTGATGCCGATTTAAATGCGGGTTATATTGACGAGCAAGAAGCTCGCATTCGCCGTCAAAACCTTACTAAAGAAGCAGATTTCTATGGTGCGATGGATGGAGCGGCAAAATTTATCCGTGGCGACGCAATCGCAGGTTTAATAATTACTGCTATTAACATTCTTGGCGGTTTTGCTATTGGAATTGCACAAAGGGGAATGGATATTACCACTGCACTTTCAACCTATACTATTTTGACAATTGGAGATGGATTAGTTGCGCAAATACCTTCTCTATTAATTTCTGTTTCGGCTGGTTTTGTGGTTACCCGCTCTGCGTCTGCCGATAAATTAGATATTGAACTTGGACGTCAAATTGGAGGCAAACCCACAGCTATATCGCTTGCATCTTTTGCTATGCTTGTTATGGCGTTTGTTCCGGGATTTCCGACTATACCCTTTTTGATTCTATCGGCAATAACCGGGGGATTAGCATACCTGCGTGTCCGACAGATTCGTCGGGACGAAGAGGAGCGTTTGCGTGCCGAAATGGCTCGAACGGAGGTTGTTACTAAACCAGAAGAAACCCCTGTCGAGGAGTTGCTAAAAGTTGATCCAGTTGAATTAGAATTGGGTTATAACTTAATTCCGTTGGTTGACGAAACCCAAGGTGGCGATGTCTTCCGTAGAATTACAAATGTCCGGAAGCAACTTGCATTGGAGTTGGGAATAGTATTGCCTCCTGTGCGGGTTCGCGATAATCTTCAACTCGATTCGGAAGAATATGTGATTAAAATTCGGGGAAACGAGGTTGGTAGAAACACTTTGCAACCTGGAATGCTTTTAGCTATGAATCCTGGCACCGCCGAAGGAGAATTAGCAGGGATAAAAGTTACAGAACCAGTGTTCGGTTTGCCAGCAACCTGGATTACGTATGCGGAACGAGAAAATGCTGAACTTATGGGATTTACTGTTGTAGAGTCTGCGACGGTTTTGATTACTCATTTAACAGAAATATTGCGAAGGAATGCCGATAAATTGTTAACACGCCAGGATGTTAAACAACTTCTCGACAATTTGAAAACCGAATCGCCCGCATTAATTGACGAAGTTACACCCGAAAATTTGCCTCTTTCGTTTGTTCAAAAAGTTCTACAAAATCTTTTAAAGGAGGGGATACCCATCCGAGACCTACCGATTATCATTGAATCTTTGCTTGAATACTACAAAGTAACGAAAAATGTTGATGTATTAACAGAGTATGTTCGACATAACTTATCGGAAACGATAAAACACCTATATCAAGATAATAATGGAGTTGTTCACTGTATTTCTTTGAATCCAGAAATCGAACAGATGATATCGAATGTTTTGCAAACCAACGTCCAAGCAACCTCGATGCAAACTCTCGGGCTTTCGCTCGAAACAATCAAGGAAATCCAAACAGCTCTTTCGAAGGCTGTCGATGAAGTAACATTAAGCGGTTATATCCCGATTGTTATTTGCTCGGCACAAATACGGCCATATTTTTATAGAATGATTAGAACGCAATTTCCTATGATTAGTGTAATTAGTTATACTGAATTGCCGCCAGATACTGAAATAGACATTGTTACAACTGTCTCGATATAACTACGTATTTTTTGATTTCTTTTATCGAGATAATGTTGTAGAAAGAAAAATTGATAAACGGAAATGAAAGATTTTTATAAAATATTGGGAGTTTCGAGAACTGCAACCACTGAAGAAGTTAAACGAGCCTTCTATCGTTTGGCAAAGATTTACCATCCGGACGTTGCACGTGGGAAAAAGGACACAATAGAAAAGTTCTACGAGATTAATGAAGCTTACCAAGTTTTGGGGAATATTGAAAGTAGATTAAAATACAGTCTCAACTTTAAAAATGGGGTAAGTAAACCGCGCCGTAGCAAAGGTTTATGAGCCGGTGTCGGGGCGGCGGGATTCGAACCTGCGACCTTCTGCTCCCAAAACAGACGCGCTAACCAGGCTGCGCTACGCCCCGAAATAAAATACAAAATTCGCATTTTTTTTCCTATTATGCAAATGTGACTAAATTCATTCAGCCCGACTCTACAAATCGAAGATAAATGCTTCATTTAAAACCAATTTCAACTTTTTAACCCCTATTGTATAATTAGTTTAATTAACTATGTGCTGCAAAAAATTTAAGTATTGGAAATTGAAAAAAACTCAGACAACTCAGTGTTTTGTAAACAAAGGAGCGGCATTATTACGGAAACTTTGCCATTATTGTTTCACTTTTTATTGCCATCCAAATTTTTGGTATATTTACATTCTTTTAAGATGTGCCTACTAAAAAATGTTGTTGTATCCTTTAAAAGGCAAGCAGAAAAGTCTTTCCGAGCCAAAATATGGTAGAAGCCCGGAAAAAGATTATAGTTCGTTTGCAAATTTTTGTGAATATTTTAGCGATAAAGTCGATAAAGATTTACTGAAAAAAGCATTTATTTGGTGTGTTCGAGCGCACCAAAACGAGTTGAGGAAATCTGGCGAACCATACTATACCCATCCGTTAGAAGTTGCAACAATTATTGTTAAAAATATTGCATACGACGATACAATGGTTTGCAGTGCTTTGTTGCACGATGTTATAGGAAAGAGCGCTGGAACAACAATTGACGACGTTCGGAGCGAATTTGGCGAGACAATCGCAAAAATCGTTGAAAGTCTTTATAAAATATCCTTCCTCGAACGGCAAACTATTGGTAGGGATGAATATTATCGATTATTATTGCTTTCTTTGTTTACCGATGTCCGCATCATTATGGTTAAGATTGCCGATAGGCTACACGATATGCGGACCATATCGTATTTAGAACCAGAACTACAGCATAAGATTGCCGACGATACAATGCAAATCTATTGTCCATTTGCCCATCGTTTTGGGCTTGGTGCAATCAAAAGCGAGTTGGAAGACCTTTCGTTCAAAGTTCTAGATAAGAAAAATTTCGACTTTGTGGTTAAAAGATTAAAACGTAGCCGATTCGAACAAGAGCGTTATTTGATTCTTTTTACCGATCCAATTATAAAAAAGTTGGAAAACATCTTTAATGGTTCAGCAACAGAAGCAAAATTCGAAATTCACGGGCGAGTTAAGCATATTTATTCTATTTATGCTAAAACGCTACTACGCCAAAAAGACATTGACGAACTTTACGATTTGATAGCCGTTCGTGTTATATTGAAAACTAATAACATCGAGCTATGCTATAAAGTTTTCGAAGAAATAAATTCCATCTACGAGACTGTTGATGGGACTTATAAAGACTATCTAAAAAATCCGAAACCCAATGGTTATCAGTCTATACATTGTGCATTCTGGGGTCCGGATAGCCAAAAAGTTGAGGTTCAAATTCGAACACAAAGGATGCACGAAATTGCCGAAAAAGGAATTGCTGCACATTATCGCTACAAAAGAGGTTTGGTTCCGGCAAACTCTGTGCTCGAAGACCCGAGAATTCTTAGATGGATGAATGAAGTTCGGGGGCTGTTGGATCGGGTCGAAGAAGTTCCAATCGAAAAATTATTGGAAGGATTTTCGAGCGGTATTCTAACCGATGAAATTTATGTTCTAACCCCTACAAACGAAATTAAAGTTTTGCCCAAGGGGGCAACGGCATTGGATTTTGCTTATTATATCCATACTGAGATTGGAAATCATTGTGTAGGTATCAAAATCAATGGTCATCCTAAACCTTTAGCTTTTGAGCTTTCCAATGGAGACCGAGTCGAAGTGATTACTTCCGCTAAGTCCACCCCCGATATTGAATGGCTGAAATTTGTCCGAACAAGTAAAGCAAGTTCATCAATTGTAAAGTATTTTAAACGACGTAAAAAACTAATTTATCAAAAAGGGAAAGAGATATTCAACGAGATTTTAACAAATTACCCAGTCCACAATAAGTCAAAAGCTTTTGAAGTTGTATCCAAATTATCGGGTTATACTAATCCCGATGACTTCTACTATAATTTGTTTCTCAATACCGAACTTCATAGTGCAGTCGAACAATTTTTTCAAAATGTTTCCCAGCATACTTCTCTTCTGAATGGTCAATACGATGAATTGTTGAAAGTAGCTTCCTTATTCAATAGTTTCCGCAAGAAAGAAGCAATAAAAATACTTTCGAATCCCGACAATAAACTTTCTTTTTCAACTTGTTGCTATCCAGTTCGTGGAGAAAAATCGCTTGGGGTTTGCCATTTAAATAATGTTTATATCCATAGGTCAAGTTGTGTCGAATTGAGCAAAATTGTTAATGAAAATAAATATCAAACCATAGAAATTAATTGGGACTTTATTCCTACGAAAAACTTTGTCGTAGGATTAACGATTGAAGGAAGACCTAAAATTTCAGTTATCGACCGTTTAACCCAACTCTTAAATCAGTTCAAAGAAATAATAATTAACGAAGTTAATATCGAAAAGGATAACGATGAGTTTGTTATGAATGTATTTTTCTTTGTTCGAAGTGAACACGACCTAACTATGGCCAAGAATTTTCTTCGGAGTAGCCCACAAATCCATAATGTTCGTCGAATTGGCGAACCGCATAGAAATTAATTATAAATTAAAATACAATAGTTCCTTACTTTTTGTTGAACATTTGTTAAGAGGATAAAGTATGGCAAAGCGACAAACTGCATTGAGTATAGTCTTGATTTTTCTTTTGCTTTCCTTTGCAAAGGGGGGTGAATATTTCTACGACCAAATTAAAATTAAAAGAATTTCGACCGATTTCAACGGTTCCGTCAATTGTGGGAACACACTCCTTGTTTATGGAAAAGGGGGTGTTATTCTTCGTTCGACCGATTATGGCTCTAATTGGGAGCAAATTAATCTAAACGATTCTTTAAATATTGTCGATTTGGTTTGTTCAGACCAATCATTATCTGGAATCTCGAGCAATAGATACATAATTTATTCTGCCTATGGAGGGGTGAGTTGGACGGCAAAAGGTTTGGAAATGTTTACATCAAAAGCGACAATTGGACCGAGTTGAAATCACCTTTTACATCCTATAAAATAGGCGGGCGATACGTTTTTCTCTTCCGTAATGCTCGGTTTTCTCCCTCATTCTTCGTGATAGACAAACTTTATTATACGAACGAATTTGATTTCACGGAAAAAGAAGTTACGGAATTACCCCAATATGAGTTTCGACGATTTTCGCCGCCGAAGTTTTGGATAACCGAACCTTTCCAATGCCCTGCTGCGTTTCTTTCCGATACGCTTTTTGCTTTTGTTGCATACGATAGTCTTTACCAAATGGATGTTATGTTCTATGGCAGAACGGATAACACCTCGTCGGTCGAAATTGAACCGAGTATTCCCATTCGGAAGAGTGTTTTTCTTTCGACTCCTGTGCCAAATCCAGCGCAAAATGTGGTTCGATTTAAATTGTATTGGGATATAGACTTACCAATTAAAAATGTAAAATTTTGAGCATACAATATTTTGGGCGAGTTGGTTTCGAAAGCTACGGACTCCAAATTGGAAAACGAAAATTCTTATTCGGGCGAAGTTGTCTGGGAATTCAATAAATTACCGAAAGGCATTTACCTTGTTGTTGCACAAATCGAAAATTATACTTCGGCAAAAACTGTATGCATCGAGTAGAACGACTTAAGCGCAAATAGTCCATTCGATTCGGGAAAATTTGTTTTTTTGAATTTTCTTTTTTAAATTTGTTTTTTATGGGAGTTATATGAAATTCCTCTTCCTTCTTGCAGCAGTTTTTTCGGGTATTTTACTTTTCTCTTGCAAAGAGAGTTCGGACCCAAATTCAATCGGTGGTAGCACCGATGTTCCTTTCGCACAAGTTGGTGAAACGACTCTTGTTTGGTTAGCCGTGTCCATACCTGGTAGTGGGGGATTCCCCACAGTGAATTTTGTGGTTAAAGAGAACAGGAATGGAATTGTAGAGAGGCAAGGGCATTTCGAGACCGATACTGCTTTTACCCACAAAATCGATACTTTGTTGGGAACTGCGTTGCTTCCCTCGCAAATCAAAACAGCTTTACGCGAGAAAGTGATTCGGGCATTCAATGTCCAAATTGATTCTTCGGACAAAAACAACATTAAACTCGATTTTACCATCAAATCCAAGGTAACTTCCGAAGGTTTGCAAGATTTTATCCACAGCGAAGGCGACGAAAGCAAGCCATTCACAATTGTTAAGTATAGTGCAGGTGTCGGCGATAAATATGAGTTTACCGACAAAGATGGGAATCACTTTGTTCGGGAAGTAAAGTATCGTTCGACAACCGACGATTATCCAATTGGTTTCTGGCTGATTAAAGTAATTAGAGCCGAAGAAACAATTACCGAAGGACCATTAAAAGATTTGTTCGGGAAAATAATTTACTACACAAACCACAAATTTGGATTGGTAGGTGTCGAGTGGGTAAAACCGATGACCGGTGATACTTTGAGGATTGGTGTTCTTCCGCCGAATCTTTAGGAGTTAGGCTGTTTTTTTTTCTTTGTTTTTCGCCAGTTCCCAAACTTCATCCATTTCCGAAAGCGTCATTTCGGAAAGATGTTTATTGTTTTCTTTTGCGTATGACTCTATTGCTTGGAAACGCTCGATAAATTTATTGTTTGTTTTTTGCAAAGCAACTTCCGGGCTGATTTCTAAGAATCTTGCATAGTTTACTATGGCAAAAAGTAAATCCCCGAGTTCCTCTTGGATTTTATCCGGTTGTTGAGTCGCGACTGCTTCTTCCAATTCGTTGAGTTCTTCGGCAACTTTTTCCCAAACCTGTTCTTTCCTTTCCCAATCGAATCCTACTCGGGATGCTTTGTGCTGTATTCGTTCGGCTCTAAGCAAGGCAGGAAGATTTAAAGGAACACCGTCGAGTGTCGAGTGGCGACCTTCTTTTTTCTTTAATTCTTCCCAGTTACGAACAACATCTTCTTCGCCATTGACTGTAGTGTTTCCAAAAACATGGGGGTGGCGAAAAATGAGTTTATCTTGGATTTTTGTGATGACGTTAAGCAAATTAAAAGCGTTCCGTTCGTCGGCCATAATGCTGTGCATTATTATGTGTAGTAGAATATCGCCGAGTTCTTTTTGGAATTCATCGTCGTCTTTGTTTTCGATTGCCGAAAGGACTTCGTAGGCTTCCTCGATTAAAAGATGTGCAATCGATTCGTTGGTTTGTCGCCTATCCCAAGGGCAGTGGATTCTAAGCAGTTTTATGATTTCAACGAGTGTTAGGAATTGTTCGGCAATATCGGCAGGATTTTTTGCCTTTGGAATGGGGATACTGCTATTATCATTATTTTTCATTTTTGCATATTCATTTAAAGAATGTTTATCGAAGGAATAGAGTTCGAAATATTGTAAGGAGATAAATTGCATTGTGTTTAGTTGGATTTAAAGATATTTTTAGATTAAATGTGATTTTGATAATTTTGTAATTTGTAAAAAGTTGTGTAATGATGAAGAGTCCAATTTCAATATATATCGAAACTTATGGCTGTCAGATGAATGTTGGCGATACCGAAATTGTTTCGCGCATCGTCAAAAACGCTGGCTACGATTTGGTCGATAATCCAAAGGAGGCTAATGTAGTTCTTCTGAATACCTGTTCGGTTCGCGATAATGCCGAACGAAAAATTAACGAAAGGCTTGTCCATTTGAAACAATACAAAAGGAATAGCGAAAGTTTTGTTGTAGGAATTTTGGGATGTATGGCTGAACGATTACGTAATCGTTTAATTGATGAAACTGGAATTGTTGACATTGCAGTTGGTCCCGATGAATACCGAAAGGTCCCGGAATTAATTCAAAGGGCCTTTAGCGGCGAAAAAGGTATTGCTGTCAAGTTGTCGAGGGTCGAAACTTACGAGGATATTGAACCATTGCGAAAAGAAGGAATTTCGGCTTGGCTTTCGATAATGAGAGGATGCGATAAATTTTGCTCCTTTTGCGTGGTTCCTTTCACTCGTGGGCGCGAGCGCTCGCGAACATTACCTTCAATTGTTGATGAAATAAAATTGCTTTGGGATGAAGGTTTTAGGGAGGTAACTTTGCTTGGGCAAAATGTGAATAGTTATCGTTGCCCCCAAACCAATCGAGACTTTGCTGAACTTTTGCGGGAGTGTGCAAAAGCCCAGCCCCAAATGCGAATACGTTATGTAACATCACACCCACAAGATATGAGCGATAAATTAATCGAGACAATGGCTGAGTTCGATAATATTTGCAAATACATTCATCTTCCGATTCAAAGTGGCTCAAATCGGATACTCGAATTAATGAATCGGAACTATACCGTTGAACATTATTTGGGTAGAATCGAGAAAATTCGTTCGGTAATGCCTTATTGCGCACTTTCGACAGATATTATCGCCGGATTTCCATCGGAAACACTCGAAGACCACGAAGCTACTTTGAAAGTAATGGGGCAAATTCGCTACGATGGTGCATATATGTTTAAATATTCACCAAGAGAACACACTAAAGCCTACAAGATGGATGATGATGTGCCCGATAAAGAAAAAACTCGACGGTTGAACGAGATTATTGAACTTCAAAATAAGATTTCAAAAGAAATTAATATTACAGAACGCGGAAAGATTCACGAAGTTCTTGTCGAAGGTCCTTCGAAAAAGAACAAATCACAATGGCAGGGAAGAACCGACACAAATAAAGTAGTCATTTTTTCAATACAAAATAACATTACGGTTGGCGATTTTGTTAAAGTCCGAATTAGCAACTCCACTTCTGCAACACTGTTCGGAGATTTACTTTAGTAAGCAAGCTTGACTGCTTTGATGTCTTGGATTTTTGCTTTGAGAATTCTTTCGACACCTCCCCGCAAAGTCATTGCTGCACCGGGGCAACCCGAACATGCTCCCGAAAGCTGAATATAAACAATCCCATCCACTACGGTTTTCAAATTAATTTTTCCACCGTCGGCTTCGATAAATGGGCGGATATCGCGCTCAATCACTTTTTTAACCTCATCGAAAAATTCATTAGCAGTAGTTTCCATAAAAAGCTAAAAGTTAATCATACACCAAAACAAAATTACATCAAAATTTTTATTTGTTAAAAAGAAACAAAAAAATTACTATGTTGAAGCTGACTTTCAAGATAACATTGCCTAACGAAACCGATTAATTGCATATTTAAAAGCAAAAGCCAACCTTTTTAAATTTTCGATAGTTATCGACCGATTTTTTGTAATCGGCATTTGCGTAGCAATAAACACAACCAAATAGGCAGCTATCGTAGAAACCAATATCCACACTTTCGATACAATTGCATTGATTGCGGGAAGGTTTCGCACGATACCCATTCCGATTATCCAAGGCTAAATCTACTGTGTTTACGCATCTGGATTCAAGGCAGCGAGAATAAATCGAGACTTCGCGTTCGCAACATAATTGTAATTCAATTCCAAACGATTTACTTATTTGTTGTAGTTGCTGAATTAATTCGACTTTCTCGTCTAACTCTATATCGAAAACCTGTATCCTGTGGCGATTCTGCAAAGAAGAAAAATTTTTTGTTACTTTCGTGTAAAAATCAACGAAACTCGTTGTGCAAGTTCGGATTCGACCACTCAATTTTTGGCATAACGTATAAAATGTCTCGAGTATCCATTCTTTCGGTGTGATTGTGGAAATGATAATTGGGTCGAACCTCCATTTGATATAATTTTCTCCGTATCTTTGGGCAAGAACATCTATGCTCGTTACGAGGCGCAATAAGTTAGGCGAGGCAGGTTCCAAAACTTTTGGATAATTTGTTATTGTTAGATTGATATAGTGATGTGGACCATAATGTGCATCAATATAATCGAGGTGTTTGACAAGATTAGCTGGAAATCGAGTCCAAAAGACAAACCCTGCAACCCTTTCGGGACGCAAATCGACAAGCTTTGATTTTCGGTTAAATGGATTGGAAACAACAACGTAGCCTCTTTCTAATTGCTTACGTAACCAATCGGAATAAAAAGCTGGGATATCTGTCCTTCTGCTTGCCGAAATAATCAATTTATTTTGTCCAAACAAATTGTTCATAAATAATTCCGAAGATTTGAGCCCAAAAGTAACAAAAAAAATCAAATAAAAAACCCTCGTTTTCATTTTGGGAAAACAAGGGTTAATTGCGAGAAAATTAAGTTACAAATTTTTCTGAGCAAAATCCCAGTTTACGATTTCCCAAAAAGCTTCGACAAATTTCGCGCGAGCATTGCGGTAGTCAATGTAATAAGCGTGTTCCCAAACGTCGAGCGTAATTAAAGGTTTCTTGCCTAATGTGAGTGGCGTTCCAGCATTTTGTGTTTGGACAATTTCGAGTGTTCCATCGGGATTTTTTGTTAGCCAAACCCAACCAGAACCGAAAAGAGAAATAGCCGAATCGGTGAACTTCTTCTTGAAATCTTCGAACGAACCAAAGCTGTTTATTATTTCGTTGAATATCGTTCCTTTCGGAGTTCCTCCACCATTCGGCGATAAAGAATTCCAAAAGAAAGTATGATTCCATGTTTGGGCAGAGTTATTGAAAATGCTACCCTGTGAGTTTAAAATGATGTTTTCGAGCGTCATCTGTTCAAGTGCTGTCCCTTCGATGAGTTTGTTAAGATTGTTGACATAAGCAGCGTGGTGTTTCCCATAGTGATATTCGAAAGTTTCCTCCGAAATAAAAGGCTTCAAGGCGTCTTTTGGGAACGGAAGTGCTGGCAACACGAAAGCCATACTCCCTCCTTATTTATGTGAAACAATTAACTATGGCACCCGCAAGTTGGTAAATTATTAGGATTAGAAAACACAAAACCTTTTCCTTGGGGCGTATCGACGAAGTCAAGAGTTACACCCATTAGATAAAAAAGGCTATGGGAATCTATTACAACCTTGAGGTTTCGAACATTGAATTGGCGATCGTTTGTCTCGTCTATTTCGGCATCGAAGCCAAGTGCGTAGTTGAATCCCGAGCAACCTCCCCCTTGAACGCCTATTCGAAGGAAATAATTTTCGGGGACGTTGTTTTCTTGTCGAACTTGGTCAATCATTTCTATTGCTCGATGGCTTATGAAAATGCTATCGGCTTCGGTTGCGCCCTCTATTCCAGTTGAAATTTTTTCGCAACCAATCTCGGTTTCTTGCTCTAACTGTTGCATATTTCACCTAAATTTAATTATACAAAAAACAAAATTAATAATCATAATCGATATAACAATCATCCGAAAGAGGATGGGATTGGCAGGTAAGTATAAACCCCTGTTGTATTTCGGCATCGGTTAAGGCATCTCGTTCATCCATTTTGACTTTGCCACTTCGAAGTTTAGCCATACAAGTTCCACAGATACCAATTTGACAACTGAAGGGCGGATCCAACCCTGCACGAAAAGCAGCCAATAGGACAGGCTCGTCCTCTTCGACCTCGATTTGATGCTCTTCACCATAAAGTAGAATCTTTACTGATTTTTTCCCCGGATTAACTTCTGTAACGTCAACAAGCGTTTTGGGGTTGTCTGCGACTTGTTTTTTTACTTTCGTTGTGAACAACTCTTTGTGAATAAATTGCTTTTCGAAACCGAAATCTTTAATTGTCGTTTCAACTTCGTTTATCATTCCAACAGGTCCACAAATTGAAAAGTGCTTTTCCGAAAAGTCTCCGTTTGTATTTAACACAGTGGTATTCAAAAATTGTTCAACGAATTGCCTATTGATTCTTGTATGTATAAAACCAGTATCGTTGCTTGCTCTTGTAAGAACATAATAAACATTAAACCTGTTGGAAAACCTTGTTTTCAATTCTTCTAATTCATCGTAATATATTATTTCGTCCTTATATCTGTTGGAATAAACTAAATAGACTTTGCTTTTTGATTCAACCGCAAGTATCGATTTAATCTGAGAAAATATAGGTGTTATACCGCTGCCAGCAGCAAACATTACATACAAATAATTATGCGTAGGTTGGACATCGAAGGTAAATTTGCCTAATGGTTTCGATACTTCCAACACATCTCCTTCTTTCAACTTCCGAACTAAATAATGGGAAACATATCCTTCCTCGATTTCCTTAACAGTAATTGCTAATTCAGAGTCAGTATGTGGCGATGTTGAAATCGAGTAGGCTCGTTTTTGTATGTCTCCGTTTATGTTGACTTTAACGTCTAGGAATTGGCCCGGTTTATACCCAAATATGCTTTTTAATTCCTCGGGAATATCCAAAAAGATTGTAATCGAGTTCGGCGTTTCTTGTTTTATTTTTTTTACTTTGATTTTATAGAATTCCATATACAACTTCAATCGATTAAAATAGACCTAACTCGAAACGGGCGATATCGCTCATACGACTTCTATCCCAAGGCGGGTCGAAAGTCAAGAAAACTTTTGCATCGCGAACATCGGGAACATTTTTTATTGCCTCTTCGACTTCCGATGGTAATCCACCAGCCTCGGGGCAGTTCGGAGCAGTAAGAGTCATAAGAACAACAACTTCGTTTTCCGCTGTGATTTGAATATCGTATATCAATCCTAATTCCCAAATGTCAACTGGTATTTCGGGGTCGAAAACCGTTTTTATTGCTTTCACAATTTGATTGTAAAGTTGTGGATTTTGAATTTGAACCGAGCTATCGTTTTCCAAATTCTGAATAGTTGTATTTCTTTCGTTATTGTTTTCCATTTGATTACTCCATAGGAATAACTTGTTGTTCATTTTCGAGAGCGCCAATCATTGTATGCCAAGCGAGCGAAGCACATTTGACGCGTGCTGGGAATTCACGAACACCAGCAAAAACAGATAATTTACCTAAACCATCGGTATTGATGTGTTCATCGGGCTTGGAAGTAATAATTTGATGGAAACGTTCGAAAAGTTGCTTTGCTTCCTCAATCGTTTTCCCTTTCAAAACGGTAGTCATTATGGAAGCAGATGCTTTCGATATTGCACACCCAACACCCTTAAATTTTACATCTTGGATTAAAGAATCTTTGACGTCCAAAAAAATTTCGATATGGTCGCCACACAAAGGGTTATGGCCAACAGAACTATGAGTTGCTTCGGGCAATTCTCCAAAGTTCCTTGGATTTTTATTGTGGTCTAGAATAACTTCTTGATAGAGTTGATCTAATTCATCCACATTTCACCTCTATTTGAAACGATTTATTACCTTTTTGAGAGAGTTTACAAAAAATTCTATTTCTTTGAATGTGTTATAAAAAGCAAAAGATGCTCGCGAAGTTGCTGGGATATTATACATTTGCATAACTGGTTGAGTGCAATGATGTCCCGTTCTTATTGCAATTCCGTCGCGGTCGAGTAATGTTCCAATATCGTGTGGATGGACATTGTCAACAATAAATGAAATTAAACTTGCTTTGTTGCGCGCAGTTCCAATGATTTTTACTTCGGGAATTTCATTTACTAAGCCCGTGGCAAAGTCTAAAAGCTGTTTTTCGTAATTTTCTATAACGTCGAGTCCGATATTTTGGATATATCGGATTGCTGCAGCTAATCCAATCGCACCTTCGATGTGCTGGGTTCCCGCTTCAAATTTGTATGGAACAGAGTTATAAAGGGTTTTTTCGAACGTAACCGAAAGAATCATATCGCCGCCGCCCTGATATGGTGGCATCATTTCCAGCAAATGCTTCTTCGCATAAAGAACCCCAATTCCGGTAGGTCCATAAACTTTATGTCCAGAGAAAACAAGAAAGTCGCAATCTAAATCTTGGACATCGATAGGGATATGCTGAATTGATTGAGAAGCATCGACAAGGACTAAAGCTCCGCATTTATGGGCTTTTTCTATTATTTCTTTCACGGGATTTATGGTCCCAAGAGAATTCGAAATATGAACAATACCAACAATTTTCGTTCTTTCGGAAAGCAGTTTCTCGAATTCCTCGATAATTAATTCTCCATCGTTGTTTATTGGAGCGACTTTAAGTTTTGCTCCTGTTTGTTCACAAATCATTTGCCAAGGGACAATATTCGAATGGTGCTCCATCCGGGTAATCAAAACCTCGTCGCCTTCGGCAAGACTCATCCTTCCGTAAGAGTTTGCAACGAGATTAATTGCTTCGGTTGCTCCCCGTGCATAAACTATCTCTTCTTCGAATTTAGCATTTATAAAGGATTTAATGATTCTGCGAGCACATTCGAACTCCGTGGTCGAAGCCTGACTAAGATAATGAACAGCGCGGTGAACATTGCTATTCAAATTTGTGTAAAAATTGGAAATTGCATCGATAACTACTTTTGGTTTTTGTGTTGTAGCAGCATTATCGAAATATATTAGCGGTTTTTCGTGTACCAATCGATGAAGAATTGGAAAATCTTCTCGAATTTTGTGGACATCGAAAATTTTCTTTTTTTCGACACCTATTTCTATTACACTCACACTTACCTCGCAAAAGTTGTTAAACTGTTTTCGTCATTTCGTCAATTGTAGAACAGAAAAAAATGTCCTCCAAATGCAATTGTTTCGCAATCTCTTCTTTTATCGAATCTCGGAGTTCGGGTAGTCCAATTTGTTCAATGTTTTCGGCAACGAAAGAATTTAAAAGCAACGATTTCGCTTTCTCTTTCCCGATACCTCTCGATGCAATATAAAATAGCATTTCTCTGTCGAGATAACCAGCGGTTGCTCCGTGAGAGCATTTAACATCGTCGGCATAAATTTCGAGTTGGGGCTTTGTATTGATTTTTGCTTCGGTCGAAAGTAGGATGTTTTTATTCGATTGATAAGCATTGGTTTTTTGTGCATTGCGAGCAACATAGATTTTCCCATTAAATACAGCCCGGGCACAACCATCCAAAATGCCACGAAAGTTCTCCTTGCTTAAACAATTGGGTTTGTTATGCTGAATAATTGTATGGTCATCGACAAGCTCATCGTTGTCGACAAAATATATTCCATTTAAACGGGTTTCGGAATATTCACCATCGAAAGAAACGTTTAGATTATTTCGAACGAAACTGGTGTTCAAACTTATTGTGTTCGATTTTGAATATGTGGCTTCGTGTTGGATAAGATTAATGTTGTTTATCAAATAAATTTTGGGGATATCGTTTTGGATGACGTTTATCTCGAGTTGCGAATGCTTTTTTTGGAGTATATTGATTGTTTCATTTGCCAAAATTTCGCTCGTCGAAAAATTTTCGAATCCAACGATAATACTTGCTCGGGAATTTTCTCCTATTTCAATAAAATTCAAAGAATTAGTAAACAAAGGTGTTTCGCTATCATAGGAGAAAACCACAACGATTGGTTCTTCGATTTCCGTATTATTGCCAACGACTAACTTGAATCCATCGGAAAAAAACGTAGTATTAAGATAACCGAATGGGTTCGCGTCGTTAATGAAATTTTTTTCGAAGAGTGAATATAAGTCAAAATCAAAATTTTCGAGTGGATTTTCGCAGAAATGAATTAAGCCAACTCCATTGCTCGGCGATACAATCCGTTGGGAAATCAAACTACCATTCATCAGACGAATTAAATTGTAGTGTCCCCCGTTCAAGTATTTTAATAGATTGACTTGGTGGGGATTTTGTTTTTCGTATCTTTTGTGTTGAAGGTTAAAATCTATTTGGTTGAGGAAGTTCAAATTTGTGTATTTCCATTCTTCGTGTTTTAAAGTGGGAAGACCAATTTTCTGGAACTTTTGGAAAGTATGTTCTTTTACGAATGACAATTTTTCTCCGAATGAACTTCGAAGTCCATTTTGTTTCAAATTAGCAAATTCGTTTATTAATTTTTCTTTGAAATTCATACAGCCTACTAAAACTATTTGACACCATTGTTGTTATTGCGGAGCCAATCGTAGCCTTTGTTCTCGAGTTCGATAGCAAGTTCTTTTCCACCAGATTTAACGATTTTCCCATCGAACATAACATGCACAAAATCTGGAATAATGTAGTTCAAGAGCCTCTGGTAATGGGTAATTATGAGGAACGACCTTTCGGAATTGCGTAACATATTAACACCGTTTGCAACAACTTTCAAAGCGTCGATATCTAATCCAGAATCCGTTTCGTCGAGAATGGCTAATGTGGGATCCAGCATTGCAAGTTGGAAAATTTCGTTTCGCTTCTTTTCGCCGCCCGAAAACCCTTCGTTAACGTTTCGATTCAGAAAAGTTGAATCCAACCCAACAAGGTTTGCTTTTTCTTTCAACATTTGTAAGAAATCGAAAGCATCGAGCGGTTCCAAACCCCTATGCTTTCGCACTTCATTGACAGCGGTTTTCATCAAATTAGCATTTGTTACTCCCGGAATTTCAACTGGATATTGGAAAGCAAGGAAAAGCCCCAGCCGAGCTCGTTCTTCGGGTTCAATTTCTATCAGATTTTTATTAAGGAACCCAATTTCTCCTTTTGTAATTTCGTAATCTGGTTTTCCAGCTAAAACATACGCAAGGGTACTTTTTCCAGTCCCATTCGGACCCATAATTGCATGAACTTCGCCAGGATTAATTTCGAGATTAAACCCTTTCAAAATTTCATTACCGTTGATATTAACATGCAAATTGTTAATTCTCAAAATCGTCATTTTTTATTCTCCGTTGATAACTCTCTATTGATAATAATTTTAGTTTATTGTTTACCTATTATCCAACACTGCCTTCGAGGCTAACAGCCAACAGTTTTTGTGCTTCGACAGCAAATTCCATAGGCAATTGATTTAGGACTTCGCGCGAGAACCCATTGACAATCAATCCGATTGCATTTTCTTTATCGATTCCACGTTGATTTAAATAGAACAAGATTTCCTCAGAAATTTTTGATGTAGTTGCTTCGTGTTCAACGATAGAACTGTTATTATTGGCTTCAATATAAGGGAAAGTATGAGCGCCACATTTATCGCCAAGAAGCAAGGAATCGCATTGGGAGTAGTTGCGTGCCCCTTCGGCTCTTTTGTTGATTTGCACCAGACCACGATAACTGTTGTTGCTTTGTCCAGCTGCGATTCCCTTCGAAACAATCCTACTTTTTGTGTTTCGTCCAAGATGCATCATTTTTGTTCCGGTATCTGCTTGTTGGTGGTTATTTGTAACTGCGATAGAATAGAACTCGCCAACGGAGTTATCCCCTTTCAAAATGCAGGAGGGATATTTCCAAGTTATTGCAGAGCCAGTTTCGACCTGCGTCCACGAAATTTTTGAATTTTCTTCTAAACAAATACCGCGCTTGGTAACAAAATTGTAAATACCACCTTTCCCCTCTTTGTCGCCAGGATACCAGTTTTGCACAGTAGAGTATTTTATTTCGGCATTTCTATGGGCAATCAATTCGACCACTGCAGCGTGCAATTGATTTTCGTCGCGAATTGGGGCAGTGCAGCCTTCGAGATAACTTACGTAACTTCCTTCGTCGGCAATAATCAAAGTTCTTTCGAATTGACCAGTTTCGGAAGCATTGATTCGAAAATATGTCGAAAGTTCCATTGGACAACGCACACCTTTCGGAACATATACAAACGAACCATCACTGAAAACGGCAGAATTCAATGCGGCGAAGTAATTATCGCTATATGGAACAACACTACCAAGATATTTTTGAACCACATCGGGATGATTTCTTATAGCTTCGTTTATTGAGCAAAAAATAATCCCCAATTCCTCGAGCTTTTCTTTGAAAGTAGTTGCAACGGAAACACTATCCAAGACAGCATCGACAGCAACGCCTGCCAAACGTTCCTGCTCGCTTAGTGGTATTCCCAACTTTTCGAAAGTTCGTCGAATTTCTGGGTCGATTTCATCGAGAGACTTCGGCTTTTCTTTGAATTTTTTGGGAGCGGCATAGTAATATATATCCTGGTAATCTATCGGCGGATAATGAACTTTTGCCCATTTTGGTTCTTTCATAGTTTTCCAAAAACGATATGCTTTCATTCTCCATTCAAGCATAAATGGTGGTTCTTTTTTCTTTTCCCAAATAAATCGAATAATATCTTCATTCAAACCTTTTGGGGCATACTCTTGTTCAATTGGGGAAACAAATCCATATTTGTATTCTCCTTCTGTGACCTCTTTCAAAATGTCTGTATTTTCTTCTGCCATTTTTTAGCTCATTTTTTGTATTACATTATTATCGAAGTTGTTATTAAAATGTGCGTAGTGGATAATATCGGCAAGCGTTGTCGAAGCGATTATTTCATCAATCTTCGATTGAATTTGAAACATCGGAGATTTAATCAAACAGATACTGCTTCGTTCGCAAGCTTCGTCGTCTTCTGCGAAGCATGTTACAATTCCCGAATCTTCGTCCAATGCCTTTAATATGTCGGCAAACTTAATGCTATCGGGTGAATTTATTAAACGATATCCTCCTCGAACTCCCTGATTTGAATCGACAATTCCGTATCGCGCTAACTGTTGCATTGTTTTAGAAAGAAATTCGTATGGTATGTCGAGTTGTTCCGAAATCTCCCGAGCAGAAAATGAATCATTCGAGTGGATTCCCAAATATTGCAAAGCCCCAAGAGCATATTCTATTTTTTTTGAAAATCTAATCACTTATTTTATCTGCAACTTACCTAAATTGAAAAAAAGAAGACGGAATTAAATTCCGATTATTTTAATCGCAATTTATTTTGTATTGTTAGAAACGGGTGTTTCGATTGTAATTTTGACTGTTCGGCAATAGAAGCGACCTTCGGGAAGCGAATTATCGTAAAGAAGCAAATCCTCGCCTACGCCAACAGTTCGGGCATTGCGAAGCCCCAACCATTTAGCTACTTCGACTGCCCTTTTTTCCGAAATCTTTTTGTTTACTTTTTCATCGCCGATATTGTCCGTAAATCCTTCTATTGTTACTTCCGAAAGGGGGGAAACCCTTTTGTTGATAAATTCAAGAACAGATTTGTGTTCCAAACCAAGTTTAGACTTAGCAAAATCAAAAAGTATAAGACTATAATATTCATATTCTTTGTCTGTTACTCCCTCGAGTCGTTTTTTATCCACTGTAATTTTGTTTATGGTTATGTCGGGTGCTTTGGCTTTTCCGACTTGCCCCAAAGAATCCGTAACGTTATATTCTACACCAACTTTCCCTCCGAAGACAACCTGTTCGAAAGCTTTGTCGTCGATTGTCCATTCCAATTGTTTCGGGGGTGTCCCGTTACCAGAAAACTCACGGACATTCTTTGAGTTTTGTTGTAAAGTTATTTTCCACTTTTCGACTCCTGCGGTAGTTTTTTGTTGTGGGAAAAAAACAATTTTCGAGCGTTCCACTTTCCTGAGTGTGTCAATGGTGAGGATTGGTTCGAGTATTCTTAGGTTATCGGTAAGGATTTCGACTCGCCGATTTTCATCTTCTCCTTGGGTTTCCTTTGGATTAGAAGGTTCTTTTGGCAAATTTCGAGCTTCGACGAATATTCTCGATTCGTCTATTCCCCAGACTTTTGTAAGATACTGTTTAACCGCAAGCGCCCTACGCTTCGATAGTTCTAAGTTATTTTTTTCTTCGGCTTTTCCCGAGTTAGTCCCAACAAGTGTGATTGTTGCTGTTGGGTCTTCTTTTAACTTTTTACCAACGATATTTAAAATGTAGTAATACGTTTGTAGAATATCTTTTTCTGTTAAGCTTTCGAGTGTAAATTTCTTGGCTTCTTGTGGGGTTAACATTACATAGCGGGAAGGAATTGCGTCTGAATTATGGTCAAAAAAAATATAATTTAACAACGGCTTCATATTTAGCGAAACGAAATCTTCGATTTTGACTGGTGAATTCTTTCGTTCTACTCCGTTGCTATCGAGAAATTTATACGTAATAGTTGCTTCAATAGTTGGTGGTGTAATTGGCTTTGGAAAAACAGGCATTGGGGGGGCTGTTGGTGGGGGTGGGGGTGGGGGAGGAGGAATAGGTTCGCGATACTTCAACGCAACTCCCAATCTGAATTGCTGACTAACCCAACTAATGCCTCGAACTTGATTGATAAAATAAAATTTATAGTTGAACTCTGGGTAAAGAAAAAACATACCACGACGCTGGAGTAGTAATTCTGTGGAAATTCCTATTGAAAGGAAAGGTATGACATTCCTTAATTCAGGTATCGAACCGGAGTATTCATTGCGAATACGCAACCCATTTTCCGGGAAAACCCCCCTGTCGCTGGGTTGGGTAATGACTTCTTTTTGGTGGAAACTACTTTTTGTTGCGAACGATAAACCTAATCCCGCGGAAGCCCACCAAAAATTTCTAAAATTATAGTTGCCTCGAAATTCAATAGAAAGGTAATTCAACCAAGATTTTAACTGATGTTCAAACACACCATTGCGGGAAATACCATCGACGATTACAGTTGTAGTTTCTTCTCGTCTAAAATCGGCATCGTTTTGAAGCAAGGAAAGCCTAAAACCCATAGAAAAGTAATCCACAAGATAATACTCGGCTAAACCTCCAATTTCCCAACCCCAACCGAGTGCATCGGTAAATTTAGGCGAACAACAAGGGACATCGGGAAAGCTCCGAAAGTTGCTCAAATGTAAATTTAAGCCATAATTTGCAAAAATTCCAAACTTAGGCTTTGCCAAAAAAGCCGACCATAGACTATCTTCGTTATATTCTTCTGAAAATAACAATATAGTGGAGCAATATAGCGATAACACCCAATAAAAAAATCCCTTGAAGTAGTTTACTTTCAAATCCTACTTGTAAAAATTTACGAAATTGCAAAATTAACGAATTATTTCAACTTCTTTCGTTTTTCGAGAAGTCAAATTTGTAATTAGTAATTCTAATAGAAAAATGGGTTCGTTTGAACTTGATTTTAAGAGGTAATCTGTGTCTGTAATAAGGTTAATTGCATTTATGATTTCGATTTTGGAATAATTTTTCAACCCTTCTTGGTAATCATCGAAAAAGTAAGGAGTTGCGCCAATTGCTTTTGCTAATTGAAACTTGTCGCGAGTTTTTTGTGATTCTTCCAACAAGATTAATAAGTTTCGAAAATATTTAAATATTAAATTGACAACGAGAATTTCTTGCTTTGCTGTGTTCAAAATTTTTTGAACCAATTCAATTGCATTCGAAGCATTTCGGCGAGCAATTTCGGAAATTATTTGGAAAACACTATGCTCCTTTGTGCCCGAAATAATTTGAGCAACTTCGCCTATCTCGAGTATGGTTTTGTGACCAAAATATAGGATAATTTTTTCAATCTCGTGGTCTATTTCCCATAAATTTAGGTTACAGTTGGCAAGGATAAAATCTACAATTTGTTCGTTAATTGCCACACCCTTTTGCTTGAACCGATTAGTAATCCAAGTTTTAATTTGCGATTCGTAAACTTTTGGAAACTCGAACCACTTATGTTTCGAAAGCAAAATGTTGAAAGGATATTTTAAACTTTCGTAGATTTTGTTTTTCGAATTGGTATCCTTTGTTGAAGCTATTTTCTTACTCAAGCCGTTCAAAGAGTCTTCGAAAGTAATGAAAACAACAAAAATATCGTTTAGCTTCGAATTGATAAATCTTTCGAAAGCATTATCGATGGAATCGTTTTTGTTCTTCTTTGTGCGTCCAGAATAATACTTTTCGATGTGTTTGATTACCACAATCCTTTGCAATTGGAAAAAGCCGCTGTTGAGGCAAGAATTAACAGTTTCGAAAAGCTTTTCCTTTCCCTTTTGTTCATCGGCATCGAGTATTTCAACACTTGAATCGCCCTTCTTATTTAAAGCATTCACAAGATTTTTATAAGCCTCGAAAACAAGGAAATCTTCCTCGCCAAAAAGAATCACAAAGTTAGGGATAGAATTTGTGGATATTAGTTTTTCGAAATCATTTGCCATAATTATCGTTTGTCATAGTAAGAGATTAATCTATTTTTTCAATTCGAGCTAATACTTCGCTTATTTTTGCGACAAGCGTTTTTTCTGAAACGGGTTTCAAGATGTAATCGTCGATGCCCAATTGCAAAAGCGAATTAAATAATTCGCGCGAGACTATTGCAGTGCAAGGAATTACATGAATTTTTGCCCATTTTGGATTCGAGCGAAGCTTCCTCATAAAAGTATAACCATCCATAATAGGCATTTCCATATCGAGAAGGATTAAGTCTGGAATTTGATTTTCAAGGAAATCAAAGCTTCCCTTAGGCGAGTTAAAATTATACACATTCGCTTGGAGCTTCTTTTCGAGAATATACTTAACAAACTGACTGAATAATTCGTCGTCATCGACAACGAGGATTATTGGCTTATTTTTATTGTCCATAGCGCATAAAAATTTGTAAGACATGACTATTTTAATACCAAAATGTTTGGTGGAATAGTTCCAAACTCCGCCATACGAATTAGTGCCTTTTTCGAATCATCTGTAATGATATCGCCGCTTGCTGCAACTAACAAACCCGATGGCGAATAATAATTTTGATAAATAATCATACCGGCAGCAAGTTTTTGAATTGGAACCCGAGTGATAACTTTTTCCCCGCGCGCTTTTCTTTCTTTTTCGATAATTTCAATCAAAACTTCGACGAATTTCTTTTCGAAATGTAAACCCGCTCTTTGATGCAACTGCGAAATCGCAGCGAGAAAGCGGCTACTAGTTATTTCGACAGTGGTGGGCGGTAGTTTGGATTGTATTGTAAAACTCGACGCTCGAGGGTCGTTTTCCTTTTTTACTTTATATACCAAATTATGGAAAGTATTGCAAATTGCTATAATTTGTGCACCAGGATGAATTTGCTTTCCTTTTAATCCACGTGGGAAGCCGGAACCGTCGAGAAACTCGTGATGCTGATAAACTATTTCAGAAACAATAGCAAATTCATCGAATTTCCTCAACAAATCTCGCCCTAATTCACAATGGTATTGATAGTATGTTGTTTCTTTTTCGGTCATTTCCAGTGGAAACTTAGCCATAATCGAATCTTTTAACCCTATCATTCCAATATCGTGCAGAAGACCCGCTGTTTCTATTTGCCATATTTCATCGGCGGACATTTTCAACGCACGAGCGATTGCTCCAGCTTTCGAAGAGACAAAACGCGAATGGGAATTTTCGTAGAATTTTTCTTGGAAAGCTACAATTGAACCCAAAAGCTCAACAAATTGGTGAATACTGTTGGCAAACCGTGTCGATACATCATCGAGAATAAGCTCTAACTTTTCAATTTTTTCTTGCTTTTCTTTGAGTTGAAGGTTTAAACTTGCAAGTTCTTCGCCTAAGTCTATATTGTTTGTGTTGCCATTTCCGTTGTCGTCTTTCTTTTCCATATGCAATTTAAATTGTTACTACTTCAGGTTCACCGATCTCGTATCCTAAGAAATTTCGAGCAATTTCTGGAAAAGTAATGGGAATATCCGTCAAATAAAAATGGACGTTGGGAGTAATAGAGTATTTTTCTTTTTCTTCGACGAGTAAGTTCATCTCGGCAAGGAGTCGCAAGGAGTAAATCGCAGCTTGTTCTCCCGAGTCGATTAGTTCAACATCGGGTAATGTTTCCGATATTGCTTTCGATAGAAGAGGGTAGTGGGTGCACCCCAAAATAAGTGTATCGATTTTTGATGTGCTAAGTTCAGTTAAATACTCTTCGGCGATAAGTTTGGTACTGGGATGATTGGTAAAGCCTTCTTCGGCGAGTGGAACAAACAAGGGACAAGCTTTTGTGAATACTTCCAACTCGTCGCCAACAAAATGCCTACTTAAACTCTTCGAATATGCACCGCTATTAATAGTGGCTCGAGTTCCAATAACACCGATTTTCTTGTTTTTACTAATAATTAGAGCAGATTTTGTAGCGGGTTCAATCATACCTACAACAGGAACGTTGGTAAGATTTTCTACGACATCGAGAGCAACCGAGGAGACAGTATGGCAAGCAATAACTATCAACTTAACTTGCTTTTCTTTTAAGTAGTTAGTGCAATCTTGGGCATATCCTCGAATGGTCTCTCTCGATTTATTCCCATAGGGGACACGCGCGGTATCACCAAGATAAATGTAGCTTTCGAAGGGAAGGTATTTTAAAAACTGCTTTAAGACACTTAGCCCCCCCACTCCAGAATCAAAAATTCCAATCGGTTTAAATTTATCCATAACTCAATAAGAAAGAATGCAAATTTATAAAAAATAAACAAAATTGTATTTTTTTCGTTTCTAATGTTGTTGTATTTTTATGATTGTTTGATATTTAGATAGATATGGAATTCAAAGATTATTATCGAATTTTAGGGGTCAACAAAAATGCCACTCCCGAAGAAATTAAAAAGGCTTATCGGAAGCTGGCACAAAAATATCACCCAGACCGTAACCAAGGCAACAAAGAATACGAAGAAAAGTTCAAGGAAATTAATGAAGCATACGAAGTACTTAGCGATTCAGATAAAAGAAGCAAATATGACAATTTAGGAGCCTCCTGGTTTAATTTTCAGCGACAGGGTGGACGTTCGGAACAGTTTAACTGGTCCGATTGGTTTATCAACCAATCCGTTGGCTCGAGACGAAAGAAATCGACAGGATTTACGCCACTCGACGAAGTTTTTGCCTCGGGTGGTGCTTTTTCGGATTTTTTTGAGAAAATTTTTGGTACCGATCTAGGCTTCAAACGTCGAACTGAACAAGCAAAGAAACAATCCCCACAAACCCAAGCCAATACTATCGAGTTGAGAATCACATTAGAAGAAGCATACAAAGGGATTTCGCGCATCGTAGGTATCGATAATAAAAAAATTGAAATCAAAATTAAACCTGGGATTGCCGATAACCAAATACTACGAATTCCTTTGGACAACATAACTAAAACTAAAGGAGAACTCCTTATTATTGTTCGTATTGAACCACATAAAAAAGTTGAACGCAAAGGCGATGACCTTTATGTTGATGTTCCAATCGATATATATAAAATGATTCTTGGGGGCGAGTCGAAACTAAGAACTTTTGGCGGGACAATTAAATTTAACATACCTGCTGGTTCACAAAATGGAAGAATACTGCGATTAAAAGGACAAGGGATGCCAAAATATTCTAACCCTAATGAACGAGGAGACCTTTACATCAAACTTGTAGCGAAACTACCAGAAAACTTGACAGAAAGAGATTTAGAAATGTTCAAGGAATTGCAAAAAAATCGGAGGTAACCTACGCTTGTAACTTATTACAAAAATTGTGTTATTTTTGTTTTCGAACAATTTTAATAGTGGGACTTTTGTTTTTCGCAATATGAATAAATATTATTGTCTAATATTGATTTTCCTTTTTAATTTAATAGCAAACACTTATTCTAAAATTGTTCCTATTGATTTGCAGGTTGATACTTCTCAGATAAATTTTTCTTATTTGGTTTTAAACCAGAATTCAAATCCAATTGTAGATATAAATGAAGTAGATTTTGAAATCTACGAAGATTTTGTTCCTATAAGTTCCTTTGGTTTTTCGCGACCCAATCCGCCAATCGAGGGCAACCTCTCAATCATTTTCCTTTTAGACCTTTCCACAGGAAATTTCCAAATTAACAACAGGAATTTTACCTTAGCTAAAAACCTGATAAACGGTATTGCAAATAATTTGATTAATGCCGAATTTTCTCTTATTGCTTTCGATTCAAGAAGTTATGTTATTAGCGATTTTGTTTCGAATCCCTCGGAGATTGCATCGGCTCTTCCAAATTCAAACACACGATTTGGCTCAAATTTCGATACTGCATTTATTGGGTTCAAAGTTGGTGCTTTGTTTTTCTCGGATCTTGCCAAATTTCCTCGCTCTGTCGTTTTAATTACCGATAAAAATAGGGATTTCAACTTTAATGAAATTGCTAACATAGCCAACCAAAAAAATTGTAGGATATTTACATTAATGATTGGCAATTCGGCGGACGATAATTTGAGAATCCTTGCACGTCGAACCGATGGAGGATATTTCGAGTATTTAACGGATGCAGACTCACTTTGGCTTGCTCGAACTATTGATTTTATCTCTCGTAGCGGGAAAGTGGCAATGGTGAATTGGCAAACTCTTCCTGCTTGTTCAAATTTGCGCGACGAACTTTTGATTTATAAAAATTTTGATTCCATTTCATTTAATATTGAACTCGCAAATTCCGACTTCCCTGCTTTAACAGCAAATCCTCCTTTCCTTCGTTTTAGCTCGGTTATTCCTTCGACTCCGAAAAATTTAGACGTAACAATCACAGCAAAGAATCACAATATTCGAATTGACAGCTTTAAAATTTCTGACCCACATTTTACAATAATTAGCGGGAATATTTCCTCTCCGTTTGTTCTTTCCAAAGATGAACCGTATAAATTGACAATTCAATTTGTTCCAACTGATTCATCGATAGTCTTCGATAGTCTTGTTATTTTCTCGGATGCTTGCTATATTAGGAAGATAAATATTACAGGTGGTTTCCCAAATAAGCGGCCTAAGACTCGGACATTAAAGCTTTTACATCCAAATTGTGGAGAAAAATTTGCTATTGGCGATACTATTAAAATCGATTGGGAAGGGGTTCTTGCAGCTGATGTTGTTCAACTTCAATACTCAACAAACAATGGGGTAACGTGGGATACCTTAGCGGTGAATGTTCTTGGAATGGAATATAAATGGTGGCTCGATCCGACAAAATTTCCGGAATCAGATTCCTGTTTAGTTCGTATCATACAAATTTGGCCAAACAACGCTGGCGAAACCGTTGAACTTCGCCACAGAAGCTCCGTCAACATTGCTAATTTCAATCGCGACGCTTCGCTGATTATAACTGGGACAAAAGACGCAGACGAGTATGCAAGTATATGGAATCCAGGGACGGGGACAAAACTGTTTAACCTAAAAGGACACACCGACCAGGTGGATTGGGCTTGTTTCGATAACGAGGATCGTTATGCTCTTACGGCAAGCGACGATAGCAGTGCTATTCTTTGGGATGTTAAAACTGGCGATTCTATTTACGCATTTCGTGGACATACTGGAAAAGTTACTTCGGCAAATTTTAGTCTCGACGGGCTTTACATTGTAACCTCGGGAACTGATGGCTCCTGTTTTGTTTGGGATTTGCGATCGAAGAAAATTGTCGACACTTTATCTTTCAGAAAAAACCCAATATATTTTGCTAGCTTTGCTCCCGATTCCAATTTTGTCTTCTTTGCTTCCTACGATGGGAATGTATATGGATATAACATAAAAGAACTTAAAATAACCAAAACATATTCAACAAAATATAGGAATAATCATATACACCAATTTGCAATAAATTTAAACAAAAGGATAATTGCAGCGGTTTCGCATTTGGGGTTAATTTTTATTTGGGACTATGATACAACTAGTAATGTTGCAACCCACGATTATAAATTTTTTTTAGCACACGATACTGTGAGTTATCCAGCTATTAATACAGCCTACTTCAACTCGACTGGAAATTGGTTAATCACAGCTGGAAGCGATGGAAGGGTGTTACGGTGGAATCCCGAAACGGGAGAATTGATAGACTCTATGGCAATTGGTGAGCATTCGAATTCAATTACTTCTGCCTCTTTCAGTTTCGACGATGCAATGCTTTTAACATCGAGTTGGGATAGCACAGCTAAAATATTCAATCGCACTAAGTTAGGGCTGCAAATCGATACATCCGATTGCCCGTTTTCTATCAGGAAGACGAAATTTGTTGCAACCGATGTTGACTTCGGTCGCGTTCCCGTTGGAACCTCGCTCGATACGCTCGTTATTCCTTTTGCATATAATTCATCGAGTATCCCACTTAAAATAAAAAGTATTGAAATTTTTGGTTCAAATTCCGACGAGTTTAAAATCATTGATATAAACAAAACCAAAAGTATCAATGCAAACGACTCGATTATTGCTTTGCTCAACTTTTCGCCAAAAGACATAGGAACGCGTCTGGCTTTCGTAAAGTTTAAATTTGATGGCGACAGCATTGTGAAAAAACTCACTGGTATTGGTTTTATACCGCCGCTCGAGGTTAACCCACAATTTGTTGATTTAGGCTATGTTGAATTAGGAGAATTTCGCGATACTATTTTGTCTTTTGCTTTAAAAAATGTAAGCACAACCCCTGTGGAGATAACAAAAATTTCTAATATTGGTCCCGACTCGCTGAACTTTGTGATTATCGACGGAGGCAACCCTTCGACATTGCTTCCCAATCGAACCAAACCTATTACAGTTCGATTTACTCCCGATACTGTTGGGCGTCGAATTTGCCTTTTCGAATTTTCGAACAATACAGAAGTCCCAAAAGCATACATACAGTTCTTTGCCGAAGGAATCAAACCGGTATTCGATTCCATACTAATTTCGGTCGATACTTTCGAAGCTTCTCCCGGGGATATGGTGCGAATTCCTATTAAAATATCTAACCAACTTTTCCAAAATCCAAACTCGAATTACGAAGGTATTGCTTTCGACCTCACATTCAACAAATCTATCCTTGAACCTTTGAATAAAGAGTTTGAATCTTTCACCAAAGGAGACAATAGAACACTTATAGTAAAAGCTAAAAACAGCAACTTGCTCGATTCAATACTAATCAATTTGGATTTCAAGGTTGCTTTGGGGAACGATACGTTAACACCACTTTCGATTGAAAATTCTTATCCGATTGGGCAAGGCAAAATCAACATTAAAGAAAAATCTGGATTGCTTAAACTTTCGAATCTATGCCGGCAAGGGGGAGTCCGGCTCTTCGATGCGGATGGACGGCTTTATTTAGGACAAAATCAACCCAATCCAGCAAGCGAAATTATTGCAATTGAATTCGAAACTATTGAAACAGGCTGGACGTCGCTCGATTTATATGATTATTCTGGGATGCACTCCAAGTTTCTTTTCGGTGAATATTTAAAGCCGGGAAAATACCGATATTCCTTCGATATTACTGAACTTACTGCTGGGATTTACTTCTATGTTTTGAAAACGCCAAATCAAACTTTGATTAAAACAATGCAGATTGTAAAATGAAAAAGTTGTTTACTATAGCATTATTCTTCCTGTTTTCAGTTTGTAATCGGTCTTTATGCCAAACGGATACAATATTTTTACCTATCGAAGAGCAATTGTTGAAGGGTAAAGATAAAGTAGCGCAAGGGTTTGAACCAATCAATTTTAAGTTTGCCCAAGTTGGTAGAAGTAAAACCAAAACAATTTACATTAATAATAGTGGTTCAAGTCCTTTTAGAATACAATCCATTGCATTCCAGTTGAGTGGTGTTGGAGTCTTCTCGTTTGCCGCGAACCCATCCCCTCCAATCTCGATTAATCCAGACGAGTCAATTTTCATTAATCTGAATTTCAGCCCCAAAAGTGTTGGTCAATTCTACGATACATTGCTTATTGTTTTCGATGAACCATTTGAGTTCGTTTATGCTCTTCCTGTCGAAGGAATTTCTTTTGCAACTAACAAAATTATTATTCGAGATACAAGTGCGTTCGTTGGAGCGAAAGATTTTCCAATTCCCATTTATATCAAAGGCGACTCTAACATTGAAGAGCCGGTAACTACAAACTTAACTTTTTCGCTAACTTTCGATGCGTCTTTGTTCAACCTTGTAAGTTCAGAGCAAGGAATAATAATTAGTAAACAACAGAATGGTTTTTTCGCTACTGTCGATTTGAGGTTCGATAATATTCAAATAGATTCTACTACAAAAATCCTTACAAAGATTAAAGGGTTGGTTTTGTTGGGATATCCCGATACGACAACATTCGAAATCGGCAGTATTCGTGCCGATACGCTTGGCGTCCTTTTCGATACACGCAATGGATTGTTCCAAGCCCAAGGAGTTTGTGTCGCGAAAATATCCTTAATCGAGATGCAAGAGGGAATAACCGATTTAATTGCATACCCAACACCAGCCAGCGAAACTTTAACGCTTGAATTTCCTAATTACAAGCCAAAGCAAAATGAAATAGTAGAAATTACTTTTTGCAATACTTTTGGACAAATCGTGGAGCGAACTACGCTTGAAATAAATTCGAACACCGAGACAATTAATATTAGTAAGTTAACGTCGGGAGTTTATCGTTTACTTTTAACTTATAAAAATCAAACTTTTTCGGCTTTAATTAACGTTGTTAAATAAGTTTGAATTAGTGAAATGATAAACTCCGTTCGTGGGACAAAAGATATTTTACCTGTCGAAGTTCCTATTTGGAATTTTGTTGAACGAACTCTGGGCCAAGTCTCTCGCCTTTATGGCTTTGGCGAGATAAGAACCCCAATTATGGAAAGGACCGAGGTTTTTTTGCGTTCACTTGGAGAAGAAACCGACATCGTCAATAAAGAAATGTATACCTTTTTGGATAAGGGAGGTGATTCGATAACGCTTCGTCCCGAAATGACAGCTTCGGTAGTTCGCTCGATACTGCAGAATAACCTACTCTTTGGAAATAATGTCCTACGTCTTTGGTATATTGGGCCGCTTTTTCGATATGAAAGGCCACAGAAAGGGCGATTGCGTCAGTTCCATCAATATGGCGCTGAATTAATTGGTTCGATTGAACCAGAAGCGGATGTGGAGATTCTTCTACTTGCAAATTCGTTAATTCAAAATCTTGGGATTTTGAATTATTCATTGCAAATAAATTCTATCGGCAATTCCTATTCGAGGAAAAAGTATAAAGATATACTGGTTCGTTTTCTTGTTGAACATAGGAATTATCTCTCTTTGGAAAGCAAAGAGCGTTTGGAACGTAATCCTTTGAGAATTCTCGATTCAAAAGACGAAAAAGACCAAGAAATACTCTTGCGAGCCCCTAATATATTAGAATATTTAGATGGAAGGAGTTTGGAACACTTCGATTATGTTCAAAAACTGTTAAAAGAAAATTCTATTGATTTTGTGATTAACCCCAGGTTGGTTCGAGGTCTCGATTATTATTCCCACACAGTTTTTGAATTTCAAAGTGAAATTCTTGGAGCACAGGACGCATTCGGAGGCGGCGGTCGCTACGACGAGTTGTTTCAACAGTTTGGAAGCAAAGAAATTCCGGCAATAGGTTTTGCTTTAGGAATCGAAAGAATTATTTTAATTCTTGAACAGTTAAACAAATTTAAGCAAAAATCGGAACCTTTAGTCTTTGTTGCATATACAAATCCAACATACATTAACGAAGTTATCTCTATTGCCGAAAATTTGAGGAAACATAAGATTCCCTCCATATTCGATATTCAAAGAAAGTCGCTCAAGGCACAATTGAAAGAAGCAAACAAACAAAATGCTACTTTCACTTTGATTGTTGGCGACGAAGAAATTGCGAAACGGCAAGCCACTCTTAGAAATATGGGCAACAGCAGCCAAACATCAATCCCATTCGAAAATTTAGTGGAATATTTAAATTCGGCAAATGTCAATCTTGCGCTTGGGAACAACAAATAAATGGCAAATAAAGCTCATTCTGATTGCAATAGCACTTTCTATTGTTGTGATTATATTAATCTTTTCGAATTTATTGGTTAATGAGCTTGTGCAACGCGAAAAGCAATCAATTCAATTTTATGCAGACATATATCGGCGCTATACAAATCCCAATACGAACACCGAAGATATCGATTTTTTAGTCAACAAAATGTCGAATCTTATCAAATTCCCTATTATTATGACCGACGAGAAAGACAACCCAATCTTTCCTTTCGAGTCGTATTCGTTAAACATTCAATTTAATCCGAAATGGACTACGAACGAAAAGCGAGAGTATTTAAAATCTTTCATCAAAAGAATGAAGTCCGAATATGAACCAATCGTTATTTTCGACGACACTGGGATGGTTTTTGCAAAGTTTTATTACACTCATTCATCGCTTATAGACGAATTCAAATACTTTCCACTCATCGAAATATTTATTGCAATTTCATTTGTAACTCTTGCATATATAGCGTTCAATTACCTGCGCCGAAGCGAGGAATCGAAACTTTGGGTTGGAATGGCAAAAGAAGCTGCCCACCAACTCGGGACACCTCTTTCGAGCCTTTTGGCGTGGATTGAAATACTACAATCGAACTCCGAAGAACAGATACAAAAAGATGAAGTCCTTCGGGAAATGGGGAACGATTTGAACCGATTAAAGACAATTTCGGAAAGATTTTCCAAAATAGGTTCCAATCCAGAAATGAAAAGGGCAAACCTTGTGCATATCATCGACGAAATTATTGATTACTTCGAGCGGAGAGTTCCACATCTTGGGAAAAAAATTGCATTAATCCGAGATTATCCACAAAAAACTATATTTGTCGATGTTAATCCTGTGCTCTTTTCCTGGGTAATTGAAAATCTTTTAAAAAATTCTTTCGAATCAATAGAAAGCGAAAAGGGATTTGTTAAGATAACAATTCAGCAAACAAAAAGGAAAATCTTTATCCAGATTACCGACAACGGACGCGGTATGACAGCAAAACAGCGACGATACGCTTTCCAACCCGGCTTTACAACAAAGAAAAGAGGCTGGGGTATTGGGCTAACTTTTTGCAAACGAATTATCGAAGACTACCACAAAAGCAAAATCTATATTAAAGATACGAATGTTGGTAAAGGCACTACGTTTGCAATTGAATTGCCGAATAAATTCCCGGTGTTCGAATGACCAAAGGATTCCACATTAGAAAGACGAGTTTGTAAATGGAATTAAGAAGTTGCGATTCTTTGTTTAAACGAAGAGAGGGACTATCAATTGGGGATGTTCTATGGCTGTTTTGCTCGTTGAGTAACTTTCGAGGTGTCCTTTGTCCTATTTTTTTGCAAAGATTTCGAGGGTGTAAGTCGAATATTTTTTGGTAGAACACCGCGAGCTTTCAAAGTATCTTCCGCGTATTTATATCGCTTAAAGTCTTTCTTGCTCAATAGGTTACGAAATTCTGGTGGAACGTGCTGTATTGGAATAAGAGCTTCTTCTACTTCGAGGGGGTGCGGCGGAAGCCCTTGGATTTTAAGTTGATTCGAGGTCAAGTCGAGCCAACGTCGCTCTGATTTCACAAAATCGAAGAAATCTATAATAATCACAGGGGTTCCGGAAAATGGAACATATCCAGTTTTTGGTTTGTATTTTGCTCCCTCGCCCCAATTAAAAAGCCATTCTGCATCTTCTTTGAATTGTCGAATACAGGAATGGGAAACCGGATAGCCAGGCATTGCAAACTGATGAAATGCAGCACCAATCAGCAAATGGAAATTCCAAGTAAATGGCATCACCCATTCGTCGTTGAAAGAAGAACGCCGCAAACGCTCTCGCCAATACAGACTGTAACGACCAGGATACGTTGGGGTTGTTTTTTTCCCAGTATTGGCTGCCGCGAAGCGAACCAGGTTCCCAAATTCGTAACAGGCATAGCATTGGTAAACATTCGATACCAGTATTAGTTTAGGGATGTCTTTTGCTCCTTCGTAGTATAAAGGAAACACTGAATATGCACGTAAGTCGTCGATGTAAGTATCGGGAACAACGATTTTTTGATTCAAACGAAAATACCGGAGTTCTTTCCGATTCAATGTTGTTATAACTCGATATTTGATTTTATTGAATTTTTGTGGTTGATGCTCTTTTATAAACTTATTGAATTCGGTTGAGTTTTTGAAGACGACAGTTTTGTAATTGACGATAGGAAAGTGTGGCACTTCGTTTTGCGAAATAATGAATTCTGTAAGCGAAAAAAACAGCAAAAATGAAACAGCGAGCCAGCAAACGGTTTTCATAGTCTATATCAACAATTTACCTTCTTTCATAACTAATTGGTCGTCGAAATAGACATTGGGTTTTGTTATAATTCCATCGACGTGACTTTTAACTTTAATTTTTCCCCCCATCGTTAGATTGTTGCCAAAAGCGATATGGACAGTTCCAAGAACCTTCTCGTCTTCTAAAATCTTTCCGGTTATTTGTGCTTTGTAATTTGTTCCGATTCCGAATTCACCAATAGCAAAGGCTTGCTGTCCAACACTTCTAAGCATTTCGTAAAGTTGTTTCGCTTCCTCGCCACCTTCGAAATCGACTCCAAGTCCATCTTCGACGAAGACACGAATCGGGTCTTTGAGCAAACCAATTCCGCTAATAGAGCCGTCGAATACGATAACACCATTTGTCTGTTTTTCCCACGGTGCAAGATAAACTTCGCCCGATGGAAGATTTCCGTATTCACCAATCTTCTTTAAAATTCCCGTGCTTTGGATAATAGTCCTATTTTTAACTGGGAGTGTTATGTCGGTTCCTAAATCGGTAGTAATTCTAATAGTCGAAACCCCTTCCATACGGCGAGCAACCTTTTTGGTTGTTTTGAGAATTTTATCAGCATCGGCGCTTAAACAGCGAAGCATCATATCCTCGGTAATCCCCGGCATAGTTGCAATACGGACTCCGAGTTTCGAAGCCTCTATTCGCGAAGTTGTATGGGTGATAGATTTGCTCATTGGGCAAACAACAACGTCCACTTCCTGCATTAGATTAGCGATTGGCTCGGGAGGTTCTTCTCCGTTTATTTTTCGAGGTTTTATTTCAGCATAAAATGATTCATACGCTATTTCCTTTCCTACACTAAAAAAAACAAGACCTATCTCCCGAAGGGGTTCATCGGAAAGAACAAGAAGTGTTTCAACTGATGTTAATCCAAGATATTCTTGCAGAGCAATGCGCGCTGCGTCTTCCAAAGTCATTTTTTTTCGAGCCATAACAACATCCCTTAAATTTTTTACAATATCGTATTTCCCAACCCATCAAAACTTAGGTTTTTCAAGGTCAAATTCTTTTGCTTTTCTGTTTACTTTTATTAGAAAGTATCCAAAAGTAACTCCTAAAATACCAAAAATTGAGAAAATCCACATACCGGCGGTATAACCACCTGTTTTTTCGTTAATGTAACCTATTGCTATATTAGTTAAAAATAAGCCGACGTTTTGAACCATTGTCATTACCCCATAAGCAGTGCCGAGTTTTTCTTGTGGAACAACAATAGCAACAGAGGGCCACATAACCGCTGGAATTAAGGAAAAAGCAATTCCCATCACCGACATAGGAACGAATAGCGAGATTCTGGTATATCCCATTATTAAATATACTGGAATTATTAAAAAAGAACCAAGAATCATCAGTCGTGCCCGTTTTCCAATTTTATCAACAAGTATTCCGAACAGGGGTGTCATAATCATTGCCGAAAGCGTTAAAATACTTGAAAGGAAACCCGCTTGTTCTCGAGTTACACCGTGAGCTTCCTGAAAAAATTTAATTGCAAACGTTTGAAAAGGAAACATCGCAGAATAAAAAGTTACACACAATAATGTAATGAACCAGAAAGCAGAGTTATATTTTAATACATCCCTAAAGATTATTTTCTCTTGTTTCTTCTCCTCGCCAAGAACATATTTTCGACGCGACCAAACATCGACAACGAAGTATGAAAGGACAGCGATGACAGAAACCAAAGATGCAACAAATGAAATCAGCAAAGGACCCTGCCAATTGTCGTAAAACGATTTTGCCCAAGTTGGTGAGTTAAGTGCAGCGAACGAGCCTAATCGTGCAATAGTAAGGTTCAATCCAAAGGCAAAAGATAGTTCTTTCCCCTTGAACCATTTGGCAAGTGTAGTTGTAATTGAAACGATTAAAGATTCGGCTCCTAAACCAAAGATTAGCCTTCCAGCAACCATCGTAGTCAATTCCCCACGAACGAAAGTTATAAAAGCACCAACCATACAGAATAGTGAAAAGAGTAAGTTTGCTCGCCGAGTCCCAATTCGGTCAATTATCATACCTCCTATTGCAACCATAATTACATTAGGAAGGCTGTAAATTCCTTGTAGCAATCCAATGTTATCGTCGGTGAAGTATAACTGCTTTGCAAGGACATCGGCAAGCGGAGAAATTGAATCGTAAACGTAGTAGTTACCGAACATCGCAATCGAGACAACGCCAAGGACAGACCACCGCAGCGCAACAGGTGGCTCCTTTATTAAAGTTTGTGCAATTTGATTCATAAATGCCTTTGATAGTGTGATTAACTTTTAGTGTGTTCTTTAATTTCGATATGAATATGTTTTGCAATTTCGATACGATACGAAAGAATCAATCCAGCTATAACAATCAAAATAGTTGCTAGCGTCAGGTATAAACCCGTTGTAAATGCCGTACTTTCATATTTCATTTCGAGGGTATGCTCCCCTTGTGGAACTTCGACTGCACGAAGACTGTAATTCGCACGCAAAACCTCCACAGGGCGACCATCTATGTATGCTTTCCAATTTGGATACCATATCTCGCTAATAACAGCAATTGCCGGTAGATTCGAATTCACTTTGAACTTTATATAATTGTTTGAGAAGTATTCGCAATTTGCTTTCGATTCGAATGGTTGAGAAGTATCTGGGTTGGAAAGTTTAGGTCGCTTTTCTAAGACGACTGTTTGCAGAAAGTCTAAATTGTTTTTCTTCATAAAATCCGATACTTTTTCGGTTTCGATAACCCTGTAATCTCTGAGCAGCCAAATTCGAGGGTAAAAGCCTGTTCGTTCGGCAAATGCCCAAGTTCCTTTTTCTAAATTGACCTTTACTTCATATTTTACATTGCACAAATCGAGTGTGGTTTTTGCATTCGGAGAAGGAGGTAAAACACGTTCGAGAATCAGCGGATTGTAACCTTCTATTAGCATAACTTCGTCGATTAAACCTTGATTTCGTTGCATAGCCATAAAACGAATAGGTTCGTAAAGCCGCATACTGACCCGGAAAATTTCGTTTGGAAGTTTCGGAGTAAGCATTGCTTTTAGTTCGGGCTTCAATTCGTAAGTTCTTTCGGGATTGTCGGGATTTCGGTTGAAGCTTGCACCAACAATGAACAAATCGACAAATGCAAGGATAATCAACCCAATTCCTGCTAAAGAAGGCGAGATTACTGCACGATTAAGCAAAACTCCAATAAGTCCGGCAATAAGCACAAAAATCATTGCTAAATTTCCAGAATCCTCGATTACTTTTTGGGCAACGAATGGGGCTTCCATTAAATTTGCAAAAACTCCTGAACTAGCCAAAAATCCAATAAAAAAAGCAATAATTAACGGTATAGCAAACTTAACCAAAGTTTCTTTTTTAAAGGCTTCTTTCCAAAGGAAATCGAATCCAAACCCGGATAGAATTGAAGCACCAAGAGTAACCATAAACATCATTCGACCGGGGTTGCGGAAAACTCCAAAATATGGCAAATTAAAGAAGATATTGAAAATTGGGCTTCCGCCGCCTTGAGCATACAAAAAACCGAAGGCAACAAAAATTATCATTAACCAGACGTAGCGCAAGCGAAAACCAACTAACGCACCAAATAACCCAAACACTGCACCGACTACTCCAAAGTAATAAGCGGTTTCCCAAAAAAAATGCCGTTGTAAATCGCCATTGAGTTTTAGGTAAAAAGTGGAAGCTTCTAAATTTGAACCTTCGACCCACCCAAATAGTTTTGGAACAATTGCTGTATAAATTTGTTTAAATTGCAACGCTCCCTCGGTCGCTTTTGCATACGATACTTCGTTGCGTTGAGCATATTTGGAAAGCTCTTTCGAAGGCAAATATTGGACTGCAAAAATACCTATTGCAATAACAAAAGGTATGAAAAAAATAAAAACAGCTTTGGCAATGCTTTTCGAAAACTTCGAGTCTTTAAAGAAAAAGAATAATTGATATATCCCAGTAAAACCCAACAAAGTTACGATATAAAGAGTGCTTTGTGGGTGTCCTGAAAGCATTGCCATTCCAAGTATAGCTCCCGAGATTATTGAGTAAAAAATTTTCTTTGTGTCGAAAGATTTTAAAAATAGCATTAATACTAAGGGCAGCCACGATAAATGGTAAATTATCATTGGATGAATGACATGCCCAACCATCAACATCGAAAAGGAATAGGATACAGCAGAAATTACAGCACCGTAGGAAGATACATTGAGATATTTTGCAAGAGAGTATGTATTTATTTGGGCAATAAAAAAATGAAAGATTATTACTAATTCGAGTGCAAGAACCGGAAGATTATTCCCCGAGAGGATAAACAAAGAAAGCAAGCGATTAAAAACATAGAAAAAACCAACTTGCAAATCGGCATAAAACGGCATACCACCAAATGTATATGGGTTCCAGAAAGGGATTTCGCCGCGAGCAAAAGATTTTGCGGCAAATGTTTGCATTGGGAATACATACTCGGCAAAATCTTCCCAAAAAAATGAATTCATCAATATTTGGTCAGCAAAAAAAATGAATGTTGTCAAAAGGAAAATAAAAACCACCAATAAAATAGGCAAATCTTTCGGTGGTTTTATAATGATTTTCGCTTTGTTCTTTTTGATATTTTTTTGTTGTGCCATACTATCTTCTATTCTAGTTTATTATCTTTTTTGCTATTGCTATAATTGATAATCCAAAAGGGAAATGGAAAAAAGGTAAAATACGATTTTCGAAGAAGAAAATGCGCTCGAGAATCTTGTTCGTAGTTTCCGATACCGGCTCGACCGGTTGAACATCCTCTTCGTTGCGATTTTTTTGAAGAAACCGTTTAACCACCGCTGGTAAGAAGAGGAACGAGTTGAAATAAGAAAGAAATCTAATCTCGAAATTGAGAGTCAAAAGTAAGTCCTTTAGCTGTTGTTTGGTGTAGCGGCGTTTATGCATATGAATCTCATCGTGCCGACTCCATAACCAACGATACGCTGGAACTGTAATAATTAGATAGCCTTGTGGAGAAAGAATTTCGCGAGCACGAACCAAAACCGAATAGTCGTCGTCTATATGTTCGATAACATCAAGGAAGAAAATTGCGCTAATGTCGTATTTGCCTAATGGGAACTCTTGCAAAGACATAAGAAAAACGCTGTCTAAGCCGCGCGCCTGGCAATACTCAATCGCAAGCGGGGATGTGTCGAGGCACAATACATTGAATTCGTCCTTCAAAAGCGAAGCAAAGCCGCCAGTTCCACAACCAACATCGAGCACGGTTGCGCCTTTGCTTAGATTTGTGTAACGTTGCAAAAGGCTTTTAACAATTTTGTTCCGGGCTACAAACCACCAATACGAAGTTTCTAGTTCATAATTTATGTGATATACATTTTCGTGCATTTACTAATTCGTTAAATTAAAAAAATGTAATTTAACTTTAATTTTAAAATAATTCAAATTGAGATAATCTATTGCCCATCGAAATTTTTTAACAAGGAAGAATGTTGTAATTGATTCACAAGCAAAGTCGGGATGTTATTTGCTCAAGGTTTTGATATTGGCTGTGACTTCTGTTGTAAATTTTTTCTAATATTATTTTTGTTTTGAATGATATTTTTGTTACTTTGCAACTAATATTTGGGAAAAAGAGGGAACTTTGTTGGATTGAAAATTAAAATAATAATAGTATTTGCTTTGATTTTAGCGGGGTGTGCCGTTCAAGAGCGAATTCAAAAGCCCATAATTAAAATCATTCGAGAACAGCGGTGTAGCCCAAACAAATGGGACGGAATCCCAATCGATACGAGCATAGAATATCGTCGGGTTGCCGAATCCTATTACGTTTTCGAACCTGTTCGAAAAATCAATTCGCTCGACGACGAATGGCAATTGTCTTTTGTAAATAATCGGACGGCAATACTTACATACAACGATAATTTCCATCAAACACCAATCCAAGTTACGCTTACCAACGAGACACTCGCAAATTTTTCTTCAGGGCTAAGTATTCCGTTCGATGGCCATATCGGTTGCCTTTCGTTTTATGGCAATAAAGTTTACTTCGCTCGAAGTCCATTTGGGAATAACCCCGAAAGTGTAACGGGGGAAAGCAATATATTCGTTGGCGATTTTTCGAAAAATGTTGTTTCGAATATTGAACCTTTACCGAACCAAATTAACACAATTTACCAAACGTGGGAGTCTCAACCATCGATTTCTCCAAATGGTAAAGTTTTGTTTTTTTCCTCCGATAGAGTTTCATACAAGGGACCAGACATTTGGTTTTCGGTTCTTTTGCCGAACGGGGAATGGAGCGAACCAATAAACTGTGGCGATTCAATAAACACCGAATGCGACGAAATTACACCATTTGTTACTTCCGATGGGCGTCAACTTCTTTTTAGTTCGACGGGTCGTAACAACGTTGGGGGCTACGATCTTTTTGCTGCGAATATTTCGCCGGGGTTTTGGGAAATAATCGAGCATTTCGATCCTACTAAGAACTATGATTTTGGTAGTTATTTTTCGGAAGCAGTTAATATGCGACCGCCAACCAATACATCGGCTGATGAAATTTTTCCTACAACACCTACCAATCCAAACGATTTGCTTTATTACAGTTCGAATCAGTTTGCAAAGGAGTCGAGTGTTATCTATCGCCGTGGTGGTTTCGATATTTATTGCCGATATAAAATTACCAAACCTAAGGTTGCAACCCAAAAAACAAAAACCGAAGAACCGACGCTGGACATTACAGCACCTGAAAAAATCCCAGAAGTTCCGAAAGTTTCAATCGAGACTAATTATAATGTCTTTGGTTATGTTTATGAATCAAGCTCGAACAGGAAAGTATCCAATGCCAATCTTTATGTGTTTCAATTGGATACACTAACTCAAGCTTTTCCCGATATTTCAGTAACTCCGCCTGTTGTTTCGACCTTTTCGAACGAACAAGGATACTACGAAGTTTCTTTGCTCAAAGGATTGGATTACCAGATATTTGCCGAATCCCAAAAGCTTTTTTTCGATTCAAAGAGAATTCGTTTAGATTTATCCGATACCACTAAAAATGTGCGGTTAGATTTTTATCTTCCTATTCAATTTGTTTTACGAATCAATTTCCCGTTGGATGTTTACGACAATCCCTACAAGTTTGTCCTCGATAGTAACGGTATCGAAACAAATATTACTTGGGAGGAAGAGCTCGATATGCTGGCATTGAATATTATTAATTCGAGCAAATACATAAAAAAGATTGTTTTGGTTGGTCATACCGACGACATTGCGTCGGTAGAATACAACTATCGGCTTGGGTTGAATCGTGTCAATTTTGTCATCGACCAATTGGTTAAACGTGGAGTAGCACGCGAACTTTTGGAGGGGAAATCTTCGGGCGAACTTGAACCTTTGCCCCAACGCGATGGCGAAGACTTGCAATTGTATCGTAAACGACTTCGTCGTGTGGAATTACAAAAAGTATTTTAGTATATCTTGATGTAATATGAAGCTGACACCATTTAAATTCCTTTTGTTACTGGTTATTTCGACCCTCGTTGTTGTTATTTCAATAATAATATATATTTATGAAATAGCTGCATATAATTTACCACCTTTGGAGCATCTCGAAAATCCTCCACAGAACTATGCAACCCAAATATTTAGTAGCGATGGTGTATTAATAGATTATTTATATGTAGAGCGACGTGTGCCATTGCCATTAGACAGCATACCTAAAGATTTTATTAACGCATTAATTGCAACCGAAGACCGTGCGTTTTATTCACATTGGGGAATTCATATAACCCGTGTTTTCAAAGCAATTGTAAAAAACATATTAGCATTTCGTTTAAAAGAAGGTAGTTCGACTTTAACGATGCAACTTGCCAGGAACTTGTATTTTAACCAAGATCTTTCTATTTCACGAAAAATAAGAGAAGCGCTTACTTCGTTGCAACTCGAAAAGCAATTTACAAAAGAAGAAATCCTCGAAATGTATATTAATACTGTTCCTTTTGGAAGGGGAGCATACGGGCTTTCGGTTGCTTCGAAAGTTTATTTCGATAAACTACCTCTTGAACTTACAACTTCGGAATGTGCATTTCTTGTAGGGCTTTTGAAGGCACCTGAACATTACAATGCAATTGAAGATTACGAAAAAGGTATCGAGCGAAGGAATCTGGTGCTTCGTTTAATGTATGACCAAGGATATTTAAATAGTGTAGAATATTTAAAAGCACTCGAAGAACCTATTCAGCTTGCAAAAGTAAAATTCAAGGAAAAGAATCAGTCGCTTATTGCTCCGCATTACGTCGAATACGTTCGAAGATTACTCTCGAAAGACGAGCGGCTCGCCGATTACGACTTGTTTCGCGATGGGTTGGTTGTCCACACTACACTAAACTCGAAAATCCAAAAATATGCTAAGGAAGCTATCGAAGAACACCTTTCTGAATATCAGAAAATATTCAATCAATCGTGGAACTGGAAATACAAGCAAAAAATATTAAATCAGTTGATAGAAGAGGCAATTTCGAAACAACCTGAATATATCAACTCTACAAAAGAGAAAAAGGAAAGCATTGCAAATAAATTGCGCCACAATACTTATTTCGTCGATTCTATAAAAAATTCAGTTACTACAATTCAAGCTGGCCTTGTTGTGATAGATGTTCAAACCGGAGAAATTCTTGCAATGGTTGGGGCATCCCCGAAATTTATCAACGAAAATCTGTTTGCAAAGCACTCGTTGAACCACGTTACACAAATTAAACGGCAACCCGGTTCTGCATTCAAGCCATTTGTCTATACTGCTGCAATTGCCGATTCGCTCGAGCCAAACTTTTTAATTGAATGTGGGCCATACTCCTATAAACTTCCAAATGGTGAGGTGTGGACACCTCAAGGTTTTGGGAATTGTGAACCAGGGGAAAAAGTAACGCTATACGAAGCACTCGCTAAATCTATCAATTCCGTTGCTGCAAGACTAATCACAATGTTTACATCACCACTTAAAGTGATAGAAATTGCAAAAAAGATGGGGATTGAATCTCCATTGCTCAATGTTCCTGCGTTAGCGCTTGGTGCTGGTGGCGAAGTTACCCCACTCGAAATGACTACAGCATTTGCAACATTCGCAAATGATGGGGTTCGGAAAAAACCAAAAGCTCTTCGCTACGTCGAAGATAATCGTGGCAATCTGATTGCCGATTTTCAACGGTTACAAGAAATTTCCGATGCCATAAGCCCGAAGCTTGCTCAAACAATGATAAAAATGATGCAAGGGGTTATCGAACACGGGACAGGATATGAAGTTCGACATTATTTCGTCGGTTGTGATGCAGCGGGAAAAACGGGTACAACAAATAACTTTGCCGATGCTTGGTTTGTTGGATTTACTCCTCAGCTTTGTGCTGGAATTTGGGTTGGATTCGATGATCAAAGAATTTCTTTTACTGGTGGATATGGCTATGCAGCTAAGGCTGCCGCTCCAATTTGGGGCCGTCTAATGGCAAAGGTTTACAACGACCCAACTCTACCTTATAAGCAGCGTAAGTTTGGTTTCCAGGATTCTACAGCACCAGCAATTACTTTGCGAACGAAAATAAAAAATGAAGGCAATATGAAGCTTATTCGAAGGAACACAACTTCGGTTTCTACAATTAGGCAAAACGGACAAACAATTGGGTTGAAATGAAAAAATATCTTTGCTTCACAGATGGTCGGAAATTAGAACTTGCAAATATTTATGCAATAGCAAGCAACTACCTAAAACATGCAAATGAAATGGGAACGAAAATTGCTGAAAAACCTTCGGTGTTTATTAAACCTACATCTGCATATATTACTGATGGCGAGAATATCCTTCTGCCAGAGTTTTCCGACAATATTCATCACGAAGTCGAACTTGTTGTTGTTATTGGTAAAGATGGCTTCAATATTTCGGAGCAAGAGGCGCCAAATTACGTTGCTGGTTTTGCTGTTGGAATTGATGTTACGTTGCGCGATATTCAAGCAGAAGCAAAACAAGCAGGCAAACCTTGGGGAATAGCGAAAGGATTTTTTACCTCGGCTCCCATTTCGAATGTAGTTCCAATTTCCGAGTTTGAAGGGAAAATACCATATTTCGATTTAATTTTGAAAATCAATGGCCAGATACGCCAAAAAGGAAATACTTCGGAAATGGAATGCTCCGTAAGTCAATTGGTATCCTTTATATCACGAGTCTTTTCTCTCAATGTGGGGGATTGTATCTTCACAGGGACACCCGAAGGAGTTGGACAAATCAACAATGGCGACGAAATAGTTGCTGAACTTTCGAATTATGTTTCTTTGAAAGTATTTACAGAAAAGAATAAACAAAAATAAATGTTAAAATGAGACAAAAGTTAAAAAGTCTGCCTTTAATTTTGCTCGCTGTAAGTTTTCTTTCAGCTTGTTCGGGGCTAATTACCCGAACCGAAACCGAAACTTACACAATTGTCGTTCGCGACACAGTCAATCAAATTGAACAGAAAAATGTTCCGGGTCAAAGGGATTTCGGCGTTGTTTATCCGTCTTCGAAAGTGGTACAATCTACGCGAGAAATAACTACCCGCGATAGCTTAGTCGAACGATTCTATCCTAATTTTATTCGTTTAGGTGTGTTCGAAAGTGTTGGCCTTATTGGAACAAGTAGCGAAAATCAACTTGGGGCTGGCTTGTTTGGTATCTTTCCCGAGGTTGAACCGCACCCTTCATCGCAAAGAGGCTATAAAGATAAGCTTTTTAGTGGGGGATATTACCGCTTTGGAGTTGCAGAATGGCGGCTTCGTTGGTTTCGGGATTCAAAAAATTGGACGCTTGGAACCAGTTTGTTCGAAATCTTTGCAAAGGATAATATCCAGGAGCACTTGCTGGCGAGCTTTGCTCCAATTTATATAAAAAAGCGTTTCTTCCTCAGCGAAAATATACCATATATTGCAATATCCCCTTCTTTTGGTTTTGGCTTGTTCCCTTCGCAGTATGTCCATTTGAACACTGCTTTCGAGATTGGTTCTCTTGGTGGGTTGAACTTTCGATTATACGCCGGAATTGTTTTGGGGCAAAATCCAAGTTCCTCGCCTCTAATGTATCCTGTTGAAAACAAGGAAACACAAACAATAACAGTTCCTTATCTTGGCGTTGGAGTATCATTCCTCGATTTCGTAAATATTGTCCCCGAACTTTATACTGAATGGAAAGACCATCCTCATTCTTCCTGGAACATTGGGCTATTGCAATTCGCTTTACTAAATACAAATTCCGATACATCGCTCGGGCGGACTACAACAGGATTAATCAAAGGCTTCCATTTAACTCTTATGCCGGCTTCGGTTGCTTTACCTATCCTTAATAATCAATTTTATCTTGGCACTTCGCTTTTGAATACATTCGTCTTTGGATTAAAAGATATTGGGCTTGGTGTGTTACCAATACGACTTGGCTATTGGCAGGTAGTACTCCCCGATGAACTTTCGACCGAACCGTTTATTGAATACAATTACTTCCCTTCCACTTTCGTGCATTTGGGTAATAGGCTAAATTTGAAAATAACAGAAAGTTTTAATTTCTCGCTTGTATTGGGATATGTATCGGGAAATAATGATAGGTTTTTGCGGAGACAGCGAACTACCGATTGGATTGACTTTACTCCTTATGCAAGTTTTTCGCGTTATTATATTGGAATAAGTTTAGGAATTATGGATAGAATTTTTCAACCTGAAGAATTAAGATACAATAAACGATAGGCAAGTTTTATGAGATATATTAATTTCCTTGTAATAGTTATCATTCTTTATTCTTGTTGTTCACCTCGTTCAGGCGAAGGAATACCTATTTTAAGCACTCATTTTCGCGGGTACATTGGAACTGCACCCGACGAATTTGTCCTGAACTGTATGTATGAAAATAAAAACCTTGGTAGGATTATCGGCAATCCTGATTCTGTAATTGTCGAAGGTAATACGGTTTCGATTGCCGATGGAAATCGTATTTCATTAATTGTTGAGGGTTTAACAACAATGGATGCGGATTTTCTTGTGCGAATTCCTTATGGCGATGGAATTCGCTTCTATTTTCGAGCTGCGGGTGAAGACTTTTTTGACCACCCCAAAATGATTTATGAATTTACAATTCACGGTAGTAAGTTGTATGAAAATAATAGACTTGTTGCTAATGTTGATTCTATAAAACTACGAGAAAATTTCCAGCACAGAGTGTTTATCCAGAACGAGGGAGCAATCGTCCACGTCATTGTTGGTATTGATACAGTTTACCAAGGGCGAACTAACCTTCCTTTGACCGAATTTATTTATATTGAACCAATCAATTCGCGTGTTCAAATAGACGACGTATATTTTTATGAGCTTTTTCAAAAACCGAGAAGTCTCGACGAATATTATTAAAACTTGATTTATACAATCCTTTTGCCGAGAAAGTTCCATCAAATCCGAAATCTTGTTAAAGTTTTTTTAAAAATTGACGATAATACTGTTGGGTCTAATTTTGAAAGGAAGAATTAGATGGTTGGCAGGATGCCCAAAAAGTATTATTAATTATCACAGGGAGGTACATTATGCCAACAGCAATTTCAGGAGGTTCGAGGATACGAACCAACACACCAGCCGAAAATGCATACAATGCATTACAGGCTGCGAGCAACAACATCGCTCTCCGTCAGCTCCGTCTTTCGACGGGTAAACGAATCAATACCGCTGCCGACGACGTCGCAGGCTATATCACATCACGAGCTTTGCAAGCAAGAAATGGTGCATTGAAAAAAGCACTCCTTGCAGCAGGAGAAGCAGGAAATGTAACTTCTATTGCCCAAGATGCTCTCGATAACATTTCTAGTTTGTTGACGCAAATCAAAGATGCCGCTTCGCAAGCATCAACTGGTGCATTGGGGACAGCAGAAAAAGTCGCTCTTGCAAAAGCTTCGTATCGATTGGCTCAGCAAATCCAGTTTGTTGTGGATTCTACGGTATTTGGTGGAAGACAACTCCTTTGGGGTAACTATTCCGGAACTTGGGCAATCGGTTTCTTTGCCGATAACTCAATCCTCTCGATTGGAATTGACTTAACTACAAGTAATTCCGATTTTAACGTTGCTTCCAATAATTTCAATTTGAACGCAACAAGCGCTGCAACATCGCCGGCTGGGCATACAACCAATTTTGCCGGCGTAAGCGGTTTGGATTTGGAAAGCTTGAATAGCGTTAGCGATTCTAATTTGGGTGTATTTGGCACAACGCAAATATCCGCAACGCTTACTAGTATTGCTTCGGCAATCGATAACGTAAATAAAGTTGCTTCGTATCTTGGCGGTATCCAAAACCGAATTGGTTCGCACGAGGATTTGCTAAAATCTCAGATTACTAATTACAATGCGGCGATTTCCCGTATCGAAGATGCAGACGTAGCCGAAGAACAACTCGAACTAATAAAGCAGCAATTCTTGCTGCAAGCATCGTTAATTTCGTTGACCCAAGCGAATCAACAACCGCAGACGTTTCTCCAACTTTTTAGGTAATGAGTTCGCATAGTATGAGGGATATTGATGCGAACATAGGTTTCCAAAAGGAGCGAGGCGGTGGATTTCCGCCGCCTTAACCCTTTTGGTATAAAATTTGCGTATGCAAAAAAGGGTTAATTAATTTAATTGAAGGATAGAATATGCCACAAGCATTTCCAACGCCGGTAGTAGCAAAAGCCTACGGAATGAATAAAGACGGGCAAATACCGCAATATCTGGAACAAGAAGTTCTTTCGTGGTCGAAAGAAAAAGTCATTTTGAAAATGTATGACTTGTTTATTGTAAGTGCCAAAAAACAAGATATTCGAAAGATGAACCGAGTTCTATCGGAACTTATGGGTGCTTTGAATTTCGACTACGAAGAAACAGCTACCCGTCTCTACCGTTTATATGAATATGTCCAAAGGTTAGTTTTTCAAAAAAGATTCGACGATGCAATATTTATTATTCAAGAACTTCGTAATTCTTGGAATCAGGCATTTAAAATTGAAGTATAATTAAGTTTGAAATATGGCAGATATAACGTCCAGTTTAAATTCCTTAAGCGATATGCTGGGGTCGCTTACATCGACCACCAGTAGTAGCCAAACTCAAGCCGATTTGCTTGTCGAGGCGTTTAAAAGGACACAATCTGCTCAGGTTGATCGGCTAAAAGAACGCAAAACCACGCTCGAAAAGAAAAGCTCGTTTTTTGCTACGCTCAATTCAAAAATTGGTACCCTTGTTTCGTATCTCGATAAATTTTCCTCGACTAGTTCTTCAACATTATTCGTAACGCGCTCGGTAACCTCTTCCGATTCTTCTGTGGTTAGCGCAATTGCAACAAGCGGTGCACTCGTTGGGATTAACTCCGTTAAGGTGAATAGGCTTGCTTCGAACGATATTCTGATTACTTCAAGACTAAATGCAAGCGATACTTTTTCTGTTACGGGTTCCAATCTTACTTTTAAAATTAACGGGAAAGATGTAACTGTTAATATCGATTCGGGTTCGACCAACGAGCAAGCGCTAAATACAATTGCAACTGCAATCAACAATACTGCCGACATTAATGCTACAGCTTCTGTTGTGAAAGATACAAGTTCTACTTTAAGGCTCACAATTACCGCTAAAAACACAGGAACGGAGAATAAAATCACTTTCGACGATAATGGTAGCGGAGTTCTTAATGCGCTCGGGTTGAACAATGTTGACCCTAACGCAACCGTAAGAACTCCAACCCAAAGTGGGAACGAGTATGCTCACTACAAAATAGCAGATTCTAGCCAATTGGATTCAGAATCTGAAATAAACGGAATCCTTGTTACTCGTGGGTCAAATTCATTAAGCGATGTTATCCAAGGCTTGACAATAACATTGCTTAAAACGCAAGAGTCGAGCGCCCAGCCAATCGCATTGACTACTGATGTCGATACGACGGCTGTGCAAAATATAATTCAGCCGTTGCTCGATTCCTATAACGATATACTTCAATATCTCGATTCAAACAAATCCATCCTAAAAGATGAACCATTGGTTCGGAACCTTGGGAGTAATTTGCGAGTTCTTTCATCACAAACTATAACAAGCGCCCAAAGTGGTAACCCACAGTATTTATACGAAATAGGTATTAAGGCAAGTTCTACGGGCACACTTTCGTTTTACGATACAACAAAGCTCACCGATGCTTTGAAATCCGACCCACAGAAAGTTTCCGATTTGTTCACATCGAGTGATAGTTTTGTAGCAAAAATTGACAATGTAATTTCGCTCCTCAAGGGGGATAGTGGATATATTACAACAAAAACTACAAATGTCCGAAACCAAATTGACGAGGTTCAAAAACGAATAACCGAACTCGAAACAAAAATCGATATTCAAGCAGAAAATTATAGGAAAGAGTATATCCGAACGTTAGAAATATATCTTAAAGCTCAGCAACAGTATAATAACTTCTACACGACTTCAAGTGCTTTACTTAATAATGCATATTGATTATTTAAAAATTGGGGAGGAGGAAAATGATTAACCCCATAGAAGGTCCACCGATAAATGATTTACAAACTAATTTGCCCGAATTTAGGGCAACTATTGTAGGTCAAAAGAATTCGATTGAACCCCGCAATAAACAAGAAGGTATTCAAAAAGGAATCGAAAATTTCAACAACTTTGTGAATAATATTAGCCAAAAGGAGCAAGGTTCAAAACCAACAAGGAAACCTGTTGATTTAGATAAAATAGCCAAACGTCTTCAAGAAATTATTAACGATGAGAATTTGATGGTTGAATTTACTCGCGACACCGAAACTAAAAAACTGATTTTTAAACTTATCCGCTCCGAAACCAAAGAAGTTATTCGTCAGATTCCGCCCGATGTGGCTTTGAAAATTGCTCGCTATGTGGCTTCAACACTCGAGGACAAGAATGTTGCAAATGCAAAAGTTTAGTCCCGATTCGGTCGAAAAGTTATTGGGGAAAATCGAAAAGTCTATCGAAGCAATAGCTTCGGCACTTACCGAAGAGAGTTCGTTTTCCGAAAAGAACGATAAGCTCCAAAAACTACTCAACGAAAGGGAAAAACTTTTGGATTCATTTGGTCAGTTACCTCTCGAAAAGCATTTAGTATTTTATTTCCGGAACAATCATAATAAATGGCTGGATAGGATAAAAATTATCCTCGAAAAGGATAAAAAAAATTTGGATATTATAGAAAAAAATTTAAAATTGCTTGTTCAAAAAATTAAAGATTTTAATAAACAAAAATCGTTAATGATTTATATGAAGAGGTAAAAATGGAGATTAACTCGATTGGAACTAATGGTGTAAATAAAATTGCCGACGCTAAGCCAGAAAAGCAGAATATGCAAAAAGATGGAATTCAAGCATCCAAGCAACAACAAACAACAACGCAAACCGATAAGCTCGAAATATCGGACGAAGCAAAAAGAATGCAAACCATCGAAAATCGACTAAAAAGCGGATTCTACGATAACGAGGAAGTGCAACGGGCCACTGCTCAAAATATCTACCGCAAAATTTTTGAAGAATAGATTAATTTTCGGTTTCTATATAATTTCTTTCGAAAGCCTTCCTTTTAAAAATGGTATGTATTTTGTATTGTCATAATTGTTAATTTGCTTTGGCAAGAACAATTATTGGTTATATATTTTATTGATTAAGTCAACGAAAATGGAATAACTTGACAAAGGAAGTAAATGATGAGCGAAAATATGGGAAGCAGCGGGAGTAACAAGACAAATAATACATTAGATTTAATTATTCAATCAAATATTTGGCAACCAGAGCAGCCATTACGCCTTCACCTTGGTTGTGGAGAAAATTATTTAAAAGGATACGTTAACATAGATTTTCCCCAAGAAGAACATCCAGTAATGAATGTTAAAGCCGATATTTACCAAGATATTACGCAACTGCAATTTCCCAACGAGTCGGTTGATGAAATTCGTTTGCATCACGTTTTCGAGCATTTTAGTAGAATAACTGCCCTTGCTTTGTTAATAAAGTGGCATATTTGGCTTAAAGTTGGCGGAAAGTTGCACATTGAAACCCCGGATTTAATTGGAATCGCGAAAACACTTCTTTCCAATGCACCTTGGACAAGAAAGATGGCGGCAATTCGCCACTTATCGGGTTCGCACGAAGCCTCGTGGGCTTTCCATTTAGACCATTGGTTCCCTGAGCGTTTCGAACGAACATTGGCGAGATTTGGTTTCGACCCTATTGAAACCGAAACATTTACTTGGCCTCGTGAACCATTTTTATCGAATGTTCAAGTTGTTGCTGTGAAAAAACTCAGCCTTTCTTTGAACGAATTAATGAATGTAGCCCAAGATTTACTCAAAGAAAGTATGGTTGCCGAAGCCGAAAAACCGTTATTCAACCTTTGGTGTGAACAACTTCGTTCGACGATTTCCGATACGTTGATTTCGACTTCGAAGGAGATGCCTTTGCGAACTATAATTTTTAGTAAGAATCGAGCTATGCAACTCGATGCTACTCTTCGTTCATATCTGAAACATTGTAAAGACTTCGGAAAAAGCGATGTTTATGTGTTGTATTTGGCAACGAACGAATTCCATAAGCAACAGTATAGGATTCTCGCTTCCGATGCAAAATATAGTTCCGTACCTATTAAGTTTGTTCCCGAAAAGGATTTCCGAAATGACTTAATTGCTCTTCTTTCGGGTATAGATTATGTCCTTTTCCTTACCGATGATAACATTTTCGTGAAGGATTTTACATTGCAATCTATTTTAAATGCATTACAGAAAAACTCGGATGCGATTGGCTTTTCGTTGCGTTTAGGTAAAAATACAACCTATTGTTACCCATTTGACAAGAACCACAGTCTTCCCGAATTCGAAATATGTGGAAATAGTATATTGAAATTTAATTGGACCAATGCGGAATACGATTTTGGCTACCCTCTTGAACTTTCCAGTTCGATTTATAGAATAAGCAGTGCATTAGATGAAGCAGAAAAAGAGCTACAGAATTGGGTGATGTATGGAAAACCCATCCCACCCCCAAAGTTGTTGAAACAAAAGACTGTTGTAGAATACGCTAACAAATTTCTAATTTCTACATTTGTCGAGACCGGAACTTATTTAGGAGAGATGATAGAAGCAACAAGGGATACCTTTAAGAAAATTTACTCTGTGGAACTCGATGAAGCTCTTTACCAGCAAGCAAAAAAGAAGTTTGCCGAGTTTCCATATATTGAAATAATCAAGGGTGATAGCGGCGAAGCTCTGGAAAAAATACTTGCTAACATTACCGAACCATGCTTGTTTTGGCTCGATACTCATTATTCAGGCGGAATTACAGCAAAAGGGGAAATAGAAACTCCAATTATTTATGAGTTACACCATATTTTAACACACAAGATTCAACAACACGTAATACTTATTGACGATGCGCGTATGTTTGTTGGTCGAAATGGCTGGCCTAAGTTGGAAGAACTCCGAAATCTTGTTCTCGGAAAATACCCCGATTGGGTTTTCGAGGTAAAATACGATATAATTCGTATCCACAAAAGGCAAGAGGAAGTATTCCACTTTGGCGAGTTAAACGAGCTTTCGGATAAGTTGGGTAGCGTTTTTACTCTCGTCAATAATCTGCCATTCCGCAATCCCAATACGCTTGAATCGGTAATGTATGAAAACAGGCATTTATTGCGAGATACACATCCTTTCCTTTTGTGTTTTGAAAATTCTGTAACCTTTTGTGCGCCAATCAATATGGTTCAAACTCTATGGAAAAATCGAGCGGGAAACAAGGACGAATATAGTGCCGCCAACCTTGCTAAATTATTCGAACAAGGACTTAGAATCGATACCGATACTTTCGATGGATTTATACCGAACGCTTGCCATCAAGAGATAGAACTAAAATTCATAAAGGATACTTCCCAAAAACCACCACTTGTTTCGGTTATTATTCCTTGCTACGCCTTGGCACACTTTTTACCCGAAGCGGTCGAAAGTGTTGTTCGTCAAACATTTACGGATTGGGAGTGCGTAATCGTTAACGACGGTAGTCCCGACAATACAAGCGAAATTGCAAAAAAGCTCATTTCGAAGTATTCTGACAAAAGGATAAGTCTTGTTGAAAAAGAAAATGGTGGTCCAGGCGATGCAAGAAATGCAGGAATTAAACATTCACAAGGCAAATTTATTTTACCGCTCGATGCCGATGATTTGATTTACCCGACATTTCTCGAAAAAGCAGTAAATATACTACTCGAAAATCCTAATATCCATATTGTGTATTCCGACTTACAAGAATTTGGAGCCAGCAATAACTATGTGCAGGCTGGCGAGTGGAATCCTGTTAGACTGCGCTTTCAAAACCATCTAAACTATTGCTCTTTGTATCGGCGCGAAGTTTGGGAGTCGGTAGGAGGTTATCACACTAACGTCAACGGCTACGAAGACTGGGATTTTTGGATAGGTTGTTTGGGGAAAGACTACAATGGGCAAAGAATTCCAGAACCCCTCCTTGCATATCGTGTATTAAACACAGGTATGTATTCTAAAGCAGTAAAGAAAGACCTAAAATTGAAAGCCCAGATTATTCTAAATCACCCTGAATTATATACAGAAGCCCATATACGCTGGGGAAAAGCAGTCTTGGCAAATGAATCGTGGATAGAAAATATTCCAAACACTATCGGAGTGATTCCCGTTTCTATTCCAACGGAACAAATACCGCAGGAGCAAATTCCTATTATCCCCAGTAAATCTTTGCAAAATCCAATCGTTTCTGTTATTGTTCCTACCTATAATCGTCCGAAGATGCTTCCCGAAACTATAAGAAGTATTCTCAATCAAACGTTACAGGATTTTGAAATCGTTGTTGTGAACGATGCCGGGGGGGATGTTGCATCTGTTGTTCGTTCGTTTGGCGATAAAAGGATTCAATATTTTTCTCATTTGCAGAACAAAGGGTTAGCTGCAACGCGAAATACCGGTATAAAAAATTCGAAGGGAAAATACCTTGCATACCTCGACGACGACGATGTTTTCTTTCCCAATCATCTTGAAACCTTGGTGAATTTCCTCGAAAACCATCCAAAATTTAAAATTGCATATACCGATGCACGACGTTCCCACCAAACCAAAATAAACGACGATTACGTTACTGTTAACCAAGATATACCATATTCCCAAGACTTCGACCCAATAACAATATTGTTTGGGAATTATATACCAGTTCTTTGTATTATGCACCATAGAAGTATCTTGGACGAAGTTGGTTTATTCGACGAAACACTTACCACACACGAGGATTGGGATTTATGGATACGAGTTTCAAGGAAATACCCTTTCTATCATATTAAGCAAGTTACTTGTGAATTTTCTTGGCGCGAGGATGCAACAACAATGACAAGCTCCATTCGGGAAGATTTTTCCCGAACAATGGGATTAATCTATTTTAAAAATAAACCTTTCTTTCAAGAAGAAATCGAAAAAGCAATTGCCAACGGCAATTTAAATCTTGCCGAATCGATTGTTTTGAAGCTATTTAATATTTTCGATACAAAGTTTCATCCCGAACCTCTGATTGATTTAGGCGTTATTCGTTCATTGCAAGCAAAAAGCAACGAAGCAATACAGATTTTTCAAAAAATCCTTGAATTGCATCCGGATAACGAAATCGCTCGCGAAAATCTAAAAATACTTTCGGAGCAAAAAATTAAGTAATAATCTTATACAAATTGCCAGACAAAGCTGAAACAAAGATTTGAAACGTAAGGCTAAAGGCAGATGCAAAAATTAACGAGCCTCCTTAAATGAAAGGGGTAACCTCTTATTCATCTCTGAGTAATTACTTTTTTCTTTTGAGTAAGTATTTTTTTCCATCGACAAACGCGGCAACTATTGTGTGGAATTCGAGTTATGTTGCAACGGGAGTATATTTCCTCGTAGTGAACTACCGAGGCGAAGCCCGAGCAATCAGGATTGTAGTGGTAAAGTAGCGATAATAAATATTATCGTTGTTGTATTGTGCTCTGGTTAAAATGGGTAATGAACTTTATTCTATTAACTGATTAATTATCGATTTTGTCGTTGTTACGAACGCAAAGCCAAAAGCGAGGTTGAGAAGACTTGCCAAATGCATTTCTTCGTTGATGCTACCGGTTCCATCGGCAAGAAAAAAAACTTTGTAGTCTCGGTAGTATGCATCGCGTGCAGTGGATTCGCAGCACATATTGGTCATAATTCCCGATACAACAAGGTCTTCGACTTTTAAGCATCGCAACACAGTTTCTAAATCGGTATTGTAAAATGCTGAATAACGATGTTTAAAGACGACTTTTTCGTTGGGAAGTGGGGCGATGTCATCGTGGATTTCGCTTTCTGGACTTCCTTCGAGGCACATTCCTTCCCACCACCATTCCATAATGCCTGCGTCGAGACGTTCGGGATGGTGAACGTGACGAGTATAAATTACGGGACGCCCAGCGGTGCGGAAAGCCGAAATGAGTTGTTTTAATGTTGGAAGAATAGCGAGCCCTCCGCAAGTTAATGTTGGAGAATTGGGGTCTAAAAAGAACTTTTGCATATCGATTACAAGAAGCGCCGCTTTTTCTTTGTTAAGCTGCATTCGATGGGGATTGAAAGGAGCGATATGTTCGAGCCAAAGTTTCGATTTCGATTCAAGAGATTCTGTCGTTACATAAGGTAATTCTTGCATACTAATTCTTTCCTTTTATTTTATCATACTGTAAGTTTTCTTATAATGGCTCAACTTGCAACGAGTAGAGTTTTTTATACAGTCCATCGAGTTCGAGGAGTTGTTTGTGGGTGCCGCGTTCAACTATTTTTCCGTTGTCGAAGACCAGAATTTCGTCGCAATCGATAATTGTAGCAAGCCGATGTGCAACGATTACCGCTGTTCGATTTTGAAGCGAGCGATTAATTGCTTGTTGGACGATTTTCTCCGATTCAGAATCCAACGCCGAGGTTGCTTCGTCGAAAATAAGTATTTCGGGGTTGCGAACAAGTGCCCGTGCAATTGCAATTCTTTGTCGTTCACCGCCGGAAAGCAAAACACCGCGTTCCCCGATAACTGTTTCAAACTCATTAGGTAATTTCATTATAAAATCGTAAGAGTTCGAAATTTTAGTCGATTGAATAATTTCGTCTTTCGTTGCATTAAAATTGCCAATCCTTATGTTGTTTTCGATGGTATCGTGGAATAAAATAACTTCTTGCGATACAATACCAAACAAATTTCTGAAGGATTGAATATCGAGATTCTTTATGTTTTGGCCATCTAAAAGAATTTCTCCGCTTAATGGGTCGTAGAGTCGAATCAAAAGGTCAACAATGGTCGATTTCCCGCTCCCGCTTGGTCCAACAAGTGCAATTTTTTGTCCTTTGCGAATAGCGAAAGAAACATTTTCCAAAACTTCTCCGGTATCGTAGGAAAAGGTAACATTTCGAAATTCAATTTCGCGATAGAATTTCGAAGGGATTTTGGAACCCGATTTAATATACGTTGGTTGGTCCAGTATATCGAAAACCCTTTTGGAACTCACATAACCACGTTGGAATTGAGAAATGTTATGGACAACTGTTGCAACGGGCGACATTATCGAAAAAAGCGAAAAAAGGAACAACATCAAATCCTCGGCTTGCATTGTTCCTTCGATAACACGCCCACCTCCGACAAGGAAAACCACAACAAGAGCAATAATTGCTACAATTTCGTTAATCGAAGGAACCAAAGCGATAATCGATTGAAATTTGATTGAGGAACGAAAGTATTTTTGCAACTGGTTGAAAAATTTTGTATTTAGGTGGTTTTCTAAGTTGTATGCTTTTACAATGCGAAAACCCGAAAGGCTTTCCTGCAAGATACTTGTAAAATCTGCCATCGCTCCTTGCATCCTCGAAGCGTATTTCCGGAGATAGTTTGTTGCAATTCGTAGTATCAAAACTGTTGCAATCCCCGAACTAAATGCGATGAAAGTCAGCGAAGGCGAGATTGAAAGAAGAAGTATGAAATATAGGGCTACTTGGATAATTTCGCGTAGAAGACCGGTAAAAGCAGAAACCGTTGTCGAATTAACAACATTGACGTCGTTCGTTAAAGTGGAAATAATTGCACCTGTTTGGGTTCTGTTGAAAAACTGAATATCGAGCAACGTAAGTTTTCCGAATAGTTTCTTGCGTATGGATTTGATAATATTTTCTTCGAGCATCGCATTAGTAATCGAGCCCCAATATTTGAAGAAATTTTTCAAAATAAAAAGGATTATGATAAAAATTCCAAGATTAAGCAAAGTCGAAGCAATATCGCCGGGAGAAATAACAATTTTTTTTAAGAACGAATAGAATTCCGTTTTGAGTTGAGCAAGAAATGTTGACTGAACAGGAATAATTTCTTCTTTAATTGTCGAGGAAAAAATTAATTCGAATATCGGTTTGATAGTTGCAACAGTAAGCGCAGTAAGTGTCGAAAAAATCGTATTTAGAACAATAGTGGCGAGAAGCAATTTCCAGAATGGTTTTGCGAATCCAAAGCTTCGGGCGATATACGAAGTTTTTCCTTTTGTATGTGTTTCGTTTGCCAAAAGTGGACTTACCTTTATTTTTGGTTATTTTCTGTTGCTAATAGGTTTTTAATCTGTTCGTAAAGGATTTCCTCGTCGCCGGGTGCATAGCCGTTATGTTCCCAAACTATTTCGCCCTTAGAATTTAATAGGAATGAATGTGGGGGGTTGTTGACGTTCATCGCACGCCGGAAATCGCCATTTTCGTCGAGATATATCTCGAATTTCCAATTCCGACCTTTGACGAACGGGGCAACTTTTTTTGAGTTGCGAACGTCGTCGATAGAAACAGCAATAATTTTCACACCGGTTTCCTTTTGCCATTTCTCGTAAACATCGTGGATATTGTTCAATTCAAGAATGCAAGGTTTGCACCAAGTCGCCCAAAAATTAATAACCATCGGCTTCCCATCGTTAGAAAATATTTTTGTTTCGACATTTTCGCCTTTTAGATTTTTAACTTTAACATTTGGAACTGTCTTTGGTTCCTTGGCATTAACCGAAAATATTACCAAAAGAATAAGCAAAAAACCATACTTGAACATAAAACCTCTTTCACAATAAAAGAATAATTCCTAAATTAATTTTTTTTAAGTTTCAAAATTAAGAATAAAAATGAAAACGTTTATTTGCTCATTGACTATGCTATTGGGAATCGTTGCGTTCTCTTTTGCTTCGAGTCTTCAAATAGTTTCTTCGGACAATTATGTGAGCGTGGAACCAACCGCCGACGATGTGAAAGCACATTGCATCTTTAAAAATGTTTCCGATACTACTGTCGAAGTAAAGTTAATATTCGAGCCAACTACGATTGCCGAAGGTCAAGAAGTTTCTTTTTGTTGGGGACCAATTTGTTATCCGCCAATGGACTCTCGCTTCGAACCGAAAGATGCTATGCAGTTAGCTCCCGGCGAAATATCGAAAGATAATGAATTCTACCTAACATTTTATCCAAATGGAAACGAAGGCAAAACCACAGTCGCCTTTACTTTTTATGTTGCTGGTAATCCCGACGATTCAATTCACTACACAGTAACTTTCGAGTCGAAATACTTATCGGCCGAAGAATACGAAAATGTTGTAAATTATAAACCCCAAGTTTTTTCAGATAAAATCCCCGTGTTAGACTTTTTCGGAAAAAGCCCCCCCGAACGAATCCAGATTTTTAATCAACTCGGCAAAAGTATGTTGGAAAGTTCCGTAGCTCCTTTGGAAATTGAAATATCGAGTTTTTCTCGTGGTATTTATTGCTTGGTTATGACTTATTCTGCCGGTGTTGCCACAAAGATTCTGTTTTTGAAGGAATAGTTTTGGTTTAGCTAGGCTTAATTACCTTAATTACTTATATTAATTGTATTTTGATAATGAGGGGGAAGTTCCAATGGTTGTTGTTGTGGATTTGATATATAGCCTTTCGATTTTAGTAGCTTTGAGTGCGCTTTCCGGATTTATCGAAAGGCGTTGGAATCGTTCAACCGTTATGGGTAAAGTTCTGCAAGGGATATTGTTCGGGGTTGTAGCGATATTGGGCATAATGTTTCCATTTGAACTGGAAAAAGGGTTAATCTTTGATGGAAGAACCATCGTTATTAGCCTTTGTGCATTGTTCTTCGGAGGAATTGCCGGATGTATTGCTTCGACTATGGCTGGAATCTATCGTTTATGGATTGGCGGGGTTGGTTTACCGATGGGTTTATCGACCATTGTTATGGCTTTTGTTGTTGGTTTGGTTTTCAACAGAATAAGAGCAAAGTTTCCAATCGAATGGCTAACTAATGTTCGGATTTACCTTTTCGGATTGATTGTTCATATATTAATGATGATTCTTGTTGTGACTTTGCCTTCGCGATATGTTCCCGAGGTCCTTCAATCCGTGGGTTTAACCGTAATAGGGATTTATCCGTTGGTTACCCTTATAATTGGCAAAATACTTTTCGACCAGGAAATTGCTTATCAATCTTTAACAGAGATACGGAATCGGGAGTTGCTGTTTCGCACTACCCTTTATTCAATTGGCGATGCGGTGATTACAACCGATGAAAAAGGTTGCGTAAGAAATATAAATCAGATTGCCGAAAAGCTTACTGGGTGGAAGGAAAGCGAGGCACAGGGATTGCACTTGGAAAAAGTCTTCAACATTGTGAACGAATTTTCGATGAAAGAGGTCGAGAATCCCGTCCAAAGGGTGCTTCGCGAAGGGGTTGTTGTAGGTTTAGCTAACCACACTTTGTTGATTTCTCGCGATGGTCGAAATATTCCAATTTCCGATAGCGGTGCACCTATTCGGGACGAAGCTGGCAAAATCGTTGGTGTGGTTCTAGTCTTTCGCGACCAAACAGAAGAAAGAGCAATTCAACGCAGAATTCAAGAATCAGAATTGCGTTATCGGCAATTTGTTTATTTTAATACCGATGGCATATCGCGTTTCGATTTAGAACAACCTATCCCGATTAACTTGCCCGCCGATGAGCAAATACGATTAATGCTGGAATTCGGCTACCTTGCTGAATGCAACGAAGTCTATGCAAAGATGTATGGATTTGAATCCACAGAAGAAATAATCGGAATCCGATTGAAAGAGCATTTGGGAACCGACACACAATCCAATCTGGAAGTTCTAAGAAATTTTATTCAGCAAGGCTATCGACAATCGCGGGGAATAACCATAGAACACGACAAGTGGGGAAACATTAAGTATTTCGAAAATAATGTGGTTGGAATAGTCGAGGATGGATTGTTGGTTCGTATATGGGGGATGCAAAAAGATGTTACGGAAACAAAACATCTCGAAGCAGCATTACGAGAAAGCGAAGAAAAATTCCGTCTCCTCGCCGAATCTTCTTTAACTGGAATATACTTGATTCAAGACTTGAAATTTGCCTATGTAAACGAAGCATTAGCAAATACTTTTGGTTACGAAGTAGAAGAGGTTGTTGGAAAGCTTGGACCTTTGGATTTAACACATCCAGATGACCGACCCCGTGTTGTAGAAAATGTCAGTAAACGAGTTAGCGGTGAAGTCGAAAGCATTCGCTACGATTTCAAAGGTCTTAAAAAAGATGGTTCGATAATTTTTGTTGAAGTCCACGGGCGAAGAATGGAATATTCGGGTAAGGTTGGAGTAATCGGAACACTCATTGATATTACCGATAGAAAGAGGGCAGAAGAAGAATTGAAAAATTCGCTTAAATTGTTCCAAACGTTAGCCGAAACGACTTCGGCTGGAATACTTGTTTTTCAGGGGGAAAATATTGTCTATGCTAGTAAAGCTTGCGAGGAAATATCTGGTTATTCGGTAGATGAAATATGTAAAGTTAAATTTTGGGAGTTGGTCCATCCAGACCATAGGGAAATGGTTAAAGAACGAGGTTTCGCTCGCCAAAAAGGGGAAGATGTTCCCGACCGATATGAATTTAAACTATTGCGAAAAGATGGCAACGTAGCCTGGGTTGATACTACTGCTAAAATGATTTTGTGGGAAGGTAAAACTGCAGTTATTGCCTCGGCATTAGATATTACCGAACGAAAGCGTTCCGAACAAATTCTTGAAATCCAATATAATATAGCCCATTCGGTTGTCGTCTCGAAATCGCTTAGCGAACTGTTTGCAATTGTTCGCTCGGAACTTTCTAAACTAATAGATACATCGAATCTATTTATTGCTTTCTACGACGAGAAGTCGGACGAACTAACTTCTCCTTTTGAGTGGGATGAAATGAGAGATGCTCCGCTGAAATGGGAGGCAAAAAAATCTCTAACAGGAATCGTTATCAGGAAACAGAAACCGTTGCTAATTAAAAAAGATGAAATTAGAAAACTGGTTGAACAAAAAGAAATCGAATATATCGGTTCGCCAGCAGAAGTATGGGTGGGTGTTCCTTTGAAAATTGGCAATAAGATTATCGGAGCAATGGTTGTTCAAAGTTATAGCAATCCCGATGCATACGATAATCAGAGTTTGAAGATTTTGGAAATTGTCGCAAATCAAATTTCAATCTATATCCAAAGGAAACGAGACGAAGAAGAATTCATAGAGCTTTCCGAAGTAGTTCGCAACAGTCCAGTCGGAATTCTGATTACTAATCGCAATGGTATTATCGAATATGTTAATCCAAAGCTTACCGAAATGACTGAATGGACAAAAGAAGAAATTATTGGGAATAATCCACGCATTTTCAAATCTGGATACCATACTAACGAATTTTATAAGAATCTTTGGGATACAATTTTAAATGGGAACGAATGGCACAGAGAAATACAAAATCGAAAAAAGGGTGGAAAGTTGTATTGGGAAGACTGCATTATTTTTCCAGTCAAAAACGATGAAGGCGAGATAACGCGTTTCGTAGCGATAAAAGAAGACATAACCGAAAAGAAGAGGATGATTCAGGAACTTATCGAGGCAAAGGCGAAAGCCGAAGAAAGCGATAGATTAAAATCGGCTTTTCTTGCCAATATTAGTCATGAAGTTCGAACACCTTTGAATGCTATATTAGGATTTGCCCAAATACTTTATTTGCAACCTATCACCGAAAGCGAGGTGATAAATTTTTCGAAAATCATTTACAAACGTGGCCAAGATTTACTTCGCTTGTTTAACGATATTATCGATGTTTCGCTTATTGATACAAAACAATTGGTTGTAAATCCAAGGGTTGGCAAAGTAGCACCTTTGCTTTATGAATTACGTGATACTTTTAGCGCAAGCGAGGAATTTTTAAGCAAAGGAATAGAAATTAGGATAGGAGAAATTGTTCCGGAGGATTTTGAGTTTGTTACCGATTTCTTTCGAGTGAAACAAGTGCTCAACAACTTAATCCATAACAGCTTAAAATTTACACAGAAAGGATTCGTCGAGTTTGGTTGCTCGGTTCAAGAAGGCGGTAAACTCTTATTTTATGTGAAGGATACGGGTATTGGTATTCCTGAATCGAAGAAGGATTTCATTTTTGGGAGATTCCAACAAGTGGATACCGACTTTTTAGCTCGTCCACATCAAGGTTTAGGGTTGGGGCTTGCAATTTCTAATGAAATAGTCAGACTATTGGGGGGTAAAATTTGGTTCGAATCGGAGTTTGGCAAAGGAACAACCTTTTTCGTAACTATACCATCTTCGGAGTTTGAAATTGCAGCAGAAAAAATAGAGTCCACGGAAAGAAATCACCAAAAAGAAACTACATCGCAACTCGATAGCCGCAAAAAATATGTTTTTCTTATTGCCGAAGATGAATACAGTAATTTCGTGGTCCTCGAAAAATTTTTGCAGAAGAATTTTAATTGCGAGGTTCTTAATGCAAGGAATGGTTCCGAGGCAGTAGAAATTGCCAACCAACACAAAGGAATTGATTTGATTATTATGGATATTCGTATGCCCGAGAAAGACGGCTATACTGCCTTTAAAGAAATAAGAGCAAATAACATATCTGTTCCGATTATTGCTTTAACTGCCTATGCCTTTCCGGAAGATAGGAATAGGATAGTTGATACTGGTTTCGACGACTACATTGCCAAACCTTTTGAATTTGAGGATATCGAATGGAAGATTAAAAAATTGCTGTCCGAAAAGGAAAAATAGGGTAAAAAATTTAATCCCAAAAAGTAGAAGGTTTTAGGTAGGTTGTCTCGCAAATTTTAGTAAGCAATGGAATAGGATTAATTCGAGGTGGAGAGTCGAAACGTAAAATTATTGGGGGTGGAGTTTTAAAAGAATATTGGCTTTCGACATTTTGAATCGAAAGTAAAATTGCTATAAGCATTGTTGCAAAGAACTTTTTCATTCTCTAAATATTGTTTCTGCCACATTTACTTCGGACGCTTTTCTTGCTGGGTATATTGTAGCAATAAATGACAGAAATAACGAAACTACAATTATTGCCAAAACAGTCAGTGGTTCAATTTTCATCGGCAACGCCGATATAATATATTTTTGTGTGTTGAGTTTGACCCATTCGAATTTTATTTGCCCAATAGTTAGACCTAAACCTAATAACAAGCCTACGAGTGTGCTTATTGCTCCGATAATTGTTCCTTGGAGAGTGAAAATTCTTTTGATTTGTTTTTTTGTTGCTCCAATTGCTATTAGAGAAGCAATGTCGGGCTTTTTTTCCAAAACTGTCATCACCAATGAAGCAAGAACATTAAAAACGGCAATAGCGATAATTAGGCTAAGAATAATAAATACAGCTATTCGCTCGAATTGCATTGCATTGAGGATGCTTTTGTTTAAATCATACCAAGTAAGGATACGAAAGTTTTTAAAAGCCTTTTGGAGTGCTTCTTTTAGGTCTTCGATTTTCGAAATGTTGCCAATGCGTATGTCTATGCCAGAAAAGTAGTTTGGCTTTATATGCAATATGGGATATGTTGCCGAGTAGTTAGCAAAAATGAAGTTGTTATCGTATTCTGTATTATTTGTTTGGAAAATCCCTTCGATGGGAAGTGTATATTTCGACGGTAAAGAAAATGCAAGAGCCGATTTTTCAAAATCTTCGAGTGTGATAAATGTCAAAGAATTGTTATGGAATTTCAAATCCAAATCGACGATTGTTATTCCAAGCAATGCACCATTTGGAATTTTAGGAGAGCGGGATAAGTTAGAGCCTGGAATAACCTTATTCCGAATGGGATGTTGGTAGAATTTTGTATCCTCGATTCCGTAGAGGACGGCAACTCTAAATCCTTCCTTTCCACTTAAAATAATTTTTGATTCGACGAAGGGGAAGTATTGGAAACCATAAGATTGCGCAAGAGAATCAAGTTTTAATGGGGTGATGTCGAAAACTTGCGTCTTATTGGGCAATATGCGAAGATGGGGATCGAGCCCGATAATTTCTTCTTGTGCAAATTCACGGAAGCCATTGAAAAGCGAAGTAACAATGATTAATGCTGCAACCCCAATTGCAATTCCAATCCCGGATAGCAAAGAAATAAAGGTTATAAAATGGAATGAACGAAAGCTAAAAACATAGCGTAGAGCAATTTTAAGTGGTGCTTTCATCTATTATGCCTTCTAATCGGCTCTTATTCTTTTGTTTTTGCTAATTATCGATACAATAATTTTATGAATCTCGACTGTGATAATGATGCTAAAAGTAGTAGCAAGAACTACTATCCAATCCCAGAAATTCAAGGGGACAGTATCCATTACAATATTCATAAATGGAAGGCTTACTGCCGCTACTTGGAGCAAAAGGGCTAACACCATTACTCCAAAAAGAATAGGGTTTTTCGAAAGTGTAACCTTTTCGAGTTTTTCCGTTCTATTGTATGGAAGATTGAAGAACAAAGAGCGATATGCAGAACGGGAGTTTTGAACGTTCCATATTTGGAAAAAGGCTAATGTGCAAAAAGCAATAGTTCTTGCTTTGTCCAAAACTTCGCTCGACGGTGCAAAAGTTTGACCTAAATAAACATAAAATATTGCGAGTGTTCCGATTGCCATAACTATTGCCGAAAGAATAATTCTGTGAATCATATCCTTCGAGACCAAAGGTTCATCTTTACGTCGAGGTTTAAAAGCCATAACATCGCCGTGTTCCTTTTCGAAGGCGAGCGGAAAAGTTGATGTTCCATCGGTTACTAAATTGACCCACAGTAATTGCGCTGGTAGAAGAGGCAAAGGCATCCCAATAAATACAGAAGCTGCAATTGTTAATAATCCGCCGGCACTAGTCGAAAGTATATAAAGAAGGATGTGCCGGAGGTTATTCAGAATTATTCGACCTCGCCGAACAGCCTGAACTATTGTGGCAAAATTATCGTCGAGCAATACCATATGGGCTGCTTCGCGTGCAACGTCTGTTCCACTACCCATTGCAACTCCAATATCGGCTTGTTTAAGTGCTGGTGCGTCGTTGACTCCGTCGCCTGTCATTGCAACGATATTGTTGTGTGCTTGGAGTTGTTTAACAATTCGGAATTTATGTTCGGGAACAACCCGAGCATAAACATCAATTTCTTGAACGTTTTGGAAAAGTTCTTTATCGTCCATTTCTTCGAGTTCATGCCCTATGATTGCAACGGGTATTTTGCCTGGCGGAGTAATCCCAACCTTCATCGCAACATTTTGAGCAGTTTTAATATGGTCTCCGGTAATCATAACAACTTTTATTCCGGCTTTGTGGCAATCGTTAACAGCAACTTTTGCTTCGGGTCGAATTGCATCTTCTATTCCGGCGAAGCCAACAAATGTCAATCCTTTAAGGTCATTAATTTCTACATAGTCTTTTTGAATGTTTGTCGAAAAAGCAAGAGCAAGTACTCGTAAACCTTCGTTTGATAAAAGGGTAATTTGGTCGTTTATTAAAAGATAATCAAGTTCAACAAGATTACCATCGGGCAAAAGCTGATGAGTACATCTTTCGAGAACTTTTTCGGGCGCTCCTTTGATTAGTATGTGCTGTTCGCCTTTGTAGGTGGTTCGGACACCCATCAATTGATGCTCCGATTCAAAGGGAATATCAACGGAAATTTCAAGCGAATTCGGCTCGAACTCGAGTTTACGCGATGCTATCATAAGTGCTGCTTCGGTTGGGTCTCCTGTAATTTTCCAAACATCGTCGTTCGGTTCAATCGAGCTTTCGGTGCACAACGCAGAAATTAAAGTTGCAATTTCAACAGTTCTGTTCAAATTGTATTTAACAATTTTTTGTGTAGTTGGGTTAATAACGTATCCTTCCCTATGATAACCAGAGCCGGTTACATGATAGATTTCATTGCCAAGAATGTAGCGGGTTACTATCATTTCGTTTCTTGTTAAGGTTCCGGTTTTGTCGGTACAAATTATATTTGTGCTTCCGAGCGTTTCGACTGCGGCAAGTTTCTTCACAATGGCTTTATGTTTAGCCATTTGCGACAAGCCAATCGAAAGAGTAATTGTTACTGCAACAGGAAGTCCTTCGGGAATTGCCGAGACTGCCAAACCTACAGACGTTAAGAACATAATTACAAGGTCGTTGCCACGTAAATATCCAATGAAAAAAATTACCAATATGATGGACAATATTGCGATACTCAAAGCTTTGCTGAATTTTTCAATCTGAATTTGAAGTGGGGAAGCTGATTCTTCTGCTTCGGCGACCTTTTCGGCGATTTTACCAAATTCTGTTTCGGCACCAACAGCTGTTGCAATTGCAATCCCACGTCCCTTTTGAATAATGCTGCCACTATAAGTCATCGTAACGCGGTCGGCGAGCGGAGCGTTTGCTGGTATTCGAACATTTGGTTTCTTTTCAACCCCGAAAGATTCGCCCGTGAGCATCGATTCATCGACAATCAAATTGTTTGATTCAATCAAACGAGCATCGGCTGGAACCCGAACTCCACTTTCGAGAACGATGATATCGCCACAAACAACGTCGCTTGTTGCAATAAACTGCTGAATACCGCTTCGTATAACGCGGGCTTGTGGAGCAGCCATCTTTTGCAACGATTTCAACGCATCGGAAGCTTTTCGTTCCTGAATGAAACCAATCAAAGTATTCAATACGACAACAACAGCAATAACCAGCGAATCTTTCAAATCGGATATGAAAACGTTTAATATTGCAGCAATTATTAGGATGATGATAATAGGGTTATTAAATTGCTCGAGCAAAAGAATCCAATCGGATTTTGCTTTTTTACCAATAATCTTGTTGTTTCCGTATCGAATTCTATATTCTTCTACTTGACTGTTGCTAAGTCCTATCGACGGATTAACATCAAAATACTTTAATACTTTTTCAACAGGAACAGAATGCCAATCCATAGTCGTCATATTTCAAAAATTCAAATTTAATAAATTACCTAAGGTTATCAAAAGGTAGATGCAAGGTGTTGGTAATTCAATATGCATATATTGTATCATAGACCCAACGTATAATGTATCGTTGTAATTTCTTTCTGTCAAATTCCTTCCAAGGTGCAACATCCATTCTTCCCAACGTTGCATCTATGTTTTGTAACCGTTATCCAAATCATAGTTTATTTAGTAAAGGGTCATTTGTGAATTACATTTACATAAATAATTAGGGATAGCAAGTCATTACTTGGCTATACATCCTTTCAAACCAAGATGAAAATATATAGATGGACTAATGCAATTAGTGCCCTAATATTTCCTGTGCCGTCTGGTAACCTGTGTTGATAATATTTAAAATATCTTGCGAAGTAAATTTTTGAAGATTAAGATTAATAGGAACAGGAGGCCGTATTGTTGTTATCTTTAATTTTATACGACCAGCCAATGGGCCTGTTCCGGTGTGTGTTCCATCGTCGGGCAAGCATTGATTGATGAATTCAGCCCATTTGAGGTCATTGTTAACAATCTCGTTGACCATAATTTCGAAAATTCTATCGGTAAGATGCAACAGGTTGCCAGTATCGAATTCCACACCCCCAAGGTCTTTCGGTTGGCAAGTAACAACGATTATGTCGGTTGCACCATTGTCTATTGCAATTTTAAGTGGTGCAACATCCCTAACCCCCCCGTCGGTGAATGGTTGATTACCGATTTTAATTAATGGCATAATCATCGGAAGTGATGCACTTGCGATAAGGTATTGAATGAATCCTGGATATGAAGGGTCGGCATAGGTTAATTTCGAGTCTATAATGTTTACCGCTCCAACTTTAAGTTCTATCGGGCTAACATAGAGATTGTTCATATCGACGGTTTTTTCGACTAAATTTTGTATTGGACTAGAATCGACGAGCCCATCGAAAGTGTTGCGGAAGAAACTCCAAGCCAATGAAAGCCAGTTTCGTTTTTCGACTATATCGGCGGGTTTCTTGATATTGTCTTTCCAGAAATTTATTAGGTTTGTGGCGATTGTGCTCCAGTCCAAATTTTCTATGGATTGGTTCTGTTTTCCTGCTTCGTTGCAAATATACGTTCCGTTTAGGGCACCAACGGAAATTCCGTAAATAAATTCAGGTTTAAATCCTGATTCAAAAATGGCTTTGATTGCTCCCGCTTGAAATGCACCTTTGGCTGCACCTCCGCTTAGAACAAGAGCCTTTTTAGTGGTTTGTGGCATATATTAACCTTTCAATTATGTAAACAAATATGGAAATGGTATCAATCAATCTATATTTGTATAATTATTTAATTTTTTATCTGCAAAATACAAAATTTTTATATTCCTAATTTTTCAATTAGAATTTTTGGAATTATGTATTGTCGAGTTTTAGATTAATTTTACTTAGCAATTTTCTTTGAATTACTAAATTGTGTTAATTTGCTATTTTTGGTAGATACTGTTGTTAAAATAAAAGGTTAATCTATGGATTCACAAAAATCACTAAAATTGATTCTTGGTGCTCTATCGTTTATCATTACATTAATTGTGTATTCTATCACGATACAGCCTTCGGTTCCTTTTTGGGATTGTGGCGAGTTTTCGGCGGCAACGACTTGGCAGCAAGTTCCACATCCCCCCGGAGCACCGTTATTTCTTGTATTTGGCAAATTATTTCAACTAATCATTCCTTTTGGTGATTTAGGTTGGAGAGTAAATATGGTTTCGGTTGTTGCAACTGCCTTTTTTACCCTTCTCCTTTATCTTGTGATTATCAAGGTAATATTGAATTTTCGTAAGGAAGGAATTTCCACCATTAATGATGCCTTGGGAGTATATGGTTCTGCTTTTGTAGGTGCGATGGCATTTGCTTTTTGCGACACTGTGTGGTTCAACGGAGTTGAATCGGAAGTTTATGCTGCTTCGCAGTTGTTTACAACTCTTGTAGTATATCTTATGATGCTTTGGAACGAGAAAGCCGACCAACCGGGAAATGAAAAATATCTTTTAGCTATATTCTATTTGATTGGATTATCGATTGGGGTGCACTTGCTTGCAATCCTAACGATTTTTTCGATTTTTCTGCTAGTGTATTTCAGGAAATATGAGTTTTCGATAAAGTCGTTTCTGATTATGGGAATTACTTCTTTGGTTAGTTTTTATGTTATTTATAAAGTAATTTTGATGTGGGTACCCGGTCTTCTGGCTGGAAATTGGCCTATCAAAACCGAAGCACGCGAATATCCTATTGAAAATAGTATTGTTATGACTTTGCTAGGCTTGTTGTTGATTGGAATTGGGATTTGGGGCTATTTTTGGACAGGAAAGAAGAACAAGCCATTTGCCCGACTTGCTTTTGCTTCGTATTTGATGATTCTGTTGGGATTTACAACCTATGCCCATATCTTAATTCGTTCAAATGCAAATCCACCAATGAATGAAAATGAGCCTAAAAATATTAAAAAACTAATTGCTTATCTTGGACGAGAGCAATACGGTGAACAAGTCCTTTGGCCAAGAAGAACAGATTACAACGACGAACTCAAAGTGTATTTTTATAATCTTCGCGACGAAAATGGCAACTATGTCTATGGTCAATGGAATCCTCCCGAAACGAAAGAGGCCCAAAGGAAAGACGGATCAGTTATTTCGGTGCCAAGTTGGGAGAATATAAATGTTTCGGGTGAACTTACGTATCTATGGAAATACCAGATTGACCATATGTATTTTCGTTACTTTTTCTGGAATTTTGTTGGCAGGGAAAGCGATGTTCAAGATGCAGAAGAGGCTTGGTTTACCGATACCGGTGCTAATATGAACTTCAAGAATGGTTATGCGGACCAATTTCCAGTCCGCTTCTATGCTTTGCCTTTAATTTTTGGAATTATTGGATTGTATTTCCACTTCAAAAAAGATCCGCGAATGGCGTCTGTTTTCTTGGTAATGTTTCTTTTTATGGGGGTATTGGCTGCTATTGCACAGAATCAACAGAACCCACAACCACGCGAACGAGACTATTTCTATACCGGCTCTTTTATGGTTTGGACTCTTTGGATTGGTTTGGGCGCTTATTCCTTTGTTGAATATGCCAGTAAAAAGAAGCTTTCGGTGGCTTTAACTTCTTTAATAGTCGTTCTTTCAATTATTTTTGTTCCTTTCAATATGGCTTTCGGAGGATATAAAATTCATACTCGCGCGGGAAATTATTTTCCATTTGATTATTCCTATAACATTCTACAAAGCGTCGAAAAGGATGCTATTATCTTTACTAATGGCGACAACGATACATTCCCACTCTGGTTTTTGCAGGACGTGGCTGGTGTTCGACGTGATGTTCGAGTAGTGAATTTAAGCCTTGGGCAAACTCTGTGGTATATTGACCAGCTGAAAAATCGTGAACCTTGGGGAGCGAAGAAAATCCCTCTTAGCTTCAGCGATGAAAGTTTAAGAACTACCGAGGACGACCCCAAAGCACTTTCATACGACTTTGGCGAAGCTAAGCAAATCAGAATACCTGTCCGAAAAGATATTATTGCTCAATATACTAACGATACTTCTCTTATCAACAAAGGATATATGGAATTCACTTTTGTTGGAAAGCCATATACCGAACGAGAAGGTAAACAATTTTACATATTCTTTGTTAATAATAAACTAATACTCGATATTATTCAACAGACGCGTTTTGAACGACCCGTTTACTTTTCTTCTACAGTTGGTTCTGATATGTATTCTGGGTTGGGTCGATTTTTAAGGATGGAAGGAATGGCATTGCGTATTTGCCCAGTTCCGCAAAATGCGATGAAAACCGGCTTGATTGAACCCAATATTATGGAAAAATGTCTGCTAAATATTGATAATTCAGACAATTACCATACCGAGCCCCACTATGGTTTTAAGCTCCGAAACCTTGCCGACGACCACTACGTTTACTACGACGAAGTCCATCGAAGAATGATTCAAAGTTATCGACAGAAAGTTTACATAAACTATGCTGCTTATGCAATTGAAAAGTTGAACGACAAAGCAAAAGCCTCGGCTATACTCGATACCCTGAATAAATATGTTTCGCCGAAACGATTCCCACTTTATTACGACGAAGAATATCAATTGGCACTTTTGTATAAAGAAGCAGGCAATATGGAAAAAGCTAAATATTGGGCGTCGGCTGCAATTAAAACATGCAACGAAGTAATCAAAAATCCACAGCTCCGAAAATTCCAATACGACAATATACGCGAAGAAATACGTGGACGCCAAGGCCCATACAAAATTGCTGCTGCCGCTTATTCTTTGTTGGAGGACTATACTGCTGCACGCAATATTTTAAAGTCGTTCTATGATTTGGTAATGACAGCTTTTCAAAGTGGACAAGCTAGTAACTGGGGGTTGGACCAAAACACGGTTTCGAACAATCTTTACGATATTCTGGGAAATATTCTTTATAACGACGAAACCGAAGTTAGAAAACTTCTTAATTCCAACAAGAAAGAAGATGCAAAGAAACTTATCGATAGTTTGCTTGCGTCGTATAGACAAGTTAACGACCCATTGTTTAAATCGTTTTTGCAGACCGCTGAACCTCGTCTTCGTTCATTAATCACAGGGGAATCAGCAGATTCGGCAACTAATGCTGTTCAATAGTAAATATGTCGAATTGGAATATCCTACCACCGCAAGTGGAGACACGAGCTAGACTGTGATTGGTGTCGGTAGTAGGTTGAACAAAAGTTGTAGTGCATTGTCGGTTTGTATTTTTATTGAACAAGGGGCTTTTAGCTCTTTGTTTCGAAGTAATGAAACTTATACCGAACCTCTTTTCGAGAACGAGCGGTAGAATCTAAGACAACAAAAATCGGTTATTTCGCTTGTCGTTTTTTCGGCAATGTATTTGTTTATCGATTTGTCTATAAATATAACAAATTATTTTTATAATTTAAAGTTCAACGACAAAAATACTTGATTTTTTGAACAATACAAATTGTGTGTTACGAACTATGTTGGGTTTCTATAATGAAAGTTTATTGTCTTTTTGATTCCCACTTTTCCCTAAAAGATACATCATCGGTAAAGATTCTTTGAATTAAATGCATTGGTATAAAATCGAAGCCCTCTTCGATGATAATATCGCTGCGTATTTTGAAAGATTCGCCAACAACAAAAAAAGGTATTTCTTTTATGTTCGAGAACTCAGCGAGCGAAAGTGATGGGACCCCGTTAACAACACCTTCCTTTTGAATAATTCTATCGGCTCCTATTATTGTGAAATCAATATGTTCGTTGTTTTCGAATAGCGCATCGATAGCAACTCGGTTTGCTCTTATAGCTAATTCATTGCACTTTTGGACGACAAATTCAGAGTAATCTAAATGTCCCCATTTAGATTCAACTGCTAAAACTTGCAGTTTAGTGTGTTTCGCTATTGTATTCAATATCTGTAATACAGTGGAACTATATGATGCAGTAATGATTATTAAATCATCTTTTACTATATGGTTTTCTATAAATTCGTTGAACTTTTCAGTTGTTTTTGTAGTTGCATCATTTATTTGCTCTAATAAATTGATGCAAATTTGAGGAAATTCCTCCGAAACGTTGGAGCGTATTAGTCGGTGTTCGAGTGTTTCTAATATGTTTTGAAGAGCAGCCATTGTTGGTTTGGCATTTTTTAGTATTCGAATGTAATCAATAATAGATTCTATATTATAAATTTTATAAACATTCCAGATATAAAGTAAGATTTCCAGTGAGTTTTTTGCTATGGTTGTGCTTCCATTTATGTAGTCGTTCTTGAAATTTTGAATGAGTAAATTGATTTCATTGGTGCTCATAAATATTCATAGATTTTTGAAAAATCAATGTTTCCGATTTTGATGGCATATTTGTTTCGAATACCATCGATTGCGTTTATTAAATCTTCGGAATGAATCCCAAAATTGATTGAACTTTTGGCTTCGAGATAAGCTGCAAGTTGGTCGGCAGCACGAACCAACACGCCATCGTAAGGATTAAATTCGTCTTTATTATAGAATTGATTAATTTCCTCGGTTGTTTTTGTGAAGTCTTTGTTGCCTTCGAGATTAACTTTATTTATAAATTCATTTTGAGTGAACGAACGGATTTCGTCTTGCCATTCTTGTTTTTCGAGTAATGGATAAATCTCGTCTTCGGCAAGTTTTTGCTCGATTTCGTGGATTATAGATTCGAAGTCCTCAGACGATGTTTTAACTGGGCTAATAATATCGCGTGTTACCGCTTCGGGTAAATCGTGGAATAATCCGCCGAAGAAGTCATTGTAAATTCTTTTTGAACAAGCGTTGTTGTCGCGTGCAAAAAAATACGATAAACTTGCAACAAACATAGAGTGTCCTAATACGGAAGTTCGTGGTATTCGCGGCGTTTGCGACCAGCGTATTTGGAAGCGTAGTTGGCCACAAAGTTCGACGAAATCGGCAATTCTTTGGCGTGTCATCATTTTTCTGATACTTTCGAATTCGAGGAATTCGTGTAAACCATTGAGCATTGCCCTTTCGATTTCTTCTATTTGATAACCTTGTGGATTGATTTGTTTTATTAAAAGAAACTCAATGTAACTTGCAAATTTATGCGCTGCTTCGAGAATTTTCTGGCTTAAATTGTCGATAAGTTTTTCTTCAACGATGAATGCTCTTAATTCATCGAGGAAAGTTTTGTCATCGATTTTCTCCTGAAAATTTTTGAAAACCCAATAGTTTAACTTTTTATAGACTTCTTTATGTTCAGTCTTGATTTTGAAGAATATCGGGTTTTTTATGTCGCGAATTACAATACGACGCAGAAGTTCATAAACTCCGCCGCGAATAATATTGTTCCAATCGAGTTGTTGATTTTTCCCCTCTTCGTATTTTCCTATGCACCAAGCAATCATCATTTTGTGTGCATGTTTGTCCATTTCGATAAAATCGATTGGGCGAAGTTTATCGTTCCATCGTAAAACTGTAAATCCTTTGAAAAGCTCTTTAAATACTGTTGCCGAAGAAAACATATATATCTAGAATAAACAATGAACAAATACTGCAGTTTCAAATCTATTTTATTAATGGAATAATGTTTAAATTTGCAATTTGTAAAATTTTTCAAAATATTGTGCTATTACTATTTGCGAAGGGTAGAGTATTTTTTTTTGCAATGCTGTTGGTTCCGTTTTTTGCATTTTCTCAATCGCCTAAATCACCAGTCTTTATTAAAAGTCCCGACTCACTCAAAGTATTCGAAAAAATTGTAACCGACACAACTATACTTACTGGACCAAAACTTATTACTACTCTTCCCGAGCAGGATAGTGCCTATCTTCGTGCAAAGCGACTTCCAGTTGCAATTCCGCCTTCGGCAAGATTCTATGCCGATATGAAAATGCTGGAAAGCCAAATATATGCCGAAAAGAAATTGTATGGTTTAACCGAGCAAGAAATAGCCAGAAAGAATTTGCAGGTCCCAGATGAATTTTATATTCCTTCGCCCCAAGAGCAAACTCTTCGCCAATACAATATTATGCAATCGCAGTATGTCCCTTTTGTTAGAACGTATAATCCTTTTGGATTAAAAGTTCCGCTTTCGGCAATAGGTAGCTTGCTTGGACTTACCGAAGATGTTTCTCCTTTGATTGAATATACATTAGATGTCGAAACACAAGTTAAAGTTGTTATTTACTCCGAAAAAGCTTTAGTAGTTGCAACAATAGTCGATGGCGTCCAACGACCAGGTAGATATAGATATTATTGGAATGGTCGTGATGATTGGGGGAAAATAATGCAAAGAGGCGATTACGTAGGCGAAATAAGGATAGGTAATACGAAATTTATTCGTAAAAGGATTAGAATTGAGTAGATTTATGTTTTAGTTTTACTTTCCCTACTGATAATGAAGAATATAACATTTATTGGGCAATATCCTACCTCCGAAAACATTCGCGATGGATTTATGCAACGAATCAAAGATATTGACAATTTGTTTTCGGATATCCCAAGGATTTATTTAGATATTCGAATAAAAGACTATATCAAACCACAAAAAATTGAACTCGATAGGGTTACTATTTTAAAACTTAATTATTTTCTCCATTTTCTTAATATAATTTCTATCTTGTTCAAGTCGGAAATAATTTATATTCATTCAGTTTACAGCGGTTTTAGGATTATTCTACAACTTCTTTTTGTATCTAAACGAAAGCGGAAGATTTGTCTCGAGTTGCACGGAGCATTTCCCGAAGAATCAGAATATTACGGCGAAAGGCTTAATCCATTTATTTTTTCGCTCGTCGAAAGACTTATTCTAAAAAAGTGCTTTTCTATTGTGTATGTTTCAAACCAATTTAAAAAACATATCCAATCTAAGTGGGCTTTTACGTCTTCCGTCGAAAGTTTTGTTATACCAACTGTTGCTACTAATGTCTATAGGGAAACAAATACAGATAAAGTGCGAAAAATATGCTTGCAATTCAATATTCAAGATAGTGATGTAGTGTTTCTTTATTCAGGGAGTATTAAAAAGTGGCAAAAAATCGAATTAACACTCGAAGAGATTTCGAAAATAGTAGATAACCCTCGATACAAGTTTTTTCTTCTAACGGGGTATTTGAACGATATGAATCGCTTGCTCGAAAAGTTTGGTTTGAAAAGCCACCCACGAGTTTTTGCTCTATCGTTGCCACCCGAAGAAATTGCGGAATATTATGCCATTGCTCATTATGGATTTATTCTTCGCGATAGTCATATTTTAAACCGAGTAGCTTCGCCAACAAAGTTATTTGAGTATTTATCTTACGGTATTATTCCGATTGTCAAGTCTTTGGATATTGGTGATTTTATACAATACGATTGTGAATATTTGGAAGTCGAAAGATTAACCACCGAACTATTTCCGCGAAAATCTCAAAAAAACATTCAAATTGCGCAGCAGATTTATCAGTTATATTTAGCTGAGAAACAGAGGCTCAAGGAACTTATTCTTGGTTAGCATTATTCTTTAATAAACGAAATTTAATGATGAATAGTAAAAGGATTTTGGGCTTTGCATTAAGTTGCTTATTTTTTGCTTTGTTCAATACTTTCCACATTTTTCCTGATTTTCCCAGTGCTTCGGTGATGTTCAGTATAGTAATGTTGATGGGAGCGTTGTGGTTGACCGAAGCTCTACCGATTGGTATTACCGCTCTTGTTCCTTTGGTTTTGTTCCCCATTCTATATCTAGAAACAGCAGCAAAAGTCTCGCAAAATTATTTTAATTCAACTATTTTTCTGTTTCTCGGGGGGTTCCTGCTTTCGATAGCGATTGAAAACACCGGGCTACATCGTCGAATAGCTTTGGGGTTGCTTTCGATACTTGGCAGGACAAAATATGGGATATTTTTGGCATTTATGTTGTCTTCGTTTATTCTTTCTATGTTCATATCGAATACCGCTACTGTGTTAATTATTACTCCTATAGCACTTTCAATTTTGAAACAGATTGACGCCAGTATTTCCGAGAATTCTTCGCAAAAATTTGCGAAAGCTCTTCTTTTAGCAATTGCATATTCAGCTTCAATAGGGGGGATTGCTACTTTGATTGGAACACCGCCCAATTTAATTTTCCAAAGAATTTACCAGATACATTTCCCCAATTTACAACAAATTTCGTTTGCTAGTTGGTTGTGGTTAAATTTTCCGTTGGCTTTCTTGCTTCTTGTATGTGAGTTTGTATTGTTCTATAGCGCTTTCTTAAAAAAAATACCTCGGGAAATATTATCAAAAGAGTCAGTATTAAACGATTCACTCGGCAAGATTTCTCCTGCCGAACTCAAAGTGCTTGTTATCTTTGTTCTTACTTGCCTTCTTTGGATATTTCGCGAAAATATTGATTTATCGGTTGTCGTAATTCCGGGTTGGTCGAACTTACTAGGTGTAAATGAATTTATCGACGATGGGACGGTTGCAATGTTTTCGGCGTTGTTGATGTTTATTTTGCCGCAAAGTTTGAAAGAAACAGCAAAGCCAATTTTAGATGTCTCTTCGTTAAAGAAAGTTCCTTGGGATATAATTTTGCTCTTTGGTGGTGGATTCGCAATTGCCGATGGTTTCGAACAAACAGGTCTTTCGAACCTTCTTGCTCAACAAATGCTCGGATTCTTTCATCTTCCTCATTTTTGGGTCATTGTTTTAACTACCTCAATAGTCGTAGCAACGACGGAGTTTTCTTCGAACACAGCAGTAGCTTCTGCTTTTCTTCCAATTATTGCTGCGATTTCTGTTGGAGCAGGGATTGAACCTATTCGATTAATGATTCCGGCAGCTATTTCTGCTTCGCTTGCCTTTATGTTTCCGGTTTCGACCCCTCCGAATGCAATTGTGTTCAGCACTGGGAGAATCAAAATCCAAGAGATGGCATTCTTTGGAATAACTCTCAATATTGTTGGTATTTTCCTTGTTTCTGTTTATTATTATTTTATTAGATAGTAGAAATAATACCAAATAATGTTTCAATTTGAATAGTGGATTCTCGCTTGCACACCAATATATGGAAACAAACTTATGAGACGAACTACTTTCTTATTTGTAATTTAGTGTCTTTTCGATTGCGACACCTTTCTATCGCGAGTTTATAAGTTAAAATATGGCTGTCGAACGTTTGCAATAAGCATTATGGAGATTATTTCATTAATTTCATCGCACTATCTAAAAGTTCGTTGACTATGTTCATTGAACTTGCTTCGGCATAGAAACGGACAAGCGGTTCGGTTCCAGAGGGCCTTATCAACAGCCAACCATCGTCGAAATGGAATTTATAGCCATCCTTTGTATCTATTCGATTGACATTATATTTTCCTATTTTGGTTGGCATTTTAGAACAAGCTCGAAGAATTGCTCGTTTCTCTTTATCGGCGACTTTAATATCCCTTCGCCAGTAACGATGAAGCCCATACTCTTTGTCGAGTTCGTCGGATAGTGCTTTGATGGGCATTTTCTTTTTTGCCATAATTTCGAGGAGGAGAAAAGCATTAAAGATGCCATCTCTTTCGGGGATATGGAGTATCGTGCCCAAGCCTCCTGATTCTTCGCCGCCAATAATAATTTTATTTTCGCTCATAAGTTTTGCGATATGTTTAAACCCAACGGGAGTTTCGTGTAGTTGAATATTATGTTTGGCACAAAACTTATCGACCATTGAGGTAAGGGAAACTGTTTTTGCAACAGCACCGCGTTTCCCTCTGTCTTCGTAGAGGTATTTCAGAAGAATCATAAAAATACGATGGGAATCGATGAAGTTGCCCTCGTTGTCGAGAACACCAATTCTATCTGCATCGCCATCCGTTGCGAAACCAATATCGTAGCGGCCGCTTTTCATTAAATCTACTAAAGTATGGAGATTTTCTGGAACTGGTTCGGGATGTTGGAGTTCACCAAATGAAGGATTATATTCACCATGAATTTCTGTAATGTCGGGCAATAAAATCCGAGGGAGCCCTAAACCAGCACCATACATCGAATCGTAGATGATTTTATAGTTTTTAGATTTAATCAGTTCTATGTCTATCTTTTTTTTAATGTAACGGAAATAGGGTTCTTTTGCGTCGAAGAATCTAATCATTCTTGTGGCAATATAGAAGTCGAGCGATTTAAATTTGAATTTTGGAACTCGCGAAATTTTGTAAAGTTCGGTTTCGACCTTTTTGATTTCTTCTGGCGAGGCAGGACCACCGTATCGACCCTTAATTTTGTAGCCGTTGTAGTTTGGCGGATTGTGCGAAGCCGTAATTACAATCCCAAGATCTGCTCCCTTTTGTTTTGTATGAAACGAGACCATAGGGGTAGTCGAAAAGCTGTTGGTTACGTGCGCAATAATCCCGTTTGAGGCAAAAATCAGTGCAGTCTCTAATGCAAATTCCTTTGAAAGGAATCGTGTGTCGTATCCAATAACTGCCGACCTATTGGGCTTACCCAGAGTCTTGAGATAGTTTACAGTTGCAAAAGCAACTCTATGGAGATTATCGAATGTATAGTCACGAGCAATTTCGCCGCGCCAACCATCAGTTCCAAAAACAACCATATTAACCTAAATTAAAGTTTTACAACACTTATTGTAGAAATTTTCGAAATTCGCTTTTTCCAGAAAAAATAGCTTCGGTGTCCAACATTTCTTCGATTCGGAGGAGTCTGTTGTATTTTGCGACTCTATCGGTTCTACTTGGTGCGCCAGTTTTAATTTGTCCGGCGTTTGTTGCTACTGCAAAGTCTGCAATTGTAGTATCTTCGGTTTCGCCAGAACGATGGGAAATAATCGTAGAATAACCATTTTTTCGGGCTAATTCAATCGTTTCGATTGTTTCTGTTATTGTTCCAATCTGGTTCAATTTGATTAATACTGAGTTGGCAACTCCTAATTCGATTCCTTTTCGTAAAAAGGCGGGATTCGTAACAAAAATATCGTCTCCTACAAGTTGAATTTTTTCCCCAAGCTCGTTAGTAAGCATTTGCCATCCATTCCAATCGTGCTCTCCCAGACCGTCTTCGATAGAGATAATAGGGTACTTAGCTACTAATTCAACATACCAATTAACCATCTGTTCGGGAAGAAACAATTCTTTTGTCGATTTGAAGAAACGATATTTTCCTTCTTCCCACATTTCGCTTGCAGCGACATCAATAGCAAGCAAGGCATCGTCGCCCGGTTTGTATCCGGCTTTTTCAATTGCTTCGAGAATTACCTCGAACGCTTCTTCGTTCGATTTAAGCGATGGAGCAAAACCGCCTTCGTCGCCAACAGAGGTTGAATAGCCCTTAGCTTTGAGGACAGATTTTAAATGATGGAAAATTTCTGTGCCCATTCGAAGGGACTCCCGAAAAGAAGTAGCTCCCGCAGGGACAATCATAAACTCTTGAATATCGACATTGTTGTCCGCATGTTTCCCCCCATTAAGAATATTCATCATTGGAGTAGGAAGGATTCGAGCATTTACGCCACCAAGATACCTATATAGGGGTAGCATATACGATTCCGATGCTGCTTTGGCAACAGCAATTGAAGTTCCCAAGATTGCGTTTGCACCGAGTTTCGATTTGTTTGGGGTTCCATCGATTTCTATTAATATTCTATCGATTTGTGCTTGTTCGCTCGAGTCGAGTCCTTCGAGAGTTTCGGCAATTATCGTATTAACATTTTCGACAGCATTTTGGACTCCTTTCCCTAAGTAACGGGAAGGGTCGTTGTCGCGAAGTTCAACAGCTTCGGACTCGCCGGTGCTTGCACCCGATGGAACAGCAGCAACCCCAACCGAGCCATCATCGAGTAAAACTTCAACTTCAACAGTTGGATTACCACGAGAATCGAGGATTTCCCGACCATAGACATCAATAATAAAAGAACTCATTTGACTTTATTCACTTAAAAAATTTCAAATTATCTATTTTTTTTGCTAATTCAAAATCTAATTTTGTTAATCCTCCACGATTGTGTGTAGTTGTCGAAATTCTGATTTTGTTCCAACCATAAATTAGAATGTCGGGATGATGATCCATCGCTTCGGCAATAATTGCAATTGAATTAACAAATCCTATAGCAGAAACAAAGTCGGGAGCAACAAATTCTCGGACAATTGAATTTTCGGAACGTTGCCAAAGTTCAATATCTTTTAAATTTTCTTGGATTTCGACTTCGGAAAGCAGTTCCGGGCGCCCCATTAGACAATCTTTTCGATTTGTTCTACAATTTTGTTTTTTGGAACCGCTCCAATTATTTGTCCAGCTACCGTTCCATTCTTGAAGAAAAGTAAGGTTGGAATCGAGCGGATTCCATACTCGACTGCAGTGTTTTGATTGCTATCGACATCGAGTTTGCAGACTTTTAGTTTTCCATCGAACTCCTTTGCTAATTCTTCGACGATTGGAGCAATTATTCTGCAAGGAGCACACCAAGTTGCCCAAAAATCAATCAAAACAGGAAGTTCGGATTCCAAAACTTCTTGTTTAAAGTTTCCATCGGTCAGATGAACAATGTTTCCCATTTATACCTCTTTTATTTAAAATAAACATTAATTATCGAACAACAAGAGCAAATATTTTTATGGTACAATTCTATATATCATACGTGGGAAGGGAATAACTTCCCGAATATGTTTTGCTCCGGTAATCCACTTTACAGTTCGTTCAACACCCAAACCAAATCCACTATGGGGGACAGACCCATATTTACGAATATCCAAGTACCATTCGAAAGCTTCCAATGGTAAGTTCTCTTCTTTGATTCTTTCCAAAAGAGCGTCGTAGCTGTCTTCGCGTTGGCTTCCGCCAATTATTTCGCCTCCTTTTTCGGGAGCAAGCATATCCATTGCAAGGACAAGTTCTGGATTGTCGGGGTCTCGTTTCATATAGAAGGCTTTAACTTTTGCAGGGTATCGGTGGATTATGCAAGGTTTATCGAATTGTTCCATCAATGCTTCTTCTTGTCCAGCTCCGAAATCTTCGCCCCAAGGGAAATCCATTTCAACCTCTTGTCCATTTATCTTTTTAATCAAAGGAATTTTGTTTCTATTTAACCATTCAACGGCTTCTGTATATGTCATTCGGTAAAAAGGTCGTTTAACCTTTTCGAGTTGGGTAATATCGCGTTCAAGGGTTCCAAGCTCTTGCCGACAAGTTTTAAGAACATATTGAACAATGTATTCGACTAAATCTTCGGCAAGGTCCATATCGTCGTTCAAGTCGAAGTAAGCCATTTCGGGTTCAACCATCCAAAATTCGGTTAAATGTTTTCTGGTTTTAGATTGCTCGGCGCGGAAGGTCGGACCAAATGTGTAAACACGTCCCAAAGCCATTGCCGAAGCTTCGGCATAAAGTTGACCCGATTGCGAAAGGTATGCAGTTCCGAGGTCGAAATATTTAGTTTCGAAAAGAGTGGTTGTTCCTTCGCAAGCATTTGGAGTAAGGATTGGAGAATCCATCAGTTTGAAACCATTGCCATCGAAAAAGTCTCGGATAGCTTTAACGACCGCGGAGCGAACCCTCATTATTGCATGTTGTTTCGAAGAACGAAGCCAAAGATGGCGGTGTTCGAGCAGAAAAGCATCGCCGTGTTCTTTGGGTGTTATAGGGTAGTCTTGTGCTATTTGAATAATTTTCAAATCGGTAACATCGATTTCGTAGCCACCCGGTGCCCGCTGTTCTTCGCGAACTATTCCTTTAACAATTGCCGAACTTTCCTGTGTTAACCTTTTGGCATCTTCGAAAACCTCTTCGGAAACATTGTTTTTGAAGATAACGCATTGAACAATACCCGTGCCGTCGCGCAATTGAATGAATTGAAGTTTGCCTTTACCTGTTTTGTGGTAAATCCATCCTCTAAGAGTTACTTCGGTTCCAACATATTGTGCAAGATTTTCTACATATTGATATGTTTTATAATGTGAAATCATATTTATTCCTTTTGGTATGGAAACTTAACGGTTACCAAAAATCAAGCCAATACCAACTGTTAGATATCTTTTTGTTGGTTCATTGCTTTCATTGCCAATCAGGTTTACAAAATTATACCTTGCTTCGAGGTTTAAAGTGAGTAACTCAAAATTGAAGTCTATACCAGCACCAATACCAGCACCGAGTCGGCTATTCGATTTCGTTGTGGCTATTGGCACATCAATACCAAGTTGAACAATATCTATTGAATTTACTATGTAGAAATAAGCTAAATTACCGGTAACGTAGGGCGAAAAAAAAGACTTAAACAGAAACCAGTTCATACCGACAGATATTGGTATTATATTTTGTATTGATTTTAGGACAACTGTATCGAACTGGTTATTTGGAGTTGGTTGAGTTTTCGGAACAAAAATTTTTAATTCGGTTTGGGGAAAACGATTTAAACTAATACTGCCCGTAAATGCAAAATTATCGGATAATGGGGTGTTCAATCCGACGCCAATGAAATAGCCAATTTTGGCTGCCTCCCGAACAATCCTCGAGCTTGAATCATTGAGCTTAATTGTGTTACTATTATAAACGTTGTTGATTTGGTCGTTGGGTGTTGCAAGTCCAAAATGAAAACCAAAACCGATTGGCTTTGCGAAAACTTGCAAAGACAATAAAATAAAAAAACCGAAAAAAGTTACTATTTTCGTCATCTCAATCCTAAAATTTTATTAAATTGATTTTGCAAAATTACAAAATATATGAAAAACTTATTAGTATTTTTAATATAAAGAGGAGGGTTTATGGCAAAATTTAAGGCTTTTATCTTATTTATCTTTTCGGTTGTTTTTTTTGCGAATCCTTTGTATTCGCAAACCAAAGGCGAATCGACATTTCATCTGCCATGGAATTTGGGCTTCTACGGAAACCTAAATTTTGACTTCTGGAACGAAGAGCTGAAATGGTTTTCACCAGTTGGACAACAAGTTGGTAGTGCAAGCGATAATATCCTGCTAACAGGTATCGGCTTTGGTGGCATCATTAATTTACCAGTAACCCATAATATTTTTATAACTGGTAGGATTGGCTACAACTACACTTCTGGAAAAATTAACTATTATGGTTTCGATTATACGACCAGTTTATATACTACTTACGAGGATGCAGTTAAAATTACAACTTCGTATCTTGAGCTTACCCCTGGCATTACAATCTACGACCTGATAGCTGGAGCAAGCGATTTATACTTCCTTGCTGGTTTAGAAATTGGTTCTTTTATAACAAAAACTCTTGAAAATACTTTGCTCGGGATTCCTCCAGCCGATATTTCCAATGTTAACACTAGAATTGCTGGGATTTTAGGATTAGGATATACTTTTCGATTATCGCCGACTATTCTTCTTTCGCCTGAACTTTCATTCAGGATACCTTTCAATAAATTCAGCGAAGCATCTTATGTTGCACGTGACAGCGATGGAAATATCCTTTATAGCCAAAATGAATCTTTATCTTTTTCGCAGCTTCGTATTGGGGCTTCCTTGACTTTTGCACCATCGCCAGAACCAACCGCGGATTATTACGAAAAACCTTCTATTTCGACAGCAGGCTTCAAGGAAATTCGCACTTTCGACGACCAAGGCAGACCTGTGCGAGTCGATATGGTCCGAGTCGAAGACACCAAATATCAGGAACTTTTTCCAATTGTTCCTTATGTTTTTTTCGAGGTAAATTCTTCGACTCCTGCTGCCAATACACAGGTTCTACTAACTTCTGCCGAACGAGGAGAATTCAGTATCAATCAGCTCGAAATGGATGCTCTCGAAATCAACCGTCATACACTCGATATTGTTGGATATCGCTTGAAAAACAATCCCCGAGCCGAATTAACGATTACTGGAACGACAGATGGGAGCAAGACGGAGTCGCAAAACAAAACTCTTGCTCGCGAACGAGCTAATTTCGCCAAAGATTATCTAGTCAATTTTTGGGGAATTAACCCCGAAAGGATAAATATTCGCACAACTGGTTTGCCAAGTAAACCATCGTCGAGTATCGACCCCGAAGGAGTTGCCGAAAATCGTCGTGTTGAACTTGCCAGTTCTAATCCCGATATTTTAAGTCCTATCGTAATCGAAGGAGAAAATCAAAGAATTGCCGACCCCAGTATCATCGAATTTGTTCCGTTTGCAGAAGTTGCCGATTCGATTGCCAATTGGACTATCGAGGTTTACCAAGGGGATAAACTTTTGCGCCAAACGAGCGGAAGCGGACAGCCCAAACCTTTACAATGGAATATTCGACCAAATGAACTTGCAAGCAAACAAATTCCGGTCGATTACAGACTTACAGTGGAAACCGTAGGAGGGCTTCGGTTAAATTCGAATGGCAACATCCCTGTTGAATACATCTCCTCGACTCGTAAGAAAACCGAAGAACTTCCCGACCGCACTATTTCAAAGTTCAGCTTAGTGCTGTTCGATTTCGACAAAGCAGATGTCTCGGGAGCAGACCAAGAAATCATTAAAAAATACATTATCCCATCTATTAAATACAACTCGATAGTAAAAGTTTATGGCTATACCGATAGAATCGGCGACGATGAATACAACTTAAATCTTGCTACTCGACGCGCAGAAGCGGTTAAGTCTATTATTACCAAGCAGTTAAAAGATGTAAAAGTAGAAGCCTACGGTGTCGGCGAACGCACATTGCTGTTCAATAACGATTTGCCAAATGGTCGGCATCTTTCCCGAACCGTTCAAGTTCTTGTAATAACGCCACGTTAATTTAATGCTTCTAGTAAGTTAGCAAAAAATGTTTTAAACTTTGGAATTAATTTTTTTCTTAATTTTATCTTTGTGAATCGTATGGTTTTGGGTATTTAACTTTGGAAAACGACGAAAGAACAAATTTATTCGAAAAATTTTTCGATTTAACCGACGATATCGTATGTCTTTCGGATAGAGATGGTAAATTTGAATACGTAAACCAAAAAGGGAAAGAGATTTTTGGCATAAAAGATATCGTTTCGGAAAGCATATTTTGTTCAGACTGTTTCGGTTGTTTCAATATCGCTCGAATACCTAAAATCTCTTCTGCAAAGCATTTGAAGGGGCTTTCCCAAGAAGGTCCTCTTCGACTTGCTTGCAAAATCAACGACAAAACCTTTCTATTGAATTGCACTCCAATCTACGACGAAAGTGGCGAGCTTAGCTGCATTTTGCATATCGCCAAGGATATTACCGAAGAAGTTTCGAAAGAAAAGGCATTGAAACACCTGAACCAAGTTTTAAAAGCAATCAGGAATGTTAATCAGTTAATATTTGTTGAAAAGGATGCTACAAAGATTTTAGAAAAAACCTGTGGAATCCTCCTTGAAATATTAGATTATGTTTTTGTTGGCTTCTTTTCGCCCGAAAAGTCGTTTTTTGGCGAAAATGGTAACCTTATCTTTGGGGAACCATACGGGATTGCAAAATTCGGTCAACTCGGTAATTCTAATCAGATTTCTTCGGTGTTGGAAAGGGCTAAAGCAAAAATCAAGGGGCAAGATTCAGCGAAACTATACGCAAGCAAATACTTGCTGTGGGAAGAAAAAATTGATAAGATTCAGCTATATGGCATTCTCGTTCCTTTGGTTCGTTCCGGTAACCGTTATGGCTATTTTGCTGTTTATTCAAGGCAACCTGTTGAAAATGAAAAAAAAATACTTCTTGAACTTGCTGGGGATGTTTCGTTGGCTCTTTATACATTGGAGGTAGAAACAAAAAAACAAGAATTAGAATCCAAAATGCACGAGCAAGAACACTTTTTCTATAGACTTTTCGAAACGCTTCCCGGGTTTGTTTACCGTTGCAGAAACGACCGTTTTTGGACGATGGAGTATCTTAGCGATAATTTCGAAAAAATCACTGGCTACAAACCCGAAGAAGTTATCGGGAATAAATTACTTTCGTTCAACGATTTAATTCATCCTGACCATAGAGAACGAATATGGTTTAAGTGGCAAACTAACTTGAAACAACGCAATGTAATTCAAGATGAATACCCGATAGTTACGAAAAATGGCGAGATTCGTTGGGTCTTCGAACAAAGTTGCGGAATTTACGACGAAAACGGATATGCCGAAACTTTGCAGGGATATATCGTCGATATTACCGACAGGAAAATTATCGAAGAAAAGCTTATCGAAAGTGAAAAAAAGTATAGAGCCTTATTCGAGGCGTCAACAGATGCAATTTTCATCTTGGTTGCCGATACTTTTGTCGATTGCAATTATACTGCTTTGGATTTGTTCGAAACTACAAAGGAGGATTTAGTCGGGAAAACGCTGTATTTCTTTTCCCCCGAGTTTCAACCCGATGGTATATCTTCCAAAAAGGAGATATTAGATTATATTCGCCGAGCCTATAAGGGCGAAGTTCTCCGTTTCGAATGGACTTTTAAAACTCATAAAGGAAATCTACTTGCAACCAAGGTTTCTTTGAATCGGGTGTTGGCTGGTGGAAAATCTTACTTGGTCGCTGTTGTTCGCGATTTAACCGAGATAGAAAAACTAAACAATGAACTGAAACAATTAACCCAAGCACTTCAATCTATTGGCGATTCCATTATTATTACCAGTCCCGATAAGCGTATTCTTTATGTTAATAGTGGCTTCGAAAAGTTGTATGGATATACTGCCGACGAAGTAACAGGAAAGGATGTTGCTTTCCTTGTTCCCGAAGGAGCTACATCCAACGAGCTGGAATATATACTCGAAAAAGCCATCTCCGAAGGAGTTTGGCGAGGAGAGACTCTCCGTGTTAAGAAAGATGGAACTTTATGTGTTGTTCATTTGACTGTAACGCCTGTATTTAATGTGAAGAATCAGCTATTTGGGTATGTATCGGTTGCAACCGATTTAACCGAAAAGAAAAAGTTGGAGGAAGAACTTATCCGAGCCAAGGAAAAAGCTGAAGAATTAAGTTCTTTGAAAAGTTATTTGCTTATGAACTTTAGTCATGAATTTCGAACCCCATTAACAGGTATAATGGGATATGCGCAATATCTGATGTTGCAACGCGACGAACCCGAATTAAAAGAAATCGGCTCGATTTTTTACCAAAGTGGGTATAGGCTATTGACCACATTGAACTTGATTATGGATTATTCTAAAATCGAAACCGGCATATTAACTGTTAAGCCAAATGAATTCGATTTAGTTACAGTGGTCGAAGATTTAGTCAAGCTATATTCTATGTTTTTCAAAGAGAAGAATCTAATGGTTCAATTTCATACAGAGTTTGAACAAATCTCGATGTATCAGGACGAGGCTATGATTCGCTCTGTTGTTGCTAGTTTAATCAGTAATGCTTTCAAGTTTACTCAAAAAGGTGAAATCGAAGTCAAAGTAACACAATTACAAAGAAATGGGACTGAACAAGTCGAAATTTCAATCGGGGATACTGGGATTGGTATTTCCGAGGAACATTTGGAATATATCTGGAAAGAATTTTATCAAGTAAGTCAAGGATTAAGCCGAGAGTTCGAAGGTTCTGGACTTGGTTTAACTGTTGCAAAAAAATTCGTTGAATTGATGGGAGGCGAAATTAACGTTTCCAGCAAAGTTGGCGTTGGTTCAACCTTTACAATTATTTTGCCAACAAAGTATTTTGAAAAAGTTTACTAATCATAGATGGAGTGAATATGGAAAAGCACATTCTTGTTGTCGAAGATGACCCAACTAATTGGATGTTGATTCGACAACTTTTAGGGAAAAAATACAGAGTTGATTATGCTAAGGATGCATCCACAGCGTTGCAACTACTTGCGGAGAAACATTTCGATTTGATTACCATCGATATTAATTTGCCATTCGGGATGAACGGAATAGAACTTGCCGAAAAAATTCGCTCTCTTAGCGGTTTCGAAGAAGTGCCACTCGTTGCAGTAACTGCTTATATTTCCGACTATACCGAAGAGTTATGCTTGGAAAAAGGTTTTAACTACTATGTTACCAAACCTTTCGACATCGTCCAATTTGAAAAGTTGATTAGCGATATATTTAATGCAGGACATTGAGAATACATAATTATCCACAATCATCTCGAAATTTAGCAATAGGATTAAATTCCGGATGCTATGCAATGGAATAAAAATTTATTTCTACAATTTTGTATGATCATTACTCAACAACAATTTTTATCGGAAGCTTTCCTGGAAGTATCGAAATACTTTAAGTAGGAGCGATTAACAAATTACCCCAACGCAAGCAATATTTTCAACAAAGGATTTCAACCCATTGTTCAAGGGTTGGGGCGAATAGGTGTTCGCCCCAACTGTTTTTATACTCGGGGATTATTTAATCCAGATAAACTTCTGTGTATAAATTGACGAAGGGGTATTTAGAACTACGATGTATGCACCTTCACTTTGCAATTGGAAGGGAACTTGCAAAAGAGTTTCTTGTCGATTACTCGCAATTATAGTTGTTTTATAGACTTGAACAGCATTGGTGTTTAGTATTTGTAGTGTGTACGAGCCTTGTTCGGGGGTCGAAAATTGCACATCGACAGTTTCGTTGTCGAAGTTTGGAGCAACAACCAATTTTTGAACTGCACGGGGGTCAAAAAGTCGAGGACCGCCACTTTTGCAAATATTTGTAATTGTAAGCTTTCCTGCATTTTCTTTAAAGACAATGTAACCTTTTGCTGCTTTGGTGTTGGACATAATAATATCGGTGAACTCATCTGTTCCAAGTTTTGCACGAAATCGGAGATTGGCGATTGTTGAATCCGTTGGATTTGGAGTTGTTGGAAGGTTGTCGAGTTTGATGATAGTTGTTGTTCCATTAATTGTTCCCATTGGTGTTGGAGGTATAGGCTCAATCAATGAGTAATTGAATTGCAGTTCTGTTGAAATGCTTTGGTGGAACGAGGTAATATTTCGTGGTGTTTTAAGATAAATTGGTAACGTGAATTCCTCGCCTGTTTTTGCCTCGACGCTTCCAACAGAAATTTCCGCCGACGATGGTAAAATTTCGAAACTTCCAGCAATTTCATTGAAATTAATGTAACCATCGATTGAAGCCGAGTTCGAAAGGATTAAATCGGTGTAAGTATTCGAAGAATTCAACACTTCGAACGAGATAATCAATGGTGTTGTATTTGTCGGACTGAATGGAATATTATCGAAAAGTAACGAATTTACCCCTTGAGTAACGGAAACAATGGGGTTTGTATTAATGTATTTCAAGATTGTTGCGTCGTAGGAAAGTTGAGTTTTTATTTTCGAAGTTCCCGATTGGCTAAGCGAAACACCATTTTTGATAAGAATAGGAATTTGAACAATTTCCCCAATTAATCCCGTATGTTTTTCGATTACAATATCGGCACGTGAAGCGATTGGATTACTTGTAAATAAGATGGAATCGAGGAAATTACATTGTGTTCCTTCCATTACGAGATATGTGTTGAATGACCCATCCGTTGTTGCAGTGTAACGAATGTCCACAGAAAAATTGCCCGACGGTAGAATAGTCCACGGCAATGATGGGCCTCTAATTGTAATTTGTGGGTCTCGGAATTGAGCAGATGTAATTGTAAGTTGCCTGTTAGAACGATTGATAAGTGTGATTGTGGTATCTTTAGGAATTCCAACAATACCGTAAATTGGGATAGGCTGTTTATCGATTTTGGGAGTTTCGACGTTTGCACGAAGGGTAACTTTCTTTGTTATTCCACAGTAAGTATCGGTTATAGTTAGTTCGCCATTGAAAACGCCTTCGGTTGTGGAATTGATCGAAACTTCGACCGAAGATGATGAATTTTTTGCGACAGTAATCGTTGGACCTGGCAAAACTTGGTATGGATTTGTTGCCGATAGATTTAACTGTAAATCGATGTTTCCGGTGTTTTGAATATCTAATGTAATTTTTTTCGTTTCGTTGGGACAAAGAAAATCGAAATTATAATTGTCCAAATTTGTAGTATAATTGTAATCTGCGGAGAAGCCCGACAACGGAATGGTGATTGTTGGGGAATTCTTTGCGTTACTTGTGATAATCAAATTTGCTGTTAGATTGCCTTTCGAACTAGGTGCTGGATTAAACCGTATTGTTACTTTGAAACTATCGCCGGGCGGTATAGATTGAGTTCCGGGATTAGCAGGAACGAACGAGAAATCGCTTGCATTTGTCCCGGTTATTTCGAACTTGGAGATGTCGAGATTTAAAGCGCCCGTGCTTTTAATATAAAACGATGTATCCACAGTTGGGAATTTGCAATCTGAATTTTGGAAAGCAAGAGAAGCAATTGTTGTAATTTCGGGTTGCCCGCTGCCACTTCCAAAAATTTTAGATTCGTAGCGTCCTTTATCGGTATCGAAAATTAAATTGCTTTCGCGATAGTTTGCATCACCTGGGGTAAATATGATTTCGAAGTTCAAGCAACTTAGTGCGGGTATTGTGATATTTGTTGTGTTTCCGTTCAATCGGAAATCGCTTTGGTCGCCTCCCGAAACTCGAACAGAATAAATTGTTAACGGTTCGTTCCAGTTATTGCAAAAGATAACCTTTTGCGGAATTGTTTTGGGAACACCAACGGAGCCCGAACCACAATCAACGTCGAGGGCGTAAATCCACCCAGAATTGATAATTATATCGTTGCCTGAACAAGCAGAAGTTGTGAAAGTGAACCGAAAACTATGGTAGGCAGAATCCGAATAAGGTGTAAACGAAACTTTTATCGTGCGGGAAGAATCTTTGTCCAACGTGAAAGGTAGTGGCGAGCCTCCCCAATCGGAAACCGTTACGTTGCCATCGGGCGAGGTTACTCCCGGCGAGTTAAATTTTACAAAATTGTTTTTTGCTCGAATGGTTAAAGTTTGTTCGAACGGAGGCGAAGGTCCTTTATTGATAACTGAAATTACAGTTTTATCGGATTGCAAAGAAGGGAAAATATTGTTGGGTATTTTATATTGGGTGCTATCGTTTGTTCCATTAACTTTATAAATGAGTTTAAGATTGCCTCCATCGCAATCAGAAACAAATTTGACCTTGCAAGGTGCGGGGGCACCAATAGTTCCAATCGTAGATAAAATATTTGAATAGAGATTGCTCAATTCTTGGTCGCTGGGAACTGATTCGTATGCTTGGCCACTTGGCGTTCCTGTGCAAATTGAATTTAATTCAGCAGGGACAGGAAACCCTAAGGTTATTGCATATATTGTAACATTATATTTTCGGGCAGAATCAAGAATTTGACTAACCCAAACTGTGGTTCGGCTTGGAGGTGGGGTCGAGGGACCTTCGTGTTTGCCATCGGTTAAGAAAATAATAACTGGCTTATATTTTGCGTTTCTTGCAACCAAGATTGCCCCGGGCTTTTGGTAAATGTCATAAAGGAATCCGGCGTTGTAGTCTGTGCCACTGCGGGGGGCAAGTAAAAAAGTATCTAATCCTTTTTGTAGCCACCATTTACTGTTTGTAAAATTGCGGACTAATTCATTTTGGTAGTCGAAAAGTGTGATAGCTGCTTCCCAACGGTTGCTATCGGCGGGAAGTGAATTAATTGCGTTGCGAGCGGCTTCTTTGACTACATCCATTTTGGTTTTGCCCGGTATAGTGCTTGGTTCTCTCATCGAAGCCGAGATGTCGATAGTAAGAACAAGCGAAAACTTTGTTTGACCAGCCGGGGGACAAGTAACACTTTTGATAACCCTTTTGATTTCATTTTCAAGAACTTCGAAGTCGTTCATAGAATATGTTCTTATCTCGTTGTTGTTATTGTCGTAAGCTCTAAATTCTACTGTAACGTCGGGGTAAGTTTCTGGGAATACTTCAACAATTTCCAATTTTTGGGCAAGTGTTAGATGCGCAAAAGAAATTAAAAATACAACCGAAAGAAAATATAAAATTTTATTCATTTTATCCTCCCTATATTTCTCAAATTTATTAACACATTTATTCAATAGGAGTTACAATTTCGATGTTAACTGTTCGGCAGTAAACCCTTCCTTCTGGTAGGTCGTTGTTGTAAAGTGGCTTTGATTCACCTAAACCGCGTGCGAATTTGGGATCGACACCAAGAACTTTTGCTGTTGAAAGGGCTCTTTTTTGCGAAATTTCAAGGTTTGTTTGTTCATTTCCAATACGGTCAGTGTAGCCTTCGATTTTCACAGTTGAGCTTGGTTTGATTCTTTTTTTGGCAATCTCGGCAATTTTTAAGTTTTCGCCCGAAACATCCGATTGCCCAAATTCAAATAGGATTAAACTAAAACGGTCGATTTGCTTGTCGGCAACTTGTTCGATTATTTTGTTTTCGACCGTAACTATTTCAACTGGCAAGCTTTGCGTCTTCGACTCCCATCGTTTATTGTCTTTGTCTGTTATTACAAGTTTATATGAAAGGGGTTCGTCGAGCTTTGGGACATTATTTTGTTCATAGGCGACATCCCATTCAACGACAGGGGGAACATCGCCGTTTCCTTCGAAAACTTTGACAATTCCTTTGCTTTGCGAAGTAATGAGTTCCCACTTATCCACTCCGATAGCAGAGTGGACGACAGGTTTAAATCGAAAGCGGGGCGGGTTAACTTCGCGAAGAGTATCTTCGACTACTAAAGGCTCAAAAATTTGAGGGATATTGGCGCGAATTTCGACCCTTCGGTTTTCGACAATTCCATCGGGGTCATTGGGATTCGATGGAACATCGGGTAAATTCTTTGCTTCGATTTTAAGTCTATCGGGTTCAATTTTCCATACGTCGATTAAATAATTCTTGACTGCTTCTGCCCTTTGCCGGGAAAGTTCAATATTACCAGCTTCTGCACCTTGGTTCGAATTAAATCCTACGATTGTTAGTTCGGCTTGTGGATATTGGGAGACTCGTTTCCCAATAATGTTTAAAATGTCGTAATAAATTTCGAGTGTTCCCAAGCCAAACAGCTTACGAATATTGTAATTTTTTGTTTCAGATGCGGTAATCTTTCGATAACGTTGGGGGATTACAAAAGAATTTTCGTCGAAAAAGATGTAACCTAAAATGGGATGCATTTTAGTTGAAAGGTATTCTTCGATTTTCAGCATAGTTACGGGTTTTTCATTGCCTTTGTCGTCCAGCGAAACGGCGGTTATCGAAGCGTCGAGCACAGGTGCAGAAGGTGGTGCTGGAAGCTGTGGCAAAGGTGGATTTATCGGGGGTGGCGGAGGCGGTGGAATATATTTTGTCCTTCGAGGCGAATAAATGATTCCCACTCCTCCGGAAAGGGAGTGTGCTTTCCATTCATGATTTTTTGCAATTTCCGATATTCCATAATGGAAAAATACTTGAGGGACAAGAAACATTGAGTAGGTCGAATTCAAAGGGAAGTAGTAATTGGCTCCAATACGAGCACCGAAAAGCAGAGCCACAACATTTGGTATTTTCCCTTCCGAACGATTACGGACTCTTGTAAATTGATTTCCTTCTTTGAAAAAGCCATAGGAAGGACTAACAATTTCTTCTTTTTGTTCATATTCCTTTTGGATTAATATATCGAATGATGGACCAAGCAAAACGTTCATTCGGGGAGTGATTTTGTAGGTAAATAATAACGAAGTATTTACTGTATTTAAAGTAGATTTAACCGAATGTTCAAATTCACCCCAAACACCCCCTTGGTCAGTTGTCGAAAAATATTCCGGTTCTTTCTCTTTTAAAGTTGCCGATAAATTTTGATACCCTCCCAGAAATTGTAAGCCTAACCTTTCGGAAATTGCTACATTCACGCCGATACCTCCGAAATAGTATAAACCTGAACCATTTTCGTATCGGGGACAACAACTCGGTATGTTGGGGAAATCAATCCCTTTGAAGTTTGCTGTGTGATAATTTAGTCCGCCGAGGAATATCGCTCCAACTCCAAACCTATTTGAATATGCCGAATCGAGATAAATTTCAGCAAATAAAAAATTGCTTGTTAATACAAGTAAGACAACAAGTAGTAATATTTTCCTCATAAAGCTGTCTCCCAAACAGCATATTTATACAAAAGTTAAATGCAATATAACAAAAGTTTATAACATTGAAAAAGTGCATATAAATATTAATATAGATTAAGTTGATTTCTTTTAAATCATTTTTAATTGTATTTGTAAATATTTCAAATGATTACGAAGACTGGTAGGTAACTTCGTTCGAAATACAAAAGGGAAAAAAAATGCAAACTTTGTGTTCTCAAAAATTTTCGACTTTTTTAGATAAAATCTAAAATGGTTCCATAGTAGGTTGGTGTATTGGCACAACCCAACTCTTATCCTTATAGAGTTATTTACGAATAAAATAGTTAATTTGCAAATTTGAATTCTAATATTCAATCGAAAATATGAAAATTGTTCGTAGTCTTTTGAGTGAATTCATTGAATTGAATGAAACGCCCGAGGAAGTTGCAGAAATGCTTACAAAACTTGGTCTCGAGGTCGAGGAAGTAATCTACTTTGGCTCGAAATACAGAAATTTTGTTGTTGGAAAAGTTGTAGAATGCAATAAATTAAATGCAGACAGTAAACTTTTCCTATGTAAAGTGGATATTGGTTCGAGTATAGTAGATATAGTTTGTGGTGCGCCTAATGTTGCAGTTGGACAGAATGTTGTTGTTGCCTTGCCCGAAGCAATTCTCCCGGGACGTTCGATTAAGATTGAACCGAAAAGTTTTGGCGATTTTCGCTCCGAAGGGATGATATGTAGTGAAAGTGAATTAGAAATTGGGGATGACGATAGTGGAATTTGTGTGCTTCCACCGGATGCCCCAATAGGTAGTGATTTTGCTGAATATTATGGATTGAATGATGTAGTTTTCGAAATTGGAATTACACCGAACAGAGCCGACTGTTTAAGCCATATCGGAGTTGTGCGTGAACTTTCTGCATATCTGGGCAAAAAACTTTCTTTTCCCAAGATAGAAATAAAAGAAGAAGCAACAAAAAATATCGAAGAGATGATTTCTGTTGAAGTTATCGACACAGAGAAATGCCTGCGTTATACAGCTCGAATAATAGAGGGTGTGCAAGTAACAGAATCACCTCGTTGGTTGAAAAATCGCTTGATAATGATGGGATTGCGTCCAATCAATACAATAGTTGACGTTACTAATTATGTAATGATGGAGTTGGGACAGCCCTTGCATTCGTTCGATTATGACTGTATTTTTGGCAAGAAAATCATTGTTAGAACAGCTTTCGATGGCGAAAAATTCATAACTATCGATGGCAAGGAAAGGGTTTTGGACTCTTCGGTATTGATGATTTGTGATGCCCAAAAACCAGTTGCGATTGCTGGAGTGATGGGAGGCGAGAATAGCGAAATTTCGCCGACTACAAAGAATGTTTTGCTCGAGTCTGCCTATTTTTTGCCTTCGTCGATTCGAAAGACTTCTAAAAAGTTAATGTTAAATAGCGAATCTTCGTATCGTTTTGAACGAGGGATAGATATCGACAGCGTCCCTGTTGCTCTCGAGAGAGCTGCCCAGCTAATTGCACAACTATCCAAGGGTATTTTGCTGAAAGGAAGAATAGATTCTTATCCGAAAAAAATTGAACGGAAAAAGGTCGATTTCCGTTTCGAACGCGCCCGCGAAATTATAGGAATGAATATCCCCGATAGTAAAATGACCGGGATTCTAAATTCACTTGGATTTACCACGGTTGAAACAGACAATAAAAGAGCAGTTTTCGATGTTCCTTTGCATCGCGTCGATGTTTCATCGGAAATCGATTTGGTCGAAGAAGTGGCTCGCTTCTATGGATACGACAATGTTCCCGAGAATACAAGCTATTCTATTACTTACGAAGGCGAAAAAATCGGCGAAAATCTTTCTGTTCCTAAACTACGTAACCAAGTTCGAGAATATTTTGTTGCTCGCGGATTTACAGAGTTATTGACACAAAACTTGTATAGTCCGCAGAAAACAAAGCTGATTATTGGGGATGATTTCATTGAGTTGAGTAATCCTTTGGGCGAAGAACTATCGATAATGCGGCCTTCGATCGTTCCTATTTTGCTTGAAGCTATTGGGTATAATATTCGCGTTGGTAAACCCGATTTAAGGATTTTTGAGGTTGGTAAAATTTTCTACAAAACTAAAAACCATACGAGATTTATCGAAGGAGTCGAAGAAAAGGAAGTCCTGTCGATTGCTATTTGTGGTAACGCATATCCTTTCCAATGGGGTATGCCTCATCGAAAAGTTGATTTTTTCGACATAAAAGGTATTGTTCAGGATTTCATTATGCAGTTTAAAATTGGGAATTGCACAATCGAAAAGTTATCCAATAGTAATATTTATTCTTCTGAATCGATGTGTTTGGCACTCGAAGGGAAGGAATTTTGTGAATTTGGCGGAATTTCCAAGAAGCTTTTGAAAGAATTCGGGATAGAAGGGGACGCCTTTCTTGCTCTTTTTGATATGGATTTTCTGTATAATTTAGAAATGCGAACCAATAAATACGAGAAGATTTCTCCTTATCCAGTAGTTCGGCGTGATTTAGCCTTTGTTCTCGACGAGCAAATCCCAGCCAAAGAGGTTGAAAAAATTATTCAAAGCAAGGGTGGAGCGGAACTGCGGCGCATAGTTCTTTTCGATGTTTATAAAGGTAAAAATTTAGGAGAAGGGAAAAAAAGTTTGGCATTTGCTTTGTTTTTTAATTCATTTGAACGAACATTAATCGACGAAGAAATAGATGATTGGATTTACAAAATTGTCGAAGAAATTAAAATTAATTTGAATGGGCAATTAAGAGTTTTTTAATAAATGGAAACTCCAATGGAAGAGTTATTTGAAACGCAGAATATCGAACCATCCGAGAGTGTTCGGATTGTTGTCGATAATCTTTGGAATGCAATTCGTGGATTCGTAGATAAATATCAACGCCAAAGCGAGCAATTTAAAGTAATTCGCGATGAAAACATACGATTGAACTACGAGAATGAACAGTCAACAAAACGTATTGAAGATTTGGAACGACTTGTTTTAGATTTACGACAAGAAGAACCAGGAAATAGAGAAAGAGTCACCGAACTCGAAGCCGAAAATTTGCGATTAAATAATGAAATTGAAAGATTGATAAAACGAGAACAAGACTTACTACAATCGACTCGGGTTGCCGACAGCACACTTTTTGTTGCTTCGAGTTACGAATCCAAGACCGAAACTCTACAAAAGGAATATGAATCTGTATTGGACGAACTTTCGAGAAAGGACCTTATTATTGACGAGATGAGGAATAAAATTTTGGATTTAGAAAACCAAATAAATGATTGGATAAGTAGATCTACTCGAATGGAGGAAACAGAAAAAATCAATCAAGAACTTAAAGCCCAAATAGAACAACTTATACAAGAGAAGCAAGAGAATGAATTTCCTTTTGAGCAGCAGAATCAAAAGCTTTTGGAATTAACTCGAGAGAATGATGAACTTGCTCGGAGCATCGAAGAATCCAAAGCTTATGTTCAAAGGAACTTAATCCTTGAACAAGAGTTGGAAAAAACAACGAGTCTTCTTGAACAAAAGCGCTCTGAAATGGAATCGATTGCAAAAGAAATTGAAGTATATCGTGCTTCGATTGACGAACTTTCAAATCAGGTTGACTTACTAAATGCAGAAATACAACAGTTGAAGGAACAAAATCAAAATTTGCAAAACGAAATTAGTAGTTTAATACAAAAAAGCGAGGAGAAAGAACAGAAGGTTTCTGAACTTCTTCAATACAAGCGAGAATTTTATAGAATCCAAAGCGATGCTAACTCGCTTCGTCAGGTAAACAAAGAAATTAAAGAACTTATGAGCCAAGTTGCCGACGAAAAAGTTGAACTCGAGCGAAAAGTATATCGCTTATTGAAGGAAAAAGCAGACTTACAAGAGAAAATCCTTGAATTCGAACGGCAAAAAGAAAACCTTGGGATTCTTCTAAACGAAAAAGCCAAAGAATTTGGAATAGTAAATTCCGAACTTCTAAATTTAAAAGTAACGTTACGCGACAAAGAAGTAACTAAAAAACTCCTTATCGATAAAGTTGAATCCTTGATAGGAAAAGTTGATAAAATCCTTGAAATTTATAGTTAACAAAGCAGATTTTTTATAGTATAATGAGGACAACATTTGCAAAGATAGATTTAGATAATCTTTACCATAATTATCAGAAGATTAGAACAATTGTTGGGAGTAGAAAAATCATTGGAGTTGTAAAAGCCAATGCATATGGACATAGTCTAATCGAGGTTGGAAGGTCGCTCGAAGAATTTGGTATCGAATATCTTGCCGTGGCATTTGTTACCGAAGGAATTGCCCTACGAAAAGCTGGGGTCGAAATTCCTATTTTAGTGTTAGTTCCGGAAAATGATAATTCAATAGAGCCTTGCATCGATTATAATTTAGATTATTCTTTCGAAACCATTGAAGTTGCCCGAAAGATTTCATCTTATGCTTCCCGACAAGGCAAAAGAGCAAGGTTGCATCTTTACGTTGATACTGGCTTAGGGCGCGACGGTATTTCCCCGAATTTTGCTGTTGAATTAATGAAGGAAAGCAAAAAATTGCCTAACATTGATATTGTTGGCTTAATGAGCCATTTTGCTACATCGGAAAGCGATGTTTCCTATGCAAAATTGCAATTAGATAAGTTTAATAATATTGTCGATGAGTTGCAAGAGTATGGTTTCAGCTTTGAAATTACTCATATTGCAAATAGCGGAGCGCTGTTTTCGTTGCCAGAATCTTGGTTCAATGCTGTGCGTCCGGGTTTGGTCATATATGGTTACGTTCCGAATGGAATCCCCTCTTTGCAAAATGATTTTCGGCCTGTAATGGAATTGCATTCTAGGGTGGTTTCAAAACGAAAGATTACTTGCGGCGAAACTGTTGGCTATGGACGTAGATTCGTTGCCCAAAAGGATACAAACGTTGTAACTGTTCCAATTGGATACGCAGATGGATTATTTCGGAATTTGTCTTCAACTCTATTTTGCCTTATTAATGGCAAAAGATATAAAGTTGTTGGGGGAATTTGTATGGACGAAATTATGGTCGAAATTGGATGGGATGATGTTCGAATAGGCGACGAAGTTGTTTTTATTGGGCGGCAAGGAAATGAATCCATCACTGGATTCGAAATTGCAAACCAAATGGGAACAATTGTTTACGAAGTTTTAACCGCGATTTCCGATAGAGTTCCAAGAATTTTTTCAAGAAATGGTAAAGAGAAATGATAAAAAAAGAAGAAATTAAATTCGGTACATTGTATATTGTGTCGATTCCTATTGGTAACGATGATGACATTACTATAAGGGCTTTGAAAGTTCTAAAGTCTGTTGACATTGTTGTATGCGAAGAGCCGAAAGTTGGAGCACGCGTATTACATAAATATAACCTTTCGCAAAGAATGGAACTTTTGAATGAACAAAACGAGGCAACGAAAACCCCTGAAATTATTGGTCTTTTAAAAAAGGGTAAGAATATTGCTTTAATTTGTGATGGGGGGACGCCGGTTTTTGCCGACCCTGGCTTACTCCTGGTGCAATCTTGCATTAGGAGCGAAATTTCAATAAAAGTTATTCCCGGAGTTACGAGTCTGATGACAGCGCTTGTTCGAAGTGGATTCTCTTTAGATCAATTTTTGTATGCTGGGTTTTTAAGTAGGAAAAAAGAAGAACGGATTCTCCAATTGAAGCGACTTAGCACAGAAAAGCGGACAGTAGTTTTATTCGAAACTCCGTACCGACTCGTTCCTTTGCTGGAATCCGCTGTAAAGATAATGCCCGACCGCCGCGCCTACATTGGCTGTAATTTGACTTTTCCGTTCGAAACACATCATTATGGGAGTTTCGAAGAGCTTTACGAAAAATTTAAAAATTCCAAATTCAAAGGTGAGTTCGTTGTTTGTTTCGATGGATCTCCAATTGGAGTCGAAGAAGAGTATTTAGAAGAGAAAACCCAGAGTAGGAGCACCCATCCTTCTAATTTCGACTATGGATTTCTATCTGAGAAACAAAAATTCCAACCTTCGAAAAATAAGAAAACTCGTAAGACTACCAATCAAAAACATTCTGGTTACAAAAAGTTTACCAAGAAGAGCAGGAAACGGAAGTAGTTGTGCCGCAGTAATTCTGTAAACAAATACAAAGGAAAATCAAAATATAATTAATCCTTTCAATAATACTATTTTATTAATAAGTTTGTAATTCCATTGTTTTTATTTTTAGGAAAAAGAAAAATATGAAAGAAAAGAAGTTTGCTGTAATGGATGGAAACGAGGCTGCTGCGTATGTGGCTTTTCGTGTTAATGAAGTCATTGCTATTTATCCGATTACTCCATCTTCTAATATGGGAGAATGGTGCGACGAGTGGGCTGCAAAAGGTTATAAAAATATTTGGGGCATAACCCCGACTGTTGTCGAAATGCAAAGCGAAGGAGGTGCTGCCGGTGCTGTTCACGGGGCTTTGCAAGCTGGTGCTCTAACTACTACTTTTACAGCATCGCAAGGATTACTTTTGAAAATTCCAAATATGTTCAAAATTGCTGGTGAACTTACCCCAACAGTATTTAATATTAGTGCTCGCACGTTGGCAACCCACGCCTTGTCAATTTTTGGCGACCATAGCGATGTTATGGCTGCACGCACAACAGGCTTTGGTATGATGGCTTCGAGTTCGGTTCAAGAGGTTATGGATCTCGAACTTATTGCTTATGCTTCTGCATTAGAATCGCGTATTCCGATGATTCATTTCTTCGATGGTTTCCGAACCTCACACGAAGAGAACAAGATTGAAATTGTTCCCGACGAAATTATGAGAGAAATGATATCCGACGACTTAGTCAAAGCCCATCGGCTACGTTCATTAAATCCAGAACATCCTGTTATTCGTGGAACAGCACAAAACCCGGATGTATTTTTTCAAAATCGAGAAACAGTGAATCGATTCTATATCAATTGTCCTGCAATAGTTCAAAAACAGATGGATAAGTTTGCTCAACTTACTGGGAGGCAATACCATCTTTTCGATTATTATGGTCATCCCGAAGCAGAGTATATTGTAATTATTATGGCAAGTGGGGCAGAAACTGCTCGTGAAACTGTAAAATACTTAGTAAATAATTTTGATGAAAAGGTCGGGGTAGTCCAAGTCCATTTGTATCGTCCTTTTAGTCTTGAACATTTCATTGCTGCGATTCCTGCATCGGTTAAGTCAATCGCAGTTCTCGATAGAACCAAGGAACCCGGTGCGCTTGGTGAACCTTTGTATCAGGATGTAGTTCATGCGTTGGTCGAGAGTATGGACTCGGGTTCGGCTAAATTCAAGGCAATGCCTAAAGTTGTTGGAGGGCGTTATGGACTTTCATCGAAAGAATTTACCCCTGCAATGGTTAAAGCTGTATTGGACAATTTAAAGGGGAAAAATCCGAAAAATCACTTTACAATTGGGATTGTCGACGATGTAACATTTACAAGTTTGGACTATGACCCTAATTTTTCGATTGAGTCGGATAAAGTAATACGGGCAATGTTCTTTGGTTTAGGTGCCGACGGAACCGTAGGAGCGAATAAGAACTCTGTCAAAATTATTGGTGAGCATACAGACAATTATGCACAAGGCTATTACGTTTACGATTCTCGAAAAGCAGGAACACTAACAGTTTCGCACTTACGTTTTGGTCCTGAACCAATTCACGCTCCATATTTAATTACAAATGCAAATTTTGTTGCTTGTCACCAAACCGTATTTATCGAAAAGTATAATATGTTGGATAATTTAGTCGAAGGCGGGACGTTTCTGATAAATATTCCTTTTGAAAAGGATAAAGTTTGGGATTATTTCCCGTCGAGTGTCCAAAAGCAAATTATTGAGAAGAAAATACGTGTTTTTTGCATCGATGCACAAAAAGTTGCCGAAGCAAGTGGGATGGGACGACGAATCAATACGATAATGCAAGTTTGCTTTTTTGCAATATCGGGGATTTTACCACGAGAACAAGCAATTCAAGCAATTAAAGAGTCGATTATTCGCACCTATGGTAAAAAGGGGGACGAAGTCGTCCGAATGAATATTCAGGCAGTTGACAATACTTTAGAAAATCTTTATGAAGTGGAAATTCCACAGAAGGTTACTGCTTCGTTTGATGTTAATAGCCCTGTGCCGGATTATGCTCCTGCGTTTGTTAAAAATGTTCAAGGCCCAATGATTGCTTTCCGTGGCGATACTTTGCCTGTGAGTGCTTTCCCTGTCGATGGCACCTGGCCTACTGGGACTACACAATACGAGAAAAGAAATATTGCTTTGGAAATACCTGTTTGGGACGAGAATACATGTATTCAGTGTGGAAAATGTGCGCTTGTTTGCCCACATGCAACTATTCGGATAAAAGTATTTGAACCAAAATATCTTGAAAACGCACCGGCGACTTTTAAAGTAATGGATGCAAAGGATAAAGAGTTCGCTGGTTTAAAATATTCGATTCAAATTGCTCCCGAAGATTGCACAGGTTGTGGCGTTTGTGTTGAAGTGTGCCCTGTAAAGAATAAAACAAATCCAAAATTGAAGGCTTTGAATATGGCGCCACAATTACCTTTGCGTGAACAGGAAGCAAAGAATTGGAACTTCTTCTTGAGTATTCCCGATATGGAAAGAACAAAAATCAAAGTAACTAACTTGCGGCAACAACAATTGCAACGCCCTTTGTTCGAGTTTTCTGGGGCATGTTCGGGATGCGGCGAAACTCCTTATGTGAAGTTGGTTTCGCAGTTGTTCGGCGATAGGGCAATAATAGCTAATGCAACAGGTTGTTCTTCGATTTATGGTGGTAATCTTCCAACGACACCATGGACCAAAGATGCAAACGGAAGAGGACCAGTTTGGTCCAACTCGTTGTTCGAAGATAATGCTGAATTTGGTTTTGGTTTTCGGTTAGCAATTGATAAGCAAAAGGAGATTGCGATTAATCTGTTAAAAAACCTTGCTTCGCAAGTCGGTGAACAGTTAGTCAAAGAAATAATCAATGCAAAACAAAAGGACGAAGCCTCTATTTATGAGCAACGAGAACGTGTTGCCTTGCTTGTTGAGAAACTTAAAGAAATTAATACTTCGGAAGCGAAGAAACTAATGACCATTGCCGATTATCTTGTCAAGAAAAGTGTATGGATAATTGGAGGAGATGGTTGGGCATACGATATAGGCTATGGAGGTTTAGACCATGTTATCGCTATGGGAAAGGATGTAAATCTTTTGGTATTGGATACCGAAGTTTATTCCAATACTGGAGGTCAAGCTTCGAAAGCAACACCGCTTGGGGCTGTGGCAAAGTTTGCGGCAAACGGTAAGCCTGCATTTAAAAAGGATTTGGGATGGATGGCAATGTCTTATGGTAATGTATATGTAGCCTCGGTTGCATTTGGTGCGAAAGATGAACATACTTTGCGAGCCTTCCTCGAAGCCGAAGCATACGAAGGACCATCAATTATTATTGCTTATAGCCATTGCATTGCACATGGGATAGATATGAGCCGACCGCTGACCCAACACAAACTTGCTGTCGATACAGGACAATGGATATTATATCGTTATAACCCAGAATTAAGACAACAAGGACAAAACCCATTAATACTCGATTCCAAAGCTCCAAGCGTTCCAATTTCTCAATATATGCATTCCGAAACACGATTTAGAATGCTTGCGAATAGCAACCCAGAACTTGCCCGAACACTCGAGGAATTGGCTCAAAAGCACATTCAAGAACGATATCAAATATATAAATATTTAAGCGAGAGAAAAATAAACAGTAGTGATTAATTCAAAGGGCAATTTGGGAAACCAAGTTGCCTTTTTATTAATTTGAAGATTTTTTAATTTGTTTAATAAATATGTAAATTACAATGGATTTAACAGTAACATACTTGGGCTTAAAATTAAAATCGCCTTTGGTTGCATCCTCGTCGCCATTAACCGAAAGTATGAAGAATATTAAGAAGTTGGAAGATGCTGGCGCTGGCGCTATTGTTTTACCTTCACTTTTCGAAGAACAAATCAGGGGTGAACAATTAGGCTTGTATTATCATACGACGCAGGGAACCTACTCCTATGCTGAATCTTTAACTTATTTTCCAGAATCCGACGAATATCGTTTCGGTTCAGAGCAATATCTCGATTTGATTACCAAGGCAAAATCGACGGTTTCTATACCAATAATTGCAAGTTTAAATGGAGCCTCCGAAGGCGGTTGGACCGAGTTTGCTAAACAAATCGAGCAAGCCGGTGCCGATGCGTTAGAGCTAAACATTTACTTTATTCCAACCGATAAAAACCAACCAGGTAGTCAGGTCGAAAAAGTTTATTTCGATATTCTTAAAGCAGTGAAATCTGCTGTTAAAATCCCTGTCGCTGTCAAACTAAGCCCATATTTTTCCAATTTCGCTAACTTTGCCCAGCAAATCGTCGAAAATGGAGCAAATGCTTTGGTGCTATTTAATCGATTTTATCAACCTGATATAGACTTGGACCAGTTAGAAGTTCGTCCCAATATTCATTTGAGTACATCACATGCAAATCGTTTGCCAATGCGATGGATTGCAATTTTGAAGCATCAGCTGAATGTCGATTTTGCTGCATCAAGCGGAATTCATACTTCCGACGATGTAGTGAAAATGCTTCTGGTTGGAGCCAATGTTACAATGCTTTGTTCTGCCTTGCTCAAAAATGGGGTTTTCTATTTACTTCAATTGGAGAAGGAACTTATCGAATGGATGCAAGAACACGAGTATGAAAGTGTTGCACAAATGATTGGAATTATGTCGCAGGAAAAAGCCTCGAATCCCAGCGAATACGAGCGGGCGCAATACGTTAAAGCAATTTCGTCGTATAAATTTTAATTTCAAAATATTATTCAAAATAATATCTTTGATTTTTCTTCTAAAAGCTTTTAAATACTTTGAATAGTCTTTCTTTATGTTTTATCCTTATCCTTTCGATTCATTGACTGGGTTTTCCAAACTTTTTGTAGATTTTTTGGTAAATCGAACAAGTTTTTTCCAAGAAAGATTCCCTTCCAATTCAAAGCTCTTCGGTTCAGTAGCGTTTATCGAGCAAAGAGCGAAAAATTTCCGACAACGAGTTAATTTGCTTAAACTAATACAAAATTCCTGCGACGAAATTGTTTTTTCGAATGAACAACTCCTCAATTTCGCTCTGTTAAGCAAAGATAATACTTTTGCGGTAGTTGCTGGACAACAACCTGGTTTCCTTGGGGGACCGCTGTTCGTGTTATATAAATCTCTTTCGGCAATTCATTTGTGTTACAAATTGAAGGAAATTTTTCCCGATTTCAACTTTGTTCCTATTTTTTGGGTCGAGGACAACGACCACGATACTTACGAAGTCTCGCAAATTTATTCCTTCGATTTCCACTTTGAACCTGTTCGTCTTGCCTGTTGTTCGGATTGTCGGAAAACCGATAGGGTTCCCATTTCGAAAAAATGTTATAATGAGGAAATAGAAGACATAATTGAATATTTTTTAACTTTATCCAATGGTTTTGAACTTAATCCAGAATTGAGCAGCTTTCTTACAGACACATATAAAAAAGGTGAAGGGTGGAGTTCTTCGTTCCTTAAAGTGTTAAACTATTTTCTTTGCGATTATGGAGTCCTTTTCGTTCGTTCATCGATTGCACGAGAAAAGGGTATGTTGTCCCAAATAATCCAGAAAGAGATTGGACATTTTGGACATAGTAATAGTTTGGTCGAAACCGCTAATGCTCTCATCGAAGCGTATGGATATCATATTCAAGCAAAAACCAGTGTGGTCAATGCATTTTACCATCAAAACAATGAAAGGCATAAAATCCTTTGGAATCCCGATAAAAGTTTGTTCCAAATTGGGCAAGAATTTTTAAATCATATTGAGTTAATTCAATTATTTGAAAATGAGCCGATAAATTTTTCGCCGAATGTTTTGCTCCGTCCAATTTGCCAAGATTTGATTATCCCGAACGTTGCAAGTATCGTTGGACCAAGCGAGTTGGGTTATTCCACACAATTGAAAGAACTATACCAATGGTTCGGAGTTGATATGCCCGCCGTAGTGCCTCGGCATTCGGCGACAATTCTTTTGAATTCGTTAATTAATAATCAAATACCAATTGAAAAAGTGGGTTTCTATTTTCAACCAATCTCGAATATTGAATCTGCTTTGTTCCGAAAATTACGGAGCAAAGAGATTCAAGAAATAATCGACAATAGTTATAGCAATGTTAAAAAGACATTTGATGAGCTAAGAAAAGCTGCAATCTTTTTGGATAAGTCTTTGGAAAGAAGTGCCGATTCGCATTTGCAAAAAATTATTAACATATTAGAAGCATTCGAAGGGAAAATAGTCGCAGCCGAAAAAAGAAGTTTGATAAAAGAGTTTGAACCCCATAGACAAATCAATTCTTTTTTGTATCCCAATGGTTCGCTCCAAGAACGAATGGTTACGTTGCTTTTTCCTTTTTCTCTTTTCAAAAGAAGCGAATTCTTCGAAAAAATTTCGGAAATTTTTCACCAACCAAATAATGCCCATTATGTAATTTCGCTCTAAATATTTTCAAATTCATTTCGTTTAATAGTTTTAAAAACTAAATTGAATAATGGATACATTAGTTTTAGATTTTACCGATAAGTATAATCGGATAGTTTCGAAGTTGACGAGCCAACTTATTTTAGGTATGGAAATAGCAGGGGCATCCCCAAAGATAATTTATCTCGACGACTTGGATATTTCGAGTTGTAAGGGTTGCACAGAGGACATCAATTTCGTTTCGAATGGTGATTGTTTGTGCCAAGACGATTTTCGACTTCTTTATCCATTGATTCGCCGAAGCGAAAATTTGATTTTTGTCCTCGATATATACAAAAAATCTATTTGGGAAACTCTGGTTTCTTCTATGAATCGAATGGAACCATTATATGAATTTCCATTGAACAACGAGCATAAAAATTCCAGTAAATATATTTATGCACTTATATATTCTGCTGGGGGGCGAAATTCTGCTGTGGATTTGTTGATAAATGAAATTGAAAATTTCGCTATCCTTATTGGTGGAAAATATTGTGGGTATTTGTATCGCCCGGACTACGATGCTTTAAATATGTTATCCGATGAGTTTTTAGATTCTTTTAAGTATCTTGGGGTATTTAGGGAGGCAGGTATGTCGATTATCAAATCTAAATCATTGGACGGAGAAACAGTTAATAAAGTTGGCGAGAAAATATTCGAAGACGATTCTTTCCTCAACGAAGTATTTCAAAATATATATGATAGATTCCGATAGCAATACGTTGCGATAAAATAAGTTAATTAGTTATCTTTGTTCCAAAAACCCAATCCCACAAAGTGGAGCTAACTCCGAAACCTGCACTTTCATTTTGATAATGGTGCTTCATATGGTGTGTCTTTATTTTTAAGAATAATTTGTTTTTAATTACAAAGTGATGGATTGCGTAATGAGTAATATCGTAGATTAAGTATCCAACAACGAAACCGGCAAAGAAAGGTATTCCGTTATAGTGTGGGAAAGTGTTATAGAAGACAAAATAAAAAATAAAAGCAAGTGGAATACTCACCGATGGAGGCATAACCAAACGCTTCGGGTCGCGCGGGTAATTGTGGTGTATCCCGTGGAAAATGAATATTAAACGTTTTCCAAGTGTCGTCTTTGGCTTAAAGTGAAAGACATATCGATGGAGAACATACTCAACGAACGACCAGAAAAATATTCCGAAGATGAAAAGCACAGCGAGGTTCGTCGTCGTAACTAATTTCGAAGAGCGATAGATAAGATAAACAACGACCGGAAGATATACGACCAAAGGAACGTACCAACTTACTTTCGAAAAAAATTCGAGAAAATTGTTTTGAAATAGCCGAGGGGTTTCTTCTTTATTAGAAATTACTTTATTCATAGAAACTCCAATAAAGCATTTTAAAAAAGCAAATTAAGAAATGTAGTTCAAACAAACAAATTATTTTAATAATGTGAGAATTAAATTAAATAATCTTAAAAGCTAACATTATTTTTTTCAATTGCAATTTTTAAAATTTTGAGATATTGAGAGCGCGAGATTTCGATTGCACCGAGCATTTGAGTATGTGGATTAATAAATTGGGAATCGAGCAACAAAAATTCCCTTCCTTTCAGATGTTCCACTAAGTGGTAGAATGCTACTTTTGAAGCATTACTAACTATTGAGAACATTGATTCGCCAAAAAAAGCCGCCCCAATTACAACGCCGTATAAGCCTCCAACTAATGCTCCATCTTGATATGTTTCGACGGAATGTGCATATCCAAGACTATGTAGGTTAATGTAGGAATTAATAATGGTATCGTTAATCCAAGTATCTGGTCTGTTTGCACATAGCATTATTACCTGTTCGAAATTGCTGTCCTTACGAATTTCGAATATGCCTTTTTTTATGAGTTGGCGAACAGAACGAGGGGGTTTAATAGTATGAATAGAAATGATAGCGCGTGGGTCGGGCGAAAACCAGTGTATTGGTCCGTTTGGGGAATCAGCCATCGGAAAAAAGCCACTTGAATATGCCGAGATGAGAACATTTGCCTCTATTATTTCAATCCCATTTTTTCGCATACATATCCAACTATTTATTATTGAAATAAAAGCATAAAACTTGAAATTATTTTAATTAGCCTTCTGTTCGATACAACAATGATGTGTCTCCGTAACTTAGAAATCGGTAGTTATTTTCGAGAGCACTATTATATACTTTTTTCCAATTGGTCCCGATAAAAGAAGCTACCAACATTAGAAGAGTACTTTTCGGAAGATGAAAATTTGTTATTAAACCGTCGAAGAATTTTATCTTATATCCTGGAAGGATTAATAGCTGCGTCGAGCCCGAAAGAATTTCAATCCTTAACTTTTCCATCTGATTTAGCAACAACTCGAGTGATTCCAAAGGGGTAATCAATTCTTTTTCCACTTGGTATGGAATCCATTGCGAGACAAAACAAGGACCGTGAATGTCCTTCTTTTGGATGAAGAGTTCGTGGGCAATCCAATAAAGAGACTCTACCGCTCTCACACTCGTAGTCCCAATAGCAATAAGAGTCTCTTTCGTGGTTGAATTTAGGGATTCGTAAAATTTTTGTATTGTATGTTTGCTAACAGAAAAATTTTCGGTGTGTATTGTGAATTGGGCGATAGATTGTGTATCGACTGGTTTGAATGTTCCGGGTCCAATATGCAAGGTAACATCAGTAAATTTAATATTGTTGCTTAAAAGTTTATTGTAAACCTCATCGGTGAAATGTAAACCTGCCGTAGGTGCTGCAACAGAGCCAGAATATAAAGCGTAAATGGTTTGGTATCGGGTTCGGTCTAATGGTTCATCGGAACGTTTGATGTATGGTGGGAGTGGAATCCTTCCGAAAGCATCAAGGATTTGTGCAAAGTTCAAATTTTCGGGTTTCCAAGAAAATTCAATAGAGGCAAGCTCATTGTTTCGTTCAAGAATTTTAGCAGTAACTTCAATATTTTCTGGATATTCAATCTTTGTAGAAAGAATAGAATTCGGGCGTATGCGTCGTCCCCCGACAATTGCCTTCCATATACAAGGTGGATATGAGGTGATGGCAATTTGTGGGTCTTGCGACGGTTTGATTGGCTCGACTAAAAGCACTTCTGCGTTCCCCCCCGTAGATTTTTTTACAAAAATACGAGCTGGCAATACCTTCGAAATGTTACGGGTAAGAAGGGTATTCGAAGGAAGCAATTCCGGAAGATTCTTAAAAGAGTAATGCGCAATTTCCCCTTGTGAATTATATACAAGCAGTTTGCTTTTATCCCTTTCGGGCAAAGGGAATTGGGCAATTCTTTCCTCGAACAATCGATAATCAAATTCATCGATATGTATGTTCGGAACCATAATTTCTTAATTTTCTGAATTGGTATTGAAGTAGGTATTTTTAATTTAGTGTAGATATTAAATCTTTGAAATAATAAAAGCTTTTGTTTATTTTATTGGTTTGTCAACAGACTGGTCAGTTCGAGTATCGAAGAAGTTCCGTCGGTGTTTCTGCAAGAAGGGTTGTCTTTATCTTCGGCGCAAGATATATCGAGTTAGCACTATGTCGAAGTAAAATCCTGAAATTATATCGAGTTATTTGAGTAATTTTGCATTTTTTCAGTTTTTGAATATTATATTAGTAATTGTCGAACTATTATTGATAAGGATTAAAGAACAATATTGATGTCCAAAGAGAGATTAATTTCGCTTGTTATCCCAGTGTTCAACGAAGAGGCAAGAATATCAAACTCGTTGAATATTGTGATGGAGTATTTCGATAAAATGGGTTATAGCTACGAAATAGTTGTAGTCGATGATGGTTCCACAGACAAAACTCTCGAGGTATTAAACCTGTTTGTGGATGATATTGAGATCGTGAAGCTCCCAAAAAATCTGGGGAAGGGCGCAGCAGTTCGCAAGGGGATGTTGCGTTCAAAAGGGGACTATAAGATTTTTTCGGATGCGGACCTTTCGACACCAATTTACGAGGTAGAAAAGCTTCTCGAAAAATTAGACAAAGGAGCCGATATATGTATTGGTAGCCGAGCAATTGATCCGAGTATGATTAAATTGCATCAGCCTTTATATCGGGAATTTATGGGAAAAACTTTTAATAAACTTGTTCGGTTTCTGATAATGAAAGGCATCGAAGATACGCAATGCGGTTTCAAAGGTTTTACTTCGGAGGCAGCCGAAAAAGTCTTTAGCAAGGCTAAGATCGATGGGTTTAGTTTCGATGTAGAGGTTCTTTATTTAGCTTCGAAGTTGGGGTTGACGATAGAGCAAGTCCCTGTCGAGTGGTATAATGACCCGAGGACGAAAGTCAACCCTTTGTGGGATTCAATCAAAATGCTCTATGAACTTTTTAAAATACGTCGTGTCCATTTGAACACCGATTTTCACGGTTGAAAAGTTGAAATTGCAGTTTGGAATCATCAAAATAAACTCTTTGGAAATTTGGAAACGAAATCTTTTTTTCCTTGCAGTAGCTCAATTTATAACTATGGTTGGAATGAATGGGTGTGTTCCCTTTCTTCCCCTCTACGTAAGGGAGCTTGGGGTAGTTGGTGAATCTGCCGAAAGATTTTGGAGTGGGATGGTGTTTGCCGGTCCTTATTTTCTTTCGATTATTCTTGTTCCGATTTGGGGCAATCTTGGCGACCGCTACGGGAAAAAACTAATGATTATACGAGCAATTCTTGGTTTGGCTTTGGCTATGTTTTTGATGGGTTTTGCCCGCGATATTTATCAACTTTTTTTCCTTAGAGTGTTTCAAGGTGCAACAAGTGGATTTATCGCCGCAACTTTGAGTTTCACAATTTCTAATACACCTTTTGAACGGCAGGGTTATGCTGTGGGTGTGCTTCAAAGCTCGCAATCAGCAGGGGGAATTGCTGGGCCTCTGATTGGAGGTATTATCTCGGATATTTTTGGCTTTCGTGTGGTTTTCTTTCTTGTTGCAATACTTTGTGTTGCCAGTGCATTATTGATTTCTTTATTGGTAATAGAGTATAATAAGTCCGTTGAAAATGGTAAGGATAGCGTGATTGGAATTCTGAAACTCATTCTTAGGGATAGGAAATATGGAGTTCCAATGCTAATAATTATATTAGGGCAAATTGGGATATTCTTAACTTTTCCAATTTTGCCTTATTATCTTGAACTATTGAATGCACCAAAGAGTTTTTTATCTTCGCTTACCGGTATAATGGTAGGTCTATCAGGTTTCTTTAATATTCTTTTTGCGCCTATATGGGGGCGGTGGAGCGACAGAAAACCAATACAAAGATTGATACGTATTGCCTCTTTAGCATTGGGATTGGCAATGTTGTTACATTCGGTTGTAGGTTACTTTCTATTGCTTTTTCCTTTACGTATTGCGGTTGGTATTTTTATTGCGGGTTTGGTTCCCACGATGTATTCACATTTAGGGAAAATTATCGACAACGGCAAGGTTGGCAGTATAATGGGGTTTGCATCGTCGGCTTCATTGTTCGGCTCGCTTTTGGCTTTTTTGGGAAGTGCAATGCTATCGTCGAATCTCGATTTGCATTGGGGCTTTGTCGTTTCGGGCGCTATATTGATAAGTATTTACCTCTTACGAATATAGATAATAGTTTTGAGAAATGAATTTCGAGATATAATCTACCAAGGTAATTACCTTCGAATAGTTCATTCTTTTTGGGCCAATTAGTCCAATCATACCCATTGTATTCCAAAGGTTATATTGCGATGCTACTAAACTATAATCTTCCATATATTCGTTGCTTGTTTCGGTGCCTATCAGTATCGTTAAAGTGGAATTAGCATTTTTCCATTGTTCCAAAAGTTTTACAACAATATCAGCGTTTTCTATAATTTGAATAATGTTGCGAATTTTGTTCGGGTCTTCAAATTCGGGATACTTTAATAAATAGTTGGTTCCCGCAAAAAGAGCTCTATCTTTTTCATCGAATGTTGTAACCATTTTACCAATTAAATTAACAAAAAGGCGAACCAAAGAGGTTTCTTTAATTTCTGAATCGGAAATTATATCAGAAAAATTTTCGTAAACATAGTTCAAAGACATTCCCGAAACTCTTTCGTTAATGATAGATGTGATTTCAGAAATTTTCTCTTTGTCGATTTCGAAATTTGCCTCGATTGTTAGTGTGCGAACGATATTCGATTCAAGGGCAAACACAAATAGCAATTTTCCCGAGATTATTTCGAATATGTCGATTTTTGCGATTTTAATGTTTTGTATTCCCGGAACAATCACAACACTCAGATATTTCGAAAGAAAGCCAAGCGCTTTCGAAGCGGTTTTTAAGACTTCGTCTGTATTCTGTGGTTCTACTTTTTTAAATTCTTCGTCTATGATTTTTATTTCCCATTCCGATGGTTTGCGAAAATGTATGAGTGAATCGACATAATATCGATAGCCGCGGTCGGTTGGAATGCGTCCCGAAGAGGTATGAGTCTGGGTTAAATATCCGTATTCTTCGAGTTCAGCCATAACATTTCGAATTGATGCAGGGCTCAAATTCAATTGTTTTTGTAAATATTTTGCTACAACGCGGGAACCAATTGGTTCTGCGGTTGAAATAAATAAATGGATAATAGATTTAAGCACTAAACGCTCGCGTTCGGTTAGTTCAATTTGTTGTGTGTTCTTATTTTTTTTATAAATTATATTTTGTTTCACTTTAAAAATCACACATTGATTCATTAAATTAGACAAATGTAAAAAAAAATTATTTTGTAAAATAAGGTGAGTTAATGAAAAGAGTTGGAATTTTAATGGCTGGTGGCTCGGGTGAAAGATTTTGGCCCACGAGTAGAATTCGCCGTCCTAAACAGGTTCTTCCTTTGCACACAGACAAACCACTGATTGTCGAAGCCATCGAACGGATTAGCTCGATTATTCCCAGGGAGGACATATTTATTATAACAAATGAGTTTATTCAAAAGACGATTAGGGAATTGTTGAAGGATTTTCCGTCGGAAAATGTTATTGCCGAACCCTACAAACGTAATACTGCTCCTTGCCTTGCTCTTGCCAGCGGTTTCCTTCTTGCAAAATATGGACGCGACCTTCGTGCAGAAGATATTTCGGTTGGGGTCTTCGCTTCGGACCAAAAAATTTATCCACTCGATGGTTTCAAAAAAACCGTGTTAAATTCCTTTGACTATGTAGAACAACATAGGCGAATTGCCACGATTGGGATAGCCCCAACCCGACCCGATACTGCTTACGGTTATATTCAGGTTGCCGATGACATAAGAATGAATACGAGCGATATTCTCGATGTAATTAAATTTACTGAAAAACCAAATGCAGAAACAGCAAAAATGTATTTCGAAACAGGGAAATATTTTTGGAATAGTGGAATGTTCTTTTGGCGATTGGATACTTTTCTAAATGAAATGATAGCAAATGTCGAGACTATTGGGAAACGAATTACTTATTTTTTTGAAAAGTATAAAGGCTTCACCGATTTACCTCTCGAAGGTTCAAACCCTTCAATCCGAGATGTATATTTCGAACTTCCTGATATTTCAATTGACTATGCCTTGATGGAGAAAATCAAAAGTCTTGTTGTTGCGAAAGCATATTTCGATTGGGATGATATTGGTTCGTGGGACGCACTCGACAGAACCAAAACCCGAGACGACGATGGAAACGTGAACATTGGGAACAATGTTCTTGTAAGGACATCGAATTCGATTGTTTTTAATGAATCAACCGATGGAAGAATCAAAGTGGCTCTGCTTGGGCTGAACAATTTCGTTGTTGTTGTTGCCAACGATGCGATTTTGGTATGCCCGAAAGACGAAGTTCAAAATGTCAGGTCCTGCCTCGACCTAATAAAAAGACAATCTGATGGGGAAAAGTGGCTTTGAAATTTTAAAATATGTATTATAATCCAACTGTATTATGATTAATGTTGTGTAATTAGTTGTTTATTATGAGAACTTTATTCAAAAATATTGCCTCGTTAGTTAGAATTTCGGACAGCCGAGAACTTGTTTGCAAAGGCAAAAGAATGAGCCAAGCTTTTGAAATTCAAGATGGTGCAATATTTTTTGATGAGAAATTTGAATGGGTTGGAACCTCTCGGGAAGCCGATGAATTGGTTGCTGTTGGCAAACTTAATCCAGAAAAAATTATCGATGCAAAAGGGAAGACAATTTTTCCCGGGTTTATAGATTCGCATACTCATTTAGTTTTTGCTGGTGACCGTTCGAAAGAATTTGCTCTTCGGGTTGCTGGAGCAACTTATCAGGAAATCGCCTCTCGTGGTGGCGGAATTCTAACGACGATGAATGCTACCCGAAAAGCCTCGTTCGATTCTCTTTATGAAAATGCTTATGCTTTTGCTCTTTCTGCGATGTACCATGGAACAATTGCATTGGAAGTTAAAAGCGGCTATGGCCTTGAACTCGAGTCGGAATTAAAAATGCTTCGAGTGGTAAAAAAGCTGAAAGAAACTCTGCCGATTGAGATTGTTCCAACCTTTCTTGCTGCCCACGATTTTCCCCCAGAATATCGAAATAACCGAGACAGCTACGTAGAACTTATTTGCAAGGAAATGATTCCAGTTGTTGCAGAAGAAAAACTTGCTACTTACTGCGATTGTTTTGTCGATAGAGGATACTATACAATTGAGCAGGGGCGGCGAATTTTCGAGTCTGCAACTAGATATGGTCTGAAAATTAAAATGCATGCCGATGAACTTGCCGACGTTGGTGCTGGAAAGTTAGCTGGCGAAGTTGGGGCTGTGTCTGCCGACCATTTGCTGTTTGTTTCGGACGAAAGTCTTGATGCGATGAGAAAATCTGGAACAATAGCCACTCTATTACCCGGGACATCATATTTTATTCGAATGCCGTATGCTCCGGCGAGAAAAATCATCGAAAAGAATATTCCGGTGGCATTGGCAAGCGATTTTAATCCTGGTTCTTGTTTTACCGAAAATATGCAAATCATTTTATCTCTTGCTGTAATACAACTTGGAATTTCTTGCGAAGAAGCATTAGTTGCGTCAACTTTGAATGGGGCATCCGCAATTGAACTTTCCGACCGCATTGGAAGTATAGAAGTGGGCAAAGAAGCAAATTTCGTTGTCTTAGATTGTAAAAATTACCTTGATATATTCTACCACTTTGGCGTAAACCAAGTCGAAAGCGTTTGGATAAAAGGGAGCAAAATAATTTAGCCTTTCCGATTATTTTATTTTTAGAAAATTTTTTCATCGAAAGCGACAAGCTACTAATTCGCAATTATTGTTAAACTTACAGCCTTTGCAAATCTTTTAGCAACAATAATATACAGAAAATATTATCTGAAATTTATATTTTTTGTTTTTTATATGAGACAAATTTTTTATTTTCGCAATTTATTTTTTCCGTTTGATAACAAAAAAAGGTTTTTAAGTGCTTAAATCACATCTCGATTATATTTTAAAAGTAAGAATTCCGGTTACTGTCTTTGTTGTTGTTGTTGCTTATTTTGTTACTTTTTTCATCTCGAAACCCGAACGCGATGGGGTTGGTTATTCGCCTCGGCAACCAATTAATTTTTCGCACAAACTTCATGCTGGCAATATGCAAATTGATTGTAAGTATTGCCACGTCGGGGTGGATAAAAGCCGTTTTGCAACTATACCTTCCACGAATGTTTGTATGAATTGCCATACTGTTGCCCGGAAGGATAAACCAGATATTATTCGTCTAACCCAATTCTTTTTGGAGAATAAACCTTTGACTTGGAAACGAGTCCATACAGTTCCCGACTATGCTTATTTCAACCACAGTGTCCACGTCAACAAGGGCATCGATTGCAAATATTGCCACGGTGAAGTCGAAAAAATGGAGGTAGTTAAACAAGTTCAACGTTTTACGATGGGGGCTTGTTTGGAATGCCACCGCAATGCACATTCTAAAATGCCAGAAATTAAATCTATGGTCAGCAAAGGACCTGATTATTGTAGTGCTTGTCATCGCTAATATTATGTTTAATTCTATTATTGATATGGATATAATAATTATGGAAACAAAAAAAAGCAGAAGAACTATATTAAACTTGTTAGCCATTGGTATTGGTTTGTTTGCCGGGAAAACTATTGCCAATGGTTTTTCGACATTATCGCATAGTAGGGACAAGGGCAGCTTTCCTACTGTTCGTATCCATCCAAATGCAGTTTCTCGAAATTCGAAAGGATAATAATGAACGATAAAAAGTATTGGAAATATTTCGAAAATTTCAATTCCGAAGATAGGAATCTAGAACTCAAACAGCAGGAATTTTCGGAAAAAGTTACCGAAGAATTCCGAATTGAGAATCTTAACACATTGTCCCGTCGTAAGTTTCTTGCTCTTTCTACCGCAACTCTTGCAATAACTACCACCGCTTGCAATGATTATCGTGATAAAGGTGCAATTGTTCCTTACAACAAAAAACCTGAAAATGTGCTTCCTGGGATTGCCAACTATTATGCTTCGACTTGCACTGCCTGTTCTCACCGTTGCGGTATCCTTATTAAAACTCGCGAGGGGCGGCCAATTAAGGTAGATGGTAACCCAGACCATCCAGTAAGCAAAGGCAAGATATGTTCCGTTGGTCAGGCAAATATTTTAAACCTGTATAGTCCCGAAAGATACAAGAAGCCTTTGAAAAAGAGTGGAGGAAAATTTTCTGAAATTGAGTGGCAATCTGCTTTCAACGAAATTTTGCAGATATTTAAACGGGCAAATGCTTCGGGCAAAGAAATTGCATTAATTACCAATCCAATTTATTCTCCTTCCTTTTTTGCGGTATTAAATAGATTGCAACAAAATTATCCGACAACGAAAATATATGTTTATGAGTATTTTGGTGAATATGCAAAAGCTATTGCGTGGGAAAAATGCTATGGAACCCCGAATTTTGCTGATTATGATTTCTCGAAAGCAAAAGTTATTGTTGCAATCGAAAGTAACTTCCTCGGCAACGAAGGAAATTTTGTTAGGAATGTTCGCGAGTTTGCTCAAAATCGCAATGTTGATAATCCACAACACTTTAGCCGATTCTACTCTTTCGAAACGGATTTAACATTGACCGGAGCAAATGCAGATTATCGAATTCCTTTGCCTGCTTCGAAACATTTCGGTTTACTCGCCTCTGTTCTTAATGAAATTGTTACAAATCATTCACATAAGCTAACTTCGAATTTTCCAAAAGAACAACTATTGCAGTTTTCGCGCAACTTCAATTTGCACCAGTTTGCGAAAGAGAATGGGATTAACCCAAGCCTACTTACTCAAATGATTCAAGAACTTGTTGCTAATCAAGGTAAATCAGTGATTATATCTGGAGCGACTTTACCGGTCGAAATTCATATACTTACTAATCTGTTGAATGAAATTTTGGGTAATAATGTTTTGCTTCGTTCAAAGGCGCAACCTTTGATTGGATTAAATAAACTCGAAGATTTTGGCGAACTGGTTCGAAAAGTTAACGATGATAAAATTGGTTTACTTGTAAATTTTGATGTAAATCCAGTTTTCCATTTTCCGAAGGACTTAGGTTTTGAAATGGTTTTTGCTAAAGTGCCAGTCGTTACTTTTACCGAATCGGAAACCGAGACAGCAATGTTGTCGAACTTTGTCATACCAATTAGCCACAATTTCGAATCTTGGGGCGATTGGATAACTTCCGACGGGGATTATTCTACCCAGCAACCTGTTATTGAACCGCTTTTTGGAACTTATCAAAAGGAAGATTTTATTTTGGGAATCATCGAAGGCCAATTAATACGAGATGAGTATCATAAATTTATTATGTCTTATTGGCGAAGTGAAATTTATCCTAATGTAAATCCCGGCGTCGATTTCGAAGTATTTTGGCATTCCGTTCTTCACGATGGAGTAGTAAATTCCCCAGCCGCACTTTCATCCTTGTCGAAATTGAATTACGATGTTGTTAAGGAATTAACTCCTTCTATAAGTAGTGGGGGTTGGTTGTTATTATTGAAAAAATCATACAATAATGGTGATGGGAAATATTTAAATAATGGTTGGTTGAATGAACTTCCTCACCCAATTACGAAAGTGACTTGGGATAATTATGTGGCTATTTCCGAACCTTCGGCAAAAGCACTTGAAGTAAACAATGGAGATATATTAGAAATTACAAGGAATGGGAAAAAACTTGAAATACCTGTGTTTATAGTGCCTGGTATCCCCAATAATTGTTTGGTAATCGAAACAGGTTTTGGAAGAAAGAATGCTGGAGTTATTGGAAATGGTGTTGGATTCGACCCAATGGTTCTTGCAGATTTTGCAACTGTATCGAATGGCTATGTTTTTAGTGATGTTAAAGCGAGGCAAACCGGAAAGCATTATGAGCTTGCTTCGACTGTTGAGCATCACTCTTTGAACGATACTTTCGTAAAAGATTTATCGAAGACAAGACGTATAGTCCAAGAAGGGACAGTGGAAGAGTTTTTGGATGGTAAATTTAAAATTCATCGTGCCGAAGACCTGCGTTCTATAATTCCAGAAATTAAATATTCGGGGGTGAAATGGGCTATGGTAATTGATATGAATAAATGCATCGGTTGTGGTGATTGCGTTACTGCTTGTAATGTAGAAAATAATGTTCCAGTAGTTGGAAAGGAGCAAGTTCTTCGCGGTCGCGAAATGCAATGGATACGAATAGATACATACTTCAGTGGTAGTCAGAATAATCCAAGTATTAGTTTTCAAACTATGTTGTGCCAGCATTGTGATGATGCTCCTTGCGAAAACGTTTGCCCGGTTGTTGCTACAAATCATAGTCCCGATGGCTTAAACCAGATGGTTTACAATCGCTGTGTTGGAACAAGGTATTGTTCGAACAACTGTCCATTCAAAGTTCGGCGATTCAATTTCTACGACTATCGGGACCATTTTGCTAACGGCTTTTTCTACCAAGACTCCTTGAAATTAATGCAAAACCCCGAGGTTACTGTTCGCTCTCGCGGTGTAATGGAAAAGTGTACATTTTGTGTTCAAAGAATTTCGGAGGCACGACAAAAAGCTACCGAAGATGGACGTCCTTTAAAAGGAACAGATGTTAAAACCGCTTGCCAAGAAGCTTGCCCAACCGAGGCAATAGTCTTTGGGGATATGCACGACAAAGATTCTGAATTATACTATTGGAGAAACCATAAACTTGGTTATTATGTGCTCGAAGAACTCAATGTTAAACCTAATGTTACATATATTTCAAGATTAAGGAATAAAAACTCGGAGGATATTTCGTGAATATTGAAATTGACTATACAGTTGAACCGGAGGTAGTTAAAAACCAACCATCGCATTCGTCAGTAAATGATGCAATAGCTGCACCTTTAGAGACAAAACCAAGCATTAAATATTATATTGCTCTTGGAATAAGCGGTTCTCTTTTGCTAACTGGAGCGATTTGTCTTGGTTTTTCATTTTACTATGGTGTCGGGCTTTGGGGAAATAATCAACCGGTTGGATGGGCAATTCCAATTGTTAATTTTGTGTTTTGGGTTGGAATTGGACACGCAGGAACCTTGATTTCGGCTATTTTATTCCTTTTTCGCCAACGTTGGAGAACAGGAATAGCAAGATTTGCCGAAGCAATGACGATTTTTGCTGTTATTACCGCAGGTCTTTTTCCGTTAATTCATACAGGTCGTCCTTGGTTAGCTGGATACCTTTTCCCGCTTCCTAATCAGCATCATCTTTGGGTTAATTTTACTTCCCCTTTGATTTGGGATGTTTTTGCCGTTTCGACATATTTGACCGTTTCATTTGTTTTTTGGTATGTGGGTTTAATCCCTGATTTAGCAATACTCCGCGACAGGACACAAAGTAAGGTTAAAAAGATAATATATTCGATATTTAGTCTTGGTTGGCGGCATTCGAATCGCCATTGGCATCACTACGAAATGCTTTATTTGATTTTAGCTGGTTTTGCAACTCCATTGGTTCTTTCTGTCCACACAATTGTTAGTTTCGATTTTGCTGTTTCGATAGTGCCCGGTTGGCACACAACTATCTTTCCGCCGTATTTTGTTGCAGGGGCTATTTTTTCGGGCTTTGCAATGGTTCAAAATGTTTTAATAGTTGTAAGAAAAATATTCCATATTGAACATATTATTTCCTTGGACACACTGGAAAAAATGAACAAAGTTATGCTTGCTACTGGAATGATGGTTGGATATGCTTATGGTGTAGAATTCTTTATCGCCTGGTATAGCGGGAATCCTTTGGAATCGTTCGTTTTCTTTAACCGTGTTTTCGGGAATTATGCCTGGGCATATTGGATTATGGTTTCTTGCAATGTCATTTTTACTCAGTTATTTTGGTTTAAGAAAATACGAAGGAACATTCCAATAATGTTTGTTATTGGTGTCCTAGTTAATGTTGGAATGTGGTTCGAACGTTTCGTTATTGTTATTTCTACCCTTTCGAAGGATTTTTTACCGTCCAGTTGGGGCTACTATAAACCTACACTTGTCGATATCGGAATACTTTTAGGAAGTTTTGGCTTATTTTTTACTTTGGTAATTTTGTTCATCAGAGCCCTTCCTGTTGTTTCAATTTCCGAGGTTAAGGCTGTAATTAAAGGTTCACAACCACAACACCATTAAGGAGTTTAAATGGAAAACAAGGAAAATAGAAATTTATATGCTGTTGGTGCTTTATTCGATTCACCAAATAAACTTGTTGCTTTTGCTAAAAAATTAGTGAACGAAGGCTATCGGTTTTGGGATGTCCATTCTTCTTATCCGTTGCACGGCTTACCAAAAATAATGCGCCTGAAATGGTCCCCTTTGGGATATGTAGCGCTTGTTCTTGGATTGACTGGAACATTAACTGGCTTGTTTTTAACATATTGGACGATGTCGGTGGATTATCGTTTAACAATAGGAGGGAAACCTTGGTTTTCCTTTCCTGCCTTTGTTCCCGTTCTTTTTGAACTAACAGTTTTGCTTGCATCGGTTGGAACAGCTATTGTGATGCTATTTATTATTTTTAAACTACCTAATAACCGCCATCCATTGCACGATTCCGAGTATTTGAAAAAAGTATCCGTTGATAAGTGTGGTATAATTGTTGAGTCGCACGACGCAAAATTCGATTATCAAACCATCAGAAGTCTTTTCGGAGAATATGGTGCAAGCGAAGTTGTAGATATTTATTATAACGAGGAAGAGATAGCTTATAAGCCCCGTGTATTCGAGCCTAAATTTATAGTTTTTTTAGTTGTTATTGCAATTTTGACATCGGCTTTTGGCTATTTATTTAATAATAAGGTTTTGTATTTGCCGCCTTTCGATTTTATGCTTAAGCAATTCAAAGTGAACCCGCAAAGCGAATCGATGTTCTTTGCCGATGGCTTTGGAATGCGAACACCCGTTGCTGGCACAGTTGCTCGTGGCCAACGTGATTACCCATTTAAAGGAAAGCCGGATGAAGCAGGCGAAAAACTTGTAAATCCACTACTTTCGACAAATGATGTGCTTGAATTAGGGAAAAGAAAATATAACACATTTTGTAGTCCTTGTCATGGTTGGCGAGGTGAAGGAGATAGTAGATTGAACGGACAATTCCCAAATCCCCCAAGTCTGCATTCCGAAAAAGTTCGGAATTGGAGCGATGGAAGGATTTACCACGTAATTATGGAAGGGCAAAACATTATGCCTTCGTATGCCTCGCAACTAACCGAGAAAGAACGCTGGGCAATCATTTTATACATTCGTGCACTTCAACGTTCATTAAATGCTAAACAGGAGGATGTTAAATGACAGGTCTATCAGCTGACAATTTCGTATCTTATTCTTATAGGGAACTCCCAAAGAAAAACTTTAATTTCGGGTTATTGTTTACACTGGTTGGGTTAATTGGTATTGTGTTGGGATATGCATTAGAACCCGAGCGCACCTCGTTCAATTTGATTATAGTTTTTACTTGGTTGACGAGTATCGGGATTGGCTCGATATTTTTTATCGGTATTGAATATCTTACAGGTGCTGTTTGGAGCGTTCCTTTTCGCCGAATTGCCGAAATTAATTCGGCTTTTGTTTTGGTTGCACCCATTATTGCAATACCAGTAATCTTTAATATTCATTCTATTTATCATTGGTCGCATCCTGAAGCCTTAATTCACGACGAGATTTTAAAAAATAAGTCTGCGTATTTAAATCAAACTTTCTTTGTTATCCGTTTCATCGTAACGTTTTTGCTTTGGTTCCTCTTCTATTTTCTGATTATTCGAAACTCTTCGAAACAAGACACTTCGAAAGACCAACGGTCGACAAGGCGTAACACGATAATTTCCGCGATATTTATGCCAATTTTTGCTGTAACTTTGACTCTCTTTTCGATAGATTGGTTAATGAGTTTAGAACCGCACTGGTATTCCACTATTTTCGGCGTTTATTACTTTTCGGGAACCATCCTTGCTTCTATTGCGCTTTTTACTTTTATTTCGATAGCACTTAACGAATCCGGCTTTTTAGTAGAAGGATTAAATCGAGAGCATTATTATAGTATGGGCGCGTTGCTTTTTGCTTTTACAAATTTTTGGGCATATATCGCTTTTAGCCAGTTTATGTTAATTTGGTATGCTAATTTGCCCGAAGAAACTTTCTGGTTTATTAATCGCGGCGTTGGAAGTTGGTTGTATTGGTCGATTGGGATAATTTTTGTAAAGTTTATTGTCCCTTATATTTTCTTGCTTCCACAACCAGCCAAAATGGATCCTAAACGATTGAAGTTTGCATCGCTGTGGATTCTTTTTGCTCATTATTACGATTTGTATTGGATTGTTATGCCAACCTATAGCAAGACTGGTGTCGTTTTTAGCTGGATTGAACTATCTGCTATCGTATTTTCGATTGGATTACTTGTTGTTTGTTCCTACTTTTTCTCGAAAGGAAGGAATTTAGTTCCCATCGGGGATCCTAAACTCAAGCGTGGAATTGAATTCCACCTATAAATATGGAATATATGATTTATTAAAATATTATGATATTTTTCTCGTTAGGAAAAATTAAGTTTAGTTAATACAAAGAAAAATATTAATTTAATTGATAAATATGGAACATTCTAAATTCGATTTTGAGGATGAAATTAAGTTTAAAGAGGTTTTTAAGCATCCATCGCGGTGGTTTGGCTATACTTTCATTTATTTTTTAGTAGTTATTTTTGCCATTAGTTTGGTTTTTCTAAAACAAGTTGATTCAATTCAACGCAATATAGTGCCATTCGATGAACCCGATCCAACAAAAGTATTTAAAGATATTGAGTTTCAAGAGGGGAAAGTAGTCGAAGGAGTTGATATTGCAGAAATTCAGACACCAACCGAAGAGCTTCTTAAAAAAGGAGAAGAACTCTATAAGCCAACTTGTGTTTCGTGCCACGGCGAGGCAGGGAAAGGGAATGGTGTCGCTTCGGCGGGGTTGAATCCTGCTCCACGCGATTTCACCTCTCCCGATGGCTGGAAAAATGGTAGAACAATTGTCCAAATGTATAAAACAATACAGGAGGGCATATCGGGTAGTGCAATGGTGGCATACGACTATATTCCTCCGAAAGACAAGATTGCATTGATTTACTTCATTATGAAATTTGGCAAGGATTTCCCTTCGCCAACCGACAAAGATTTTGCAGAACTCGATGCTTTATACAAGATTACACAAAGGAGAGAAACACCTCCTCGGATACCGATTCCATTGTCTATGATGAAAATCGAGTCAGAAAATCAGGCTTTAAATAGCCAAACCGATTCGTTATCGAAAGTTTTTTCGCAAAAGTTCGTTGCGTCCGATTTTTCGAGAATGGTAAGTAATTATAAGCGACTTGCTGTCTTTGTAGAGAAAGTTAAGCCAAAGGTTACCGACCCTAATACCTTGAATGATTTTATAGTTACAAATATACCCAATAATGGAGTATCCCCAACTTTTATTTCGGCAAACGCGGAAATGAAACGAAAATTTATTAATGAGTTGTTGTTTTATTTGAATCAATAAAAATGAAAAAAGCATTTGTTTCCTTTTTGCTAATATTTACAGGTTTTACTATCTGTGCAAATAATAAACCACCTGAGGTAGGAATAGTTGAGAAGCTCGGCAATAAAATACCATTGGACTTAGTGTTCACTAATTCCGAAGGACAAAAAGTAAGTCTTGGGGCTATTATTAAGAAACCTACTATAATGATGTTTGTTTATTATCATTGCCCTGGTATTTGCAGTCCCTTGTTAACAGGTGTTAGTGAAGTTGTGGACAAATCCGATATTGTTCCGGGTAAAGATTATCAATTGTTGACGATTAGTTTCGATTACACTGAAACATCCGAAAAAGCAAAGAAATGGAAAGAGAACCATTTAAAAGCTTTGAGCCGCCATATTGAAGCTAATGCTTGGGAATTTTTAGTTGGGGACAGCGTTAGCATACGAAGATTGACCGATGCAGTTGGTTTCTATTTCAAGCCAGATGGGAAAGGTGATTTCATTCACGCTGCTTCGTTGTATGCAATTACGACCGATGGGACAATTTCGCGCTACCTATTTGGGACTGAATTTCGACCTTTCGATTTTAAAATGGCTGTTTACGAGGCTGAAAGAGGGTTGAGTTTGCCAACCGTAAATCGCTTATTGAAGTTTTGCTACTCCTACGACCCACAGGGGAAAACTTATACGCTCAATTTTACTCGAGTGATTGGAGCAATAATGCTTTTTTCGCTTGCGATTTTTTTTGTTGTTTTAACTATCAAGAAAAAGAACAAAAAGGAGAATAACGATGGCTAATGAAGCATTAGCAGAAACATTAGAAAGTTATCTTGAATATAAGTCCAACAAGAGCAAGCTGTTTTCTTGGATATTTACTACCGACCATAAAAGGATTGGGCTATTATATTTGGTCGGAATGACGGTATTCTTTTGGGTTGGGGTTACATTGGGTTTTTTGATGAAGCTCGAGATGCTAACTCCGGGGAAAACGATAGTCGATGCTCAAACATACAACACTTTCTTTACCCTCCACGGCGTAATTATGATTTTCTTGTTTATTATTCCAGGAATTCCAGCTGTTTTTGGTAATTTTTTCCTTCCAATAATGATTGGTGCCTACGATGTTGCCTTCCCGCGCTTGAACTTATTCTCGTGGTGGCTTTATATGTTTGGTGGAATATTTGCCGTTGTTGCGTTGTTTTTACAAGGCGGACCGATAGATACTGGTTGGACTTTCTATGTTCCTTATAGCATAAGAACTACTACCAACGTGATTCTTCCATTGATTGGTGCTTTCGTCCTTGGATTTTCGTCCATTCTTACAGGATTGAACTTTATAACGACCATTCATCGATTGCGAGCTCCCGGGATGACTTTCTTTAGAATGCCTTTGTTTGTTTGGGCTTTGTATGCAACAGCCTGGATTCAAGTTGTAGCGACGCCTGTTGTGGGAATTACAATACTTCTAGTTATTGTTGAAAGAGTTTTCCATGTTGGTATTTTCGATCCTGCAATGGGAGGCGACCCTTTGCTTTTCCAGCATCTATTTTGGATATACTCCCATCCAGCGGTGTATATAATGATTTTACCAGCAATGGGTGTTGTTTCGGAAATCATTCCTACTTTTGCGCGTAGGACAATTTTTGGTTATAAAGCTATCGCCTTTTCGAGCCTTGCAATTGCTTTTATTGGATATTTTGTTTGGGCCCACCATATGTTTAGCTCGGGAATTAGCGATACTTCGCGGATGGTATTTTCGTTGCTGACGTTTCTTGTGGCTGTTCCCAGTGGAGTAAAAGTCTTCAATTGGGTTGCTACTTTGTATAAAGGGTCAATAGAATTACGGGCGCCTCTACTTTATGTTATGATGTTTATTTTCTTATTTTCAATAGGTGGATTAACGGGATTGGTCCTTGGGTCGCTTGCTACCGATGTTCACGTTACCGATACTTATTTCGTTGTTGCCCACTTCCATTATGTTATGTTTGGAGGAACAGTTATCATTTTTTTTGCTGCCCTTCACTACTGGCTTCCTAAAATGTTTGGAAAAATGTATAGCGAGAAAGTTGCAATTTGGGCTGCACCTTTGATTTTTGTTGGATTCAATATGCTTTATTTTACGATGTTTATCCTCGGTTATAAAGGAATGCCGCGCCGTTATTGGAGTTATTTGCCTGAATACCAAACGTTGCATATTATTTCTACCGTTGGTTCTTGGATTTTGGTTTTAGGCTTAATGATTATGTTTGCCAATCTAATATATTCTTTGTTTAAAGGGAAGCCGGCTACTGCTAATCCATGGGGTGGGATTACTTTGGAGTGGCAGGTTCCATCGCCTCCACCTGTCGAAAACTTCGAAAAAATTCCGACAATCACACACGGAGCATACGATTATGAACATATAAATTGGGAACAAGATGGAAAACATTGAAAACAATATTATCGAGAAGAAGGAACTACATACGGAAATAGTAGCCCATCTTGCCGAACCACATCAGCACAAGGATGCTATTGCTTCGAAAATGGGTATGTGGCTTTTCCTTTTTACCGAACTGCTCCTCTTCGGGGGCTTATTTCTGCTTTATATGGCTTATCGGCTACAATATTCACAAGATTTTGTGATTGCTGCACAGGATTTAAATATTGTGCTTGGAACAACAAACACAATTTTCCTTTTGACGAGTAGTTTGACTATGGCTTTGTCGATTGCCGCAATTCAGCGCGGGAAGAAGGTCCTTTCGATAACGCTTTTAGTTTCTACAATTGGATTTGCACTTGCCTTTATGGTTGTGAAATATTTCGAATGGACCGCAAAATTTCATCATGGGATTGCACCCGGAGCACAAGAACTTATGAATAAACCTAATGGTGAAATTATTTTCTATGGAATGTATTTTTCGATGACAGGCTTGCATGCCCTTCACGTAATTGTTGGAGCGATTATTCTTGTGTTTATGCTTGTCTTTCTTTTAAGGAACAAAATCACAAAGTATGATTACATCAAGCTCGAAAATGCTGGGTTGTATTGGCACCTTGTGGATTTAATCTGGATATTTCTGTTCCCATTATTCTATCTGATTCATTGATAGGAGATATGTATGGAAAAAGTTGAACACAAAGAACACCTAATCAATTATGGGACCTACGTCCTCATTTGGTTGAGCCTTATTTCGTTGACAGTGTTGACGGTTGCAGTCGCCGGAGTCGATTTGAAAAAAATAGCTTTGTTTGTTGCTTTGTTTATTGCAGCAATTAAATCTACATTGGTTATACTTTATTTTATGCATATTAAGTTTGATGATGCAATTTTCAAAGTATTTTTCTTTGTAGCTTTGGCAACCCTTGCCTCTATCTTTATCTTAACTTCATTTGATGTATTTTTCAGGTGAGAATTGATATGTTTGCAGAAGCTTCACAATATGCCAGAAATGTTGACCTTGTAATGCTGTTGATAGTAGGGACTGCTGTGGTTCTACTCCTTGGTGTTACTGGTGCAATGATTTATTTTGTAGTTAAATATAATCGCAGGAAGAATCCAATTGCTTCTCAAATTGAAGGGAATAAAGCTTTAGAAATCGTCTGGGTTATAGTTCCTGTTGCTCTTGCTCTTGGAATGTTTTATTTTGGCTATGTAACTTTTAAGCAATCGAGGTATGTTCCACCGGGAGCAATGGAAATTAAAGTCGAAGCAAAAATGTGGGTATGGAAGTTTACTTATCCAAACGGCAAAGTTACCGATACTTTGTTTATTCCTTCCAACAAACCAATAAAATTTACAATCACCTCGATAGATGTTAACCATAGTTTCTATATTCCGGCGTTTCGTATTAAAGAAGACGCGGTTGCGGGGAGGACAAACTATATGGTTGTTAATGCTAAAGAAACTGGGGTGTTCGAAATTGCTTGTGCTGAATATTGTGGGATGAACCATTCTCTTATGTATTCAAAAGTTTATGTAGTTCCTGAAAAAGAGTTTGCTCTTTGGTACGATGGTCGAGCTACCGACGACTTTTTGAAGTTATATCTTGCAAATCATAGCAATAAATATAGAGAATTTGCTTCGAGTAATTACGCTATTCTTTTTGCTAAAGGATGTATCCAGTGCCACAGCCTCGACGGTTCGCAATCGATTGCACCATCTTTCACTAGCTTAAACCGGGGTCAAGCTCGTGTAAAGTCCCAAGGGAAGGATACTTTGGTTGTCATCGATAAAGATTACCTTCGACGCTCGATTATGTATCCAGAATTAGAGCTTGTTGATGGTTTCGATAAAGTTAAAATGCCCCAACAACTGAACAAAGTCAACGATGAGGAACTCGAACAAATTGTGGAATTTTTGTATAACAAGTTTGCCAAACAAAATTGAAAAGCATAAGTTTTAAAGATTTGTTAGTTCTTATTAAGTTTCGAATTGCTCTCTCGGTCGCAATTTCATCATTGGTGGGTTATATCCTTTCTGCGAATGTAGTAAACTACGATATGGTTTTTTTATTCATCGGCGTTTTCCTTTTGGCAAGTGGCTCGGGTGCTTTGAACGAAGCGCAAGAATGGTGGTTAGATGCCAAAATGAACCGAACAGCAAACCGCCCCATTCCTTCGAGAAAGCTATCCCCATCGCGAGGAACTTCCTTTTCGATTCTGTTAATTTTATTAGGATTGATTTCTTTGTTTGCGTTTGCAACCGATGGAATTCCGTTCCTTCTCGGGATGTCTGCATTAGTAGTTTATAACGCAATTTATACTCCATTGAAAAGAATTTCACCCTATGCTGCTTTTCCAGGGGCATTTATTGGGGCAATACCACCTGCTATTGGATGGGCTTTTGCTGGTGGAGACTTAACACATCCTCAAAATATAGCTTTATCGACGTTTTTCTTTATTTGGCAGATGCCACATTTTTGGTTGCTATTAATTCTTTACGAAAATGACTATCGAAAAGCAGGATTCCCTGTTTTAACAGATAAATTAACGACGCGCCAAATTTCGAGAATTTCATTTATGTGGATAATAGCTCTTGTTGTTTGTGGGCTTTCGATTCCACTGTTTGGCGAAAGGGTAAGTGTGGCAACTTTACCTATAATGATTGTTCTCGGTGTTTACCTTTTAATTCGTTGTTCGAAATTACTCAAACTTGTCCAACCAAGCAATTTCTACCGAACTGCCTTCGTCGAGCTTAATATTTTTGTTCTGTTTGTGATGATTTTGCTTTCTTTAAATAAATTTCTTAATTACTAGGAGAGCCGAGATGAAATTTTTTCAACTTATTGCAATTCCCCACTCTGAACCTACGTTGAAATTATTAGAATTCCTATTGTTTATTGGTTTTTCTGTTCTCGAGATTTATTTAGCCATTGTGTTTGGGAGTTTATTCAATTCTTTTTACTACGCGTTAAAAGGCAATAAGCTACTCAATACTTTCTACTTTAAGCATTCTTTCGACTTTGCTAATCAGAGCGGAAAGGGGATTATTCCTCCAATGGGACTTGGTTTTGTTGCTCTGCTTGCAGTATTTTTTATTTTAATACAGTTCCAACTCCCTAATATGTTAAAATTTGAAATTTGGTTTCTAATTTCTTTATTAGCTTATTTGTGTTGGTTTATTGCAATACAATTTTATAGACGAGACTTAAAATGTTTGGCACAGATCGAAGAAATATCGGCGAACCGAAAAGTAAGCACTTTGCAGTTGACTTTGGTTTTTGCTTCAATGCTACTTGTGTTGGTAACAGTATGGATTGCAACGTCTATTTTTGTTCAGTTCATAGAGCCAAATTCGAAATTTTCCATTTCGACTTTTTTATTTTCTCCCAAGGTTGTTTTGCGAGTTATATTGTTTATTATTGGGGGATTGTTGCTTTCTTCGCTTGGTTACGCATTTTTTAGGTTTTCTGCCGATAGATTGCCGGGGGGCGAGTCTTCGATAGGAGAAAGCGCTTTTACTAAAAAAGTTGTTTCGCGGGCTCTTGTTTTTGGGTTGTTTTTCCCATTTTTCTTATTCTTGTTGTATTCGATAACTCCGATTAGTTCAGTAAGTTTTCAATATTATATTTTAGTAATTGTTTCTGTGTTGGTGCTTTTGCTTGCTTTAACTTTTGCTTATTTTGCTTTCAAAGATTTTAATCTTCGGTTTGCTCGAATTTCATTTTATATAGCAATTGTTTCTTATTTGTTGTTTTTTGGTTCGGAAAGCACACTTTTTGCTGTTTCAAATAAAGTGCAAGAGTTTCGAATTATAAAAGATTATCAAGCTTACGAAGAAAGATTACTTGCATCGGCTGGGCGTGTTGTTGGAAAAATAAATGGCGAAGAAATATACAAAGCCAAATGCATTGCTTGTCATCAATTCGATACGAAGCTTGTTGGGCCCCCACACAAAGAAGTCCTCAAAAAATATGAGAACAGGCAAGGCGATATGGTTAAATTTATTCTTAACCCGATTAAAGTAGATCCTAATTACCCTCCAATGCCAAACCAGGGCCTAAAACCGAAGGAAGCCGAAGCGGTTGTAAAATATATGTTTGAACATTACGGTCCGCTGCTAAAATAAGCATCAAACTTATTATTTACCACAAATTATTGTAAATAAATTCGAATCTTTCACGGCAAAGGGATTTCCCTAGCATTGAAAAGTTCTATTATTGTTTGTTCCAACTCTGTGCTGTTGCTTGGCTGTGTAATTTTTGCAGCATTAACCGAATCAATGTCTTGAGTCGTTTGGGTTAAACTGCTTTGTTCTGTCGTTGAAGGAAAATTAGAGACATCGTTTATTATGTTCTCCGCAAAAACTATTTCAACATCGTAATCGTTGCCAAAGTAATCTTTAACGGCTGCTCTCAGTTGACGGCGTTTGTTATTGATGTTTTCATATGCGAATTGATTTGAAATAAATATAACTATTTGTGTTCCTTTGAATTCTACTCGGACAAACTCGCTCTTCGAGATACTTTGCAGTCCATTGAGGTTTTTTTTGTTTCTTTCAAGGAAATCGTCCCAAGTTTTTTGTTCTGGGGTAATGTTGGGCTCTGTAAACTTAGATGTTTTTATTTTGGAAGCAGGGACTTCTGGCTTATTCGGATGATTTAGTTGAGTATGTGAGTAAGAGGGCTGAACCTGTGTGGGAATGGAAGTGGGAGTAGTTATTGTAGATTTGTTTGGAAGAGTTTTAAGTTCATTTATTTTAGCTATTAGTTCGGTGATTTCGGTTACCGAAGGCATTTCAATCAGTTGTGCTAGCAAAAGTTCCAAGCGGATTTTTGGTTGCGACGCAAACTTAAGTTGCTGCTCGGTTTGAGCTATTAAATTCAGCATTCTTAATAAATCTTTTTCGTCGAATTTTTCGCTATTTTCGGTATATCTATTAGTTATCGCGGAAGGAACAGAAAGAAGGGTAGGATTTTTTGTTACCTTCAAGGTGAAAATACTGCGGAAGTGTTCCAACAGTCCAGAAAGGAATTCGAGATAGTCGTAGCCATTGGATACAAGTTCTTGGGAAATTTCGAAAACAGCGGGTAAATTTTTGTTGAGTATTGCGTCTGTTACCCTAAAAAAGTATTCGGTATCAATTAGATGCAGTATATCTTTGATTTTTTCATAAGTAATAGTCTTTCCAGCGGAAGCGACAAATTGGTCGAAAATGCTTTGAGCATCGCGCATTGAACCATCGGCTTTTTTTGATATTGTGAAGAGGCTCAATTCGTCTATTTGTATTCCTTCGGTTTCGGCAATCTTTTGAATTTGTTTTTTTATTGCTTCCATTTCCATACGACGGAATTCAAATCTTTGGCAACGACTCGTTATCGTTGGAAGAACCTTGTGGAGTTCGGTTGTTGCAAAGACGAAAATCAAATGCTTTGGTGGTTCTTCTAATATCTTGAGCAATGCGTTGAACGCTGAAGTCGAGAGCATATGAATTTCGTCGATAATATATAGTTTATATTTACCGAGGCTTGGAGGATATTTTGCATTTTCGCGCAATGTTCGAATATCGTCAACGCTATTATTCGAAGCGCCATCGATTTCTATGACATCGAGAGAATTACCTTCGAGAATTGCCCGGCAAGAATCGCATTTATTGCAAGGCTCGCCATCATTTTGATTTTTACAATTTACTACCCTTGCAAGAATGCGTGCAGTTGTGGTTTTTCCAACTCCACGAGGACCGCTGAATAGAAAAGCATGATGTAGGCGATTCAGCAGGACAGCATTTTTAAGTGTTGTAGTAATGTGTTCTTGACCAACAATTTCATCGAAACGAAGCGGACGCCATTTCCTTGCTGTTACAATAAATTCCACAATTAATCAGATTTGTTCAACAACGAAAAAGCAAAATAATAAATTCATTCCGTAAGAAAAAACACTTTATAATTATTTAAATTGCAATTTATATCGTCTTAATTTTTGATTGAAAAAATTATATAGGTTTAGCAATGTGTGTTCTTATTATTTTGTTTTTAATGGTTATCCAGTTCGAAAGTAATTCTGAAAGTAACTTTTCCAATAGAATTTACATTCGGTTTAAGCCAGGAACTCAAGAAGAAATAATTACCGCCTATCTGCAAAGCGAGAAGATTAAATTTCAAAGGCTTATTCCAATAGAAAGCTCCGTTCGATTTAAATTTCAAAATTTTAAGAAAATCGATAATTATACTTTATCGAATCTTTCAAAAGTTTTGGAAGCGGAAGAACCCTTACTTCGAACATTTTCTATCGAGTTGCCAAATGGAGCGGAGCCCACAAAGTTTTGCGAAAGAATAAAGCGAGAAAATCCCAGTATAGAAATTGCTGAACCTATTTATCTCGATGAACCGCTTGGTATACCCAATGACCCTTATGCTAACCAACAAACTATGCTTGCCACAATAAAGGCGTTCCATACGTGGGATGTGTTTCTTGGCGATACAAATGTAGTTATTGGAATAGTTGATACTGGTATTTTCCAAAACCACGAAGACCTCGAAAATTCCATTGCTCCGAACTGGGGTGAAATTCCAGATAATGGAATCGACGACGATGCCAATGGCTACGTCGATGATTTTCGCGGCTGTAATCTTGCGTATTCTACCGAAGGAAAGGGAGGCGATACCTATCATTCCAATGAGCACGGCACATCGGTAGCTGGCATTGTCGGAGCGACAACTAATAATGGAAAAGGAATTGCCGGGGTAGCCAATAAATGCAGAATATTCCCCATAAAAGCCTCGAAAATTGTTACTTTGCAAAGCATCGATTATGGCTATCAAGGGATATTGTATGCAGCAATTCGGGGGTTTAACGTTGTCAATTGTAGTTGGGGGAAGATAAAACCCTTCTCTCCAATTGACCAATCCATTATTGATTATGCTGTTTCGCGGGGAGTAGTTGTTGTTGCGGCTGGTGGGAATGGCAATAATTCATCTTCTGTTTGGTATCCTGCTGGTTACAAAGGAGTATTAGCAGTTGGGGAGGTTAATCAGTCGGACTATGTTACTGGAACGACAACAATGAATGAAACGATAAGAATTATGGCTCCCGGGATTGGGAATTGGATTATAACAAACAAACAAGCCGAATATAAAGCTTCGAGTTTTGGTGGGACTTCCTTTTCGGCACCAGTTGTTGCTGGTGTTGTTGCAATGGCTCGTTCAAAATATCCTAGTTTAGGACCTTTAGAAACAATTGAATACGTTCGCCAACTCGCCGATAACATTTCCGATGCCAATCCATCGTTCGAACTAATGGTTCCCGGTCGGGTTAATATGGAAAAAATACTGCAAATATCTCCATCGTCGATTCCAGGAATTTTTCCCAAGCAAGTTAAAACTTATCGAACCAATTCGATACCCGAGGAACGCTTTTTAGTAGGCGATACAGTCGTTTTACGAATTGATGCTAAGAATTACCTTGCTTCGGCACAGAATCTACGATTTGTGCTTTCTGTTGCTGATATATTCGATAATTCGCTCGAAATAATAGATTCTGAATCTGATTTACCTAATTTGGCTGCTGGTGCCGATTTCGAAATTGGTCCTTTTTCGTTTCGCATTAAAGAAGAAAACTTGAATCGAACGTTTCTGCGAGTAGATATATTAGGAGAAAATGTATACAAAGATTTCTTTTTAGTTCCTTTTGTTCCGACTACTGTCGTTTCAAATTTTGGTAACGATTCAATTATGCTCTCGATTAGCGATAAGGGAACACTTGGCTTTTATAGTTCGGGAGAATCGAAGATAGGGGTTGGCGTCCAACACACAAAACTTGGAAATCAGTTATTCAAGGGAGGATTGGTAGTTAGCGAAGACAGTAATCGAGTGGTTTCTGCTTTGTTTGGCTTGAACCCCGATGGAAGTGATTTTAAGATAGTTAAGCCGTTTATGAATCCAAATGCGGAAGTTGGAATAGTTAACGACGATTTGGCTACCGAACTTGAAAAAATAGGATTAGAAATTCAACAAAATGTTTATATTCCTCCTCGAAATGAGAGTTATTTCAAAATTGCAATAAGCGTCAAAAATATTTCGAAACAAGTTAAAAAAAATGTTTCTCTTGGCTATTATCTCGATTGGGATGTTGGTTCAAATTCCGATAGTAACCGAACTTATCTGGTTCCCGAAGCAATCCCGGAAACAATTATTCCTATTGCCGCCGCGGTTCAGTTCACAGAATCGAGCGATTCTTCGGTTGTTGTTGGTGTTGGAGTATTATCGGAAAGTGCGAGTAACCAACCTCAATCGGCAGCTTTAAATTCTGCTGTTCGAACAAATTTTTCGAAGGACAAACAGATACTTGCTTTGAATTCGGGGACCTCTTGGCAATTTAATGGTTTCGACGATGTTGCAAATGTTTGTGGTATGAAATTCCCAGGAGAATTGAGTCCCGACGAAACAAAAACTTTTATTATGATGTTTTCAATAGAGCGCAACAGGGAATCACTAAAAAACATTTTTCTTCGAAATATATTAAAGTCGGGTGTGGAGAGCATCAACCCAGGATTTTTGAATTTAGAAGTATATCCCAATCCTGCGCAAGATAAACTTGAACTTACTTTTCCAAATGGATTCGATAGAAGCGATTGCAAAATTGAAATATTTAATAGTATTGGTGAACTTGTTCTCGAGGAAAAACTAATATTAGGAAATGACTACTGTGAAATTCTATTGCCAACACTTCCCGATGGTATCTATTTCGTTAAAGCGAAAAATCGACAATTAGTTTTAGTTGGAAAATTTGTTAAAATGTAACTGGTGCGAAATGAAAACCTTTAGGCGAGAGCTTTTCTTTCATACGGAAAATCGTCGTGAGTTCATTAACATTACCAACGATGTTCAACGTTGTGTCGAAGAAAGTGGGGTAAAGGAAGGTTTATGTTTAGTAAATGCTATGCATATAACAGCTAGCGTTTTCATTAATGATGACGAAGCGGGACTCCATCGTGACTTCGAAGTATGGCTGGAGAAACTTGCCCCGGAGAAGCCTTATTCACAATATCGACACAATACTTTCGAGGACAATGCAGATGCACATTTAAAACGGCAAATTATGGGGCGCGAAGTTGTTGTTGCAATTACGAATGGTAAGTTGGATTTTGGACCTTGGGAACAGATTTTTTATGGGGAGTTCGACGGAAAACGAAGGAAACGTGTGCTTGTCAAAATCATAGGAGATTAGCAATGGAGTTTGCACCTTTTGTTGGTAGTTTAGCAGCAATTCTCACTACAAGCGCTTTCGTTCCTCAAGCAATTAAAATTATCAAAACAAGGAAAACGAAAGATATTTCACTATTGATGTATATTGTTTTAACCACTGGAATTTTATGCTGGTTAATCTACGGGATTTTGATTCAACAAGCACCGATAATTTTTGCAAACTCAATAGGTTTCACTTTGACATTTATCATTTTGGTTTTAAAAATTAAATTTGGTATGAAGAGTGGAGATTAGAACAGAGATTTTAGTTATAGGTTCGGGTGTTGCAGGTATTATTGCGGCTTTGACAGCTGCAGAAAGGGGTAGAGAAGTATTATTAATAACGAAACTACCTTCTCTATTGAGCGGTAACTCGCCTTGGGCACAAGGTGGAATCGTATTTCGTAGCCGAAACGATGACAAAGACAAGTTAAAACGGGATATTTTTGAAGCAGGACACTGGCATTCCTGGCCACCGGCTGTCGATTTGATAGTCGAAATGGGTCCACGATTGGTGGAAGAATTACTTATCGAAAAGTATGGGGTCGGTTTCGATAGAACCGAAACCGGTGAACTCGACTTAACTTCCGAAGGGGCACACTCCGAGCATAGGATTATTCATTCGAAAGATAAAACTGGCGAATCTATACATCTGGCTTTGATAGAATCTCTAAAGAAACAACCCAAAATAAAATACCTCGTCAACCATACTGCTGTTGACCTTTTAACCCTTTCCCACCATTCCACACATTCGATTGATATTTATACTAAACCTACCTGTTTCGGAGCTTTTGTATTAAATAACCAAACAGGCAAGGTGTTCCCAATTTTTGCATATAAGACAATTTTGGCAACTGGCGGACTAGGCCAGATTTATTTACATACGACAAATCCTCCGGAATCCACAGGGGATGGGATTGCGCTTGCTTATCGTGCTGGCGCCCGCACTTTTAATTTACAATTTATTCAGTTTCATCCTACTGCCTTTTATAGTGAACGAGACAGATTCTTAATAAGCGAAGCTGTGCGTGGTGAAGGTGGAATTCTTGTCGATAAAAATAGGAAAGAGTTTATGCAAGAATTTCATGAACTTGGTTCGCTTGCTCCTCGTGATGTTGTTGCGCGTGGGATTCACCAAACTATGCTTCGAACGGGTCATCCTTGTGTATACCTCGATATTTCTTTCAAGAATTCTGATTGGATTAAAAATCGTTTTCCAACAATATATAATCACCTTTTGAAGGCGGGTGTCGATATGACTAAGGAACCAATACCGGTTGTTCCCGCAGCACACTATTCCTGTGGTGGGGTTGGTGTAAGTCTTCGGGGGCGGACTTCGCTTAATCGCTTGTATGCTATCGGCGAAGTATCGTGCACTGGGGTTCACGGAGCAAATCGTCTTGCTTCGACTTCGCTTCTCGAAGCCGTAGTTTGGGGTTATAATGCCGGATTGGATGCCTCCGAAATTCGGAAAGAAGATGAATATATACCGCCGATTTTTCCGTGGAAAGAGGAACACGAAGAGGTCGATCCAGCCTTGATTGCCCAAGATTGGTTAACAATTAAAAATACTATGTGGAATTATGTTGGCTTAGTCCGAACACGCCAAAGACTAATGCGTGCTGTGACGGTTTTCCGCCATTTGCAAAGTGAGATAGAACAATTTTATCAGCGTGCAAAAATGTCCAAAGAAATTCTTCAACTTCGGAATGGTATTCTCACTGCAATTGCTGTAACCAATGCAACTATCGAAGATAAAGTAAGTCGTGGGGCACACTATATTGAAAATTCAAATACCTAAGTTTATTAAGGGACTATATTATATTGTCCGCGATTTTATTATCCAAATTGAGCGTCACCATATTTTTTTACTTTCCGCAGCCGTTGCTTTTAATGTGATTCTCTACATTATTCCTTTAATACTTGTTGGAATTTATATAACTTATCTTATTTTTGGAACGAATAATTTCAACAATGTTGCTGCCGACCTACTTTTTACTTTTCTTCCAGAAACAGAACAATCTTATTCTTTTGTTAGCGAGTTATTGAAAGAAACCGACAAAATTTTTTCAGTTAGTAGCTTTGTGGGGTGGGTTGGCATTTTGTCGTTGCTGTGGTTATCTTCGACTGTATTTAGTTCACTTCGTAGCGGATTGAACGTTGTTTTCGAAGCAAAAACTACCAAAGTATTTGTTCTTTACAAAATTAAAGATATTTTCCTTACTTTTATTTTAAGTGTTTTTGTTTTGATTTTGGGGTATGCTTTACCATTAATCAATCTTATTACGAAAAGTTTATTCGATAGCCTTCCTGAATCGCTTGGGAATTTGCTGTCGAAAGCTACTTGGCAAATCACTTGGATTATTCTTTATTTTATCTTTTTCCTGTTTGTTTATAAGTTTATTCCAAATCGTAAACTATCCTTTGCAATTGTCCTCATAAGCAGTATAATTTGCACGATATTAGCCGAAGTTTCTCGACAAGTTTTTACCTACTATCTATTGAATATTGCTAACTACAGTAGGTTCTATGGTGCCTATGGATTTATTGTTGCCATCGTTGTATGGATTTATTATTTGTTCTTTATTATTTTGTTCTCTGGCGAGTTGAGCACATTTATTCTTCACTATCAAAAACAAACCCAACAGAGGAAAAAACCGAAGGAAATAGGAGTGAAAAAATTTGAATCTTCTGATTGAAAGAAATGCAATGGATAAGATATGCTCGCAATAAAATTCAAAACATTAAGCAATAATTTAAAGAAGTATGTTTCTTTGTTGAAACATAAGGACAAACGAGCAGAGACCAACTTATTTATTGCCGAAGGTGTCCGACTCTGCTCGGAACTATTATCGACTAATTATCCAACTGAGTTTGTTATTATTTCATCGAGTGCCGATGAATCTACACTTTCGCTTGCACGAAAGTTCTACAAGAGGGGAATCGAAGTTTATGTTGCCCGCCGCCAACAATTCGTACAGCTTTGCGAAACCCAAAATCCACAAGACATCTTAGCCATAGTTCGAGCTAAGCCAACTGATTTCTTTGTTAGTTTCCCCTTGATTATTCTCGATGGAATAAGCGACCCGGGTAACTTAGGAACAATTATTAGGACTGCCGATTGGTTCGATATTAGAACAATTGTTACTTCGAGGGAATCGGTCGACAAGTTCAATGCTAAAGTGATTAGGGGTTCTATGGGTTCATTTTTTCGGGTTAATATTTTTCAGAACGATAATCTGCAATCGTTCCTTTTAGAGTTAAAAAGGAAGTGTAAAATTTTTGCGACTAGTTTGAAAGCAACAACTAAACTCGATAACATCGAATTTCCCAAAGAATGTGCCTTAGTATTTGGAAACGAAGCAACTGGTATATCACCCGAAATTTTAAAACTTGCCGATAAAGAATTCCTAATCGAAGGTTCGGGCACTGCTGAATCACTTAATCTTGCTGTTTCCGTAGGTATTGTATTGTATTCTTATTTTATTCAAGTTCGAAAGTGACAACGTATTGTAAAATACTTTTTTTAGCTCTTATTTCGATAGCTTGCCAACAACAACCTGAAATTATCTTAAATGAAAGGGAAGTTTATAGATTACCAATTCCATATCCGACAGGAATTTGTTATAGCCGAAAAGATTCCGTGTTCTATTTGGTAAGCTCCGATGGAATTATTGCAACAATGAACAGAAAGTTCGAAATTATTGAAAAGCTTGCATTCCCTAATAATAAATTCAACGGTGTTTTCTTGGACGAAGCTTACATATATTTATTAACTCCCAAAGAGTTGATGATTTTAGACTTAACAAATTTCAAAGTAATAAAAAGCTTTAATCTTGCCAACCTCGTTGGTTCGAAAGCTGTATTCCAAACCATTTTCTTCAATCCTTTTAAAAGAACTTTTGTGATAGTTTCGAATGAAAAAAAGCCAAAAGTTATCGAATTAGAACCTACTAGATTTAAAATAATAAAGCGCGGTTCTATAAAGGGTATTCAATTTATTGCTGGGGGAACCGTTTTGGGTCGCTATCTGTATCTATTAAATGGTAGGGACCAACTCCTTTACAAGATTAATTTAAAGCAAGATAACAGGTTGGAAATTACTTTACATTATTCGATTTATTATGCTTCTGGATTAACATTTGCCGAAGGTATTGGCTTTGTCATTGTAAGTAAAGAATTACGGCGAGCATTTGTATTCAACGATAAAATTATGCTGAAATGAATTCGTGCTTTTTGAAATAATTCAGGAAAAAGGCAGGCTTCGAGAACCTGCCTTTTCAGTATGTTTTTATACTACTTCCCAATAGTCATCTCCACGAAGGAGATTCTCGAGTGTAGTGTTTGTATGTTTTTTCTTTGATTCTTGTATTTGTTCATAAACTAAATCTTCGTAGCTTGGTTTTTCGATTGACTGAAATATTCCAAAAGGACGTGGTAATTCGGGGTTATATGTCATATTTGCGAGAATAAATGCAAGGGTTGTATCCTTTTCATTGTGGACTATCAAATCGTTTGCGGACCATTTGCCTTCGGAAAGCGAGACAACAGTAGGGGTAAATCCGTCGAGTCGGATTCCTTTGTTGTTGTTCGCACCAAAAATGAGAGGTTTGCCATCTTCGAGGATTATCGAATGTTCTTTCCTTGTTTCAATCGAGGTGTAGAGGTCGAATGCACCATCGTTGTAAATTACACAGTTGGTATAGATTTCGATGAAAGCGAATCCGTTGTGGGTAGCGGCTCGTTCAAGCATTTTCTGCATATGTTTTGGGTCGCGGTCGAAAGTCCGAGCAACAAAAGTTGCCCCCGAACCAAGGGCGAGCGAAGCCGGATTGAAAGGATAGTCAATATTTCCAAAAGGGGAAGATTTAGTTGGTTTTTTGAATTGTGTTGTTGGGGAAGCCTGCCCCTTTGTTAAGCTATAGATTTCATTGTTAAACATCAAAACTTTTAAGCCGATGTTTCTTCGTGAAGCGTGAATAAGGTGATTCCCGCCGATACTCATACAATCACCATCGCCAGTAACTACCCAAACGGAAAGGTCGCGGCGCGCAATTTTTAATCCGGAAGCAATTGCGATTGCTCTACCGTGAATACCGTGTATTCCATAAGTTTGAATATAGTATGGGAATCGGCTACTGCAGCCAATTCCAGATATAAAAGCATATTGTTCCCGTGGAATTTTCAATCCTGCAAGGATTTTTTGCACCTGCGAAAGAATAGAATAGCTTCCACATCCGGCACACCATCGAACTTCCAATGACGATTTAAAATCCTTAGGTGTATATTCTATTGTTTGAATAGTTTTGTTTTCGACCAATTCATCAATTAATGTTGTCATTTTTCACCTCTTTGTTTAAAACCTCAAGAATTTTATTTTCTATTTCTATTGAAGTAAAAGTTCTACCTTGAATTTTGTGCAAACCAATTGTTGGCTTCATAAATGTTCCTTGGAGTATAAAAGACAACTGCCCAAGATTATTTTCTGGAATAAGTATTTTGTCGAATTTTTCAATGATTGAACCTAAATTTTTAGGAAAAGGATTTAGATAGCTTAAATGAACGTAAGCGAGTTTTATTCCTTTTTCGCTCAAACGGTCGAAAGCACTTTTGATTGCTCCATAAGTGCTACCCCAACCGATGATAAGTATTTTGGAATCTTCGTCGCCAATAAGTTTGGCGTCTGGTATATCATTTTGGATACGTGCAATTTTTTGGGCACGAAGTTCAACCATTCTTTGATGGTTTAGCGGGTCTTGGCTAGCAACGCCTGTGGTGTCCTCTTTTTCGAGTCCGCCAATTCTGTGTTCAAGTCCAGGTGTCCCCGGCAAAGCCCAATAACGGGAAAGTGTTATAGGATTACGTTTATAAGGTAGATAATCGTTGTTTGTGTAGAACTCGACTTTTATTTCGGGGATAAGGTTTAAATCCGGGATACGCCATTCTTCAGAACTTTGGCCTAAATACCCATCGGTTAAAAGTATGACTGGTGTCATATATTTCAAAGCAATTCGTGCAGCTTCGAGTGTCATATTGAAACAGTCGGTTGGAGTTGCTGCAGCAAGTATTGGCAGCGGAGCTTCGCCGTGACGGCCAAACATTGCTATAAATAAATCGGCTTGTTCAGTTTTTGTTGGCATTCCTGTGCTTGGACCTGCTCTTTGAACGTCCACAACGATTAGTGGAAGTTCGAGTATGACAGCGAGTCCGAGCGCTTCTACTTTCAACGAAAGACCGGGCCCGGAAGTAGTTGTTGCCGAAAGTGCCCCCCCGTAGGCGGCTCCGATAGCGCTTGTTATACCACCGATTTCGTCTTCGGCTTGCAAGTGTCGAACTCCATAGGGTTTATAAGCAGAAATGAAATGTAGTATTTCCGAGGCGGGTGTGATTGGATATGAGCCAAGAAATAATGGCAATCTGGCTTTTTCGGCGGCAACAACAAGACCAATTGCAACTGCTTCGTTGCCTGTAATATTTCGATATATTCCAGGTTCAAGTTTCTTTGGTATTACGCGATATCGAATTGCAAACAGTTCATTTTCCTCGCCGAATTCGTAGCCGGCTTTTAGAACTTTATAGTTTGCTTCGGCGATTTGTGGGCGTTTCCCAAATTTTTTATTAATCCAGCTAATTGTTGAATCCAGAGGTAAATCGAAGAGCCAATAGGCAAGACCAAGAGCAAAAATGTTTTTTGTTCGTTCAATTTGTTTCGGAGTTAAACCCGAATCTTTCAAAATTTCATTAACCATTTGATTAAAATCAAATTTAAAGAGTTGGTAATCTTTTAACGAATCGTCTTCCAATGGATTTGTTTCGTATTTTGCCAACTTCAAATTCTTTTCTGTAAAATTTGCCGAATTAACGATGAGAATTCCACGTTTGCGAAGAAATGGTAAGTTAACTTTTAGCGAAGCAGGATTCATAGCTACTAACACGTCGATTTGGTCGCCTGGTGTGTAAACACCTTTCGAGCCAAAATGTATTTGATAAGCACTAACTCCATACAGAGTTCCCTCGGGTGCCCGGATTTCCGAGGGATAATCGGGAAAAGTACTGACATCGGTTCCAACAGAGGCAGTAGTATCGGAAAATCTACTACCAGTAAGTTGCATCCCATCGCCGGAATCACCAGCAAAGCGAATAGTTACATCTTCGACTGTTATAATTTCTCGTTCCATTTTGATTTTTCATATAATTATTCAAAACAAAATTAAAAAATGGTTTTAGGTAATTTTTGAAAAATTGCAGTTTTGTATTAGATATGTTATAGCAAATGTTTAAAATATATCGAAACAACTTTTTTCAAAACACCTTGAACCAAAATAACAATTTAACAAAAAAAAGGTTTGGTTATACATTTGTGGAACGAGTATCTTCGATATTTCTATGTAGATTTTTCCAGAAGGAAAGTGTATGTTTCTAATAGTTACTAATAAAGAAATAAAACTATTTATTCCATTATCTCGTTAACATTATTTTATAAAATAAAAAAATAAAAATTTATTTATTATTTTTGAGTTTTTTGTAAATTGCTATGGCTAAAAAAATAACTGTAAATCCTGTTCTTGTTCGAATGAAGGAGTCGGAAAAAGGTGTAATCTACCAATCTATAGTTGCGATGGGAATCCGAGCCCGTCAAATTAATGAGCAAATTAAGAAAGAACTCCACGACCGCCTTGCCGATGTAATAACTTCATCGACAGAAACAGAGGAAACAAATTTCGACCAACTCCTCATTGCACGTGAATTCGATAATGTTCCCAAACCAACGGTTTTGGCTATGCGCGAAATGTTCAACTCCCAACTTGAATTCTATTTTCGCGAAGAGACGCAAAGCCAACCCAAGCCTACGAACTCAAAATAACTTTTTTCAAACAAAAAAGCCGACTAGATGGATAGTCGGCTTTTGTTATTTGTTGAAATTTACAACATAACAGCCAGAACAAGCGAAACAATAGACATCAACTTAATCAAAATATTTAGGGAGGGTCCGGCGGTATCTTTGAAGGGGTCGCCAACAGTATCGCCAACGACAGCAGCTTTGTGTGGGTCCGATTTTTTGTAATAACGCACGCCATCGATAATTACACCTTCTTCGAACATTTTTTTAGCATTGTCCCATGCACCACCAGCATTGGCTTGGAAAATTGCTAAAAGAACACCAGTAGCAGTAACCCCGGCGAGCATACCTCCAAGAGCTTCCTTACCAAAGAACGGCAGAAATCCGATAGCTATTGGGCTGATAATAGCGAGCAAGCTTGGGAGAACCATTTGGCGAATTGCCCCTTTTGTTGCAATAGCGACACACTTTTCGTATTCGGCTCGCCCGTCTGCTTCCTCAAATGTTTTAATATCTTCGTGCGACCATTCGGATTTCGTTTTATCCCCATTCCTTTTCATAACTTCAAGTGCATTTTTTAATGCAGGAATTTCGGTAAATTGCCGACGAACTTCTTTAACCATAAACATTGCAGCACGTCCAACTGCACCAAGAGCTAATGCAGAAAAAACAAAAGGCAACAAAGCACCAATGAACAAACCAGCAATAACGTTTGCTTTCGAAATATCAATAGCAGGTATCTTTGCTGCTGTCATATATGCTCCGAATAGAGCTAATGCAGTTAAAGCAGCCGAACCGATAGCGAATCCTTTCCCAATTGCTGCTGTTGAATTTCCAACAGCATCGAGTTTATCGGTGCGGCCTCGAACCTCGGGAGGCAATTCGGACATTTCGGCTATTCCGCCTGAGTTGTCGGCAATTGGGCCATAAGCATCGACTGATAACTGTATTCCAGTAGTTGCCAACATACCAACAGCTGCAATAGCAATACCATACAGCCCAGCAAGAGCAAATGCTCCAATAATCGCAAAAGCGATTAACAAAACAGGAATAGTAGTAGAGAGCATACCAGTTGAGATTCCTGCGATGATATTTGTTGCAGCACCAGTTAGGCACTTTTCGGCTATTTTACGAACGGGAGGCTTTCCTAACCCAGTAAAATATTCAGTAATAATACCTATTCCAACCCCAGCAACTAAGCCAAAAATTGTTGCAAGAAAAACACCCCACGAATGAATTGTAAAGTCTTTTCCATAGAGCGGATCATGGTAAACAAAAGTTTTTGGAAGCATCCAAGTAATTATAAAATACGAAGCAATTAACATTAGAATATTAGCGACAAAAGTTCCTACATTTAATGCTGCTTGTGGATTCCCGCCCTCTTTAACTCTTACGAAGAAAGTCCCAATTATAGACATCAAAACACCAGCGCCAGCCAGGAATAGCGGAAGTAGAACTGCCGATAGCCCGCCGAAAACAGTTCCTTGAAATTCTGTAACGTTGTAGAATACTGCCCCAAGAACCATTGTGCTAACAATTGCTCCTATATAAGATTCAAATAAATCTGCACCCATTCCTGCGACGTCGCCAACGTTGTCGCCAACATTGTCCGCAATAGTTGCTGGGTTAAGTGGGTGGTCCTCGGGAATCCCAGCTTCAACTTTACCAACAAGATCGGCACCAACGTCTGCCGATTTAGTATAAATTCCGCCTCCTACCCTTGCAAATAACGCAATCGAAGATGCACCAAAAGAAAAACCAGTTATGACATTAATTACCGTTGCTAAAGCATCTTGATTATCGTAACCAAAAGCAAAAAGATAGATGATGAAAAGAATGCTCAAACCCGTAACACCTATTCCAACTACTGCCATACCCATAACCGAACCACCGGCAAAAGCAATTTTTAATGCATCGTTAAGACTTTTTTGTGCAGCATTAGTTGTTCTGCTATTAGACTTAGTCGCAATTTTCATTCCAACCCAGCCAGCCAATCCGGAGCAGATTGCACCAGACACATAAGAAATTGCCAACAAAGGTGATGAATCCGGCACAGAAGCTCCCTGAATTCCGAGCAGAATTGCGATAATTACCACAAAGAAAGCAATAACTTGATATTCGGTTTTCAAAAAAGCCATAGCGCCATTTGAAATGTAGCCCGAAATCTTTTGCATTCGCTCGTTGCCTGGGTCCTGTTTGTTAATCCATATCGACTTCCAAATGGTGTAGAGAATTCCAATCAAACCCAAAACTGGAATGAAATAAAGAAGGATTAAATCCATAAAAAAGCCTATAATTAATAAAACATAAACAATAATAAATAATTAGCATTCACTTCGATAAAATTCTAACTTAAATATTTTTGATAAAAGTCGGTTTACGTTATAACTTTAAAAATATTTTATGTATCCAATGCTGTGTCCATAAATGAAATTATTTCTTTTCAAACTGCCACATAATTTTGGTATAATTTATGTTATACCACTTTTTTGGGTCATCAATTATCTTTTATTATTGAATTTTTCATAATTTTATCAAATATGGAAAATAAACAAACAAAAAAATTGAAACATTGTATAATATTGTTCAATATTCTGCTTTTTTCTTATTATAGTGTTTTAGCTCAAAATTTCCTTTCGAGCCCTTCCTATTGGTTATTCCCGGAAGGTAATCCCGAAGCAACACGCTTCCAAGCTATTAAGTCGCAACCGCAAGACCTAACCCGGTTCACAATAAAGTGGAGGACCAATGCAATTGCAGGCAATGTTGTTCCGCTTGTTGGCAATATCATTGACGACGCAAAAATCGACAATTCTTTTCCATTCGCTCCGAATGAAATCGTTTCTGTTGTTGGCGGTAAAATAGTAGTTGTCGATACAAAGGGCTTCCCTCATAAATTGAACAATTCTAACATACCTTTTATTAAAAACATTGGTTTTCTTTTCGACACACTTTCTTCAACTTTTTACCCCAATCCGACTTCAACATTAGTCCTTGGGCTCGAGACAATCGAATTCGAAAACCCCAAAGATACCCTTGCATATACATACATCGCAGGGTTTGATTCTCGAAGTGATTCGGTTGCACTAATAAAACGTATTGTGGTTGATTTACGAAAATATAAGCCAAATATATTTGCCTCCCTACGCCCATTTTTTGGTAAACGTATTGGCAATGATTTCTTTCTGTTTTCTTCGGCAAATATGTTTTATCCAACTGTTGCATCTTCGAATCCACCAACGGCTCCATTTTTCCGTGGATTTTCTTTATTCCCTAATTCAACCCAGGTTTATACTTATCCTATGCCGGATATTACCGATAACCAAAGCTTTCGAATTACAGTCGGACCAGAAATCTCGTTTATGCAACCTTCGCTAACTTCGTTTGGCTCGAACCATTTGGTTGTATTTCCAACATTTTCAACGCCAAGTTTAGATGTCAATATTCCAAGCCCTATTTCGATTGAACGAACAAATGCGGGTAAAAATTATTTGCTATGCTATTCAATCCTTTCGAATCAGGTTCGATATACTTTCCCCCCATTAGAATTAACTACTATATTAGATGCTAATGGGCGGCGTCCTCAAATTAGACCTTTATTTGTAAACTTGAATAATTCTGCGACGAGGGATTCTCTTTACATTCTTGTTGCCGAAGAATATCGTGGAACCGACTCATCGTTTGGAACTGCCCATTTGCATCTTTTCGATGCGAGCGGTGCTCCTATTACCTTTGCAAACGACCCTATTTCACCTTCATTTATCGGGGAACAAAACCATATCTGGTCAATTGCAGTTGGGAATGTCGATGGAGATGCTACTAATTCTTGGTTGCCATATTTTCCTAATAACCCCGGGAAAGAAATTGTTGCTACATTCAGTTCTCCATCGAGAACTGTTGCGAACAATAAACTGATTATATTACGATATTATAATGGGAATCCGATTCCCAAACCTTCCCCACCGGAAACATACCTGTTCCCATTCGATACTATTTGCACTTTCAAAATCAACGGTTGGGTTGCTGCTGTAAACGATATTGATGGCGACCAGAATGGGAAAGATGAAATCGTTCTTGTAGATGGAAATAAAGTTAAGATTCTACGCCTACGCGATTACGAGTCTTTCGAATTCAAAACAGGGAAACCCTTCGATACTCTTTATGTTAGGGAATTTCCAAACGAGGTAATATTCAAGGTTGAAATCGTCGATCTCGATGGCGATGGAGCAAACGATTTAGTAGTTACAACAAACAACTATACATATTTTATTGGGAAACCACTTCCCAAGCTCATCGAGGTTGTAAACCCTAAATTTGTCGATTATACACCGATTGAATTTTGTGCCGGCGACTCGGTCCAAGTAACCTTATTTTCGAAACTAAAGAGCGAAAATAAAATTAGGCTACGATTCGTTCCAATGGTCAATAATCAATATGATTTTTCGAATTCATTTGTAATCAAAGATAGCATTCCGGTCGACAAAGAGATTAAAACTCTATCATTTTTTGTCGATAAAAACTTCTTTGGTAAAACTGGTATTATTTACCTCGAAAACTCATCCGATTCTTCGTCGATTTTTGATTCGACTGCGATTCTTCATTTTAATTTCCCGCAAGTTATTTGGGATTCTACCAATAATTCAAGAGTTTTTGTATTCGACGACGTTCGTGTAAATTTTGGAACATTGTGTTCCGATAGTGTCGAGCTTCAATATTCAATTGATAAACAGAATTGGATTAGCATCGCTAAGTCCCTTGCATCTAATTCTATCCAACCTTTTTTCTTTCAATTACCCTGTTTACCGATTTTCGATTGTCTTAATTATCCGCAAGAAGGAGAGGTCAATTTACGACTCTTGCTGGTTCGGAAAAGTATAATTGATTCTTCCTCGATTTATCCAATTCGGTTAAAGCCGAAAGGTTTTGTTATTACCTTCGACACTTCTACAACCCTTTGCTGCACTAAGTATTTTTCGTGGTCGCCATTGCTTGGGTGCGACACAATTGCAGTATTTCTTTCGACAGATTTTGGAAATACGTTTGCAAAATTAAGCGAAATAGAAACACTTGCGGGGAAATTCAAATGGGAACAACAACTTAATTTGCCCGATACTCTTCTATTTCGATTCTGTTGCAACGATGGTTGCTATTCAACCGATACAACTCTTTTTATCCAGAAGCCCCAAATAATTAATACGGTTGCCCCAAATCCTTTCAACCCATTCACAGAATTCACCGAAATTTCTTATAAGCTAAATAACGATGCAGACGTTTCGATAAAGATTCTCGACCAAAATAATAGGCTTGTATATGAACTAACGAAAAACGTTCCGAAGAAAGCGAATGTTTCGTATTGCGAACGCTGGGACGGCAAGATGTGGAATGGTTCCATCGTCTCGGCGGGTTTATATTATATAAGTCTTGAACTTTCTGATGGATATAAAGAAATTTTCCCTATTTTCGTCAAGTAATTTTGTTGAAAATTTAATAAAGTTGCGATGAGAATCTTAATTGTTGAAGACGAAAAGAAAGTTGCGAATTTTCTAAAACACGGTTTAGAAGAGGAGAAATATATTGTTGACCTTGCTTACGATGGCCGCGAAGGTTTACAATTGGCAATGAACAATCAATACGATGCAATTCTTTTAGATGTGATGCTACCCGGGATGGATGGTTTTTCCATCTTACAGGAATTGAGAAACGCTATGGTAGCTACTCCGATTATGATGTTGACTGCACGCGGAGCAACCCAAGACCGTGTCCAGGGTTTAGACCTTGGTGCCGACGATTACTTGCCTAAGCCTTTTAGCTTCGAAGAACTTACCGCGCGTTTACGTTCGATTTTAAGGCGAACAATAACGGAAAAGACAACAAAACTCCGTTGTGGCGATTTGGTTTTGGACACAGTTTCGCACCTTGCATATCGATTCGGGAAAGAAATCGAACTAACCACGAAAGAGTATGCTTTGCTCGAATACCTTATGCGCAATAAGAATCGAATTGTAAGCCGAAGCAACATTGTCCAACACGTTTGGCGATATAACTTCGAACCCGAATCGAATATCATCGATGTTTATATCAAGCGGCTACGAAAAAAACTTGAATTCGACGAAAACTCGCAACCACTAATTCAAAGCATTCGTGGTGTTGGATACCGTATCCGCGAAAACGAGGACCAAGAGCAATCCTATGAACAATAGCGATGTCTTCCGAAAATTAATTCAAATTATTGCTACAAATCTTCCCGAAGTCTTACTTTCGTTCGACAAATATCAATCCGAGTTTTTCGCCCAACGAGCGCCCGAGTTCTTTTGCCTTGAACTCAACGGCGAAGCTGGGGAACTGGCAAATGCAGAGAAAAAAATATGGAAAGGCAAAACCATACCACACGAAAAACTTGCCGACGAAGCTGCCGACGTTTTTATAGCATTGATTAATTACGCTAATGCAAGAAAGATCGACCTTGCCGCATCGCTGCTTAACAAACTTAACTGGATTGAAGAGAAAAGATTGGAATTGCAAAGCAAAGGCGAAAATTATTGAACAAAATTCGACGATTAATTCAATTCTTAAATAAAATTTCCGATTTATCATCTATTATGTTTTTCTATTATATTTGCATTTTCTTAATTCAATTTGATTGAGTTGACCGATACCTATGTTTCAAAGGTATTTTAAAAACATTCAACACGATTACCTTGTTGATTCCGAAAGTTCAGAACTTACGTTCAGAACTCATTTGCAAAATTTGCTTTCTTCTTTCGAAAAAGAGTATATTAAAAGAAACTTAACAATAAAACACGAACCCACTAAACAAGAGGACAAAGGACGTCCCGACTTCAAAGTAACCACAAAAGAACAGCTGACAATCGGACTTATTGAAACTAAGAGAATTGGTGAAAACCTGACAAAGATTCTTGATTCAAAACAATTAGAAAGATATAAACAATTATCGGAAAACATCATAGTTACCGATTACCTTCATTTCTATCTTATTAAAAAAGGTGAACCTACCCGGGACGTCCAGCTTTTTGCGGATTACAATTTGCAGAACAAAAGATTCAAAGTTGAACAAACAAGGATTGATGAACTATCAAAACTTTTTAAGTTGTTCTTTGAATCTCGGCCTGAAACAATTTATAAAACACGTGATTTAGCATTAAGACTATCGGAAAAAGCTAAATTTTTAAGAGAATACTGTTATGCTGTGTTGCAAGATGAAAGCGATGAATCAAATTTAATAAAAGGAATCTATGGAGCATTTAAAGATACCTTAATTCCTACACTTGACGAAAAATATTTTGCCGATATTTACTCGCAAACTATTACCTACGGTTTATTCCTTGCAGCATTGAATTGCAATGACCCACTTACTGAACTTAATAAAGCAACAGCACATTCACTTCTACCAGATACATTTCCATTGATTAAGGAATTGTTTCACCGATTGGATAACTTTCCAAGCGAAATTGTTTGGGCGGTTGACGAAATTATAAGCATTTTGAAGGTTACCGATATGTCGGCAATCAAAAAGGAATTTGCTGAATATCGAAGCAAAGAAAAAGGATTTAACGACCCGTTCATATTTTTCTATGAAGACTTTTTGCGCCATTATGACCCTAAACAAAGAAAAATAAGAGGTGTGTATTATACGCCTGAACCCGTTGTTTCTTTTATTGTTAGGTCAATTGAAAGTATTTTGAAAAATAAATTTGAAATACAGGATGGATTTTTAGGGAAAAATGTTACCGTCCTTGATTTTGCTTGTGGCACTGGGACTTTTCTATTAAATGTATTCAAACAAGCATTAGAACAATCAAGACGAATTGGGGACAAGCAAACAGTAAACAAAGTGTTGAACGAACAACTAATAAATAATTTTTACGGATTTGAGTTGTTGGTTGCTCCTTATGTTGTTGCACATCTTAAAATATCCGAATACCTGAAAGAGCAAGGCTATTCAATCCAACCAGATAAAAGATTAAATATATACTTAACAAATACACTTACTAACAAAGAACCAGAATCGTTTCCTATAATGCCGAGTCTTTCGAAAGAGGGAAAGGAAGCAAATAAAATTAAGAATAAAGAAATACTGGTTATACTTGGTAACCCCCCTTATTCAGTAAGTAGCAGTAATAAAACCGGTTTTATTGCCGAGGAAAAAATGAATAGGTATAAGGAAGCTGTCAAATCGGAAAGAAACATACAACCATTATCCGATGACTATATTAAATTTATACGTTTTGCACATTGGAAAATGGAAAATGTTGAAAAAGGTATAATCGGAATTATAACAAATAATTCTTTCCTCGACGGATTGATTCACAGGGGAATGAGACAGGAATTGCTTAAAGATTTTAGTGAAATTTATATACTTAATTTACACGGTAATTCACGTATTGGGGAGACCTCTCCGAACGGAACGAAAGACGAAAATGTATTCGATATTAAACAGGGCGTCTGTATTACCTTGCTAATAAAGAATAACCATTAATTATTAATTACAATAATAAAACGTAGCTATGAAAAATTTAAGATATTTTGGCGAAAGTTATGACACAGATAAAATTCTATCAATTTCACTGGATAATGGCACTATAATAGTTGAGCTTGTCAATGGAGTCAGACATTCGTTCAACTACAGCAAAGATGACCCCGAAGATAAAGCAAGGAAAGATTACGATGAATTTCTAAGATTGTATAAAATTGCTGTCGAAAAGCGGCGAAGTGGCGAAGAAGCCAAAGAACTCGAAATTGAAGAAAAGAAACGCCTCGAAGAAATTTACAAATATTATTCAAAAGACGAAAATGAAGATAATTCTCGGGAACAAAAGAAAGTCGATGCTTCGACTGAACCGAAAAAATATTCTCAGGAGCCGTTATTTTAATTTATTATAACTCTATGATATGAAAAGTAAAGCAACAAATTCCAAAGCTAAATGTAGTGTCTATTATTTCGACCTTTACGGTAAAAAAGAAAGTAAATACGATTTTCTTTGGAAAAACACTATTGATACTGTCAATTGGTTCGAATTGAAACCAAAGGAAGAACATTACTTTTTTGCTCCCAAAGATTTTGACTTAAAAAATAAATATGATGAAGGTTTAAAGATTATTGAAATATTTAGATTATATTCAAGCGGTGTTAAAACACATAGAGACAATTTTTTAGTTTCGTATAATAAAACCACATTACAAGAAAATATAAAGGAATTTTTTAAAGTAGATAAAAGAGAAATAATACAAAAATTTAATTTAAAAGATACAAGGGATTGGAAAATTGATAATGCTTTAAGTGGTGGAAAATACGATGAATCAAATATACTACCTTATAGTTATAGGCCATTCGATATTAGATTTATTTATTATGATCGAAATTTTATTGATTCAGGTACAAGTCGTTTTAACGTTATGCAACATTTTATTAATCATAGCAATTATGGATTAATTCTTAGAAGGACCGCTGAAAATACAAAAGAATGGCAACAAATTTTCGTATGTAATACTATTTTAGATATTAATTATCTTTCTGCTCAGACTTACATTGCTCCATTATATACTTATCAAAATAGCAGCAACAACAACAATAATTACCTTTCCAAAGATGGCGAAAAAAGCGACAATTTCATTAATGAATTTAGACAATATATGAAATCAAAATACAATACGAAATACACACCTGAACAAATTTTGGGTTATATTTATGCCATATTGCACAGCCCGACATACAGAACAAAATATCTTGAATTTCTGAAAATTGATTTTCCGAGAATACCGTTCACAGATAATGAAAATTTATTTAATAAACTTTCAGAGATTGGATTTGATTTGATAGAACATCATTTATTGAAAAAATCCTATGCTAAAAATATTTGTAAAATGCAAGGGGCTGGCAATAACTTCGAAGTTGAAAAAGTAGCATACGAAAAAGGTAGAGTATGGATTAATAGCGAACGATACTTTGAACCAGTTCCAGAGGAAATTTGGAATTTTTATATTGGCGGCTACCAAGTGCTCGACAAATGGTTAAAGGAGCGAAAGAAACATAGGATAAGCTTATCTGCCGAAGATATTCAGCATTTCATAAAAGTAGTGAATGTGTTGCAAAAAACAATCGATGCAATGAAAAACATAGATAAACTAACAGAGGAATGGATATGATATTATTAAAAGTATATTTATATTTCATAATTTTTTCCATTGTGCCTTTTATTGTTGTAAATTTATTTGATTGTGGTAGGAATGATGTTATATTGAATTTTTTTGATATTCGAGAAAAAATTGAGAGGAATTTACGAGTTATCTCCATATTCTTGTTATCGATATATGCAAAAGCAATAAATTTTTCATTAATCTAATGGAAATCGTGAATTAGTTAAGGGTGCTGTTTTCCTTAAAGTTCAATAAATTAATTGCACTGGTATTGTCGAAGATAAAACCGCCAGCTATTTTTTTCACTTGTTCTGCATTTATTCGGCGTAGTCCCATTATTGTTGCCTTATCTATAAATATTTCCATTTGTTCGAGTGTTATTATTCCGAGTGTGTATAATTGGTTCAATTCGCTCCACCCATCGGGAGTAAACAAGTCTTTTTCTGCTTTGCGGGGGTATCGTCGGGACGCATTTGTTGGCTGAGCAGTTACGAATATAGTTTTTTGCTTGTTTCCCAATCTTTCCAAAATCCAACTTAGAGCAAGCGAAATTTCCGAACGCGAGTAACCTAAATGCAGTAATTCTTTGATATTCAATGCTCCGATATGTTTTTTTTGCGAAAGTTCGGTAAAGAAATAAATTAAAAGGTCGATAAGTCTTTCCATAATTACTGTTTCATTATTTTCAAAAAATAGTTTTCTAATTGAGTCATTTCTTCTTTTTTTCCTTTGGTCTTGTCGTCGAAGCCAAGGATATGGAGCAAACCGTGGATGGCTAAGCGTTGTAGCTCGTTGGTTAACGATACCCTATATTCTTTTGCTTGATGTTCGGCAACCTCCAAACAAATATAAATCTCGCCCAAATCGGTTCCTTCCTCGGATAGGTCGAAACTAATTACATCGGTAACGAAATTATGATTTAAGAATTGCTTATTTATTTGTTCGATAACTTGGCTTTCCACAAAAATAATATTCAAGACGGAATCATTTTTATTAAAATATGTCAATACATTTTTCAAAACATTTTTTATTTTTTCTTTTTGAATATTCCTTTTCGACGTCTCGTTAAAAAAATTAATTACCACCATATAGTATCGAAATTGTGGAAGGAAAATCAATCAAAGATTATACCAAATTAAGGAAGGGTTTCTTCGATTAAAGCAAGTTGCATAGCCGAAAGAAGCAAAGCATTGTCCAATTCGGCTATATTGGAATTTAGAATGCTTCTATCGACATTCGAATATAAAGAGCAAGCACAATTTTTGCTCACAACCATACAACTAATTTCCGACGAGTCGAAGCTTACAAAGGCAATCTCGTTGGGTTCTATCGGGATAATCAATTTAAAGTTATGAAGTTCGAAATAGCCATTAACGTTTTGAATAGAAACGATATTAGTTTTTTCATCGTTTGTCGATTGGACAGCAAGAAACAAAGAGAGAAAAATCATTTGTTTGGTTTCTTGGTCAACAATTTTCCACGTCCAAACATTTTCTTTTTGTTCGGGTTCAACCCCGAGCATCTTGGTTATTTCTTCGATATGTTTTTCCATAAGCAATCAAAAAAGAGCCACAAGGCAGCTACCTTGTGGCTCGAAAGTATTTAATCCATCGACTCAATCATTTCGGCGACAATTATATTAACTCCGTTCACTACTTTGGTTGTTCCAACGATACCAACGAATTTGTTCGAAGCAAATTTTGCTAACTTTTTTCCTGCAAACGAACCATCTTCGTTGAAGACAAAGTATATTTTTGCTTTTGCTCCTTCGCCAACTAAGAAGACAATTGGCTTACCGTCCTCGGCTTCCTTCATCGCTTCGTCTTTGCTAACAGTGCCCTTTTTGTCGAGAATGAATTTACTTAAACTAATAACACGCCCTTTAATCGGTTTGCCACTTTTCTTTTTGGGAGTTGTGGTTTCGGTTCGACTTTTTTGTTCCTCTTTTTTTTCTGTGGTTTCGATTTTAGCCTTTGGAGCAATAGTTTTCTTTTTTGCTTCCTGTGCGAGCAAAGTCGCGGTGCTCAGCAAAAGCCCCAATATAATTCCTAAAACAGAAAGTTTTTTCATTTTCCGACTCCACATTTTGTTATTGAATAGGTTTGGCATAAGGAACACCGGGGGTCTTTTGATAAGAAACTACGCACTCGATATATCGATTGTCGGCAGTTCCTTGCAATAAACCACTTATCCCTGGTTTAATTAAAACTTTCGCATAATTCCAGTCGGTTTGTCCTTGGGGTTTAGTTCGAACGATTATAACAACGCCGTTTCGGTAATCTGAGTCAGTTAAATCAATGTAATAATTTGAACTGAAATTCCGAGCGCTAAGTGCTTGGCTATCGAAAACATTATCTAAATTGTTAGTTAAAAATATGTCTTCGCTTATTTCGGTTACCGAAGAGGGGGGAACAGGGAAATTATACAGATTGTTATTCGAAATATAAGTTGCAGTATAAACGCTTTGCTCTGTTCCTTTGGTGTAGAGTCCTAAGTTCCAAAATTCACCGCTTGCAACTTTCAAAGTTTTGGGTTTCTCTTCGTTTGGATTGTAAAGTTGAAGCCCGCTACCGAATTGAGAAGCAGTTTCGTAAATGCGAATAGGTTCGTTATTAACGTTGGTTACAAAACGAAAAGCAGGAGACCATAGGATTTTGGTGCTTGTGTTGCTTTCCTTATCCTCGGTGTTGATTGCTTTCAATTCAAATGTGTAGATTACCCCCGCGCTCAATCCCGTAACCTCGAAGAGTGTAGTTCCTTTGGCAATTGCTTTAGGTTGAAATGCACCTGGGGTAATATAAAGAACGTAACCTTTGAAATAATCTTTGTTGTCGTCGGGCGACAATTTCCATAACAATCTCACAGTTGAATCGTTAATTGAAGTTGCTTTCAAGCTGTCTGGTGCTGCTGGAATTGGAGTTTCTGTTGTTGTGGTTGTTTCTTCGCAAGCATTAAAAAAGAACAATAAGGTAGCGAGTGAAATAATTAGAGACAAAGTTTTCCACTTCATATAACCTCCTGTTAAAGTAAAACAAACATAATTAGTAAAAAAACATAAACGAAAGTATTTCAAAATTAATTTAAAATTTTAGTTACAAATTGCTCGATAATGATAATTGTTTTGCCAATTCTTGTGTGAGTTTTTTCCTATCGAATTGTTCAATAAATTCTCGCGTAGGGATTGGAAGAGCCGACTGGAGCCACATATCATAGAAAGTATTTAAGGCTTGCTGAATTCCGTCGACGTCGCGAGGCTCTACCGCAATGGCGGATTGCGATTCCAAGGCAAGGCGTTTCATATAACCATCGGGGGCACAGATTAGTATAGGTTTTTGAGCTCCAAAATACTCATATAATTTTCCCGGTGAACGAATTGTATCCTCGAACATTAGCCAAAGGAGAGTGGATTGCTTCAAAATTTGAATTATATCTTTGTGTGGTTTATAACCAAAAAGTTTAACATTGGTTTCCAAATCGTAAGTTCGAATATATCGAAGATGCGATTTTCGCATAATTCCAATGAACCAAGCTTCCTTTGGAATTCCATCGTCTCTGGTGCGAATAAATCGGGAAAATGCTTTTAAGAAATATTTTGGATTTCTGTTGTCTTGGAACAATCCGGAATGTGTAACGACAAATTTTTTGGTGTCGGGCATAATATTACTAACCGAGTTGAAATCTTCGGCATCGTAGCCGTGGGGAATTATCATAATATCCTGGCTTTTAAGGAACCTATACTTCGTAAGCAAAATATCTTTTATTCCTCGATAAGTAACAATAATCTTTTCAGTTTCTTTAAGAACATTTTCCTCTAATTTTCTCGAAAAACTTTTATGAAAAAAAGTTGGGTAAAGCTGAAAAGGATTATCGACCCACACATCGCGATAGTCAATGACAAATGGTTTATCGAACTTTCGCGATAAATCGCGAGCAATTAGAAAATCGGTAAACGGAGGTGCAGTGGCATAGATAACATCAATTGGATTTGCTTTAATGATTCGTTCTCCTAAGTCTAATGCTCTTTTACGCCAAGAAATTTTCGTATCGGGTTGAAGGAAGAAATTTAGCAACAATCGTCCAAAGTTTTGAAACAAATAATTCGAAGGAAACTTTTTAATTTTTTTTCTTTCGCTTCGGGTGGACGAAGTCCGATAGATTTTAACGCCGAGAGATTGAACCTCGTGTTCCAATTCATCATCGAATGCATAGTAGCTCTTCGGTTGAGTAGTTAAAATTATTGGATTCCATCCAAAATCCGGTAAATACTTAACAAATTTTAGAGTTCGTTGAACACCGCTAAGCCCCATAGGGGGAAAGTAATAAGAAATTACTAGAACATTATGTTCACCCATTTACATCGGATATGTCTATTAAACAGAAATATTTTCTTAAATAATTGGAATTTCTTTTGGAGCATTAGTAAGGTGCTTAGCCCCATCGCGTGCAACGTAAACATCGTCTTCTAATCGAAGACCGTATTTATTAGGAATATACACACCGGGTTCAATAGCGAGCACACATCCTTCGGGAATAATTTGGTCGTCTAAACGGAAGGTAATCAAAGGTAGCTCGTGGGCTCGGATGCCGATTCCGTGTCCAAGCGAATGTTGGAAGTTATTCCCATAGCCTGCCTTTTTTATTAAAGAACGGGCTTCGCTATCGACCAGTTTGCCATTTACAAAGGGACGAATTTTTTCAATAGCCTTTTCTTTTGCTTCGTTGAGTAATCGGTAAATTGTTGTCTGTTCTTTCGTAGCTTTTCCAACGGCAAAAACCCTTGTAATATCGCTACCGAACCCATTGACAACGCAGCCAAAGTCGATAGTAACAATATCGTTGTTCTTAATTGGCTTATTGCTTGGACTTCCGTGGGGTAGCGAACTTCTTTTACCGCTAACTACGATGGTCGGGAAATGCTCGCCTTCGGAACCTAATTTTCGCGAAATATAGACAATTTCAGCTGCAAGTTCCTTTTCGGTCATACCGACTTTGAAGTTCTTTAAAACTGCATCGAAAACCTTTTCGGAAATTTGGCAAGCTTGTTTGATGTATTCGAGTTCCTGCGAGGCTTTTGGCATTGTGAAAGGTTCGACAATCGAGGTGGCTGGTTTAAATTTCACCGGTCGAATAATACTTCTGGTGTTAATCGCATCGGCATAGCTATACCTATCGGCTTCGAAAGCAAGATGGGAAATACCTTTGCTTTTGAACAATTTCTTTTCGATGCAATATTGCCATATATCGCGAGTTATATGAACGCTTAAGTTTTGCAAAGGATAAAGTTCGGTAGCAACTTGTTCTTCGTAACGATCATCGGTGAAGAATAAAATCTCATTTTTTAAGATTATTAGATGGGCTTCGGAACCAGAAAAATTAGTCAAGTACCTAATATTAGGCAGAAAGTTGACATATAGACCATCAACTTTCAATTCATTGATACGAAATTTAATTTGAACAAGTCGTTGTTCCATCCGGTCGGGATAATTCACAGAGTTTAATTCGGTAGTTTGTTTTGCCATAAAACACCTTTTGTTATACAAAAATTATTTAACAAAATAGTTCGGTGATTCCTTTGTAATACTAACGTCGTGTGGATGCGACTCGCGCAAACCGGCATCTGTTATTCGTATAAATTTTCCATATTTTCTTAATTCGTCCAGATTTCTACATCCACAATAACCAAGAGCGGAACGAATCCCGCCAACAATTTGGAAGATTGTATCGGCAACATTTCCTTTGTATGGAACGCGTCCTTCGATACCTTCGGGGACAAGCTTGGTAATTTCGTCTTCGGCATCTTGGAAATAACGATCGGCTGAACCTTTCTTCATAGCTTCTAATGAACCCATTCCACGATAAATTTTATAGGCTCGTCCTTCGTAAAGAATTTTTTCGCCGGGGCTTTCCTCGTGGCCAGCGAAGAGATTCCCTATCATAACCGAGTTGGCACCGGCAGCAATCGCTTTTGCGACATCTCCTGTTTGTTTTATTCCACCATCGGCAATTACTGGTATTCCGGCAGGTTCCGCTACTTTGGCAACATTAAAAATTGCGGTTAACTGTGGGATTCCAATGCCAGCAACTACACGAGTTGTACAAATCGAACCGGGTCCTATCCCAACTTTAATGCCATCAACACCAACGCGAATTAAATCTTCGGCTGCTTCGGTAGTCCCTATATTGCCAGCAATTAATTGAATTTCGGGGAACTTCGATTTTATCTTTTTAATTGTTTCAATAACTCCCTTGGAATGAGCATGGGCTGTATCAATGAAGATCACATCAACATCGACCGATTTTAGAGCCTCGACTCGTTCCAAGGTTTCGCTTGTAACGCCAACAGCCGCACCAACGCGTAATCTCCCAAGTTCATCCTTACAAGCGAAAGGATGCATTTTTTTCTTTTGAATATCTTTTACAGTGATTAATCCCTTAAGTTCAAAATTTTCATCAACAACCGGGAGTTTCTCAATCCTATGCTCTTGCAAAATTCTTTCGGCTTCTTCGAGGGTTGTCCCAATGGGAACAGTGATTAAATTATCTTTTGTCATTACTTTGATAATAGGCAATTCCAAATCTGGGTTGAAACGTAAGTCTCTATTGGTAACAATTCCTATTAATTTTTTATTACCGTCAACAATTGGAATACCCGAGATATGAAATTTCGACATCAACTCTAATGCTTCGCGAACTGTCTTATTGGCAGTCAAAGTAATTGGATTGAGTATCATCCCACTTTCGGAACGCTTCACACGATCAACGTTATCAATCTGTTCATCAGTAGTCATATTTTTGTGGATTACCCCAAGCCCACCTTCGCGAGCAATGGCAATAGCCATATTTGCTTCGGTTACAGTATCCATAGCAGCACTTAGGATGGGAATATTTAAGGTGATTGCTTCTGTTAATCGGGTTTGTAATTCGGTTTCGCGAGGTAAAACTTCTGAATATCGAGGCACAAGAAGAACATCGTCGTAAGTTAGACCTTCGCCAACTATCTTATCTTCAAAAAACATATTCTAAATTTTTTTTTAAAACTTCCACAAAATTAACAAATTTTACTCATTTATTCGTTGTATTGAATGAAATTTGATTGAACTATCAACAAATCTTATACAAAAGAATAAAAAGGAATCGGCTATTTTGGGCACTCATCGTAAATTGGCATTGGATAAAATATGGAAATTGAATGACTTCGGTAGAGTATTTAAAAAACAACAAACAATCTCTATTAAACGAATGGTTTGAATGGATTATTAGCGTTTATCCAGAATCTTCGAGAAAATATTTTAATGATGTTAGCCAGCAATTTACAAATCCAGTAGGTTATTCCCTATTTAATAATATAAGTTTAATTTTCGATTGCCTTGTCAATCAAAACTTCGATTCAATAGGATTTCGGAATGCGTTGGAGGAAGTTCTTAAAATTCGATTAGTTCAACAACCAGCAAGTCTAAAAGAAGTAAATATCTTTGAATTTATATGGGAAAAACTTGTTTCTAATTTACAACCCAATCTCGATAAGAAGGAAATTTCGCTAACAATAGAACTGATTAATTCTTGTAATTATATCCTTTTCGAAATATATTCCGACATACACAAACGAATTATCGAAATTCAAAGAGATGAGATTAAGCATCGCTATGGAAAAATTGTCGAACGTCTTAACGAACGTTATTCAAAAGGAAACAATTATGTAAATAAAACCGATACTTAATTATGGGAATTGGTATTTCGCTATTGTCTGCTTTTATTATTCTTGTCTTAGGTTGGATGGCTGGAATCTTTCCTTTTATGAAATATCCATTTGCTCAAATTCTACCATACTTTGCTTTTGCCATTTTTATTGTTGGTATGATTGTTCGCATTGTTCGTTGGGCACGCTCACCAGTTCCATTTCGAATTCCAACAACTTGTGGGCAACAAAAATCGCACAATTGGATTTGGCAAAACAAACTCGACAACCCGAGTTCGGCTCTCGGAGTCATTGGAAGAATGGCTTTGGAAATTCTTTTGTTCCGCTCATTATTCCGCAACACACGAGCTTCGATTAAAAACAATCAAAAACTCGTATACTCTACCGACAAATGGCTTTGGGGTTTGAGTCTTGCTTTTCATTGGTCATTCTTAATCATTTTCCTTCGCCATTTTAGATTTTTCACAGAACCCATTCCGTCGTTTGTTCCTTTTCTTCAAAGTATAGATGGCTTTTTCCAAGTTGGACTCCCAATTATTTATATTACCGATGTTCTTATAGTTGTTGGACTTACTTATTTGTTTTTTAGAAGGATTTTCGATAGCAAAGTAAAGACAATTTCTTTGCCTTCGGACTATTTTCCATTGTTATTGATTTTTGGGATTGCTGCGACCGGAATATTAATACGTTACTTCTTTAAAACCGACCTTGTTGCGGTGAAGGAATTCACCATTTCGATATTGTCGTTCCAACCAATCACAGACGACACTTTGAGTAAATTAAGTTCGATTTTTATGATACACTTTACGTTTGTTTGTAGTTTGTTGATTTATTTTCCAATGAGCAAACTCGTCCATCTTGGCGGAGTGTTTCTTAGTCCTACGAGAAATCTTGCAAACAATAGTCGAGCGAGACGGCATATCAATCCCTGGAATCCAGAACTTCCTGTCCATACTTACGAAGAATACGAGAACGAATTTCGTAGTAAAATGATTTCAGCAGGTATCCCAGTCGAAAAGGAGGAATAGGAATGTCGATTAAAATTAAACCGGAAGAACTAACAAAATCAATCAATTTGACAAAGCAACTCACAAATTGGATGGAGTTTCCCGTTGAATTTAAAAAAGGAACATTTAATTACGCTGGTAGCGAAGATGCTTTGATTTACCTTGACCAACCAAATCCAAGAAAATGGCAACCGACTGACAGCGAGTGGAAACTACCAGAAAATTGGCGAGATATAATCTTGGAAGGATTCCGTGAAAGGCTCGAGAAATTTCGTTCATTAAAACTGTTTATGGATATTTGCGTTCGTTGTGGGGCTTGTGCAGATAAATGCCACTTTTTTCTTGGCTCCGGCGATCCGAAAAATATGCCTGTTCTTCGCGCAGAATTGCTTCGCTCTATTTACAGAAGGGAGTTCACTACTGCTGGCAAAATAATGGGTAAAATGGTTGGTGCCCGCGATCTTACCTTCGATGTCCTACGCGAATGGTTCTATTATTTCTATCAATGCACCCAATGCAGGCGATGTTCAGTTTTTTGCCCTTATGGAATTGATACAGCCGAAATTACCCTTTTAGCTCGAGAGATGATGAATCTCATCGGAGTCAATATTGATTGGGTTATGACCCCAATCAAAAACTCGTATCGAACGGGTAATCATTTAGGAATACAGCCGCATGGGGTAAAAGATAGCCTTGAAATGGCTGTTGACGACATCAAAGAAATTACGGGTATCAAAGTTGATTTACCAATTAATAGGAAAGGCGCCGAAATACTTTTTGTTGTTCCTTCGGCAGATTATTTCGGAACACCCCATTATTATACTTTACTTGGCTATATGATGTTGTTTCACGAAATTGGATTGGATTACACATTCAGCACTTATGCATCCGAAGGAGGGAACTTTGGTTCGTTTGTTTCGCACGATTTAATGAAACGTTTGAACAACAAAATTTATGCAGAAGCAAAAAGGTTAAAAGTTAAATGGATTCTCGGAGGAGAGTGCGGACATATGTGGCGGGTTCTACATCAATATATGGATACTATGAATGGACCAGCAAACTTTCTCGAGATTCCTAAATCTCCAATTACTGGAACTATTTTTAAGAATGCCAAATCTACCAAAATGGTCCATATTTGCGAGTTTACCGCAGATTTAATTTATTATAATAAAATCAAACTCGATAAATCTCGTAATGACCATTGGCATGCAACATTCCACGATTCCTGTAATCCGTCGAGAGCGATGGGATTGCTCGAAGAACCCCGCTATATTATTAAGAGTGTAATGAATAAATTTACTGAAATGCCCGATAATACCATACGCGAGCAAACGTTTTGTTGTGGGAGTGGTGCGGGTCTTGGAACTGAGGAAAATTTTGAAATGCGTATGCGTGGCGGATTCCCGCGAGCCAATGCCGCAAAATTTGTTCACGATAGGAACGGCGTTAATATTTGCCTATGTATATGTGCCATTGATAAAGCGACATTACCTCCGCTTTTCGAATACTGGGTTCCTGGATTAGAAGTTGGTGGAGTCCATGAAATGGTTGGGAATGCTCTCGTTATGAAAGGCGAAAAACCCCGAGAAGTTGATCTTCGATTGCAACCTTTACAACAATTAAAGGAGGAATAAATGCACGACTCTTGGAAAATAATGATTGGATTGATTGCCTTCGTCGCATTATTTACTTCCCCAATTTGGATTAATTTTCTTTCTGCAAGTTCGGCAATAAAACCCAAATTGGACTACCCGGGGGATACAAGGCAATGCGTCGAAGATAAAGACTATATGAACCGTTACCATATGGACTTATTAAATGAATGGAGAGATAAAGTAGTTCGAACTAACCAAAGGTATTTAGTAAAGAATGGTATCCCGTTGACTTACAACGGTGAAAAACTCGAAATGAGTTTAACTCTTGCCTGTATGAAATGCCATAAAAATAAGCAACAATTTTGTGACCAATGCCATAACTATCTAGATGTAAAGCCCTATTGCTGGGATTGCCACGTTGAACCTTCGGGAGGGGAAAAATAATGGATAGAAGAAAATTCGTTAAAATAGTGAGTTTTGCTGGTGGAATTGCTCTTGCGAGCAAATGGACATACGATGCGATTTCGAATACCGATACAATAACAAATTCTGAGCGTGGAGGATTGGATGCAAAACGCTGGGCTATGGCAATCGACCTTGCAAAATGCGAACAAAATAGCAATTGCACAAAATGTATCGACGCTTGCCACAAATACCACAATGTCCCCGATTTCGAGAATCCTAAAGACGAAATAAAATGGGTTTGGAAAGATAAGTTCCACAATGCTTTTATTACACAGGAAAATCAATTTCTTCCTCGCGGAATAAACCACAAGGATGTTCTTCTTCTTTGCAATCATTGCGATAATCCTCCGTGCACCAATGTTTGCCCAACGCAAGCCACTTGGAAACGTGAAGATGGTATTGTTATGATGGATTGGCATCGTTGCATCGGTTGTCGTTATTGCGTTGCTGCTTGTCCTTATGGTTCGAGAAGTTTCAATTGGAGAGAACCAAGACCATTTATTAAACAAATAAATTCTTTGTTCCCAACAAGAACTCGCGGTGTAGTCGAAAAATGCACATTTTGTGCCGAAAGATTAGCGCGCAAAGAAATGCCCATTTGTGTCGAAGCTTGCCCATCGAACGCCTTAATATTTGGCGATTTGAATAATCACTCGGCAGAAATAAGAAAGATACTTTCGGAGCGTTTCTCGATTCGGCGTAAGCCAGAACTCGGCACAAATCCGGAAGTTTTTTATCTTGTGTAAAATAAAAATCGAAAGAAATTGAATATTTGGATTATAAACCGACAGCGCCTATTAAACAAGGATGAAGGTTTCTTATTTCAAATGGGTAACTTCCACAGAATTGTAAAACCTAAGCCGACTTGGGCTTCGTTATTAAATTGTTTACTGCTTCGAGAATTTTTTGCGAAGTTATTTTTTCCATACAATTGAAGTGTTGCAATGGGCATTTGCTTCGTCCAATATGGCTGCACGGTCGGCAACTCACATCATTCATCTCTACTATTTCGTGTGGAACACGAAAGGGAGCAAAGCCGAACTCCGGAACGGTCGAACCGTAAACGACAACAATAGGTATTTGCCGAGCCGAGGCAATATGAACCACAGCAGAGTCTGCCGAAACTACAACATCGCATTCATCCAGGAAAGCGGCTGTTCCCGTTACGTCAAATTCGCCACATATATTAAAAACACGTGTAGAATCAATAACCATTTCCGAACAATAGGATGCATCGGATTTCCCTCCAATTAAAAAGATTTCGGTGTTAAATTTTTCAAGAAATTGTTCTATTGTTTGAATTACAAGTTTTTGTGGGAGTCGTTTTGTGAAATGTTTTGCTCCGGGAGCAATTGCGACTCTTGCGACATTTCGAAGTTTTGGTTGTCGATAAAAAGGTTTATAGACACCATTCTTATCATTTGTTGTCCAAAGCTCCAATCCTAAACCATCATCGAAGTTTATTAACTCTGGGAAAGAATTTTTATAGAGAATTGGGATATATTCGAAATAGGGTTGTCTTTTATTTAAATAAACTAATGAAAGTTTATATAATCTACGTTTATCGAAGCGATGAATTTTTTTCGCTTTTCCTATGGTATAAATCCGACTCCTTAAATTGTTTTGCAAATCTAAAATTACGTCGTAATGCGATTGACTATAAATTGAAAGGGTATTGCGAATATGTTTGGAAAAAGGCAGGTTCTTGTCGTATTCTATTATGTTTTGAATGTAAGGGTTAAAATGTAGAGCTGGTGCATATTCTGTCGAAACCAGAAAACCAATATGGGCGTTTGGGAATTTTTGCCATATCAATCTTAAAGTGAAAGTAGTCAAGATTACATCACCGAGCGAGGAAATTCTAATCACTAAAATTTTCATATCGGATTACTTTTAAATATCAAATTTTGCTAATTTTGTTTTTATTATTAAATAAAGTTGTAATCTATGAATTTAACTATTGAACACAAAGAAAATTTTACAATTATTTACATCCATACGGATAAGATTAATTCGGAAAATAGTCCAGACCTTAAAGCAAAACTGCTTATCGAAGCACAACCAGATATAAAGGCGATGTTGATTGACATTTCACAAGTTAAATCAATAGATAGTTCGGGGTTTGGTGCTTTCTTGATAGCAAGCCGACAACTTGCACAGCACAATATTCCAACATATATTGTTGGAGCGATTCCTTCGATAATGCATCTCTTCGAAATCCTTAAGCTCGATAGAGTGTTCGAGTTTAGTGAATCGGTTGAATCGGCTTTAGCCACAATGTAAATCGATTAAGAAGGTTCCCCATCGCGTTCGGGATAGGGAGGAAGCGGAAGCGTTCCGGGAACCCCCATTAAAGGGAAGTCTTTTCGCAATGGGTAGAATGGCTCGCCAGTTTCGGGGTCGACAAAATCTTCCGGCATATAAAACCTTCGCAAATCGGGATGACCTTCGAATTTAATTCCATACATATCATAAGTTTCGCGCTCATACCAATTTGCACTTTCCCAAACCTCTACTAATGTGGGGCAAGTAGGATTTTCATTATCAAGTAGAGGGACATTGACTCGCAACCGAGCTTTATTTTTTAATGAATATAAGAAATAGACTACCTCGAAGCGGTGTCTTTTTGTATTATACCAATCAATAGCAGTAACATCAATCAGCATATCGAATTGTGTTTCTGGATTGTCCCGAAGCTCAATCATTAGGTCTATAATCTTGTTCGGGGATACAATCAAAGTGTATTGGTTTCGGAACACAACCAATTTGTATCCTGGACAAATTGCCTTTGCAATACTTTCAACAGTATCAAATATAGACTTCATTTCCATCGAGAAAAATTTAAAAATGCAATTTAAAAAAGAAATTGCAATTTTATCTTCTTATTTGAAAGGTGAAAGCAATTCCCCAATTGTGATTTGTGACTCTAACGGATAAACTTTCGTTGACATTAAAATTGAACAAGTTGGCATCGACATAGGCATCTAATATTGAAAGTGCATAAACCCCACAAAGAAAGAAAATACTTATGTCTCGGTTGTCTCTTGAATTCTCTTTCCTTATTTTCAGATAATACAATTCGATACTATTGGGATTAATTTCCTTTAATCTATCATATTGTTGTGAATAATCGAGGTAATCTTTGTTGTGTTTAAAAACGTAGTAATACATAACAACTGCTCCGGCGAAAAATATTGGAGCTTTCCAATATTGCTGGACATAGATTTGTCCCCATCCAGGGATTGCAAGCGAACGAAGTATGGCTCCTAATGGAGATTTTTGTGCTAATTCAGAATATTTGGATGTATCTGTGAGGTTTTTAGGGATTTCGGTGGCTACAACTTGGGTGGAATCGTTGTTTATTTGTCCCTGTAATGAATTACATAGAATAAGAGAAAAAATAAAAAGCAACGTTGTGGCTAAACGTATCACATTTACAACACTACTATTGCTTCAATTTCGATTAGGGCATCTTTTGGCAATCGAGCAACTTGATAAGTTGAGCGTGCTGGTTTACTTTTCCCGAAAAATTCATTGTAAACATCATTCATTGCAGGGAAGTTACTCATATCGCTAAGAAGAACGGTAGTTTTAACTACGTTTTCTAATGTTATTCCGAGCGATTCGGCAATTGCTTTGATATTGAGAATTGCCTGGCGTGTTTGCGATATAATATCTTCACCAGCGAGGGTGCCATCGGGTCTTAATGGGATTTGCCCCGAGATAAAAACGAACTTTCCTTCGGCAACAACAGCTTGTGAGTATGGACCAATTGGTTGCGGAGCAGTTTCAGTTTGAACAATTTGTTTCATTATTCACTTTCCTTTTTAATGTAATCTCTTGCGAGAAGCCCGGCACCAATAAAGCCTGAATCTTTTGTATAGATTGCCCGAACAATTTCCACAGTTGAAGCAATATGTGGCAATGCTCGTTCCTTAATTGTCTCCTTTGCAGTTACAATGAAATGGTCAGGAGCAAGGGAGACACCACCCCCTATAACGGCATAATTTATGTCCAAAAGGTTCATAGCACTTGCCAGACCCAAGCCTAACACATAGCCAACGTATTTTAGAATTTCAATAGCAACCTCGTCGCCTTTGTTAACTGCATCGGAAATAAAGTATGGATCCGTTTTTTCGTAATTGTGAAGGATGGTATCGGGTTTGTCTTTAATATACTTTTTTGCGAAACTGGTAATCTGGTTTTTTCCGATATATTCTTCTATAACGCCTGTCCGAAAAGGTCGCTTTTTATCCAAAGGTTCAAATGGATTATAAATTATATGTCCAAATTCGCCGGCGCAATTATGCATCCCGCGATAAATGCTTCGATTTATAATAATTGAACCACCAACACCAGTTCCTAAAGTGATGTATATAAAGCTATTAACATCTTTGCCAGCGCCCAACGCCATTTCGGCATAAGCAGCGGTATTGGCATCGTTATCTATTACTACAGGAAGTGAAAAGACATTGGTTAGAAATTTACCCAAAGGAACATCCTCCCATTCGGGTAGATTCGGAGCATAACGAACTGTTCCGTCTTCTAAAACTAAGCCGGGGACACCGACACCAATTGATTTAATTCTTGGGAATCGGTTCTGCAAATTCATAATTAAACGTTTTAGGCTAGCAAGCATATATTCTAAACCCTTGCTTGCATTTGTCGATTGTGAGTAGCTATAGACTACCTTACCAGTAGGATCAATAACCCCATACTTTAAGTTTGCACCGCCAATATCAATTCCTAAATACAAATCATCGGTAAAAATATCTTCTTTCCTTTCAATAATTTTTTTTCTCTCCGACAACATAGATTTTTTCACCTTCTTTCACTAATCCATAATATTTTCTTGCAATTTTCTCAATTTCAAATGTATCTTTATTCAGCAATTCAATTCTTTTTAGCAAAGAATCCCGTAATCTAATTTGGCTATTAATCTGGTTGAGCAATTCCCTTTTTTGATTTTTTAATTTCCATTTTTCAACTAATCCAAATTTAGAAAAAAACAATATATATACAAAAATTAACGTAAAAAAAAATAAAAAGATTAGACGGAATTTTTGCCTAATTGTTTGAAAAAATTTATACATAATTTTTATTTTGAAAATTGCGACAGCACATTCAAAAGTGCTTCCATTTCCTCGAATGTTCGCTTCTCGGTAACCGCAACGAGCAAGGCATTGAAATCTTTGCGGAATACCGACGCATCGATTCCTGGAAAAATCTTGTGTTTTTTCCCTTCCTCGACGAGTTCCTTTGCTGGAACAGGTGTGTGCACTAAAAACTCGCGAAAAAACGGGCGATTGCTTAGCAAACGGTATCCCGGTAATTCGGCAATCCTTTCTGCTAAATAATGAGCCTTTTTATAACAAATTTCTGCAACTTCTTGAATACCTTTCTTTCCCATCAAAGCCAAATATACGGTTGCAGCCAGCATCATTAGTCCTTGATTTGTGCAAATGTTCGATGTTGCGCGCTCTCGCTTGATTTGTTGTTCACGAGTTTGGAGTGTTAGAACAAAAGCACGTTTCCCGTCTGCGTCTAAGGACATTCCCGAAAGCCTTCCCGGAATTTTCCTGATAAGTTCCTGCTTAGTTGCAAAGATTCCAAGGAAAGGACCACCAAAGCTCAAAGGTATCCCCAAAGGTTGACCTTCCCCAACAACAATGTCTGCGTTGTAATCGCCAGGTGGTTTTAATATTCCGAGAGAAATCGGGTCGACAACCATAATAAGCAAAGCACCTTTGTTGTGAGCTATTTGTTCAATTTCTTCAACTTCCTCTAAAAAGCCATAAGCGTTCGGTTGTTGGACTATGATTGCCGAGGTGCTTTCGGTAACGATGTCCTTTAACAAATCTAAATCGCAAGAACCATCCTGCAAGGTTGAATGTTTAAATTCCACCCCTTTACCAACTGTTAAGGTCGAAGCAACTTTGAGGTAATTAGGATTCACGACCCCGGCAAAAACAAATTCGGTTCGTCGGTTATGTGTGGACGACATTAATATTGCTTCGGCAAGAGCAGAAGCACCATCAAGCATAGAGGCATTTGCAACATCCATCCCCGTTAGTTCACAAATCATCGACTGAAACTCATACATTGCTTGTAATGTTCCTTGCGAAACCTCTGCCTGGTATGGAGTATAAGCAGTCTTAAATTCAGGACGGTCGAGAACAAAATTCACAAGCGATGGGATATAATGATCGTAGACACTACCACCCATAAAACTTACGTAGTCGCTTGAACTAAAGTTTTTCTGTGAATATTTTTGCAAAAGAGTAACTACTTCATATTCAGAAAGTGCTGGAAAAAGTTCAAACTTTTCGATTTGACGTATTGAGTTGGGAATCGCATCAATTAATTCTTCGAATTTTCCGACGCCAATTGTTCGAAGCATTTCTTCCTGGTCGAATTCAGTATTGGGTACATAACTCATAATTTTACCAAAAATGAAAAAGAAAAAGTGCAATTTACCAGATTTTTACGTTATGGCAAAGATGGAAAGTTATGGCATTACACATTAAACTTAGGTATATGTTTCTATTGCTGTCTTGCTAGATAAGGTAGAAATTTTAACAAACCGTAATCAGCGCGTTTTGCTAAGTGTGGTTTTGAAACAATTCTACTACTAAGCTACTTCGCTTAAAATTACGAGTTTATTCAAGGATAAAGCGGGAATATATGCTTTATGCGTTTTTTGAGGCATTCTTTGCTATTGGTTTATTAGTTGGATTACTTGTTTCTGTTATTCATTAAGTTGAGCAACTTAGTTGTTGTATTCCAATTGCGTATGGTTATGTTCTTATAGATAGGATGAGCCACAATTTTCGGTAGGTTACTTTGCGAAGCTTTGCTTGTAAGCCGTGAAAAATAAATAACATTCTCGCCTATATAAACATTATCGACACCTATTTTTGGATTTACGTGTTTCATCGCTTCGTGTGGAGTTAGAGGCTCTTTTAAGAAGAGAATCGGTATTTGTTTGATTCCTTTCCGAATTCCGATGGTGCTTCTTCCACAATTTTACCCAGTTGCTGATCTGTTATAATTACTATACGCGAATCGTAAGAAAATCTTTTGGATAAAGCTTGCTCAATAAAGTTTATTAGTTTGGTTTTGTCTTCTTCGTCTGAGTAGAACAAGACGTTACCGCTTTGAATATATGTTGCAACATTGCCGAAACCTAAGTCTTCGAAGCATCTTTTCAAATCCATCATTTTAATAATGTTGTTCCCTCCGACGTTAATACCCCGTAATAATACGAGATACTGAATTTTCAGCATATTGATTCCAAAATGTTTTTATTTCACTATTGTGTGTGGGAAGCCTCTGCTAAGTTCAATCATTTATTTCATTGAATGTAAACCAAAGGTATTACCTTCGGTATCCATACAGATGGAACAAAATCCGTGTTCGCCAATGGGAAACTTAGGTTGAAGTACTTTCCCCCCTGCGAGTTCTACTTTGCTTTCTTCGATTCCACAATCTTCGCAAGTGAAATAGACGAAAGTTCCGCCAGTGCCTGGTTCTACGCCGACTGCTTTCACAAGGGCACCCGAAGCATTAGGGGCATTTTCTACCCATGGAAAAGCAATCATTTGGAAGTCTTTCCAATCTTCGGGCATAGGAACGGGTTGCAACTGGATTTCGAAAACAGTTTCGTAGAACTTTTTGGCTCTTTCCAAATCTTCTACATAGATTTCGAACCAGTTTACCATATTTGTTTTTCGTTCCATAATTGTCCTCCTTTTTAGTAATATATTAGTTAGTAAAATATTAATTTAATAAAATAAATTTATTAAAATAGGAATGTTTCGTAAAATGTTTTTTTAGATTTAGAAAAAGGATTTAAGCGAAGGATGGTGTATTTTATTTTAATCGTATTTTAATCAAATTCTTAACTACCGCAACTGAATTTCGTGTTGCTTTTTGAAAATCATTTGAATTGCAAAGTCGCCTAATAAAGGATATAAAGAAATAACACTTTTACCACTTTTGGAATACCCTAATGCCCATCCACAATTTTTACCATAAAATTTATATTTAGATCTGGCTTTTATTATCTTTACATAAATATGAATTAATTTCATCCCATTGTTCAAATTTGTTGCTAAGGATCTTAAAAATTTGTTTTTCTAATTTCATATTGTTCTCAAAATTTTGTTTTCGTCAAGTATTTTAAAAAACGGTTTCAGCATTTTTTCATACTCTTTTGTCAATGAGTAAAAAATGGTTTGCGCTTCTCGTTCGGTTCCAATGAGTTTTCGGTCTTTGAATTTTCGTAAATGTTGAGAAACTGCCGAAATTGCTATACCGAGAATTTGTTGATATCGGAAACACAAAAACGTTTTTCCCCATAAAGTAGGAAGAGAATTTTCAGTCTTACCTTATTTTCCGCTAATTCAAGCCCGTTCGATAAATAGTCAAACAAGCCGTTGAACTCTGAAGCACGGTCTTTGCAACGGTTTGTTTGTGTAATGTCCGCTTGTTGTCGTATGCAAGAATTGACGCCCATATGGCAAAGATAGTTAATTTCATATTTAAGCAAATATTTAAATACGAAACTTTGACAAGTGATACTAATACTTTTTAGAGAGCTATAATATTTCCCCTTTTGCCACTTTCAAAGCAAACTGTGCTTTATTGTATTCGCCGACTGTTTTTAGATAGTCAATCTGTGCTTGTAAGAAAAACTGTTGTGCCTGAAAAACTTCAAAAGGCTTTACTATTCCTAATTTCTGTCGTTCAATACTTTGGTTCAATGCTTCGGATGCCAGCTCCAATGCTTCTTTGGCAATTTCAATTTGTTCTTTTCCGATTAGTAATTGCTGTTGTGCAGTAACGATTTCCTCATTGATTTGTGCTTTGAATTGCTCTGCTTTTACTTCTTGTATTTTTATTTGACTATTATACCGTTGCAACTCTCCGCTATAAACCAATTGTCCAAGCGGAATATTCCAGGTTAATGAAATGTTTAATATACCTGTCGGATAAAGTTGGTTAGTTTCAGGATATAAGTTTGGAAACATTGGCGTAACCTGTCCTGTCAGTCCGCCAAAATATGAACCGTAAGTTCCGATACTCAACTGAGGAAGAAACAAACCCGTTGTGGTGGTTTTTCTCTCCATACGCAAGGATTGAATGGTAAAATCAATGGATTTTATTTCAGGTCGGTTTTGATAAACGCTGTCGTTTATCATCAATAATTCTTCTTGAAAATCCAACGGAATTAGAACAGTGTCAACGATTACCAATTTTAATTTACTATCAAGATTGAGCAACCGCACCAATTCGGCTGATTTTTGATTGTATTCCGATTGAGCATTTAGCATTTCAATCTTTAAATGATTTTGATTGCTCCTTGCCAAAAGCAATTCAGATTGGTAAAGTAAGCCTGCTTCAACCTGAATGGCGATTTGTTGTGTAATGGTGTCAGATTGTGCTACTAAATTTTTGTAAGCGACTAATTTCATTTGAGCAGTCAGCAAATCATAATATGTCTTGATGATTGCTAACAGTGCTTGGTTTTTTTCGGCTTGTGATTCATAGTAACTTGCCTGAACATTTAGCTTTGATGCTTTGGTTTTGTAAATGCCGTCTGCAAAAGTCCAATAAGCATTTACCCCCAATCCACTCCACAAATTATTAGCATTTACGTCTAAGAAAAACCGACCGTCGGAGTTCATAGAAGCTCCCCATAGTTGAAAAGTTTTCATACCTGCATATACGTTTGGCAACCACCATTCTTTTGATTTTGTCAAGTTGGCTTCCGACAATTCCTGTTTTGCCTGAAATTCTTTTATTGTCAGGTTATTTGCACCACCCATTTCTAAAGCGGTTTGGAGATTGATAGGTAATATTTCCTGTGCTTTGGGTTTCAAGATTGCCAATGAGAAAATGGTAACTCCAATAACATATCTTAAATTTTTCATCTTTAGTTCCTTTTTATTGGCTAGAAAAAACTTTGGTTTGGACAATTGCTCCATCAAAACAAAATTCCTTGCCTTTTACCACAATACTGTCCGTTGTTTGGATTTCTCCACTTAATAGTTCGGTGAATTGGTCATCACGAATACCCGTTTTCACTTCTACTTTTTTCACCGTTCCATTATTAACAACGTAAATAAAGGATTGTCCTTTGACATTGCTAATGGCTTCATTTGGAACGGATAAAGCACCTTTATGCCCACTTTTCTCAATTGCCACTTTGGCATACATTCCCGAACGGATTTTTAAATCCTTGTTGGGCAAATCAATTTCCACTTTCATTGTTCGGGTAGCTTCATTCAGTCCGTAAGCAATGCGAGAAACGGTTGCCAAAAGAGTTTCATTAGGTAGTTCGGGGAATGTGACGGTAACTTTTGTTCCTTTTTGAATCAATGTAGCATCCATTTCAGGCACTTCAACCGTCAGGCGAATAGGTTGTAAATCCTGAATTTCAAACAAAGGCATTGCATTGGAGTGGTTCAATCCGCTTTGGACGATTGAACCTTTGTCCACAAAACGATTTATAACAATCCCCGGAAACGGAGCTTTTACTATAAGGAAATCAATTTGCTGTTGTATGGCGTTTAACTGTGCCTTGATGCTTTCGTATTCGGCTTCCGCTTTTTCCACGTCCGCAATAGTGGTGAGTTGCGGCGTTTTTTCGTAAATGCTTTTCAGCCGTTCGTAAATAGATTTTTTGCCTTTCAGTTCGGCTTCCAATTTTGATTTTTCGCTGAATAATTCAGGATTTTCCAAAACAGCAAGGGTCTGACTTTCTTTTACAAAATCGCCAATGTCGGCACTGAGTTTTTGCAAGTAGCCGTTGGTCATTGCAAAAAGTTTTACCTGCTGGTTTGGTTTTGCCGTTCCTGCTATCTGCAAGACTGCCTTGTATTCGTGTTTTACAGGTTGGCTCACCAAAACAATTGGAGTATTTCCGCTCTGGGTTTGTGTTTGCTGTTCTTCTGATTTCTTTCCGCAGGAAGAAAGCAAAGAAAGAAAAAATGGAATGAGTATTATTGAGATTACTGAATTTATTGAATTCATTTTGATTTCAGATTTTTTAGTTAAAAGAAAAAAGAGTGTCGGCACTATAAACAGCGAAAGAAGTGTCGCTGTTAATACACCACCGATAATGGCTCTTGCTAAAGGTACATTGGCTTCTCCGCCTGTTTCGTAACCGATTGCCAAGGGCAGCAAAGCGAAAACTGTAACCAATGCCGTCATTAAGATGGGGCGAAAACGGTTGGCAACTCCTTCTTTGATGGCTTCATTAAGTGGCTTGCCTTCCTTTAGAAGATTGTTCATTTTGTCCACCAATAAATTACTGTATGCTACTGTAATCCCTACCATCATTATAATTCCCATCATTGATTGAATATTGAGATAAGTATCGGTTGCCAACAACATTGCTGTTACACCAATCAATCCTAAAGGAATTACGGTAATGATAATGAGTGGTAATTTGAAAGAACGCAGAAGCGGAACGATAACCAAATAGACCAACAAAATGGCAAGCACTAAGCCCAAGCCAAGATTGCCAAAACCTTCATTCATACTCTGCATTTCACCACGAATTACAATTTTATATCCTTCGGGTAAATCTTTCCGTAGGATTTCCAACTGCTCTTCAATTTCTGCTGCTACCGAACCAATGTCCCTTCCTTCTACATTGGCATACACATCTGTTACCCGTTGCAAATTCAGGTGGTTGATTTCAATGGGTGCAGAAGTAAGTGAAGTTTTAGCTATATTTTTAAGTTGGGTTACTTTCCCATTAGTTCCTGTAATACCAATGTTTTCTACCGATTGGGGATTGTCCAATTCTATTTCGGGATAAGTAACGCCTATGAAGTAGTGATTGCCGTTGCGTTCATCGATCCAAAATGAGGGTTTGAAATTCACCGATGAATTAAGTGCGGAAACAATATTTTTCACTGTTTCTTCTGCATTCACGCCTACCATTGCAGCTTTTGTGCGGTCAATTTCCACTTTAATTTCGGGGTGGTCGTAACGCTGATGAATGCGCACGTCTTCTGTTCCTTCCACTTTTCGGATAATCTCCCGAACTTTTACGGCAATTTCGTGTGTTTTATGTAAATCGTTCCCGATAATCTGCACATCAATAGGCGAGGGCAAACCGAAATTCAATGCACTTGTTACGATTCCGCCTGTGTTGAAAATAAACTGCACTCCGGGAAATTTTTCTTTGAGTTTCGGACGAAGTGTTTTTATATAGTCAGCCGTTTTTGTTTTGTGTCCTTCTTCGAGTTGCACGGCAATAGTTGCATCCTGCGTTCCTGAATTATTGGTATAAGCGGCAGGCCAATCGTTCAGCACTCCCATATTGGAAACTATCAGGTTGGCATCTTCACCGATTTCCTGTTTCAAAAAATGCTCTATTGCTGTTACTGTTTCTTCGGCTTTTTCTATGCGTGTTCCGCTTTCCATCCGCACATCCATTGAAATTTGCCCTACGTCCATTTGCGGAAATAATTCTGTTCCGACTTTTGTAAATCCAAACATTGAAACAGCAAAGAGAGCAGTTACACTACCCAATACCCACCAACGATATTTCAGGGTTTTGTCAACCATTTTAGTGTAACGATTAGTAAGATTTTCAAATCCACGATTGAACATTCCTAAAATTCCTTTTGGCTTTTGGGCGTGGTTATGACCCTTGAAAAATGCAGCTGCCATTATCGGCACGAGTGTCATTGAAATCATTCGTGAACCAATCATTGCCAATGAAACGACTATTGCCAATGGGGTAAAAAGGAATTTGGAAATTCCTGTAAGAAAAACAATCGGGAAAAACACGATAATAACGGTAAGTGTTGTAACTAATACAGGT
>JBBIJO010000002.1:0-41725 GCA_037445895.1 Ignavibacteria bacterium | reverse complement strand
AAAAACAATCGGGAAAAACACGATAATAACGGTAAGTGTTGTAACTAATACAGGTAGAGCTACTTCTTTTGCTCCGTCATACGCTGCTTTTTCGGATGATCTACCCAACTTCAGATGCCTGTCAATATTTTCCAACACTACAATACTATCGTCCACTAAAAGCCCAATGGCTAAGGCAATACCACCCAAAGTCATACTGTTGATAGTGTCGCCTGTAAAATACACCCCGATAAAGGCGAACATTACCGATAGCGGAATGCTCAAAGCGACAATGAATGTGGAACGGAAATTTCCAAGAAAGAGTAGCAATGCCAATGAAACTAAGATCAATCCCAAAATGCCTTCTTTCATCAGTCCGTTAATGCTGTTTCGCACATAGGTTGACTGGTCAAGAATAACGTCTAGATTTACCGATTTTGGCAAACGCTTTTTCAAATCGGCTAATTTGTTTTTGACCGCTTCCACCGAAGCAATAGTATTTCCGCCCGTTCGTTTGTAAATGGGAATGTAAACTTGTCGTTTTCCATTGATGTGAACTACATTGGTTTGGATGGCCGAAGCATCTTTGGCGTAACCAATATCTTTCAGAAAGATGGGCGAACCATTGGCATCCATTTTTATCACAATGTTGTTGAAGTCGTCCACATTGGGTAACATTCCGTTGGTATTTACACTGTAATTCATAGCGCCAATGTTCACGTCTCCCGTGGGTATCATCACATTGTTTTTTTGCACGGCATCCATCACGTCCATTTGTGAAAGATTGTATGCTTGTAACTTGTCGGGATATACATACATAAAAATCCTGCGAAGTTTACCGCCAAATACGGCAGGGGCTATAATGCCTTCCACAGAACCTAAGAGGTTTCGCAAGTCGAAATAGGCAATATCGTAAAGCTCCTTTTCGGTAAGTTCATCACTGCTTACTGCCAACAATGCCAAAGGCGTTGAAGCAGTAGGGTCATATGGCATCACCATTGGCGGAACTGTACCTGGTGGTAGATAATAAAGGTCAGACATTGCCAATGATGTAACCTGTGAAAGTGCTGTGTTCGGATCTACTTCTTCACGAAAAAAATCTTTTACAATGCTCACGCCAATCATACTTTCACTTTCCTGCCGTTCAATGCCATTGGCTTGTCCTGTCCAACGCTCAATCCTTGAAGTAATATCTTTTTCCATTACTTCGGCTGGCATTCCGGGGTAAAGTGTCAGCACTTGCACGGCTGATGTTTTATATTGTGGTAGAATGTCCACCGGCAGTCGCCTAATGGCAACTATGCTGATAATCGCTATCAACAGCGACATCACGATTACCATGTATTTATTTGTAAATGCTAATTCTAACATAATTTCTCCTTTGATTTAATAAATAATTGAGTTCAGGACATAGAGTCCAAGCTGTTTGAAAGTGGAACAGATACAAACACAAAAGCTCTTCTTTGAGAATGGGCATAGTAAACTATACCAATCCTAAAGAAAGGTTAAACCAAAGGAGGTCCCCGAAGGGTATGTGAAGAAAGAATCGGTGCCGAACGGCACTTGGGGTTGGGTGGAAATAAATAAGGTTGTTCGTATTGCAGAATGCAAACCAAGTCCAACAGAACTGCGGCAGTCGCAAGTGTTTGAATGGTCGGTTTAACTTTTTCTACCTGTGGTTGTTGAAAGTTCTCTAACTGTAATGCGATGTGCTTACATTCCATTGGTGGCAGAAATTTCTCTCCCGGTTGCTGTGCCGCTATTCTGTGGAGTTCACAGGGACTAAGTCCATCGTGTTTGTGGTGGTTGTGTCCGAAAGGATGAGCAATACAAATCAGTTGCCACGGGAATAAAATCATTCCCATTATAAAAAGCAGCAATATAGATTTGAGTTTCTGCATTCGATTACAAAGATAACAATTTTTCCAGTGGGTTGGGAGATCTGGCTCTTTTGGTTTTGCGAAGGGTCGGCTTGAGTATCGGGCAAAACCAAATGTGCCAAATGCGGTCTGGCTTAAAATTGAAATAAAAAAATGTGTGGGGGGAAAAAATAAAAAATACAGAAACGTAGGCAATGAGTGTCGGCTTACTCGTTGTCCATTTGTTGTATCATTTCTATGTCGGTATTCACCTGTCAAAATGATTTACCTTTTCTGTTTCTTGTCTGTCCGTTGATGTTCATTTTGTCGTAAAGTTTAATGCAGTCACACCACATGAAAATGCTTTTGTTGTCCGAGGAATTAAATCAATTTTATTGTCAAGTTTTGTGAAAATTGAAATACCTTGTCCAAGAATGATTGGGTTTACGAAGAGCCAATATTCGTCAATAATATTGTCTTTCGTCAAAGAACGAACCACGGAAGGGCTACCGAAAATCAATATGTCTTTGCCGTTTTTTTGGTTGAGGTCATTCACTTGAGTTGCAATGTCTCCCCCGAGGAAAGTTGTTTTGTCGGCTTTCTGTCCTTTCATTGAGTTAGAAACGACAATTTTGTTAACAGAATTATACCAAGCCGAGTGTTCTTTGTCGTGCTTAGAGGCGTTTGGCTTGTCACCTACAGTCGGCCAGTAATAGTCCATCATTTGCCAAGTCACTCGCCCATATAAAGCAGTGTCTGAATTATCGGTGAATGTTTTTACAAGCTCAAACATTTCACTGTCAAATTTAATCCAGTCCATTTCTCCATTAGGTCCCGCAGCGAACCCGTCAAGCGTGGTGTGCATTGATACTTTAATTTTGTTCATCGATTGTCCTTATTGTTGTAAATTTTTGTTTGTCAGCGAAGATAAACGTTGTGTGCTGCGCATTATTATTTTCCAGTCTTCATTGTCACCCAATTTTTATCAATCATGTATTTTATAAATTCGGTTTCCCCTTTTTCCTTTATCATCTCAATTCCTAATCTCCGATTTGTCCGTGTAATAAATTGTCCAAATCGTATCATGAATGGATTATATAATTTACAATCCTTAACGGAATCAAATTTATCACATTCCGCACATGAATTATATCCGTTCTCAATGCAGCATGGTCTTACCTGACAAGATTTATATCCGACTGCACATCTTGGGCTATCACCTTTGCACCCTTGACATTGTCTTTTTGAATATTTGGGACATGATCCACAATAAAATCCGCAATAAGAAATTAATGTCGTATCAATTTTATTCTCTGTTTGATTCATAATATTGGGCTAATAATTTAGTTTTATGTCAATTAATTGCTCGATGTCAAATTAAACGGAATCATTTTTAACATCAATTCTTATCCCACGACCTTCAGCATATTTTGTCGCTTGATTAATTTCTTTTTTAATGTCATTTGAAATCTTGGTGTCCATTATAATACTTACTGCTTTGTCTCCAAAAACAAAGGCTACTTTGAAATATCTGTCTGTTGGTAGTAAATATATAATTGCTCTTTTTCTATCTTTTATCCGAAAACTCCAACCATATTTTTCTGAATAATTCCATTCAGCTAATCCGTTTGGATATTTACTTAATACTAAATCACAAATCCATTTCCATAGTTGGTAGTTAGAATCAAGTTTATCGGCTAAATCTTTGTCGGTCGGTTTTACCGTCTTGTCATTGAAAATACTTATATCATCCATAATTTATCAGTTTAGCAAGGCGCTGTATTGTGTTGCCCATAATGGTTTGTGGCTTGCCGCAGCGGGGGATTTTTGGCACCAGAGTTCAATAGATGCACTGCACGTGAATAGAAGCAAACAGATCCACGTTTGCACGTCACCCCGTATAACGTAAAACCGCTGTTACCAGCATACCCTTTTACTTTTTCTCATTCAGGTCAACACTTATCATCCAGTTGACACCGAATTTGTCGGTAAACATTCCAAAGTAAGCACCCCAAAATGTTTCGCCCATTGGCATTATTACATTGCCTCCTTCCGATAGTGTATTGAAAAGGGTGTCTGCTTCTTCTTTGCTATCGGTGTTTATGGAAATTGAAAAATTGTTGCCGAATGTAACATTCCCAGAAAAAGAATTAGTATCGCTACCCATCAGTGTAGTTTCTTTGCTTATAGGTAATGATATATGCATAATGAGGTTGCCTTCACTTTCGCTGATGGGTGGCATTCCTTCCATACTCGGTGCATCTTTGAATCTGCCAAGATATGCGAACTCGCCGCCGAAAGCAGACTTGTAAAAATTGAATGCTTCTTCGCAATTCCCGTTGAATGTTAAATAAATATTTGCTGTAGCCATAATAGAACCTTTCGATTAGTTGAACAAAAGTCGAAACTACAAAAATAATAAACTTTTTCAGTGGAAACTATGGAATGAATAAATTTGTTTTTGGAGACTATTTCTTTGCTTTAAAATGTAATGAATCTCCATACTCGTTGTATCCAATAGTTCTGCCGATTGCTTCAATTCTTTGAACAATGCAATCGTGGCAGTCATTCGAAAACTCGTCTATGCAGGGCTTTCCTTCGTAGAGCATATAGTCCTTTCGGTTTTTTGTTGGAGTAAGGAGTGGCATAATGACATTTGCACCGAAACGAAGTCCTTCTTCGCGTCCCATTGGATAAAGTGCTTGCAAAGCAGTTGTCGAAGCAATATTAACATTCTTCAAGTAAATACGCGCAACAGCAATCATTTTCAAAGCAAGTAAATAGATTCTATGTTTGTTTCCTGTAAAGTAATCAATGTAGCTTGCCATCGGGGTTTGATAATTTACAATATAAGGTCCCATACCTATCATATCGGCATCAATTTCGGAGAAAAAAAGTATATCGTTGGCAAGGTCCTCGATTGTTTGATTGGGTAGTCCAATCATCACCCCGGTACCTAGTTGGAAACCAACATCTTTAATGTGGTAAAGGCATTCTTTACGTCGCTCGAAAATTATTTCTTTGGGGTGTATTGATTCGAAGAGTTCTTTATTGCTGGTTTCGATGCGAAGAAGATAGCGATGTGCTCCGGCATTGAATAATCTTTTGTAATTACGATACGGCTGTTCTCCAACACAAAGAGTTATCCCCAAGCCATTGGGCAAATGTTCCGAACGAGTAATGGATCTAATTGTTTCGATAGATTTGCAAAGAAAGTCGATATATTTTTCGTCCTGTTTTTCTCCCGATTGCAGGACAATTGAACCGTATCCATTACGTTCGGCAAAAAGTGCAGAATTAAGAATTTCATCTAACCGCAAAAAGTATCGGTTGATATTTTTGTTGCTTTTCCGAATTCCGCAGTAATAACAATCATTTGTGCAAACATTAGAGAATTCGATAAGACCACGAAGGTAAACCTTTTCGCCGCAATTGTCGAGCATTGTGGCGTATGCTTTCTGTCGTAATAGTTCAATATCTTTGTAATTTTCTAATGATAGAAGGCCTATTAAATCATCTTTTTCGAGTTTGGATTTGTTTAATATTTTTTCAATTGTATTTCCCATAAATTAGATAGACGTATAATTGATTAATTTTGATTTTTAGTTTTTGCGGGTAGTAGAGTATCGTATGGTGGAAAGAACAGAGCAAAGAATGAAAAAAATCGAAAAAGTATTGCAACGCCGGCAATTAGATTTGACCGTCGTTTTGGAAAATGTTCACGACCCCCATAATGTTTCGGCTGTTTTGCGAACGTGTGATTCAGTCGGTATTTACAAAGTTTATTTGGTATATAATAGAGGGCAGAAATTTCCTGATTTGAGCAAAAGAAGCTCCGCGAGTGCTTTGAAATGGGTAGAAATCGAATTTTTCGATGATGTGGAGAAATGTTATGAATTACTGAGGAAACGAGGGATGAAAATTTATACAACTTCATTTTTGAAAAATGCTAAATCCTTGTATGAATTAAACTTAATCGAGCCAGCAGCATTGGTTTTTGGAAACGAGCATACGGGGATTTCCAATGAAGGAGTTGCCCTTGCCGATGGAAATTTTTTAATTCCGCAAGTTGGAATGATTGAAAGTTTGAATATCTCGGTTGCCTGTGCAGTCAGCTTATACGAAGCATTCCGGCAAAGGTCATTAGTGGGAAAATATGAAGTTCAGCAAATCGAAACAGCTCTTTTCGAAGCAATATACAAAAGCTGGCTCATTCGATAAAAGCATTTCGTTTGGAAGTCTAAATAGAATATATATTTAAATGAGTATTTTAATTTCTTTGTTGTTTTTCTAAAGCCTTTACCGCATCGTAAATAGACGTGAAAATTTCGAAAATCATATCGAGCTTGGTAATATTGAATAAGTTACGGATATAATCATTCATATTGCAAAGAACAAGTTTGCCATTTTGTTTTTCAAACATAGCATTTGCAGATAGCAAAACCCCGAGCGCAGACGAACTCAAAAAGTTTGTCTTTGCGAGATTAATAACAAGAAGGTTTTTCTTTCCCGATGAAAGTTCCCTTAAATTGGAACGCAATTGGTCTATGTCTCCTGAGTCTACAAAATCTCCCTCGAGATTCAAAATTTTGTAATTGTCAAATTCCTCAATTTTCATAATTGGCATATAAAAGAAAATGTTGTTCAACAAAGATATTAAAACGAATTAATATATCGAATATTTATTACGTTTTTAGAAAACATAATAGAAAGCTAGTTTTGCGGTAATCGAAGGTTTAAAAGTTCTTTCGGATGAATATATGAATATTTTTGGGTAATAGTTTCTTTTTGCAATAAGTTTTTTGGTGCAAAACGCAAAATGTCCATTAAATTACCAATGTTCGAATTTTTTCACTTTGTAACTATATTTCAAACAATAGAAGATAGGAATGCAGAATTGCGATGTTGAAATCGAAAATGTTAATCAGTATTATTGGAACAACTTATTACTTTAACGAACGGATGCTTTCTGTTGTTCTCGTTGTATCTCAATTAGAAATATTTGGTATTTCTGTCGAATCGATTTCATAATCTCTTTACCGGAAATATCGACAATATTTTTTACGCCATAGAACCGATGTTCGTTATTAATATGGTAATTTGAACAAGACCCGAATTTGTCGAGTGTTTCAACGGCTCACGGTTAAGAAAATGTTTGGACTAAAAATGTAAAAAAGACAAAAAACCAGGTATTGCAATAAGCTTTGTTACTATAATATTTCTTTATAGTTTATAATTTAATTTGAATTCGTAACAGTTTCATACCTAATTGTAGAATGGTAGAATAAAAGAAGTGCGTTGGACTATTGGGTAATAACCACCATTTTTCGAAAAGGATTTTTCCGTAATGCCACAGTTTTCCTAAGTGCTTCATTTTTAGATTTGGATGAGGTGTTGCATAAAAATTGCCATAAGCGAAACCAGCTAAATCTTCCCCGGCTTCAATCATACAAAACCCGTTGGCACAGAAGCTTTCCTTCGATTCCCTGCCTAAAATTCTCGATGTGATGATTTCGGAAACAGTAATTGCCTGAGCGTGGGCAAATACGCCAGCTTTGGGTAGATTAATAGGTTTGTTTGGATTCCAACTTCCCGGTAATATAATTGATGTTACATCGCCTATTGCAAAAACATTTTTATGTTTTGTTTCGAGTGTATGCATATCGGCAGGTATCCAGCCTGATTCATCTGTCAAGCCCGACTCCCTTACAACCGAAGGGCTTCGATGTGGTGGAATAACTATTAATAGATCGTAGCTTATGGTTTCCTGATTCTCGAATTTTAACTGTTTCTTTTCCGAATCAACAGAAATAAGTTTGTAAAGGGGGTGGAAGTTTATCCCTTTTGAATTTATCCGATTTTCAATTGCCTTGCCAAGTTCTGGGCCAGCTACGGGCATAGGTTGAGTTTCGGGTGTATAAAGATTTATGCTAACTCTGTCCTGCATATTCTTCTTTTCGAAATAATGGGAAATTAGTAGAGCTCCTTCGTGAGGTGCCCCGGGACATTTATACGGTAAAGAACAAACTACAATAGCAACGTTTCCTTCTTGAAAACTTTTCAGCTTTTCTCTCAACTTTACCACGCCTTCCAAAGTATAAAATGTGCTTGCATAGGAATCCACACCTGGTATAACTTCTGGTGCTAATTCGCTCCCTAATGCAATAATTAAATAGTCGTAGTATATTTTTTTGTTGTTTATTTCTATATGCTTTAAAGAAACATTAATGGCTTTAACTTCGGCGATTATTAATTCAATCCCCGATACTAATAAATTCTTCAAGTCGGTTCTTATCCGGGATTCTTCCCTATTTCCAGTCATTACCCATAGAAACGATGGAGCAAAAGAATGGACTGGATTTCGTTCGATGAGAATAATTTTCCAGTCGGTGGATAACTTTCTTCTAAGCTTATTAGCAGTTACTATTCCACTAATTCCACCTCCTAATATTACTATGTTTTTCATACTTTTATTGCTCTTCGTTAATAAATAAACTTATTTTATTGTTCAAATTTTCAACCAAAACTTCCCTCATCAATCGGCAAGCTATGGCAACTTTTTCGGATGACAGTCGATAGAATGAATTTACACCCTTCTTCCTTTGGACAATCAACCCATTTGAAATCATAACCGAAAGGTGTTGCGAAAGATTGGACTTAGGTATGTTTAGTTGTAACATTAATGCCCCAAAACTTTGTTCGGATTCGCTTAAAATCTCGATAATTTCTATTCTAATTGGATTTCCCAATGCCTTGCAGACATTAGCATGGTATACGTATATTTTTTTATCATTCATAGTTTTATTGTTTATAAACCTTTAAACATTTGAAATTATAAATTTTTTGTTTTACAACCAAAGGCATTTAGTTTTCTATTGTAGCGGAAACAAAAATCCTTACGTTTTTTTGCAAGTTCTTGGTGTTAGCCATTCTGCGTTTTTGAGCGAGGTGGAGATTCTTTTAAGTGAACAATAGGATGAGACTTTTCGACAATACTTGTTTTAAGTTTCTTCATTGAGTAAAATGCTTCCACTCATAAATTTTGAATATTATAGTTCCATAAATTAATTTGCAATTTTTTATTTATCGGAAGTTTAAAATGGAGCCGTCGGAAAAATTAATTGGCAATCAAAAAGTTTTAACAGTCTCGCAACTTACGGATATTATTTCTGAAATGTTATATAATGGGATTGGTTTGGTGTATGTCCAAGGGGAGATTTCAAATTATAAATTGCATTCCTCCGGGCATCGCTATTTTACTTTGAAAGACAATGGAGCACAGATTAATTGTGTTCTATGGCGGTCTAAATTTGTAGGTTTTGAATTAAAAGATGGGATGAACGTAGTTGTTGCCGGACCTATAACTGTTTATGCAACTCGTGGCCAATATCAAATTGATTGCGAAGAAATTTATTTGATTGGAACCGGTAATTTATATTTGAAATTCGAAGCATTGAAGAAAAAGTTGATGGCCGAGGGACTTTTCGATGAACAATATAAAAAGCCTTTGCCCGAATTTCCTTTGAATATTGGAATTGCCACTTCTCCAACTGGTGCAGCAATACAAGATATGATAACAACGATTCGGCGAAGAAATCCGCTTTGCACAATTTACTTCCGCGAGACTCTTGTTCAAGGAAACGAAGCAAAATTCGATATTGTCCAAGCGATAAAGGATTTGAACCAATTCCCACTAGATTTAATGATTGTTGGTAGGGGTGGCGGTTCGCTCGAGGACCTTTGGGCTTTTAACGAAGAGGAAGTCGCACGTGCGATTTTTTCTTCGAGGATTCCAGTTATATCTGCCGTAGGGCACGAAACAGACTTCACAATAGCCGATTTTGTTGCCGACAAACGTGCTGCCACGCCTACGGCAGCTGCTGAGATTGCAACACCTATAACTATTCAGCAACTTGAAATTGACGTTAATTCTATGCTTGGACAGTTAGAAGATGTGGTTGTCTCTTCTGTTAGAAATTTCAAAGAATTGGTCCACGACATTTTTCTATCGTATAAATTTCGAAAAATCGAGGATAAGGTTCTTTTTGCTCGACAAAACCTTGATGAATTAGACGAAAGGTTATCGAATTCTATGACAAGGAAGTATAGTATGTTATTCGACAACGTAGATGCAATAGCAAAGCATTTGGTATCGCTCTATCCATTAAATCCATTGAAAAAAGGATTTGCAATTTTAAAATATCGCGATTCGATTATTAGTAATGCAGTATCTTTGAGTAAGTTCAAGAAAATAGAAGTTTATCGAGCCGAGGAGAGTGCTGGGGTTAAGATTGAATGGGTGAAAACGAGGGTGATTGATTAAGCTTTTGGGTGTGCCTTTTTATATGCATCTTTCAATTTTTGGACCGACACGTGAGTATAGATTTGCGTCGAAGAAAGCGAGGAGTGTCCCAGCATTTCACTAACGCTTTGTATATCGGCTCCTTTGTCGAGAAGGTGGGTTGCGAATGTATGCCGTAGAACATGTGGGCTTTTTTGTGGAGCATCCGAAAACTTTGTAAGCAAACTGTGGATAATCCTATATGATTCCGATGGTTTCAAAGGTTTGCCAGACTTAGTTAGAAAAATTTTTCCGGAATGTTCTTTCCCGCGTGCGAGTTCTTTGCGAAACTCAAGATATTTTGTGATTGCTTCGATGGCTTTTTTCCCGATTGGAACAATTCGTACTTTGTTCCCTTTTCCAATCACACGCAAAGTTTGTGAATAGGGATTAAAGTTGTTAATTGTCAAATTTAATGCCTCGCTTATTCTTAAACCCGAGCTATAAAGAAGTTCAATTAGAGCCAGATTTCGACTACTTATCGGGTCTTCCGGTTTTATACTTTCTAAGAGATTTTTGATTTCGCTGGGTAGAAGAAACGACGGTATGTTCTTTTCTATTTTCGGCGTCGATATAAGGTATGATGGATCCGTTGCGACCAAATCATTTTTGTATAGAAATTTAAAAAATGACTTTATAGCCGAAGTTCTTGCTTTCAAAGTCTTTTTCGACATTTGATTATGATGCAAGAAGGAAATGAACCTTTTTATGTGTTGCGATGTTATCTTTTGAATTTCGATGCCCTCTTCGAGCTCTGTTTCCAAAAGATTTCGGAATTGCATAAGAGCAGTTTCGTAGGTAATCACCGTTTGCCGGGAAAATTTCCTTTGCTCTTTGCAGTATCCAAGGAATTTTTCTATTGCAAAGCTTAGGTTCAAACCCCCCCTGAGTAAAAAAGCAAATTTAGTAAATTATTTTGAGGTTGCCAACCGCGGTTTGAAAATTTGTTTCTGCGGTCCGTGGCAAGTATAGCAATTGTTCCTTTGGGCAAGTTTTTCGAGTCCGCCGGGATGAATAAAATTTAAACCGGTCGAAGAAACCATTGCCTCGCCCAAAGGTGGCTTCTGATAATTAATTGTATGGCAAATATTGCAATCGTTCGAAATTACTTTTCCAGTAGTGCTAATATGTTTTCCATCGTGGCAGCGGAAACAACCAGGGCTATAAAGATGACCAATATTGTTAGGAAAACTTTTCCAATCCGCCTTCATTGATGGGAAATAGTTTCGCATATAAACACTATAGAGTTCGTTTATTGCTTTGTTAATTGCTGCGCCCATACCTATTGCAATCTCGGGATAGTTTTCTTTATAATAACTCCAAACATAGCTTTTTATATCCTCGTAAGCAGTTTGCCTGCTTTTTACGTAGTTTTCTAGGGCTTGAACACTGATACTTTTGATGTATGGAAGTTCTTTATCGATTCTTCCGGCGCTCAACAAAAAATTGACAGTTTGATTGGGTTGTTTGAAAATGTGCGAAGGTCGATTGTGGCAGTCAATGCAATCAATTACACGAACCATATCTTTGGGAGGAACATTAAAATCAAATTTGAAAGAAGTATCTTTGTAAACGATTTCTTCTCCCGTGATTAACGATTTGGACTTAACCCAGGGTATAATTTGCCTACTTTTATCGGCGGGATAATAAGATATTTCGTTGGCTAAATACATATGCCAATGAATTCCCTCGTTGTTGCCAGTTTCCACACTACCACCACCAACCTTAATCAGCATTGAAATTTGATATTCCGTGTTTTTTTCGTCGGATGTAAAGAAATCGTATCGTTTACGTTTCTCGGAATAAAAATGCTTAGGCCAATGGCATTGTTCACAAGTTTCTTTTGCTGGTCGTAGATTTTCTACTGGTGTTGGGATTGGGCGACTGTATTTATTGAAAATTACAGAATATACTTGATAGGTTCCCGAAAGTTTCGAGCGAACAAACCAATTTGCTCCGGGGCCAATATGGCATTTAACGCAACCAACTCGCGAGTGTGGTGAATCTTTATAAGCTGTATACTCTGGTTCCATCACTTTGTGGCAAACTTCGCCACAAAATTGGTCGGAATCGGTATATTCGTATGCTTTGAAAGTTCCAAAAGAGCTAAAAATGAGTAGGAGCAAGCCACTCACAGAAAATATTGTTGTTGCAACTTGATGCTTGGGGTTGTTAAGGTCCAAAACAGGTAGTTGACGTTTTTTGGCACCTAAACTAAGAAGTCTGCGATTCTCTTTTAATGTCCCGAAAACAATTAGTATGATGCCGAAAATTACAAATGTTGGCAAAACAATGAATGTTACGATACCGAGATATGGATTTGGGTTCTCAGAAAATATTTCTACTATGATAAGAAATAGAATGATAAGGAAACTAAGCAGTGATATTAGCCCACCAGCAAGTGTGATAGGATTGTAGAAAACTATGGGAAGAAGGCGGTGTTGGATGCGTGGTTGCTTTTGCCGGACCGGAACAGCAATAGGTTCTTCGAACGAAAGATGCCAACCAGTTAACATTGATTTAAAAAGTTCTCCGGTGGTTTTTCCCGTTGTGCCGAGATAAATATGAGCAATCATAAAGATACTAAGCAAAAAGCCAACTATGGTATGGAGCAATGCCATTGGCCAAATCCCACCAAGCCCAAGAATTTCATCGGGGGCAAGTTCGGGAAACATAAGCAACCAACCACTGAGGACTATGATGGGAAGTAATATCCCCATCACAGCTAAATATGTTAATTGTTGAAGAGGATTGAATTTTTCTTTTGGGGTTGGTTCAAATGGGTGAGGCTCCCCAATAAATATCCCTAATACATAGAACCGTGTTTGTAAGTATAATCTATTCCAGAAACCTTTGAGTCGAGGTATATAATGCTTATAATTTTTGGTTACAAGACTTACGATTATAAAAAAAAGATAATTGAGCGAAAGAAGAATTCCGGAAATGTTGTGTGTAGTTATTGCAATACTAAATGGGATTAAACCCGATTTAGGATTGGAATAGTGAAGACTTAACCCCGATAATATGAGGAGGAGAAAAAGAAAAGCATTAGACCAGTGCCAGAATCGTAGCCAAAATGGATAAAGATATATTTTTTTCATTTTTTTTACTCAAATTAATTCTCTTGGGTTCCTTAGTTATTTTACTTTGCAGTGTAGTCTATATCTTCGGAATCATCGTTGCTTACTTGTTGAATAGGATATTTGCTTGGTCGGAAATACCACCGTAGTAAACCGTGAAGCATTAAACCAATTATAATAATCCCAATCAATGTAATACTTATAAAGTCCAAGTAAATGTTTCGCGTTGTTCCAATCACATAAGCATCACTTAAAATTGTTCCATTGATAAAACCAAATTTTTCGCGCGATTGTGCCTTCTCGTGTTTGTAAAGTTTTGTCATCAAAATAGAATTTTTCGAATGACACTCTTCGCATTGTTTAACAGTTTGGTCCCGCGGAAGAATATTATGGGAAAGATTTGGCGGTTCGTAGGACGAGTGACAATCGACACAGCGAACAGTTTCCCAGTGCTTTTGAAGATTCGGTAGCCAATCGTGGGCTTTCGAAAGAGTGCTAATTTTATATTTCGACATCAATGTATCGTTTGTATGACACTTTATACAAAATACCATTTTGTTCGATACAATGACATTAAAATTCATTCGATTTGCCTGTATAATTCTTTCCGAGACTTTTGCCATCGGACTTATAGCATGCTCTCCGTGACAATAAGTGCAACCGGGAACGTCTGGATTCCCTTTTTTCAATTCGATACCATGAATACTCGAATGGTATTCCAAAGTGATGGTAAGATGGCATTTTCCGCAAACATCGGAAACTTTAAATCTGTTAATCCTTGACTCGGGCGAATTAGCTTTCTGAAGGTTGTGCGAGCCATGACAATCAATGCAAACAGCAGCAAATTTATTTCCTTTTTGTAAAGCAGAGCCATGAACACTTTTATGGTAATCAATCAATGATTTAGAAAATTGTGTCGTTGGTTGTTTTAAGTGGCAGTTTAAACAAAGTTTTTCTTGGTTCAATTTAAGCTTTACTACTTCAAGATTATGTCCTTTTGTAATTTGTTCGCGATGACAGAAAATGCACGTTGGAGCGTTCGGATTGTTTTTGTTCAGAACAACGAAATGTTCGGATTTAATATGTTGGTTGCGTTCGTTTCTGTGGCAATTTCCACAAAATTCTGTTGAATTTAAGAAATGGGTTTTCGAAACTGGGTTTTTTGGCGATTGAACATCGTGGTAACCGTGGCATTTCTTACAATTTACGTCGTTATCGCCAGCAATACCATTGGCTTTAACAGCCATTTGAGGGTGGAACGGATGCAACTTTGGAGCATTGTGGTGGCAACTTAAACAATTAACGGGTGGGATATTTTCTTTATGCGGAATTTCGTCAGGGTTGAAGCCAACGTGGCATTTTTCACATTTTAATGAAGAGTGGGCAGATTTCGAAAAAATGAATTTCTTTACCTCGATGGAAATTGTTTTTCCATACTTATCCATTGTAATTGATGGATCATCGTGGCAAGAAAGGCAAACTTCGTTATCGGCAACTTTCTTTTGTTGAGCAAAAACTAATGTAGCAAATGTAATAACTATGCTTAATGTAGCTAACCATACTATGTATTTTAACCATTTCATTATTATTGTCTTGATTCAATTTTATAATTTAAGGGAACCTTTCAAAGCTCGAAACTTTTGGGGTTCCCTTGTATCGAAAATTATTATTTTTGCTCGTTACCTTGTTGGGGTTGTTGCGGCTTTTCTTGAGCTTTTAACGATAGAATAAAATCGAGCAAAATTCCTAGTTCGTCATCTGTTCCTTTGAATACAACGGGGTGTTTTTTATCGTTGATAGATTCTTCTTTGTGTAGGTATTTTTTCAAAAAGTCTTTTTCATACTTAATTTCAACTTTCGAAAGGTCGGGTGCTTTATTATTTGCAGATTTGTTCTTTGCTTCGATTTCGAACGAAGATATAGAATGGCAAGTATTACATTTTGCTTCGAGGAAGACGGTCTTTCCGTCCTTGTCTTTAGTCGATTCTTGTGCATTAAGTATAAAACTTGCAACAAATACTGAACAAATTAACACAGCAAAAATTTTTTGAACTTTCATATTATGCCTCCAAATGTCAATAATAATAATCTACAAATGTTAAGACAACTTAACCGTCAATATATTGGTTGTCGAGTTGAATTCGTAATTGTATGTTCGAAGCGAGCCAACTTTAACACCCAAAGGATTTGCTACGACACTGCCCGGTTCGGGAGGAGCATTCTTGGACCAAAAATCAACATTATGCTGTGGGCAATGGATATTTCCACTTGAATCTGTTGGTGTGTTTAGTTCTGCTCCTTGATGTGGACAGGTTGCTGTAAACACAAAAAACTCTGTTTCCGAAAGCCTTCGAATAATTAACACGGTTGTAATAGGCTGCATTACTTTAATTTTAACAATGGATGGAAATGATTGTAAATCTGGGTAGTTCTTTAAGTCGATTGCAACTTGGCTCCCCGCGGGAGCAGTCGGAAATTTTTCATCTTTTTCACAAGAAGAAAGCAATGGTGAAAGCACGGTAAATGTCAGCCCACTTATAACTACTGAACCGGTTGTTTTCAGAAACTCTCGTCTATTTTTGTTGTATATTTTCGTATTCATAAATTATTTGATTAGCAATTAATAGTAAAAATGTAATTGAAAAGCCCATTGGGAACTATAACTTTCGAAATGTTCTCGGTCCAAAATTCGATATTCTATCAAGAAATCCAGCGATGGAAGAAGCACAATATGGGAACCGAAAACAAGTTGTGTAGCATATATTGGATTATTCTGGTCTTTATCTTTTAGAATTGACCTTTCCGCACGAACGAAAGGTAAAACTGCTTCGGTAATTTGATAAGTTAAATCGAGCAAAAAAGAAAGAGTTAAACGAGAATCTTTTTTCTCCGTTCGAACATATTCCCCAATAAGCGAGACACGGTCGGGTAGTCCTACCCCAAGAAATACGCTCGATATGTAGTAATCTCCATTTAAGTAGAGCGAACCGCCAACGTATGAGTTTACCCCCTGAATGACTTCGGGACTTAGCATACCGCGTGCAGCAAATCCGATAGAATTTGAATCGACAAGCCGTATTGTTTTTCCACTCTTATCTCTTGCGGTTAGAACAGTTAGATTATTCCCGCTAAATGCACCCGCGCTAAGGCTCAACCAAGGAATATTTTCATAATCTATTTGAGCACCCCATTCTGCGTAATCTGTTGGGACAATCAAATGGCGCCCGAATTGGGCAATAGCAGTTCGAACAAACATTGTGTGGTCGTCCCACTTTTGTCCAATTGGGGGCTGGAAGAATCCTACACGCAAAGATGGTAAAGACTCGAACGGTTTTACGTTTAGGCTGAAAGCATAAGGTTGTTGCCCAGGGTATCGTCTGGATTTTTCAAGGTTATATGCGATGTTGTAAAATCCTTCTGCCCATAGCCATTCGAAGGGCGTAACTACTAAATATGGCGAAGCCTGCATAAACATATAGTCGCGATACGAGCCAACACCACCACCCCAGCGGGCAGATTGAACTCGGGCATCGAAGCCAAAAATAACTTTATCGTCGAAATAAGAATTTCGTGCAGTAAGATTTTCAAAAAATGCTTTAAGCCCGATCCACGAAGGATTAATTAAGCTAATATCCTTGCGAGCTAACCATCCACCAACGGTGCGAGCACCGCCACCTTGAACGTTTATGTGGCACGACGAACATTTTGCGCCATAAGTTTGCAAAATTGAATACTGGGGTCGGGAAAAAGCCCCAACCCCAAGCATTGTTACTACAAAAACTGTAATTATTATCCGTTGCATATTTATTCTACTTCTTATTGCAATGCGTTTAATGTATTAGTTAGTAGTGCTTTGGCATATTTATAGTTGTGTATTCCATGGCCACGTGCTTTTGCAACTAGTAAGTAGTTTAGCACTGCACCTGCTTCGAGCGATGAAAATTTCTTTGCCTTATTACCAGGCAAAAGAATATATTCACTAAGGACACCATTGGGTTGTCCAGTATTTCGCGAAACATCAAGCAAGCCACGATCGATTAACTTTTGGCGCAACTGGGCAACGAGATTTTTGATTTCTGTAACTTTTCCATCAATGTCGAACTTTGTAGCACCTGGATGGCAATCGGCAGTTGCACACGAGACAACATGCTCGACTTCTGCTCCTTCCGATTCGTAAGTCATTCGGAATGTGTGTCCACCAGCAAATGTTCCGTATGATGCAGTCATATGGCAAGTAACACAACCGTCTTTTATAGCCGTCTTGTGTGGATTACTTACTTGATAAGATTCAGGTCCGGGAATTTCGTAGCCCCCGACCCCAGCATAAATATTCGCAACAACACCGTAGTGCGGGCCCCAACGGAAGTTGGTGATATTTACACTATCGCCTCCCACCACGGGCATAGGACTAACAGGGCGAGCCTGATGGCATCTGGTGCATAAATTTCCTTTACCAAGGTCAACAGTTTGACCTCCATATCGGAATTTTACGGGAGCAGTATAAGTTAAAGCAAAGTCAGACGTGTCATATTTGTTGTGGACGAAGTGACAAGTCCTACAGTTTGGACCCGTTGGATTGGGAAACACCGCAAGAGCAGTATCCAATCCCGTTGTCAAAGATTCACGAAAGCCTTCGCTTGTATGACAAGTGGCGCATTGTGTTCGATTGGCAGTTGCGAAAGCTTCGCCTTCATAGTGCTGCGAATTATGGAATTGCAATTGTTTAGCGAGTAGGAACGTTGACGATTCATGGCAAACACCACAAACAGCAGTACCAGCAGTACCATCTTTTCCTGCTGGACCCGCAGGTCCTTCCGGACCAGTGCATGCTGCGAAAAAGCCGATTAAAACTATAGATAGAACCGAGAAAAAGTTGAAAAAATAAACTCTGCGTTTCATAATACCTCCAAATGTGTAACAATAATAACCAGAATTGGTTTGGGTAGCTCGAAATCAACTTTGTAAGAATATAACTTCATTTTCATTCAATTAATAAAACTTTCAAATCCTAAATTAGGGTAAACCAAATTAAAATGCAATAGGGGAAAAAACTATTTTATTTTTGTATCTTTTTGTTGCAACAATACAGCAGCTATTTGTTTAATATTTTTTTTTATTGTAATTTTCTATTATCTAAATTAGGATTAACTATGAAAATAATAAAGAAAGGGCTTAACTGTATTTTATTTTGTTTTGTTGTGCTTTTATTTATTAATTTTTCTTTTGCTCAAAATCCAAGTATTTCGTATATTATTCCCGACATTGGTACTCCCGGCTTTTCAGTTTATGTCGAGATTGTTTCGTCCCATAATGCTTTTGGTAATTTTGGTAACGACACAATTTATTTTAACAATTGGGGAAATGTAAGGATTGTGTTCGATAGACCCGGCGATACAGATAAAGTAATTGTTGGTCCTATTGCTGTAAGTTGGCAAGGAAGGCTTATTTCGACATACTTTTTTGTTAAGCCTAACATTGAAACTCCTAATACGAGCGATTGGAGAAATCTCGATAGCAAATTTAGGATACCTTTTAGAGTTCAAAATGGAGGTTCTTTCTCGAACGTTGATACTTTCTACATAGTTAAGCCTTTTTCTTTTGGTTCGGCATTGCAAAGCAATCGAATATTTGGAGCATCTCCTCTTGGGGTTCGCTCTCCAAGCGGTGCAATGATTGTTGATAGTCTGCCTCTCGCAAATGTTGAATATAAAGCATTTTTAGATAATACTATTTCGTTTCCATTTCCTAATAGGACTTATTTACCTTTTATTATTTTATGTATTAATAATGTTGTTGGTTCTGGGAGTTCAACCAACATAAATGTTAACGCAGGCGAAGGGCTCATTCAAAATGCAGGGCCTGGCGGTGGTGGAGGAGGGGGTAGATTCTGCGATTACCTTTCGGGTAATCCCGGAGAGGAAGGCGGTCGTGGATTTGTAAGCGGAGGACGTGGGGGGACGAATAATCTTTTTGGAGGTGGAACTTATAAAAGCCTTTCGTCTGGAACTGGAGATTCAGGAAAAAGTTTGAATGGTGTTCCTCCTCCTGATATTCCTTTTGGATACGAAGCTTCCGGCGGGGGAACTGGGCATCCTTTTGGTAAGTCTGGCATTGGTTCTGGTGACCAAAGTAACTGGAACCATCCCGGTGGATACGGAGGAGGAACTGGGTCGATAAATAACACAATGGGTGGTGGCGGTGGATTTGCGACTTCTGGGGAAAGTCAACCTTCGAACTACTTGAACGGAGGCAAGGTTCATGGAAACAGAATGGTTGTTCCTATTGCTGGTGGAAGTGGAGGGGCAAGTGGAAATCCCAGTGGGTTAAACGTGTGTGCGGGTTCGGGTGGTGGTGGCGGAGGTGCTATACGTATTTTTGCAAAAAAAGTTGAGAATTTTTCGATTACTGCCGATGGTCACAACGGTGGCTCTAGTGGCAATGGTGCTGGCGGTGGGGGTTCCGGAGGTTCTATCGGCGTATTTGCTAAACTCAATGCCTCGAATTTGAACCTGTCTGTCCGTGGAGGAAATGGAGGAGGTTCCGGATATGTTAGGATTGATGCTCCTAATATTAGCAACGTTACAGTTTCGCCGAGTAGTCCTCAACCTTATCGTGGTATAACTACCGATACTTCGAGTTATGTTGCGAAAAAATTCACACTTACAGGTAGCAAGAGTTCGCAAACAGATTCAATTCTACTTTTCATCAAACCAGAAAGTTCAGATTGGTATTTATACAGGGTGTTGAGTGGTTTAAAAGGGACAACTTCTTGGCAATATGAAATTTTTTTGAAAGAAAGGGATACAATATTTTTCCTCTGTGCAATCGAAGATGTTGGGACTTCTTTGGTCGATACATTTTCTTATGTCCCACGATTTGTTTATTCCCAATCCTCAACTAATATTTTGCGTATTTCAAAATACCCAACAATTGCTGGGAAGCGTTACGTTGAATTAAATGCAAAGGAGTGCCCCGGAGTTGAAATAGTAGATTCAGTGCCAATAATTAATGTTGGTAATGCTCCGCTTTTCCTTGATTTTGTGAACTCACAATTTAAAAATAACATAGGTTTCGAAATAGTTGAACCGAAGAATAGTCGGAATTTGCTCCCTGACGATACTCTATGGGTTAAGTTTAAGCTAACAATAAGAGCAGGTTTGCAAAATCCTATAATTGATACACTGCTGGTTCCACATAATGACCAATATTCGGATTACAAACCGTGGGAAATTGCTATTAGAATTAATATCGAAAAATATCTCTTCGATTTAATTTCTACCACTGATTTTGTTGCAGTCGATACCATAAACTTAGGTGTGTATTGCTTAAATCTTGTTACCGATACTTCGATTCGAATTTTAAATAGAAGTAATTTTGGCATTGAGTTTGGGTATTTATATCCTAGTTCCAAATTTGATTTATTCAACTCGCTTTCATTTTTAACCAAGGACCAATTAGATACTTTGAGAATTTATTTGAAAAATCTTGGAACAAAAGGCGGTGAAAATATTGATTCAATTATTGTTTTTCCAAAAGAGTGCCCAATTCTTGCAAAGACAGTCTATATAAAATATTTTAATGTTATCGTTGGGGTGAATTTCGAAGAAGGACCGGTAACTATAGATACCTTGTTTATTGGTGAAGTGTGTATTGGGAAAAAGGCAGGTAAATATTTCGTTCTCCACAACCTAAGTAATTACCCTATTAACATTGAAAACATAAATATAGTCGATACCAATAGTTTTGATTTTTTACTATCAAATCGGATGATATTAGAAATCAACGATACCACATTGAACTATGTTGAATTTGCTCCAATACAAGAAGGTGATTATACTTCGAAGGTTTATTATAGTTTCGACTTATGCGGTTATAATGACTCGCTTGTAGTAGTTGGCAAAGGTGTTTCGACGGATTTGGTTGTTCTTGGCGGAACAAACTTTGGCTTTGTTCCAGTGGGGGAAAGCGATACTTCGGTTGTAATTGTCGTTAATCGAGGAGAAGGAATTGCCTACATTGACCAACCCCCTCAAAGTTCACCCGAATTTACGTTCATAAAAAGTGAACCTGATTTGCCTGTTTACTTACAAAAAGGCGATACTTTAAAATTATATTATGCATTCAAACCTCAAAAAGATAGTGTTTATAAGTTCGATACTAATATTTCTGGGGATAATTCGCTTCCTTCGGTATGTGATAATGATTTATGGTTTCAGCTTTATGGAATTGGGACGTATGCTCGAATTCTTGCAAATGTCGATTCGGTTTTTATGGGGATTTTCCCATACTGTAAGTCGAAGGATACAATTATTTATATTCGGAACGGGGGAACAACGGATTTATTAATAAATCGGGTTTATGTTTTGGATGTCAACGTTCCCCAACACTTTTCTCTTTCCAATTCACTTTCTTCGCGTATTCCTGCGAATGGCATCGATAGCTGTGTTGTTAAATTTGAAGGTCGCCGCGGGGCAACCCCCGGATTGAAAACTGCAAAATTAGTTATTGAAAGCAACGATATAAATACACCGGTTATGGAGATAGAACTTTCTGCAATTCAGGAAAATTTACAAGTCTATACTACCCCCGATACTCTCGACTTTGGTGTTGTTCAGATTGGCGACAAATTACAAAAGGATTTAAAATTAATGAATAGAGGAACGATTGAACAGCGAACGTCGGATATTTGGGGGACGACGGGCGATTTCATTCCTAATCCAAAGGTCCTTGTTCTTGTTCCTTCAATCGAAGACAACATTGTTGTAACGTTCTCACCATCCAAAGAGGGCTTGATTTACGATACATTAAGAATTATTTACTATATACCTTGCCCGGATACACAATTTGTAATTGTTCGGGGGATTGGAGTTGGTGGGAGCTTTTACTATCCCGACTCGCTCGATTTTGGCGTAAGCTCGATATGTGAAAATGATACACTTGAATTTGAGATTAAAAACCTTGGAACAATTCCATTTCGTATTGATTCGGCAAAAATTGGTGGGAACGATGGGGTGTTTTTCCGGTTTCTTTCGATACTTCCCGTTCAAGTTGATTCAACTGTGAAACTTCGCATTGCGTTTATTGGAAATAACGGAGTCCGACAATATAATGCAACTTTACAACTATTTGCATTTATCAATAAAACAACAAAATCTGTTGAAATCCCTATTATTGCTTATAGGCAACGGTTTATAGAATTTGAAACTTCCAATGTTTATGTAGGAGCAGCAGGCATTGGAATGTTGAGAGATACACTCACTTCTCTTATTAATAGGGGCAAAAAAACCGGAAGAATTTTCAATATTTTACCTTGGCGAAATCCTCCAAATTTTTCCTTAGATAGTTTAAAAATTGGCGATGTGACATTACCAGATTTTTCCTTGAACGCCCTGATTATTTTTACTCCACAAAGGACTGGCTGGATTTACGATACTCTTGGAGTTGTTATCCAATACGAGGATTGCTTCGATACTGTTTATCTTTATGTATCTGGTGTTGGGATTGTTCCTTACGATTTTACACTTCGTTTGCCCGAAGTTACGATGAATCCGAAAGAGTCGCGAACATTCTATCCGGTTTACATAAAATTGAAGTCGCCGGTTCACGATAGCCTTGTTCTACCAGTAGAAGTTGGCCCGTTGGTTGCTACTTTTACATACAATTGGCATCTTTTCCATATTACTGGTATCACCGATGGAGAAATTATCGCCGATGTTATCAATAATGAATTTAGAACAATTACGTTTCAAATGGATTCTTCTTACATCAACTCCGAAGGCGAAGAAATACTTACTCAGTTTGTTGGTATTCCTTTGTTGGGCGATGTCGAAGAGACGCCTGTTTTCTGGAACGATGTTCAATGGTATTGGTGTTGCAGCAATGGTTGGGTTACAAAAACACAAGATGCATTTTCGGGGAAAATTCGGACAACGGTATGCACCGAAGGTGGTTCTCGTTTAATTAAACCTGGGGTTCCTTCGAAATTAATTATTAATAATATAGGAAGTGAACAAGTTATACTCAAACTTGTTATGGGGGGCAAAGGAACTTATAGGATAGATATTTTTAATGTTCTTGGGCAAATGGTATTTTCGGACCTGTTTGAAAATATAGAAAATGCGTCGAACGAATATGAAATTGAACTGCCCGAAACATTACCTTCGAGTGTTTATTTTGTTCGATTGAATTACAATGGGGAAATTCAAATTTATCAGTTAATTAAATAAATAACCGAGGTATGAAAAAGAAAAAATTTTGGAACATTTCCATAATCGTTGCTATTTTTTTAGTTTTATTGGATAATGTGTATTCCGATGAAATCGAGAAGCCATTGTTTTATTACGGTATTTCCGGAAGTTTGGGTTTAAACCTCCATATAGCCGATTTCAATAAATTACAGGATATTCCCAGTTGTTGTCCAAAATATACGACAGCAACTGGTTTAGGTTGGAATTTGTCTATTTTGGGTAGAAAAAATGTGGCCGAAAAACTCGATGTGTTGCTTCGTCTCGGTTTCGATTACGAAGGTGCTCAGTTCGTCGAAAATGAGTTTATTGGCAATACATCCGTTAAATACGTTTCGGATGTCAATCACATCGTGATTAAACCTGCCTATGTTGACCATTATTTACGTTCTAAAATTTATTCCTTGTTTGTTGAACCAATGGTTTCCTATTCAGTGTTCGACAAATTTTGGGTTAATTTTGGGCTAAACGTTGCTAATTTAATTTTGACCAAGATTGACCAATACGAAGAACTTACCTCGCCCGATAGCGTAGTGTTTATTGATGGTAAAACAACGAGAAACTCGTATTCTGGGTTGGATTTACCTCGCCCGAACGAATGGCAATTTCGTCCTGTTCTTGGCGCAAGTTACGATTTCGATTTTCTTGGAGGCGGGAAAATTGAGCCAGAGATTCGATTTGTGTTTCCATTACAAAATATCTCCAATGTTAGTTGGAAGATTTTTTTGATAACTTTTGGAATTTCAGTTCGTTTCCCCGTTTATCCACCTCCCGAGATTCATTATTATTACGATACCACTTATATTCGCGATACTACTGTTGTAGCGATTTTAGGCTTGAAAGAAACCCGGCTTGCAATGGTTGACCTTCCTCGAGTTCAAACCGAAAAGTTTGAAGTCGAAGACGGGTATCTATTTAAAACGTCGATTTACGAAAGCTATCGTAAAGAGGTTCCCAAGCTGTCGCATTTGAATGTAGGGTTAAAGGCAGTAGGGAAATCGCGCGAAGGTCAAATCCAAGATAACCCGACGCTTGTAATCGAAGAAATTGAAACCGAAGAAATGTTTCCATTACTACCTTATGTTTTTTTCCCCGAAGGCGACGGCAACCTACCTAAAACATCTTTGAAAATAAACTCGAAAGATGAAGTTGCTGAATTCGACGAAAGTAAATTGCCTTGGAATACACTTGAAATATATTCAAACTTATTAAACATAATTGGTAAAAGGTTGAAAGATAATCCAACTTCGAAAATTACAGTTGTTGGATGTAATAGTGGACAAGGAACAGAATCGAAAGGTTTGGAACTTTCCAAGCAACGTGCCGAATCAATCCGTAATTATTTCGTTGAAGTGTGGGGCATCGACCCAAAACGAATACAAATTAAAACACAAAACTTACCCGATAAGCCATCTAATCCAACTCTTCGCGAAGGTATCGAAGAAAATCAAAGAGCAGAAATATATTCCGATAACCTCGAGATTCTCCGGCCGATTCGATTAAATGAAATTCAGAGAACTGCCAACCCGCCGATAGTCGAAATTTTTCCCCACATCGAAAGCGAAGCCCCAATTAATGGCTGGAATCTATCTGTCGAACAAGGGGGGCAAATTATACGCTCTTTCAAAGGAGTGGATGTTCCAGACAAAGTTGTTTGGAAAGTCGAAGAAGAGCCAATGCCACGTTTGGAAAAACCGATTCAGTTTACTTTATCGGCAACAGATATTATTGACCAAAAGCAAACGGCATCGATGTCTTTAAATATCGAACAAAAAACTATTAGGAAAAAACGCGAAGAATTGTTGGGCGATAAGAAAGTCGAAAGGTTTTCGTTAATCCTTTTCGATTTCGATAAAGCAGAGATTTTGCCAAAACATAAGCCTCTTCTCGAAGAAATCCGAAAAAAGATAAAACCCAACTCGAAGGTAATTGTTTCTGGATTTACGGATAGGATTGGCGAAGAAGAATATAATAAGGATTTGGCATTACGCCGCTGTTTGGAAACAAAGAAATACCTTGGGATTCCCGATTCACAAATCGTCTTGAACCCCGTTGGTAGTGAATACTTATTGTATGATAATAGCTTGCCCCAAGGTCGTAGCTATTGTCGAACAGTTCAAATTACAATCGAAACACCTATCCGATAGTAAATGAAAAACGAGGAACTATTCGCTTCACAACAGCCAAAATTCTTCCTCCGTTGCTATTGTTTGCTTATTCAACGATAATCCAAAAATAAATCAAGAATTATGAACCATTTTTATTAATTAATAATTACCTTTTTCTTTAGATGGTAGGGCGAGCATCCTCGCTTGATAAAATGCCTTGTTGTTACAACAGAGAATTATTTTTCGTAGAGACACATTGCAATGTGTCTCTACAGATATTCAACCCACGGGTTAACCTGTGGGTTATTTCCCTTGTTGGCGAGGCAAACACCCTCGCTTGCCGAAACAAATATGCTTTCAATTACCCAGCCTATGATTACAAAATAAAATCTATTGCTCCATTGCAAATCAATGAAAAAGAAATTAGCAGTTGATTGAAAAAAATAACATAGTAGAAGAGTTCCTTGAACGAGAAGTTGATGATTATTGTAATTTCAATTTTTTACTTCGGATGAACATCTTGATTTAAACTCTTTTACGCGACATTACAAAAATTTTATTTTTTATTTTTATTTTTGTTATAGAAAATTTTTTATTAATTTTAAATGTTTTTATTAAGGGAAATTTATGATTTTGTTTAATCATACAAATGGAGGTTTTATGTTAAAGCGATTCTTTTCCACTTTTTGCAACACTTGCCTTGTTGTTGCAGTGCTTCTATTGTTTGCTTCCCAATTCGAAGCTCGAGCTCAATATTGTAGCCCTTACGGTTATTATCCATACTATGGCTACATAACTCGCTTCGTTTTCAATGGAATTAACAATTCGAGCACTTATGCTTCGTCTGGATATAGCAATTATTCCAGCATTTCGTCGAATCCTTGCATAGTTGGGCAAACTTATCAGTTCCAAATTTATGGCTACTCTTTGTGGGGTGGATACTACCCGGGTTATCTTATCTATGTCGATTGGAACCATAATAACGTGCTTGAGCAAAGCGAATTAGTATCGTATAGTTGGAACTATGGTGGCACAACGAACTATAATTTCACAGGTAATATTACAATTCCGTTAAATGCTGTCCAAGGACCGACGAGAATGAGAATTAACTATTCGGGCTATTACTATTATTCATACTATGTGTATTATTATTACGGAGGTGCTTGTGGTGGCTACTATTATATGGAATGGGAAGACTATACGATAAATGTTGTAAGTAAAAGTAACGATGCAGGCATTGCTGACATTGTTAGCCCAACCGACAAGTTCGATTCGTGGGAAAATCAATCTGTGCAAGTAAGATTGAAAAACTTTGGAAAATTCTTTCCATTAACAAGCGTTACTATCAATTGGTCTATTGATGGAGTAACTCAGACACCATTTTATTGGACTGGCAATTTGGATACTGGCCAAACTACTATAGTTGAAATTAATCCAAGCTTTAAATTTACTCCGTATGCACCTTGGAATCCTTTTACAGTCCGTGCTTGGACAACTAATCCACAAGGAACCGACCCACAAGCAAATGGACAACCTGACGGTGATGCTTCGAACGATAGCTACACGAAACAAATTGCTCCGATACTCAACGATGCGGGTTTCCTTAATGCCGATGGTATGATTCCGATTGACCCAGGAGTCAATGCAGTTAAGCTAAGAATTAGAAATTACGCACCGAAGCCATTGACGTCTGTGCAAGTCAATTGGGCTGTGAATGGAGTTAATCAGACTCCTTATTATTGGACGGGTAGTCTTGCTGCTTTGGACTCGACCGATGTTACTGTTGGCTACTACGACTTTGGAACAGCAAATTTGCCTTTCAACATTAAAGGTTGGACATCTAATCCGAATGGATATCCCGATGATAATCCAAACAACGACGAGAGAACAGTCGAGGTATATAAAGCGTTGGCTGCCGGAACATACACAATTGGTGGGCGTAATCCCGATTTCATCGACATAATTGACTTCATCAGTTATATTAATTATTGGGGGATTGCTGGTCCAGTTAATATGCTGATTCGACCTGGAACTTACGATGCAGGTATAACATTACAACCACGAGGTTCCCGACAATCTCCATTGACGTTCCAATCTTTCACAGGGCGTAACGATGATGTAATCATACAAAACACACCAAGCTCGCCAGATAACAACTTTGTTTTTCAATTCGATAGATATAATGGCGTTACTTTCAAGAATGTAACACTTGTAAATAATAGTTGCTCTTTCGGGACTATTATCAAAATGGTGGGAGGCAATCGCGATATTACCTTCGACAATTGCATATTAATTGGTTGCTTAAATCCTCCCAAAACCTTGGATTTTGCTCTTATCGTTTCCGATAACAATGCGCTGAATAATTTCCGATTAGTAAACTCCACTCTACGGAACGGCTCTGTTGGATTTTGGCAGGCGGGGTCCTCCGATAATTTCAATATCTTGAATAATGTCTTTGTAAACCAGAACTGGCAAGGAATCCACTACGAAGGTGATGGTTCGAATCTGAATTTCCAAGACAACACAATTTCCGGATTAAATCTTCTAGATGGTATTTCTATTTCTAGTTGGGTTGTGGAATACAACCCCAACAATGATAAAATCCAACAGTCCGACAAAATACTCGCCTCGGGAGGTGTAAATATCGTTGGCAACCGAATCAGTGGAATTGGGCCTGCGAGTACCAGTATGTTGTATGATTCTAATGCTGGAATTTCGTTATTGAATCTTTCTACGAGTTCTGTTGTTAGTGGAAATACTATTATGGGTTCTAATACCAATGGCATCTACTTCGAGAATATTATCTCTTCGACTGTTAATAACAACCAATTTACAATGAGCGGAAATGGGTCCTATACAAAGGCTGCCATTGCTATGTTTAATAGCAATGATTTGCATATCGAAAGGAATTATTTTAATAACTCAGCTATTTATGGGTTGTATTTCAACAATGTTTATGATTCTAAAGTTTATTACAATACAATTCGTTTAAGCAATAATTCCTATGGGATGTATTTCGATGGTGCAACTTCGGTGGTAACCGCCGATAACATTGTGGCAACAAATAATGCTTCTGCTTTGTATGTAAATGGCATTAATAGTTGTCAGTTCTATTATAATAGCTTCGTTGGTTCTACCTCGGGTTCAATTGCTATTCTTGATCAGATTGGTTCGGATAATTACTTTATGAGGAATATTGGATATAATCGCTCGACAGGTCCATTTATAAACATTCTTGCAATTCCGGCTCCTGGTTCGCTATTTTCCGACGAAAACGCATTTTACTCTTTTAAACCTAATCCAGAGCAAGACTTACTTTGGTGGCAGCAACTTACTGGTCAAGATTTAAATTCTGTTGTAGCGCAGATTGAATTTTTGTCGGATGATAACCCGCGAATTGCGAAGATTGATAGGAGATTATATTTTACTTATGCTTTGCCAAATTTGAGCGGTCAATTAGCCAACGAGATTGAGAAATTCGACATCGATGGCAATTCTCGTATGAAAGCCTTTTATGTTGGTGCCAATACTCTTAATCCTATAATTCGTATAACTACCCAACCAAACGATATTATCGCTTGTGTTGGTTCTGTCGATAATTACTTTACCGTTGTTGGCGAAATCGACTTTGGCGGAACGCTGTCTTATCAATGGTATAAGAATGGTGTTCCAATCAATGGAGCAACCGATGCAATCTATATGCTTCCACCTTTGACCAACGAAATGGCTGGTGTGTTCAGCTGTCAAGTAATGGGCAATGGAGAAGCCGACCCAGTATGGACAGATGAGGTGCTTCTTTATGCTGTTGAACCGACTGATATTACGCGACAGCCAGAGCAGGTATTTGCCGATGTTGGTTCTACGGTTGCCTTCCAAATTGATATACATATCAATACTCCGGACCAACCGATGTTCCAACCCGAAGTACAATGGTATCGTGGTGGAATGCCATTGAACGACAACGACCGAATTGCTGGCTCGAAATCGTCAATATTGTCAATTCGTGATATTAAGCCAATTGATTTCGGAACCGATTACTATGTGGTAGTAACAGGAATTTGTGGTAGCGATACGTCCAAACCCATTACTCTTGCCGAAAAGCCAAAAGTGGTAGCCCAGCCTTTGCAAGATGTGGAAGGCTGCGAGGGAGAAAATATTGCTCTAACAGTTAATGCATCTTCTACTGTCCCCGGATTCAATTTGGCATATCAGTGGAAATACAATGGCGTTGCTATTGAAGAGGGGAGTAAATATAATGGCGTTAATACCGCTACATTGACTATTAATAATGCCGGAAATAGCGATGCAGGAAGCTACTCGGTTGTTATTACTATCGAAGGTTACGACCAGGTTGAAGTTGGACCTGCGATGGTTGTGGTCTATGCAAAGCCCGTGCTAACCAAGGATATTCCTCCTACATTGAATGTTGAAACTGGAAAAGAATTGATGCTCGAAGTTCAAGCTTCTGGCGACGATTTGAGCTATCAATGGTATAAGGATGATGCTGAAATACCTTATACAGATGCGACTTTGACAATTGCTTCTGCATCGGCTTCCGATGCTGGAACGTATAAAGTAAAGATTTACAATCAATGCGGCGAGGTATGGAGCGGTGAATGCGTGGTAACCGTAACATTCAAGGTAATTCTTGGTTCAGAGGAAGAAAGTTACGGCTCGCTTCAATTGTTCCAAAACATTCCTAATCCATTCGATAATCGAACGAAAATCGAGTTTTACTTGCCAAATGCTTCGGATATTCGCTTTACTATATCCAATATGGTTGGCGAAAAGTTAATTACTTTGGCAGGTAGCTACCAATCCGGGTTAAATTCGATTGAAATAAATCCGAAGGATTTCAACTTAACTCCCGGGGTATATATTTATACACTCGAAGTGAATGGAGTTCGATTGAGTAAACAAATGCTTTTCATCAAATAAGTGCTTTTGCTTTTCTCTGAACCTCACCTAACGGGGGGCATTTTGCCCCCTGTTTTATTTAAAAAATATTGAGTAGATTAAACATTTGGAAATTTCTTCGAAGTGCCATACCAGAATGAACGGTGTGTTAAGGTCACTTGTCCAAAGAAGAGGAGGCAATAGCCGCTTTTTCTTATAATGAAACTTTACCCTGTAAATTATCGAAACTTACCTGGTTTGATATCGATTTTTTCTTTCACATATAATTTTTAAATTTTCTAAGAAATATTTTAGGCATAATAAACTTTTCAATGTATCGTCGTGTATTTTTTTTACCGAATGTAACAATGGAAAGAAGAAATTTTGTTGTAAGTATTGGAATAATTAGCTTATTACATAAAACGGAGATTTTTTCGAAAGTATTCAATTCAAGTATGTTTAATATAAAAGAGGATATAGAAATGTCTAAGTTTGAACTTCCCTCGCTTTCTTATTCCTACGATGCACTCGAACCCTACATAGACAAATGGACTATGGAGTTGCATCACACGAAGCATCATCAGGCTTATGTAAATAATTTAAACAAGGCAATTGAAGGGACTGAGCTTGCGGGGAAAACACTCGAGGATTTACTTGCTATGGCTTCGAAGGTTCCTGCTGCAGTAAGAAACAATGGTGGTGGCCATTGGAATCATAGTCTATTTTGGAAACTGATGAAGCCAAATGGCGGGGGTTATCCTTCGGGTTTGCTTTCCGAAGCGATTACAAATGCTTTTGGTTCTTTCGAAAATTTTAAGAAGAGTTTTTCGGACGCTGCGATGGGGCGATTTGGCTCTGGTTGGGCGTGGCTCGTTGTCCAAAACGGGAAATTGGTTATAACTTCTACTCCGAACCAGGATAATCCTCTTATGGATGTTGTTGAAGTTCGTGGAATTCCGATTTTAGGACTCGATGTTTGGGAGCATGCGTATTATCTAAAATACCAAAACCGCCGAAACGAGTATATCGAAAATTGGTGGAATGTTGTAAATTGGGACGAAGTAGCTAAATTATTTGCCGAAACAACAAAATAGAATAATCCTCGATGTTCATACAAAAGGGGCTCCTCGAAAGTAGGAGCCCCCTGTTTTTAGTTTAATCAAATTAAAAATAATTATAACCTTTCATAAATGCTTCTTGATTTAGTGGAATCAATTTGTGGTAGCGTTCGGGAAGGACTTCTTTCAAACCTTTCCATATAGAATCAATCGAAACTACATTAGTTATTTTCAAGAATGCACCAAGCATAATCATATTTAATACTTTTGTGTTTTTTAAATCGACTGCGAATTCGCTACCGGGAATTGAATAGATATTAATTCCGTTTCGGGTTGGGTGGCGAAGGGTATTTGTTGAATCGTAGATGAGATTTCCCGCGGGGTTCACTGCGTTTTCGAACTTATCAATCGAAGGTTGATTGAGTGCAACGACTGTGTCGAATCTTGAAATTATTGGCGAGCTAATCATTTCGTCGGAAACTATAGTGATGCAATTAGCGGTGCCTCCGCGCATCTCTGGTCCATAGGATGGCATCCAGGTAACTTCTTTATTCTCGAAAATTGCTGCATAGCCAAGAATCATTCCCATTGTTAACACGCCTTGTCCACCAAAACCGGAAAAAATTGTTTCGTGTGTCATTTCGCCTCCGGAACTTTTATATCGCCTAATGTATAGAACGGAATGAGTGAATTTTGCACGTATTTATTGGATTCGACAGGTGTCATCTTCCAATTCGATGGGCAATTCGATACTATTTCGACGAGACAGAAACCGAGCCCTTGTCGTTGATATTCGAGTGCTCTTTGCAAGGCTTTTTTGGCTTTTCGAACATTTGCGACGGTATGGACCGATTGGCGAGTAACATAAGCCACTCCGGGTAGGAGAGCAATCAGTTCGCTAAATTTTAATGGGTAGCCCATAACTTTCGGGTCACGCCCATAAGGCGAAGTCGTTGTTACCATACCTTCGATAGTTGTTGGGGCCATCTGTCCGCTTGTCATTCCATAAACAGCATTATTTATGAAGATAGCAAGAAAATTCTCGCCACGGTTGGCGGCGTGAAGAGTTTCATTGCCTCCAATTGCAGCTAAGTCTCCATCGCCTTGGTATGTGAAAACAAATTTATCGGGGAGCATTCTTTTAATGCCCGTTGCAACGGCACATGCACGTCCGTGGGCAGCTTGTTGCATATCAATATCCATATAATTGTATGCAAAAACTGCACACCCAACGGGAGCAACTCCGATAATATCGTTTTGTATCCCCATTTCTTCGACGATTTCCATAAAAATTTTATGAACAGTGCTGTGCCCACAACCCGGGCAATAGTGCATATCAACATCGAGTAATGTCGAAGGTTTTTTATGGATTAAGTTTTCCGGGGCAATTATTTCTTGAATGTCTAACGCTAAATTTTGTTCTTCCATTTTTAGTCTCCTTTAATAAATAATTTTTCGAAATTCTCGAGGATTTCTTCGGGTGTTGGGATTACCCCCCCCATTCGCCCATAAAATTTTACTTTTGTTTTGCCTTCGACAGCAAGGCGAACATCCTCGACCATTTGACCAGCGTTCATTTCGATATCTAGAATACCTTTGATTTGTGGTGCTATTTCCGAATATATTTTTTTTGGGAATGGGAACAAAGTAATTGGTCGAATCCAACCGATTTTATATCCTTTCGCACGTCCTGAATCCATTGCCTTCAATGCAATTCGTGATACAAGTCCAAAACCTGTAAAAACGTATTCGGCATCGTCAAGATTTTTGGTCTGGAAACGGACTTCTTGTTTTTCCATTTCTTCGTATTTTCTTTGCAATCGAAGGTTTATTTCTTCCATTTTTTCGGGTTGTATATGTAAAGATGTAATAACCCTATGTTCTCCATTTTTAGGTTTACCAGTTGTTGCCCATGGGTATTCAATGTTAACGCGCTGTTCTTGGGGAGGAAGCTCTACTTTTTCCATCATTTGTCCAAGAGCACCATCAGCTAGAATCAATACGGGATTCCGATATTTAAATGCGAGTTCAAATCCAAGTTTGACGAAATCTGTCATTTCTTGAACGTTGTAGGGGGCAAGAACTAAAAGTTTGTAGTCGCCGTGCCCTCCACCTTTTGTTGCTTGGAGATAATCTCCTTGTGCGGGCTGGATTGTTCCTAAACCGGGGCCCCCACGATTAATATTTGCAAGAAGACAAGGTAATTCTGCGCTTGCTATGTATGAAAGACCTTCTTGCATAAGGCTGATTCCCGGACTCGAAGAGGTTGTCATTGCTTTTTTGCCGCAGCCTGCGGCGCCGTAAATCATATTGATAGCAGCGACTTCACTTTCTGCCTGCAAAACAAGCATACCTGTCCTTTTTGTAGCTTCGCGCGAGAGATATTCAATCACTTCGGATTGTGGCGTAATAGGATAACCAAAATAAGCATCGCATCCGCAACGTATTGCCGCTTCTGCCAATGCTTCATTTCCTTTCATAAGCTTGACTTCACCCATAGTATAATCTCCTTAGCTTGTTGCTTCGACTTTTGTTTTGAAGACTTTACGATAGACTGTAATTACAGCGTCGGGACATATTATTGCACAATTACCACAGCCAGTACAATTATTATTAATTTTAATAACGTATTGATAGCCTTTATGGTTAATAGATTTGCCCAATGCAAGTGTTTCTTCCGGACATGCAAGAATACACAATTCACAGCCTTTACATCTTTCAATATTGATAACTACATCACCAACTGCTTTTGCCATTGCTACCTCGTTTTTATATCCATAAAATTGCAATTTAGAAAAAGCAACTTAAAAATTCTTTTTTAAATAAAAAAATTTATCCCTAATTAGGCTGTAACTTGTGTGTTGCTAATGTTGTTGTTATTATTTTAGCAAATTTACTAAAGATGAGTTATACACAGAAAGAGTAATTTTTTTCAAAATTGGGGCTACTGTTGTTCCGGCGTAGATAGAAGTTTTTGGCTCTTCCAACATAATTAAAATAGCTATTTTGGGAGCTTCGGACGGAAAAAATCCAACGAAAAAGTTAACGTAATGTGATTTAGAATAAGCCGTATCGATAAATTTTTGTGCAGTTCCTGTCTTTCCTGCTATGCTTATTCCTTGGATTCTTGCAGAACTTCCAGTTCCGTAGTCAACGACTTTAGTTAAAAGATGCTTAACTTTTTCTGCTGTTGCCTCTTCAATTATTTTCTTAGGGACCAACATTGCATCCGACCAAACTTGGCTATTTCCATCGTGAATTTCTTTAATTATATGGGGTTTAACGAGATAGCCTTTACTTGCTATTGCCGTATATGAAACAAGTAACTGTATTGGTGTAGCTGTGATTCCATATCCGAAACCAAGGAATTTTTGCCTTATCGATGAGAGATTAGCTGGCGCGGGTAAATTTCCTTTTAATTCACCAGGAAGCTCGATACCAGTTTTAGAACCAAAGCCAAAATTTTTCAAACTCTGGATAAGCATTTCTGGGTCGATTCTTGCTGCGATTTGTGCGAAAACAATGTTGCTCGAAAAGGCAAGCGCTTGTTCTAAATTTAATTTACTCATTGGATGTTCATCGGTAATGTTTACATCCCCAATAGTTAGTTTCCCACTGAAACCTTCGAACATTTCATTTTCATCGATGACTTTGTTATCCAATGCAATTGCTGTGATAATTGGTTTAATAGTCGAGCCGGGCTCGTAAGAATTGTTTAGCGAAGGGTTTAATAGTAAACTTCCGTCTATTCCTTTGTTGTTGTTAAGGTCGAAATTAGGGTATGATGCAAGTGCCAAAATTTCCCCAGTTTTGGGATTTATGGCTATTGCACACCCCGCTTTGGAATATGTTTCCTTTACGCCGTTAGATAGATGATACTCCAAAAGCCTTTGTAGGTTAATATCTATCGTTAAAACAATGGTTTTTCCATCAATCGGTTTTGTAATAATCATATCAGAAGTGGGTTTTAGTCGTCCTTGGGCATCCCGAAGTGCTACGGCTTCGCCATTTTTCCCCCTAAGAATCGAGTCGAGCATAAGTTCCAAGCCAGATATCCCTTTGTTGTCGATATTCGTTATCCCAAGTAATGAACTTGCAGAATAATTATAAAGATAAATTCTTCTTGGTTCATTTAAGGAAAGAAACCAAGGGAAATCTATCGTATCCAGTGATTTTTCGTATTCTATTAAACCCCGCCGCAACCAGACAAAGGATTTTTTCGAAGATGAAATACTCTCAACGATTTCAGATCCAAGCCGGAGCATAGTCGCAATATTTTGCAATCTCGTTAGGAATAATGAATCTTTTCGGGCACCCAAGGGGTCGACTGCAAATGATTTACCCAAAGTATTCGAAACAAGAAGGTTGAAGTTCCTATCGTAAATTTTCCCTCTTTTTGCAAATAATCCAATCTTTGCAATGTGTTGAGATTTCGCTGACGTAATAAAGTATTCACGATTTATTACTTGGATATACAAAAGTCTAATTATTATAATAATGAAAAAAAGCAAGGAAAGGAGGAAAAAAAGCTTTAATCTTACAATTGATTTATTCCCAAATTCCTTTTGTTCAGTTTCCATATTAAGTTCAAATTCTTGAATTGCAAAATTGATAAAAAACTCGGTAGAAAGCAAAATATTTGGTTCGATAGAATAATTTCCAAGTTTGCGTATGGATTGTATTCCTTTAATTTATTGAATGTAAATATGAGTAAGTCCAATTTAAAATAAAATTTTATTCTATGTTTATTCTATGGAAAATTTGAAAATTTTAAGATATAATATTATCTTTGTTTTGGCAAAAAAAATTTATTGTGAAAGTTTGGTATTTTTGGAATGGTATGTCTATTAATTTTTAAAAGGAGGCCAAAATGAAACCTTTGCGACCTTGTTCGATGGGCTTTTCTCGCTCTTTTGCGAAGTATATCTTTGCAGTTGTTCTTATCCTTTGCACAACCTCAATTTCGAATCCAGTTCTTGCAGGCGATCTCTTTATTAAAAGTATTGTGAGCCCGCCAACAACGGTTGAGGTAGGTCGTTCCTATCCAATAAACATACTTTTTGCTAATAAAAGGGAGTTTCCCGTTCGAAGCATAAGCGTGGACATTCAAATTATTAACATTATGAATAGTGAAGTTTTGTATATGCATTCTGGCACGATTAGCCAAGTGGACGCTTTTTCGGAAATGAACTATATTGCTTCGACTGAATGGGTGCCAATAGAGATTGCAATAACTGGGACATTTGGATGGGCTTTGCTTACCGTTAGCGCATTTTCCGCAGACGATGTCGATACAACAAACAATCATGCTTTCGAAGAAATTATGGTCCGTCGCCCACCAGAAATTATGATGAAGTTTCCATTTAGTTTTTCGCAAGCAAGCTTTGTTAATCCAGTGATTGCGAACAATACTTTGTGTGGGACTTTTACCGTGACTTTTCCCCCATTGGAAAATCCAGTATTTGTCAATGTAATGGCGCGAGAAAATCCCGACAGTGCTTATTTTTGGTTAGTAAGAAATATGCCTTTGCTTCCATTCGATGGGATATCGACCGTAAGCTACTGGACAGACTTATCGTTTTTAAAAATTCAAGATGGGTATTCGCTCGATAGTTTAATGGTTTCTGTGAAATGGACAGACTCGGTTATTTACGAACCATTCGAAGTGGTTTACGATACAACGATAACTGTCAATAGGACAAGTGTTATTCAGGGTGTCGATAATGGTCCCGACGATTTTAATTTGTCGTTTCCTGTGGGTATTCCAGAGTTGGTTACTTTCGATTCTTTAAAAATAATTACTTGGAATTATCGCGGATGCCAAGTTCCAAATATCGATTTAGATAGTACGAAGCACAAACCAGATTCTTTGAAAGGATATGGCGGCGATTGGAATGCTTGTGGTCCAGCAGCGGCAGCTAATAGTTTGCAATGGTTGGAGGAAAAGCATCCCAAAATACCCATTACTTCAACTACTCACCGAGAGAAAATGGAAGAGCTTAGTAAACTTATGGAGCGTCTAAAAAACAAAGGAGTTACAACTGAACAGATTGTCCGTGGCAAGTTGGCTTTTATCGATAAATACGGATTGCCTATAAGGGTGAAATTCCAAAGTGTATTTGTTGGGGATTCTTCTATCAAGTCCCCGAACAATAAGTACAACCACGAAGCAAAAAATCACAACCAGGGAAACAAAACACCACCTACCTGGGATTGGCTGAAGCGAGAGATGGAAAATGGGGAAGATGTCGAGATTATGTTTGGATGGTATGATGCCAGCGGTAATCGTCACGGCGGGCATTGGGTTACGGTTACTGGAGTCAGCGAAGTTAAAGGAGCAAAAGGGCTTTATTTTAAGGATGATTCTACACAAGATGGGGGAGGGGGGACAAGAGAACAATTCGTTAATTGGGTCGAAGACACTAGCGGTTGGCCCAAGCTAATAGGATTAAACATAGCGGGATATTATGCCTGGGTCGAATCTGTTGTATCCGAAAGCTATGACCCCACAGTCGAATTTGGTGCTCGGCTCGATGGAATAAATACGCTGGAATTCTTCGATATGTTCTTTGGATTTACTGATGTTAAAAAAGGAGAAATTAGTTTTGTTGTCGAACCTTCGATTTCGACTCGTGTATTTAATGCCTGGTTGGGAAAAACAAACACGACCGAGTTGTTCTGGTGTTGTCGAAATGTTGTGCTTATGCCTTTCGATACTTCACAAAAATACACATTTTTCTTTGATTATAGCGATTTGAAAATAGCTGCAGATAGCATACCCGATTCTCTTAGAGTAGCATTTAGTGTTACCGATGAACCAATATCACCTATCGACTTTATAGTCAAAGACTATACCGATGTTAGAATTGGAACTACTGATGTTAGAATCGGAAATGGCAGTGCAGATTCAGTTATTAATTTAATACCATCGGTTCCTCCTTCTTTGCCGGGTCTTCCCGAAGGATGGCAATTGAAAGCCTATGTCTATCGTGGCTGCAATGTCCCCAACATTGATCTCGATTCAAGCAAAAATAATCCTGGCACCGTAGCGGGTTATGCTGGCGACAAAAATGCCTGTGGTCCAGCAGCGGCGTCGAATAGCTTGCAGTGGCTTGCCGAAACCAATCCACAGTTGAACCCTAATAATACCCACCGAGAAAAACTCCAAGAACTGAGCAGAATGATGAATAGAGGTAACAACAGTGGCGTGATGAGAACCGACTTTATTAAAGCAAAACTTGATTTCATAGACAAATATAAACTCCCAATCCGTGTGAAGTTCCAAGGATTCTACTTTGGGACGGGTGATATTGCCTCGCCAAACACTACTTATGGACATTCAGCACAAAATAAAAACGACTCTGCCAATCGACCTCCGCAATGGGAATGGTTGGTCCAAGAAATGAAAAACGGCGAAGATGTTGAATTGGAATTTGGGTATTACGATAGCACAGGCACGAGGCGTGGGGGACATTGGATTACAGTTGTTGGAGTTAGTGACGTCGCTATTAACCGTGGAATTTATTTTAAAGATGATTTGAATCAAAGGGATTCCGGAGGATTAAGAAGTATCTTTGTTAATTGGAAAGATACACTCGGATATTCGTATCTTGTTGATTTATCGAGCAACCGATATACTTGTTGGATTGAAACTATAGTTTCAGAAAGCTACGACTCTACCGTTAAGTATGATACTTGGGTTCCCGACAATTTCTGGTTAAAAACCAAATATGAACTCAAAATTGTTCCTAATCCAAGCGAAACGAGTCGTAGTGTCGATATTTTATTTACATTGCCCGAAGCAACAAAAGTAGAAGCTGAATTGTATGATTTGACAGGTGCAAACTTGAAGCATCTATTTATTGGTATAATGGAGGCAGGTAACCAGAAATTGGTATGGGATTGTAGTGACAATGTTGGTTCGAAAGTTCCATCGGGTATGTATCTTTTGAAGATTACAATCGATGGCTATGTGATTACAGATAAAATTATCATAGAGTAACTTCTTTACTTTTAAGAAGATGTTATTGTATAGTCGGTTGCCGTCTCGAAATTGATAAAACACAATTTTTCCCTTTTCTTTCTCCCTTTTCTCCCAAGACGAGGGAGAAAGAAGGGGAAATAAAATACAAAAGACATACTCTTGTGTGTATTTATTTTTTGGTATTTTTATTTTTTTATTTTTGTATTTATTTTTTATGCTTTTTTGAATTACTATGGGGTTATTCTATAAAAACATTTTTCTTCTTTTGGCATTATATCCGAACTTGGTTCGGATATGAATGAGTTATCGGGAATTTTACCTAAAGAGGTAAAATATGGATAAAGCGGAACTTGGCTCAAAAACTGCAAAAGGCGGGTTTGCGAATGAGAAGGCAATTTGTAAAAAATTCAATGCTTGGAAAAAAGATAAAGAAGCACAAGAATGGCTTAAAATAATGGGATATGATATTAAAAAACTTGATTCTGTGAAAGCAACCCAAGTTCCTACTAGAATAAAGAGAAGTGATTTAAGAAGGTTTGGAATTGATGAAAAAGAGTATGAACAGTTTGTAAGATTTAAAAAGGCAGATGCTCAAATAAGAATCATCATAAAAATTGGGAACATACTTAAAATTGAGAATCTATCACTAAAAAAAGCAAACTCAGATGCAGATTACAATCAAATTGACAAAAGGACCGTTGATGATTACCAAGAAATGTGGAAATTTGATAGTGAAATTTCATTTTGGCTTAAACTTTTTACAGGCGAATTATCCCCCAAAAAACACTTAGAGAAAATAGGTATTAAAAATTTTAGAGATAAAAGACGTTTATTTTTAAACGAAATGCCGGATATAATTCAAAAGAAAATTGTTGAATTTTTTGAGAGAAACCGAATTATGATAATAAGTGATATAATTAAAGGAAGAGGGGGGCTGTCTGCTAATTGGATGTTAGTTACAAAATTTAATAAAGGGAACAAAACAACTATATGGACACTAAAAGAAATAAATGTTGTAATGAATTTCTTTGGAAGTGGCGAAGTTTGTATTTCTCCACGAGGAAGTTTATATATTGGGAAAATCACAATGCAAAGAAAAGGTGGAACACCTGACCCAACAAAAATACAATTCAAGATTAAGCCATGTCAGTTGTTTGAACTGAGGGGATAATAATGGAAGTAAATAAAGTATATTTAGGGGACTGTATAGAAATTATGAAAACATTGCCCGATAAATCTATAGATTTAGTATTTGCAGATCCTCCTTTCAATATAGGAATAAAATATGATGTTCATAATGATAATATGTCCTATGAGGAATATTATAATTGGTCGGAAAAATGGATAAAAGAAACATATAGATTACTCAAAAACAAAGGGACAATATACATTGCAATTGGTGATGAGTTCGCAGCAGAGATAAATGTAATCTTAAAAAGAACAGGCTTTTATTTTAGAAATTGGATTATCTGGTACTATACCTTTGGGCAAAATCAGAGGAAAAAATTTAACCGTGCCCATACTCATATCCTATATTTCACTAAGGACAAAGAACAATTTACATTTAATGATAGGGATATAAGGATTCCTTCTGCAAGGCAACTTATCTATAAAGATAAACGGGCGAATCCGTTAGGAAAAGTTCCTGATGATGTTTGGCAATTTTCAAGAGTTTGTGGTACTTTTAAAGAACGGATAGAAAAACATCCTTGTCAAATGCCTGAAGATTTGTTGGAATTAATAATAAAAACAAGTTCGAACAAAGGCGATTTAGTTTTAGACCCTTTTGGAGGGACAGGAACAACTGTTGCAGTTGCTAAGAAACTAAAACGAGATTTTATAACAATTGAAATATCAAAAGAATATTATAATGTTATATTAAAAAGATTGGATGGTAACTTTTCAGAGATAAAAAGAAATAAAAAAGTTGAGATAGGAAATGAAAAAGCATTATTTGATATATTATGATAATAAACGCAAAACTCCCAATAACAGCGGATAAAAGGTTCGTACCTTATGGCGTTTACTAAAATCCTTGCCTATTAGTTTGGACTTTAAAACCCATCAGGCGTTACAACAAATGATTGATGTTTTTGGGAAAGAAAAACCAGGAACTACGAAATCAGCTGATAGAATTTTTACAGCTTGAACAAGAAAACGAAGGATTGTATTCCCG
>JBBIJO010000001.1:0-284201 GCA_037445895.1 Ignavibacteria bacterium | reverse complement strand
ACATACAAAAAAGCAAATTAATAAAAAAATATAAAAATGCAAATGAAATTTTTTTCTGTAATTTTGTTTTTTGTTGTTGAGTAGTTGAACTATATGGATTTTTTCTTGAATATAGACATAGCAATCTTTTATTTTTTTAATCATACTATTGCAAATCCTGTTTTCGATTGGCTTTTTGTGCTTATTACCACTCAAACGAATTGGTATATTGTTTATGGAGTGTTAATATTTTTTCTTTTGACGAGGTTTGGTTGGGAAGGTCGTGCAATTCTTGTCCTGTTAATTCTAACGATTGTAATAGCCGACCAAACAAGTAGCCACTTTCTGAAAGAAGCGGTTGCCCGGCTGCGTCCCTGTTGGGAACTTTCTGATGTTCGATTGCTGGTGCCTTGTGGGGGAGGCAAATCGTTTCCTTCATCCCACGCAGTGAACAACTTCGCTTTTGCTGTAGTAATGTCATATTATTTTCGTCGTTTTCGTATTCACTTTTTCGTAGTTGCTGTGCTTATTGCACTATCACGAGTTTATGTCGGGGTCCATTACCCGAGCGATGTTATTGTCGGCTCGCTTGTTGGTTGTTTAATAGCATTGTTGATGGTTTTTTTATATAAAAGATATATTTTTGTAATAGTAAGTAAACGGCAAAACAAGAATGAAAATGAATAAGTTGCTTTTAATATTAGCAATTGTTCTTATTTGGAGTTGTAGCAAAAAAGCCGAGGAAAAAATTGCCGAGGGCGAAGCAAAGGAAATCACGATTGGGACATTCAATATCGAATGGTTAGGTGACGGTATTAACGATCGTATCGATAGAACGGAACAGGATTACAGAAATATTGCCGAGTTGATTAAGCAATCGGGGGTAGATTTGCTTGGAGTCGAAGAAATCGAAAATATTAATGCAATGTCAAGAGTAATCAAATATTTACCAAATTATTCTTTTTATCTTTCGCGTGACGATGCGCCCCAAAAAGTGGGAATTCTCTTTAAAAAGAATATTTTTGTTCGTTATCTTTACGATTATTCAGCGTTGGAAGTCGAGTGGCGTCGAACGCGCCCCGGTTTTGTTGCAGCTGTTCAAAAAGGGAATTTAGATTTTCTTGTTATGGTAGTTCATTTTAAGGCAACAAGTCGGTTTGACGAAGCGCCGGAAAAATTGGAAGAAAGCAGAACTTTAAGAATGCGGCAAGCCGAAGTTTCCGTCAATTGGATAGATTCCATATTGAAAGCAAAAAACGAGCAGGACGTTGTTGTACTTGGAGATTTCAACGACAGTCCATTGCGTAAAAAATACAATACAATGGGGCCTTTTCTTGTGTATCCTGAAATTGTTTTTCTGACGGAAAGTTTGAGAAGTTGCAAATATCATAATGCTTATGGAATCGACCATATTGTTGTAACTCGCAGCTTTTTAAATCGCTATTTGGAGAACAGTGTAAAAGTTTTCGATACATTTTCGATGTTTCGGAAAGAGGATGCAGAAAAGATTTCGGACCACTGTTTGGTTCTTGCACGGTTTGATGTTACAAAATCGGATAACGACCCGAGTAAATATTTCACAAATTTAAAACAAGTTGCAAAGAAGTAAAAATTTTTGCTAGTTTGCTATGAAATTGATTATAATTGTTCTAGTTTTGATTCATTCTATGATTTGCCAGATTGTTGGAAAAGATTCGCTTCGCATAGTTTTTTCCAAAGCAGTCGGTTCCGAGAACTATAAAAAGTATTGCCAATATTTGCAAAATATTTACCCCGATATTAATTGTGTAAATGCTTTTGGGTGGAGGATAGAAGAAATTGATTCGCTTTTCGATGGTGTAGATGGCTTAGTTTTAACCGGAGGAGTCGATGTAAATCCACGATACTATGGACGTTCTGGAGATTCTTCCCTTTGCGAAATTGACGACTATCGCGATAGCCTTGAATTCAAATTAATCAAACTTGCAATCGAAAAAGGTATTCCAATTTATGCTATATGTCGTGGCGAGCAAATCTTGAATGTTTTTTTGGGAGGAACGTTGTATCCCGATATACCAACTTATAAGCATAATGCTGTTCAGCATAGTTGTGGAAACGCAGTTTTATGTGTTCATCCAGTAATTATCGATAAAGAAAGTAATTTATATAAATTAGTAGAGCAAGATACAATTTTAGTAAACTCCTTCCATCATCAAGGGGTAGAGCGTTTGGCAAATGGATTAAAACCTGTGGCATTTGCCGAGGATGGTTTAATCGAGTCTTATGAATGGGAAAATCCCGAAGGTAAGCCTTTTTTCATTGCTGTTCAATGGCACCCGGAACGTCTCGACACGAAGGACCCAACCGCATTTGGTCTTGGGAAGAAATTTATCGAAGAAGTTATTCGTCGTAAGAAAACTATAAATATTAGATTTGGAAATTAATACTTACCTGTCCCAATATAAAGTTCGAATATTTTGCTACTCGATTCAGATAATAATAGCGTAGATAAACATTGATGCTATTCTCGAATAATTTGAAACTGCACCAAAGGTTTCCTTTATATCCAAAGTCGTAAAATGGTTGTGATATCATCAAAGTCGGGGAAAGGATTTCGAACACATAGATAACCGACGAAAAGCTTTCGGTCGAAAAAACGTTTATTCGCCCTCCCAAATCAAGCCAATACAGCGGGGAATATCTCCAATCAATAAACGTGTGCCAGCCCGTTTCATTAGGTAAGTATTGGTTGTTGTTCAAATAGACGAAGTCCAATCGATGATTTAATAGTAATGATTCTGCGATAGAATATCGGTTTTCAATTAAGAATTTGTATAAGATTTTTTGAAAAGGTATTTGCTTGTTCTTTTGTATATTGTATGTGTAATCTGTTTTGTCTTGCCGTTGAATTTTAACTCTTGTTTTAAGCAATTCAAAAGGTGTAAAGATTGACTGAAAGTAGAAATCGGTTCCAACAATTGGAATTTGGACAAGCGTTGTTGGTTCGAGGGTTCGAAAATAATCGGCGTAAAATTCAAAATTAATGCCCGAATGAATATATTCAATTCCACAAAATATCCCAAATTCGTTATTTGGATATGAATTTTCTCCAAATAATGTTCCAAAAGGCGAACGGAATTGAGGAGCAAAATATCTAACATTTAGACTCGAAGCGAAAGATTTTTGTTTATATGTTAAAGCCGATACAAAGGCTAAATTGTTTTTTTCGTTTAGCGATATTTCGCTCGAGAAGGTAATTTTATCGCTGGGTTGAAATTGCATTCCGAACGAATGAAATATTGATTGAAAGCCGCTTATATATTTTTTAGAGTTTGTTTGTAGTGCTTTATTGAAGTGAACTTTGAAAATGGAATAGTTTAACGAAAGGAAATCGAAGTGAAATCCTATGTTACCGAAAAGTGATAGTTCGTCGAGTCGATTCTTCTTTGCTAATTCATTTGGTGTTCGGAAAAGTTCAGCCGTATAAATTGATGTAACGACGTTTCGTATAGTATCAACGGTGGCCGAGCGAAGAGTTTTGGATACAAATCCCGAGAAGTTGAACATTAACTTTTCGTTTAAAAAAAAGTTATAATCGATAGCAATACCACGAAATGTTCCATAGTCAATCGGAGTTAAAGTTGGGGCTATGCGTTCTCTAAACATAGATGAAGCAATGACTGGATTCGAGCCTTTATATTTGCCGAATGGATTCCAAAGTATGTTTCCAAAATTGTTTTCTGCGATGAAGTTCCCTAGAATGAGCTGTAATCCGCTGTAATTGAGCGAAAAGAAAGCTTTATATGAATCGAAGTAGTCCTGTTCACCGATGTCTTTAGAGGCGGAAATTCCAAATGACCCAAAGTTACTGTGAATCAAGATTTTTTGGTGCGACTCAATAGAGTTCCCAAGAAAGTTCGAATCGGGTTGGTCTTCGTCTTTGTGATAAAGTCTTGAAAGAACGACGATTTCATATTCTTTTGAACCATTTTTCGTTTGCTTTTTGGGTTTGGTAGTCTCGATTTTTGAAACTATTTTTAGTAAATCGCATTGCGAAGGCAAAAGAGAAACAGAATCGCAGATGATATCGAATCCGAGCCCCTTTTTACCTAAGTCGATAATTTTTCGTGCAATTTCGGTGGAAACTTCAAGAAGACCGGCAAGCTCCTTGCTTTTGAAATTACTTAAAGACATTGGATTTAAGATAAATACGTCGAGATCCTCGATTGCACGATTTTTACCGGTTTCTTCGTAAAATCTTTCAAGGATTTCTTCGACCATAACCCTTTCGGGCATTTGGGAAAGTGAGTTATAAGTTGCTGTAATCGCAATGAAAAGGCAGATAAAAACCCAAAGAATTTTATTCACATTATAACTCATATTATAGCTTAAACATTATCCCCAAAGTTTGCGAAAGTGCTAAGTAATTGTTGTATTCAACAGATAGGAAAATAGTAAGGTGTTGCGAAAGGACTACCGAAGTGCTAAAGTTAAATAATTGAGGAAGCGTCCTAAAAATAGCCTCGACGTTTATATATTCTCCAACTTTTACACAGAAATTTACTGAATATGAAGTGAAGTAACCAACAATGAAATTGACGTCGAAGCCACTGGAAATATTAATCGTCGGATTAAAACGGAACCCCAAACCAGTTGTTTTATATTCTCCGGATACGTCGGGGGTGCCGAATAGGTTAATTAGATTAAAAGCAATCGAGAAATTATTGAAGCCTTCGTATTGAATAAATACATCACTGTTGAAATGGGTTTTTGTTCCGAAATCTTCGACTTTAAGAATTTGAGTTTTAAATCGAGTTGCAAACGAGAACCAATTAAACAATCGTTTTTGTAGCGAAAAAAATAGAGAACTTTCCGAAAAGAGTTTCGACCCGAGATAATTCACACCGAGACCTACGTTTAGAAAGGAGAATGTATCGGTTGCCACACCAAAACTAACTGAATTTAGTTCTTTAATTAAAAAGCGCGAAGGCGAAAAAGTTAGCGAGACATTCCATCCTTCTATGCTTTTAAGGTTAAGCGGATTGGATTGCCATCTGAATTCATACATTAATTGGTTCGAGCAGTTTTCAACCGGCGAACTATAACTAAAACCATCCTGTGAAAAAAGGTATGGATTAATGATGGCAAATATTAAAAGCAATATACACAATCTTTCTTTTTCTATAATTTTCCTCATTACTTTACTTTTAGTTTTTTTCAATTTATAAAATTCTGATTAAATTGGAAATTGTAAAATAGGATTTGTGAGTGAAATGAAAAATTTTCTTTTTATAGTGTTGTTTTTTGCCGCTTGTTTTTTCGGCTTTAAACGAGGCTACGCCCAAGAAATCAAAGCCAATGTAGTTGTCAACACCGATTTGCTAAGCATCGAAGCCAAGCAGTATGTTTCAACTCTAAAAGATGATATTGAACGATACATAAACAATCAGAAATTTTTAAATCGAGAATGGGAAGGCGAGCCAATACCAGTCGATATTAATATTTATTTAACGGGGGGTACGAATTATCATTTCACTGCACGAATGGTGGTGGTTTCCCGTCGCTACCTTGACAATCCCCAAGGTGACCTTTCCGGTCAAATTCCCGCATTGAAAACGACCGAAACAAGTTGGAGTTTTGAATATTCTTATGGTGCAACTTTAACCTTCAACCCTCTTAGATTCGATCCTTTCGTTTCTATTATCGATTATTATATGTTTCTTGTCATCGGTTTCGATTTAGATTCTTATGAAGAGCTTGGAGGAACATTCGCATTTGAGCAAGCAAAGAATCTTGTTCAACTTGGTGCAACAATGAATATAGAAGGATTTCAAACATATTCCGAACCCGGGGCATTAACCAAATACAATTTGGTTCGGGAACTCACTGATCCGCGATATTATCAATTTCGGAAAATAGTTTTTTCATACTTTGTTGATGGATTCGATAAAATTGCTTTCGAAAAGGAATCCGCGTTAAAAAATCTTGAGAATGTTATTTTTGAAATGGCGAAATTTAAACAAGACAAGATAGTCGAAGCAAGCGTTCTTTTGCAATTATTTTTCGATACTCATTCTCAAACGATTGCTACTCTGTTCAATGGTTATCCGAATAAAGAAGTTTTCAAAGCACTAATGTACCTTGACCCCGGACATAGTATGGTGTATCAAGATGCTATGGATGGTAAATTAAAATAGATAAAAAATAAAAAATAGGAGGTATTGAAATGAGAAGTTTGCTATTTGTTTTGATATTTTTGATATTTATTACCAATTATGCTGTTTTTACACAAACGATTGTGTGGGAACCAACTTCACAAAATCTAACCGGAAATACTAATTTTGTATATTTGACAGGCAAAGGAATACTTTTCGCTGGCACTTTTAATAATGGGGTGTATTTCTCGACCGATAAGGGTAAAAGTTGGTCCCAAAGGAATGATGGCTTGGAAAATCAGCAGGTATTTGCAATAGCCGAATATCGAGATACTTTGTATCTTGGTACCTTGGGAGGAATTTACAAGTCCACAAACAATGGGAGCAACTGGGTAGCAAAGAACAACGGATTAACAGATACATATATTAATGCAATCTCTGTAACCAAGGATAGACGAATTCTTGCAGGTACTTTATACTCAGGTTTATACATTTCGTCAGATTTTGGCGAAACTTGGACCCGAATGGAAAATAGCTTTTCGACAAAAAGTGTTAATTGTATTTTTGCTAAATCCGATGGGTTTGTTTTCGTCGGAACAACGTCTGGGCTTTATCGGGCAACATTATTATTCGATTTTTGGGGGAAAGTGGATGCTGATTTCAAAAATAGCACCAACATTAATACAATAGCTTTGGATTCGAGTGGGAATCTATATGCAGGCACTAACAACGGTTTGGTTTTCAAGTCGGTTAATAATGGTGTTAATTGGACGAAGGTGTTCGAGGTCCCCAACTCACAAATTTTTCGAATAGCTGTATCTGCATTCAATTCTGTTTTTGTTGCTACGTATAGCAATGGAATCTTCCGTTCAGTTGATGGTGGGGCAAGCTGGCAAGAAGTTAACGATGGTTTATTTAATCCTTATGTAACTTCGGTGATTTGCGGACCATCAAGAGAATTGTTTGCTTCGACTTGGGGCAATGGTGTTTTCTATGGGAAAGAGTTTGTTATTTCCACTTTTTCCGAAGGGGAATATTGCACGGGGGCTCAAATTCCGATCAATTTTGAAGTTATTCAACAATTTGCCGATGATAATTTCTTTATCGCCCAACTTTCCGACAAAAGTGGGAAGTTCGATTCTCCCGTTGAATTAGGTAGGATTCAATCTAAAACGAGCGGAACGATAGTTGGAATAATCCCAGATAATATTCAATCGGGTATATTATATCGGGTTCGTGTAATTTCGACAAGTCCCGCAATGATAGGTGCGGATAATCGGAAGAACATTAAAATCTACAAGGGTTTGAACCCTACAATTTCTGGTAAAGGCGCTGTTTGTGTTGGTGCTATCGAAAAATATTCCACTTCGATTAAACCCGGAGTGTATAGTCTTTGGACGATAAACAATGGCGAGATTATTTTGATTAACGACACAACTATGACAGTAGAAGTGAGGTGGAACCAAGAAGGCAAAGGAGTTTTGTATCTTTTCCAAAAACTTCAAAGCGGTTTTTGCGAAGATTCAACTAAAATAATTGTGGACGTTTATTCAAACCCGCCGAAGCCAACCATTACACGGCAAGGGTATACTCTTTATTCAAGCTCTAAAAATGGAAATCAATGGTTTTTGTTTGGGCAGCCTATCGAAGGAGCAACTGCCGACTCTATTATTCTTCAAGAGCCAGGTCTGTATTCTGTTCAGGTAACAAATGAATTTGGGTGTGTATCGGAAATGTCCGACGAATATGATTTCTATTATAAAAGTGTTGATGAACCAAATAATGCAATGGTAAATGTGTTCCCGATTCCAGCATATAATTATTTGAAAATTACAACAACTTTAAGCATTTATTCCATTCGGTTGTGTGATATTATGGGAAATGTTATAAAAGAAGTTTCTATGGAGGCTATACTCGAAAACGGCTATTTAATTGATATTTCTAAGCTCGCTTCGGGCAACTACTTCCTTTATGTTTTCCATAAAAATGGAATAGAAATAAAGAGAGTAATTGTGATTAAGTGAGTAACATAGTTGATATTATTTTTAACGCAGTTGCTTTCCAGCCCTATTGGGAACTTTTAGAGAAATCTTTTGAACCGATTTATTATCTTCCAAAGGCTTACTTTGTTATTCACGCTCCGATAATTGGTTTTTATTAACCATCTTTTTGGAAAACCCTTGTTGTTTTTTCACCAATTGTCGAATATTCGACAAAATTGGTATGATTTTTACATATCAGTTTTTTTGAATTTCAGGATTGGTAGGAGTTGGTTAATGCTGCTAAAATACGATAATTTACTTTGGGGTTATTTCCGAAAGAATTTGTTTGATTTTGCTAGTTCGAAAGAATTTCCGACAAAACTCCTGAGTAAAATAGAGGAGATAGTACACAGTGAAATGGCGTTAGAAGAGTTTGCCGAGCACTTCCCTTTGCCGTTTTTAATTATAGATGGAACTGGCAAAATCCTTCTATCGAATCAATATTGGGAGTATTTTAGCGATTTTATCTCGGGAGATTTAACAAAACTACAAAGCGAAAAAAATAGAATCCAAGAGCATTGTTTGCAACAAATCGAAAATTTAAAACAGAGTGGCACAACAACTATACTTACGAAAGTTTTATTTGGAACCAATCTTGGTATCAGTCAACTCGAAATCGAAGCTTGTATTGGAATTATCAATGAAACTCCTAATGAAATTTATGCAATTTTTTTGGATTTCGATAAATCTGAAATTAAAGATATTCATCGGATAGTCGCTACCTTCGACGATTTAAAAATCATCCTTGATAATATTCCTTATGTTGTTTTGGTTAAGGACAGAAACAATCGACTGATCAAGGCAAATAGTGTTTTTATTACAAGCTTCGAATTTAACACGGAGGACATCGAAGGAAAGTTTGTCGGCAGCTTTTTGTCGGAAGAAGTTTCAGAAAATAGTCGAAAGTTCGATAGGGAGGTAATTTCAAGCCGAAAGCCTATAATACATATAGAAGAACGGTTTGTTAAAAATTTAAAGATTGAAAAGTATTACTTAGTAGATAGGGTGCCTATTTCTTATGACAACGGCGAGGTGGCGGGAATTCTAATTTTTGCCAATGAGATAACAGAAAAAAAACAAACTGAAATGGAACTCCGCCGTTGGAAAAAGCGTTTCGACATTGTTACTTCTTCAACCGGACAGGCCGTATTTGAAAGGGATTGGGTGTCGGGCGAAGTAATATGGACAGAAAATATCAAAGATTTATTTGGATATTCTGCCAAAGAGTTAAGAAAGCGGGAAAAGTGGCTCGACAAAATTGTTGCGCAAGATTTAGAAAATTATCTTGAAACCTTCCAAAAACATTGTGATAATCTTACTCCATATAATCTCATTTATCGGGTTAAGAATTTTCAGGGCGAGCAACGTTATGTCAAAGAAAGCGGTTTCTTTTTAACAGACGACGGGAAAATTGTTTCAATCATAGGGATTGTAACAGATATTACTAATCAAAGAAATTTAGAGCAAAAAGTTTCGGACTACACCGAATTTTTGCACGCTCTTTTGGATACCATTCCGATGCCAATTTTTTATGAAAACATTGAGGGACAACTAATAGGTTGCAACAAGGCTTTTCGGGAAGAAATTTTAATGCTTTCTACAAAGGAATTCCTTGGTAAAACAGTCGAGGATTTTCCTGATATTTTTACAGAAGATTTTAGAAATAAACATATCGAAACAAACCAAAGAATTATTGAGGCTAAAGAAATCAAAACGTATGACGGGGAAATTAATCTTGAAAACGGAATTACTAAAGATTTTGCCATTTACAAAGCAGGATATAACGACTTCGATGGAAATCTTGCTGGGATTATTAATATTCTTATTGATATTACCGATAGAAAAGATACCGAGGCAACACTCCGCAATATAAACTTGGAATTGGAAAGAAAAATCGAAGAAAGAACAAAAGATTTACAACTCGCTCTCGAAGAATACAAGTTCGAGGTTGAAGAACATCGTAGAGTTCAAGAAATACTTGAACAAGCAAACTATGAACTCAAAATATTAAATGAAACTTTATCGCAAGAAAGCCAAAAACTTCTCATTCTTAATGAAAAGCTGGCTAAATCCGAGCAAGAACTAAGAGAAGCCAATTCAGCAAAAGATAAGTTCTTTACTATAATTGCACACGATTTGAAGAATCCGCTCCAATCTATTCTTACTGATGCAGAAATTCTAAATAGATTTTTCGATACATTTTCTTCGGAGAAAGTTCGTGAATATGTAGGCCATATATTTAAAACCTCGAATTTGTTGAAAAATTTACTCGAAAATCTTCTTACTTGGACAAAAGCGCAAACTGGCAGAATTACATTCAGACCGGAATGGGTGAATATTAATCTTGTTCTCATTGATGTCGTTCGATTTATGGAAGCTAATGCAAATGCCAAGCAAATAGAGATTGTATATAAGCAAGAAATAGATTTAATGGTTTATGTCGATAGAAACTTAATTACTACTGTTATTCGTAACCTTCTTTCTAATGCAATTAAGTTTTCCCGCCGTGGCTCAAAAGTCAATTTGGAAGTCCAAAGTTATCACGATGGTAGCTTGCCAACCTTAAAAGTTTCAGTTAAAGATGAAGGTATCGGCATACCTCCGGATAAATTGGAACGTTTATTTAAGATAGAGTATAGTGTAACAACCCCGGGGACCGAGCGCGAACAAGGGACAGGATTAGGTTTAATACTATGCAAGGAATTAATCGAGCTTCACGGAGGGAAAATTTGGGCGGAAAGTGAAGAGGGAAAAGGAAGCATCTTTACTTTTACTATTCCAATAAATTTCGACTAATGTAATTAAATTATAATAAAATTAGTAATTCAACAACTCGGAGATTGCTTTGTAAACTTTCTCTTCGGTTACGAGGATATAGTTTTCATAATTTGGATGGTATGGAATATGCGAATCGAGCGAAGCGAGCCGGCGAACGGGAGCATCAAGGAAATTAAATGTTTCCTGTGCAATAGTTGCAGCAATTTCCGCTCCGAAACCATTTGTCAAAGTATCTTCGTGAACAATCAAAACACGGTTTGTTTTTCTTATAGATTCCAAAACAATTTCTTTGTCCCATGGAATAATTGTCCGCAAATCAATGATTTCGATTGAAGTGTTCGGCATCTCTTTCATTATTCTTTTCGCTGCTTGATATGAGTCTTTGACACCCATTCCCCATGTAACTATGGTTAAATCTTTACCGCTTTGGACTATTTTTCCTTTCCCAAAAGGGATAAGATAATCTTTGGGTGGTTCAGGTGTGGTCGAAAAGGGATGGCGATACAATCCTTTATGTTCACAAAAAATCACAGGGTCTTCGATTCGACAAGCTGTTTTCAATAAGCCTTTTGCATCTGCTGCATTTGATGGATATGCAATCATTAAGCCTGGAATGTGTGCAAAAATAGATTCAATGTTTTGGGAATGATATAAACCACCATGGATATAGCCTCCAACTGCAACTCTGATTACAACGGGAGAGGAAAAATTACCATTCGAACGGTATCGCATTGTGGCAATTTCGTTTTTTATTTGCATAAACGCAGGCCATATATAATCGCCAAATTGCATTTCGACAACAGGTTTGAAACCTCGAAGAGATAATCCAAGAGCAACTCCTGCGATTGAGGCTTCGGCAAGAGGTGAATTAAAAACCCTTTTATTCCCAAATTTCGACGAGAGTCCCTTTGTTGCAGTAAAAACACCTCCTTTGGGGTCGGCAATGTCTTCGCCGAAAATCACCATTTTGGGATTATTTTCCATTTCTTCATGTAATGCATGGTTGATTGCATCGACCATTACAATCTTTTCGCCTTGAATAGGTTCAGAATCGGTATAAGGCAAATTACGTGTTTCGGGGGAAGCAAATACAAATTTAATTGAATCTTCTGGGTTTGGATCGGGGCTTTCGAAAGCTTTTTCTGCTGCTTCATCGATTTCGAGAGATACTTGCTGGACAATTGAATCTAATTCCTCGGAAGTTGCTATATTATATTCAACAATGTAATTATGGAAAATCTGAATGCAATCTCGTTCTTTAGCTTTTTTAAGTTCTTCGTGAGGGCGGTATTTTTTGTGGTCGTCGCTCGAGGAGTGTGGCAATAATCGCTCGACCAAGGCGTGGAGAAGAACCGGGCCACACCCAGAAAGAGAGTAATCGAGAGCTTCGCGCGCTGCAAGTAATGCCTCGAAAAAATTTGTTCCATCGAATGTTTTTATCTTTAAATTTGAATAACAGCAAAAGGTATGCCCGACTGTTTCGCCCATAGATTGTTGCTCGCGTGGCACAGAAATAGCATATTTATTGTCTTGAATGCAAAATAAAACGGGTAATTTTTCTCGCGAAGCCCAATTAACTGCTTCGTAAAACTCTCCTTCGCTGGTAGCTCCTTCGCCAGAATCAACATAGGTTATTTCATCTGATTTTAAATATTTTGTTGCGAGAGCAGTTCCAACTGCATTTAGGTACTGCGTCCCTGTCGGCGACGACGAAGTTGGCATATTTAATTTTGGATGTCCGTAATGGCCGGGCATCTGCCGGCCACCAGTCGAGGGGCATTCCTGCTTTCCAAATGCTCCAAGAAAATATTCATAAGGAGTATAACCAAGAGCGTAGGCTAGTCCAACATCTCGATAATAAGCCCAAATCCAATCTTTACCAGGGCGTAGAGTCAAGCCGATGGCTATTTGTGTTGCTTCGTGACCACTACCTCCTATATGGAAAAAAGACTTACCTTGTTTAAGCAACTTTAAATGTTTTTCGTCTGTAAGACGGGATTGAACCATCAAACGATAGGCTTTAATTATAAAATCTTTGGATAGTTTAAGTTGAATATGTGGAGGAGCGTCTTTTTTAAATTGCACAGGCTCCCTTGAACAAGCGGGACCATGGCTATGTACACAAAAGTCGGTCTCGAACGAGTTGGCCAGAGCCTGACTCATTAATTTATCTTCGATTGATATATAAGAATTTTTTTCCATATTTGTTTTTCCTTATATTTTACACTTTTTAATTTTATTTAACCTAATAAAATATTTATAATATTTTATTTTCTGTTTGACGAAATTATTAAAAAAATATGGCTTGGAAAAATGTCGTTGGTCAAGAAAGTATTAAATTCCGACTGCAAAGATTAGTTGCTGAAAATCGTATTCCAAATGCGTTATGTTTTTGGGGCCAAGAAGGAGTCGGCAAATTTGCTACTGCTATTGAGTTTGTTAAATCAGCAAGTTGTTTAAACCCAAAGATTGAAGGAAACAGTGTTGAATCCTGCGGACAGTGCACGAATTGCTTAAATATTGCCGGAAACAGATTCCAGAATTTGGAATTTGTTTTTTCTTTGCCGTCGGGGAAAAGTTCCGACAAAGGCGAAATTGGAACTTTATCGCAGTTAACCAATGAACAAATTGAGTCGATTAACCAAAAAATTTTGAACAAAATTCAAAACCCGTATTCTAAATTTGTTATTGAGGGTGCAAGCCAAATTCGTATTGGTGCCATTCGAGAGCTGCGGCGAAATCTTTCTTTATCCAATTCGCTTCCGGGCAGGAAATTTGTTGTTGTCTTAAATGCAGAAGATATGAGGACCGAAGCCCAAAATGCTTTGTTGAAAATTCTCGAAGAGCCAAGAAAGAATATAACTTTCATTCTTTTGACATCTCGCAAAGAGTTTATTCTGCCGACAATACTATCGCGTTGCCAAATGCAATTTTTTCCAATTTTATCGCCTGAAATTATTTCTCAAGAATTAATTAATAAGTTTGGCAAAAGTGAATCGGAAGCGCGGTTGATTGCGAAATTTTCCGGTGGTTCGGTAACTTTGGCTTTTGAATACCTTGAATCTAATGTGAAAAATATGCGCGATATAATGGTGAACTTCCTACGATTGTCCTTGAAAAAAGAATTGGCTGGCTCGGCTTTGTCTTCGAATATCTCAGAATTTGCAGAGAAATTAGATAAGAAAAAAGCTAACAGTATTCTCAATCTTCTATCCCAATGGCTTCGAGATGCTTTTTTAATCTCGAAGAATGGCGATTATATTTATTTAACTAACGAAGATGATATCGAGGTTTTGAAGCGATTTTCCGAAAAGTTTGGAAAGCGAGACTTGCCTTCGGTTGTTGAACATATCGAGGAAGCACGGCGTTACATCTATTCGAATGTAAATATTTCGCAAGTCTTTCTCGATTTATTTATTAAGATTAGGCATACTCTTTCTAAAAATTATCAATTATTTTTTTAAATTCACGTTCTAAAAAATGGCAAAACATATTCGAAATAGTAAAAGCGGGGACAACACCGCGGTAGAAACCATCGGGGGAGCCCGTGTCCCTCCACATTCTGTTGAAGCAGAAATGGCTGTTTTGGGATCGATTTTGCTCGATAATTCGACAATTCCTAAGGTTTTGGAGGTCCTTTCGAAAGAAAGTTTTTACGTCGAACGGAATAGATTAATTTTTGATGTTATCGTCTCGATGTTCGAAAAAGGAATTCAAATCGATGTTATAACTCTCGTCAACGAATTGCAAAAAAGAGAATCGTTGGGAACAGTTGTCGATGTCGAATATATTATGGGATTGACGGAACAGGTCCCGACAGCCGAAAATATTGATAATTACTGCCGAATTGTCCAAGAAAAATATTTGAAACGTGCTTTGCTTACTGCTGCAGGTAAAATCTATGTTGAATGCTACGATGAAAGTGTCGATGCTCTCGAAGAAGTGGACAATGCTGAGCGCCTTGTTTTTCAAATAGCCGAAAAGCGATTCAGCCGTAACTACTTAAACATCAAAAAATTAACTCACGATGCGATAGATAACATTACTCATTTAATTGAGTTCGGAACCAAAGGAATTACTGGCGTTCCTACTGGTTTTATTGAACTGGACAGATTGCTTGGAGGACTTCAAAGCTCGGATTTGGTTGTAATTGCTGCGCGACCTTCTGTTGGAAAAACTGCGCTTGCTTTATCGCTTGCTCGTAATATTGCAGTAGATTATGGTATTCCTGTTGGGTTCTTTTCGCTCGAGATGTCGGCACAGCAATTAACAATGCGATTAATTTCGTCCCAAACCGGTATTAGCAACCATAAAATTCGAACAGGTGGTTTAAGCCAAAAGGATTTAGAAGTTATTTTAAAAAAAATTACCCCACTTTCAAATGCTCCACTCTATATCGACGATAGCCCAAACATTAGTTTGCTTGAATTGCGTGCAAAATGCCGACGATTGAAAACTGAACACAAAGTCCGCGCGATATTTGTCGATTATCTTCAATTGATTGATTCTCCAAAAGCAGATAGCCGGGAGCGTGAAATTTCTATAATTTCCCGAACTTTAAAACAAATTGCAAAAGAACTCGATATTCCCATTGTTGCTCTTTCGCAGCTTAATCGTTCCGTCGAAAGCCGTGCCGATAAAAAGCCACAACTTTCCGACTTACGAGAGTCTGGAAGTATTGAACAAGATGCCGATGTTGTTGTCTTTATTTATCGTCCCGAGGTTTATAACCTTACCAAATGGCCCGATAAATCGACAGAACCAATCGAGGGTGTAGCAGAAATTATTATTGGCAAGCAACGTAACGGTCCAACTGGTGCTTTCAAGGTTGTTTATTTAAAAGATTTATTACGTTTCGACAATGGAGAATTTGGCTATATAGTCGAAGAATCGTTACCCGAAGCCATCGAAGACGATTTTAACTATATTGCCGACGATGCAGAAGATTAATCTACTGCCATGGTAACTTGTTTAAGTCGAGATTCCCTCCGGTGATGATTATGCCTATTTTTGTGCCTTTAAACATAGCTGGATTTTCGAGAATTGCTCCTAATGGAACCGCAGCCGATGGTTCGACAACTATTTTCATTCTTTCCCAAATTAACCTCATCGCTTGAATTATTGATTCTTCTTCAACCGTAAGTATTTCCGAAATATTATCTTTAATGATTTTAAAGGTTCTTTGCGAAAGCGAGGTTAAAAGACCGTCGGCTATCGTTCTTGGATTTATAGAAGGATATATTGTGTTATCACGAATAGAACGATAAGCATCATTGGCTCCTTTGGGCTCTGCTCCGATTACTTTAGTCTTTGGGCATAAATGTTTTGCTGCTATTAGTGTTCCGCTCATTAATCCTCCGCCACCGATTGGAGCGATTAAATAGTCTAAGTAATTCGGCGACTCGAAGCTTTCGAGGAATTCTTTGGCGCAAGTCCCTTGACCAGCGATAACATAGCAGTTGTCGTAAGGATGAATAAAAACTGCGTTGGAGCGGTCAACAAATTCTTTTAGCATTTTTTCGCGGGATTCTTGGGTAGGTTCGCAAAATATTATTTTTGCTCCGTAATTACGGACGGCATCAACTTTTGGTTGGGGAGAATTTCGAGGCATAATTATAGTAGCAGAAATGTTAAATAGCGAGGCACCGTAGGCAAGTGCTTGTGCGTGATTTCCGGAAGAATGGGTTGCAACCCCGCGTTGCAAATCTCTTTTTGGCAATGAAGTAATTGCCGAAAGTGCACCCCGTGCTTTAAATGCTCCAACTTTCTGAAAATTTTCGCATTTAAAAAAAATATCAGCTTCAACAATATTATTTAATTGTGTAGAAGTTAAAATAGGCGTGCGATGGATATACCTTTGTATCCTTGTAAACGACTGTTCAATATCTGTGAAGTCCGGTATTTCGTTATTCTTGGGGTTCCATACCATATTGTTTCCATTCTTCTTTCGAAGGTCCGTAAACACCAGGAACAAAAAGCCCAGCTTGACGCATTAAAATAGTAATTTGTGCCCTATGGTGTATTTCGTGCTTTATCAGTGAATATAGAATGGACTTAAGTTGCCATTTTTCGTGGTATATTTCAATTTCTTCATCGAGCATTGAATCGTTAATTTTTTTAGGTATCTCCGAAAGTAGAGATTTTGCTGCTTTTTCGTATTCTGCGATTATTTCATTAGAATTATCGGGAGGGGGGTCGCTTTCTTTTGGACCCTCGACCTCAATGTTGAGATAAGAAGACATCTCGGGTATAGTTTTGGTTATGTGCCAAGCAATTGTTCCCAAAGTTCGCCCCTCGGGATAAACCCTTGTGCTTAAACTTTCGTTTGTTAAGTGGTGAAAGATTTTTAAGGTATGTTCGCTTTCCTGTTGAAAATCGACGATAAAATCTTGTAATTTGCAATACATAATAAAACCTTTGAAAATAGAACATAATTAATTGGCAAATTATAAATATTTCATAAAATATGATTTATTTGTTTAATTTTGAAGTTACAAATTGCGGAGGGATTTTGTTCTCATATATTAAGGGGAAATTGGTTCACAAAAGTTCGACTTTCGTAGAGATTGAAAGCAATGGAGTTGGTTATCAGATGATAGCTTCTCTGAATACAATTTCGGCTATTGGAGACGTTGGTAGCGAAGTAAAAATATTTACTTTGTTACTCCTTCGCGAAGAGAATTTTGTAATGTATGGATTTGCTTCGCTCGAGGAAAAAGAAATATTTAAAGAGCTAATTAATGTTTCGGGTATAGGGTCGAAGATTGCTCTTGCAATTCTTTCATATTTAACAGTTGAAGAATTTTTAGATTGTGTCTTGAAAGAGAAAATAATGACCCTAACTCGATTACCGGGGATAGGTCGGAAAACCGCCGAAAGGATAATATTGGAGTTCCGTGAAAAGGTTAAGAAGTTCACATCTGTTGGCAAGGGAAAACAAATGATTTATGCGGAAAATCTGTTCGAAGAAGGGGTAACGGCGCTGACTGTTCTTGGGTATCCGGAAAGCAAGGCTCGTTTGGCAATTGCTGAAGCTTTCAAAGAAATTGGCAAAGAATCTTCATTGGAAGATTTAATAAGAACTGCTTTAAAATTACTGAATAGGTAATTAGAACCAATAATATGCTATTCGTGCAAATATCCCTCGGCGATAGTTATAACCTAAACCTACTACCATATCATCCGAGTAATAATAATCGACTCCCAAACCGAATGTTATACCAGTTTTATTCTCTGTTTTGCCAAGGTAAAACAAAAGGCCATAGTCATTATCGCGCAATGAGCGTCGGAGTGCAGAATCTTGTTGGACATAGAATCCGATGGATGGCGTAATAATAAAGTCTTCGAAAACTTCAAAAAAGTAGTATAATTCAGTTGTTACTAAAACATAAGTGAATTTATATTCTTCGGATTCGAATTCTTTTGGTAGAGGATATTGACTAGAAGGATAAATGTATTTTGGTCTCGAAGCTGCAAATCCCGCTAAACCCATTGAAGCACCAATGTCCCAAAATCGGAAGCCTAAAGCACCACTCCATTTTAAAGAACCATAGCCAATTTCGCCGAAAACGCTTTTGATATTCGAATTCCATAAATTATCTTGCGAGAAAGCAAGTATCGAACTAAGCATTGAAAGGAAAAGAATTAATATTTTCATTTTAATTCAAATTTATGGTGAATTCCAAAAGGGCGTTCCCGCAGTTATCTTCCTCGTCTCTTCTATTGAACAAATTGTTTAGCATAGTATTTTGGAGTAAGTTTTTCGCCGGTTGCTTTTTCGATCATTTCGTTCCAAGAATATTTTGCACCAACGGAAAATACTTTTTCAATGAGATACTTACCGACTTCTTTCTTGTTAATAAAACTATAATCTTCGCCGGAGTTACCTTTCAAAATATTGCTTACAATGTAATTGTAAAGTTGAGAAGCTAAAAGTTCACCGAGCAAATAGTTGTGATAATAGCAAGGGCTTGTTGCAATATGAATTTTACTTGCCCAATCTGGTTTATTTCTTCCTTTGGGCATTTTTATCATTTGGTATTTTTCGACCAGTTGCCACCAGAGGCGATTTAAGTCTTGATCTGGGTTCTCATACATACTCTTTTCAAAGCGATACATTACTTGGGCCCAACGGCTGAAAACCAGTTGTTGCAAACGTAGAGTATTGTGTGCCGGTTCTTTGATTTTATCGACTTCTTGCGGTGTGATTTTTAACATATCCGTCATCCATTGTGGATTGGAAGCAAAGCGACCAAACAGCATAGCAATAGCTTCAGTTGTGAAAATGTGTGCGGGTGTTTTCAAATCCCACGGTAAGTTGCCGTCGAGGTATTTTTCGTATAAGGCGTGTCCATTTTCGTGCAGCATTGTTTCCATCCAACGTGCAGTAGGTTTTATGTTGCAAAGAACCCGAATGTCGCGAGTATCGCGGTCAATATTAATGCAAAAGGCATGTTGATTTTTATTCGGTTTTTCGAATAAATCGCTTTTTGCAATTATATCGTCAATTGGTAAAGAAATCGAGGAATAATAATCTTTCGTTAATTGAACAATGTCTTTATCTTTGTAGAAGTGGTCTAAATCGACTTCGTAGATTTTTGGTGCTTCTTGGAAGAAACGGTTCTGATAATGCCAAGGCATTAGTTCTTCGGGATTAATTTTGTAACGTGCGGCGAGAATCTTGTCCATTTTTTCCTTTTCCGTGGCGAAAGCCCCACGGGTGAGGTTGTCTAATTCATCAAAAAGTTTTTGAATTTCTTCGGGGTTTTGTTCACTTAGTCGCAAACTCATATCGTGGAAGTTTTTAAATCCTAATTCGCGAGCTACCTCGTTGCGTAGTTTTACAAGCTTGATAATATCTTCGGCAACTACCTGGCCGATTCGCTTCTGCTTCGACCAAACTTCTTGGAGTTCCTTATTATTTGTCGAAGTTTTAAGGATTTCTTCGACGTCGTTATCGGTGAGTTTCTTTTTCCCAATTTCTGTTCGAAAAGTAGAATATTTGTTTTCGATTTCGCTCTGAAGTTTTGTTATTTGATTTAATTTTGTTGTATCTACCTGTTTGCCAAGGAACGTAAGATACAGTATTTCGATTCTTCGCTTTTTGATAGGTTCTTCGATTAAATTCGATTCTTTGATTTTTTTGATTCTGGAAAAAAGCTCTTTGTCCGAAAGGATTTTGTTTACTTTCATCTCGTTTTGTGCATAAAGTTCCCAATTTTCGGGCGTGCTATTTGTTGCTGCAACAAAATATTGCAACGACATATCCCGGTAGGCTGGCTTCATTTGTGTTTCATATTGGAAAATAAGTTGTTCGTATTCTTTTTCCATTTTTGTAGATTCCTCATTGTTCAACTTCTGTTTGCTACAAGATATCATAAACAACAATGCAATAAACGATGCTAAAAAGATTTTTACTTTCATTATTGTTCAAAAATAGTTCAACAAACAACAAAATTATGAAAAATGTGTGAGGTATTTTTGACGCAAGATGTTTCTGTTCTAAAAATTCAACATTTTTCGATGCCTATTCTTTACTTTTTTTAAAAAAATAATGAAATTTTTTTCTTTATTCTGATACTTTTTTTGAAGTTCGGTGTTATTTTAGTTTATGAATTGTGCGATAGTAATTTTTAATTTATGATAATTGTTTCCGACAAAATCCAAAAAATTAATATGAAAAAGTTTTCTCTTAGATTGTTTATTACGAGTGGATTTTTGTTGTTTATGTTGTTAGGGACCTTCTCCTTACTTTCCCAAAGCACTGCGGATACACTTCGTGTATTTCCATTTAAATTTGGAACCTTCTTTGATTATGAGTTACTTTTTCACACAGCAAATTTCAAGAAACTTCCCGGGATTCCAAATTGTTGCCCACGTTTTGAGGAAGGTAATGGCAATGGCTTTTCTATAGGTGTTTTAGGTGAATATAGTTTTTTGCCTCGATTATCGATTGGAACCTACTTTTTCTATCGAAATTTCGGCGGTAATCTAAGCAAAATTGAGCCTACTGCGTTAATTTACCAAGGTAAACCGCTCGAAGGGGAATTCGAGCACCAAATAAAGTCAAAATTTACTGATGTGGGGGTAAAGCCATATATTTCGTTCAATCCTGTGTTTGATTTGTATTTGAGCATTAATTTCGAATTTGGATATTCTCTTACGACCTGGTTTGAACAAGCCGAAAAAATAGTTAAACCAAAGGGTATTGGAACATTCCTCGATTCGAATGGGAATGATACTCGCAGTAGAATACGAAATCAATTTTTCGGGAAAATACCCGAGGCGACGAGCTTCCATCAGTCAATAGCTGCAACAATATATTATGAATTGCCTTTAAACAAACACTCGACATATCGTCTGGTTCCTAAAATTGGCTTCTCCTATGGTTTAAATGAATTAGTTCTGGAATCATCGTGGAAAATAAAATCGCTGTTTGCTGGGTTAAGCATCAAATATCAGCCAATACCAAAACCGCAACCCACAAAGTTATTCCGTAAAGAGTATAGGGTAGATACTTTAAAAATATTTGTTAAAGACATTCCATTTGATACTATCTTTAAGTTAGGAACCGAAAATCTGTTTACTCAAACGCTCGAAAATAATACAGAAATTTTAGAAGTCGAGTCTTATCGAAGAACCGATACAATGTTTATTAAAAAAGCACCTTTGTTAACAGGGACATTATCCCTTGTTGGCATAGATAGTTTGGGTGCCGAAATTACCGACCCGGAAATTTTGGTCGAAGAATTTGTGTTTAATCGACTCGACCCATTATTGAATTATGTATTTTTTGATGAAAATTCAAGCGAAATTCCTGGCCGATATAAGCTACTTTCCTCTGAACAAACCAAACAGTTCACAATCGACAATTTGTTTTATGACTCGACTATCGAAATTTACTATAATCTTTTGAACATTGTTGCCAAGAGGCTGATGACCTACAAAGACGCTACTATTAGGTTAGTTGGCTGTAATTCAAATACTGGTGTCGAAAAGGGCAACTTGGTTCTTTCGAGAAAGCGTGCTGAAAGTATTAGAAATTACTTGGTTACTAACTGGAATATTGACTCCACGCGAATTAAGATTGAAGTGAATAATTTACCTTCGAAACCATCGACTCCAATAGATGAACCCGCAAAGATGGAGGAAAATCAGCGAGTCGAGATTTATTCCGATACCTACGAGATTCTCGAGCCTGTTTTTGTTCGAAGAGTAGAAAACAAGGTTTCACCCGAACAGTTGAAGTTTAGACTTAATTGGACTTCCGAAAGTGGGGTAAAAAAAATTACTTTGGTTGCATCGCAAACCGGAGCCGATACGTTAATTGAAAAAGAATACGAGTCTGATTTTCCAAATTCTATTTTTTGGGATATTAATCAAACTCAGGAAAGAATCCCCAAGCATGCCATTCCTATAAATTTTAAAGTAGAAATTTTAGGGCTCGATGGGAATCAAGTTACCCTTTTTGGCAAGACAAAGCCATTGAAAGTAATTACTGTTGAAAAGAAACGAGCCGAATTAATTGGTGATTTCGAACTTGAGCAATTTGGTTTAATCCTTTTTGACTTCGACAAAGCGACAATCGAAGATAATCATTTGAGGATTATTGACTTCATTAAAAGTCGTCTTAAACCTGAATCACAGATAGAAATTGAAGGATTTACCGATAGAATTGGCGATGCCGAGTATAACCGACTTTTGTCCGAACGTAGAGCTATTGCAACAAAGAATGTTTTGAAGCGTTTCGATTCTAAAACTATTGGATTTGGTGAATCAAAATTGCTTTTCAATAATGACTTGCCCGAAGGAAGGTTTTATTGTAGGACAATAATTGTGAAGGTTAAAACTCCGGTAAAAGGGGATAAATAAGTATAATTTTATTCGTAAATTTGTTGAACATAGAAGATATTGTATATGAGAAAAATTATCTTACTTGTTTTTCTTGCTTTAATTCCAACTACACTATTCCCGTATAGTTTAATTTTATTTGATTTAAGCAAAACCAACTTTCCAACGATAGACGGAAAATTTCATATATTGGATGATTCTGGGAGGATTGTAACAAATTTTTCACGTTCCGACTTCGAGTTAAAAGAAAATGGAATTCCAAGACAAATTCTACTTGTTTCCTGTCCGTCGCCGAAAGCTCCGGTACCACTTTCTGTTGTTTTAACGATTGATATTTCGAGTTCTATGGAACATAACAATAAAATTGGGATTGCACAACAGGCTGCTCTTACCTTTGTGAATCTTTTGCCTTTGGGGCAGAGTGAATGTGCTGTAACTAGTTTCAGTTCAGAAAACTTTATAAACCAGGATTTTACAACGGATAAACAGAAACTTACCGATGCAATTCTTTCTTTGGTTCCCAATGGCGGAACCGACTATGACTATGGATTGCTGAAACCTCCCGGCGGAAGCCTTCGGATTTCCCAAACGGGAAAAAATAAAAAAATAATTATCTTCTTAACCGATGGACTTCCAAACAAAGAGCCACAAGTTAATGAAATTATCGATATGGCAAATAAGCAGAATTGTTCAATATATACTATTGTTGTCGGTATGAAAGCTCCACAATCCTTAAAAGATATTTCTTCGGGGACAGGAGGAATGTGGTTCGAGAATGTATCTACTCAGGAGCAAGTATCTAATGTTTATAAACAAATTTTGTTAATTGCGGAAGAAATTGAGCCTTGCATTATTGAATGGCAAAGCGAAAAAGTATGTTCAGTTGAAAATATCAATGTGGAACTAAAATCATTGCAATTTGGATTAATAGCTAAAGCTGAATATTTCCCTCCAACAAATGCTGTTATTCAACTGGAAATCGAGCCAACCTATTTGAGTTTCAAAAATATTCCCCCAGATTCAATCGCTGAGCAGCAAGTAAAAGTCAAGGCATTAAACAGTGATTTTAATATTTCAAAGACAAACACATCTTTACCGGGTATTACAGTTGAGCCATCGGCATTTTTCTTAAAGGATGGGCAAAGTATTAACCTTAAAGTTACATATCAGCCAAAGGATAGTGTATATAGGTTTGCAAGAATTGATTTTGAAAATGACAAGTGCTTTGGTTATTTGTTTGTGTATGCTGGATTTCCTGGCCGAAGGAGTGCAAATCCTACATTAAAAGTTATACATCCCAATGGAGGTGAAACTTTTCTTTTAAACTCAGATACAATAATAACTTGGGGAGGTGTCTCGCCGGTAGATACTTGTATTATTGATTATAGCTACGATGGAGGGACGAGTTGGGTCAATGTTGCAAACCGTATTTCTGGATTAAAGTATGATTGGCGTAATCTTCCTCCACCTCCGAGCAATGACTGTCGTGTGCGAGTGCGTCAAATCGAGGAAATAAAAGGAAGTAAAAAACCTGGTATGATGCAGTTTTCGCTAGGAGGTCATACCGACGAAGTTAATTGGGTCAGCTGGAGTCCAGACGGACGAATGGTTGCAACTGCGGGTATGGATAGCCTTTCAGTTATTTGGAGTGCCGAAACCGGAGAACAAATTGCCTATCTTAGTTGGTTTTCATCTATTTTACAGGTCAATTGGAACCCAGACAGTCGCAGAGTTGTAACTGCTTGTATCGACGGAACTGCCGGAATATGGGATGCAACAACTGGGACATTGCTTTTTATATTACTCGGTCATAGTGGAGCGGTTCGGACGGCTTATTTTAATTCCAATGGTAGTAAAATTCTTACTTCTAGCGATGATAAATCGGCAATTATTTGGGATGCTGAAACTGGTCAAATGTTGCAAACTTTAACAGGTCATCTCGATAGTCTTGTAAGCGCAAAATGGAGTCCCGATGGCTTAATGGTTGCAACAGCAAGTAAAGACCATTCTGCTATTGTTTGGAATCCAGAAACGGGGGAGAAAATCCAAGTATTATTTGGACACAATGACGCACTTACCGATTTGGATTGGAGCCCGGATGGTTCTTTGCTTGCTACCGCAGGTCAGGATAGCACGATAGTGGTTTGGGATGTTGCAACGGGTGAAAAGGTTTTTGTATATCGTGGGCATAAGGGAACAATACAAAATATTGATTGGAGTTCCGATGGAACAAGTTTAGTTAGTTCTGGGGTTGATGGAACTGCAATAGTTTGGGAAAATGGTTCGATTGCCGAACCGTTAATAGGACATACCGACGCGGTTAATTATGCAAGTTGGAATGCCTATGGTAAGACAATTGCAACTGGAAGTAGTGATATGAAAGTTATTGTATGGGATGGAATGACCGGTGAAATGAGGCATCTGTTGCAAGGACATAGCAAAAAAGTTTCACATTTGGCTTGGAGTCCTAACGGGGGTTTCCTTGCAACTGCAAGTGCCGATAAATCTGCAATTGTTTGGGATTGGCAAAATGATTCTCTGGTTTATTTTTACGGCGGTCATAATGGTTGGGTTCGGTGGATAGCTTGGAGCCCAGATGGCAGTATGATTGCAACTGCTGGGGGAGATAGTAAAATAAAATTGTGGAATTCCAAAGATGGTGTGTTCAAAAAGTCGTTGATAGGGCATAAGGAAGCTGTAGAACATATTAGCTGGAGTCCCAATGGACTTTGGATTGCATCAGGAAGTCTTGATTATTCAGCTAAAATTTGGGATTCTAAGACCGGCAGTTTAATACACACATTAGACGGACATACTGGTGAAGTCTTGTTTACAAGTTGGAATTCCGATGGAACTTATTTGGCAACAATTGGTGCCGATGGTAATCTTTTTGTTTGGGATGTATTATCTGGTGATTCTGTGTTCAAGATGAGTTTTCCCAATGTTCTTTCTAATGTTGTATGGAATCCTGGGGGGAATATGCTTGCAACAGGGGACTACTCTGGGAAAGCATATATTATAGATTTTAACTCCAAAAGTATATTAAAAACACTTATTGGACATACCCAATGGATAAGTTATGTTGCTTGGAGTCCAGACGGGACAAAGCTCGCTACCGCTGGATATGATGAGGTGATTACTATTTGGGATGTCGCAAGTGGGAATTCATTAGTTACACTTCAAGGTCATACTGGACCAGTTTCTCATATAGCTTGGAGCCCTGATGGAGGTAGAATTGCATCGGCAAGTGGCGATGGGACCTCAATAATTTGGGAATCTTCAACTGGAAAAATTTTACAAATCTTAAAAGGACATACCGATTGGGTAAATTACGTCGATTGGGATCCAAGTGGCTATCGTCTTGCTACTGCAAGTTGGGACAAAACAGCTCGCGTCTGGAATGCTATCGATGGTAAGTTGCTTTTTATTCTTGCGGGGCATCATAATTACGTTTCACAAGTTGTGTGGAATCCCGAAGGAACACGTGTTGCAACTGGTAGTGCCGATAATACAGGGAGAGTTTGGGTAATCGATTCGGTAAAGATTTTACAAGAAGATATTTCCGATAGCACTTTTTCTATCGTTGTTCCTTCTATTTCTATAAGAAAAATTGATATGGGTCAGTGTGTGGTTGGCTCTTCCAAAGATTCTGTTTTTACTGAATTTATAATAAATTTGACCAAAACTGGGGTAAAAATCGATACTATCTTTTTCGAGGGAGGAGACTCCGAAAGCTTTCAATTGGTTTCTGGAATTCCGCCTTTTAAAATCGAGGGTAGCCAGTCGAAAGATGTAGAGTTTCGGTTTATTCCTAACAGAATTGGTTCTCATACTTCGACCATTGTAATCCGTTTTTGGAAAGATACTATAAGAACACAAATCGTTGGAGAAGGTGTGTTTCCTTCGTTATCTCTTTCTACGGGAATTTTATATTTTGGCAAAGTCGAAATTGGCAACGATAGAGTAATCGCAGACACAGCTCTTTTGAAGAATATTTCGCTTAGTGCAGTTACAATTACCAGTGTTGAACAATTAGGTCCCGATAGTAAACAATTCGAAATAGTTAGTGGGGGAGGTAGCTTCACTTTACAACCACAAGAGGAAAGAAAATTAACAATAAGGTTTAAACCTTTTTATGCCGGAAGAACTACTGGCAGTGTTGGTTTTAAGTTTGAAGGTCCGAGTAGTCCGGCAGTGATACAACTCTATGGAGAGGGAATTGGGGGAATTGTTTATATTCCTAATGACTCTGCATATCCAGGAGAAAAACGAGTTATTCGAGTAATTTTAGGGAATGTGAAAGAAGGCAGTCTTACAAAAATCGCGAGTAGATTCAGAGCAATCATTCGTTTCCAAGGCACAGTTATTGGCCCATTGTCAGATGAAAATGGGTACAGAATTCAAAACGATTCAACGTATGTGGATGTTAGTAATGTGATTGGGACAAATTTAGAAATTGCCAAAATCCCTATTATTGCTGGTTTGGGCACTGTTGAACAAACAGCCGTAGAATTTGTTGATTTTGAGTTGTTCGATTCTACAGGAAAAAAGGTCGATTACGAAATGGAAAAGGTTCCGGGAATTTTTAAAATTCTTGGGATATGCCAAGAAGGAGGTGCTCGTCTTGTAAATTCAAGCAGACAAGTAGAGGGAATTACGCAATTAGTTCCAAATCCTGCTCAAAATATTGTTAACATTCGTTTTGGTTTAATAGAGAAGGGGAAAACAGAAATTGAGATATACAATGTAATGGGAATAATAGTCGATAAAATCTTTTCCGAAGAGGTCGAGAAATTCGATAACCGAAGTATTACATATTCGACTGCTAAACTTTCGAGCGGGAACTATTTGCTTGTTTTCCGTAGCCCTACAATCGTCCAGACTTTCGAATTTAAGGTAATTAAATAAGATATTGTCGTTTTTGCTTATTCTGTTTTTTATAAATATATGGAATATATATAGATACGGAAATCTTTATGATGAATATTAATACTCTAATTGTTTGAATGGACAGAGTTTGTGTTTTTCTAATTATTGCTTATTGCGCTCAATTACTTGCCTTTTGAACGAGTAGGTTCCTGTGTTGCTGCTACTATTAATGGTCTAGTGTTATCACAAAATCGTCTCCCGATAGTTCGGCATAGCCATAGCAAGCATTACCTCTGTATCGCATCTCAAAGATGCAATAGAGAAGCACCTGGGGTTTTGTTCTGTAAAGGTCAAAATAGTGGTATCTGAAAAATAGAGTATCTACCAAGGCAATAGTTTAATTATCGGATTCTCGTCAATCCGCACAACCATTGGGCGAGAAAACGTTGCAAATATTATGGTGCAATCTGTTAAGACTGCTGGTTGAACAATCAGCGGCGGAGTTTTGCTTAAATCTATTGTTTTTATCAAATTCAACTCTTTGTCGAAGAACAATATCGAAGGAATATCTTTTGTGTATCCTAAAAGAGCGATTTTTCTTTCGCTTATTATAATAGGCGAGTAAAAAATAGCGCTGACGAATTGGCGGGCAACGATTTCACCTTTGTTGTTGAGTTTGTAGATTGCGGAAAGTGTTTCTCCAATCCCAAGGTTATATAGAATTAGAAAAATCTCGTCTGTTTGCGATATAGAAACGAATCTTGGGATGATGGGTAAGTTTTTGCTCCAAATTGTGTTGCCTAAAGTATCGAAACAAACTATTATTCCGTTGTTAGTTCGTTCTGTTAAATTATAACCGATAACATAAATTTTCCCATTGGAAATCACAGGAGATTTGATGAGTCTTGTTTGCTCAAGTCCCCGAGCCCAGCGAATTTTTCCTGTTTTTGCAATACAAATTACTGAATCCGAAGAATAAGGGTCGTTGTGGGTAATGTTAATAATTAGGTTCCCTTCGGATTCTGCAAATGTGGGTGTAGTTTGAAGTGGTAATTCCAACGTCCATTCTATTTTTCCAGAAAGAGCGACTTTAAAAAGTTTTTTGTCTTCGCTAGAAAAATAGATGGCATCGTTGGTAATAAGCAAATTCGAAAAAATCGACGAGGTAGTGGTAATTATAATTGTCCAATTCTTTTTCCCAGTAGCTGAATATGAATGCAATTTGTGTTGATTCGACAAAAAATAGATATTTTCTTTTGAATCGGCAACAAGGTTAGAAAGAACAAATTCGGAATCGTCGAGCTTTGCTTCCCAAAGTAAATTAGTATGTTCGAAAAATGCAATCGAGCCGGAGTTCGTTGCTGCAACCAACTTGTTTTCGGAAAGAGCAAGTGGAGCCACTGCAAAACCTGTTGTATCCTTAATGCTCAGCCTTTCGACGTAGGCAAGTCCACTCCAAAAAGTTCCAAGTTTTTCGTAAGAATTTGTTCTTTGGCTGTTGCCATACATATTGTATGGTTTATTGTTTTTTTCCCCCCCGCAGCTTATTAGAACTACAAAGGCAAAGAAACTAATTATATAAAAATATTTTTTCACCGCTTACTAAAAGTTTTATGAGATAACTTTGACTGTTGCATTGCAAATTAATCAAAAAAATTCCATCGGGGTAATTGCTCAAATCAATAGTTGAACTTTCTATAAATACATTCTTTGTTAAGATTCTACCTATAGAATCGAAGATTATTATTGTTATTGTTTCGTTTGTTTCGATTTCAATACCTAATCTTTCGAAATAAACACTGAAACACGTACTAATGTTATTTTCAGTTGAAATCGAAGATGATATTGGTTCCAAATGAATTCCGACAACTGCATCTAAATCGAAACCAGAAATAGTTGGGTCGTAGAAAGGATGGCTTTTGTTGTTTAAAACGAATTCAGAGAAATCTTTGATTTTAATAAACCTTGCTTTTTTAAAACCAATTTTTTCAATGTCGAAGGAATTACCTCCACTAACAGTAGGATCATAAGGATTTGCTTTTCCATAGGTTGGGCGCGTTCCTGCGCAGCCTTCGAGGGTTAGTGAATCGAAAGGAAATTCAACGAAGTTTATACCATCTTCGCTTACTGAAACTATTCCAGGTTCGGCAAATACTTTTTTTGTGATTGGATTGATAAATGCATTTTCGAAGATTGTAAAATCGGGACCATCGGAATCGATAATGAAATAATTTTTGAAACCTACTACTATTTCGCCGCCGAGCCCAAGCGAACAAATATTATTGGGGTTTGCCGAACCAACATTTTCCGATGCCGCCGAATCGGGTAAATTGAAAATATTTGCGGGAAAATAGGATGAATCTTGACCAACGTTTTGTCCTTTACCTGGGTGGAAATACAATACAGTATCAATTGGTGCTTGAAAATATTGGGCAAATGAACTATTTGTAATACATAAACATAGAAGGAAAAATTTATACATCGTTCTAATTTTTAACATTGTAAAAAGTAAAATTAAGATTTTTGTAGAATAAATTATATAATGATTGTGGTTTTATTCTTAAAATAGGGGATTTTTAAGAAAAAGTAATCCAATAGTGTTTTTGATATTTTCAGGTAGTAAAATATTGTAAAAAACGAAGGAAAGGAAAGAACTTTTTTGTGCTCAATTTTTTCGTATTGTTTTGAGTTGTGTAATAAACTTTTTGTTTTTTTATTTTTTTTATGTTAAATTTGTGTGATTTTCTTTGAGTAAGAATGAAAAAGTATTTTTCGTTTGTTGCTTTGTTTTTAGGATGGGCGGTATTGTTCGGAAGCGAAACCTATATTGAATCGGTTTCTGCGACTTCTAATGGCAAAGATATCATCATTGAGTTCAAAACAAGCAACGAAAAGAACATTGCCTCGTTCGAAATTGAGCGTTCTATCAACAATGGAACATTCAAAAAAATTGGTAGCCTTGAAGCCAAAGGCTTTCCTACATACTACAAATATATTGACTATGAAGCATTTCTGAGAGACGAAACCGGGAAAGATGGACAAATTACTGGGAATAATTATTCATATAGGATAAAAATTATATTCAATGATAATTCTTTTTCGTTGACTAATACTGTGAACGTTAGCCATTCGGTTAATGGGATTTATAGAACCTGGGGTATGATTAAAGCAATGTTTAGATAGCGCTATTTTTTCGATGTTAAAAAATTGTCCCACATTCCTTTGCTTATTAATTGTTTCTTTTTTTAGCCTTTTTGCACAAGATTCTGATGATTTTGAATCTATAAAATGTGGTTCGTTCGACTCTAAACATTTAATCGCAAAAATTTTAGTTAAATCAGATACAGCGAAATTTGATTCAACCGGAAGACCAATAACACAGTGCATAGCGATTTCTCCTTCGGGATTGTTTGCAATCCATTATGATACTTCGGGGGCCAATAAAGTGCCTTTGGCTGATTATAACCACAACGGGATTCCAGATTTTGTTGATTCTGCTTTGTATTATGCAGACTATTCCTACAAGGTTTTTGTTGATTCTATTGGTTTTGTTCCTCCACCATTGGATAGTGGCGGCGGGACACTTCAATATGATTTTTATATGCTCGAAATTGGTAATGGTTACTATACTTCCGTTTATTATGGATATACCGATATTGAAAAGCAAATTGCTGGTCCACCCCTTTATCCTTTTCCAAGATTCACATCTTATGTGATACTTGACAACGACTTTAGCGAGAAAGATTCGACTTTCTTCGACGATGGTTCGAAGCGGGCAACGTTTCGAGAATTTGGGGTAATGGGGCTGAAAATCACAATTGCTCACGAACTCCATCATATGTTCCAGTTTGGCTACGGTGATCCCTCCTTTCCTTCGTTTAATGAAATGACATCGACATTTATGGAGTTTCGGATTTATCCCGACACGCGGGATTATCTTCAATTTGTAAAGAGTTTATTTAATGATTTTTCGAAATACATTCTTGTCGACCCTCTTCCTTCGGTTGGCTACCGCTATGCAATTTTTATGCAATATATTTATAAAAGGTTTGGCGATAGCCCCATTTTGGAACTATGGGAAAACATAGGTAAAGGTATCGAGCCAATACCAGCTTTTGAATCGGCTCTAAATTCTGTTGGCAATTCGTTGACTTCTGCTTTTGCCAATTTTTTGCCTTGGATTTACTACTCGGGAGATAAAGCAATCCCTGGTAAATACTTCTATCGAGCCAAAGAATTCCCACAAATCAAATACTGGCGCGAAGAAACATTCCAACCTCCTGCATTTATGAATTCGAGCAAACTTCGTCCATTCGAGATACGCCCTGTTCGTTGTTTCTTTAAATCGAATCAACCCGATATACTCGACGATACCCTCTCTATTTTTATGGTGAATTTAGATCTTCAATCTGCAATTCAACTCCGTAAAGATTCAACAGTAACTTATAACATAACAATATCGAATACCAATTTTGAAAAATCGAGACGACTTAATCCGAGAGAACTATATTATAAATTTGAGTCGGATTACTCATTAGTTGCGGATTCAATATTTTGGAATGTCGGTTATTCAACATTTGTACTGCAAACCCCCTTTCCCAATCCCTGGAAAATAAAACTCGAGGAATTAAACTTTCCAATTCCCACCGAAGTTCCGATTCAAGAAAAAGTTGAATTACGTTTGTTCGATTCGAATATGAACGAAGTAACCCTTCCTTCGAAAGAATACGAGACTTCGTTAGTCGATAAATATCGTGTGATTCATTTCGGAAAAGGAGAATTTCCAGTTGAATTACCCAGTGGTGTTTATTTTTTCAAGATTAGATACAAGAACAGCGAATTTTTTGGGAAACTGGGTGTGGTCGAATAATCTAAATCTAGGAAAGTTTCAGCAAATCGGATTCAATTAATACTATTTGTTTTTGCTAATTTTGTTTTTTATTGAGTTCTAAGCAATGATTACATTAAATGTTAACATTGACCATATTGCAACACTGAGGCAAGCACGCGGGGGGAATGAACCAGACCCCGTTTCGGCGGCAGTGCTTTGTGAACTTGCAGGAGCACACGGGATTGTTTGCCATTTGCGCGAAGACCGTCGGCACATAAATGACCGCGACGTTGAACTCCTTCGAAAGATTGTTTCGTCGAAGTTAGACTTAGAAATGGCGGGTGTCGAAGAAATAATTCAAATTGCTTTGCAGATTAAACCAGATGTGGTAACTATTGTCCCAGAGAAGAGAATGGAACTTACCACCGAAGGGGGTTTAAATGTTGCTTCCGATATTAGTAAGTTTGCTGAATTGACTGAAAGGATGCATTCTGCTGGTATCGCAGTGAGTTTTTTTGTTGAACCTGAAAGTATCCAAATAGAATCCTCGTTGGCTGCAGGTGCCGATATGGTTGAATTGCATACTGGGGTTTATTCGAATCTTCGACGCAACGAAGAATTACAAAATGAATTCTATCGGTTAAAAGAAGCTGCGGACTTTGCGAAAAGTCTTGGACTGAAAGTTGCCGCAGGTCATGGTTTGAATTATTTCAATGTTGGTAAATTATGCCAAGTTGATTCAATTTCGGAATTAAGCATTGGTCATTCTATTATTTCACGAGCATCTCTTGTCGGGATTGAACGAGCGGTTCGGGAAATGTTGGAATTAATTAATTATGCGGTTTTGTCCAGAAATAAATAATGTGTGGAATTGTTGGCATAGTCGCTTTTTCTACGAATCAAACCGACGGGATAATCTCGTCGAACATTTTACAAAGGATGAGCGATTTGGTGGTTCATCGTGGCCCAGATAGCGATGGACAGTGGATTTCCAGAACTAATACTTGTGGCTTTGCTTTTCGTCGTCTTTCGATAATTGACCTTTCAGTAGCAGGAAATCAGCCAATGACAACCCCCGATGGACAATTTTGTATTGTTTTTAATGGTGAGATCTATAACTACCTTGACCTTCGAAAAGAACTCGAAGACAGAGGGCATAAATTCAAGTCGCGAACAGATACCGAGGTAATTCTCCACGGTTATGAAGAGTGGGGTGCAAAAATTGTCGAGCGCCTTTCGGGTATGTTCGCTTTTGCTATCTGGGACGAAGAACGTCAAGAACTGTTCGGTGCCAGAGATCGATTAGGCAAAAAGCCCCTGTATTATACGTTTGCCAGTAATTTTTTTGTTTTTGCTTCCGAAATTAAATCTATATTTGCACATCCCAAATTGACGAAACAAATTAATTTCGATGAAATACCTAACTATTTGAATTTTGGAACAAGTAGCAATCGAAAAACATTATTCGACAATGTTTTCAAAATTCCTCCGGCACATTGTTTTCGACTTTCTTTGAATGGCAAATTTATTGTTCAACGTTATTGGAATCCTTTTTCTCAAGTTGGAAAGTTCGAAAGTATTACCTTCGACGAAGCAAGCCAAGAAATTATCCGATTGCTACGCTTAGCAGTTAAGGACAGGATGATGAGCGATGTGCCTTTTGGTGTATTTTTAAGTGGAGGGATTGACTCCGGACTCAACGTTGCATTGATGGCAGAGCTTATGGATAGACCTATCGATACTTTTACTGTCGGTTTTAAAGAATTAGCAAAATACAACGAGTTGGAATATGCCAATAAAATTGTTGATTTATTTAAAACCAATCACCACGAGATTTTAATTGACCACAAGGATGCTTTCGAAATTCTTGAAAGAATTGTTTGGTTCGAAGATGAACCTAACGCTGACCCTGTATGCATTCCTTTGTTTTTTTTGAGTAAATTGACCCGGGAATCGGGAACTATTGTTGTTCAAGTTGGGGAGGGTAGCGATGAACAATTCGTTGGATATCCTTGGTTACTTCGGGATTACAAATTTTATCGTAGAGTTTGGAAGCCATTTAACCAACTCCCCAATTTTGTTAAAAAAGGTGTGTATCGGATTGGCAAGCAAATCTTTAAGCCTTTTGGACAATACCTTCCTTTGGATTTTATTCGAAGGTCTGCGAACAACGAAGAATATTATTGGAGTGGTATATCAATTTTTTCTCCGTCGGAAATAGATGTATTATCGGTCGAAAATGGAACTTTGGATATTTCACAACCATGGAGATATGTTGAAACCCTGCATAGCGAAGCGAATAGACTTATTAAACATTTCGATTTTCTTCAATGGGTTTTGTTTACCGAAATTTCGCAACGCCTTTCGGAGTTGCTGTTGATGCGTGTTGATAAAATTGGGATGGCAAATAGCATTGAAGCGCGAGTGCCTTTCCTCGATTATAGAATTGTTGAATTTACAATGGCTTTGCCTTCGAAAATTAAAGTTCCCAATGGTAATACGACCAAATATATTTTGAAAAAAGCAGTCGAAAATGTGTTACCAAACGAGATTATTTATCGTCGGAAGCAAGGTTTCTGGGCCCCTGTAAATGAATGGTTGCGAAACCCCTGGTTTGAGTATGCAAAATCGAAAATAAATAATTCAAACTTATTTAATGTATTGTTCAATATGGAATATATCAATAATCTTCTTGCTAAACACCACGAAGGCACTATAAACCGGGGATTTCATATTTTCACTCTTCTTGAACTAGCACTTTGGTACGAGGTGTTTTTCGATAACCAAAAAATTAAATAACTATTCTTTCTTTCCAAGTTCAACGCCGAATAATGAGAATATCTGTATTTACCCGGAACATTAATTTCGGTCTTTTTACTTTTTGTAATTTTGCTTTTTTATTGAATATTTACATAGAAATAATGGAAGTGGACAACGAGAAAAATTTGAATGAAGAGAGAAAAGTTGTTTCGAGCAATTTTATTAAGCAAATCATCATTGATGATTTGGAAACAAATAAATGGGGTGGACGTGTCCAGACTCGTTTTCCTCCTGAACCTAATGGTTATCTACATATAGGGCATGCAAAAAGTATATGTATGAACTTTGGATTTGCCGAGGAATTTGGCGGATTGTGCAACCTTCGTTTTGACGATACCAACCCCACAAAAGAAGACGAAGAATATGTTAATGCAATCATAGAAGATGTCCATTGGCTTGGCTTCGATTGGGGTAACCGTCTTTTCTTTGCTTCCGATTATTTCGATCAATTATTCGATTATGCAGTCCAACTAATAAAGTTAGGCAAAGCTTATGTTTGCGATCTTTCACAGGAAGAAATACGATTAACACGTGGAACTTTAACTGAACCAGGGGTCGAGAGCCCTTATCGCAACCGTAGTATCAGCGAAAATCTCGAGTTGTTCGAAAGAATGCGACGAGGGGACTTTCCCGATGGTGCAAAAACATTACGTGCAAAAATCGATATGGCATCGCCAAATTTAAATATGCGCGACCCCGTTATTTATCGGATTAAACACGCGACACATCATCGAACTGGCGATAAATGGTGTATTTATCCAATGTATGATTTTACACATTGTCTATCTGATTCTATAGAAAGAATAACCCATTCAATTTGTACTCTTGAATTCGAAGACCATCGTCCGTTATACGACTGGTTTCTCGACCAACTTTCGGTTTATCACCCACAGCAAATCGAATTTGCTCGATTGAACCTTACTTACACAGTTATGAGCAAACGCAAGCTCCTTGAACTCGTTCAAAAGGGATACGTTGATGGATGGGATGATCCAAGAATGCCAACTATTCGTGGGCTTCGTCGTCGCGGATATACACCTGAATCTATAAGAGCTTTTTCGGATATCATTGGAGTTTCGAAAAAAGAAAGCATTGTCGATATTTCAGTGCTTGAATATTGTATCCGAGAGGACTTAAACAAACGAGCTCAACGTGCATTCGTTGTCTTGAATCCTTTAAAAGTTGTTATCGATAATTATCCCAACGATTTGGTTGAAGAAATAGACGCAATAAATAACCCCGAAGACCTTTCGATGGGAACGCGTAAAGTCCCATTCTCAAAAGTAATTTATATCGAACGTGATGATTTTATGGAGAATCCACCAAAGAAATTTTATAGATTGGCTCCCGGACGCGAGGTTCGACTTCGTTATGCATACTACATTACTTGCACCGATATTGTAAAAGATTCACAAACTGGCGAAATAATAGAATTACATTGTACTTACGATCCACTCACTAAGGGTGGGCAATCTCCAGATGGGAGAAAAGTGCTTGGGACAATTCATTGGGTTTCGGCGTCTCATTGTTTCGAAGCCGAAATTAGACTCTACGAGAGACTCTTTACTTGTGAAAATCCTAACGAAACCGAGGAAGGAAAAACTTTCCTCGATTATATCAATCCTGACTCTTTGAAAGTAGTTCGTGGCTTTTGCGAACCTTTTTTGAAGAATGCGAAGCCCGAGGAAAAATTCCAATTCGAAAGGATTGGCTACTTTTGTGTGGATAGCAAACTTTCGGAAGCCGGAAAACCTGTCTTTAATCGTATTGTAACGTTAAAGGATAGCTGGTCGAAAATTTTGAAATCACTCCAAAACAGCAACGGAAGTTAAATATTTTCATATAGAATTTAACTTTCTATTGATGTGCTAGAAAAGTTGGCTGGTAATATTACTTGTGGATAAGTGTGCGATTTTCATTGTGTGGAATATTTGCCTCTATCAACTATTGTTCACCGATGAATTATCGAGAGGAAAAGAAAAATACGAGTGACAACTTATTGTAAACTACATATATTTAATGGTATCTTCTATCCGTTTAATACATTGGAAATTCTTAATTTTGATGTTTTGAAATTTATCGAGTGGAAAATGGCTATTGTTCTTGATGGTAAAAGTTTGACAATTGAAAAATTAGTGAAAATTGCTCGCTATGGGGAAACAGTTGCCTTAGATACCAAAGCGTTAGAGCGTATTAAAGAGTGCCGGGCAATGCTCGAAAAAAAGTTGAATGCAAAGGAGATAATGTATGGAACAAATACAGGTATTGGTGAATTTTCGGAGATTGTGTTGTCCGATGAGCAAATCAAAGAGTTTCAAAGATTTTTGATTTATAATCATTCTGCCGGAATTGGTGAACCTATGCCAATTGAATATGTTCGCGGTGCGATTGCTGGTAGAATTAATGTCCATGCCAAAGGTTATTCTGCTTGTCGGCCTGAAATTACATTGACTTTAGTAGAAATGTTAAATAGAGGTGTAACCCCGGTTGTCTGCCGAAAGGGTTCGGTTGGAGCTTGTGGCGACTTGGCTCCAATGTCGCAAATTGCGCTTCTGATGATGGGTGAAGGAGAAGCATTCTACGAAGGAGAAAGATTACCAGGGCGAATCGCTTTTGAGCGAGCTGGAATCCCAGTTCCAGGTTTGCAAGCTCGGGATGGTTTAGCCATAATCAATGGTTCAAACTTTATTACGGCTATTAGTGCGTTACAACTTTGGGATATTAATCGTTGGTTGAAACAGGCAGAAATTGCTTCGGCGATGTCGCTGGAAGCGTTACTTGCAAATTTAAAACCCTATGACATACGGATTCACAAACTTCGTGGTTTTCCTGGGGCACAAAGGAGTGCACGTGCAATAATGAAGTGTATCGAAGGAAGCGACCTTCTTAGAGGAAAAGTAAAAACAAAGGTGCAAGATGCATATTCGATGCGTTCTACTCCGCAAGTAATTGGGGCTGCGCACGACGCTGTTCGCTTCGCCCGCGAACAAGTTGAAATTGAGCTTAATGGTGTTGGCGATAATCCTATCTTTGTGGTCGAAGATGGGGTAACTTTGACAGGTGCAAATTTTCAAGGAACTCCGATTTCGCTTCCAATGGATTTTGTTGGGGCAGCAGTTACGATGGTATCTGTCCTTTCCGAAAGAAGAGTAAACAGATTACTTAATCCTGCTTTAAACCAAGGACTCCCTGCGTTTTTAACAAAGGATCCCGGATTTTATTCTGGTATGATGCTAAGCCAATACACTGCCGATACATTAATCGTTGAGCAAAGGATTCTTTCCACTCCTGCGTCGATTCAGTCAATTCCAGCGGCTGCCGACCAAGAGGATTTTGTGTCGATGGGTTTGAATACTGCTTGGAAAAATGAACAAATTTTAGATAATGCTTATGGCATTCTTGGGATTGAATTTATGGTTGCCACACAAGCTCTTGATTTTAGAGAATTTCAAACAGGAAAAGGGGTTGAAGTTGCGAAAAGGATTATTCGTGAGTTTGTTCCATTCCTTGATGTGGATAGGCCACTTTATATTGACCACAATAAAATGCAAGAATTAGTTAAAAGTTGTAAAATCCTCGAAGAAGTTGAAAACCAAATTGGGATTTTGGAATAGGAGGTTTTATGGAGTTAAAGAGTCTTGAAGTATTTTTCGACATTGCAAAGCAAAAGACCAAAAAAAAGTTAGTTATTGCTGCCGCCGAAGATGAGCCTGTCATTGCTGCAGTTAAAAAAGCCACAGAAATTGGTTTGGTTGAGCCTATTTTCGTTGGAAATAAGGAAAAAGTTCAATCGATTTCTACACAAATTGGCTTCGATATTTCCAATTTTAATTTTATCGAAGAAAATGAGCCAGCAAAGGCTTCGAAGGCTGCTGTAAAAGTTGTGCTGGAAGGTTCAGCCCAGATAATTATGAAGGGATTAGTCAGCACTGCCGACTATTTAAGAGCTATTCTTGATAAAGAAAATGGGCTACGCACTGGCTTGCTTTTAAGTCATATCGGTATTTTTCAAATTCCTGCATACCATAAACTTCTTGGTTTAACAGATGCGGCACAAAACATTGCTCCAACCTTTGAAGAAAAAGTTGGAATTATCCAAAATGCTGTTGATTTGTTCCATCGATTAGGAATCGATATCCCAAAGGTTGCTTTGCTTGCTGCGGTCGAAACAATTAATCCCAAAATGCCTGCAACAACCGATGCTGCATTAATTACGATGATGAATCGAAGAAAACAAATTCGCGGATGCATTATCGATGGTCCTCTCGCATTCGACAATTCAATTTCGAAAGAAGCAGCCGAACATAAAGGTGTCGATAGCCCAGTTGCTGGCGATACAGATTTGTTGGTTGCTCCCAATATCGAAGTTGGGAACGCTCTATACAAAAGCTTTACTTATTTTGCAAATGGAACGGTTGCAGCTATAATTCTTGGAGCAAAGGTTCCTATTGTACTTACATCAAGAGCGGATTCCGACGATAGTAAACTAATGTCGATTGCACTTGCTGCATCTTATTAGATATTCAAAACTACAGTCGTTCTGCGAAAGATGAATAAATGGTGAATACAACGTATTCTGTTTTTCCACAAATATATTCTAAAATTAGAGGAGGGAAATGCCTCCTTTGCTTTCAGTCAAGAAGGCATTCTCCCGCGGTATTCGGCACATAAATTAAATCGTATGCTAATATACTTGAAGGGTAGTAAATATCTCACAGAGTTTGTATTCACAGCGACGAGCATTAGCTATGGTGTTTCTATAATACTTAATTGGGGTAAAAATCAATGGCCTTTTTTCTTTTCTAGCGCCAAGTCGATTATCCTTTGACAGAGTTGGTTGAAATCAATTCCTACTTCTTTTGCAGCTTTAGGAACGAGAGATGTTTCGGTAAAACCGGGGATTGTATTGAGTTCAAGGAGAAAGGGTTGGCCCTCGTTGTCGAGACGAAAATCTGCCCGAGCGAAGCCATCACAACCCAAAACATTGAATGCTGTTATTGCAAGTTGTTGAGTAAATTCCGATATGTCTTGGGATATTTCGGCAGGGCAAATATACTGGGTTTTACCTTTTGTATATTTATGGTCGAAGTCATAAAACCCACTTGCGGGGACTATTTCGATAACCGGCAAAGGCTCAGTTCCCAGAATACCAACGGTAATTTCTTTTCCCGATATGTATTGCTCAATCAAAATTAAATTTGATAATTTGGAAGCAGACTCACAGCCTTTATGAATTTCGTCTAAGTTGCCGTCGTGAACAATTGTTATACCTACCGTTGAACCTTGGTCGTTTGGTTTAATAACGATTTCTTTCCCTAAATCTAACCGTAATTCCTCGTAAATTTCGTAGTTGCCAACGTCAGTGGGTTTTAATACAGTCCAACGTGGAGTACTAATTCCAACAGATGAAAACATAATTTTCGAAGTATTTTTATCCATTGCTATTGAGCTTGCTTTAATATCGCTTCCACTATATGGAATTCCTCGAAGTTCGAAAAGGGATTGGATTGTGCCGTCTTCGCCATACTTCCCATGAAGTACGATAAAAGCGAATTCAATCTCGTCGAAAATTGGATGGGTTATCGCGGCAAGGTATTGTTTCGGATATAGTCCATTTAGCTGTAGTGATTCTAATTTCGGAATTTTATCGAATTCTGCAATGCTACGAATGAAACCTTCTGAACCCAATGCCGGATCGACTCCAATTACTTCGTGTCCTAATTCAACTAACCCATTAAAAACAGCACGTCCGCTTTTAATTGAAATGTCGCGTTCAGTTGAAATCCCACCGAAAATTACTGCAATCTTCATTCATTCACCTTTATTAGTTAAACGATTAAGAATCTCTAATGCGAATTGTAAATCAGAGCGAAAATAGTTCTCCAGCCCCGGATTCCGAAGTAGGGCAGCTGGGTGATAGGTTATAACAACAGGTCTATCTTGAAATTTTAATACTTTGCCACGAAGTGCAGCCATTCTTGCTGTTGTATTGAATAATCCTTCGACTGCCGTTGCTCCAAGTGCAACAATAAGTTTCGGTGCAACTAATTCGATTTGCTTCAAAAGATATGGCTTGCATTTGTCCATTTCGGCGGCAAAAGGTTTCCGATTATTAGGAGGTCTGCATTTCAATATATTACAAATATAAACTTCGCTTCGCCTGATGTTGAGCGAAGCCAATGTTTTAGTTAAAAGTTGCCCTGCTCTACCGACGAAAGGTATTCCTTGGATGTCTTCGTCTGCTCCAGGAGCCTCGCCAACAAACATTAGTTCTGCATTGGGATTTCCAACTCCAAAGACAAATTTCGTTCGGGTTTTTCCCAATGGACACTTCAAGCAAGTATTGATTTTTTGCTCTAATTCTTTCAAAGTTCGAGATTTGCCCCATTCTTCTTCAATTGCAAAAATATCATTCATATTGTTGAAAATTAGTTTTTCGTTTTTTGTGTCGACTGTCGAGGAGTTTGGTTGAGCGGTGTCGAATAGCTCAGAGTATAAGAGACCTCCGTAATTTTCATTCAGATAATTTAAATAATTAACAATTTCGTCGAAAATTTCCATATTTGGTTCGAAATAAATACAAAGTTATCCAAATTTTTCGAAAAGGTAACAGTATAATTTTTAAATAAGTCGTAGAGATACTCTGCAATGGATTTAAAATATTATTTTTTCTTGCTTATTGGTTGGTATCTGATTGAAAAGCATTTAAAACAATCGCATGTTTTAATCGTACCTAAATTTTGTTCTGATATAATTTTAAAATGATAATAGATCTGCTAAAAGAGTTTATAGTTATTTTTATCCAAATGTCGCCATATATACTTTTGGGTATTTTCTTCGTTGCAGTTTTCAACCTGTTCATTTCCAAGGGTTTTGTGGCCAAACACACTGGTTCAAATTCTATACGTTCGGTTGTTAAATCTGCATTGTTAGGCATTCCACTCCCGCTATGCTCTTGCGGTGTAATTCCCACGAGTGTATTTCTTTCTAAAAGCGGTGCATCGAGGTCAGCGGTAGTATCTTTTTTAATTTCAACACCTCAAACCGGTGTCGACAGCATTGTTGCGACTTATGGAATGATGGGCCCGATTTTTGCGGTTTTCCGCCCAATTGCCGCCTTTTTAATGGGGATAGTAGGAGGGATTGCTACTATATTATTTGGTAAAGAGCAACAAAAGACAAATAATGTGAGTAATTTTACTTTCGAAGAAATCGAACCTACCGACAAATTCAAAGGGAAGATACGAAGTTCTCTGCGATATGCTTTTGTAGAATTTATCGACGACATATCCATTCAATTTGTTTTTGGCTTGGTTGTTGCGGCATTAATTTCTTTTTTTGTTCCCGATGATTTTTTCGCAGGAACATTTCTTGGTAACGATTTGTTAGCAATGATTACGATAATGATTTTTGCGATGCCAATGTATGTTTGTGCAACGTCGTCGATTCCAATTGCAATTAGCTTAATGATGAAAGGATTATCCCCAGCAGTGGCATATGTGTTTTTGGTAGCCGGACCAGTTAGCAATGCTGCTTCTCTTGCCATACTTTCCAAAACGATAGGGAAAAGAACATTGGGCATTTATATTCTTTCGGTGGTTGTCTTTTCGATAGCATTTGGATATATTTTAAATTGGATTTTCGACTTGTTGGGTGCAAATCCACATCTTACAATGAAACATTTTCATCAACATGGAAGCGAATTTACAATTTTAGAATATACTTTAAGTTTGTTTTTCTTATTTTTGCTTTTAGCTTCATTTTATAGAAAGAATAAACAGAGATTTATGAAGGAGAAAGTTGTGCAAGCAAATGGTATTAAGAAGTTCAAAATTGGTGGAATGACCTGTAGTCATTGTGTGATGAACGTTCAACGTGCAATTAAGTCTGTCCAGGGCGTCGAAAAAGTTGAGGTTAGTCTTGTGGAAAATTCTGCTTTGGTCGAGGGAACTTTTGAAGTAGATAAAGTCAAAAGTGCTATTGAAAATATAGGCTATACATTTGTTGGAGAAAGTAATTGAGTCTTGTTGCTATTTATCCAGGGACTTTCGACCCAATAACAAATGGCCATATTGATGTCATTGAACGGGCAAGCAGTATTTTCGATTCAGTAGTTGTGGTGATAGCGAAGAATCCAAGGAAACAAGCTTTGTTTACCGAATTGGAACGTTTGGATTTGGTTCGTGATGCAGTAAAACATTTATTAAATGTAAAAGTAGAAATTACCGATAAATTAACGGTTGATTTTGCTAAGGAAGTTGGTGCGACAGCCATTATTCGTGGGATTCGGGCAGTTTCCGATTTCGATTATGAATTTCAGATTGGATTGATGAATAGAAAGCTTTGTCCCGAAGTTACGACTATTTTTTTAATGCCTAACGAAAAATATACATACTTAAATTCTTCGATTATACGAGAACTTTCGCGTTATGGTGCCGACGTTAGTGATTTCGTTCCTCCCGTAGTTGCCGAAAAACTCAAAGAAAAATTTTCTTCATAAATTTTTTTCTGCGAAAATACAATAAGCAAAATCATTCCTCGTTTTATTGTTAGCACTCAACATCAACGAGTGCTAACAATAAATGTAAAAATGTTTAACTAATTTGGAGGTTATATGAATTTAGCACCATTGCACGACAGAGTTGTCGTGAAACCCGCAGAACCAGAAGAAGTAACTAAAGGCGGTATTATTATTCCCGACACCGCCAAAGAAAAACCAATGCAAGGCGAAATCGTTGCCGTTGGAACTGGAAAGATAACCGAAGATGGCAAAACTATTCCCTTGCAAGTCAAAGTCGGGGACAAGGTTCTCTACGGTAAGTATTCTGGAACGGAAGTTACAATCCACGGCGAGGACTTTCTAATTATGCGCGAAAGCGACATTTTCGCAATTATTAAATAATTAATTTAATTATGTTGAACAAATTTGAATAGGTGATTTATGGGAGCAAAAATTATAACTTATGATTTTGAAGCACGAAATGCTTTAAAGCGAGGCGTTGACCAATTAGCAAATGCAGTGAAAGTAACTCTGGGACCAAAAGGACGAAATGTAATCATTGACAAGAAGTTTGGTGCCCCAACAGTTACGAAAGACGGCGTTACTGTTGCAAAAGAAATCGAACTCGAGGACCCAATTGAGAATATGGGTGCTAATATGGTTCGCGAAGTTGCTTCGAAAACAAGCGATATTGCTGGCGATGGAACAACTACTGCGACAGTTTTAGCACAGTCGATATTCGTAGAGGGTTTAAAAAATGTTACTGCTGGTGCCAATCCAATGGATTTGAAACGTGGGATTGACCTTGCAGTGGAATCAATCACTAAAGGATTGAAAGACATTAGTAAAGATATCGAAGGCAGAAAAGACATTGCAAATGTTGGAGCAATTTCTGCAAATAACGACCATACAATTGGTGAATTGATTGCCGAAGCTATGGAAAAAGTTGGCAAAGATGGAGTAATAACAGTCGAAGAAGCAAAAGGAACAGAAACCTCGATGGAAGTTGTCGAAGGTATGCAATTCGATCGTGGTTATCTTTCTCCATACTTTGTTACTGATGCCGAAACAATGGAAGCGGTTCTCGAAAATCCATATATTTTAATCCATGATAAAAAGATTTCAGCCGTTAAGGATATACTCCCAATTTTGGAGAAAATTTCGCAGTCGGGTCGTTCACTTTTGATTATTGCCGAAGATGTTGAAGGCGAAGCCCTTGCAACTCTTGTTGTAAACAAATTGCGCGGAACTTTGCGAGTTTGTGCTGTTAAGGCTCCTGGTTTCGGCGACCGACGAAAGGCTATGCTCGACGATATAGCTATACTTACCGATGGGACAGTAATCAGCGAAGAAAAAGGATTCAAACTTGAAAATGCCACGCTTTCTTACCTTGGAACAGCAAAAAAAGTCGTAATCGATAAAGACAACACTACCATTGTCGAAGGTAGCGGGAAACCAGAAGAAATTAAGAAAAGAATTAATGAAATAAAGATTCAAATCGAAAAAACAACTAGTGAATACGACAAGGAAAAACTCCAAGAGCGACTTGCTAAATTAAGTGGTGGTGTTGCTGTTCTTAAAATCGGTGCAGCTACCGAAGTAGAGATGAAGGAAAAGAAGGCTCGTGTCGAAGATGCTTTGCACGCAACTCGCGCAGCTGTCGAAGAAGGTATCGTTCCGGGTGGCGGTGTTGCCTACTTGCGTTGTATGCATTTGTTGGATAAATTGAATGCAGCAAATGAAGACCAGAAAGTTGGAATTGAAATTGTTCGCCGTGCACTGGAAGAACCTGCTCGACAAATTGTCGCCAACACAGGGCTGGAACCCTCCGTTATTATAAATAAAATCAAAGAAGGAAATGGAAACTTTGGTTTTAATGCCCAAACTGAACAATTCGAAGACTTATTCGATGCTGGTGTGATTGACCCAACGAAAGTTGCTCGTGTTGCTTTGGAAAATGCTGCTTCTGTTGCGGGACTTTTGCTTACAACGGAATGCACAATCGTTGAAAAGCCGGAGAAAAAAGAAACTCCACCATTACCACGTGGCGGAGGCTACGACGAATTCTAATACGAGCCAGATTTTCAGTGTCTGTTTTATGCCCGGTTCGATACCGGGCTTTTTTATCTTAGATAATGCAGTGAACAATTTCCCAAAATAATAAGTCATTTTGAATGATGTTGGTTTTGAGCAAAAAACTACAACCCTTGTTGATTTGGAGTCGATATAATGAAATTCGTTCTATATACTTTCGTGGACAAAAACCATAATCCATTATTATGTAAGTAAGGACGACTGGTTGTTGTTAGCCCTTTTGCAAATGGCTCGATGGTTTTGTAGTCTCTATTTTTGGTATATCAGAAATTTCCTTGCCCCTAATAAAAACTTTTTCAATTGAATAAGTATGGGGAAGGTAAAGTAAATTAAGCAATATTGCTTCGATATCATCTGTTCGGTAATAAAATTGAAATTTTTTATTCGGTTTAATCAAAATAAAATCTGCATCTTTTCCAACTTCTAAGCTGCCAATTTCATTGTCTATTTTCAATATTCTTGCGTTGCCTAATGTTGAAATCCAAAAAGCTTCGCTGGCTGCGAGGATAGGCTTCTTTAAATTTGTAGTATCAACATTAACAATTTTGGATGTTTCTATTGCATTTTTCATCTCGTTAAACATTGAAAGAGAATAACCCCCGGCAACATCGGTTCCTAAACCAATTTCGATGTTATGCGATTGATACCTCCTAATAGGAAGGAAACCACTTTGCAAAAATATATTTGAAGTCGGGCAATGAACTATTTTAGAATTGGCTTCTTCTATAATATGCAGTTCAACTTGTGAAAGGTATAAGCAGTGGGCTAATAAAGTTCTGTCACTTAATAGTTTGCTTTTTTTGAAAATATGTGTATTTGTAGAACAATTTGGGAATAGTGATTTGATGTAATTGATTTCGCTACGGTTTTCGGATAAATGTGTTTGGATAAATAGATTTTCGGCTTTGGAAACTTCGGCGGTTTTTTCGAGGAGTTTCATAGAACAAGACCCTGCGAAACGAGGCGAAAGTATAAAATTAAGCCGTCCGTTGTCCGTTCCGTGCCATTTTTTTGCTATTTCAAGTGAATCTTTAATGTTTTCTTTCCAATTTGGCAATGGTAATGGGTATTTGTTCATATCGCGATCCATCATAGCTTTGCCAATGAATGCACGAATTCCTATAGTTTTTGCTACTTCGAAAGATATATCAGTGGCATCCTTATGAACAGAAGAATAAGCAACAATACAGGTTGTTCCAAAGTGTAATGCTTCGGTGAAGAAAAGTTGCGCAATATGTTGAGCATAAGAATAGTCACTGAACTTAGTTTCGAGCGGGAATATATGATTTTTTAACCATGGTATTAATTCGTTTGCATTTTTTGCAATTCCGGGTAGTTGTGGAATGTGGCTATGAAGGTCTATTAATCCAGGAAGCAAAAAGTATTTTTTGTGCCGATTGTCATTTCCATCCTCAAATTGTGATTTTGCTTGTTCAATAGAATGAATTTTTCCACTCTTTGTATCGAATCTGATTACACCGTTTCGGATGAAAGAAATAGTTCCATCGGGTTTTGGGTTTAAAATTTTAGCCTTTATAGAACGTATCCCCATTTCTCTAAATACTGTTTGTTTACAAAAACTTTTACTCTTATTTTTGGATTTTTATGTGGCACAAATTAACAAATATTTTTTTCATTTTGGCAATTGTTTCGATTAGTGTTCTGTTGATTCTGTTTGCAGTTTCATTTTATTTTAAAAATATATATAGTGACAGTGGCGAAGAGGGAACAAATAACCGAAAGGAGGAAATTTTAAAGATTAATCCAGAGATGAAGATTTTGGTGCTTAATTCGACAAAAGCACCGGGAATAGCGAAAGAAATGAAATTATTTCTTAACACGTTCGAATTTAAAGGTGTAAACATTGGGAATGATTCTTCGAGTTACAGGGATTCACGTATTTTAACAAAGGGCAATCGAATAGAACAAGGCCGCTTACTTGCCAAAATTATTCATATAAATGAGTCTTTGGTTAGCAAAGTCTCGTCGCTCGATTCATCCGATATAGATTGCATTCTTATTCTTGGCGAGGATTATAAATTGTTAAAACCTTTTCGGAAATGAATTCATTTCTATTTTTTGAAAAATAATAGGAGGATTATTGAAATCGAAAAAGTTGAAAGATTCTAAAAATTTAGCCAAATTGTGTGCTCAAATTGCTACCGAGAAGGTTGCAAAAGATGTTCTGATAATTGATTTAATTGAAGTGGAAGTGGCTCCCGCAGAATTCTTCGTTCTTTGTTCTTGTGATTCAGACGTCCAAATGCGAGCAATTGTCGATGCTATTAATGAGGGGTGCAAGCAAAATAATATTGTTAAACCGCGAGCCGAGGGACTTGGTTCTAAACAATGGGTTCTTCTGGATTTTTTTGATGTAGTGGTGCACATTCTATACTACGAGGCGAGAAAATTCTATAACCTTGAACGTTTGTGGAAAGATGGTTCGTTCTATAGGCTTGCAAGCAATGGAAGGTTAACTCCTGTAAAAAATAAAAGCAAATTATTTTCCCAAAGCTATTCTGTTTAATTTATTTTTAAGGTATAATGATTCCACAATTTTTATTTAATGCGTTTAAAATTACGCTGGAAGATCTCGGGTTGAAAGATTATGTTGAGAAGTTGCGATTCGAAAAGCCCAAAAATCCTGAGTTCGGCGATTTTGCTACAAACATTGCTTTTCTTATTTCGAAGGTGCTTAAAAAAAGCCCTCGAGAAATAGCCGATATGGTTCTAAATAATCTTGATATCGAGTCGACTTACATTGAAAACCTGAATATCGATGGTCCAGGTTTTATTAATATAAAATTATCTAATCGTTTCTATACCGATGAGCTCGAAAATTTATTTAGAATTGGGAAAGATTACGGAAAACTACCTATTGGGCAGGGGAAAAAGGTAAACGTTGAGTATGTAAGTGCAAATCCGACCGGTTTGTTACACTTAGGACATGGTAGAAATGCCTGCATTGGGGATAGTATTGCCAATTTATACGAATGGCTGGGCTACGAAGTAACGCGTGAATACTATTTTAACAATGCTGGAAGGCAAATGCAAAATTTGGGTCGCTCGGTGTTTGCTCGTTATCGTCAAAGTATTGGGGACCAAGATTTCCCTTTTCCCGAGGATGGATACCACGGCGATTATATTAAAGAAATTGCAAGCGAATTGAAACAAAAGTATGCAAACTCTCTTATCGACGAAACAGAAGAAAATATCAAAATCTGCTCCAGATTTGCGGAAGAATGGTGTTTCGATAAAATCAAAAAAACACTTGCTTTGTTAAATATTCATTTGGACATCTTTTTTAATGAAGATAGCCTTTACACAAGTAAAAAGATTGATGAAATTATCGCTGAATTAAAATCGAAGAGTCTGATTTACGAAAAAGATGGCGCTCTGTGGTTTGCATTAACAAAACTCGGTTTAGCCGAGGACCGTGTTGTTATCAAGTCGACAGGAGAGCCAACATACCGTTTGCCCGATATTGCCTATCATCGTGATAAATTCCTTCGCGGATACGATATAATAGTTGATATATTAGGTGCGGACCATCTGGCAACTGTTCCCGATGTTCTTGCCGGGGTTCGTGCGTTAGGGTTCGATCCTTCTAAGGTTCGTGTGGTATTACACCAGTTCGTAACGCTAACTGAAAATGGTGTTCAAGTGAAAATGTCGAAAAGGAGCGGTCGAAGTTACACACTCGATGAACTTATTGAAGAGGTTGGTCCCGATGTTGTTCGATTCTTTTTTTTAATGCGAAGTATTTCTACGCATTTAGAATTCGATTTAAATCTTGCACGGGAGCAAAGTGAAAAAAATCCTGTTTTTTATCTACAATATGCTTATGCAAGAATTTGCTCGATTTTTGATACTGCACGTGAACGCGGAATCGAGTTTAAAATAGATAGCGATTGCTCTTCTTTAATTTTGCCACAAGAAATCGATTTAATTAGAGTTTTGCGTGAGTTCCCTGATATTGTATTGCTTGCTGCCGATAAGTTTGAACCACAGATTCTTGCCGAATATTTAAAAGATGTTGCAACAGCATTCCATTCCTTTTACCACGATTGTAGAATTATTGGAACCGATGAACCATTGCTTTCTTCGAGATTCAAACTAGCTAAAGTTACACAAATTGTCTTGCAAAATGGCTTACGAATTCTCGGTATATCTTCGCCAGAAAGAATGTAGTATTACTTTCGTAGCCCTTTCTGTCGAAAAGCAATAACTGAAATTTCAATTTGTGCCTCTCGTGGTAGTTTGGAAACCTCGACAGTTTCCCGCGCGGGGAAATTGTCGTTAAAGTACTCCGAATAAATTGCATTAATTTGAGAGAAATGTTGAATGTCAGTCAAATAAATTGTAACTTTCAGTATTTTCTTGAGATCGGAATTTCCAGCCTCGAGAATTTGTTTTATATTTTCCATAATTTGGCGAAATTCTTGCTCTATCCCTCCCGAGACAAGATTGTTGGTTTTCGTGTCGATTCCAATTTGTCCAGAAACAAAGATTAAGTTGTCAAAAGAAACTGCTTGGCTGTAGGGCCCAATTGGTTTTGGGGCATTTTCCGAAATAATAATTTCTTTCGAATAAGGTGTGCGACAACTTAGCAAAACCAACAAGCACAACAATGTAGCCGCGATTAGAAAAAGTTTTTTCATATTCCACCTAAATTTTTGAAAAAAATAATCGCGTAAAATTATTAATTCTTTGGTTAACTTTGAACTTTTCGATAATAATTTTTCAACTATGATTTATTTGTGTCTTTTATTATTTCTTTTAGGTTGCTCCCAAAAACAGCCAGAAACTCATCTTTTCGGAAGCAAAGGCGACACCTTGCAAACTACTAATGTGAAAGATGCCGCAAGTTTAACTCCTGTTTATTCTATTTCCGTTGTAACGACAATTCCTCATGATTCTACGTCTTTTACGCAAGGTCTGTTTTATTATGGTGGGTATCTATATGAAAGCACAGGGCAATATGGTAGTTCAAGTTTGCGGAAAATCGATCCAAATACTGGCAAAGTAGTTCGCTTAAAAAAGATTAATGATGAATATTTTGCCGAAGGTATTGCTCTTTATAAAAAACAAATCTATATGTTGAGTTGGCAAAACAATACTTGCTTTGTTTTTAGCCTCGACAACTTTGAACTTTTAAAAGAGTTCGAATATTATGGTGAGGGTTGGGGATTAACAAATTATAATGACCAATTACTCGTTCAAAGTGATGGCACTAACGCATTGAAAATTATCGAGCCAGAGGATTTCAAAGTTCAATCGACTCTCCTTGTTTTCGATAAAGATACCCCGATTTCAAATTTGAATGAATTGGAGTTAATTGACGATGAAATTTGGGCAAATATCTGGATGAAAGATTTAATTGCTTCAATCGATAAAGAAACAGGGCGAGTAAACTATTGGATTGATATTTCTCCACTACGAAAGTTTGTTACGAACGGAGAGAATGTTGATGTCCTCAATGGGATTGCTTTCGATTCAGTAAATAATAGAATTTTTCTTACAGGAAAATTTTGGAAGGATATTTTTGTTGTTTCTTTAAAGAAAAACAATAATAATTAAACAGATTATTCTAAGTTTGTGTAGGATACGTTTGGCACCGAACAATTTTGCTAACAAGTATGATTTTTGTATGTTTGTAATTTTGTTTTATTTAGGCTCTATTTATGACGGATAGTTACCCGAAGGCATATATTCCGAAAAGTTGTGAAGAAAAATGGTATAACGTTTGGCAAAAGAATAGAATTTACGAGGCTTCTGCTGAATCTCCAAAACCTGCTTACAGCATTTTAATGCCTCCTCCGAATGTAACAGGTATTCTTCATTTTGGGCATGTCTTGAATATTACAATTCAAGACGTTTTTATCCGCTGGAAAAGAATGCAAGGCTACGAAACTTGTTGGTTTCCGGGGACAGACCATGCTGGAATTGCAACCCAAGCTCGACTCGAGAAGGAATTAGCAAAGGAGGGTTTGACTCGTTACGATTTAGGAAGGGAAAAATTTCTCGAAAGAGTATGGAAATGGAAAGAAGAATACGGAGGAATCATACTTCGGCAACTTAGGAAACTTGGAATTTCCAGCGATTGGAGTCGAACGCTTTTTACTATGGATGAATCGGCATCGAATGCTGTGCGAGAAGTTTTTGTTCGACTATTCGACGAGGGATTGATTTATCGTGGTAAGAGAATTATTAACTGGTCTCCACTTTCACAAACAGCCCTTTCTGACGAAGAAGTAGAGTTCAAAGAGATAAAAGAGCATTTATTCACGTTAAAATATTATTTTGTCGATTCTAATGAATATCTTTCGGTTGCAACTGTTCGCCCGGAAACGATTTTTGGTGATGTAGCTGTGGCAGTTAATCCGAAAGATGAACGATACAAAAGATATATTGGTAAATTCGTTCGTGTCCCATTAGTAGGTCGAGTTGTTCCTGTTATTTCCGACGAATATGCTGACCCAACATTTGGGACAGGGTGTGTTAAAATAACGCCGGCGCACGATCCGTATGATTTCGAAGTTGGTGAGCGGCATAATCTACCAATTATAAACTCCATTAATCCCGATGGGACCCTTAATGAAGTTGCTGGTCAATATAATGGTGTGGAAAGGTTCGAAGCTCGGGCAAGAATAATCGAGCAACTTAAAAATAGCCACCTTATAGAAAAAATCGAAAGTTATACCCATAACGTTGGTTTTTCTCAACGTGGCGGCGAACCTGTAGAACCTTACTTGTCGGATCAGTGGTTTGTTCGAATGAAACCATTAGCCGAAATTGCACTTCCTCCTGTGCTCGACGGACGAATTAAGTTTTACCCTGAACATTGGGGAAAAACATACCAGCATTGGTTGGAAAATGTTCGTGATTGGTGTATTTCGCGACAGTTATGGTGGGGACATCGAATTCCTGTATATTATACGCCCGATGGACGCTTTACAGCTGCAAGAAGTGAAGATGAAGCTCGAAAACGGTTAAAATTATCTTCGGAAGTATTGCTGACTCAAGACCCGGATGTTCTCGATACTTGGTTTTCGTCTTGGCTTTGGCCATTAACAACAATGAAATGGCTTTATGATGGAAAATCTGAAACGACCCAAGATTTGCAAAAATTTTTACCAACCGATTTGCTTGTTACTGCTCCCGATATTATTTTCTTTTGGGTTGCTAGAATGATAATGGCAACGATGAAATTCAAAAATGAAATTCCATTTAAAAATGTTTATTTTACAAGTACAATTCGCGATGGACTTGGACGAAAGCTTTCGAAGTCTTTGGGTAATTCTCCCGATCCGCTTCAAATAATTGAAAAATATGGAGCCGACGCTACAAGGTTTACTATGATATATCTTGCTCCATTAGGACAAGATGTGCGTATGGATATAGATTTTAAAACGCAGGATATTCCTTCGATGGAAATTGGAAGAAACTTTGCAAATAAAATTTGGAACGCTGCACGATTCTTACTTTTAAAACGTGATATGGTCTTCGGGAATGAATATCCAATCGTTTATAATAATCGAGTGCTTCGCGAACAAGAATACTCATACTCAGACAAATGGATACGTTCGCGTTTGCATTCAACTATTAAGAAAGTGAATAGTTCGCTCGAAAATTTCAAGATTAATGACTATTCGAAAATACTATATGATTTTATCTGGCGAGATTTTTGTGATTGGTATATCGAAATCCTCAAAGTTGAATTAGCCGAAGGTTTCGACCCGTATTTTAAACAAGCGTTAATGAGCTTTGCACTTCAAACGTTCGAAAGTGTTTTAAAACTTATTCATCCAATAATGCCTTTTATTTCCGAAGAACTCTGGCATTTATTAACTAATAAAAGCGAAGACGAAAGCATAAGCCTTGAACTTAATCCTGAAATAAACGAAGATTTTATAGATGTTGAACTCGAAAGTAATTTTGAAATTTATCAACTTATTGTTGAAGAAATTCGTCGACTTCGGAACGAAATTGGAATAGAGCCACAAAAACAACTCGATGTAACCCTTTCCATCGAAAAGAGTAATTTGTTAGATTTGATAAACAATTTAAAAGCAACAATTGCTTTTTTAGCAAAATGTAAAAAAGTTGATGTGGTTTCGAAGCCAGGGAATTTTACTAAAACTATTAGTAGTGTTGTTCGTGAAGTTCAAATCAATATTCATTTAGGTTCAGAAATTAATATCGAACGGGAGCAAGCGCGGCTTCGAAAAGAAATTGAACGATTGAGTAAAAATATTTTAAGTATTCAAAGCAAACTCGAAAATTCAAATTTCCTTTCCAAAGCGGCAAGTGAGATTATCGAACGGGAGCGAGAAAAACTGAATAGTATGCAGGATTCTCTTAATAAAGTTCAAGAAATTTATCATAAATTAGTTGAGTTATGAGAAAAATCTACATTGAACCTTCTCTTCTAAGTGCAGATTTTACTAATCTGGATAAACAAATAATGGAATGCGAACGAGGCGGCGCCAATATGCTACATCTTGACATAATGGATGGACATTTTGTTCCAAACATAACAATTGGACCATTCGTTGTAAAAGCGATTCGCAAGACGACAAAACTTCCTTTGGTTTGCCATTTGATGATTTCTGAGCCGGAGAAATATATTCCACAGTTTGCCGCTGCAGGCGTCGATTATATCTCGTTTCATGTCGAGGCTACTCCACACATTAATCGGACATTGGCACTTATCCGTAGCTTTGGAATTAAAAGTGGAATTGCATTAAATCCTGGAACACCCCTCGAGTATGCTACTGAAAATCTTGATTATTGTGATTTCATACTTCTTATGTCTGTTAACCCTGGCTTCGAAGGCCAAGAATTAATCAATTCGTTCTATACACGTTGCAGGCTTTTACGTAGTCTCCTCAATGATTATGCGCGGGAAGAAATATTGATTGAGGCAGATGGAGGAATAAAAATCGATAACGTAGCGAAGGTAATTGATGCCGGCGCAGATATGATAGTCTCTGGCTCCGGAATATTTCAAGGTAATATTGCTACCAATATTAAGCAAATGCGCAAAATTGCACGAAGATTCACAAGCTCAAAATTGGAAAGTAATAGCTAGAGAGTAAAAAATATTGTTATTTGCAATATAATCATTTCCAACTGAAAAGTCGATACTAAATAAATTTGGGAAAGGTTCAATATTGGGGCGTATTGAAATTCCGCCTCCCCAAACACTCATCGGAAATAATTTTAAATCTCCGAAGTATTCTCCAATTATGGCAATCCCACCTCGAAACGCAATTACTTCGTGCGGGGCAACCTCGGCTGCAACAATAAATGTTGGGTATTTTTCATATTGTGTGAAGTTTCCTTCGAATGAAATTAGAATGTATTGAGGTGATGGTTGAACAATAGAGTCCAATTCACCAAGTTGATTGCGAAAAGTAAAAGTTGTTGGTTCCGAGAGAGGAAATTCCATTGCAACACCCGATCTTATTGTGAAGGGAATTGAACCTGATTCCGAGCGAGTATTATATTTCATATTTCCAGCGATATTTTGAACTACCAAACCGAAGGAAAACATATTCATAATATTGAATTTAGAGCCAAAATCGAACGAAAAGCCATTTGCTGAAATTCCAGAACCTTGCAAAGAATTGTTAATGTATTTAACTGTTCCTCCAAAGCTTGCAAAATCTGTCGAAAATGAAGCACCAGCGGAAAAATTGAAGGAAAAGTCCGTATAATTACCAATTTGAATCCCCTGCAAATTTCGAGCAATAATATTTCCAGTCGTATAGGAGTTTAAAGCAATACCTATTCCAAATTTTTCAATAGATTGTGCGTAGGATACTGTGGCTTGGGTTCTGTTCTTGTCTAAAAGAGAAAGGTTTGCGATAAGCATCGGGACTGGAGCACAAAAAGAAAGCCCTGCGGGGTTGTAAAAAATTGTGTATGGGTCGTTCGAAATAGCAGTATAACTACCTGCAAGCGCAATTGGTCGGGCACCGGTTTCGCGAAGTAAAAAAGAAGCAGGGAATCCGCCGCCACTTTTTTGTGCTAAAGCAAAATCTGTTTGAAACACAACAGAAGATACAAAAACAAAAACTACGGTAAACAAGTTTCGATTGAATTCCATTTGCACCTAATGTGTAATTACAATTTTTTCTCGTAAACGGAAATTTTCGCCAATTACTACAAGAAGGAAAATACCTTTTGGAAGTTCAGATATATTGAGTTCATAGGGTTGACTTGTGTCCTTTGGTTTTCCTTCGTAGATATCCAACACTTTTTTCCCTAATAAATTATAAACCATAAGTTTGATTTCCTGGTCGGGATTTTCGACCTGAATGTAAATGTAGATTTTATCGCCTCGCTCGGATTCACGTATAGAAAGTATTTTGTTTGATTTATTTGTGGTGTCGCTATTAATTTTTGGGTCATTTTTTCTTGTTGTAATTTTCTTCCCATTTTTTTGCTTCGTTTCTATTTGTGCAAATTTTATGCCAGCCCGAATTCCTCCTATAGTGAAAAGGTAATCTAAATATGAATGACAAGTATCGACAATCAAATACGGTGTCCTATATGGGTTCCATTCAAAAAAATAATTATCCTCGCCAAGCAATTTTTGATTACTATTAGCCAAATGGAAAAATAGTATGAACATTATTATAATTTTGGCAAAATTTACTCTATAAAACATATTTTGAAATATTAAACATTAAAATTTAACGACAAAAGAAAATAATAAATATTTTATTACTGTTTCTTTGAACTAAACTTTGAACGCAATTTTTCGATGATACTCTTATCTTTGGCAATAGCCTCGATATTTTTTTTTGCATAAAGCGAACTTATACTAAGTCCGTATTTCTTCGAAATTTCCAATAATCTTTCGGTGGATGCTTCTAACTGCGAGGTTTCCAATTGCTGCAACTTTCTCTTTATTAATTCTTCTTGTTCTCGTTGAATCTGCATTGCTAGCTCGACCCGAGGCGAGATTTTTTGCTTCGATGAAGGTTGTGCTTGAATAGAAACTTGATCTTTTTCCTTGATTTCTATTTTTTGCTTCGAAGCAAGTATTTCTTCGGCTAATTGTTTAATATGTTGGTTAATCTGGTTTGGCGAGTCAACATTTTGCTGCGTTGTTTCGGCTTTAGTCGCTTCTGCATTCTGATACATCTTGGTTGCAAAAGTTGCTATATCTCGGATTTTTTGTTGTTCATTTTGAAATTCAGATGAAAACTTCTCTTTTAATTGATTAGCTCTTTGTCTTTTCCATTTTAAATACAGAGTTGCGAGCATAACACTCATAAGAAGAACAGTAGCTACCAAAAATATCAATATCTTTTCGAACAAAGATATTGAACTGGCAACTTTTTGTTTGTTATTGTTTAATGTGCTGTTATTTTGTTTTTCTTCTGTGGGGGATTTCTCTTGTGAAATTGTAGAAGTGTCCTTGCTTTGGGTATCGTCGAAAGCAAAGAAATCGTTAACCTCTTTAAAAATTGAATCAGCCAAGGTAGTATCAATTCCGATAGGGGAATAACTTAAAGAAAATGTATTGTTTATGAACTTTTTTCGAAATTCCTGAAATTTGTTATTATCCCCCATAATATGATAAACTTGTGCTAAAGCAGCAAAGTTGTCTGCAATGTCTGTTCCCAGGGTTTGTGCCTTTGAAAGTATTTCCCGGGCTTTTTGAATTTTGTTCGCTTTGAGAAATAAAACACCGAGAAAATAACCTGCGTTGGCAATGTTTTCGTTAAATGCCTTTTCGAAGTATGCGCGAGCGGAGGAAAGATTCTCGGCTAATGCAAGCTGTCCCATTCGATAATTGTCGTTGGCTACAGATAGTGCATTCCAATCGAATACTTCGACCATTAAGGCACGTGAATACTCAAGTGGGGAAATTGTGTAGCCGCGTTGAGATTTTAGGGAAATCGACAACTCCAAGTTAGTTTGAATCTTACGAATTGATACTTTACTTATTATTCCTTCTCCTACAAGACTATCTGGTTTAGCCCGCGAAACAACGTCTTTCAAGGTTATTACAATTTGAGTTTTTGTATTATTTAATTGAGAAGTTATGTTCTTTGGAATTTCGTCGAAAAATAGAATAAGCCGATTTAGTGGATTAATTTGAATATTGTATAGCGTATTCGCAGTGTAAGTTACTGTGGTTGTGCTTATGATAAAAGCCAAAATAAAAAAGAAGAAACAAATTTTACGAAAACAATTCATATTTTTCATAACAAAAACCAAATAAAATTAAGAAAAATAACTGAATTTGGAAAGAATTTTGTAGTGTAATGGAAAATTATAATTTGCCGATATTAGGATTTGTTAATATCGAGGTAATGCAATTTTATTGTGAAAAATATAAGTTAGGATTTATTAAATAGTTTGGGTTGCCAGCCTATAATGGAAGTTTAATTAAGAAATTGTGTCCGAGATGTGCTAAATATTTTACTCAAAATCTTTTATAATTGATTGAAAATTTCTAAATTGAATTTTTGTAATTCCTATCGAAAAAAAATGGACAAGAACAGACAATTAATCGAAGAGAAACTCGAGCGAATGTATCAACTTAAAAAGAAAGCGCTCGAAGGTGGGGGACATAAACGAGTCGAAGAGCAACACAAAAAGGGCAAGCTTACTGCTCGCGAAAGGATGAATCTCCTTTTGGACAGTGGGAGTTTTTATGAAATTGATATGCTGGTTCACCACCATTCAAGTGAGTTTGGCTTGGAACGAAGCGTTTTCTTTGGTGATGGTGTTGTTACTGGGTATGGAACTATTGGTGGGCGAAAGGTCTTTGTATTTTCACAGGATTTTACTGTGCTTGGCGGTAGTCTTGCAGCCGAACATGGCAAAAAAATTTGCAAAATAATGGATATGGCAATGAAGTTAGGTTGTCCCGTTATTGGCTTAAACGATTCGGGTGGAGCGCGTGTGCAAGAAGGGGTGATTTCGCTCGGTGCCTATGCGGATATTTTTTTGCGCAACACATTAGCTTCGGGAGTAATTCCGCAAATTTCTGTTATTATGGGACCGTGTGCGGGTGGAGCGGTTTATTCCCCAGCCATAACAGATTTTACAATTATGGTCGAAAAGACGTCTTATATGTTTGTTACTGGTCCAAAAGTTGTTAAAACAGTAACCCACGAAGACTTTACCGCAGAGGAACTTGGTGGAGCAAAAGTTCATGCTACAAAAAGCGGTGTTGCCCATTTCACTTCAAAAAATGATATCGAAGCTCTCAAATTAGTTAGAGAGTTATTTTCCTATATTCCTTCGAATAATTCCGACGATCCCCCCATTGTTGTCAATGACGACCCTATCGATAGAGAAGATGAAGAATTGAATTTTATTGTTCCATCCAATCCTAATCAACCTTACGATATGAAAGAAATAATTCGTAGGATTGCCGATAATGGAGAATTCCTCGAAGTCCACAAAGATTGGGCGGAAAACATTATTGTTGGTTTTATTCGGCTTGGAGGTGTCTCTGTTGGTGTAGTTGCGAACCAACCTTCTGTTCTTGCTGGGGTTTTGGATATTAACTCTTCGCGTAAGGGTGCACGATTTGTTCGTTTTTGCGATGCATTCAATATTCCACTTTTGATTTTGGAAGATGTTCCAGGGTTTATGCCAGGAGCAGATCAAGAATGGGGAGGAATAATCACCAATGGTGCAAAACTGCTTTATGCTTTTTGCGAAGCTACAGTTCCGAGAATCACCGTTATCACCCGCAAGGCATACGGAGGCGCATACGATGTTATGAATAGTAAGCATATTCGTGGCGATTTTAATTTCGCTTGGCCTACTGCCGAACTTGCAGTTATGGGTCCGAAAGGGGCTGTCGAGATTATTTTCAAAAGGGAAATTGAGTCTGCTGAAAACCCAGAAAAGCGCGAAGAAGAACTTATTGACGAGTTTAACAAAAAGTTTGCACACCCTTATATTGCAGCATCTTATGGATACATCGATGATATTATCGAACCTAAGCATACAAGAAAAGTTCTTATTAATGCATTTAAAATATTAGAATCGAAGGTCGATACAAATCCAACCAAAAAACACGGGAACATACCTTTGTAATTAATTAAATATTAATTAAATAAATATTAATTAAATGAATGGAGTTAATATGACTAAATTAAATGATAATCAATTACCTTCCGGATGTTCTGTCACTGGGCATTACGTTCATATTGCAATCGCGATTATACTTGGTTTTAGCGGGTTAGCTGTTTTTCTGGATGTGTATAGGGACCCTCAATCGGTTGCTTTAGGATTTGGACTGTTGTTGTATTCTGTCTTTGGAATTATCTATAGCATAAAAGGAATTAAGAAAATACGTCGCTACGAAAAATTGCAACGACAGCGTAAATTAGATACACAAATACTTGAACTTTCCATTTCGAATAAAGGGGTTCTATTCCCTTCGACAGTTTCGATTGCACTCGAAATCACCATCGAGGAGGCAAAACAAATTTTAGATGGTTATGTCGCTCGCGGTGTTGCCGAACTCGAAGTTACATCAGAAGGGAAAGTTTTGTATAAATTCTCAGAGATGAGTAATTGAAATTTATTGATAATTGATGCTCTTCGATTTTTGTAGCTGGAAAAATCTTATTTTTGATTTTTCTATTAGTATTGGTCCAACAACCTTTAAAGAGCAACAAAATAAATAAGTCCAGAGAAACCATTGAAGTCGGAAAAGATGCTTTGAGTAAATAATAAACGCTATTGTGAAGATTCTTATTATATGCACAGGAAATTCTTGCCGGAGCCAAATGGCAGAAGGTTTTTTAAAATCTTTCGATTCACGATTGGAGGTGTATTCCGCAGGAACAAATCCAGCCGACAGGATTAACCCTTATGCAATTAGAGTAATGCAAGAGGTTGGTTTAGATATTTCACAACAAACACCGAAAAAGGTAGAGACTTTCTTGGATGAATCTTTCTATTTTGTAGTTACGGTTTGTAATAATGCAAAGGAAGCTTGTCCCGTTTTTTCTGGAAGTGTAAAAAATCGTCTTCATATTGGGTTTGAAGATCCAGCAGAAGCTCGCGGTAGCGAAAACGAAATCTTAGCAGTTTATCGTCGCGTTCGCGACCAAATTCGAGAAAGTTTTTATGATTGGTATCGAAAAGAATTAATAAAACTTTTGGATTGAAATCGATTATAAATTTGGAAACTTTGTATAAAAAATTTTATGTTGGCTTAATTAAAATGTGTTTAGAGTGGTAATAGAAAAAGCACTTTCTACAACATATATTATTTTTTTCTCGACGGTATTTTCATTCTTAATTTTTTTGAATTTAATTTCATCGGCTTTCGATTTCGAATATTCCGGAATATGGCGACTCGCCGATTTATTGTTGTTGATTGTTTTTATCCTCTTATTTTATTTGCCATTTGGGAAAGCAAGGAATATTCTAAAAACTTCATTTTCGGAGTTTTCGGGGATATTTTTCAACGATTTTAAGCTCATTGTTAAAATGCTTCTTGCTTTTTTGATTTTTAGATTGCTAGGTTCTTTTCTGGGTGTTTTTTCTGCAAAATCTGTAAAACTAATTTTAATTCAAACTTTCTTTTTGGGGATTCAGGATTTTATTATTGTTGTTGTTTCGTTCTTTTTGGTTTATTATTTTATAGCTTGGTCGTATAGTATTCGCTGGCAGCGAACCCGTATTTTTTTGAGGTTGTTCTTTATACTAATTTTTGTTTTCTCTGCTGTTATTGTCTTGAATCTACTTTCCAACAATGAATCTGAAAGTTGGAGCCAATATTCTGCTATAACCTATTCTTTTGCTTTTGTTGGAGTGATTTTGAGCTTTTATTTTTTTAGGGTTAAGGGATGGGTAACATTAGCAAGCAAATCTTTGAAAAAGAGCCTTATTCTTTACTCATTAATTTCTATACTTTTTTTCTCATTGATATTAGGAGTTTCAAACATAGGTGTTAAACATCTCCATTTTACTCCGGTCTATTTTTTTTGTATTTGTAAGTTTATGGCAGTAATATATTTAGTAACTTCCATTAGAGTTCTTTATGTTTGTATTCTTTCGTTACCTACTTCCGAAATTTTGGACAAGAAAATTTATGAGTTTAGTTCGCTATCGTATCTTAATCGGATTGCTCGGAATATCAATTCGCTCGACGAGATATTGAAAATCGTCGTTGAGCTTTCTCGCAACGCAAGTGGAGGAAACCCTGTGTGGATTGAGTGGTATGAAAATGGTAAAACATCGATAAAATATGCCATTGGATTAGACATTGATGTGTTAAATAACCGTTATCTTGGTTCACCGATTTCAAATTTTTTCAGTAATATCCAAGCCCCGCAAATAATCCATTCTTTAAGCGAAATAGGCGAATATATTGGAAATTATTGGGATTACGATTTTCAATTAAACTCATTTCTTGTTGTTCCTATTACTTTTGATGATAAAAAGCCTGGTTCTCTCGTTGTTGCAAATCGTTACGAATATTCCTTCGACGACGAGCTATTAAGCATTCTTGTTGCTTTTGTGGAGAATTTGAAAACTGTTATGGAAAATTTTCGAATGCTGGAAATTTTTTCCGAAAAAGAACGATTAAATCAAGAATTAGCTATTGCCAGAGAGATACAGAATAAGCTTCTCCCGAACAAAATTCCAGAATTAGAGAATTTGGAAATTTCTGTTTATAATCAGCCTGCCGAAGAGGTGGGAGGGGATTTTTATGACTTTGTCGAGTTATCCGACGGAAAACTCTGTGTTTTAATTGGAGATGTTTCTGGCAAAGGAATGAGCGCTGCATTTTATATGGCACTTCTTAAAGGGATTGTTATGTCTGTTCCCGCACAAATAATCGAAGCAAAGGATTTCTTAATAGAAATTAATAATTCATTGTTTAATAAAATAGATAAAAGAATTCATTTGACAATTCTTGTTTTAATTTTCGATTTTAAGAAAGGTGTAATTGAAGTTGCCCGTGCTGGTCATCTTCCATTAATATTAAAAGAGAAAGAAGTTGTTGAACAAGTATCGCCGAAGGGAATTGGGATTCCTTTGGTAAACAAAAATAATTTCAAAAAAGCTTTGGAAACTGTAACTTTGCAGATAAAGCGTGGTTCATTTGTTGTGTTATTTACCGACGGACTTACCGAGGCACTTGGCAATAATGATATTACGGCTGGTATCGAAAAGTTGAAACAAATTTTACAAAATGAAGTATTTATAAGTGCGGTGGAATTAAAAGAAAAAATTTTAAATTACGTTACAATACAAACAAAGGAGACAGAAGACGATATGACGTTAATAACATTAAAGATAAAGTAGGGTGTCCAATGGATTCAAAATTTAATGTTTTGCAGGAAAATATTGATGCAGGCATTTGTCTATTGAAGATTTCAGGTAGTTTAGATGCTCATACCGCTCCAATATTGGAAGAAAAGATTAGTTCGGCAATTTCGCAAGGGATTTTTCGTATTATAGTGAACTTCAAGGACTTGGAGTATATTAGTAGTGCGGGGTTAGGGGTTTTTATGGCATTTGTCGAGGAAATTCGCGAAAACAACGGAGATATTAAACTTACAGAAATGAAATCGAAAGTGTTGTCGGTTTTCGAACTCCTTGGATTTCCTCTAATATTTGATATTGTCCCGTCGGATGCTTCGGCGATACAAATGTTCAATGATAACATCTTGAGAAAGAATGATTAAAAATAAAATTAAAAATAAGACTAAGAAAATTGTTTTGAGTGGTGAACTTTCTGGTTTAGAAAAAGCGCGTAATTTAGTGTATGAGTCTGCATTAGCTTTTGGTTTTTCAGAAAACGAGTCTTTCCAGATTGCTTTGGCTGCCGATGAAGCATGCACAAATATTATGAAGCATTCATATCATTTCGATAGGTCTAAAAAATTTACTGTCGAGATTAAATCCCATAAGAAAGAGTTTCAAATTTCTATTTTGGACGAAGGGACAAGCTTCAATCCTAATGAAGTTGAAATGATGGATATTATGCGAAGAAAGCAGAATAAACAAAAAGGAGGATTTGGTATTTTTTTGATTACGAAAATTATGGATTCTATTCAATATTTTCCAAAATCTGAGGGATATCCTTTAAATCAATTAATTTTAAAAAAGACTTTAGAATAAACTAAAAATTTGTAAATTCGTTATTCAATTTTTGGGTAATATATTTTTTTGGTATGAAAGGTCTGATTATTAGTTTGGGGATAATTATAAGTTTAGTCGTTGGCTTGCTGCGCCCAATCGAAAAACCCAAACCACATTGGTGGAAATATATTGTATTGACATTAATGACTTTGACGATTTTTTTCACTTTTGTTCCATATATTGGTGGAAATTTTAGAACTTTTACTTATATTGCTCAAAATATCGATAATTATTCTGGTCCGATTTATTTTAAGATTGTTCCTAAACCTGTTAAATTGGTAGATGAAAGTGGTGAGTATGAGTTTTTGATTTACCATCCCAAGTTTCCTGAACGAATTGAAAGACTAAGAGTAAGAGCCGAAACTGTTCCCAGCGAGTTTTCCCCTACCAATACTATCATTGCAAAAGTTAAATTCGATGTCAATGGTAAGTTTTTTCAGTATTTGGAAACTATATCTGTGAATCCATTATTTGTTCTTCCTCTTGTGCCCCAACTAGAAGAACAAATTCGAATTATGAACTTTCATGTTCCTTGTGCTTGGGTAGCTGTTGTGGCTTATCTTTTTGCGATGTTTTTTGGGATTAAATATCTAAAAACTAAAAATCTTAATGACGATTTAAAAGCAAGTGCTTCGGTTTATTTGGGCACGTTGTTTGCAATTTTAGCAACTGTTACTGGGATGATTTGGGCGAAGTTTAATTGGGGTTCATTTTGGAATTGGGATCCGCGACAAACTTCCATCTTTGTGTTATTATTGATTTACTTTGCTTATTTTGTGCTTCGCCAAAGTATTGAAAATGTGGAAATCAAAGCAAGGCTAAGTTCTGTATACTCAATTATTAGTTTCGTAACCGTTCCATTCCTTGTATTTGTTCTGCCGAGATTGTTGGAAGGAAACCATCCAGGTTCGTCAAACGATACAACTGCTGGTCCAATTTTAAGTGCCAAAGATAACACTCTTAATCTTTTGCAAACTTTTGGTTTTAGTCTGGGGTTTGCTTCTTTTACTTTACTTTATTTTTGGATTTTGAATATAATCATTAGGTATAAATGTTTATCGAACAAATTGGGGAAGGCAAATGTATAATTTTTTGGTTCACAATCAACTTTATGTTGTTCTCATTGTCGTTATTGTCGTATGGATTGGGATTGCTTATGCTTTAATTAGAATAGAAAGAAAAGTTGACAGGTTGGAGAAAGTTATCGAAAAAAGTAGCAAAATCGAATAATAAATAACAATTTGGAGATTTTATTATGAAAAAATATATTGTTGCAGGTTTGTTATCAGTAGTTTTTTTGGTTGTAATTCTCTTCTCATTTAACAAAAGCTCTATCGAATATACCGATTTCAAAACGGCAAGTGAAATTGGTAAACGTGTGCAAGTAGTTGGTTCTTGGGTTCGCGAGAAGCCTTCGGATTATAAAATAGAAAGTAATTTGTTCTCTTTCTATATGAAGGATAAAAAAGGGAAAGAGATGAAAGTCGTGCATAATGGTCCCCAACCAAATAATTTCTCTATTGCGAAAGAATTTGTGGTTCAAGGTTATGTAAAAGGTTCTGTGTTTTATTCAAATCAAATTATTACTAAATGCCCTTCGAAATACGAAGGAGAAGTCGAAGATATTATAAAATAAAATAGTAGTTTTAAGGAGTCAATAATGTTTGGAAAAATTATAATATATTTAGCCTCGGCGGGTTGGTTGTTATCGTTTTTGTTTTATTTATTTTATGATAAGACGAGAAATGAAAAGTTGTTAAAATTTGCGCGGTTTGGATATATTGGGGGCATAACCTCGATTTTAATCGCGTCTTTCTTTTTGCTATTTAATATTTTTTCTCATAACTTTCAGTTGACATACGTTTGGAGTTATTCTTCAAAAAAACTTCCATTCTTGCTTCAATTTTCTACTTTCTATGCTGGGCAAGAAGGTTCTTTTATGCTTTGGGCACTCTGGCTTTCGATTATTGGAATTTTCCTATTCTTTTTTGTAAAGAATCGAGTTTCCGAGGGATTTCCATTAGCTTTCTATTCGTTAGTTCTTTTGTTTATAACGATAATTTTGATTTTCAAAAGTCCTTTCGCCGACCTTTGGGAATCTTTTCCTGGGGGAAATATCCCAAAAGATTTTATGCCCGAAGATGGGCGTGGATTAAACCCGATTTTGGAAAACTATTGGATAGCCATCCATCCTCCTATCTTGTTTTTAGGCTATAGCCTTTTGACTGTCCCATTTGTATTTGCAATTTCTGGTTGGTTGAAGAAAGATTATTCGTCTTGGATTCAGCATACAACAAAATGGGCATTATTTGGAGCTGGAGTTTTAGGTTTAGGAATTATGCTCGGAGGCTTTTGGGCGTATGAGACGCTTGGTTGGGGTGGATTTTGGGGTTGGGACCCAGTCGAAAATTCTTCGCTAATACCATGGCTTTTTGTTACAGCATTGGTGCATACTTTAATTCTTCAACGTCTTAATGGTGGTTTAGTCCGAACTAATTTTGTTCTTGCTTCTTTGAGTTTTATTGCGGTGCTTTATGCAACATACCTTACTCGAAGTGGCGTTTTAAGTGATACTTCCGTTCATTCCTTTGTCGATCCTGGTAAAGTTGTTAATGTTTTACTGTTGATATTCCAAGGGATTTTTGTTGTTTTCCCGGCGATTATTTTCTTTGCCCGTTTAAAGAATTTGCCGAAGATTAAGTCTTCGTATAAACTAAATTCAAGAGAATTTTTAACGGTTCTTGGTGCTCTACTTCTGATTGTTTCTGCTGTTATTATTATTTTGGGCACAAGTTTGCCAATTTTCCAAGGTTGGGTTGGCTTAAAGAAAATCGCCCTCGACCCCCACTTCTATAACCAATGGATGCTACCTATTGCAATTCTTATTCTGTTGCTTAATGCAATTTCGCTGTATTTTGCTTGGAAAACAACCGATATTAAAACGGCGTTCAAATCGAATATTTGGGATTTGATTATAGCCTTTGTTGTTGGGGTTGTATTTACAATTTTTAACAATAAAAACTTTGCCTTTGGTTTTCTCATTTTTTCGTCTTTTTTTTCACTCATCGTAAATATTAAATATATCGTCCGAAAAATCCGACAGAAAAACTTACGGGTTGGGGCGTTCGTTTCGCATCTCGGTATAGCTATACTGATTGTTGGTTCTATGCTTTCCGGCGGTTTCGAGCAGACCCGAACAATACATTTAATTGAAGGGGGCAAAGCAAACGCATTTGATTACCAATTCGAGTTAGTCTCGAAAGAGCAAATTGAAAAACATCTTTCAGATCGTGAAAAGTATCAATATCATATTAAAATTGCCTCTAATGGCAGTAATTCAATTTTGAAACCAATAGTTTATTGGAGTGAATTTAACAACTTCGAACAACCATTCTTTGAACCCGATATTAAAACTTATGTTTCGAAGGATGTTTATGTGTCTCCTAAATCAATTAGCTTTAATGATTTTTTTACTCCTATAACTTTACAAAAGGGGAAAAAAATACAAGCTCCTTGGGCCGAGAAAGACTCAATTGAGTTTGTTTCCTACGATATGAGTTCAATGCACGTTGGAACCAATACCGATCATTTTATGTTTGGATTGTTACTAAAATATACCATTGATGGCAAAGAGTTCGACGATAATGTATATTCAATTTTGAATATGAAAACGAACTCGTTTAGCCCCGTTTGGCGAAGAGTCCCTACTAAAGATTTTGCCATAGGTTTTACTAAGTTCGAGCCAGCAGAAAACCTTGAACAATCAAGTATTCAATTGAGCTTTGGACAGGAAATGTTTGTTGCTGATGTTACGATAAAGCCTTTTATCTGGTTAGTTTGGTTGGGAGTAGTGTTTATTGTTGTTGGCTTTTTCATCTCGATAACGAAATATAGAAAACAGCCAGCGCCTAAACCATCGCTACGAGAAGTTGATAAGGAAGTTACTCTCGAAGAAACTCAAAACAAATAATTTGCAATTTAATTCGTTACTATATTATTATTGAGTAATATAAGGTAAAAAAATGAGTAGAATTACAACAGCATTAACAAATTTACTTATAATTTTAATTATTTTGTCTTTTTCTTCTTGCAAAAGCGAAAGTAAGGAATTACCAAAAGGCAAAGAAAACTACGTTGATGTTAGCGAGTTAACACAACAGGATGGCAATAAAACAACTGATAACACTTCTCCGGCTAAAACTCCTAATATTTTTGTTGTATCGACAGTTACCCCTGCAAAACCTGGAAATATAGTGGATTTTGTTTGGAATCAGAAGGGAAAAGAAGTTAGTTTTTCTGAATATGTAAAAGGGAAAGTTGTTCTTTTGAACTTTTGGGGAACTTGGTGTCCTCCTTGCCGACGCGAAATCCCGGATTTAGTTTCTATTCATAATGAATCCGATGGCAAAGATTATGTGATTGTTGGAATAGTCTTGGAACGGGATGTTGAAAACGCTGAAAAAAATGTCGGCGATTTTGCTAATAAAAATGGCATTGGTTATTTAAACATCATTGATAAGACTCAATCGATTGCAAGAGCTTACGGAGGTATTAATGCTGTTCCAACTACTTTTGTAATTGACAAAAAGGGTAAAATTGTTGAAACGCTTGTCGGAATGCGCTCAAAAACTGAATTTTTGGATGCAATTGCACGAGCAAATAAATAAATGAATAATTTTGTATTATTTTTTGTTCCCTACCTTTTGGTAGGGTTTTTTATTTTTGTTTTTTTGTGTTGTATCGATGGTCGAAAAGGCAAAAACCTATTCTTTAATCTTTGATATGAGTTTTGATTGTATTGTTTGTTTGAATGCTAAAATACCCTCATTGGGTTTTTTCTTACAGTTTAGGAACCTACCTATAATAGCAGCAGATGGTGGGGCTATTCGGTTGTTTGAAATTGGGATACTACCGGATTTTGTAATTGGCGACCTCGATACTTTTGATGCTTCAAATTTGCAAAAATATTTCAATAATGTTGAAATAATCAGAGAATCAAGCCAAGAAATTAATGATTTTGAGAAGGCATTGAATTTAGCAGTTCAAAAAGGATTTCATAATATATTAGTTGTGGGCTTCCAGGGTGGAGAACTCGAACACACTTTAAATAATTGGAGTATTTTAATCAAATTTGCTCAAGAATTAAATATTTGTGTGTATGAATTAGGTCGTTACGGGATTCCTTTGAGTCATTCCGTTCATGTGGAAGTTCGAAAAGGCGAAATAATTTCGATAATACCACAACCTTTTTGCAATTTAACAACACAAAACCTTCGATGGAACCTTAGGCGTGAAAATCTTCAATTAGGGAGAAAGGAAGGGGCGAGAAATATGGCGGAAAGTAACGATGTTATTATTGAACTTAATCAAGGTTCCTTTCTGTTATTTTTAGATTCAAGATTGCCATTTTGTTATCGAAAGGGGTAGTCTTGTGGACCCGATGAGATTCGAACTCACGACCTCTAGAGTGCGATTCTAGCGCTCTCCCAACTGAGCTACGGGCCCTCCCGAAATATTTTACAAAATTAATGAATTTATTTGATTTTGGGCTCCATCATAACTATAGGAATTATCATCTCTTCCAATGAAATTCCACCGTGTTGGAAACTATCTTTATACCTTTGTAAGTAGTAATGGTAATCTGTTGGATATACAAAGTAATAATCTTCTTTTGCAATGATATTGTTAACTGTGATGGAAATCCGAGGAAGTCGCAATTCGGTCAAATCCCTCACTTGCATAGAATAACGTGGGTCCGATTTTACATTTTTCCCAAATTTATAACGTAAAGAAGTCGAGGTTTCCCTATCGCCCAATACTTTAACTCCCCGCATACATCGAATTGAGCCGTGGTCGGTTGTTAACACGATTCGAACATCTGGATAGGTCGATAGGACTTTTAACATACCTAAAAGACTTGAGTGTTGGAACCACGAACGTGTAAGCGAACGGTATGCCGACTCGTTGGGTGCAATTTCCTTCAAAATGGCATAATCGGAACGCGAATGGGCTATCATATCCACAGAATTAACAACAATCGCAGTTAAATGATTTTGAGTATGTCTTTGTATTTCGTTTTCAATTTTTTTCCCGAAGTCGGTATCGTGAATTTTGATGTAGGTTAAAGGAGAACGAAGTTTAGCCTTTTTCCTTTTTAATTGCTCAATCATTAAGTCCTTTTCGAAAGCATTCTGTTTGTGGTCCTCTGTGTTAAGCTCGCCTATCCAAAATTGAGGATAAAATTTTTGAATCTCGTAAGGATACAAACCTGCAAATATTGCGTTCCTTGCATAGGGCGTTGCGGTTGGAAGAATGGAACAATAGTATTCTTTCGAAATATTAAAATATTGCTGTAGAATTTCCTCCATTACTATCCATTGGTCCAACCGGAGACAATCGATAATAAAAAAGAAGATGCTTTGCGGTGTGTCGAGTTTAGGAACGACATATTTATCGACGATTTGTGGAGAAAAAGTTGGAATATTTTCGCCGGGCGATGAATGAATCCAGTTCTTATAATTCTTTTCTATAAAGTTTGTAAATACCGCATTTGACTCTCGCCAAATGTCTTGCAAAGTTTCTTGAAAACCGAGATTAGGATGTTTGTCTAATTCAAGTGTCCAATTAACTAATTTAAGGTAAATATCGACCCATTCGTCCCAGTCGAGGTAAGAATTTACTTGATTCCGTATAGCATTGATGTCGGTTAAATAACCTTGCATTACCTTCTCCTGGCTAATTCGTTCGGATTCGATGAACCTTTTACATACAGCAAGAATTTGTGTCGGATTAACCGGTTTGGTCAGATAATCATCGATTTTCCTTCCGATAGCTTCCTCCATTAAAGTTTCGGCTTCGTTTTTTGTTACCATTATTACCGGTAAATAAGGATTTATATCCTTTAAAGACGATAATGTTTCGATTCCGCTCATACCAAGCATCATCTCGTCGAGAAAAACGAGGTCGTATCTGTTGTTTTTTGCCATTTCGATACCGTCGTCCCCGTTTGTTGCAGTATCAACTTCGTAGCCTTTTTGGTTTAGCAATATTATGTGTGAACGTAACAACTCAATCTCGTCATCAATCCATAAAACCTTTCCCTTTTTAATATCCATTATTCCCTCTTTATTTTTAGCAAAAAAGTGAACGAACTTTTAAAACTATCGATTTATTGTTATATTAGAATATTTGAATTAGAAATTATTGTTAAAACTATTATAAAGAAATATTGAAATTATTTTTTGATGTAAAATGAATTTTCAAAAGTTTACTTTTAAATCCCAAGAAGCAATACAAAATGCACAGGAGATAGCCGGCAATTATTCCAATCAAACACTCGAGCCTATTCATCTTTTTGCCGCGTTGGTTCAAGACGAAGATGGGTTAGTTGCCGAAATTTTAAGGAAACTTGAAGTCAATCTGAAAAAATTAAAAATTCAAATTTTTGGACTTTTAGAATCTTTACCAAAAGTTAGCGGCTATGCCGATTATCATTTGAGTTCGACCTTGAATGAAGTATTCGATTCAGCTTTCCGAGAAGCTAAAACAATGCACGATGAATACGTGAGTGTTGAGCATTTGTTTCTTGCGCTTATTTCTGTTAATTCCAATGTTGCGGATTTGATGAAAGCGTATAAGGTAAATCGCGAAGATGTATTGAAAATACTTAAAGACATACGCGGTGAGCAAAAAGTTTCCGACCAAAGTCCAGAAGAAAAATACCAAGCTCTGAGAAAATACGGGCGTGTTTTAAACGATGAAGTTCGAGAAGGCAAACTTGACCCAGTTATTGGTCGTGAAGAGGAAATACGCCGAGTGCTCCAAGTTCTTTCGAGACGGACGAAGAATAACCCTGTCTTGATAGGGGAACCCGGGGTAGGGAAAACTGCAATTGTTGAAGGGATAGCACAAATGATTGTTTCCTCTGATGTCCCCGATAATTTGAAAAATAAGATTGTTGTTATGCTCGATATGGGAGCATTAGTTGCTGGGACAAGCTATCGTGGGCAATTCGAGGAAAGATTGAAAGCTGTAATTAAAGAAGTTGTTGACTCCGATGGACGAATTATTCTTTTCATAGATGAGATACATACACTTATCGGTGCTGGTGCTGCCCAAGGAAGTATGGATGCTGCAAACATATTGAAACCGGCTCTTGCGCGTGGTGAATTACGTTGTATTGGTGCAACCACTCTCGATGAATACCAAAAATATATCGAAAAAGACCCTGCTCTCGAACGTCGTTTCCAAAAGGTATTTGTTGATGAACCAACGGTCGAAGAAACTATCTCGATACTTCGTGGATTGAAAGAACGATACGAAGTTCACCACGGAGTGAAGATTTCCGACTCGGCAATCGTAGCGGCTGCGGAGCTTTCCAGTAGGTATATAACCGATAGGTTCCTTCCCGACAAAGCTATTGACTTAATCGACGAAGCGGGGAGCAAAATAAAGTTGGAAATTGAATCTATGCCCGAAGAATTAGATTCGGTTGAACGAAAAATTCGCCAACTCGAAATCGAACGAGAAGCTCTTCTTGTTGAACTAAAAAGTAAAGGAATTATAAAATAAGTTTTAAATAGATGGAAGAATTATTTATCCCTTTTTGCATAGTCGAAAAAAGCGAATCCACCCGAAATTCATTGAAAAAAGTTATAGAAAGGGTTTTTAAAAAATCTCCAATTTTTACTGTGGATGATGGAACTGAATGCTGGGATTTGATTCAAAAGTTTGGGGACCTAATGGTGGTTGTTGCCGATTTCTGGGAAGAACAGGTTCAAACGGAACTTCTTGTCAAAAATATCCGAAGCTCCAATGATCCGAAAATTCAAAATATTTTTGTGATTTTTATTACAGCGAATTCAAACGCCGAACTTAATTTCAAAGCTCTACAATCGGGTGCCGACGATTTTATCAACAAACCTTTCCTGATTGACGAAGTTGTTGCCAAATTTCAAAATGCATATAGAACAATGCATCTTTATAAAACTATTCAATTTCGAGACGAAACTATTAAGGGACTAAAGGAGGAACTTCGGCAGGATACTTTTCGTATGCGCGACTTGATGTATTTCTTGGAATGTCTTAAGATCCCAGATGGTGCGGAGCGAATAAGTAGAATTGGCGAAATTGCTCTGTGGATAGCGAAGGAATATGCAGCTGAGGACACAAAGTTGCATAATACAATATCCGATGCTTCAAAATTATGCCTTATTGGGCGTTTGATATTACCCGAAAGAAGCATTACCGAGATTCCTACTCAAAATGGTTATCTTAAGAATGAGAGGATGGAAAAAATTCCGGTTTTTACCAAAGAAATTTTTTCATTCTTTCGGGGTTTCGAAGATGTTGCCGATGTGGTGATACATATTTATGAAAATTACGATGGAAGCGGTTTACCCGATAAATTGGAAAAAGGGAACATACCGCTTGCGTCAAGGATTTTGCGGGTGGCTGTTGATTTTGATGATTGGTTTAATCAAAAAAAATTCGAAACAAACAAAATTTTTCAAATGCTCGAGCAAGAAGTGCGAAGAATTTACGACTTTCGTGTTGTGGTTTTTCTTGACCAGTATTTAGCCTATAAAGCTTCTATGCTGAAAGTTCCAACTGAGCGACCTATTGAACTCGAAGAGTTGGGCAACGGAATAACTCTTGCACGAAGTATTATTACTGAATCGGGAATGAAAATTGCCGTAGCTGGAACCTTGCTTAATTCCGAGGCCGTAGAAAAAATCCAAACCATTGCAAAAACGGATCCAATTTTAGGGAAAATATATATTAGAATTTGATGATTTTGTTAACAAAAATTGATGGTGAGAAAATCGTTATAAATGCCGACGAAATCGAGACTGTTGAAATTGGGCATAACTCTGTTGTTTCGCTACGTAGCGGTCGAAAATATATTGTTCGAGAATCATACGAAGTAATTACTCAACTTGTGATTGATTTTAAAAAAAAGTGTCAATTAAAATTGGATAGCGTTGAAACCTCTGGCAAACAAGCTTAGCTTATTCGTTTGTTTCTTTCTTTTGGCTTTCCAACCTATTTTTCCACAACTCCAAAGTTTGTTTCTTACAGATACAACTTTGTTGCCTGCAAACTTCTACAAAACATTTTTCGAGAAACAATATAATATACATCGGTTGGAACATTCTGTTGATTACCATGCTGTTACCGATGTTGGCGATTTTTTGATTTCGCACCAGTACTTTGGAAACTTGATTGAAGGTGTTGAAGAAAAAACTGGGCGGGACGACGAAAATTTAAAATTTATTTATAGTTTAAATTTCAGCAGATTTTCTGGTATATTTTTCGAAGGAAACTATATTTTAAATTCCGACTCGAGAGCGCTTGGAATAAACAAAGTTCAAAGACTAAATGGGAATATCGGGCTGGATGTTACATTGCCAATCGTTGGAAATGTGACAGGTTCGTTCGGATACGAAAGAAATTCTCAGGTTCAATTGAATTCAAATGGAATGAGATATCGCGGAACTTGGAAGCTCGACAAAATTAACTTTAGCGAATTTAACCTGCAAAATAGTGCGTATTTAGAGCATTTGAAGCTTACCGATGGGCGAAAAAATTCGGATGTGTATTTTTCAAGCAATTTGCTTGGCATTTTTCCTGAAAAGAACAATTTCCAGCTATCGGTAAATTATAAGTCTATGCGGAGAGATTTTTTTGTTTTCCCTTTGTTCGAAGCAGGTTTCTTCGAAACTCGGTGGGAGGGCAAATTTTTTCCATCGCTTAGTTTGTTTTATTATATTTTCGATAATTTATTCATTCGTTTTTCGACCGATTTAACTTCCTATGTTGTGCAACGCTATCAAAATAAATACGATGCAACAAATCAATATTCGGCGGTTCGTAGGAACCTAACTGAACAAACTTTGGCGATTAATTCCGAGTTGAACTATGTAGGTGCATTGTTTGAACCAGTATTGGGTTTTAGTTATTATTCTCGGAACGAAGAAAATTCGCTGGATTTGGTTTTTCGGCTACCCGAATCTGTTTTTGCTCAAATGGCGCAATTAGAGGCTCAAAAGAACAATTATCAAAGCCGTTTAGCCCTTTTCGGAAGTTTAAAATATAAGTTTTCTAAAAAAGATACAATTTCTTTAGCAACAAGCCTAAATATTTTTCGATATGATACTCCTTCGGCAATGAACGACGACGACCGCGACGAGTTAACTTCGATAACTAAACTTAGCTTTTCACATTCTTTTAGCAAATTCTTGAATATAAAGGTTAACTTGGATTTGTTGTTGAGTCATCTTGTATTTCTCAAAGCTTCTCGCAGCAACTTGAATAATTGGAATCGAGTCCTTCGTTTAAGTCTCAACCCAACATATAGAAACGAAGTTATTCAAATGAATCCAAATTTCGAAGTTTTAGCTAATTACACGGTTTATGACTTCGAAAGTAATAACATTGGTGTTCAAAGCTACATTTTTCGTCAATTTGCCTATCGCGATAGTATTTTCCTTCGTTTCCATAGGAATTTTTATTTTTTTGCAAATATTATCTACAAATTGATGGAGCGCGGCACTCTTTATTGGAAGGAATTTTCGATGTCAAAAGAAACATCTATCAATGAAGTTTTTGCGAAAGGATTATTTTTTTCGAAAGTGAATAATAGCGTCGAAATTGGACTAGGCGCCAGAATTTATAATATATTGCAGAACTCTGTGGGGCGTGTAAGCACAAGCTCAGGATATAATTTCTATTCTTTATCGCCCGAAAGCGAAATTAGGATTTTTTTGGGTAAGGATAAAACAATAATTTTGCAAGGTTGGTATGAGTTAAAATTTTGGAATTATAGAATACAAAGTAAAATTTCGAATATTACGTTGATAATAAATTATTCATTGTGAGAATGGAAGAACACAGAATTGTTGTAAAAAGGGAGTTCAATTCCGATAGAAAAATCCTTTCCGATTTGGAAGGTATATTCCTTAGAATTCAAGATTTGTTCCCATTTAATCAGGAGAAATTTCATAATATTCTTGTTGCCACAACCGAAGCTGTTATTAATGCAATTCAACACGGCAATAAAAATGATTTGAATAAAAAGGTGTTCCTTTCGGTGGAAGCTTTCGACAAAAAAATTATTGTTGTTGTCCAAGACGAAGGCGCTGGTTTTGATCCCTCGAACCTCGAAGACCCTCGAACCCCCGAAAATTTGTTAAAAGAAAGAGGACGTGGTATTTTTATTATTCGCCAACTTTCCGATTCTGTGTCGATAAACTCCGGAGGTAATGGAACCATTTTGGAAATGATATTTTACATTTAATTTATGATAATATTGTGCGAGATTATTCTTCCTTTGTAGATCACATTGCGAATGATTTTTCGGTTCCGTTCGTAGTCATCAACGGGACTTATGGGGTAGGAAAAACATTCTTAATTCACCAATCAATCGAGAAGATACTAAGTTCCAACGAGCCTTCCTTCATTTTCTATTTTAATCCAGTGGGAGCAAAGCATTTAACCGATTTCCCTCAAATAATGAAAGTGTTCTCGAATCCTAAATTTAATTTAACTATTAAATTTGATGATTTAAATTATTTTTTGAATCGGTATTCGGAACTGTTAATTGAACTAACAAAAAAGTCCGAAGATTTAGCGTCTGTTTTCGAAGAAGCATATTCCCTTTGGAGCTATTTCGAAGGCGAATTTCTTGGTTATTCAAAACTATATGAGCTGAATAAAAACAAAGAAAAAATTGATGAACTATTCGAGAAAAATACCGATAAAAGAATCCTACTCCAATTGCAGAATATTATTGTCGAGTCCATTATTGCAGCAGTAGTGGAAGCATCGAAAGAATTAATTCGTAGTGATTCCAAATTGCGTTTATACCTCATTTTCGATGACTTCGAAAACTATGCATATACAGTAGATGAGTGGATTATTAAGTATTGGTTTAATTATCTTCAATATAAGACGCTTTATGATTTTATTTCATATAGGATTGAATTGCCATTTGGAAATGCATCGTTGGCAAAGTTGTTCGATTTCAAAATTGTAGTGGCTACTCGCTTGCAATTTATAGTCAAACGTTTCCAAAATATTGAACCGAAAGAAAAATTGAAAGTTTTCAATATTCAACCTCTTGATATTTCGGAAATCGAAAGCTTCTATAAGCCCGAGAATGAACAATTTAATTCAAATTATCTTTTTGAACAAACCTGCGGAATTCCGTTTAATTTGAATTTATTTGTTAATGAATTACAATGTAAGATTGATGGAATTGATGGGAGAAATTATTTTGCAAAAGTTTACAATAAAATAGTCGAAAGGTATCCTAAAACCATTTCCCGAACCTTTGTGTTTTTAAGTTTTTTCGAAAGTTTTGGGGAAGATGCGATTCGTTGTTTGCCCGAAAATTTGCCCAATTACCAAAAAATCTTTAAATACTTAGCTGCAGAAAATGAGGTTTGCGAGCAGGTTCCCAACTCGAATGAGCTATATAAAGTTCGACCCCATTATCAATATTTTATTCATAGGTTTTTGAGTTCGACCGACAATCATAGTTTCGAAAATTACAATATGATTGCAAGAAAATACTCTTTGATTTATCCAGAGTTATACGAATTCAATACAGTCGAAAGAAAGATTTTGCGGAATTTGGCTTATTTTAATGAGTTTGATTTTGGGGCAATTCTTCAGAAATCTTTCGCCGATGATTTACCCAAAGTTCGGCAATTTGTCCTTGAACATCAAGCTATTTTCGAACGCAAAGGAGAGTTGTTTTCTCTGAAAGAACCGTTGCGTCACAAACTTGATGAGCTGAATCAACTTGTTGATAATGAACGTTATAAATTGAAAAAAGAATTTTTAAACAATATTATTGATGAACATAGGCAAAAATGGTTGTCCGAGATAGAAATAATCCGAAGAGAATTGGATGATTTATCGCAAGAAATTCTTTCGTTAGAAACCGAGATAGGGGATAAGACTTCGCAAATGAAGAATGTTCAACAGCAATTGATAGCTGCGGAAAACGATTTAATTGAATCGCGAAGTAAACATCTCGAATTAGGTCGAAAATATACTTGGAAGCCTTTTATAGCACTGGTCATTTCTGCCGTATTTTTCTTTTTGCTTGGAAACAATATCTATAATATTTTTGATGAGACAGTAGGAGGAAGTTCCATTCAGGGTTTTGCTATTGCTTTCAAAGTTTTTGCTGTTATTTTAATGGGGCTTTTCTTTTATCTTCTTATCGATGCTTTTGGTTCGAAAGAAAGGAAACAAAGATTTAAAATAATTTCACAATCGATTAAAGAAGGCGAAGAAAGAAAATACCAACTTCAATTGCAGATGACCCAAATTGGTTTGGAAATTAAGAGTTTGAAAGAGAGGCAAAGTGGGCTTAGTAGTAGGCAACACGATTATCAGAACAAATTGGAAAAACTCGAGAAGAATCTTGGTGTTCGTTATTCCGAAGCAACAAAATAATACAAAATCCATTTTTATTCTTTTGTATAGTGGTTCGAACTATGCTATTATTTTATTAATTTTCTTTAATTTAGTTTTTTAGAAGTAGGATTAAACAGCAAATACGGTTGTTTCATAACAAATGACAGGTTAGTATGCTTTTTTTCGATTATTTACGTTCTACTATTTTAAGTAAAGTAGTAATGGCAGTTACAGGAGCAATCCTTGTCCTTTACGTAATTGTTCATACTGCGGGTAATTTACTTATTTATTTTGGTAAAGATGCAATTAATTCGTATTCTGAATTTTTGCATAGCCTAGGCCCTATTCTTTGGCTTATTCGGATTATTTTAATAATTGCTGCAATTCTGCATATCGTTACTTCAATTAAGCTTAAATTCGAGAATTTGAATGCCAAACCAACCCGCTATGCAGTAACTAATTACTTAAAGGCAAAATTTACTTCGCGAACTATGATTTGGACTGGCTTGATGGTATTTGCTTTCGTCGTTTATCATATTTTGCATTTGACTTTTCGAGTAACAAATCCTGAGCACATTTATCCGGATTTTTATCAACCACATAATGCCGTATCGGCAATAGTTTTGGAACGGCTTGATGTTTTTAAGATGGTAGTTTTGGGTTTCAAGAATCCAATTATTTCTTTTGTGTATATTTTGGGAGTAGTAGCGGTTGGATTTCATCTCGAGCATGCTGTGCAAAGTATGTTTCAAACTTTGGGATACAACGAAAAACATTATTTTCCATCAATCCAAAAATGTAGCACAATCTTTGCGATTATTATTGTTCTGTGTTTAGTTTCGATTCCAATTTCAATTTTGTTGGGTTTGGTAGGAGGTAACGTATGAAACTCGACTCAAAAGTTCCATCTGGTCCTGTGAAAGAAAAATGGGACAAACATCGTTTCGAAATGAAATTGGTTAGCCCAGCAAATAAAAGAAAGTACAAAATAATAGTGGTTGGAACTGGTTTGGCTGGCGCATCTGCTGCTGCTTCTCTTGCAGAATTAGGCTACAATGTAGAAGTTTTCACATATCACGATAGTCCTCGCCGAGCACATAGTATTGCTGCCCAAGGAGGAATAAATGCAGCAAAAAATTATCCAAACGATGGTGATAGTATTTGGAGGCTCTTTTATGATACTGTAAAAGGGGGGGATTTCCGTTCTCGCGAAGCTAATGTTTATCGTCTAGCACAAGTAAGCAATAATATTATTGACCAATGTGTGGCACAAGGAGTTCCTTTTGCCCGAGAATATAGTGGTTATCTTGCCAATCGTTCTTTCGGTGGCGCCCAACTTGCTCGAACATTTTATGCTCGGGGTCAAACGGGGCAACAACTTCTTCTTGGTGCATATTCTGCGTTAATGCGACAAGTGGGGTTGAAAAACATTGTTCTTCATAATCGGAAGGAAATGCTCGATCTTGTCGTCATAAATGGGGTGGCTCGTGGGATAGTTACAAGGGACCTTCTCAGTGGAAAGATTGAATCATTTTCTGCCGATTCGGTTGTGCTTGCAACTGGTGGTTACTCGAATGTTTTTTTCCTTTCTACCAATGCACAGGCTTGTAATGTAACAGCAACATATAGAGCATACAAGCGAGGAGCGTTTTTTGCGAATCCTGCGTTTACTCAAATACATCCAACTTGTATCCCGCAAAGTGGTGAACATCAGTCTAAACTCACCCTAATGTCGGAATCGTTGCGGAATGATGGGCGTGTTTGGGTTCCTAAAAATCATAACGATAAACGCCGTCCGATTGAAATCCCCGAGGAAGATAGAGATTATTATCTCGAGCGAATGTATCCCAGTTATGGCAATCTTGCTCCGCGCGATATTGCTTCGCGTGCAGCCAAAAGAGTTTGCGACGAAGGTCGTGGGGTAGGCCTCACTGGAAATGGAGTCTATCTCGATTTTTCTGATGCAATCAAAAGATTGGGTAAAAAGGTAATAGAAGAACGATACGGTAATTTATTCGAGATGTACGAAAGAATAACGGGTGAAAATCCTTACGAAACACCAATGATGATTTACCCCGCACCGCACTATACAATGGGAGGGCTTTGGGTCGATTATAATCTTATGAGTAATCTACCTGGTTTATATGTAATTGGAGAGGCAAACTTTTCGGATCACGGGGCCAACAGGCTTGGAGCAAGTGCATTGATGCAAGGTTTAGCCGATGGCTATTTCATTTTACCATACACTATTGGTCATTTTTTTGCCACGACAAAACTCGAGAAAGTTTCGACCGATGTATCTGAATTTAAACAAGCAGAACAAGAGACTACGGAAAGAATCAAAAAAATTATGTCCATTCAAGGCAAAAAAACACCTACACAGTTTCATCGGGAGCTTGGTAAAATAATGTGGGAATATTGCGGAATGTCGCGAAACGAAGCTGGGTTGAAACAAGCGCTGGAATTAGTCCCCAAATTGAGGGAAGAATTTTGGCAGAATTTGACCGTAACTGGCGAAGAAGGTGATTTAAATATTGTATTGGAAAAGGCACTGCGAGTTGCAGATTTCTTAGAATTCTCGGAATTGATGTTATGGGATGCGTTGGAACGAGATGAATCTTGTGGTGGTCATTTTCGAGAAGAGCATCAATATCCCGATGGCGAAGCAAAACGCAATGATGACAAATTTTGCCATGTTGCCGCATGGGAATATACTGGTGTTGCGAACAAACCAATTCGCCATCAGGAACCATTGGTTTTCGAAAATGTAGAACTTACTGTTAGGAGTTACAAATAATGAAAATTAAATTACATATTTGGAGGCAAAAAGATAGAGACTCAAAGGGTTATTTCGAAACCCATCAGTTGGACAACGTTATCGAAGATATGTCTTTTCTTGAAATGTTGGATATTTTGAATGAAAAGTTGATTCTCGAAGGAAAAGAACCAGTTGCTTTCGACCACGATTGTAGAGAAGGGATTTGTGGCGCTTGTTCTTTGACAATTAACGGTGTTCCACACGGTCCGGAGAAAGCCACAACCACATGCCAACTGCATATGCGAAAGTTTTCCGATGGCGATGAAATATGGATTGAACCGTTCAGAGCGAGAGCTTTTCCTGTGATTAAAGATTTGATAGTGGATAGAACTGCATTCGATAGAATTATACAAGCCGGCGGGTTTATTAGTGTGAATACAGGGCAAGCACCCGAAGCGAACTCTATTCCGGTTCCTAAAATCAATGCTGAAAAATCTATGGATGCTGCTCAATGTATCGGTTGTGGTGCTTGTGTTGCTGCCTGCCCTAATGGTGCAGCAATGTTGTTTGTTGCGGCGAAAGTGAGCCAATTTGCTTATTTGCCGCAAGGACAACCGGAACGACGCCGCCGTGTTCTTGCGATGGTTCAGCAAATGCAAGAAGAAAACTTTGGTAATTGCACTAATTATTACGAATGCGAGGCGGCTTGCCCGAAAGAAATATCCGTTCGTTTCATAGCTTTGATGAATCGAGATTATCTTAAAGCCTCGTTTTCGGAAGAAAAAGCCGCAGTTTACCAAGAATAATAATGATTGGGCTTTTATGCTAAAAGAATGAAGCAAACAAGAAATCTATAAACTACTTTGCCCAGGTTCCGTTGCTTTGTTTAAAAATTGTAGCCAATAAATTTGCTAAAATCTTTATAGTTAAAAGCTGTTGCATTTTTGCAATGGCTTTTTTCGTATTTTAGTATTTGCTTTTATCGAGTTTACAAGCAATATTTTGGATAAGGTAGCGTTTTTTACTTTGTTTGTAAGAAATTGACTATGAAAAGAATAACCTTAGTGGCTATTGCATTTCTGTATTTCATAGGTTGTAAGCACTACGATAATTTTACAACCTATTTTAATACTTATTATAATTCCCAACGTTTGATGAAGGAAGCCGAAGACGAATTCGAATATCAAGAGGAAAAGCTCAAAAGTCAGCCAAAAATTGTTTATCCCGAAACAAAACTTCAAATCGTGGACAGCTATTTTCAACAGGGTCCTCCCCCGTTTATGCAAGAATTTATTATTTCCCCAAGGAAACTACAACCCGTAAAAGTAAAGCTGGATTCTATTATTATCAAAGGTTCTAAAATCTTGTCTTACCATTCTAAAAGTAGTTTTGTTGAAGGCTCAATTTACTTAATGGCAAAGTCATATTTTTATAAGAACGAATGGTTGCCTTCTCAAATTAAATGTAGTGAACTGATAGACAAGTTCCCCGACGGAGACTTGTCGCCCGATGCACACTTGTTGTTCGCAGAAAATTTGTTAATTCAGAAAAAGTTTTATTCAGGCAAAACAATTTTGTCGAGGACGGTTGATATTGCTTGGCAGAAAGGACGATACGACATTCTTTCCGAAGCTTTCCGATTGCAAGCTGAATTAGCCCTTTATGAAAACGACATCGAAGATGCAATACGTCCATATAAACAAGCAATTGCTCAATCTGATGACGATGAGTTAAATGCCAGTTGGCAATTTGACCTTGCTTCGATTTACTACCGACTCGGGAAATTCGACAAAGCTCTCGAGAATTTTAAAAAAGTTCGTAGTTTTTCTCCCAATTATCTTACTACATTTTCTTCGTATTATTACGAAGCATTGTGCTACATTCGGCTGGGGAAATACAACGAAGGAGAAAAAATCCTCGGCGAATTGAAAGAAGATGGGAAGTGGGAAGAATGGAAAGAATATACTTATTCAGGATTGATGCTTTCTGCTCTAATTCGAAATGATTCTGTTGAATTTAGGAAACTCGAAAGATTTACCGATTCTACTTTTAAAACAACCCCACCAATTACTGTTGTTTATTATGAAAAAGGTTTGATAGAATACAACAAGGGCAATTATAACGAAGCAAGGAAATATTTTGCACGTGCCCGCAATGTTAAAACACCCGTGTATAATACCAGCGACCGGATGTTCACTCTATTAAATAATTGGGAACAGAAATACAAATTTGCTGGCCCCTTGCTTTTGCGTTTTAAGAAAGGCGAGGAGATTGGTGACACAATGCGCCTGTTTCTTGCTGGGAATCTCTATGAACTTGGTAGAACATTCGAGCAACTTGGTTTCAAAGATTCTTCGTCGTATTACTTTAAACTTGCCTACGAGGTTTCGCCACCAAATGATACAAACACTGCACGATATTTATATGCCTACGCTCGCATAACATCGGAAGAGAATTTATTTGTTTCCGATAGTTTGAAAGAATTATTAATTGAAAAGTATCCCCGAACGGAATATGGAAAAGCAGTCTTAAAAGAACTTGGCTATACTAATTATTATTTGGTTGACTCTACTTTTGAAATGTATCTTTCGGGGCTGCAACTTTTAAAAAATAAAGAATATAATTTTGGATTAGAGCAATTAAAACGCGTTTATGTATTCAACGCAAATCACCCAATTACTCCAAAAGCGCTTTACCGAATTGGTGTTGCCTACGAACGTGAATTGAAACAATATGATAGTGCTTTTGTTTATTATAAAAAACTGTTGGACGAATACCCGGGTAGTGAATATGCAAAAGATGTGCAATTAAGTGTTTCGTATTATCTTGCCGTTCAGAGTGGACAGCCAATACCTGATTCTCTTCAGACACCGGTTGTGCCCCAACGACCGACGGTTCCAATTAAGGGTTACGAAATTATGCCACAACAACAGCAGATTCTCCCCGATACAGAAAAGCAGAATAAAGAGGGGAGTAATCAATTTAACCCTATAGACTATTTTAAAGACCCAAGTAAAATCATAAAAGATGCCAAAGATTTGTTCAATCCTCAAAGCTTGACTCCGAAAGTTGAACTTCCTAAAAGTCCACTCGATGAATTTAAACCTAAAACCGATAGTAGCAACACTCCAAAACCAGATGTCGAGAAGTTAGAACCCAAAAAATGAAAAATCAACATATATGGTAAGCGATGCTTTGAACAACCTAATCAAGATTTTTTTCGAAGAGGCAAACGATGCTATTTTAATTGTTGATACGGAGAATTGGAAGTTAGTTGCTGCCAATCGATATGCAAAACATCTTTTTGGTTTTGATGACGACAATTTTGACTCTTTTACTCTTCCTCAATTTAGAAGAATTCTCAAACTTGTTCAAAAAGAAAAGACTACCAGCGTCTTTTCGGAGCTAACGCTCGACTCGTCAGATTTTGGGGAAATACTTGTCGATGTATTTGCAAAAGTTGTCAGTTTCGAGGGTAAAAACTTTGTTTTAGCTATTTGTAAAAATGTTTCCGAACAGTATTTAATGAGTGAAAAGTTGGTTCAAACCGATAAGTTGGTTTTACTTGGGCAACTTAGTGCATCCCTTGTGCATGAGATTCGAAATCCGTTAGCCGCGGTAAACTTGAATTTACAACTACTGCAAAGAAACTTGGAAGGCAACAAAGAATTGTTTTCTTATATACAAACAGCTTTGCAGGGTGTTGAACGAATTTCCAAAATAATAGATGTAACATTAAGTTTTTCAAGAGTTTCGCAACCACAGTTCGAGCCGATCCATATTAATTCATTGATTGTTATGACTTTGGAATTGATTAATCATCTTTTAAAAAAGAAAGAGATAGAGATGGCTTTCGATTTCCAAAATAATATTGGACTTTTCTTAGCCGATACGAAACAGGTTCAACAAATACTAATAAATTTACTTACCAACGCTATCGATGCTATCGAAGAGAAAGGTAAGATAACTATCAGAACCTCCGAAGAAGAGATTGAAGCTAACGACTCTAAGTTTATTTGTGTCTCAATTGAGGACACTGGGATCGGAATTCCCAAAGAAGATTTAGATAAAATTTTTAATCCTTTTTTCACCCGAAAACCAAACGGAACAGGTTTAGGCTTACCTATTACTCAACGTTTGCTCTATCAATATAAAGGCGAAATTGAAGTAGAAAGCGAATTTGGAGTTGGAACAAAAATAACAATTAAATTTCCTGAAATAAATGGAAATTAGTTGCCAAAAAGTTATTATTTTTGAAATTATTTTAATTAATCACAGTAGGAGGGGATGGAATTACAAAATTATACCATTGTTGTAATCGAAGACGATCCTTTGGTCAATAAAACAGTCAAGGATATTCTAACCTCTAAATATAATCGAGTCTTTTCTTATTTAAATCCTTCGGAAGCTTTAAACGATTTAAGCATTCTGTCGCCCGATTTAATTCTTCTCGATATATTTTTGGGTCCATATAATGGGTTAGAGATCCTTGAACAACTTCGCCAACAAGGTTATACAATTCCCGTCATTATTATGACTGCTTTCTCGGATATCAAGATGGCTGTTCGAGCAATGAAGTTGGGAGCCGAGGATTTTATTGTAAAGCCGCTCGATTTGGAACAGCTTGAAGTATCGGTTGCAAAAGCCTTGCAAAATTATGACTTACGAAGGCAAGTCGATATTTTAACCGAAAGGCTTATAGAAGAACAACCCAGCGAAATTATCGGTAATTGTGAACAAATCAAAAAAGTATTGAGTATTGCGAAAATTGTTGCTCCGACTGATTCTACTGTCTTAATAGTTGGCGAAACCGGCACAGGAAAAGAATTGCTTGCAAAATATATTCACCGAAATTCTAAAAGAGCAAAGGGACCTTTTATCGCGATAAACTGTGGTGCTATTCCCAAAGATTTAGCTGAAAGCGAGTTTTTTGGTTACGAGCGTGGCGCTTTCACCGGTGCTACCGAAAAGTTTAAACAAGGTCGTTTCGAGATGGCACACCACGGAACAATTTTCCTCGATGAAATCTCGGAACTTAGTGTTGAGCTTCAAGTCAAGTTACTTCGTGTTTTGCAAGAGAAGAGATTTTTTAGATTAGGGGGAAACAAAGAAATTTCCGTCGATGTTCGAGTAATTACTTCTACAAACAGAGCGTTAGAAGATTTAGTCGATCAAGGAAAGTTCCGTGAAGATTTGTTCTACCGACTCAACGTTGCAAGGATTGAATTACCAACACTTCGCGAACGTGGCGACGACATTATGCTACTTGCCTCTGCTTTTGTAAAGGAGTTTAATAAAAAATTTGGGAAAAAAGTAACGGGATTTACTCCCGATGCTGTTAACATTTTGCAAAATTATCAGTGGAAAGGAAATATTCGCGAGTTACGAAATGTAATAGAGCGTGTGGTTCTTTTGGAAGCAAACGAAGTGATTAACAAGGAAGCGTTGAGTTTCCTAAAAATATCCGATTTATTACCGGCAACCCCCAGCGAACAAAATCTTCCCGAATTGAAACCCGGTGAACATAGACTTATAATTTCAAAATCTGGTGCACAGATGAACAGCATTGTGCGCGATTTGATTATTCAAACTTTGAGGATTGTTAATGGTAACCAAATTAAAGCGGCAAAGATTTTAGGTATTTCTCGGGCAAAGCTGCGGTATAGGATTGAACAACTTGGAATTAATATTTCCGGTAAAATTATTAATTAAATTTTTGCAATAATGACCATTAATGAATTAAAAGTAAATCTTCAAAGTAGTAACATACGAAGAATCAAAGAAGCCTTATATTATCTTTTTGATTTTAAAACTTATACTAACGAGCTTGCAATAATTGTTTCGAATTTAATTACATCTTCGGATCGCGGCATTCAAAGTTTAGCGGTCGATTGCTTATTATATCTTCCGGAAGAATTCAAAGAAACAGTTTCGGAAACTGTTGCTCCATTAATAAAACACAACGATATTGTAATCCGAAATATTGCTTCCGATATTTTGAGTCATTACAGTGACATTTGTTACGATTATTTAAAACCTTTGTTTAACGATTGTTCTCCCGAAGTTCGATGTTTTGCTCTTGATGTTTGGGGAAATATTGGCAGCTCAAAAAATTGGGAAATTGTTGCAGAAATGCTTAATGACACAGATAAAAACGTTGTTATTTCTTCGATAATTACTCTCGGTAATATTGGCATTACAGATGCAGTTCCAAAACTTATTGAAAAATATTATGCCGACGACGACTTCAAACCATTTGTTCTGAATGCACTTGGAAAAATTGGAGGTATTGAATCGCACGATTTCTTAATGAGACGCCTGAACAGCGAAGCCGACTTATTTCAACTATATGTTTGTATAGAAGCTCTTGGCAGGCTCAGCGAAGATCCATCGTTTATTGATTTTTTGCTTGCTCGATTACCGCGTGAAAGTAAACAAATGCGTCCCTACATATTAAAAGCTATCTTCAACGTTGGAGCGAGAGTATTCAATGGGAAAAAATTCCCGGACACAATACGTGAAATTGCCCGCGAATCACTAAAAGAGGATGAGCTAGATATTCGAAAAGCAGCATTAGTTGCTATGGGGAAGGTTTATGATTTGCAAGATATAGATTATTTGACTCTTGAAATGAGCCGTCTCGACACAGAAACTAAAGATTTGATTGTCCAAAATGTTATGTTGAATTCTCCGCCCGAGGTAGTTCCTGATTTTATTGAAAAGATTTCACTCCAAAAAGATAGCGGTTTGATTTTTTCGAATCTGATTCCGTTTTACGCGAGGGATTGGGAAAAGTATTCGGAAAATCATAAACTATCGTTAATGGAATCGGTATTAAATCTTATCGATGAGTTACCACAAAATGTGATAAATGATTGTTGTGATTTGTTCGATTTCAAAAGCCATAATTTATTTCTTCAAACGTTTGGTTATGTGAAGAATAATTCGATTTTTGTAAGTGGCGATAAACTTGAACAAATTGCATTAAAATATGAATTATTATAAATTTTTGTATATTTATTTTTTAAAATTTGGCAGATATGAGTTCGGAATCTGAAACGAAATATGTCCTTACCGATGAAACTTTTAGAGAATTGCGAGATATAATCTATAAAAGTAGCGGAATCTATTATACCGATAGTAAGAAATATGTTCTCGAAAGTCGTATCCTAAAAAGAATAGAAGCGTTAAAATTAAATTCTTTGTATGAATATGTTTCGTTCATCAAGTCGCCTTCGAATAAAGGGGAATTAAAAAGTTTGTTCGATGCGATTACAGTTAACGAAACATATTTTTTTAGGGCAGAACAACAGTTCGAAGCATTGGAGAAAATAGTAATTCCTGAATTAATTAAAAGTAAAGGAGCGGCTACGCAACCAACGTTTCGAATTTGGAGCGCTGCTTGTGCATCGGGCGAAGAACCATATACTATTGCACTTATCATCATCGAAAAATTAAAACCTATTTATCCTAATATTCAATTCCAAATTCTTGGGAGTGATATAAGCAATAACGCCTTGGAGGTTGCTAAAACTGGGATTTACCGTGAGTACTCAGTTCGTAATATGCCCGAAGTTTACTTAAAGAAATATTTTATTCCTAAAGATGGCTTGTATCAACTAAAAGATGAAGTTAAAAGATTAGTTCGCTTCTCGAATATTAATCTTATCGAGCAGTCCCAAGTTCAATTAGTCAGTAATTGCGATGTGATATTTTGTGCTAATGTACTAATTTATTTCGATATTCCTGCTAAGCAAAAGGTTGTATCTTATCTTTACGACGCTCTAAATATAGGAGGTGTTTTATTCGTTGGATATTCAGAATCACTTCACGGAGTTACGAAGGCATTTAAGTTAATACATTTACCCAAAGCTATTGCCTATAAAAAAGAGTTATAAAATTGTAAATTTTTATGCCGAGAACAGTTTTAGTTGTAGATAATTCAAAAACTATTCGGGATTTTATTGCCATATCATTAAAGCTCTTGGGATTAAATGTTATTGCGGTTGCCGATGGAATGGAAGCACTCGAGAAATTACCAACAAATAAAATCGACCTTGTGATGACAGAGTTGAATATGCCCAATATTGATGGATATACTTTAATCAAAACACTAAGAAACAATCCAGCATATAAACTTATTCCAATTATTATTTATTCTTCGCTCGCGAAGGCAGAAAACATCCAATTGGGATATGAATCGGGGGCTAGTGTATTTCTCACTAAGCCGTTTAATTCGGTTAGATTGCAAAATGAAATTATTAAAGTTATTGAAAGATTTGGAATTTAGTTTAACAAAATATACTATTAATAAATGAGATTTTTAGTTGTTGATTCGTCTGCAACAATGCGTAGGACTCTCATTAATACCTTAAAATCGTTCGGTTTTGAAGAAATTGTTGAAGCCGAGGATGGACAAGATGCACTTTCTAAGCTACAATCTAATAGAATCGATTTTGTTGTAACAGAATGGAATCTTCCCAATATGAATGGATTGGATTTAACCAAAGCCATTCGAGTGAGCGAACAATGGAAACATTTGCCTGTTCTTATGATTTCCGACCGTAATTCGAAAGAAGATGTTCTCGAAGCTTTGCAAGCAAAAGTTAACAATTATGTCTTAAAGCCATTTTCCCCGCAATTACTAAAAGAAAAAATCGAGACTATCTTGAGAGGTGGCTGAAAAATGGATAAATTATTGTTTATTGTTTTCATTAGGGAATGAAATCTTTTGTTATTCCAAAAGACAAAGTAAAGAATCTGAATGTAGAAATTCCATTTCGAGAAGAATTTCGTTCATCTTCCGATTTTATTGATTATTTAGTAGAAAGGGGTTATACTCGAACCGAAGAGGAAAAGCATCAATTACATAAATTCTTAGACCAATACTTTTTGAATCGTAGCGACAAAATAGAAAGAGAAAAAAAATTTTTGGATTTCTTTGCCGACGATGTTAAAAAAAACCGTCGAATCAAACTCAGCCAAAAATTTGTTGATTTCCTAATTTTGAAAAATATTGCGGGCGCCAAACCACGCAAACATTCTTCAATTGTTGAACCACAAGAAAGTAGCGAAATACAACCTTTGGAAAAAATAGCAGAAACAAAAAGCAAGGGTGTAAAAGAATTACAGCCCAATCCTTCGTTTATTTATAATTCCGAAGGCGAAATAATTGGCGTTCAGATTTTATGTAGTTGTGGGGACACTATTAGAATCGATTTTGAGTTCGAAGGCGATTAGGACTCAATTTGTGTATGGAGTGCGATTTCTTCCAAAATATTACTAACCCTTAAACATTCCGAAATATCCCCTTCGAAGACGTTTGCTTTTCCCTTTGTATGAACTTCCCACGCAATTTCCATTCCTCGTTCATAGGAGCATTGGGTTGCCTTTACTAATTGAAGCGCCACTTCTTCGAAAGTATGTATATCGTCGTTAAATAATATTACTCTTGCGGGGAAAGTTACTCCGGTAGAGTCTATTATTAATGTTTCTTCTTCTGCCGAAGTTTTTTCGTTAGATAAATAAAACAACTTCATCTGACAAGTAAAAGAATTTGCTGAACATCATTAGATTGCAAATTTATCTAAAAAAAGTTGAACTTAAAATACCTTTCTTTGAGTATTAGTTTTGTTTCGTTTTAAACTCTTTTGTAATTTTACAATTTATTTATTCTTGATATTTATAAAATTAATGGTATAGAAATGTCTTCGTTGGTTTTCTTAGTTCCGTTTTTTCCATTAATGGGTTTTCTTGTTAATGGGATTTGTGGAAAATATTTTAAAAAAGAATGGTTAATTGGTGGTATTGGCTCGTTTTCTGTCTTCCTTTCGCTTTTAGTAACTTCTCTAATATTTACTGAATGGATAACAACTGGCTACGAAAATCCTATTATTGTCAATGTTTTTCCTTGGATAGTTGCTGGCGATTTTTCTGTAAACATTTCTTATCAAGTTGACCAACTTTCAATCCTTTTTTCGCTAATTGTAACTGGTGTTGGTTTTTTGATTCATGTTTACTCAATAGGTTATATGCACAAAGATAGGAGTTATTATCGCTTCTTTTCCTATATGAATCTTTTCATTTTTATGATGTTGAACCTTGTGCTTTCAAGTAATTTCTTGCTTACTTTTTTAGGTTGGGAAGGAGTTGGTCTATGTTCTTATCTTTTAATTGGATTTTGGTATGATAGAAGATTCGAAGGTGTTCGAATAAAATGGACAGGAGATGCTGCAAATAAAGCATTTATTGTAAATCGAATTGGCGATTTTGGATTTCTTATTGCGATGTTCCTTTTGTTCGTTAACTTTCAATCTTTAGAATATCAATCTCTCAATGCAGTTTTTAGTTCATCGTCGAGTATATATTATAATAATGTTTTGATTACAACAATTACGCTTCTTTTGTTTTTAGCTTGCACTGGGAAGTCTGCGCAGATTCCTTTGGCTATTTGGCTTCCCGATGCAATGGCTGGTCCAACTCCTGTAAGTGCGTTGATTCATGCTGCGACGATGGTAACTTCGGGTATTTTTCTTATTGCGCGCAACCCATCGCTGTTTGCACTTGCACCAACTACACTTGCGGTGATTGCTGTTATTGGGACTTTTACAGCTTTTTTTGCAGCTACAATTGGGATTGTTCAAAACGATATAAAAAAAGTCCTTGCTTATTCAACTGTAAGCCAACTTGGATTTATGTTTTCGGCATTAGGCGTTGGGGCTTTTGTTGCAGGTGTATTTCACGTTATGACTCACGCCTTTTTCAAGGGTTTACTATTCCTTGGTGCTGGGGCAGTTATCCACGGAATGCACGAAGAACAGAATATTAAACGTATGGGAGGATTACGCAATTATATGCCTAAAACATATTTCACTTTTTTCATTGCTACGCTTGCTATCGCAGGGATTCCGTTTTTTAGTGGATTCTTTTCGAAAGATGAAATTTTGTGGAAGGTTTTTTCGAATGGGAACATTTTACTTTGGCTGATACTTGTGATTTCGGCTTTTTGCACTGCTTTTTATATGTTTCGTTTGCTCTATCTCGTTTTCTTTGGCAAAGAACGCTTCGAGAGTCACCACATTCATCCACACGAATCCCCCAAAGTTATGACAATCCCCTTGCAAATTCTTGGATTCTTTTCTGCTTTCGGAGGATTTCTGGGAATCCCTTATGCGTTAGGGTTTTGGGCTGGGAATAAATCGAACCTAATCGACAGTTGGCTTGAACCTGTTTTTTCCGATGCACACAAGATTTTTTTATCAAGTGGAATCATTCATCTTGGAGTTACTAACCATATTGAGTTTCAAGAATATTTATTGATGATTCTTTCGATTGTTGTTGCTCTCGGTGGCGTCCTATTTGCTAGTAAATTTTATTCGGATGAACAATGGACAGCACCACGAAAGATTTCAATGAGTTTCAAAGCATTATATAGAACTTTATATAATAAGTATTTCGTTGACGAATTTTATTTCTATGTAATTGCAGACCCTATTGTAAATGTGTCGCAAAAGTTTCTATGGAGATTTGTTGATGTAAAAATAATCGATGGAATTGTTAATGGTTCGGCATTTGTTACGATTAAGATAAGCGAAGTGCTTAGGAAGATTCAAACTGGTGTTGTTCAAAATTATGCTATTATTATGTTTGGGGGAATAATTTTCTTTATTCTTATTATGCTTTTAGGCTTGTAATTTGTTTAACATTGAATGCTGACGATGGAAATTTTATTTGCAATTTTAGGCTTGCCTTTACTTGGCTCAATTATTCTTTTATTTGTTGACAGGAATAATAAAAACTTTATCAAAGTCTTTTCATTTGTTGTTTCGTTAGTTACTTTTTTTATTTCGCTTTTTCTTTTGATAAAATTCGATTACAACAATCCGAACTTTCAGTTTTATTTCGAAAATATTTGGATAGATAAAATTGACGCAGGGTTTCGTGTTGGGGTTGACGGGATAAGCATTCTTTTGGTGATGTTAACTACGTTTATAAGCCCTATTACATTCCTTTCTTCATTTTCAGCAATCGACAAAAGGGAGAAAGAATATTACATTTTGCTTTTGCTGCTTCAATTTGCAATGACTGGGGTTTTTGTTTCGCTCGACTTATTTTTGTTCTACATTTTCTGGGAATTGATTTTGATTCCTATGTATTTCATCATTGGTCTATGGGGAGGTAAGCACCGTATCTATGCATCGGTTAAGTTCTTTATTTATACTGTTGTTGGCTCGTTGTTTATGCTTGTTGCAATAGTTTGGCTTGGGTATTATGTGGGTGGCAATATACTTCAAATTTCAAGTGGTTTCACAGCTAACTTCATTCGAATCAAACAAGTTCTTTTAACTAATCCAATTCCTTTCGAAATAGAGAAGTGGTTGTTTTTAGCTTTTGCCCTATCGTTTTGCATTAAAGTTCCCTTGTTCCCTTTCCATACTTGGTTGCCCGATGCCCACACAGAAGCTCCAACCCCCGGTTCGGTCATTCTTGCAGGGATTCTTTTGAAATTAGGTACCTATGGTTTAATTCGCTTTAATATTGAGTTATTTATGCAGTCAGCAGTATTTTATGCGCCATATATTTCGATTTTTGCTGTGGTTGGGATAATTTATGGTGCGTTGGTTTCGGCAGTTCAAACGGACGTTAAACGATTGGTGGCATTTTCTTCTGTTAGCCATTTGGGGTTTGTAGTTCTTGGGATATTCTCGATGACTGTCGAAGGAATTCAAGGGGCAATCATACAAATGGTTAATCACGGACTTTCGACAGGTATGTTATTCCTTGCAGTTGGAATTCTTTATGAACGACGTCATACGCGGGAAATTGTTGATTATGGGGGGATAGCACGGGTGATGCCAGCTTTTACCGTCCTTTTTGGTATAGCTATGCTTGCCTCCGTTGGGCTTCCAGGTTTGAACGGTTTTGTTGGCGAGTTTCTCTCGTTGCTTGGAGCATTTAAATCTCCAATTTTAAATTCTTATTTATATACTGTTTTTGCTGCAACTGGTGTGATTTTTGCAGCGGTTTACTTACTCATTATGTTTCAAAAAGTAATGTTTGGTGCGATAACCAATTCGCATAATCATAATTTGAAAGATTTGACAAAGCGAGAATGGGTGTATCTTATTCCGATTGTAATATTTATAGTTTGGATTGGTGTCTATCCCAATTTTTTCCTGAAATATTCGGAACAAACATCTCGGCAAGTTGTCAATCGTATTTATGAATATAAGTTTGGAATGAAACCATACACAAACTTTTTAACTAATGATTATATGAAGATGAAATAAGATAAAGGTTGGAGAAAATTATGAATATTGAATTTATTGCCTCGTTACCGATAGTTATTTTAGGAGTATTTGCCATATTATTATTGGTTATCGACGGGATTTGGAAATCCAAGAAATTAAATTTTTATGGAACGCTTTGCGGATTGATTTTAGCATTAGTGGGGACAATCGTTGCGTTATTTAATTATTCTTTTGCTACGAATTTAAATCCGGATATTTTGCTTACGAAAGGAACACTTTCCTTCGCTGGGTTTACCTATTATTTTGACTTAATTTTTATTGTAGCGGGTATTTTAGCTACACTTGCTGGTAAAGATTTTATCCGACGTGAATACAAGGAACTTAATGAGTTCTATACTTTAATCATACTTGCAATATTTGGGATGGTGGTTATTTCTCATTCAAATAATTTGATAGTTTTATTTCTTGGAATCGAAACAATGTCGTTGAGTTTTTATGTCCTCGCTGGATTTTTCCGAATTTCGGATGAATCGGTCGAAGCTTCGGTGAAATATTTTCTTCTTGGGGCATTTGCTACTGGATTTCTTGTCTATGGTATGGCAATGGTTTATGGGGCGAGCAAGTCTTTGATGATTAATGAAATTAGCAATTATGTTAAATCGGGGAATCTGAATCAATTATATTTTACAATTGGTATTGCCTTAATGTTTGTTGGACTGTCATTTAAAATTGCGGCATTTCCATTCCATCAATGGGCACCAGATGTTTATTATGGTGCTCCAACAGTCGTTGGGGGTTTTATGAGTACAGCAGGGAAAGCAGCAGCAATACTTGCGTTGTTGATTTTGGCTAAAAGTTTTATTTTCCCAAATGCGAATAATTTTGTTGGCTCGTATTCCCATAAGCTTCAGCATATTCTTGCTTATGTTTCGGCAGTAACAATGCTTGTTGGAAATTTTATTGCTCTTGTCCAAAAGAATGTCAAACGGATGCTCGCATATTCTTCGGTCGCCCATGCTGGATACCTTCTGATTGGTATTGTGGCAAACAATACAGAAGGATGGAATGGGATTGCGTTCTATTCTCTCTCTTACCTTTTTATGCAATTTGGAGCGTTTGCAATTGTTTCGATTAATGAGCGAGAAAATGGAAAGTATAATTTATTCGACGATTATAAAGGTTATTCAAAATTTCATCCATTTATAGCAGGAACTCTTGCAATTTTTATGCTGTCGCTTGCTGGGATTCCTCCTTTCGCCGGATTTTTTGGGAAATATTATCTCTTTGTTTCTGCAATAAAAGCCGATTACCTTTGGCTAACGATAATCGCTGTCATTTCGTCGATAATTTCTATGTATTATTATATTGGTTTAATACTTGTTATGTATTTCCAGGAACCATCGGGAGAATTAAAGCCAAGCTTTGGATTGCCTTTTGCATCTATTATCATTTGTCTGTTAGGGACCCTGTTCTTTGGAATATTCCCGCAACTTGTAGTTGATTTCACTTATCGCCTTCTCGGGTGATTTTCCTATGAAAACTCGGCTAAAAATTAAATATTTTAAGAGTGCGTTCGCTGTTGCAACCCTATTTTTCTTTCTAAGTTTTAATGTGATTTCCCAAAGTAGTTTTCGTTACCATCCCAATGAAGCTTATGGCTATGGTGAAAGACTCGATTACAAAGTTCGTTATGGCTTTATTGTTGCCGGCGAAGGTTACCTCCATATTCTTTCGAAACCAATCTTTCGCAATGGTAGGGAATGTTACGATGTCCGTTTCCAGGTTAATTCTTTGAAGTCACTCGAGTGGATTTACAAAGTCCGAGATTGGTATAGCACAGTTTTGGATGTAGCAGGTATTTTTCCCTGGGAATTCGAACAACATATACGCGAAGGTAACTACCGACGAGATTTTAAAGCTGTTTTCGACCAAGTTAACCATTTTGCAAATGTAGATGGAAAAAAATATAAAGTGCCTCCATTTGTCCACGATATTGTATCCGCTTTTTACTATGTTCGGACTCTTCCGCTTGGCTCGATGCCAAAAGATACTGTTTTGTATTTATATAATTTCTTTAAGGATACAACCTATAAGCTTGGAGTAAAAATTCTTGGAAAACAAAATGTTGAAGTCGAAGCTGGCCGATTTCGTTGTGTAGTTGTCGAACCACTTGTTGTCGAAGGAGGATTGTTTAAGAGTGAAGGTTCGATCTATGTTTGGTTAACCGACGATGAAAGAAAAATGCCGGTCAAAGTTGCTACAAAAATTTTGATTGGGTATGTTTCTGCCGATTTAGTTAGTTATCGCGGATTACGTGGTCCTTTGAAAGCAAAACTTAATTAATGGGCAACTTGTTTCCTAAACCATCTCGTCTTCGTGTTTTTTCCGATTTCGACGGAACAATTACCACGGAAGATATTTGTAACGAAATATTTAGAAAATTTGGCAATTTCGAACTATACTATTCTCAACTAATACAAGGTAAAATCCATATCAAAGAATATTGGCAAGCATTATTTAAAACATTGCCAAAAGGTATTTCCATCGGGAAGTTGCAAAATTTTGCTCAAAATGTTGCCGAAATTGATCCATTTTTTTATGACTTTGTTACTTTTTGTCGGGAAAGTAGCATTGAATTCGAAATTCTAAGCGATGGATTCGATTTCTATATCGAAGGTGTGCTGAAGAAAACTAATCTCGAAACAATTATACATCATGCTAATTCAATAAAAGAAGTGAATGGTTCGATATTGCCATTGTTTATTTATGCTTCGGAATCTTGCTTGTGCAATGCCGGCTCTTGCAAACGGAACATTGCTTTGTCTAGATTGCACGACGATGAGGCAATGGTTTGTATTGGCGATGGTTATTCCGATTTTTGTATTGTAGAATATTCCGATATTATCTTTGCAAAGCAAATACTAAGTAGCTACTGTAGAGAAAGACATATTCCACATTATACATTCAAGAATTTTTCTGATATTCGCTATACTCTCGAAAAAATTCTTAATAAGGGAAAGCTAAAATTCCGTCGTCAGGCATATTTAAACCGAAAGAAAGCGTTCGAAGTAGAATAAAAGAATCAATAGTGACCTTAATTGTTTTTCTTTCATTCCCATTCTATTGTTCCGGGAGGCTTGCTTGTTATGTCGTAAACCACGCGATTGATTCCACGTATTTCGTTGATTATTCTATTTGAAATTTTTGCAAGCAACTCGTGGGGAAAAGGGAACCAATCGGCTGTCATTCCATCTAAACTTGTAACACTACGCAAAGCACAAACATTTTCGTAGGTTCGTTCGTCGCCCATAACACCTACGCTTTTCACAGGAAGAAGGACTGCGAAAGCTTGCCAAATCTGGTCGTAAAGCCCTGCGTTTGTAATCTCCTCAATAAAAATATCATCGGCATTTCGAAGGACATCGAGTCTTTCTTTTGTTACTTCTCCTATGATTCTAATGGCAAGACCAGGACCCGGGAATGGATGTCTTTTGATGAACCAATCGGGGACGCCAAGTTCAATTCCTACTTTACGAACTTCGTCTTTAAAAAGTTCGCGGAATGGTTCGATTATTTTTAGGTTCATTGTTTCGGGAAGTCCGCCAACGTTGTGATGCGATTTGATGGTTGCCGATGGTCCTTTTACCGATGTTGATTCAATAACATCGGGGTATAGCGTTCCCTGTGCTAACCATTTAAGATTTGGAAATCTTTTTGCTTCTCGTTCAAAAAGTTCGATAAAAGTATTGCCTATAATCTTCCTTTTTTGTTCAGGTTCTTCAATACCTTCGAGTTTTTGAAGGAAAATATCCGAGGCATCTACAAGTGTGATTGGAATGTTGAAGTTCATTTTGAATAGATTAAAGACTTCTTTGCTCTCGTTGGTTCGCATTAATCCGGTGTCGATATGAACGCAATGGAGTTGGTTGCCTATTGCTTTGTGTAGGAGAACAGCAGCGACGGTAGAATCAACCCCTCCGCTGAGAGCCAATATGACGTTTTCGTTGGCAACTTTTTGTTTAATTTCATTTATCGAGGTTTCGATGAATGAACTTGCGTTCCACATTTCCTTACAATTACAAATTCGACGAACAAAATTCTCCAGGATTTTGATTCCGAAAGTTGTATGGTAAACCTCTGGATGGAACTGAATTCCGTAGATTTGCTTTTCTTTCCAACGGATGGCAGAAATTGAATTTTGAGTTTTCGCAATTTCTTCGAATTTTGTAGGTAGTTCTTCAAGACGATCCCCGTGACTCATCCATACCTGAGAGTTAATGGGAATACCATCGAATAGAGGATCTTCTTTAGTTACTTCTAAAGTAGCGCGCCCGTATTCACGTTTTGCAGCTTTGTCAACTTTGCCTCCGAAGTGATATGCTATTAATTGCAAACCGTAACAAATTCCTAATGTCGGAATGCCAAGGTGAAAAATTTCCTTATCTGGATGCGGAGAATCATTTTCGTAAACACTCGAAGGTCCTCCCGAAAGAATTATTCCTTTTGGGTGTTTTTGTTCAATAATTTTTAATGGGATATTAAATGGCAAGATTTCAGCAAAAACACCACATTCGCGAACTTTTCGTGCAATTAATTGTGTATATTGAGAACCAAAATCAAGGATGACAATTGTTTCTTTCATAAAATATTGTATTTAGTAATTTGCGAAATTAACAAAAAAACCCTTCACCTTTTAAAAGTGAAGGGTTTACAATGGGAGACCGATTCGCCATTATTGGAATTTGAAAGTGGCGATTGATTTGTCGAAAATAGGTTTATAAGATTGCTCTTCCCCAGCGAACCAATTCGCTGTTACGCGATATAGCTTATCTTTATGAATGGCGTAAAAAACCTTGCTTTTTACATTTGCTACTGGGGAATATTCGAACAAATACGCTTTGATACCTCCAAGAGTTGTTACCTTTGGGTCTGTATTTTTATGTTTAACTTTGTTATCTTGAGCAATTTTGTCGAGATTTTTTTGTTTTGAAGCATCGAAAATATCAATTCGAATATCGCAATCTAAACGACGTTCACCAATATATTGATAGGATTTTAATGCACCTCCAACTTTTGGATTTCGCACATCGAAGTTATCCGAAATTTTTATCGAAAAACCATCACCGCTGTATGGGATTAGATTTTCGGAAGGTGGCGGCGCCTCAATCACCTTTTTGATTGTATCAATTTGTGATTTTTGCATCGAAGCAAGAGTAACTGAATTTATAATTTGTTCGAATGCTGGCTTATAGTACTCGAAAGTTCCTCCGAAAGCTTCAAAAGAAATCACAGTTACAGTTTGTGAGTCTTTTTGAGCGAAATAAATTTCGCCTTGGAATTTACCATCGACCAATGGAAATTCATAAGTTTGTTTGAAAGCGTTAACCCCATCGATTCTTACTTTAATAGGCTGTGAGTAGGTTTCCGGAGTAAATTGTTTCTTTGCCATAACCGAGTCTATTGTTTGACCATCTGGCAATTTAATTACAAGCAATTCAATTTTTGCTCCTTGTTCTCCTTCGGGGTCGAATGTTCGAAATCGTTTGACAATGGTTTTTGTTGTAAATGCAAGAAAGCGGTCCCCGGGAAATTTTTGTATTTCCCAATTCGATGGATATTTAATGGTAAAACCCATTGCGGGATCAGTGTAAGAAGACAACTCTTTAACTTCGACAATTTGTTTTTTTTCGCTACAGCGATAAAGTGAAACAAATAAACTAACAAAAAGAAAGACAAGCAGTATTTTTTTCATTCGACCTCCATTGTGAATTAATATCAAAAAACTAAAATAATAAAAAAATATAAATCGAACTAATCAATTGTTTCTTGCTCCTTCTGAAATCCAGATTCTTATTCCTTTTTTATGATTACTTGTGAATGTCCATTGGTAGTTTGGATTATGTGGGATAGTATATTCAATAATTTGAACAAGTAAGCTGCCATCGGGGTTAAAAGGTATTACTAATGCTCCACTTGCCGAGGATGTTAACGAAGAATAGTCGTAGATTGCAATATTTCCTTGTGGCGAAACTTCGCCATGGCAATAGGAGAGACCGCAATTGCTTTTTAACACTGGAAGAACATGGTTTTGAAAACTTACGTTGCTATCGGGGAAAACGATTGAATCCGAGCTTTGCAAGCTTGATTCTTTGCATGCAATGATAATAATTGGGAAGAATAAGATAGCCCAAAATTTTCTCATATTAACTCATATTAAAACAATATGGTTAGAATATTCGTTTCAGAATTAAATTTACATTGGAACTGGCGTAAAGGTTTTTCCGCTGGACCCTTTAACACAGCCCCACCATTCAAAATATTAAACTCCGAGCCGTGGCAGGTGCACACAACTCGACAGATTTTTTGATTTTGCACAGTTTCGATTTTAATCGGAGTGCGAACCTTATCTTTTCCGAAGCATTGATCATGGGTGCACATACCCGAAAAACATACAAAATCGTCTTCCTTACCCTCTTTCTTAACTCTAACAATGATAACAGGAATACCGTAATTTACATTATTGAACTGTTTTGTTACTCCGGAACCGATAAAATTTAGGATTGGAAATCCCAAAATATCGCTTTTCTCGTTTGTTAAATCTATTTCAACAGTAACGCCTTCTATCCGATAGGGTATAAACCAATCCTTTTCGCAGCCCCCAAAAGATAAATAGACTATACTAATACCTAAAGTAGTAGAAAGCTCCGTAATTTTTTTTAAAAAATCTCGACGTGAAACTTCTACTTTCATTTTCAATGCTGAACGATAAGCTTACGTGTATGACAATACTTATTACCGACAAGAAGTGAATAGAGGTAAATTCCATTTGGTAGATTTGTAACATCTATTTGTTCGTATTGCTCAATTGCATCTATTATTGATTTATTTATAGTTAATACTGTCTTGCCATTTAAGTCTTGCAATTTTAGTTCAATTGTCGAAGGCTTCTCAATCCCGTATTCAATTGTTGTAATATTCGAGCAAGGATTTGGATAATTTTGTCTTAGATAAGTTAAGTTTTCGTTTTTCTCTTCGGCAGAAGTAGGTAGCGCAGGAATTTCTATGTAAATGGTTTTGTCGCCATCGTAAGAAAGATTGAAGCGTACTAAGTCGTCGGAGGCTGGTCCCCAAATATATTTACCTGTAACATCGAATAAGGTTCCGTGACCCGAACACTCGAATATGTGTAAGTCTGGATCGAGCGGTTTTACTGGATAGCCTTCGTGAGGACATTGTTCCAAAAGAGCAATAAAGTCGGTCCCGTATGTTTCGGGTGGCACTCGAGTTACAATAACTTTGGGGAAATAGCCTATCGTATCTTCTACGAAAAACCGAACCGAACCCCAGACGTTAGCAAGTTCAGGATAAGTATCAATATTAAGACCATAAATACCAAGTAGTTTGTTGCCATTTCTCTTAATATCGGGGACAACTTTACCAAGCAGCTTATGTGGGCAACAAACAGTAGTTATTGTTGCTGCAAACATTAGTTCCAAAAGTTTTCGTCGTCTTGAATCAGTTTGTTCCATTTTTATTTAAATCAATCCATATATTGAAACGAAATTAAAATAACTATATTATCATTAGTAACCAAATGTATTGAATCTTCTGGAATTGATGAATTCCCAGTCGGTTAAAGCTTTCAAAAAAGAAATCAAAGCGTCTTGTTCGTCTTTAGTCAAATTTAGGGGTTTCATTAAGGTATCCTTGTTGAAAAAAGGGTAGCCACCGCGATTATAATTTTCAATAATTTCTTCGAGCGTAAAATATGTTCCATCGTGTAAATAAGGAGCCGTAAGCTGGATATTTCGCAACGAAGGGGTCTTAAATTTGTTCCTGTCGGAAAGTTTGCCTGTTATGTGAAATCGTCCTCTGTCGAAATAATGTGTTGTAGTTCCAGTATTATGAAAATTTTCGTCTGTAAAAAGGAAGCCATTGTGACACTTGAAACAATTACCTCGTTCACTGTAAAAAATCTGCATTCCTAACTTTTGTTTTGGTGTTAGAGCATTGCTATCGCCACGAAGAAATTTATCGTAAGGGGAATTTCCGGAGACGAGGGTCCTAACAAAAGTAGCAAGTGCTTTCGCTGCAAGGAATGGATAAGGCTTTGTTCCTTGTCCAAAAGCTTCTTCGAACATCTTTGGATAAAAGGAATGCTGCTCAAGTCTTTTTAAAATGACGTTAGTATCGTTGTTGAAAAATATCGGGCTTTCGAAATCTCCATAAATTATTTCTTCGAGTGATTTTTCGATACCGTCCCAACCAAGTTTCTTCCTGTATGCAACATTAACAAGAGAGAGAGCATTCCTTGTTATTGAAATATTATTTGCACCCATTGGATTAGGAACATTGCCAGCAAAAGCAAACTGAGGCTTGTGGCAACTCGCGCAAGCAAGGGATAGATCGTGAGAAAATATTTTGTCGAAAAATAAATATCTTCCCAACTTTTCCTTTGCAGAGTTGTATGGATTATCTCGTGGGAAAGGAATAGGAAAGAAACCTGCTGGTGCAATAGAGAAATCCTCTTCACTATTCGTTGAGTTTGTATTTTTGTCGGAGCAACTAACGAACAAAATTACTTGAAACACTAATAAGTATGTGAAGCATTTGTTAATTATTTGGTTCATTTTTGTGCCCTTTGTAATTCATTAAAGTCAGGATTATTCAAAAAATCAAAGTCAGTTAATGATTTTAGAAAGTTGATTAAGTCGATTTTTTCTTGTGGAGAAAGGCTTAGTGGCCGCATAAGCGTATCTTTTGCAAAAAATGGGTATCCGCCTCTATTGTAATGCTCAATTACATCTTCGAGTGTGGAATAAGTTCCATCGTGCATATAAGGTGCAGAAACTTCAACATTTCGCAAGGAAGGAGTAAGAAATTTCGAGCGGTCCTCGTATTTCTTTGTTACATAATACCTTCCTCTGTCGAAATAATGTGTTGTAGTTCCAGTATTATGAAATTGTAAATCTGTGAACAAGAAACCAGAATGGCATACCGAGCATCGAGTTCTTTCGCTAAAAAATAGCTGCATTCCTCGTTTCTGCGAAGGTGTTAGAGCATTAGAATCGCCTCTAATGAAACGGTCATACGCGGAGTTTCCACTCACAAGGCAGCGAACAAAAGTGGCTATTGCTTGTGCAACTAAAAATGCGGAAGGGCGACTGTTTTCGCCAAAGGCTTGCTTAAAAAGGATAGGGTATAAAGAATGATTTTCTAATCGTTTTTGCAATTCATTAGTATCTATGCCGAAGATGTAAGGAAGGAATATACTTCTGTAAGCAACTGGTTCAATACGATTCCCGCGTCCATCCCAGAAAATTTTATCGAAATATGCAACATTAGTTAATGACATTGTATTTCGATATTCTGGGTAATTATCGATACCAAAACTTACCGGAACGTTATCTTGGAAATTGTTTGCTTGTTTGAGGCAATGGGAACAAGATTTGAAAGAAGAATCTCTGACTAAAAGCTTTTCATAGAAAAGCCTTCGTCCTAATTCGAATTTTTCTTTCGAATATGGATTATCTTGCGGAAAAGGAATTGGGGGAAAACCGGAAGGAGGGATTGAATAATCTTTTTGGTTTTCACTTAGTTGATTAGAAGTCTCGGAACAAGATAATAAATAAATGAATGAAAAAACTATCAGCAGAGCGAATTTCATTTTGTTTTCTTATCAATATTTATCATACAAATTTATTAAAAAAATATAATAAAATAATATTTATTATTAACGTTTATTAACCTTTGTTATCTTTGCAGTTTTAAAGGAAGGACGATTTATGGAAATTAAGTTTTTGAATAAAATTTACATATTCATCATTTTGTTTTTTTCCCTTTTAATTGCTTCTTGCGATGAGAATATTGGAGATAATACTGCAAAAAAGAAAACATTAACCGAAATTCGAACCGAGCCAGGTTTTGAGTGGTTCGATTATGAATTTTCGACGTATTCTCCCGATTCGTCTGCTCTAAAAGAGATTGATTCTTTGTGGCAAATAAAAAAATCTCGCTTTTTGATTTTCGTAAACCCAAGTTGCAATTGTAGCGGCACTCAAAAAGTTTTTCCTAGTATAGTCAAATCTTTGAAAGCTGGTAATGTTCCGGATTCCGCAATCGAAATTTTTGTTATGATAAAAGAAACATACTCGCATCCATATATGAATAATTTTAAAATCGAATCTTTACCTGGGTGTTTCACAGAAGTTGATGTCGTCAAACCTTACTACTATTCTTGTGTCGATACTTTTGATTTTTATCAAAAGAAATTCCCTAACAAATATCGCATTGAAAACATAATTGCTTTGAGTTTGAAATAGGGGTAGAGTATGTTCTGGCTCGTAAAGACAGATCCCGATACATATTCGTGGGATAACTTGGTACGAGATGGAAAAACAATTTGGGATGGAGTGCGTAATTTCCAAGCGAGAAATTATATCGAAAAAATGAAGGTAGGCGATAAACTATTTGTTTACCATAGCCAAAATGATAAAGCAATAATGGGTATTGCCGAGGTTATTCGTGAATCGTTTCCCGACCCTACAACTGATGAGCCAAGTTGGCTTGCTGTTGAAGTTATACCTCTCAAAAAGCTTGTTCGCCCTGTAACTTTAACACAATTAAAAGAACATAGCGAATTTTCCAGCTTTCCCCTAATTCGGCAATCGAGGCTCAGCGTTATGCCTGTCGAAAAGGAAGAATTTAGAAAAATATGTTTATTGGGTAATATTCAACCCGATGAATTTTTATGATACAAAATATTGTATCTTTCTTTGCTCAACACTATCGAGCGATTCGAAGTCCAAATTAATAAGTTGATTAAGTAAAGAAATTATTGTAGCTATAGCCATTAAAGAAACTTCTTGGCTTGTTGGTAAACTTCTTCTGGTGTGACTAATTCCATACATTGGTGGTGTGAAAGAGGACATTTTTGATAACCATGAATTGAACAAGGTTTGCAGTTAAGATTTGATACTTGAATAGTTACACTTCGCGAACTTCGGGGAGCAAATCCAAATTCAGGTATTGTCGGTCCATAAATTGTTATGCAAGGACAATCAACAAGTGTAGCAAGGTGGGTTGGACTACTATCGTTTGTAACGAGTAGAGACGATTTTGAAAGGATATAAGCAGTTTCGGCAAGATTTGTCTTTCCAGCAAGGTTGACAGCTTGTGTTTCGGAACTAATTTTTTCGCAAATTTGATAGTCTTCCTGTCCGCCAAGAAGTAATATTTTATAATTGTGCTGATTTAGTAAGTTAGCAAGTTTTATGAATTTTTGCGTTCCCCATTCTTTAGTTTTCCATACAGAACCCGGTGCAAGGGACACGAAGTTTTTTCCTAAATCTTTTAGTTCAGGAAAATGTTTAATTCTATTTACAATTTTGTCTGGAAATTCTATGTTTATTTTCGAGATATTAGCAGGTAGCTCAACATCTTCGAAGGGTTGCAGCAATTCTAAGTTTCGTTCAATTTCATGTTGATAGCGTCTGTAGCGAACTTTGTTTGTATATAAGTATTTTAGAGTCGAAATGTCGTAGGAGATTGAAATAGTTGGTTTCGATAAATAAGTAATTAGTGTGCTTCTTGCAGATCGGTGTGGCGAAATTATGACTTCTGCACCGAAATCACGAATTTGCTTGCTTATTTGAAATATTCCTTTGATTCCTTTCTGATTATTTCGTTTATCGAAAATCAAAATTTCGTCGATGGACTTTATTATCTCTAAAAGAGACATCGATTTCGGGGTCGTAACAAATAGGATTTTCGAATTGGGATGGTTAGCTTTAATTGCTTCGACTAAATAAAATGTAAGGGCAATGTCCCCGATGAAAGCAGTGTTGATGATTGCAAATTTTGTATAATTTTTTATTTTCAAATTTGTTTTGAAGTAAAAAACTACAAATTTATTGTTTTATCGAAACAAAAAGATTAATTTAGTAAGAAATTATGTTCAATAAAAATTAAAGTATGGCTGAGAAAAAATTGACTTTGTTCGACAAGTTAAAAGTAAGAAGAGCGGAACAGCAAGAGAAAGAGTCCCGGATTCTTCGAGAGCATTGGTTAAAAATCATCGTTGCTGTTGCCACACTCCTTATTCTGACATTTTTTCATATTTTTCGGTTTGGGGAGGAGAAAGATTTTTCTAATGTCTTTGTCCAAGTAGGGAGTATTTGGCCCCATAAAACATTAGTTGCCGACTATGCTTTCCCTATTTACAAAAGTAGGAATCAATATATTAAAGAGGTAGAAAAGGCTAAAGAGAGAGTCGTTCCTGTTTTTATTAATGAACCCGAAAGGCTGCAAAATGCAATAAATAGGCTGGATTCAATTTATCAAGTCCTATCGGGGAATAATTTTTCTACGAATGTTGTCGAGGAATTCTTTTCTAATACTAATTCCCGAAATTTTTTCGCTTCGATGACTGCCGAAAAAGTCAAAGAGATTCAGCATCTTGTGGCTACTTTGAAAAAGCATATTTCAAATATGATAACAAGAGGAATCATAAGTGTTGATTTGGATAATTTGAAATCTAACGAGATTGCAATTGTTTCGCGACAAAATAATGTTGAAAAAGTAATTCCCAAAAGATACCTCTACGATAAAAATCGCTTTCTCAATGAGTTGTCGAATTATCTTCGAAGTAACTTTAAGATTGAACTTTACGAAATCGGATTGGAATTTGTTAATAAAGCTTTTAATTATTCTTTAATGTTTTCTCAAGAACTCACAGAAAATAAGATTCGGTTAGCAGAGCAATCCGTTCCCAAAACAATAGGATTTGTGAAAGCCGGCGAGATAATCATCGAAAAGGGTAATAAAATTACAGAAGAGACACTGTCGAAAATTAATTCTTACGAAAAAGTGAAGTTATTGGAAAGTAAGGAAACATTCTCTTTCTGGATGCTTTTGGGTTCTTTTTTGAATATATTTTTTATCTATTCGATAATTTTGATTTATTTGGTGATTTTGCGAAAAAGAATTTTCGCAGACAATTGGCAATTTGCGATAATAAATTCTTGCTTGCTTTTTATCGGTTTTTTTAGTTGGTTAAGTATTTCGGTTGCCTCCGATTTCCCTTTGAGATATGTTATTATTTTGCCATCGCTTTCAATATTGATTGCAATAGTTTTCGATTCACGGACAGCTTTCTATTCTACAGTTACTATGGCTTGTATTGTAGCTTCGATTCGAGGGAACGATTTCGAAACTGCATTAACATTGATGTTTGCTGGTATAATTGGAGCATATTCGGTAAGGGATATTCAAAGTAGAACACAAATGTTTCGTTCTATGGTGTTTATCGAGATAGGCTTTATTGTTCCTATTTTAGCTTTTACATTACAAAGGTCAACAGAACTCAAATCTTTTTTTGAATCTGTTAGCTTTGCAACCTTGAATTCTATTCTTTCTCCAATAATAACCTATGGTATTCTTTTTGTTTTGGAAAGATATTCCAATATTACTTCGGATTTGAAATTAAAGGAATTCGATAATTTAAACCATCCCCTTTTAAAAAGATTAAGTGAGATTGCTCCCGGAACCTACCAGCATACTCTTTCTATGGCGTTGCTTGCAGAAATGTGTGCCGAAGAAATTAGGGCTAATCGTTTGCTTACCCGAGTTGGGGCATATTTCCACGATGTTGGGAAACTATACAAACCAGAGTATTTTTCCGAAAATCAAATGGATATGGAAAATAAACATGAGTTTATTTCTCCCAAAAGAAGTGCCGAAATTATTCGCGAGCATGTTTTGAAAGGAATTGAAATTGCAAAAGAATATGGATTGCCTCCTCGTATTATTGATTTTATTCCAATGCACCATGGAACGTCATTAATTAAGCATTTTTATGCTAAGGCAGTAGAAGATGCAGCTGGATTTCCAGTCGAACAAACCGATTTCCGTTATCCCGGTCCAAAACCTAATAGCAGAGAAACGGTGATAGTTATGATATGCGATTCGGCAGAGGCAATGTCTCGGCTCCAAAAAAGGAATAAGGATGAATTAACTAAAGCGATACAAAAATCCATACAAGATAAACTTTTAGATGGTCAGTTCGACGAGTCGAACATATCGATGAAGGATTTAATGACAATTCAAGAAGTTTGTGTCCGCCACCTTTATGGGATTGCACATCCAAGGGTCGAATATAAAGAAATTCCCCCTAATTATAGGCAAAGTGGTCAATGAGCCAAGTAAGTGAGAATAATTTATCGGACTTACTCGATGAATTTTGTTCATACCTTGTAATCGAAAAAGGGCTTTCTCGGAACACTGTTTTATCGTATAGGAGCGATTTAATAAAATTTTTAGGTTTTTTGCAAGAACGACAAATTTTCGATTTACAAACTGTAAATAAAAACACTTTCGACGATTTTATTACGGTTTTGAACCAAGGCAAATTAACTGCCCGTTCGCAAGCAAGGTATCTTTCAACACTCAAGCATTTTTTTAAATTTTTACTATTGCAAAGTGTCATAAAAAGCAATCCCACAGAAAAGCTTGATGCACCAAAATTAGGACGAAGTTTGCCACAAGTTTTAACTTATCAAGAAATCGAGACTATCTTTGAGTGTGTCGATACGTCCAATCCGATTGGGATTCGCGATAGGGCAATGATGGAAATTCTTTATGCTTGTGGACTCAGAGTTTCCGAATTGATTAATTTAAAAAGGCGTGACTTATTAATTGATTTGGAGGTAGTTCGTGTTTTTGGAAAAGGCTCGAAAGAACGTATGGTTCCAATAGGACGTTCGGCAATCGAATGGGTCCAGAATTATTTAAAAAATAGCAGAGATATAATTGCTGGGAGATTCGAAACACAGGATATTTTGTTTCTAAATGCACGAGGTAGAAAATTAACCCGAATGGGTGTTTGGAAGATTCTTCAAAAATATGCCGTTTTGGTAGGTCTAGAAAATAAAATGCATCCTCACATATTTCGCCACTCTTTCGCAACTCATTTAATCGAAGGAGGAGCCGATATACGTATTGTTCAAGAGATGTTAGGGCATTCGGATATTTCTACTACTCAAATTTATACACACTTGACACGCGAATATCTGATTGAGGTACATAAATTGTTTCATCCACGGGCGTAATCGAACTATGGCTTTTTTAATCTGTAATACTGCGTTTAAGGAGTTGTATGGAAACACTGGATTTGATGAATTTGTAGAAGCAAATATTGGAAAAAAGTCCCTCGAAGATTTGCTTTTTATTGCGGCAACAAACCGTTTGGCGATTCATTTCGAATTACAATTGGTCGAAAAATTCTTTGAAAGGAACAACATTCCAGCAACGAATTTTTTTGTTTCTAATTTAGAGGGACTCGTTCGAAAGGCATTCAATCATTTTGTTCCGAAAGGTAACAACAAAATTCTTTCGGATGCATATCGTTTCCTTTTGTTCTACGAAGCTTTCGAAAGTGCAGAATTAGAATTCTTCAAACGGAAAGGCACACAACAAAAACAATCGCTTTATATTGTAAAATGGCTTTCTAACATTATTTTCGGCTTAAAGGAGGACGGAATTACTCCCGAGAAACTTAGTGAAGAACTTGCATCTATGAACCCTAACATAACGAATAACCCTAAGTTTAAAGATACTTTTTTATTATTCCAAAAATACCAGACATTATTAGGAAAAAGTCAATTATTCGATATTATAGACGCTACTATACTCGCAACGAAAAATCTGTTGGGTTATTTCAACGATAGGAAAATTTTGAATAACACCCCTGAAATTTTTCTTCCATTTATTCAAGAGCATCAGACGATAGTTCTATTTGGATTCTTCGATTTCAAAGTTCCCGAGATTGAGTTTTTGACTGCATTAAGTAACTTTTCTAATCCTATTGGAATTTATTTGGATTTTGATGAAAATAATGGTCCTTTGTTCGGCAATTTTATCGACCTTGTTCTGACATTTAAAAATAAAGGTTTCTTTTCGACAAGTATTCCCGAAACCCTTGCAAATGATGCCGAAGAAAAACCCTCGGTATTTCTAAAAAAGTATTTATTTAATAATTATAGACACAATTGTATGCCCGGTTTGCGGGATATCGTAAAAATCATCGAAACAGAAAACAGGTTTACCGAAACAAAAGAAATTGCAAAACTCTGTAATTATTTGATTCAAGTTCGGGGTTTTAAGCCTTCGGAAATTTGTATTGTTACTAAAAATCCATCGAAATATGTTCCGATTTTCAGAGAAGTGTTTGCCTTAGAGCAAGTTCCAGTCAATATTACTGAACGCTTTAAATTAAGTACCTCCCCACTTGTTATTTCCATTCTTGCTGCTTTGGATGTTGTTGCAAGGAACTTTTTATTCCAGGATTTCCGCAAAGTATTGCAAAGTTTTTATTTCAGGTTCGAAGCGACAGATGAAGCAACGGGCAAATCTTATCAAGTTGGCATTGAGAATTTTCTTGAAGCAACAATTAGGATGAAGCTAATAGGAGGATTTGGTAAAGATTATTATCTGATGCGCTTTTCCAACCGTATCAATTCACTTAAAAGAAGGATTGAACATCTGAGAGAAATAATGAATCCCGACGATACAGAAGTGCAAGAATTAAAATCGACCTTAAAGTTATTTATTGAAGCTGAGCGCACTTTCAAAACAATTTTGAATTATTTCAATTTTGATAATAAAAAATATACAGTCAAAGAATTTCGGGAGTTGATTGAAGATAATATCATTAAACGTTTTGGAGTTTACGAAGTTCTTGAACAAGTATTCGGCAAGGCGTTGAACGAGATGAAATATTTGAATATTTCAGAAAAGATTAATCGCCTTGAAGCAATTGAGCGCGATTCACGTGCTTTGACTAGATTCCTTAAAGTATTGGGAGAATTTACGTTTATACATTCTCAAAGATTTGGTAATCAAAAATTCAATCTCAGCGAACTTGTTGAATTACTTAAAATTATTGTTTACGACGAAAAGTTTCAAATTTCAAGAAAACCTAATTATGGTGTTACTATTACAACTATTGAACAAACACGTGGTATCCCTTTCAAAGTAATGATTCTTTGTGGCGCTATCGATGGGGAACTCCCAAATCGTTACAATCCTGAACAATTTCTTGGTAAAAAGTTGGGTCGGACTGAAAGGAGACATTTTGAAAACGAGAGGCTTGAATTTTACTATTTTTTAGGCAACTCTCCTTCTTTGCTCGACAAGAAAGAAAAGCAAATCTATATTTTTTATCCCAGAAGTGATGCAAAAAAAGAATTTGTTCGAAGTCCTTTTATAAATTACCTTCTCGATATCATTGGTTTACCCGAAAGTGATGTTTGCTATAACATACGTTACTCACTCTATGGCTCCAAAGATGATTCTGATTTAGAGTGGCGTAAATATATAACGAATCAAGAACTTCGAAGATTTAATCGAGATTTTGGGAAAGAATTTTCTTTCGAGTCGATTGGAATCCCTTATTTTGAACTATATAATTCTAATCGGCTCAACTCCAAGGAATTAACAAATGGAGCCATTGATTTTATTCGTAATTTAGTTAATCAACCAATCTCTGTGACATTTTTGGAAGATTATAGAAAATGTCCATTTAGATTTTTTGCCAATAGAATTTTAAGAATTTGGCAACCTATATCGGAAATCGAAGTTTTTCTAAATAATTTAGAAAGGGGTCAAATCCTTCATTCAATTGTCTCAAATTTTTTCAAAAGCATGGCACAACAACAACTTGAGCAAGGAGTTACAGATATAACTTTATCAATCGGAGGAATGAATTTTGCCCCGGTGTTCTTGGATATTGCAAAAAAGAAACAATATGAATTACAAATTGAAGAGATAACGTCGCAAGTACTTAACAATTTTGAATCTGTTTCGAATTTTTTTGAAATCGATAAAGAAAAATTTATAGCAACTACCGGCGAAAAGAGTGGATACGTAAAACAGTGGTTAAACTATGAACTACTTCGCCGTAACTTAAGTTATTTACCAACTATTTTTGAATTGGGCTTTGGGTTTCAACATAAAAATTCTTTACCTTCAATACCTGTGTTCTCCAAAGAAGGAGAGGAACTCTTTCATTTCCGAGGTAAAATCGATAGAATTGATATATGCGAGAGAACCGATGAGAGAACTGGCAAAAAGATAATCGAAGTTCTGATAATAGATTATAAGTTAACCGAATCCGAATGCAAAAATTCTTTAATGGTCTCGAAAGGCAATAGTTTCCAGATGCCTTTTTATGCTTATGCCATTCGTTATATTTTCCAAAATTATGTATCCAACGATCTCTCTTCTATAAATCTTGTTTATCAAGTTTTCGATTTTAAAAAGAAAAGCTATGGGTCTAATAGAAATTTTTTCTGGAACAACAAGATATTTTATATCGATTCTAATTCAGTGTTATTACAAGAAATCGAGAATATTATAGAGGGGACAAATCGAAAAAAGGAACTAAAACAAGACGGTAATGATGGATTAAGCTCGTTAAATAATTTAATTGATATATCTATCGTTAATGCACAAAGGACCATACATTCAATAACCCGAAATATAAATTTTCCCGTTGCACCTCAAGGTAGGGTTTGTAACTATTGTGAGTATTCAACAATTTGCAAAATTAGGCGCTATTAGTTTCCTTTCAAAAGCTTAATTATATCCTTTTCGATGCTTTCGGGCGAAGTTTGTGGAGCAAAACGCTCTACTACATTTCCATTCCTATCGATAAGAAATTTAGTAAAATTCCATTTAATATCTTGTGAACCTAATATTCCGGGTTTTGCTTCTTTTAGGAATTTATATAAAGGGTGGGCATTGGGTCCGTTTACTTCTATTTTATCGAAAAGGTGGAATGTGACATTGTATTTAGTTGAACAAAAAGTTTTAATTTCTTCGTTTGTTCCAGGTTCTTGGGCACCGAATTGGTTGCAAGGGAATGCAAGTATTTCGAATCCTTGCGACTTATACTTTCTGTAGATTTTCTCTAATCCTTCGTATTGAGGAGTAAAACCGCATTTACTTGCAACGTTAACAATTAGCAGAACTTTTCCTTTAAAACTAGATAGTTGAACAGGCTTCTTATCGATGTCGAGAAGAGTTAGGTTAAGAGAAAATATATTGTTTGTTTCTCCCATTGCAGTAAGAATCGAGTAACAAGTGAAAGCGAATAAAATTGCTGCAAGAAGCATCGTTTTTTTCATAATCAAAGACCTATTTTAAAAAATATAATTACGAATTTATTTTCGATTTATTTAATCAAATTTTTGCAAATTTGTAATTTAAAATGTTTGATTTTAAACGAATAAATACACTTGCCAATGGAGTCGAAATTTAAAAAGTTGCTTCCATATTTATTTGTTTTGATTGGCTTTACTCTAACAATTGTAGTAATTGTTATTATAGTCGATAAACTACTTTTTCCTGTTTTAATTCACAGCCAAGAAACTGTGAAAATGCCATATTTAATTGGGAAGAAAATAGGAGAAGCAGAAAGGGTGCTTTCAAATTTGGATTTGAATCTTGCAAGGGTAAACGAACTTTATAGCGAGCAGTTTGAAAGTGGCACAATCATAAATCAATCGCCAAGAGGAGGACAAACAATTAAGAAGGGACGCGATGTTTATCTTACTGTAAGTAAAGGTGTGGCGCAAGTCGAGGTTCCATATCTTATTGGGCAGAACATCCGCAATGCTCGTTTTCTACTCAAAAATCAAGGTTTAGAAATAGGCTTCATTACCTATGTAAACGATGAACGATATGGTGTCGATACTGTTATCTCGCAAACTCCTTTCCCAAACGCTAAAGTAAGTTATGGAAAAACTGTGGATTTAGTTGTAAGTCGTGGTTCTATCTACCAAGTAAAAGTTCCTTTTCTCGAAGGTTTGAATTTAGAAAATGCATTGAATTTACTTAAAGAATCGGAACTCGAGGTTGGAAACATTACCTATTCGGAAAACCAAACGTATTTACCGAATACAGTTCTTCGGCAAGGAATTTCTGCGGGAGAATTGGTCAATAAAGGGTCGAAAATAGATTTAACCGTTGTGAAATAAACTTTTCAAATAAACTTTTCGTTCGTATTGAATTCTGGACATTATTAGATTGATATAACGAATTGTATCATCTCGTTGCTTTTTAAGTATGTTAGATTGCTTTACTGCTCAAGATCGATATTGAACTGCTCTTTAAGGATTTTTTTCAGTTTTAAGAATTGACGTAACAAGTCTGGAAGTTCATTGGTTGCCATAAGAATACGAAAAGCTTCGGCTTTTTTCTTGGGTGGAGCTCCAAAGTAAATCCCACTTTCTAATATTGATTTTGGAACTCCCGATTTTGCTTCGATTGTAACGTCGTCGGTAATTTCAAGGTGTCCTGCTATTCCCACTTGACCAGCGAGGCGGTTCCGTTTGCCTATTTTAGAACTACCGGAAATACCAACTTGGGCAGCCATAGCAGTGTTTTCTCCAATGAAAACATTATGAGCAATTTGAACCAGATTATCTATTTTAACACCGTTCTCTATGATTGTGCTACCAACAATTGCCCTATCTATTGTTGTGTTGGCACCAATTTCGACCGAATCACCAATCACCACGTTGCCAAGTTGTGGAATTTTTGTATATGAACCATCTCGATTTTCGATAAAACCAAAACCATCGGAACCAATCACGACACCACTGTGGATTATACATTTGTTTCCAATTCTTGTGTTATAGTAACACACCACATTCGAATGGATGAGTGTTTCATTGCCAATTTCGACATTGTCGTAAAGGACAACGTTACTCATCAGCTTAGTTCCTTCGGCTATTTTACAATTATTACCGATAATACAGTGTGGGCCAATGTATGCGGTCGGGTGTATCGAGCAATTTTCTCCAATTATAGCCGAGGGGTGGATGAAAGAAACGAATTTTTGATAATAAGTATCGAAATGCTGAAGCAACTTAAAAAAAGCATAGTAGGGGTTTGCAACACGTATGAATGTTTGATGTTCAAAGGCTGGGTCGTTCTTGTAATCCAAGGGGACTAATATGCACGTAGCCTCTGATTCTTGTATATATTTCTCGTATTTTTTATCAGAAAAAAAAGTTAAGTCGCCCTTTTTTGCAACTTCAATCCTGTTTAATTCATATATTAATAGGGTAGAATTGCCTTGTATTTTGCCTTCTATAATTTTGGCAATTTCTTCGCAGGTAACTGGGGGTTTAAGTTCCATATTAAAAGTTGCTATTTAATCCGGTTTTTTTTCTTGAATATTCTGTTGTTCTTCATTTTCTTTGGATTCAGGTTGCTTGGGCTCGACTTCTTTCTTTGAGCGTTGCTTTTTTCTAATTGACGATGGAGTTTCTTTTTGGATTTGTATTTGGTTGCGCGGGTCTTTTGCAATTTTTTCTTCCAATTCCTTTTCCATTTGCGAAACATCGACTCCCAATTCTCGAAGGACTTTCAAAGTTAAGTCGTATTTGTAATTCACATAAACAAGAGGGTTATTGCTTTTATCCCAGATAATATCGAAACCGTTTTCTGCGGCAACTTTTTGAACCGCAGCGTATATTTTGTCTTCTATTGGCTGCATAATAGTTTTAACAACCATATCGTATTCACCGCCGGGCTCAAATCTTTTCCGTGAATAAGTCAATTTCTGGGTAGTTAAATCTTCGAGTTCTTTTTCTTTTAGTCGTTTTTCTTCGTCGGACCAAATAAGTCGATTCTTGCTTATATCGAGTTTTAAATTTTCGATTTTTTTATCAATTTCTTCCAGTTCACGTTTCCATTCTTCTACAACGGAACGGATTCGTTGTTCAGCCTGTTTCGCTTCTAGGAATTTTTCGCGTATCAAATCGGTTGCAATAAAACCGACACGTTGAGAGAACAAAGGTAAAGAAAAAACAACAAGGATGGTTGTTCCAAGAAAAAACTTCGATACTTTCATTATAACTCCGAATATTATTTTAGGAGTAAATCTTTCTACTTGTTTCCCCTTTTAATTTTATCGAGAACTTTGAAAGTAATATCATATTTTTCTTCTGCAAATAGGACGGAAGGATTACCTTTGTCGAATACGAAGCTCATACTTTCTTCTTTTGCAACCGATTGAATTGCATTTCTCACTTTGGTTCTTATAGGTTCAAGAAATTCTTCGCGCTTGCTTTGTATCTCTGTAAGCTTATCGTTGTAGAATTGCTGGAGTTTTTGTTGTTCTTCTTGTAATTGCTGTTCTTGCTTCTGTTGTTGTTCGGCGGGCATTATACTTTTTTGTTTAATGTAGTTGTCGGCTTTTTTTTGCAGTGATTCTTGCATTTTCATTATTGTGTCTTGCAAAGATTTTTGCATATCTTTCAACTTGGCATCGGCGTCGACAGCTTCGGGCAATTGCCGTACGATGTATTCTACGTCGACAACTCCGATAATTATTGGACCACTGGTTTGAGTCTTTTGTCCGAAAGAGAAGAAAGAGCTTGAAAGAAACAAAGCGGCGATAGCAATGCTCACATAAGTTTTTTTCATTATAGATATTCCTTTGAATGAGTTTTACAAAATACAAAATTAGTAAATTATTGACCAAGATGGAAAAGGAATCTCCAACCAGACAATTCTCCGGTATCGTCAGTTTTGTCGAACCCATAGCCGTAACTGAAACCAATTATACCAATTTGGGGTAGAAATAGTTGAATTCCAATACCAGCAGCACGTTTTAAATTGAACGGGTCAGTGGCACTCAATTTACTCCATACATTTCCGGCTTCGACAAATCCGTAAAAGTAAATTGGCATAGGATCGAGTGTTAAAGCAAAACGCAGTTCTGCTGAATGTCGAGCCATCACTTTGCCACCTCCACGTGGGCCAATGGATTGATCTGGATAACCTCGCAAAGGAGTAACTGCAAAACCACTTAAACCGTTGCCCCCCATATAAAACAGTTCGATAGGTGAAATAGTTGTATCGGATTTGAAGCTGGTGATATATCCCCAATTCGATGCAATGTTTAATACCAATCGAGGAAGCTCTTTGATTTTCATCACAGTTTGGTTAATTTCGAATTTGAGTTGGGATTTAAAGTAATCAGTAGTTCCAATTCCTAATGCACCCATTGAGAAGTCGTTTGTAATTGAAAATCGAGAGCCACTTGTAGGGAAAAATAAATTATCCAAACTTATTCTTGAAATAGATTGGCTAAGTGTAAACTCGGTGTTAACTCCTGTTCGGTAGTATTGCGAAATCCCCGAGCCAACACTGTTCTTTTGATATCGAAAACCAAAATCTACCCGAAAATAATCGTCGGGCCATCGTAGTCTTCGTCCAACATTTATGCCAAAACCGGTTCTACGAAGGTCAAATTGATAATTAATTCTAGAATCGTAAAGATTAAATCCGACTGTTGTTGGATCGTCGAAAAGCCAAGGTTCTGTGAACCCAATCGAAAAAGTCTGGTATCGATTTGCTTGTCCAAATTCAACATTAAAATTAAATATTTGTCCTGCGCCGCCTTTCAATGGTTCCAGTAGAGAGAAATTATTAAAAGAGAAGCCGACTGCACCAGTCAGACCGAAAGAACCAGCGAATCCAATAGATGCATTAAAAGTATCGGTCGAGCGTTCCTCGACATGATAAACAATATCAACCTTTGTGTTATCTATCATTTTCACATCTGGGCGCAAAGTCTCGGGATTGAAGTAATTTAGTAAGCCCAAAGCTTTGATGCTTTTAATTATTGCAGAACGGTTGAAGTAATCGCCGGGATAGGTATAAAGTTCCCTGCGTATTACCTTATCTTTAGTCTTGTTGTTGCCTACAACATCTACTTTTCTAATAGTAACCCTGTTCCCTTCGTAAAGCCTAACATAAATATCGATTGAATCTGGTTCAACACGAATTTCTTGAACTTCATTTCTTGCGAAAAGATATCCTGTATCGAAATAGAGGCTCATAGCATCTGAACTTTCTTGGTTACCTTGCAGATTTTTTTCGAATTTTTCCTTGTTGAAAACTTCTCCTTTCGAAATATCTAATCGCCGAAGGAGTGCTTCCCCGGGATATACTGTATTTCCAAAGAAGTGTATGTTTCGAACGTAATATCTCTTCCCTTCGTTAACAAAAATTTTGATATAAACAGCCTCGTTCTCGTCGTCGTAGACAATTGTGTCGTTGAGAATTTCGAAATCAATAAAACCATTGTTTCGATAAAAGTTTACAAGCAATTCTTTATCTTTTTCGTAATCATTTGGTTCGAATTTCGAAGAACGCCAAAACTGCCACCAAGATTTTGTTTTTGTTTCGTCGAAAGTCCCTGCTAAATCGTCATCGTCGTATGCAGAGTTGCCTACAAATTCAATAGATTTAACTCTGTATTTTATACCCTCGTCAATATTAATTAGTAATCGAAAATAATTTTGAGTATCTGTTGGAGTTAATTCTGCTTCAATTCGAGCGAATGGTCTGCCTTCTTCTTTGTATTTTCTTTTTATTCTTTGCCTTATTTGGTAAACATCGAAAGGAGAAATGATATCTCCACGATTCTTGTTGATAACTTTCGACAAATCTTCTGTCGATATATCCTTATTGTTTTGAATTTGTATCTCGCTTATACGAGGGAATTCTTTGACTTTAATAATCAAGAAGATGCCATTAAGAGTTATTCTATCGACAAGTATTTGAACATCTTCGAATTGACGTCGTTGCCAAAGATTTTTTATTGCCTTTTGTATTTTTGCATCGAAAGGTAAGGTAATAGTTTCACCTCGATTAAGGCCCGATATAGTAATAATAGTTTGTGGATCGGAAAATGTGTTTCCTTCGACAGTAATATCTGCAATAACATAACTAGTTTGTTTTTCGGTTTGAGCAAATGCTTTATTACCATTTAAAAATGTGATACAAATTAATATTAGAATACTACTGGTGGAAAGAATGAATCTGTGCATTTTTACTTAGATTTTGTCATTTTTATAGGATTCAACAATCTTTCAGATTTAATTTGAGAGGAAATTTTTCCGAAACGTCGTTCTCGTTGCGAAAAATCTTGAATGGCAGCATAAAGGTCTTCTCGCCGAAACTCTGGCCAATACTTGTTGCAAATATAGATTTCTGAATATGCCGATTCCCAGAGGAGGAAGTTGCTAAGCCTCATTTCGCCGCTTGTTCGAATAATTAAATCTGGATCGAGCAAATTTGCAGTTTGTAGGTAATTCGATAAAACTTCCTCGGTTATGTCTTCGGGCGATAATTTCCCGCGTCGAACATCGAGTGCTAAAATTTGAACAGCGCGAACGATATCCCAACGACCACTATAACTCAATGCTAATGTTAAAGTTAAACCTGTATTTTTTGATGTTAATTCAATAGCGTTGAAAAGTAAGCGTTGGACACTTTTGGGGAGTGAGCTTAATTTGCCAATTGCGAATATGCGAACGTTGTTTCGGTGAAGCTCGTCCACTTCTTTTTTTAGATAGTGTTCGAGCAGTTTCATCAGCATACCAACTTCGCTTGATGGTCGTTTCCAATTTTCCAACGAGAATGCATATAACGTTAAATATTGAACACCAAGTTGCGAGGATGCCTTCACGATATCGCGAACGCTTTCGATTCCTTGGCGATGCCCATCAGTTCGCGATAGACCTCGTTCCAAAGCCCAGCGTCCATTGCCATCCATAATAATTCCAATATGTTTCGGAATTTTAAACTTATCTATTATCTCCGCTTGTATTTTTTTATCGTCAATAGTTTGTTCGTTATTCCAATTCATTTGTGTTTATTAAAATTATAATAATCTTTCAAAAATACAAAAAATCGATTATTTAGACACATAAGAACGATTATTATTTTGCAAACATAGTGGTTAATCATTTCTTAAATTTCTAAAAAATAAAATTTTTCGTAAGCCAATTATAATTTTGTATTAATCTATTCCAACTCTTTTGAAAATATAATCTACATTTTTGTATATTTCGTCAAACGAAAACAGTTCTTCTATTTCATCAATGTTAAGATATCGAAGAACTTCCGGATTGGATGAAAGAGCCATTTTGAAAGGAATGCGTTTCTCCCAAGATTCGGTTGATGAGTTTTGAACGATTTGATAGGCTTGTTGTCTTTGGACTCCTTTTTTCATTAATGCAAGGAGAACTTTTTGGGAATATATTAGGCCGTTTGTTAGTTCAAGATTTCTTTTCATATTTTCTGGATATGCGACTAAATTTTTTAGCAGTTCGACTGACTTGGTAAGAATATAGTAAAGCGAAATAGTTGCGTCGGGGAAAATAATTCTTTCGACGCTGCTATGGGAAATGTCCCGTTCGTGCCAGAGTGTGTTATTTTCGATTGCTGCAATGACATAAGAGCGCAACAATCTTGCTTGTCCGCAAATATTTTCGCTTGTTATCGGATTCCTTTTGTGCGGCATTGCCGAGCTACCTTTTTGTCCTTTGGAGAAGTATTCTTCTGCTTCGAGCACCTCGGTGCGTTGCAGATGTCGTATTTCCGTTGCTATTTTTTCGAGCATAGAGCCAATGAGTGCTATTGTATTGATGTAGAAAGCATGACGGTCTCGTTGTACTACTTGTGTAGATATAGGAGCAGGTTTTAGTCCGAGTTTGCTACATACATATTCTTCAACAAAAGGTGGAATATGTTCGAAAGTTCCAACGGCTCCGCTAATTTTTCCGTAAGAAATTTCTTCGATGGCATTTTCGAGTCGTTTAATATTCCTTTGGGATTCGTCGAACCATAGAGCAAATTTGAGCCCAAATGTAGTTGGTTCGGCATGAACACCGTGAGAACGTCCTACACAAGGAGTATATTTAAATTCTTTAGCACGTTTGGCAAGCGACTCCGATAATTCTTTAAGCTTTTCTAATATAAGCAAACCAGCTTGTTTGGATTGAATGGCTAAGCAAGTATCGAGAACATCGCTGGATGTCATTCCAAAATGCAAATATTTAGCGAGTTCACCGATGTGTTCTTCAATATTGGTCAAAAATGCAATCACGTCGTGTTTAACTGTTTTTTCAATTTCGTTGATTCTTTGGACATTGAATTTAGCGTTGTTACGAATGGAGATAAGAACTTCATTCGGGATAAGTCCTAAGTTTGCAAGAGCTTCGCAAGCAAATATCTCGATTTCCAACCAAATGGCGAATTTATTTTCGTCCGACCAAATTTTACCAATTTCAGGTAATGTGTACCTTTCTATCATAGCAAATTCCCTAAAAAAACAAAATTAATAAGAACTGATAAAGATAATGAAAGAAAAGTATAAATTTATTTAAAAGATTTTACAATTTTTAACATAAAATTAACATAACAGAACAAATGTATTGTTAAATTGCATAATTAGAAATTTGTATGTTCAACAAAAGTTAAATTTACTTGGAAATAGCATTTATCTTTCTGATTATTATAATATTGTTAGCTATTGTTGACTTAACAGTTGGGGTAGCCAACGATGCAGTTAATTTTTTGAATAGTGCAGTCGGTTCGAAAGTTACAGCCTTTAAAACTGCTATGTTCGTTGCTGCTCTTGGGGTACTTGTTGGAGTAACTCTTTCGAGCGGAATGATGGAGATTGCAAGGAAAGGTATATTCAACCCTGGGGCTTTTTCTCTTTATGATGTAATGGTTATTTTTCTTGCAACAATGTTTACCGATATTCTGCTTTTAGACTTTTTTAATACTTATGGAATACCAACATCGACAACAGTTTCATTAATTTCTTCAATGACCGGCGGAGCATTGGCATTAGCAATAGCATATTTAGCTACTGGAAATGCTCATGGCAAGGATTTATTGCATTTTTTGAATATTGCAAAGCTTACAACAATATACACTGCTATTTTAATTTCCATAGTAGTTGCTTTTTTAGTTGGATTTGTATCACAGTTTTTTTCGCGGATACTTTTTTCTTTTAATTTTCCTAAAAATTTTAGAAAGATTGGTCCCCTTTGGGGAAGCTTTGCAATAACGTTTATTTTGTTTTTTATTATTATAAAAGGGTTAGAAGGTGCTTCATTTACAAGCAAAGCAATGTCGGATTTTATTCACCAGAACATAGATTCTATATTGCTCTGCAATTTTATTTTTTGGGCAACAATCTTTTATTTGTTAAACTTTTTTACTAAAGCAAATATTTTGAAATTTGTTGTTCTTGCTGGAACATTTGCTCTTGCTCTTGCTTTTGCTTCGAACGACTTGGTTAATTTTGTTGGTCCTGCATTGTCTGCGCTCTCTGCTTTTGAATTGGCAAATGGAAATTATAATCCACTGAATATGACTATGGGAGGATTAGCGACCCCGGTGAAAGCCCCAACATACATACTGTTATTTAGTGGCTTTGTTATGACCCTTGCTTTATTTTTATCGAAAAAAGCCAGAACAGTTACATCTACCGAAGTTAGCCTTGGAAGGCAAACAGAAGGTTACGAGGCTTTTAACTCCTTGCCTGTGGCGCGTGCCATTGTTCGAATGGCTGTGAATATTACTTCTTCCTTTTCTAAACTGATACCCACTACTGTAAAGGACTGGACAAATCGTAGATTCGACACAACTCAGGCTATTTTACTTCAAGATGCTAATGGGGAACGAGCATCTTTTGATTTAATTCGGGCAACTGTTAATTTAGCGATTTCTGCGGCATTAATATCTTTGGGGACATCATTAAAATTACCTCTTTCGACAACTTACGTTACTTTCATTGTTGCAATGGCAACTGCTTTTGCCGACCGTTCGTGGGGAGTTGATGTTGCGGTATATCGTGTGTCTGGTATTCTTACCGTAATTGGCGGTTGGTTGCTTACAGCAGTAATTTGCTTAACTATTGCGGGAATAATCGCCATCATTATATATTATACAGGAATTTTTGGGGCTTTATTTTTCCTTGGGTTAATAGTGTTTTCGTTTGCAAGAACAGCAATTGTTCATAGAAAAAGAGATAAAGCAAGGAAGGAAGCCGAGGAAAAACTCCGCATACAAGTTACTAATCTTGAATCTAGTCTTATAATATTTATCAAAGATGTCTCTGATTTTCTCCATCAAGTTAAATCAATTGCGAATCTTTGCTTGCAGGGTATTTCTAAATATAAACTTAAAGAATTGAAAAAAGCAAGGAAACAAGCCAATATGTTACAAGCCAAAACAGAGGAGATTTATGCAGATTTTGCTAAAAGTATTAAAGCGTTCGATGATGATGCATTCGATTCTGCCCATATTTACGCTTCTTCAATGAGCGAATTAAGTATTATAACCAATCAAATTTATGATGTCTGTGACCGTTGCTATAACTATGTGAATAATAGCCAACGACCATTAACCAACAACCAGTTGAGTGATTTGAAGACAGTATCCAAATTATTCAACGATGTGTATGAAAAAATAATAAAGTTTTTCGATGGAAGCTCAATTTCGCTACTCGAATCCGATATTCACTTTCACCAAGAAGAGTTCAACAAAGAAATTCAACGAATTAATAAAACTTATATGAAAGCAATGAAGCGCCCCGGAGCAAACACAAAACGAGCAATTCTTTACATCTTTGTTGTCGAAAATTTATTTTCTATAACTAAAAAATTGATAACGCTTGTCGAAGCAATGAACAATCTAAAAAGCTCATTGAAGGAAAAAGTGCAAAAAGTTTGACTATCGTTTTATTTAATTGCTATTTTGTTAAGACAGGTGTTATTATCGATAAAAGTATCAATCTTTGGCTAATTCGTTCTGTTGGTAAGAAACGAGATTGAATAGGATGTAACAATCTTTTGTCATTATTGTTGCTGTTGTTCTTCCACCTGATTTCTGGCTATATTATGGTGGTTATGACGGTGCTTTCGTTACCCGCGCTTGTATGGCAATCTGGAAGAAAGTTGAAGATATTTCGACCTAAATCCCATTTAAATAGTTAATAAACATATTTCATACTGCAACATAATTCTTAACAAAAGTTGTTAATGAATCGATAATTTGGGGAAGTGTAATTGATTGTATCCCAAAATCGCCAGGTTTAGCCCTGATTATGATTGAACGTCGATTAATTGGAAAAAATTTGTCGTAGAAATCGTCCAGTCCACTGTAGAATGCAAGAAGTGGTTTGTCGAAAGCAGAAGCAACATGGACCATCGCTGTATCGGGAGTGATTACCCCAATTGATTGTTCGACAAGGGCAGCTACATCGAGAAAATCCCTCGAAGCGAAGATACAAAAATCGGGGCAAGCCGACTTGATTTTCAATGCTATATTTTTATGTTTGGGAGTATATGTTAACACTATTCTCAAATTGTTTGGATAAGAACATTCTTTGAAAGTTGCGACTAAAATATTTTCGCTTAGCATCTTGTTAGGATTACTTGCCGAGATATTCCAAACTATAAATTTATCGACTTTGCTCGACAGAAGAAACTCTGCAACGTATCTTTTCGAGTCATTAGATGGAAATAACTGTGGTTTAGGGATGTTATTGATAGTGGGAGTTGAAATCCCAAAGGTTTCGAAAGCTTGGAAAATCCTTTGAGTAAAATGTAGTTTATGGTTTGCAATCGAATACGGAATTTCTATATCGAAAACTTTAATTTTTCCATTGTAACCAATTTTCGTATTTGCTTTTATAAGGTGGGCAATCAACAAACTTTCGCGCGAGAAGTGGTCTTTTGGGTCGACGTAATAATCAAACTTGCTTTTTTTCAAGGAATGAATCGTTGTCAATATCTTTGAAAAAGATTTATCCCAAACGATTAATTCATCGACAAAGGGATTGTTCCAAAGGACTTGCTGATTGCGTCGCCCAACAATGTAATAAATCTTTGAATAAGGGAATTTCCTTTTGAGTTCCGAAAGAATTGGGGTGCAAAGTATTAAATCACCAAATGTTCCAAGTTGTAAAATACCAATGTTCATAGGAATACTTCTTTGTAAAGATTACAAAATTCATCGAAGACTATGTGTGGTTCGATATCTGAATAAAAATTTTTTGAACTTATTAAATACTTGCATTTTGTTTTGTATGGTAGCCAAGGCATACCAAATTTAGGATTAATATAATGGAAAAAAACGATAACGGGAATTTTGAAGCAGGAAGCAAGATGAACAACGGATGTATCGGGAGTTATCAATAAATCACAACTTGCAATCATCGAAGCAAATTCATCGAAATCTTTCGTAAAGTTGGCAACATTGACGTCGGTTGCAATTCGTATCCGTTCAAGTTCAAAACGATACTCTTTCGTTGCAAAAAGAATGATTTCGAAATTAAAATGCTCTTTAATTTTACTTATTAATGTTGTGAAATTTGTTACACCCCAAAATTTTTGTCGGTGCGAACCAGAAACATTTATGCCTAGACGTATCCCCGACTTAGGGGAAAGAGAATTGTTCTTATTTAATGGGTATTCAAGACTTAAGTTGTAGTTGTGAAGATTCAAACCAAAAGGAATAAGAAGATTTGCTATTCTTTCGACAATATGGACATTTATTTTGTTGGGTAAAGGAACAATATGGGTATAGATATTTTTATTAGGTTTATCGAAACCGAGCGAAAATTTTGGTTTGAGTAGACGCACAAAAATCGAGGAAGTAACCGATGGGTTATCCAAAAGGTCTATGACTAACTCGAATTTTTTCCTTTTTAATTCTTTTAATAGAGTAATAGTTTTCCAAAGATTTTTATGGAAGATAAAAATTCCTGTACAATATGGTTCAATGCAAGATTTTCCAACGACATTTCTTGTGCTTAAAAGAATATAGAGTTGACTTTCGGGCAACTCATTGTGTAAAATTCTAAGGAATGGGGTAGTAACGAGCAAGTCTCCCATTCTGTCATGGCGAAGGAGCAAAATTTTTTTTGCGTTTGCAATATTGTCGGACTTTTGTTTGCATACTGTTGGAGTTCTTTTGCTCTTTTTTGCATAAAGCAAGTTTTTTAAAACAGATTTAACACTGTTTTCGATAAATTTTAAAAATCTTTGCATTTTTCAAGATTTAAAATATTTTAAATTGTTCAAGCGAAATGCAAAATTAATTTTTTAATTTTTTCTTCAACGGTATCGTGACAAATGAACTAAGGAGTTTACAGTCTCGTTTTTGAGTTTGATTCGAAACAATTGCAAATAAAAACAAAAAGACTGCCCCCTTTTCAAGGACAGTCTGATGGGATTTAGAATCTATATAGCAAATTAATTACACCGAAATTGTATCGGCTATCATTTTTTAATTTTTGTATCGCAGCATTTTGCTTTTGTTTTGCTATCTTTCGAGTGCTCATTCTTGCTTTGGCCATTGCAATGCTCATCTTTGTGTTCAGGTAAGGCTTTGTTTTCGCCACCATCCTTGAATATCGAAGCTTCGTAGCCTGCCTTTTGAACGGCTTGGACAAGAAATTCAGGGTTAGTTTGGTCAGAATTGAATTTCACCTCTGCGATTTTTGATGGTAAATCGAGGTTAGCTTCTTCGACGCCACTTACTTTTTTGAGAGCTTTCTCGATTTTCACTTTGCAATTTTCACAATGAGCATTTGTTAGGATTTTTATTTGCTCACTTTTAGAAAATACGAATGCAGGAAGCAACAAAAAGATTGCAAGAACGATGAGTTGATTTTTGACTTTGTTGGTCATTTAATTACTCCTATTATTACTACAAAATACAAAAATACAAAATTTCTATTAGACAAATTATTTACTTTGCTTTTCGATTAGCTCGATTGCCTTCAAAAGTATCCAATCTTTATTGTAAATGTTAGTTTCTTTGCTTAAATACTTATTTACTGGGATTTGTGGCGGCAAACCATCCCTGTAAATTTCTTTTCCATCGTAACCAATAACTTTTAGAAAGCTCCACGAAAGGTTAAAATTGCAAGGAATAGAAAAGGTAGCAACCTCCGAAGGGCTACCGCCGGTTGAACGACCGACAAGTTTCCCTATTTTGTAATTTCTTACTATTGCAGCAACTATTTCTCCAAGTCCAACCGTTCTTTCGTCGATTAAGAAGTATAACCCCTTTGGTTGTATTAATGCTTTGCCTTTGACTTCGGAAACAACTTTGTTCCAAGAAATTTTTTCTCGATTTGGGAAAGTAAATACTGGTAGCATCCATTTTGGCGAATTTGCTTTTTGTGCAGTAAAATAACTCAGAAAATATTCGCTAGTTAGCACAAAGCCCCTTAAATCGAAGATATAATAGTCAACAGGTTTTAATGAATCGAGTTTGTTTTTGAAATCATTATCACGAATTCGTGTCAAATCAAAATAAAGAATATTGTCCGAAATTTTACTTACTGGAGCAGGGCGTTCCTCAACAAAATCGTTTGGATTTGCTACCTTTTTGAGCTCTATTTTCGAGGTTTCGCCCGATTCTTTTTTGATAGTTAAGTTAATTTTTTCATCAAAATTGTAACGGATATAGGCAAGCGATTTTAAATATTTCCATTCATTGTTTGAGTAGGAAAGGAATGCCGAAACAGAGTCAATCACACTTCGAATCGACTTTCCGTTAATTTCAATCACTTCATCTCCGACCCTAATGCCCGATATGTCTTTTCCAACATCAGTTATAATAATTTTTCCATGAAACTCAGACCATTGGAACGGAAAGGTTGTGTTTGATTCTAAGTCTTTGTGCCAAATCCTTACTTGATTATCCTCTACGGAATGAAGCATAGTTCCCAATGTGGCGAGAAAACACGGAAGGGTAGAATCGGTAGCAGACTTTTCCAATACTTGTTCCAAGGCTGTTTCGGGTTTCCAATCTTTATTAAGATAAATACTAAAATGTTGAATTAAATTCCATAGAATAATCGCTGTTACTAAGCGAGAGATTCTATCTTCTGCAACAAAGGAAGGATGGCCAATTTCCTTCTCTAATGAATCAATACTAGAATAGGGAAGTGTTCTGGCGGAGTCTATAAAGATTGTGGAAGGAATCATAGCATAGTAACCATTACTTAATGCTATTTTGAGTGCCGAGTTTTCAGCAGGTAGCGCTATCATTGTTTCGGTATCGGACATTAAAAGGAGAGCTTTTTCCCCAGCAAGGGGTTTTGTTTTAACAATGGTTGCCGAATATCCATTATGTTCAGATTGCTCGAGTAACTTCCAACCAAAAATTAAACGGGAATCTTTGTCGGATTCAAAACTGGGGTTTTTTAATATATTTTCTTCAATCCCTTCGATGAACAATTTAGCATCGTCGAAATAAATTTCTCCTTCGCCAACGAGAATTATAGCAAGTCTCAAAAATACTGCATTCGAAGGAATTGACGCAGAAAGTTCAAAAGACTGCCAACGACTGTATTCAATTGTATTTATTTCCCTAATTTTTGAATCTACTATGTTGTTTCCAGAACTGTCGAACCTAAAAGCAAGAATAACTTTACTGGGGTATCCAACGAGTTTACCCCGAGAAAAAATCGAAAACTTTGCAATTTTATTCCGGAAATTTGATACATTAATGATTTGCTCAACAATACCTTCGGCTTTTCTTGTCGGATTGTAACAATTAATGATTTTGCTTTTTATGAAGGGGTTGTTGGAAGAGAATGGCAAACCAGAATGCATCCAAGATAGAGCTACATTGTTGAGTGCGTTGTTAGGTTTAGAAAAACTTACTTTAGTTCCATTTTTAGGAACAATTTTCAAAAGTGGAGCAATAGGTCTGAAAAGTTGTTCGATAAGTTGATAACGTTCGACTTCACTGTTAATATTTAAAATTGACTTAACGCTATGAAAAGCAAAGTTGTCCCAATTTATTTTTTTTGCCTCGTTACTTGGATAGAAGTAACGTATTAATCCATAAACTTTAGCAAAATCTGATAAAAATTCTATTTGTCGAGGAGTTAATGGTAACGGGGGATTGGCATATACTTGCGTTGAATCCAAAACCTTGATTGAGACATCATCGATCCAGGCTATACCATTACCAAACAACAAAAGTCCATAATTTAAGTATAAAGCATCGTTGCTTATCCATCCTTCGATTTCATAGTATTTCCATTCGCGAATAACTACAGGATTTTGAGCCATATATTCGAATAAACCTGTTTGTTCCTCGTCTTTGAACCTTTCACGAACCCACAAATGGGCAGAGCCTTTCGGACTGTGAATTTCGGCTTTGATTGCAGCGCGTATTTTTATTTTTTTACCTCGATATGGAGTCGCATCTATGCTTTGCATAACCGAGCCGTAAACATTTTCAACGTAATCTCCTTCACGAGAAAGTTCTAAGCAGCGTTTTCCACTTAAAGGCTCCTGATTAGAAATGTAAGCTTTGTAGCTAAGATTGACGGCATAGTTCGGAACTATCCAACCTTTGGGCAATGCCCCAATTTCTCCTATTTCAAAGTCGAGATTATATGGATTAGGTAGAAAGTTTTGGGGAAAAACTTTTGGGCAAACAAAACTAAAAAGAGCAATAAAGATTGGAAGTATTTTTTTCATTTAATACAAACCGTTTTAATATTAACAAATTCTCGAATTCCAAATACGGAAAGTTCGCGTCCGTAACCAGAATCCTTGATACCTCCAAAGGGAAGTCTTGGGTCGGACCTGACAAAATCGTTAACGAAGCAACAACCCGCTTGGAGTTTGTGTTTAGCTATGAAGTTTCCTTTTTCTATGTCGGAGGTAAATATTGCAGTTCCCAAACCAAAAGGACTTCGATTTGCTAATTCAATCGCATTTTTCTCGTCATTTGCCTCGGCGATTGCAGCGACTGGGCCAAAAGTTTCCTCGTCGAAAACTGGTATTCCTGGATAAGTATTCGTTATTACTGTTGCAGGGTAGAAATAACCGGTTCTATTAGGAATTACACCTCCTAATCGAAGTGAAGCTCCTTTCGATAAGCTTCGGGTAACCTGTGAATGCAAATCCAGTCGTAAATCGTTTCTTGCCAATGGCCCGATGTTTGTGCTTGCTTCCAATGGGTTTCCAATGATTTTATTTTGCATTTCATTGATAAACAAGTCTACAAAATCTTCGATAATGTTTTTTTCGACAATAAATCTTTTCGCAGCTATGCAACTTTGTCCATTGTTAATCAACTTTGCTTCGACACAGGTTTTTACAGTTTTTTCCAACGGGGCGTCTTGTAAAATAATGTATGGATCGCTTCCTCCCAATTCTAAAACAGTCTTCTTTAAATTTAAGCCTGCAATTTTTGCTACTTCACGACCAACCGGTGTGCTTCCTGTTAACGTTACAGCCTTTATTCTGTTATCTTCAATAACTTTTGCTATTTTACTTGAACCAATTACTAAGTTTACAAAAACTCCTTCGGGCAATTCGGCGCGTCGGAAAATATTTTCAATTTCAATTGCGCAACCCATCGTGTTTCTGGAATGCTTCAAAATCGCTGTGTTTCCAGCAGCTATGCTTGGAATTGCAAAACGGAAAACTTGCCAAAGTGGAAAATTCCAAGGCATTATTGCCAAAATTGGGCCCAATGGGATGAAAGCGACATAACTTTTTAAATATTCGGTTTGAACAGGCAAATCGGCAAGTTGTTCGGGAGCATTTTCCGAATAGTACCGACAAACCCATATACATTTTTCGATTTCTGCAATAGATTGGCTAATCGGTTTCCCCATCTCTTTGGTAATTAAAGTGCCTAAATTATGCTTGTCTTTATCTAATTCTTCGGCTATTTTTTGCAAATATTCACATCGTTTTTCAATATTTATTCCGCTCCATTTGCCGAAAGCCTTTCGGGAAAGTTCTATTTTACTATCGATTTCCGAATAACTGTATTCAACGTATTCGCCAAGAACTTCTTCGGTTGTTGGGTTGATAGTAATTATTTTTTCCATTATCAATGCCTATATTTTTTATCTAATATTTCAAAATTACTATTTAAATTGCTTTTTTTTATAGTCTAATTTTAGTTTTATCAAGTGAACAGTGCATTGCATAAAATAGTCTCGATAGGTTTGCCATATATTCTGTTGTTTATAATCCTTTCGTGTGCGAACCCCAAACCCCCTTCTGGTGGAGAACCCAACCGCATACCGCCCAAAGTTATCGATTTCTATCCATTAAATTATATGACAAATTTTCGGAAGAATAATATTGAAATTACGTTCAACAAATGGGTCGAGCGGGGTAGCGTTGTTAACAACATTTTCTTGAATCCTCCTGCAAACTATCAAATTGGGTGGAGTGGGAAAACGTTAGAGATAAAATTTACGGATGGTTTAGATTCGAACACAACTTATTCATTACTTATAGGAACTGGTTATTCCGATTTAGACCAAAATAAAGCACAGGAGCCTTTTGCTCTCGTTTTTTCAACGGGGGCACATATTGATAGTGGCAGAATAGCTGGAAAAATTATCGCCGACGATATGACTACTGTTTTTGTTTACGCATTTCCAGCAGTTGAGTTTGACGATACCTTAAAGGACGTAGAGCAATTGTTCCATTATAAAACTCAACCTAATCAAAATGGAGATTTTTCAATCGAAGCGATGAAAAATGGCAAGTATTTTATTCTTGCTTTTAAAGATAGAAACAATAATAAAATTTATGATGGGGGAATTGATGATTTTGGGATTTATTCACAAGAAACAGATGTAACCAACGTTATTTTCGATACTTGCAAAATTCTATTGAGAAAAGCCGTTGACTTTGTAAAACCAGAATTGGTTGATATTGAAGCATTTAATTCAAGGATTTTGAAATTAAGATTTTCGGAACCCGTTTCTTTTAATGATTCACTTTTTCACACAATTGTTGTTGTCGATACCAGTAATAAAAAATCTGTTTTTCCTCTGCTTGGCTTTGTTAATCCCGAAGAAAAGAATACTTTTTTCCTTTTTGTAGATTCGCCTTTGTCCGACGCTTACTATTATTTGTCGATTGAAGCACTTGATGTATTTAAAGATACGATTGGGAATCGTCTCGACTACCGAAAGAAGTTAGTTTTCAAAGGGAATTCTGCAAAGGACCAACAAAAGCCAAGAATTCTAATTGAAAAGCAATATAAAATTAACACTCTTACGGATAAGCTACATTTGGGATTTTCGAAACCAATTGATACAACTCGTTCGAAAATAAATGTATTAGCCATAGGTATTGCTCAGAAAGATACATTAAAAGGGAATTTGGTGTTTGTGAATTCATTTACGGCAATGCTCGAATTCGGGAAATTAAAATGGAACAATAGGTACAAATTATACATAAAAATAGATACTCTGTTCGATATTTACGGAATGGTAAATAGTAATTTGGCGGTTGAAAGCGAGTTGTTAATTTTCGACCAACCAGTTTTTGGAAGCCTTCAAGGCAGAGTGTTACCTTTCGGCGATACAGTTCACCAAAATTTACGAATCGCTGCCTTTAATAAGTCGAATTTTTACGTTTCGAAAATTGAAAAGGGACTTTGGCGATTCGAAAATTTGCCAGAGGGAACTTACACACTTATTGTTTTTCAGGATTTCGATAATGATGGACAATACTTTTACGGGTCTTTAAAGCCATTTAAGCTTTCCGAAAAGATTTTCCTTGTAAAACCAAATATTCAAGTTAAACGTAGTTGGACAGTCGAAAGTATTGACTTATGGATGAAGGCAAGATAAGAAAAATACTAACGGACAGAATAGGGTTCTTTAGTTCTTTATTTCAAAAAAATTTTGATAAAGTGGAGAGAACTTTCGAAGAAGATGCAATTCACGACCTGCGTGTTTGCATTCGTCGGATAATTTCGTTTCATAATTTTGTTGCAAATATTGAAATGGCAGCTGCCGATACTAACCTAATCGTACAATTGAAGCAGTTTCTGAAATCGCTCAATAAAATTCGAGATTTTCAAGTCCAAAAGTATTATCTGATTGATATTATTTCAAAGTTTCCAATTTTGCTTGATTTTCTCATTGATATAAGGGATAAGGAGGAAAAACAAATAAAGAAATTTCAGCAAAATTTTAAAAATAATTTATACCAGGGGTTATTTGGTTCAATTTTCTTTTACCAAATAAATATTAAAAATCATTTTAAGCCGTCCAATCTATCTATAAATCGAATCAATGAATTGTCCAAAGACGTTTTAAATCAAGTATTCGATAAGCAAAACAGAATAGAACCCCACAACTATCCAACATACCATCAAACACGAATAGCCATAAAAAAATTTCGATATACTATGGAAATTGTGCAACCAATTTATGGTTTTAGCCCTAACGAATTGAAAAACTTGCAAAAAATTCAAACCATTCTTGGTAATATTCAGGACAATTATGTTTTGCTTAATCTTTTGAATCGTTATATAGAAAAAAACAATGACTCATCGGCAAAATACGGAAAGTTCTTTGAATTTATTAATGCAAAGCTTGTGCAACTTGAGCAAGATTTTCATAGGGATACAACGTTAAATTTTTGGATTGAATTTTTTAGTGAAAATAATTAATTTACCATTGTTATGAAAAATAATTTTTAAAAATATATGGTACCGATTGAAATTCCAAGGGATCATTTTTTGGTATTAAAAGAAAGGTTAGTTCAACTAATCGCAAACGAACGCAATTTTCTTGCAAATGCAAGTAACTTTGTTTCGTTGGTTTTTAATAGCTTCGATAGCGTTAATTGGGCAGGTTTCTATTTCATCGCAAAATCAGATTTAGTGTTGGGACCCTACCAAGGTAAAAGTGCATGTGTTAGGATACCTATTGGCTCGGGTGTATGTGGAACCTCTGCAAGGAAACAAACACCAATTATTGTTGACGATGTCCACAGATATCCTGGTTACATACCTTGCGACCCAACAGCAAATTCCGAAATGGTTGTCCCCGTATTTTTCAATCAGTCGATAATTGGTGTTCTAGATTTGGACAGTCCAATTTTTAAAAGATTTACGACAAAAGACGCTGAAATAATTTCCAGTTTATTGCACTTTTTGATAAACAAATCGGATGTCAAGCCACTGCTGGAATACTATGCTAAGAGTTAGTAGTATTATTCTACTACTTGCGAACTATTATTGTTTAGGGCAAATCGTAATAAACGAAATATTTCCGGCTCCGGAGGCAAACCAAACAGAATGGATTGAATTGTACAATCCTTATGATTCAAATTTTATAATTGACGGATTTTATATTACCAATAGAAACTCATCTGTTTATGTGCCCCAAAAATTAGTAGTAAATGGAAAATCTTTTGCCGTTATATGCCAAGACACAACTAATTTAACAAATGAAGTTAGTTGTTTCTTGAGTCAAACCAAAATACCCACTCTACATAACGATTACGATGTAATTACAATTAGGGACGGAGATTCTCTACTTATCGACTCGATTTATTATGATTTTAGATGGGGGGAAAAAGGCGCTTCACTTGAGCGTTACGATTGGAGTGAACCGGCAACAGATAGTCATAATTGGCATATTTCTGGAACCCAAGAAAGACACTCAGTATGCCAACAAAACAATCAAACAATCAAGGATGCATCTATAGGTTTATTCTATGGACTTTCCGATAATCTCATTGTTGTAGATTTACTTAATAGTGGGAGGCTTCCTTTAACCGAAGTGAATATTAAATGTGAACTTGTTGCCGAAGAAAATGGAGAGGAATTACAAATATTAATCTTTATGGAAGAAATCGAGGCTTTCCCAAAGGAAGCAAATCGACACTATGAATACAATATTGCTTATTTACTCGAAAGCTTAAAATACGATTTTTTAAGGGCATTACATATTTATGTTTCTTTCGATTCTTTAGGAACATTAGTTGAAAAAGATTTTGTTATCGAACTCAATTTGCCAAAGCCATTTTCGGGTTTGTGTATTAATGAATTTATGTATGACGTCGAAAAAGGTTGTGGCGAGTTCATTGAACTTTTTAATAATACAAACGACACACTAAACCTTTATGGTTGGAAAATTTTCAATAGACCATCGGAAAATAGAACTACGCTTGTTGAAATTGGTGATTCATCTAAGATTATACTTCCGAAAGGTTATTTTCTCATAATTTGGGACTCTGCCTTTTTTAATTGTTTTGAATATCTTCGGGGGGATTCCAGAATCTTTTATTCGGAGAAATCATTTGGTTTAAAGAATGGAGGGGATAATATCGTTGTTTACGATAGAATTGGTATATGTCAAGATTCCTTAACTTTCCTTCCGACTTGGCACAAAGGGAATATTTCGAATACTAAAAATAGAAGTTTAGAAAAGGAGATTTCAACTTTTATATCGAGCGATAGTTCCAATTGGTTTACCTGCGTTGATGTAAGAGGTGGAACTCCAAATGAGACAAATAGTGTTTCGATAAAAGGAGGCGAGGAGATTTCGGTTGTAGTTGAGCCTAATCCTTTTTCCCCAAACTCTGTAACAAAACCAAAGGCAAAGATACGTTATGTTCTACCATTTAAACAGGCAAGGATTTCTGGGAAAGTTATGGATTTGAATGGTACCATTGTGTCTGAATTGATTAACAATGAGCTATCGCCATCGATTGGAGAAATAGAATGGGATGGTTTAGATTTCAATAACAACAAAGTGTCGCCCGGGGGCTATGTCCTTTTATTTGAGTCTGTCGATATAGTGTCTAATAAAGTTTCAAGAATCAAGAAAGTTATTGCCGTAGGTTGGTAATTATTTATTTTCAATATCTTTTGTGTGGAAACTTTGTGAATCTTTGTTCTTAGGTTTTTCTTCGAAAGTAGAATTTATTTCTCGGTTAATTGAATTCAATTCGGTTTGGATTTGGCTTTGCGCTTGCCGTATCTTTTGTAGTCCTTTATTGACAAACCGCGCTATTTCTGGTATCTTTTCTGGCCCGAAAAGAATTAAAATCACCAAAATAATTAGAAGTAATTCGCCACCTCCGACATCGAACATAATTGCTTCTATTCCGTTTTATTTTTTTCGTCTATTCTTGGTTCTTTTTCATTATCGAGAGTTGATGCTTTTTTAAATTCTTTAAGTCCTTGTCCTAAACCCCGCATTAACTCAGGAATTTTTCTTCCACCGAAAATGAGCAATATAAGTAGTCCGATTAATAATAATTCTTGCACACCAAGACCAAACATAGAACCTCCTATATGTTATTTAGATAATATTCTATAGATTTAAAAATTAATTGCCCATCGCTACAACCGAGTATTGGGTCAGAATATCTTTCTGGATGGGGCATTAAACCAAGCACGTTTTTACGTTTGTTCGTAATACCTGCAATATTTGCTAATGAGCCATTAGGATTAGATTTATTGCTTATTTCGCCGTTCGCTTCGCAATATTTAAAAACGATTTGTTCGTTGTCTTCGAGTTCTTTTTGTGTTTGTTCATCCACAAAGAAATTTCCTTCAAAATGAGCAATAGGAATCTTTAAAACCTTACCAGAATCAATCAACGTTGTGAAAGGTGTGTTATTGTTGACTGCTTTAATATAAATATCCTTACAGATAAAACGCAAACCAGCATTCTTGAGCAATGCACCTGGAAGAAGTCCCGACTCGGTGAGTATTTGGAATCCGTTGCAAATTCCCACAACTAATTTCCCTTTTCCGGCATAATTTACTACTTCGTTCATTATTGGCGAAAAGCGAGCAATTGCACCAGCGCGCAAATAATCACCGTAGGAGAACCCTCCCGGCAAAATTACGCAATCGATGTCGGGGGGTATCGAAGAGTCTTTATGCCATAGGAATTGGACATCGAAATGTAGATTATTTTTTAGAGCATAATAAGCATCGTGGTCGCAATTAGAACCCGGAAAAATAACTATACCAAATTTCATTTTTGTCTCAACTTTGTTTCGAATCTTCTTTTAAAGTAATGTGAAATTCATAATTTTCAATGTTGGGATTATGCAAAAGTTTGTCGCAAGCTTCGTTAGCAAGCGACGAAGCCTTTTCGAATGAATCTGCTTCGAGTGTGAAAGTAATATATTTCCCAATTCTAACGTTAGAAATCTGAGAAAGATTCAAGGTTTTTAACGCATTTTCTATGGTTTTACCTTGAACGTCGAGTATTCCCTTTTTAAGCATAATTTTAGCAAAAGCTTCGAACATTGGCATATCGAATCAACCCTTATTTAAATAATAATGTTTAATTTTCAAATAGTAATGACGAAAGATGCAAGCTAATAAGTAAAAAACAAAAAACGGGAAAATAAATTTCCCTCTTGTAAAAATAGAAATAATTAGAGCAATTAAAAAAACGAGAGAATGAATTGGATTTTCTTTAATATACCTTTTATTGGGTCGGGGGACATTATAAAATTTTATAGTAGAAATCATCAGGAGTGATGTAACAATAGTTACCGTAAATAATACAAGTTCCTTATATTTTTCTGGCATTAAATTCCCGAAGTGGTAGAATAAAACATAAGAGAGAATAATGAATGCGCCCGCAGGAATAGCCAGTCCAGTAAAAAACTTTTTATCCTCGAAAACAGTAATTTGTATGTTAAAACGAGCTAAACGCAAAACCCCACAAATCAAAGGCAAAGCAGCAAAGAAAATACCAATATCATTAAACTGGTAAAAATAAATTTTGTATAACATAAAAGAGGGAACAACACCAAATGAAATGGCGTCGGAAAGCGAATCGAGTTCAACGCCGAATTCGCTCGCAGATTCTATCAAACGAGCTGTAATTCCATCGAGCATATCAAATATTGCAGCAACCAGAACAAAGAGACCAGCAAGCATATACATATCTTTTGAAACATATATTATGGCAATGAATCCAGAGAAAAGATTTGCAAGTGTTAGCAGATTCGGAACTAATGAACGAGTGAATCTTACCATTGCTGTGTTTCCATCAAATATACGTGGGGAAAATATCTTTTCTTAATCTAGCGATAATAGTTTCGCCTCCTTTTACCTTTTGCGAGGTTTGAACATAGATTTCTGCATCCATCGGAACTACAACATCCATTCTCGAACCAAATTTCATCATCCCAATTTTCTCGCCAGCTTCTATATATTTGCCTTCATTTAAAATGCAGACAATTCTTCGAGCGAGAATCCCAGCGATTTGTTTAAAAACTAACCTTCCATATTTATTTTCAACTCCAACAAAGGTATGCTCATTTAATTCAGAGGCTTTCGGGTGATAAGCAACCAAGTAGTTTCCCGGATTATACTCGAAAAAAACTATTTTCCCTGTTATTGGAGAACGATTGATATGAACATCCATAGGACTTAAAAAAATGCTAATTTGTCTGGCATTGGTTTTCAGAAATTTCGGTTCAACTATTTCTTTTATTTCAACTATTTTTCCATCCGCTGGCGAAACTATTATGGATTCGTCTTCGGTTGCAATAATTGGAACATTTCGTGTTGGGTCACGAAAAAACCAAATAGTAAAGCAAAGCAATAAACATCCAAGAATTGTAAGCAAAAGCGAGATAAGAAAAATCTGGATAATAAAAATTGCCAAAACAATGATTAAAATGCTAATAATAATACCAACTATAAAGTTATCTAAGCCAAATTTTGCAATTTTCATTTCGAATTAGTCTATTTTTTTGAATGCAATTTTATAAATTGTTTATCTCAAAAATTTAAATTAAGAAATTTTGTTTTTAAAATATTTATAGGGGTTAAAATGAAATTTTCTGTTTCTTTAAGCAATTTAAACCACGCTTTGCAAAAAGTGTCGCCTGCGCTACCACGCAAAACCACACTTCCTATCCTTGAGCATTTTTATTTTATACTCGAAGACGATACATTGAGAATAATTGCTACCGACCAGAGCATAACGATTATGAACCAAATAATTGTAAACTCCTCGGAGAACGGTAAAATACTTGTTCCTGGAAAGCGTATTACCGACATAATCCGGGCTTTGGACAACGAACAAGAAATTACATTCAATGCTAATTTAGAAACATACGAAATAAGCATTAGAACTACCTTTGGTAAATATACTATGAAGGGATTAGATCCCGAGGATTATTTAGAACTCCCAGAACTTTTTCAATCGCAGAAACCGGAAATTGGCAAGTTGGTTGAACCATTGAGTGATGATGAGAAAAATTTATCTGCAATGATTAGTGCTAAGGATTTAACTTGGGCAGCAGAACGAACATTCTTTTGCGTCTCGAAGGATGATTTTAAACCAGCAATGACCGGAGTTTATTTTCAATTTCAGGGGAATCGGGTAAATATTGTTTCGACCGATAGTTACCGTTTATCGAAAACTACCGTCGAAGCCGATGGCCAAAACATATTTCCAACAGATTTGAGTGTGATTATTCCTTCGCGAACTGTTGAACTGTTAAGAAAAGTCGAGGATGATGTTTTGATTTCATTCGTTAAGGCTGATAATGAAATTACTCATACACGTTTCGATATTGGAGATACTGTGCTTATTACAAGGATTATTGACGAACGTTATCCAAAATACGAAAGTGTAATTCCGACAAGCAATCCTTATGAATTGAAAATTAATAAAAAGGACATTCTTCCTGCGTTGAAAAGGGTTTCTCTTTTTGCAAGTCCAATTGGAAAACCAGTTAAACTCGAAATTTCTACCGAGTCGTTAACCCTTGTGGGCCAAGATGAAGATAGTGGATTGCAAGGGCAGGAAACAATTCCTTGTCATTTCAACTCCGAGAAGTTCGTAATTGGATTTAACAATGATTTTTTGCAAGAGGCTATTGAAAATATGGTTGTCGAAGGAACAGAAGAGGAAGTTATCATTTCGTTGTCCGAACCAACACGCCCAGTTTTAGTAAAGCCAAATATCGGAACTGAAAAGCTGCTTATGCTTTTGATGCCACTACGATTGGGGGATTAAACTTATTGCCTCCTGAATATATTGGTTGGATTAAGGTTTATGTTCGTGGAAAGAATAGCATTCGAGAACGTTCGCAACCATATTTTTACAAGAATTGAGCCTTCGAAGGGGTTGAATGTGTTTTATGGTAGGAATGGTTCCGGAAAAACAAGTATTCTCGAAGCTATCTCTATTGGTAGTTTGACAAAGAGTTTTGCAACTCCTTTGGAGCAAAACATTGTAAGGATAGGCGAGGATTATTATGCAGTTGAACTTGTCGCCAATAGCGAAAAAGAAATTCCTTATTATGTTAAGGTTTTCTATCAGCCAAAGAAAAAGAAAGAAATAACTGATGCCAATAATGCATCTATTAATCCAAAAGATGTTATTGGCAATGTGCCATTAGTTATTTTGACTCCGCAAATGCGTGAAATTGTTTTTGGACCTCCAAATGTTAGAAGAGAATTTATCGACAGGGTAATTTCGCAAGTTAGCTCAAAATATTTAGACGATTTACTTCGTTTCCGAAGAATACTCAAGCAAAGAAATAAACTTCTTGCTGATATTGCCGATGGTTTTAGTTCGCAAAATTCTTTACTTGAAGTTTGGAATGATAATTTTATTGCTGTTTCTTCGAGGATTATCTCTCTAAGGCAAATGTTTTTCGATGAATTTATACCCTTTTTCAAAGAAAGCTTTAATTTGATTACTGGAAAGAAAGAAGAAACAGATATTAAATATATTCCATATTATTTCGGAAATAGATTAGTTCCTACCGATATTAAAGAAATTGCCATAGTTTTGTATAATATTTTAGCTGATGTTCGAAAGTATGAACTCGAACGAGGAATGACTTTATTCGGTCCACAAAAGGATGATTTTAAGATTTTATTGAACAATAATTTAGCCCGGGATGTTGCATCCCAAGGACAAAGTAAATCATTGTTAATTGCCTTAAAATATGCCGAGTTGCAATACTTTTTACAAGTTGAACATAAAATTCCAATTGTTTTGTTCGACGATATTTTTTCGGAACTCGATATTGAAAGAATTAATTATGTTCTAAACTTAATTTCCGACGCAAAAGTGCAAACTTTTATTACTATAACAGAATCAAAGTTTTTAGAATATATTTATCCAATCTCTAATCAGTTAAAAGTTTTTTATGTTGAACAAGGGAAATGTTTCGAGGAGTCAAATTAATTAATTTATAAATATGGAATTTATATGAGAAAAGAAACAAAGAGAATTTTAGTTACAGGTGCTTGTGGGCAAATTGGTTCCGAACTCACACCTGCATTAATAAGAAAATATGGTGATGCTAATGTTATCGCAACAGATTTCAAAGAACCATCTTCCGATTCCCCGCTTCGAAATGGGATTTTCGAGGTCCTAAATGTTTTAGATTTTGATTCATTCGATAATCTTATTCGTAAGCATTCAATTGATACGATTGTACATTTAGCTGCGATTCTTTCGGCAACTGGAGAAGCAAATCCTACAAACTGTTGGAACGTAAATGTAAATGGAACTTTAAATGCTTTTAATTTGGGTGTAAAATATAATCTTTCTAAGGTTTTTGTTCCAAGCTCTATTGCTGTTTGGGGCGATGGTGTCCCCAAAAATGCTCCCCAAGATGGTATCTTAAAACCAAAAACAATGTATGGAGTTTCTAAAGTAACCATTGAACTGTTGGGCGACTATTACTTTTATAAATATGGTTTGGATTGTCGGGGGGTTCGGTATCCTGGAATCATTTCTGCCGAAACTTTGCCCGGTGGGGGAACCACAGATTACGCAGTCGAGATTTTCTACGAAGCTATTCGTAAAAATAAATATCTATGTTTCGTTAATGAGGATACTCGGCTCCCGATGATGTATATGCCCGATTGTATTAAAGCTGTTTTGGATTTGCTCGATGCACCTGTAGAAAATCTTACCCATCATTGCGATTACAATGTTGGTTCGATGAGTTTCGATGTAAAAACACTCTTCGAAGAAATTAAAAAGTATTTGCCCGATTTTGAAATTGAATATAGACCTGATGAAAGACAAAAAATAGCGGATTCTTGGCCCGATGATGTTGATGATTCTGCTGCTCGCATCGATTGGGGATGGAAACCCACGTATAATCTTTCAATGATGGTCGAAGATATGATTAGGAAATTAAGTAAAACTTTGAAGGTTTAACTTGCTATTGAAACTTCATCATCATAAGTATCTTGATTCAGAACGGGGACTGCCTCGAAAGCATTAAAATATTAAATTGTTGTAGTTCTACCGATATAACATTTTCACGGCACTTCCAATTGTGCCTGTTGAGAAAGTTTAATACCAAGTTAATGTTATTTCAGCATTGTTATCTTTGTTTAACGAACTATGAAGTTTCCGTGTTATCCTGAGATTGAGACTGTTTTTTTGCAAATTCCCGTTTCTTGCGAAGTTCTCGTCGACGCCAATAGCGTGCAATCGAAATCTCTTTGTGTTTAATTAAAGCTTCTTCTATTTCATCCGAAGATTTGTTTTTAAACTTTAAATGTCGAGCAAGGAACACGCCTTCGTAACTAAGAAGTTTACGGACAGTGTCGGATGGTTGTGCTCCATTGTTGAGCCAATAAATGGCTCTTTCAACATTAATTTCAATATTCGAGGGCTGTGTGTTGGGATTGTAAAAGCCAAGACGTTCGATGAAGGCACCATCGCGGCGATTACGTGAATCGATAGCTACAATATCGTAAAAAGGATAATGTGTCCTGCCTTTCCTTCTTAAACGAATTTTTACCATATTAAACCTAAATTTAGTTAAACAAACAAAAATGTTATAATCCAAAGTTTGCTGGAAGATTCAAGTTTTTCAGAAACCGTGTTCTTCCTCCACGATTAATCGTTTTCATTAATTTTGTCATTTCTTCGAATTGCTTCAAGAGCCGATTAACATCTTGGAGGGAGGTTCCACTGCCATCGGCAATTCTTTTTCGGCGCGACCCATTTATAATTTTTGGGTTATCTCGTTCTTCTTTCGTCATTGAAAGTATTATTGCTTCGATTCGTGCGAAATTTTTCTCATCTATATCAACATTTCGCAATGCTTTATCCATACCTGGGAGAAAACCTAATAAATCACGTATCGAGCCCATTTTTTTGATTACTTTAAGCTGGTCGAGAAAATCTTCAAATGTAAATTGGTTTTTACGAATTTTTTCTTCCAATTTCTTTGCTTGTTCGGAATCATATTCTTGTTCAGCCTTTTCAACAAGAGTAACAATATCACCCATTCCAAGTATTCTGGATGCGATTCTCTCTGGATGAAAAGGTTCAATGGCCTCTATTTTTTCCCCAGTACTTACGAATTTAATTGGACGACCAGTTACCGATAAAACAGAAAGCGCTGCACCACCGCGTGTATCCCCGTCAAGTTTAGTAAGAACAACACCTGTAATATTTAGTCGGTCGTGGAAAGCCTTGGCAGTTGTTACAGCATCCTGTCCAATCATTGAATCGCATACGAATAGAGTTTCGGTTGGGCTTACGAATCGTGCAAGATTTTCGACCTCTTGCATCATTTCTTCATCGATGGTTAAGCGTCCCGCTGTGTCAATTATTAATACATCACGCGAAAATTTCCGAGCATAAGCAAATGCTTCCTTTGCTATTGAAACAGGCTCCTTACTATCGAACGAAAAAACAGGAATATTTGCTGACTGACCTAATTGCTTTAATTGGTTAATAGCAGCAGGGCGGTGAATATCGCAAGCGACAAGAAGAGGTTGCTTACCTTTTTTACGAATTAATTTAGCAAGTTTGGCACAGAAGGTTGTTTTTCCAGAGCCTTGCAAACCAGCAACCATTATAACTGTTGGAGGTGTAGGCGAGAAAATCAATTCGGCTTGTTTATTGCCAAGAATTTCTACTAATTCGTCGTAAACTATTTTTACGATTACTTGTTCGGGTAGCAGTTTACCTTTTACTTGTGCCCCAAGAGCTTTTTCTTTGACATCATCGACGAACTTTTTTGCAACATTGAAGTTTACATCGGCTTCAATCAAGGCACGGCGGATTTCTCGAAGTGCCTCCTCGATATTACTCTCGGTTAATACAGCCTGACCTTTGAGTCGTTTTATTGCTTGTTCAAGCTTTTCTTGTAAACTTTCAAACATTTTAAAATTATAGAAATATCGAAAAAGAAAACTACAAAAATACTCTAATTTTTTGTCTTATCCAAAATTTATAGTCTAACCTTGCTTTTGGGAAAAGAGTTTTTTCCATAGAGGCGTTGAATGCAAAGAAATATTTAGATAATTGTATCCGAGGAAGGAACCATAATGATTTATGGGGTAAAGTGCATAAGCTAAATTGAACCACAAGATAAAGTATATCATAATATTTGCAGTAAAAGAACATCTTAAAATTTCAAAAGCAACAACATAGGGAGCAATCCCAATAAGTTTTTTCTCATATAGTGGGATTTCGCTGATATTTCGAGTCCTTTTATAAACTTTAATTGATGTGATAAAAAGAGAAAACATAAAACTGATAAAGAGAATAAAATTGAATATGCCTGCTTCGGCTAATACCGAAAAAATAGTAACATCCGAAAAACTAAATGGGAAATCCTTGTGATAGCCAAGAAGACCCAACCCAACTCCAAAGAGCGGATGTTGCATCCAGACTTTGATTGATGAAGTAATATTTAACAAGCGAGTCGGAAGACTTTCGCCCCTAATCTGTGTTTCGCCTAAAGTTGCAACACTTTCTATTCTGTATGAAAATAAGTTAAGCAAATTGATATTAAATATTTCAATCAAAATGAAGTTCGAAATTAATATGGTAGCAAGGATAATCAACAGGGTTTTAAAAACCATTTTATACGATTTTATCTTTTCTAACAAAATAATGGTGAGTAGAAGCCCGACAATTCCCATTAAGCCGGTCATAGAATATGTTAAGAATAAAGTTATCACGCTAATTAAAATTAAGGGCATCAGAATCTTTGTTGATTTGATAAAGCTTTCCCTGAATTGAACCCAAGGGATTATCAAGAAAATTAGAAGATATATGTTTAAAGAAGCCAAAACACTCGGCTCGGTGAAAATAGATGTAACTCGGTAGAAGCTCCCAAATTGGAGCGATAACTGTTGAACGCTACCTACTATTTCCAGTCTTGAAAATATACCTTTGTTATTCATCTCGAGCCAAGCAAGTGGTAAATTAAGTGCACGAGCAAAAAGCTGATAAATTCCAAATAAATTAAAAATAGTAACAGCCCAAATAAACATTCGAATAACCCAATAATAAGTTTTCGGTTTTAGCCATTCAAAATAAATTAATAGGACAAAGAAAACCACATAATAGTAATGAGCGGTGGATTTTACGAATTGGGTAAGCAGCTTAACGTCTCCATTCCAAAGTGGCGTAAATGCCGATAATAACAAAGTTAAATTAAACGACAAAAGAAGAACATTAGGATAATTCATACATATTTTCAATTTCTTTCCTAAGACTAAGAAAGCAAAGAATAGAATAAAATAGAGAGCAACAACGCCTAAATCTAATAGTGTAATGCCATAGTTAAAGAAATAAAAGAAAGCATATCCATAGGCAAAATGGCTGATGTATGATAACGCAAAAAGTATGTTAAACAGTAATTCCAATGTAACACTCCACAAAAAAGCAAATTAATAAATAGTATTGAATTGACTGGAGCATAACATTCATAAATGAAATGAAAAATCCGGGTCATTCGAGTGGAAATTGTTGCTTTGCCGAACAATGCTCCAAAAGTTAGAATTCTTTCCATTTAGGTTTGGATTTTACCTAATATTGTTTTCGTTCGAATGTCATTATGATGAACAATAAAGTCAATATTGTCAACAAATTTCACTAATTTTGTATATTCTTTTGGTTAAATAATGAGGGATTAATGTCGGGCCACAGTAAATGGGCAAATATTAAGCATAAGAAAGCAGCGAAAGATGCCAAAAGGGGTAAACTCTTTACCCGCCTTGCCAAAGAGATTACAATTTCTGCACGCGAAGGTGGGGGGGACCCCGAAGCAAACCCGCGATTACGTTTAGCAATCCAGAACGCAAGGGCAGAAAATATGCCAATGGAAAATATTAAACGAGCTATTCAACGTGGCACGGGGGAAATTCAAGGTGAATCTTATGAGGAAATTGTCTACGAAGGCTATGCTCCGCTTGGGGTTGCTGTGATAGTCGAAACAATTACTGATAATCGAAATAGAACATATCCAGTAATCCGCTCCGAAATGGGTAAGTTGGGAGGAAATATTGGAGAACCAGGTTCCGTTATGTGGAATTTTGAAAGAAAGGGGGTATTGTATATCGAGACGAACGGTAGGACAGAGGAGCAAATTTTAGAAATGGTTCTCGAAGCGGGTTGCGAAGATATGGAATACGATGAAGAACGAACACGAATAATTTGTGGATTCGAGAATCTCAATTTTTGTTACAGATTCTTTGAAACCAAAAACATAAAAATACTTGAATCCAATTATGAATATATTCCAAAAACAACTATAAAAATTAATAATATTAATGATGCAAAAAAGGTATTAAAGTTTTTCGATATGCTCGAAGATTTAGAAGACGTCCAAAATGTGTATGGCAATTACGAATTTACCGACGAAGTTCTTTCGCAAATAGAACGAGAGCAAAGCTGATATGGTAGTTTTAGGAATTGACCCCGGTTCGATTCGTTGTGGCTATGGACTTATCCAAATTGATAAAGAGCTTCTAAAGGTTTTATCATTTGGTGTTATCGAACCTAAAAAAGCGACTAATGATTTTCTTACACGGCTGAAGTTTATTTATACACAAATTGAAGCATTAATTGAGGACTATAAAGTCGATGAAGTAGTAGTCGAAAATCAGTTTTATTCGAAAAATGCACAGTCCCTTATAAAATTGACCCAAGCAAGGACATCGGCAATTTTAGCATCTGTTAATAAAAATCTTCCTGTGTATGAATATTCACCTCGCCAAGTTAAGCAGGCTGTTACAGGAAATGGTAATGCAACAAAAAAGAGTGTGAGTTTTATGGTATCTTCGATTTTAAATCTGAATCTTTCCGGTAATTTTTTTGATATAAGCGATGCGTTAGCGGTTGCTTTATGCCATTGGTCGAAAACAAAGCAGTTCAACCTCGGGCGAACAAAACCAAAAAGCTGGAAAGAGTATATCGAAGAAAATCCTGAAAAAATTTATGAATAAAAAGGGGAGATTTTAACATTTCCCCTTTTAGAAAATATAAGGCTTATATTAGAATTTTTTATGCAATATCTTGTGCAACATAGGGCAATAACGCAAGATGTCGAGCATATTTTACAGCATTTGCGATTTGCCTTTGTTGTTTTGCTGTAACCCCGGTAATCCTCCTCGGAAGCATTTTACCTTGATCATTAATGAATTTTTCTAATGACTTATAATCGAGATAATCAAAAACCTCGACGTTTTTATAAGGATTTACCTTTTTCTTGTATGTTTTCTGTTTCTTTGTTGCAGAAGGAGAAAGCATCGGATGTATTGCGTTCATTTTTTCCTCCTTTGTTCTTGGAGCAACTTGCTTTTTTCGAGACGTTTTTGGAATCGGTCAACTCGTCCAGCAGTATCAACCAAAACTTGTTTCCCAGTGAAGAAAGGGTGAGATTTCGAATCGATTTCAAGAACAAGACGATCGTTTTTGTAGCAAGACCGAGTTTTAAATTTACTACCATCGGTCATAACGATTTCTACGGTATGGTAGTATGGATGAATTCCTTTTTTCATATATCATTTCAACTTGTTTATTCTCTAATATCTACTTTATTTAGTTCGTTTAGGTCCATTACTCGAACAAATTTAGAAAAGAAGCGAAGAGTGCCTTGTGGTGTACGATAACCTTTGATAACCTTGACGTTGAAGCCTTCGTCGGTTCGGACTTTCTTTTTAACCTTATCGGCAAATGTCTGTTGTTTAGCCATATTGTTTAAAACAATTAATAATAAAAACACAAAATTAATAATAAAAAACGAAATAAAAAAACTTCTATATCCTTGGGATTTTGCAAAATTAATAGATTCAAAAATAGTATAAATAAGAACTTTAAGAATAGAACGATTTGTAGTCTAAAATAATTTAACTAACATTTACATTGTATTCCCTATTATTAAATATAATTTTTTTACCATTGTAACAAAATAGGAATTCTTTTGTTATTGTTTTAAGTGAATGTTGAAAATGTTGAAAAATTGTGAAATGGAAATCAACATAAAATTAATGTAAAAATTTATGGCATATAAAAAATTTTTAAAAAAATATTTTTTTGTAATTTATGTTTTTAATTTAGAAATATTTTATTATATTAGTAAATGGAAAATGGAAAAATTTATGTCTAATATATTTTATAAAAATAAGGAGGCATTATGAAGCCTAAAAACTTAATTCTCTCTGTCTTCTTCCTTCTTTTATTAACCATTTTTGCAATATCCAGTGCTTTTTCGCAGGGTAAAATGGCTAAGCAAGAGATAACGGAAGGGAAAGAATTCTGGTTCGGTATTCCCCTATGTTGGTTGGATCCGAACGGTGAGGGACTTCGAGGCGATGGTCCAGTAGCTATTTGGATTTCTTCCAAGGTTAATACTCGGGGCTATATCGAAGACCTTGAATCGGGTTCGAAACGAAACTTTAGCGTCCAAGCAAACCATATTACTCAGATTGTTTTCGGCGATGTTTTGATGCATAAAGAGCCTGATAACGAACAGGTGCGCAACAAAGGCATCCATATCAAAACCGAAGACCCCGCATCGGTTGCAGTTTATATTTCATATCAGTGGACTGGTGAAGCTTTTCGTGTAATCCCGGTCGAATGGCTTGGACAAAAATATGTTACTGCGAATCTTTATTTGGACAAACTTGGGACGAACCTTCTTCGACCGCCCCAAATCCTAATTATTGCTACGGAAGACAATACTACACTTCGATATCGTCCAACTGCTGCTACAATAAATCTCGAGGCTGGGCAGCTTTCTGACCCTATAAAGCTTAACAAAGGGCAAACTTTCTTTATTCTTGGTAGGATGGATAATGGCCGAGTCCAGGACAACTCTTCCGATTTGACCGGAACATATATCGAAGCAACCAAACCTGTTGCCGTAATGTCTGGACACACAAAGGGGGCATTTCCACGCTATCAGGCTACATTTTACGGTCGAAATGGTAGTTTTATGCGCAATATGATGTTGGAGATGTTGTGGCCTATCGAAATGCTTGGGACTCAGTATGTTTCGTGTCCGGTAAAGTATAACGATAGGCCACGCGATAAAATTGCCGACGACCGTGGCGATATGATTCGTTTTGTTGCTGCTTACGATAATACGATTATATATCAGATGCGAAAAGATGGAAGCGGTTTGAAGCAAATTAGCCCTAATTTAAAACGAGGTCAATTTCACGAGATTACAAATCAAGAGGACCCAGCATATTATGAGTCCAGCAAACCTGTGTTGGTTGCCCAATATGGAAAAACTTGGTGGCTATCCCCAGTTACGCCTAAAGTTGGTTCTGGCGACCAACCACAGAATCCCCCAAGAAATGGTCAAGGTATGATGTTAATTCTTGCTCCTGTTCCACAATGGACAAGTTATGCAACGTTTCGTTCCCCGATGGGTATAGATAACTTTGTTGCAGTAACTTTCCGTGCAAAGGATTTGCCATACCTTTATTTCGATGGGCAATCGTTTACGAAGCGATTTGGGAATTCGATTAATTATATCGAAGGAACGGAATATGCTTATATTACTGAACAAGTTGCAGCGGGAGACCACTATCTAAAAGGTGAAATACTACCGGATGGCAAACAGAAAGCTACTTTTGCTGGTTATGTATATGGCAACTGGGACCGAAGCAAAGATGGGTTTGCCTATGGGTATCCAATTGGTATAAATTATAACGTCCAGTGCGACGATTCTTTAATCGTCGAAGACCAGATGGAATGTGGAACGGTCAATGGTAAAGGAACGGCTCTACCGCCTAATGCGGATTGTGCTGGGATTTACGATGTTCAATTAGATAGGAATAATTCGTATAACTATTCCGACGTAGAAATTGACCCAAATTTCCGAGCGGGCGATAAAACAGTTACTTTCAAGCTCGAAGTAATCGATATGAAAAAGCCGGCAAAGGCTGTAGTTTCTGTCGTTACGAAATCTGGGCAAACGGTTACCAGAACATACGAATATCAGCCCGAGTTGATTTCTGCTGAGCCTACATTTCTCGATTTTGGTCTGATGCAACTAAACGAAAATAAGACTCTTAAATTTAAAGTAACAAACACTGGTTCTATACCAGCTACAATTAAAGAATTTAAACTAAAGAATGGGAAGAAAGAGTTTAGTTTGACTTCGAACCAGTTGCCTACAACATTAGCGCCACAGGAGACGAAAGAATTCCAAGTTGTAGCAACCTGCTATGAACTTGGGGGGATTCCAGTTCACGATAGTGTGATTGCAGTGCTGACGTGCTACGAAGAAACGATTGTTGGATTGGAGTTACGCACGGGAGAACCAATCATCTATGTTGATGATGCTCACTGGGAACCGCAGCCGGTAGGGAAGGAAACGCCACGTCAAGTAGAAATTAAAAATTTAGGGACGGTTCCTATCGTTATAACATCTTATGACTATCCAGACAAGCAACATTTCCGTCTCGATGAATCTACTTTACCTTTACCGTTAACGCTCCAACCAAATACGAATCATACTTTCACCGTATATTATAAGGCAGATGTTCCGGGTGTAGTTCATTCAACTCGATGCGATTTTGTTTGTAACGCAACGAAAGTTAAACCATATTCGGATTGGGATGGAATGGGATTAGAGGCTGGACCAACCATTACAGGATATGACTGGATGCGAAAACGAATCATTGACCAATATGCTGGAACCGATAAATATGAAGGAAGCGTCACAATTAATGCTATTGGCAATGCAAAAGTTGATGTGATGCAAATTCGTATTGATGAAGACCCAGATGGAGTGTTTAGCTTCGATTCTCAAAATGCTCCATTGCAACTCTCGCCCGATAACCCAGTCCCGTTGACTGTTTGGTTTGCACCCAAAGAAGAAAAGGAATATACAGCAAAGATTGTTCTTGTTGGTAGATTTTCCGACAAGACGATGGAAGTTGAAGGTAGGTTGCACGGAATTGGTATTTTACCGCACATTAACATAGTTGGCTACACGTTTCCCAAGATTCAAGTTAATACCACCTCGAATGGCAATGCTGTTGTATCCCACGTTACTATTAATCCATTGACTGCTATGGATTTGACTGTGTTTAAGATTCGTCTCGAGGGACCAGACAAAGACGCATTTGTAATCGAAGACCAATACCTTAATCCTTCGACGCCTAAACTCATCAATATTGGAGGTAACTGGAATATTCCTGTAACGTTTAAACCCACGAGAGCTGGAACTTTCCGAGCTCAATTGGTTCCCGAAAGTGATGCCCCAGACCAAGTTGTTGGCGAACTGATTGGTTATGCTTATGCCGAAGGTATAACTACGACAAACTACGATTACAAGACTATTTTCATTACGACTTCGAAAGATGGTTCAGTTTATGTTACCAATCTTGGTAGTGAACCTATTACTATTACTTCGAGCATAGGTCAGAGTCTTTCGGGAGACTATAACAATTTCACCATTGAAAAGTTGATGCTTAACGATGTCGAGATTCCAGACGAGCCTCCATTCATACTGCAACCCAACGACAAACTTTGGATATTCGCTAAATTTAGACCTTCCGAAGTAAAAAATTATATGATGTGGATTGCTTATAATTATACTACTGAATCGGGAGAATCCGGAACCGTTTATTCCCAATTGATTGGGAGCGGTATGGTTTATAAACTTATTGCTCGAATTCCTAAGGGCAAATACACTGCTTTGCCTGGACAAAAAGTAGAAATTGAGGTGCTTCTCGAAAAACATCCAGAGGAAACTAAGCTACTTTCCGAAGCCGCTATCAATGATTTCAAAGTACGAGTGTTCTTTAAGTCCGAAGGCAGATTAGATGTCCAAGATGTTTATCCTGATGTCCAAGATTGCAATAGTTTGACGACTTCGGGAACTTTGTCGGAAGGTTGGGATTGCGAATATGCCACGGTTATCGATAAAAGCATTTTACAAGTCCACTTTAGCTCGAAGGATAAATACTTGAAGGACTTCGGGACTTTGTTGAAATTTAAGATGGATACTTATTTAAGTGATTTGGATATTGTTCCATTGCCCGTTGACTTTCAAGTGATGAATTTGCCAGCTTCCGGATATGTATTGGTCGATACATTACCCGGTGATATTTACATTAGTCCTGTTTGTGTTAATAATGCACGATTAATTGAAATTGCCACCAACCAATACTTTATCACTAGTTCTATGCCGAATCCTATTCAAACGTCAGGAACAATACCTTATGGGATTGCTTTCGATGGACAGACAAGAATAACACTTTGGAATGCTTATGGCGAAAAAGTTGCAACTTTCCTCGATGGAAATCTCAAAGCGGGTATCTACGAGTTAACAATCGATGCGACGCGACTAACATTGCCCTCGGGCGTGTATTATTGTAAACTCGAGTCTGGCTCCTATGTTGGTGGAATTTCTATTACGATAGCCAAGTAACTCTTCGAGTTCATTTCTTTCGATATAGCCCAACCGAAAAGGTTGGGCTTTTTATTTGTATCGAATGTGTTTTAATATTTATTTTTTGATTCGTCTCTATTGTTTGAAAAGTATTTTTAAAAATGAAATATAAAACTTTTATAAATGAAAATTATATTTTTGGCTTATTAGAGCCGAAACATACTACCGATTCGAAATATGTCGATGAGATATTGCAAAAAGCTTTAGAGTTGCAAGGCCTCGATTTAAACGAAGCAGCGGTATTATTGAATGTTGTAAATCCCAATGACATTGAGAAAATTTTTTATACTGCTGGGAAAATTAAAGACGAAATTTACGGGAATCGATTAGTATTGTTCGCTCCACTTTACATTTCAAATTATTGTTCAAATAATTGTTTGTATTGTGGATTTAGAGTTCAGAATAAGCAAATTGAAAGGAAAGTATTAACAATAGATGAAATCAAAGATGAAACAAAATTAATCCTCGAGCAAGGGCATAAAAGAATACTTCTTTTGATGGGCGAGAACCATCGGGAGTGTTCGTTGGATTACTTTGTCAACTCAATTTATGCCATATATTCTGTTTCGGACGACAAAGGAAGCACAATTCGCCGAATTAATGTAGAAATAGCCCCTTTGAGCGAAGACGAGTTTAAACGTTTTAGCGAGGTCCCAGTCGGAACTTATACAGTTTTCCAAGAGACATATCATCGCGAAACATACAAGAGAATGCATCCGAAGGGTAAAAAGTCCGATTATGATTGGCGACTTTATACAATGGATAGAGCATTATCAAATGGTATGCATGACGTTGGGATTGGGGCTTTGTTTGGACTTTTCGATTATAGATTCGAAGTTCTTGCTTTAATTTCTCATTCACAGCACTTAGATAGTGTGTATGAGATAGGACCACACACTATTTCAATTCCAAGGGTCAAACCAGCCCCAAATGCACCCGCTTCCTACAACGTTAAGTATGCGATAAGCGATATTGATTTCAAAAAGCTTGTTGCCGTGTTGAGAATTGCTGTTCCATATACTGGTATGATTCTTTCTACACGCGAACCATCACATTTGAGGAATGAATTGTTCAATTTAGGAGTTTCGCAAATTAGTGCTGGTTCTAAAACTTCTGTCGGTGGCTATAAACAAGCTTTCGATTATCATCAAAGCGATAGGGAAGCAGGGCAGTTTACTCTAAACGACTGCCGAAGTTCGGGCGAAGTAATTTATGACGTTATTAAAATGGGATTTGTTCCATCGTTTTGTACAGCTTGTTATCGTGTTGGTAGGGTGGGAGGCGACTTTATGGACTTGGCAAAACCAGGGCTGATAAAAATTCACTGTCTTCCCAATGGGTTAACCACTTTAAAAGAATATTTGGAAGATTATGCCGATAAAAAGACAAAACAACTTGGCAACGAGTTGATACAATCTGAATTGCAAAAGATTCCAAACCATAAAGTTCGTTCGAAAACATTACAATTTTTGGAAAGAATCGAAAAAGGTGAAAGGGATTTGTATTTTTAAACGAGTGATTCCCAATCCGATTTTCGCACAAATTTCATTATTTGCCTTTTTCATTAGTTCGAACAAAAGAAGCGTTAGAGTAAAACATTTTTTAGCTGTTTACTTTACTATCATTTAAAACAAATTATTTTTTCTTTTTTCTCGAAAAAACATAAAGGAATGCTGGAACAATAAATAACGTTAGGATTGTTGAAGCAAGTAGCCCACCAATTGAAACTACTCCAAGCGGTGCACGGATTTCTTTACCAGACTCGCCTATCTGCAATGCCATAGGAAGCATACCTAAGATTAATGCAGTCGTAGACATAATTTGAGGTTTAAGTTTGAGAGGTGCGGCTTCCAAGATAGCGTCTTTCACTCGGAATCCTTTCTCGCGTATTAACTGATTAGTGTAATCTAGTATTAAAATAGCATTATTTACAACTAAACCTATCAGCATCACTACACCCATCAAAGAAGTAAGGTTGAAAGTTGTCCCTGTGAAATACATAATTAACACAACTCCGATCAGCCCCAAAGGCAAAGTAATCATTATATAAATAGGTTGGATGAAGCTTTCAAGAATTGCAGCCAATAGCATATAAGTCAAAAAAGTAGCAATAACGAAAGCTAATAGCATATCTTTTACCATCTCGTTCATCATTTTTACATCGCCAGTCCACTTAAACGAGTATCCTTGGGGGAGTTGAATTTCCTTCATTCGTTTTTCGACTTCTTGAGTTACGTTGCCAAGTGGGTAGCCTGGTGCATTCGAACCAGAGAACATAATTACTTTTAGCTTGTCTCGATGGAGTATTCGCGAAACGCCAGGATTGATTTGAATGTCTGCTAATTGGGAAAGACGATACGAACCAAAAGGCGAAACGATGGTTATATTGCCAATCTTCTCTGGTGTGTTAACATTGCTATCGTCGAGAGTGACAGTAATATCGAATTCGTTCCCTTTATCGCGATAAGATGTTGATTCAATCCCCTCGATCGATGCTCGAATGGTATACGCTATATCGGTAATTGTTAAACCAGATTCGGTCAATAACTCTCTACGTGGGTAAATAGTAATTTCTTGTTTGCCTAAACGCGAACTGTTATCGAAATTAATTAATCCTGGGGTAGCTTTGATTTTTCCGACAACTACATCCTTGTATTTTTCGAGGGTATCTATTTCTTGACCACAAAGGTAGAATTGGACAGGAGCTTCGGCACCTCCTCCCATTGACTCCAGCTGTTTAACGTTGAGTTTAACGTTTGGAACATCTGCAAGGTCCTTTATTAACAAGGCAATCATTCCTTGAATAGAGATAGTGCGTTTGTCGGGTTCGCACAATTTAATATCAATACGAGCAAGATTAGAGCCAGTATTTAAATTATCTTTTTTCCCAATATTTGTGATAATCGTTTGTATTTCTTTATGTTTTTTGATTTTGTCTTCTATCTCGCGAATCTTATTTGCGGTTGTTTCTAAATTAAATCCTTGCGGAAGCTCAACATCAATACTAATTTCGCTGTTATCCATACTTGGCATAAATTCATATCCAAGCCTTGGTGTTATTAATATCATTACAAGAAAGAAGATAACAAAAATTCCTATAATAGTAATAATACTTGTTAATTTGTTTTTTAAAACGAATCTCAAGGCATAAGAATACCAGCTTATAAGCGTTTGTTCTAATTTATGGGCAAATTTATCGAGCTTTGTTTCTTTTTCTTGGTCTGGCAACAAAATCGATGAAAGCATAGGAGTTAGGGTAAAAGAGTAAAACAGAGAGAATAGAGTAGCAAATGTCGCTGCTAAAGCAAGATCTCGCAAAAATTGACCAACAATAGACGACATATTAGCAATAGGAAGAAATACGATAATATTAGTCAATGTCGCAGCTAAAACAGCTACAACAACTTCGTTGGTTCCTAAAAGAGCTGACTCTTTCGAAGAATATCCGAGCATCCTATATCGGAATATATTCTCTAATACAACAATAGAATTTGCGACAAGAACACCAATTGAAACGCTAATGCCCATAAGCGAAAGAACGTTGAGAGTCATATCTGCTGCTTGAAACAAAAGGAAAGTTGAAGCAATTGAAACTGGCATAGTAATCCCAACGATAACTGTGGAGCGCCAGTTAAACAAAAAAAGGAAAAGAACAACGCCTGTAAAAAATATTCCTAAATAGATATTGCTCATTGTATCATTGAATGTGCTTCGAGTGAAATCGGCAGCATCCGACACTTTTCGAATAGTTACATTTGATAAATTGCTTTGAATTTCGGGAAGGAGCTCGGATACTAACTCGGAGATCTTCACCGCATTCGCATCAGCAGACTTCACGATGGATATTCTAACTACATTTTCATTCCTTGTTTTTGTTTGATTATCGAAAAACGTAGCTCTTTCTCGAATATCCTTTCCTGTATCAGCAATAGTCGCAATTTGCCCGAGTTGCTTAGGTCCATAAGGCGTAGGTACTCTTAAATCTTTCAGTGCCTGCAATGAATTGTATTCGCCTTTCACTCGCACAGTAAATTCTTCCTTGCCAAATTGGAAAGAACCTCCTGGAATATCCAAATTATTTGTTTTAAGTATTTGAAGCATCTGAGGCAAAGAAATTGCATTTTCGAAAACCATACGATTATCAAACTGAATGCGGATTTCTCGTTCCTGACCTCCTGTAATTTCTACACTTGCAACCCCAGGGATTTGCGAAAGCCTTTCTCTAATGGTTTTATCTGCTAATTCGTATAATTCTATTGGGGAACGATTCCCCGAAACTACCAATTCAATGATTGGAAATGCTTGAAGGTCAACTTTTTGTATGATTGGCTTTTGTGCATCCGAAGGAAGTTTATTAAGAATTTTGTCCACCTGGTCTTTTACTTCACGATTAGCAACGTCAACGTTTTTTCCGAGTTTGAATTCAATAATTACGATAGAAACCCCTTCCAACGAGTATGACTCTATGCGCTCGATTCCAGAAATTGTTGAAATTTCATCCTCGATTTTTTTTGTAACTAAATTTTCAATTTCCTTCGGACCTGCACCAGGGTAAATTGTCGAAATAGTGATATAGGGTATTTCAACTTCTGGATTTATATCTAAATTTAGCCTGAAGTAAGCCAAAATGCCAAAGAAAACGCACACAAAAATAATTGTAGTTGTTAAAACGGGACGGCTTGTCGCAATTTTTGGTAGAAACATATAATGGCTCCTTCTTCTTAGTCGATAACTTTAACTTTAATGTTCGGAGTAAGCAAGGAGTTGCCTTCTACGATAAGCCTTTCCCCTCGGTTTAATCCCGAAGTAACTTCTACTTGATTGCCATTACTATTTCCGAGAGTTACAACTCGCTTTTCTGCTATGCCATTATTTTCAATCCAAATATAAGTTATCCCATCGTTTTCTTTAAAGATCAGATAATTGGGAATCGTTATTGAATTGTTATTGGTATAGATCGGGACTTGAATTTCGACTGTTACACCGCTTTTCAATGTCAACTTTGGGTTACTTGCTTCGAATTCAACTCTGAATCCTTTCGTTTTTTCATCCATTTTGAGTGAAACGGAACTTATGTAGCAAGGGAATTCGCTCGAATTCCATAATATTTTGCCTTTCATTCCAATTCGCAAATACTGAATTTCTTTTTCATTTGCCCACGCAATAGCACGCACTCTATCTAATACGCTTACGGTAAAAAGTGGTTTTCCGGATTCTATTTGCTCTCCTTCGGTGGTATAAATATTCGAAACAATACCGGAAATGGGAGCTTCGACAAATATCATTTGTTTTAAGGATTCATAATTCCTTTTAGCAACAAGGTATTGAGCTTCAATATTGTCATAATTTTGTTGAGATGTTTCGCCTGTTTTGAGGAGTTCTTTCATTCGGTTATAAGTTTTTTGCATATTCTCGAATGCAATTTTTGCTTGTTCAAATTGCAACGCCGGATTATCGGTAGGAAACTTTACAACAATTTGTTTCTCCTTAACATACTGACCTGCTTTAAAATAGATTTTTTCAACTTTATCCGAAATTGGACTTGTTTTAGTGGATTCTTTTATTCCCATTATAGTAGAGTAAAAAGAAACGCTTTTTTCGAATCTTTCTGGTTCAACAATCTTTATTCTAATAGGGATACCTGTCTCTTTTTGAATGTCCTCTAATTTTTTAGATTCAATTTCTTTATTTTTCGCTGAACAACCAAAAAAAACAATAAACAAAAGAATAAAAATGAATGGTGATAGATTAATCAACCGATTTTTTCTTTTTAAATTATTCTTCATAATTAATGTTTCCTAAAATGTTATCAATATCAATTTTTGCATTTAAATATTCGTATATTGATTGCTGTAGGTTAATCTTTGCTTGGCGTAACTCGAGTTCGGCATTTTTTACCTCGAGTTGAATCGATGTTCCTTCTTTGTATCTTTTTTGGGCAATTTCGTAGGCTTTTTGTGCAAGCTCTATATTTCGCTGTTGGGTTTGAATCTGAGATTTTGCTTTATTAAATTCATTAATTTTTTCTTGTATTGTTTTAGCTACAAATGCTTTAAGTTGGTGGAGCTGTTCTTCCGTCTGTTGATATTCTATCGTTGCTTGTTGAATACGGTTGCTTGTTTGAAAGCCATTGAAAAGGTTTAAATTCAATTGTAATCCTACAATCGACTGAGAATATGTATTGAATTTTAAATTGTCCGATTGTCCTGCAAATGAGTAATTTCCAAAAGCAACAACCGAAGGATAATTTTCGGAACGATATAAAGCAACCATTTCCTTATTTACTTTGCTTTGATATTCAAGGGTTTGTATATTACAATTGTTTTTTATTCCTTGTTGGATTAACTCATCCGGTGTTGAAAGGTTGTAATCGGTATACTCTAAGTTTCCAATAACACGTATTGAGTCGTTAATAGGAATGTCTAAAATCACTTTCAGAGAATTGATTGAATTTTCGTATTGGTTTTTCATATTTTGGACAACTGGAATCAAATTCTCGACTTGTACTTCTGCTTGCATCAAATCGAAATCAGAGACTAATCCTTGCGAATGTAGCGACTTTATTAGCTCTAAATTTTCTTTGGCGTTCTGTAAACTTTCTTCGTAGATTTGAAACATATTTTTTGCAAGGACAATTCCATAAAAAATTTTTTTTGTGGTCGCAATAAGATTCGATAGGGTAGATTGGTAACTAGATTTTGAAATTTCGAGGTATATTTTCGAGGCGGTGATGCCACGAAATACTGCCGAGTTAAATAGCACTTGGGTAACTTGTAATTTTGTCTCAAATTGATTGTCTAATACAAAAGATTGCCGAATTAAACCCATTGGTAAAAATTTAGATTTATCCTCGGGGAGCAGGTTCTCCTTAAACAATATGTCGTATGTTGCATTAGTTAGCATTGCTTGGAAATCGGGGAAAAAGAAAATCGGTTTTTGGATATAATGATAAAAAGAGCCGCTAAAATCGAACGAAGGGAAAGCATTACCTCGGGCTTCTCTAACCAAAGATTCTGCCTTTTCGATATTATATTGCTGAATTTTTAATTCTTTATTATTTGAAATAGCTAATAATATTGCATCATTAATGGTTAATTCTATATTTTTACAAAATAAATTATTCAGCAAAATAAATTGAAATATAAAAAGATATAATATTTTACATAATAAATATTTTTTCTTAATATTCATAGATTATTTCTTTTATTTGTTGATTATAAATAGGAAATGCTTTTTCATTTAATATTCCTTTAAATATTATTGTAAAGTATTTGTAAAGCAATTGAGTTGCCGAAAATTTATGCAATAGTTTAGAATGTAATACGGATAAGTTCATTAAAGAATAATTGATTATATGAAATAATATTATGTCATCTACTTCTTTTTTGATTAATCCCAACTCCTTTCCTTTGTTTAAAAAATTGTTGTAATTAGTTTCGATTTGTTTCGAAGCGAAAATTTGCAGCTTTTTTGCTAAATCTGGAAATCTTTTTTTCTCTTCGTCGCTGCAAATCTTATTTGTTGTTTCTAAATATTTCGACGAAATTTCTATGATTGCAAAAAATTTCGAGAAGAATGTCGCTTCATCAACTTTCATAATCTCTTTTGCAAATTTTGTAAAGGTTGCGCCAAACTCGTTAATATGCTCAGTAAGACATTTGATATATAACTGCTCTTTGTTTGTAATATATTTATATAATGTTGCTTTGCTAATACCACTTGCTTTAGCTAAATCATCGACATTGGTTTCTTTATAGCCACGGGCTATGAACTCTTCTTTTGCATTGTTAATTATTCTTCTAACAATTTTTTTTCGTTGGGTTCCCATAAACTTATTAAACTAAAAAAGTTTACTTTTTAAAAATATCATTAATAAAAAATGGCTCGACGAACATTGGTAATTTTATTGTATAAAAGAATTAATTTTGTATTTTTTTGAAAAAATATGCAAAGTTCATTGTTTAGTGAAATCGAAGTCAACGAGAAAGTTGCCGAAGAATGTGGATTAACAAATGCTGAATACTCTCAAATTCTATCGCTACTTGGAAGAATACCTACTTATACCGAGATTGGAGTCTTTGGTGTTATGTGGAGTGAACATTGTTCTTACAAAAACTCCATTAAAATGTTGAAGACACTTCCAAGAGAAGGGCAGCAACTTGTTGTTACAGCGGGAGAAGAAAATGCTGGTGCTGTTGATATTGGGAATGGCTATGCGATTTGTTTCAAAATAGAAAGTCATAACCATCCTTCTGCGGTCGAGCCTTTTCAAGGAGCTGCTACTGGTGTCGGAGGCATACTTCGCGATATTTTTTCGATGGGTGCGCGTCCTATTGCCGTTTTAGACTCATTAAGATTTGGCAATATTGATAATGAACGAACAAAATTCCTTGTAAAAGGTGTGGTTTCGGGTATTTCGCATTATGGGAATTGTTTTGGTGTTCCCACTGTTGGTGGCGAAACCTTTTTTGAAACTTGTTATAACGATAACCCATTAGTTAATGTTATGGCAGTTGGAATCGTCCCAATTGCAAGAATTGCATTGGCGCGTGCCAAAGGTTCTGGAAATCCTGTTTGTATTGTTGGAAGCAGTACTGGTCGCGATGGGATTCATGGTGCATCATTGCTTGCTTCAAGGGAATTTGATGAGAACAGTAACGATATGCGTCCGACTGTTCAAGTTGGGGATCCATTTACCGAAAAATCTCTACTCGAAGTTACTTTGGAATTGATTAAAGCTGGTGTTGTTGTTGGTGTTCAAGATATGGGTGCAGCGGGTATTAGTTGCTCTACTTCTGAAATGAGTGCACGAGGCAAAGTGGGTATGTCAATCGATTTAGACAAGGTTCCACTTCGAGAAATGGGTATGAATGCGTATGAAATAATGCTTTCAGAGTCACAAGAACGAATGTTGTTTGTTTTCTTTCGAGATAAAATCGACGAGGCAACGAGAATCTGTGAAAAATGGGACGTTCCAATCGCAAAAATTGGAGAAGTTACCGATGATGGAACTCTACATATCTGGAAGGATGGGAGAAAAGTTTGCGAGTTTAAAGCCGATTTCTTGGTCCTTGGTGGAAAAGCTCCCCAGAACGATAGGTTAGCAGTCGAGCCGAAATACTTGTTGGAGTTACACAATTTTGATTTGAAACAATTAAACTGTGAAAATATTAATCTCGAAGAAGCTTTTTGGAAAGTCTTTTCTGCACCGAATATAGTTTCGAAACGGTGGATTTATGAACAGTATGACTACCAAGTTCGAACTAATACTGTGAATATAAAAGGAGATGCCGCTGTTTTGCGTTTAAAAGAACTTCCGGGCAAAGGAATTGCACTAACGACTGATTGCAATCCACGTTATGTATATCTAAATCCATATCGAGGTGCCGTTATTGCGGTTGCAGAATCGGCACGTAATCTCGCTTGTGTTGGTGCAAAACCAATTGCCATTACAAATTGCTTAAATTTTGGTAATCCATATAATCCAGAGGTTTACTGGACTTTTAAGCAGGCTGTTATGGGAATGGGCGATGCTTGTAGGTTTTTCAATACTCCTGTTACCGGAGGAAATGTTAGCTTTCACAACGAATCAAAAGATTTCACAATATACCCAACACCAACTATTGGTATGTTAGGAACGATTGACAACATTCATAAAATTTGTTCATTAGAATTTAAAGACAAAGACGATTTTGTTTACCTCATTGGACCGAATAAAAAAGAACTTGGAGGCTCGGAATTCATAAAACAAATGTTTAATGTTGTAGCCGGAGATGCTCCAACAATTAACCTCGATGAAGAACTTAACCTTCAAAAATTCCTTCTTGAAGGTATCGCAACTGGATTGGTTAAGTCTGCTCACGATTGTAGCGAAGGAGGGATTGCGGTTTGTCTTGCTGAAAAAATAGCATTTTCGGATGGGTTAGGGGTAGAATGTGATTTCGACGAATTGCCTTCGGTTGAATTACTATTTGGTGAATCGCAAACACGAGTTATAATTTCTGTTGCACCCGAAAAAACTCGAGAAGTCGAAAAATTAGCAAATAAATATACACTTCCTATTCAAAAAATTGGTAGGGTAATACAGTCGAATTTCATTATAAAAGGGGCTTTCGAAATATCAATCGAAAATTTAAAGAATATTTATTTTAATTCGTTTGAAAAAATGTTCCAATCGTAGAATTTAAAGCTGTTGAATCATCTTCTTTGCTCGCGAAATATATTCGCTAAAAGGAAAATTTTCGATAAATTTTTCGTATGTCTTTTTTGCTTTTTCAATCTTTCCTAATCGCGCATAACATTCAGCAATCATCAATAATGCTTTGTCTTCTTTTGGGGCTCGTTGAATATTTTGAACTTTTAGAAAGTAATCGAGAGCCGATGAATATTGTTTTTGTAGAAAGAAAATCTCGCCTTTCCAATAGTTTATAGTGCTTTGTTTAATCGCATCACTTGTCGTCTGTTCGAGCCTTTCTAAATTATTTAGAGCGATATCGTATTTCTTCTCTTTTATTTGATTCAAAACAGTATTTATATTTTCAAGAAATTCTTTTTCTTCGTCAACATTTTGACTTGGTTGGGAATTTCGGGTCTTTGTTTTTTTTGTGTTCTCTACCGATAGTAGCTTCTCGTTTCTTAACTTTTTCGAGACTTTTTTGAAGCTTTTACCTTTTTCCATTTTATTTGTCGGTTGTGATTTTTTACTCTGGTCTTCTTCGAAATGAGAATAATTTGGAATATCGCCTGTAACTGTATATGTTAAGTTCTCGTGTTTCGACTCGAGCTTATCTTCTAAATAACTTATGCTTTCTCTTAGTAAGGCTATTTCCTTTTTTAACTCAATCACTTGTTCATATAATTCACTTACTTCGTTTTGATAAGAAAGTCGATTATCTGATATATGATTCAAAGGTTTGGTTTCTGTCGGGATTGTTTCATTGCGATTGATATCCGTGCTGGGAGAAATAACGGTATTCTTATTTGTGCCTTTGTCGGTTTCTTTTTTTGTCCGAGATAGCAGTTTGTATGGACTTTGCCGAACACTTTGAACGCTTGAACAACCCCAAAATATAACGGAGCTGGTTAAAATTATACAAATGGCTAAATGTATTCTCACAAATAATATTGTTCTGTTTTTATTCATTAGCAACCCCCTGATTTTTCAAACAGTTTAATTATCTATCTTGAATTCAAGATTAGAAATGGCAAAGTATGTGCCACTTTTTTTATCGCTTTAATTAAGTTATTTTTGAGTTTTTTGCTTTGTTAAAATGCGAATTTTAGTGATTAATTGGCAGGATATTACTAATCCGTTTTCGGGGGGAGCAGAAGTCCATTTATTCGAAATTTTTAAAAGGATTTCGTTAATGGGACATAGAATAACTTTGTTATGCAGCAAAACCAAGGGACTTCCTCAATATGAAATAGTCGATGGAATAGAGGTTATTAGAATAGGAAATAGGTCCTTGTTCAATTGGTGTGTTCCATTTTTTTACAAAAAGTTAGAACGTGAAAAGAATTTCGATATAGTAGTTGATGATATAAATAAAGTCCCATTTTTTACGCCTTTATTTGTGAAAAAGCCTATTGTTGGTATTTTACATCATTTTTTTGGGACGAGTATATTTCGGCAAGTAAACCCTGTGAGCGGATTCTACGTGTATTTCTTTGAAAGATTAATGGATTTGTTTTACAAAAAAATACCCTTTGTTGTAGTTTCCGAAAGTACTCGCGATGAATTACTCCAACGAGGATATAGCCAAAAACTTATCGACATTGTTTATAATGCACTCGACCATTCAAAGTTTCCTTTGAAGGTAGGCAAGAAATATGCTGAACCTACTGTAACATATTTTGGTCGTCTCAAAAAATATAAAAGCATCGAGCATTTATTTTTTGCGTTTAAGACAGTTGTGTCGTCAATTCCAGAAGCAAGGCTTTTTATTGTTGGAAGGGGCGATTATGAACGTTTTCTCAAAAATCTATCCATTAAATTAGGGATACAAGCCAATGTAGCTTTTTGGGGGTTTGTTGATGAACCAAAAAAAATTCAAATATTAAGTTCATCTCATTGTGTTGTAAATACCTCTATAAAAGAAGGGTGGGGGATAACCAACTTGGAAAGCAATGCTTGTGGAACACCGGTGATTTCCGCAAATGTGCCCGGTCTGCGGGATTCAGTTAAAGAAGGAGTGTCGGGGTTGCTCTATACTTATGGAAATATAGCTGAGCTAACAGAAAAAATTTTGATGCTTCTTTTGAACTCAAATCTAAGGCAAGAATTAGAACTCGGAGCAATAAGTTGGGCGAAAAAGTTTTCGTGGGACTTTTCTTCCGAAAAAATGTTAAAAATCTTGGAAAATAATATTAAAAATAATAAAAATTCCTAAAATTCTTTTTGTTCCACCTCCTCGAAAATTCTTAAATTTGAAAGATAAACTATTTTAAATTCTATGGAACAAATTTTTAGCGAAAAAATCTTAGAGACTATTTTCGAAGACGAGATTAAAACTGCATATCTCGACTATTCAATGTCGGTGATTGTTTCGCGTGCTCTTCCGGATGTTCGCGATGGTTTGAAACCCGTTCATCGAAGAATACTTTACGCAATGAATGAGTTGGGTATAACACCAAATAAACCTTATAAAAAGTCTGCGCGTATTGTGGGCGAAGTGCTTGGTAAATACCACCCTCATGGAGATGCGGCAGTTTATGATTCGATGGTAAGGATGGCACAACCTTGGTCGCTTCGATATACGCTAATTGATGGACAAGGTAACTTTGGCTCAATCGACGGTGATTCACCAGCGGCTATGCGATATACCGAGGCTCGGTTATCTTGGATTGCAATGGAAACATTGCGGGATATTGACAAAAATACGGTTGATTTCCGTCCTAATTTCGATGAAACTTTGAAAGAACCGATTGTTCTTCCAACAATTTTACCAACTCTTTTAGTTAATGGAGCGAGTGGGATAGCCGTAGGAATGGCAACAAACATTCCTCCCCACAATTTGAAAGAGATTATCGACGGTTTAGTTGCAGTAATAAATAATCCGGAAATTACTTGTGAGGAACTCTTAAAATACGTTCCTGCGCCGGACTTCCCAACTGGTGGTATTATTTACGGTTACGAAGGTGTAAAAGAAGCTTATCTCTCTGGCAAAGGTAGGATTGTTATCCGTGCAAAAGCATATATCGATAAAAACTCAATAATTATAAATGAAATCCCATTCCAAGTTAATAAATCTACCTTAATAGAACGAATTGCCGAGTTAGTAAAAAATAAGGTAATTGATGATATTACTGATATACGAGATGAATCGGATAGGGATGGAATTAGGGTTGTTATCGAATTAAAGCGCGACTCTAACCCCGAAGTTGTATTAAATAATTTATTTAAACATACTCAAATGCAGGTTACTTTCGGAGCAATTATGCTTGCATTGGTCGATGGTAAACCAAAAACTCTCAATTTGCTTGAGCTGATGCAACATTTTATTGCCCACCGAAATGAAGTTATCGTACGTAGAACTCAATTCGAACTTGATGCAGCCGAAAAGAGACTTCACATTTTAGAAGGTTTCCTTATTGCTTTAAACCACATAGATGAAATTATTGAACTGATTAAAGCCTCGCCTGACCCCAAATCGGCTTCCGATAGGCTACAAATTAGATTCGAGTTGACAGAAATGCAGGCTAAAGCAATACTTGACCTTCGCTTACAACGACTAACAAATTTAGAACAAGTTAAAATCAGGCAAGAATATGAGCAACTTAAAAAGGAAATCGAGGAATACAAGGCAATTCTTGCAAGTAAAGAAATACAACTAAATATAATTGCGGATGAACTAGTGGCATTAAAGGAGAAATTTGCCGATGAAAGGAAAACTCAAATCGTTTACGAAGCAAAAGACATTACATTAGTAGATATCATTGCAAACGAGGAGGTTATTGTTACGTTATCCCATAACGGTTATATTAAACGTATGCCAGTTTCTATGTATCGAAGACAAAACAAAGGTGGCAGGGGGGTTACTAGTGCCAAAGTTAGCGAGGATGACTTTATTGAATATGTTTTCAAGGCTCAAACACACCACGATTTACTTTTTTTCACCGATAAAGGCAAATGTTACAAAGTTAAGGTTTATGACATCCCAGAAGGCTCTCGAATAGCGAAGGGACGTTCCCTTGCTAATATTATCTTGAAAGCCGTAGATGAAAAAGTTACAGCATTTTTGCCAGTCGATGAATTCTCCGAAGGTAAATATATTGTAATGATTACTCAAAATGGCATTATTAAAAAGACCGAACTGAATCATTTTGCTAACGTTCGAAGCAATGGCATTATAGCAATAAACCTTGATACCGACGATAAACTGGTTGTAGTTAGGCTAACCGACGGAAATTCCCAAATTCTAGTAGGGACTCATAATGGTCTTGCTTGCCGATTCGACGAGTTGGAAGTTCGAAGTATGGGACGAACAGCAATGGGGATAAAAGCTACAACTTTGGCAAAAGACGACAAGGTTGTTTCGATGGTAACTACAAATGATCCCCAAAATACTCAGGTCCTGATTGTCGGCGAAAATGGATACGGGAAAAGAACAGTTATGGAAGAGTTCCGATTAACACACCGGGGAGCAAAGGGTGTGATTTCTATGAAAATTACACCAAAAACAGGTAAAGTGGTTGGAATAGTAAAAGTGCAAGAAGATGACGATCTGATTGTTATTACTTCAAAAGGTATAATAATTCGACAGCCAATCAGTAGTATTCGTGTTATCGGGCGTAATACTCAAGGCGTAAAATTAATTAAGCTCGAACCGGGCGATACTATTTCAGACATTACAATTGTTCCGCCAACCTCGGACGAAGAATCTTCGGTTGACAATGACGAAATTGGCTTTAACGGAAATGAATCACCTAACGGTTTAAAATAATTATGGACATTTATTTTAAGAATATTCGAGTAGTTAATCCAATTCAAAACCTGGATTCTAGATTTAACATCTTAATAAGCAATGGGATTATCGAATATCTATCCGAGGAAGACTTAGGCACTTCATCGGAAATCAAAGTCATTGATGGTAGCGAATTAGTTTGTGCCCCTGGATTTTTCGATATGCACGTTCACTTCCGTGAGCCTGGCTTTACTCACAAGGAAACATTAAAAACTGGTATCGAAGCAAGTGCAAATGGAGGATTCACCGGCGTATTGTGTATGCCAAATACAAACCCTCCGATAGATAATGTGCCTCTTGTTGAGTATATATACAACAGGACCGCGGGCGAAATTGTCGATGTTTACCCATCTGCTGGAATTACACAAAGTCTTAAAGGAGAAAAAATAACTTCATTGCTTAATCTTTCAGAAGCAGGGGCATTGATGTTTACCGACGATGGCAATTGTATTCTAAACTCAGACGTTCTTCGTCGAGCGTTCGATTATTCTGCGTCTTACGATTTGCTCATTGCCCAACATTGCGAAGATACAAATCTGACATCGAACTTTGCTGTTAACGAAGGAAGATACTCTTCGAAACTTGGATTTAAAGGTTATCCATCGGTTGCCGAGGAAATCATACTTTCGCGAGATATTCTTTTAGCTATGTATTGTGGAAACCGAAAATACCACGCTCAACATATTAGTTCCAAAGGCTCAGTAGCTATTCTGCGTCGAGCGAAAGCAAATGGTTCAAGAGTTTCGGCAGAAGTAACCCCACATCATATAGCATTAACAGAAGCAATGTTAGAAACTTTCGATTCTAATTTCAAAGTAAATCCACCGTTAAGGACAAGCGAGGATGTTGAAGCTTTAATCGAGGGATTAAAAGACGGCACAATAGATTGCATTGCAACCGACCATGCCCCTCACTCACTTTTCGAAAAGGATGTTGAATTCGAGAAAGCTCCGAATGGGGTTGTTGGATTAGAAACTGCGCTTGGGGTTGTTTTGACTTTTCTGTATCACAAAAATCATCTTTCGTTATCGCAAATCATCGAAAAAATGAGCATAAACCCTAGACGCATACTCGGTTTACCTACCCTTACTATTCAAGAAGGGGAGAAAGCTAATCTTACGATTTTTTCGCCTAATGAGGAGTGGATAGTCGACAAACAATACTTCAAAAGCAAATCCAAAAATTCTTCGTTCGAAGGATTTAAATTAAAAGGGAAACCCAAATTCGTTATTAATAATAACAAATTATATGTTTGTAATTTATAGTAAATGAAAGACAAGAAGGATTCTCTAATAGTAAAGAAAGAAAAAACGTATGAAATAGCCCTTCTTCAAAAAGAAAGGAGTGGGATGGAATTACAAAATAGACAAAAAATCATAGAAATTAAAGAAAAAATTAAAAATAGTATCAACTCGAACAATCCCATTTTTATCAAGACCCTTAAAATGTTTCTTTCCGAGGAATAGAATATTTCAAAATAGATTGAAGTTATAGTGGAACTCAGTTCCAACTCGCCACGATGGCGAAAGTTGAGTTCCATTTACTTTTATATAAATTGGAAATGTAAAGAAAAGCCTTGTTGTTAAAATATTCGAATAATTGAAGACAACCCCGGGAATAACCTCAATTAAAATTCTTCCGGAATTAGGAATAATTTGACTACCAATACTATCGATTTCTAATCTATCATTCCATCGTTTTTGTAAACGAAAAAGGATGTTGGGTTGTATTTCATCGACAACATTGTATAGCAATCCAGTTACAGTTAGAAGCTCATTTCCTATATCGTATCCTTCTGAATTTTTTCCTGCAAATTTAAATAATGCACTTTGTGTAAATGTAAAATCTTCGAGAAAATTGGCTGTGAAAAAAGACCACAGAACAAAGTCGAGAGTTCCAGTTCCAGATTGGATATCCAATGGGAGCTGAACACCTTGACTTTCGGTTTGAAACTCACCAGTGGGTAATTTGATACCACTACCAACTGATAATTGGTAGGGCATTGCGAAACTTGGATTTATCGCATTGTATTTAAGAAGCACAGTTAAGTCTCCTAATCCACTATTTTTATATACTACTGTCGTCGATGTAACAGTTGTACTACGAGAGTAGTGATTGTAGGGTAGCAAAACAAAAAAGCTAAGATTTTGCCATATTCCAAATTCGGCATCGAAAACTAAATTATGCCCAAAAGCTTTTCTTTTGAGAGGGTCTTGTATTTTTATGTCGTCATTGAAAGTTGTAGATGTGTTTGTATAAAGATAATTAATTCCAACTCTCATTGAACCAAAAGCAATCGAACCACTTTCGGTGCTACCCAAAGTTGGAATCGACACACTACAACATCCTTGAGCAAAAAGTTGATGCCAAAGATTAATGATGGAAAATGCAAAAACAAAAAAAATAATTTTTCTCATATTTAAAATTCCTAAGGTTTTGTAGGAGCTTTAATTGGAAAAGTGTGAACAGCTTTGCCACCATAAAGATCGCTTACTTCCACAGTAATCTTATTTGATATACTATCGCAACATGGAGCTAAAACGTAAGTAACACTTTTACCGGAACCAATGAACTCGCCAGCAGTTGCTTTCCATCTATAAGATAATGAGTCGCCATCTGGGTCGTGTGCCCAACACGTAATATATGCAGTTGGAACGGCAGGAAGTAAATCGAACCAAAAAGTAACGCTATCAATGATTGGCTCATTATTGTTGGGATTTACGATTGCAGTTGGTTGTTTGTTGCAAGCAAAAAATGCAAGCAAAAAAACTATACTTAAAAAAATTTTCATTTTTACCTCATTAATTAAGATAAAATTATACGAAAATAATAAATAATTATAATTCAAACAAATAATCTTTATGAATACAATATAATCTATATTATGTAAACTAAAAGATGGTTGTTTATTTGCTACCTATTTGCTATTTTTGAGTTTGTTTTTTAAAAGCTGAGAGTATAATTATGGAAAAAGAGAACAAAAAGAATTTACCAATGAACATTGTTTCCTTGGCTTTAATCGTTTTTGCCGTGATTTCACGTCTTGTCCCTCATCCGCCTAACTTTACACCAATAACGGCAATCGCTTTATTCGGGGGATATTCGTTATCGAATCGTTGGAATGCTTTTTTGCTGCCATTAGCTATTATGTTCATTTCTGATTTATTCTTAGGTTTTCATTCCACTATTTGGGCTGTATATCTTAGCTTTCTTTTAATTACATCAATTGGTTTTTTATTAAAAAATAGATTTTCGTATTTTAGGCTTTTCTATTTTTCCTCTATTTCATCTTTGGCGTTCTTTTTAATTACTAATTTTGCTGTTTGGCTGACAAGCGGAATGTATCCGCATAATTTGCAAGGGCTTTTGCAATGTTACTTTTTTGGTTTGCCATTTTACAAAACTTCTCCGATGGATTTATTCGCTTTATCTTTTGCGGGGGATTTATTTTACGCTTTTGCTATTTTTTCGGCCTTTCATTTTGCTTCGAGACTAATTTTAAAGTATCGACTGGACTAACCCGAACGGCTTCGGCTTGAAGTTTTTTGGAACAGAATAAAATTCCTGCATATTTCGCGGGAATTTTCGTTTTTATAGAACTAAAAAATGAGAATTTTATTCGCTTTCCAAGTCGGTCGTAATGTCCGAAGCTCGCTTCCCGCCGGCAATGTCGACAATAATATCGTCGTAATGGTCGCAAATAACTGCAATTGTTGTAAGGATTAATTGCAATGAATCATGGTTGAGAGTGGAACCAAGTATTGTGTGGGAAAACGTAATTGTATCGTCGAAAATCATACCAAAGGCACCGAAATGAAGTTCAGCATTTTTTCGTAAAAGGAAATGCATTAGTTCGGGTGATATTTTAGCTCCCGTAACAACGTTAGAAAAAAACTCTACGCAAGTTTCGGAATCGGTGTAAGGACGGACAACTATCATTATTTGTGAAGAACCCCGTTGAATTGTAAAAGTTCCATCCCCAAATTTTAAATGCTCAGGAAAATTTTGGGCTAACAACTCTTCGAGTTTTTGAGCCGTTTTGTCAATTATTTCCTGTGGCGTTTGCACAAAAGAATTCCTTTCGTTTGCGTTTAAATAATTAGTTTCGTCCATATTTCACCTTTTATTATTCTTGTTGTGTGTTTTGTTGGAAATTTTCGGGTAGCATTCCCATCTTGGATTTTAGTTCAAGGAGTTGTTGGTCAACATTGCTTGATTTCGAAAGAAGCTTAAATTCTTCCTCAAGGCTTGTGCTTTCGCCTGCAAGTTCTTCGAAAGCAGATGACTCGGCTTCGAGTTTTTCGATTTTTTCTTCGTATTTATCAAATTTCGAAAAAGCATCCGACCCTACCCCACTGAGGCTTTGAGCAATTTGTTTTTGTGCTTTTGCGGCTTGTGAACGAGCGATTAACGTGCTTTGTCGAGCGCGTGCTTCGTCGAGTTTCGTTTTTAGACTATTTAGTTGGCTTCGGAGTTTGTTTGTGGTGTCTTTCGCTTGTTGATATACTGGTTGTAAGTCTTGTAAGTTTTTTTCGGCAATTATTTTGCGTTCGAGTGCGGCACGAGCTAAATCCTCGCGTCCGGCTTGAAGTGCTTGAGTAGCTTTGGTCTCCCATTCCGAAACATCCCGACGGGCTTTCTCCATTTTTCGTTCAAGAGACTTTTCGTTTGCAATTGCGTTTGCAACAGCAAGAGTAGCTTTGTTGACAGATTCTTCCATTTCGAGAACCATTTGTTTGAGCATTTTTTCTGGGTCTTCGGCTTTATCCAAAGCATCGTTGACGTTAGCTTTGAAAATATCGGCAATACGACTGAATATTCCCATTTTTTAACCTTAGAAGTTTAACAAAACATAAATTTAAAAGTTTCGTTTTATTCAATACAAAAATAAAAATTTTTAATTTTAAATTTCTTTTGGAGACAGACGAATGAAATTCGATATTAGTAGTTTGATGCAACAAGTTCAAAAAATGCAATCCGAAATGGCTAAAGTTAAGGAACAAGCTGCTTCAATGGTTTTCGAAGCTACGAGCGGCGGGGATTTTGTAACAACTAAAGTTAATGGTGCATTACAAGTAGTTAGCTTAAATATCGACGAAAAAGCGTTAGCCCTTGGTGACAAAACTATGCTCGAAGATTTAATTATTGCTTCTGTGAACTTGGCTATACAAAAAGCACAGCAAGGAGTTTCCGAAGAAATACAGCGAGCGGTTAGTCCCTTGCCAAATATTCCTGGTTTAAATTTATAAAGCTTATACAATGACGTATTCATCGGAATCAATTGAAAAAATGATAGAGCTGCTTTCAAAATTGCCTACTATTGGTAAGAAATCGGCTCAAAGACTTACTTTTTTCCTGCTTCGGCAGCCCGAAGAATTTATCCACAACATTGCAGAAACATTACTGACTCTAAAAACAAAAGTGAGACTATGCCCTATTTGTTTTAATTTCACAGAATCAGAAACTTGCCCAATCTGTTCGTCCCCGAATCGTAAAAAAGACATCATTTGTGTTGTTGAGCAACCAGATGATGTAATTGCAATTGAGAAAATGAATGAATTTAAAGGAGTTTATCACATTTTACATGGCACGATTAATCATCTCGATGGCATATCCATTTCGAAACTAAAAATAAAAGAATTGCTCGAAAGGGCCAAAGATTCAAAGGAAATTATTTTTGCATTGAATCCGAGCGTCGAAGGCGAAATAACTACACAATACATTGCTAAACTTCTTAAACATTTGGGAATCAAGCTTACTCGTATTGCTCGCGGCATACCAATAGGAACAGAGCTTCAATTTGCCGACGACGCTACTATTTTGAATGCTTTCGAAAATCGAGTTGAAATTTTATAGATTCTTATGTCTTATAGCATATTTAAATATTTTGGGATTTTAATGATGATTGCCCTTTTTCCGAACTGTGGTCTTTTTGAAACGAGGACACCCGAGACCCCCGAAGAAAACAGTCAAAACTATCCCCCATCTGTTTCACCACAAATTTTAATAGATAATTTTGTTAAGTCCTTGAATTTCAAAAATATAAATGCATATTCATTGTGCTTCGTGAACGACGATAGCCGAACATTTAATTTTACCCCAGCTGCCGAAGCTATGTCGATTTATCCAGATATCTTTGAAAATTGGGATTTAGTATCGGAAAAACTCTTTGCACAGAACTTTTTTAGCAAATTTGCTTCGGAAGACTACCCTACTTTTACACTGTCGAACCAAAATTTTATCTCGATACTTCCCGATTCTGCAGCTTTCATTAGTGATTACGAGATGATTGTTAATTCGAGAGACAACTCTATTAACAATATTTACAAAGGTTCGCTTCAAATGATTTTAGTTCTAAACACTAATGGAATTTGGTCAATTTACCGTTGGTCCGATTTGAAAACAAAAGACGATGGGTTCCCAAGTTTAAGTATTTTAAAGGCCAAACTCAAATCATAAAACTTATATGAAACTTTTTTTAGCGATATTATTTGTATGTATAAATCTTCAAGGCTGTATTAATCCATTTTCTCCAAAGGTTGTCGATTCAGACTTTGGCACTCCAATTATTTCCGACCAAAAAACGATAGATGGTGTTTTTCTGAATTTTCGTTATGCTTATGTTTTCGAAGATACTCTTGTTTACAGCAAATTGCTCGACGAGGACTTTACTTTTGTTTACAAAAATTATGAGTTAGGTGTTGATGTTTCTTGGGGAAAGGAACAAGATGTTAGGACAACTTTTGGGCTTTTTCAGGCTGCTTCCAATATTGACTTAATTTGGAACGATACTTATACCTCAATTGGTGATTCGATAGAAAGGAATGTCCAGCGTGGATTCTCGTTGACAATTATTTTTTCTCCAACCGATGTGGTGCGTTTGCAAGGTAAAGCAAATTTCAGGTTAATTTTTTACCCCCAAGATTCTATTTGGAAAATAAGTTATTGGCGCGACGAAACATACTTCTAATTTACTCTTCAATGACTTTGAATTTCTTTTTCAATTGTTCAATAATCTCAGAATGGACTTGGCAAACGCGACTTTCCGATAAATTCAAGGCTTTGCCAATTTCTTTAAACTTCAAATTTTCGTAGTAATATAAAGTCATAATTAGTCTATTCCTTTCTGGTAACGAGTTGAGGAAATCCAAAATTATTGATATTTTCTCTTTATCTACAATTTCATCGAGTGCACTTTTTTGGTCTTCGTCGGCAATACTTTCAAGGAGGCTTGTTGGTTCTTCTTCGTCGTCTGTAAAGGTTGTTTCGCTAATAAAAAAAGCCTCTTTCGAAGACTGATATGCAGATAAATAGCGATTAATTTCAGAATCGTTAATATCTAATTTGGAAGATAATTCGAATAAAGTGGTTCCATCGGCAGTATCATTTTGGATTGACTCCAATGCAGAAATAACTTCCTGTGCTTTTTGCCGTGCAGAGCGCGATAGCCAATCGACACGACGAAGTTCATCGAGTATTGCTCCTTTAATTCGTTGCAATGCGTAAGTTTCGAATTTAACGCCTCGGGTTGGGTCGTATTTTTCGATAGCATCGATAAGTCCAATAATTCCAGAACTAATTAAATCGTCGCGTGTTAGGATTGAAGCAGTTGGAATTGAAATCGTTTTAATCGCAGAACGCACGAGCGGGATGTAATACAGAACAAGTTTTTCCCGAAAGGAATCACTCTGTTGGAGTTTATATAATTCCCAAATAGTTTTTATATCAGGATTTGCCTCTTCGTTTTTTGTATTCATAGTATATATTTTATATAGCAACTATATTAATTTCCCATTCAATTGTCTAAGTTCGAACCCGTTTGTTCCATCCCTTGGCGATTTAATTGCTCTTTAAATTTTCGAACTTCTTGTTCCCGTTTTTCTTCGGCTTGTTTCAAAAGGAGTTCGCGCTCGTATTTGCTTTCATATTCCGACCTTTCATTTTCCCTATGTCTTGCCTCATCTTGTCTTTTTAGTTCCTCTGCTTCACGTTGTCTTGCTTTTGCCATTGCAACGAAAAAGAGCATGAATAATATTCCTATACCCAGGTAAACTGCTGTAAAAACGATAAACCCTTTTAAAACAGACATTAAAAAAGTATCGTATTGAGCAAACAAGGCATATAAAAATGTTAAAATACCCGAAACCGAACCTATGAGAAACAAGGAGCGGAAAGGGAAAGAAACTATTTTGTCTATTTTTTTGCTTTCTTTCTTTAGTCTCTTTTTGAGACGAGCTTCTCGCTGCTTTTTAACCTGTTGTTTTTCTTGCTGTTCTTTTTTCTGTTCTTTTCCCTCAACTTCGTTGGATTTTTCTTTTGCCATAAAAACATTTACACTAAAAAAAACAAATTAACAATGCAAATTAAGAAGTTTGTGCTATTTCGACAATATTGAGGTATGAAAGAATATTCTCGAAAAGATTAGCTAACGAGGTATAGAATTCACCATCGCTTCGATTTTGTACAAGCAACTCTTGATGAAAAATCATGGACTTTAGGCCCCGTTCATATGGAATAATTCCAAGAACAGGGAACTCTTTCTTTAAAAAGGTGCTGGTCGCTAAATTAAATTTACTGGCTATTTCAATTCCATCATCGTTTTCCACAACGTTATTTATCACAATCCCAATGTTTGCTATCCCATAGATTCCATATAGAAATTTTACTAAACCATAGGAATCGAATATCGAAGTCGGTTCATCGGATACAAATATAAGATTCAAATCCGAAATTTTTGAGAATTCCAATATGGTTTTATTGAAACCGGATTTGTGGTCAAGCAAGACAAGGTCGAAATCGTTATTTTGAAGCAAAAAAGAGAAACTCTCCATTAGTTGAGCACTTGGTTCAAATTCAATACTTAAGTCATTAGAACCTCCTACAAAAAATAGGCTATTGTTTATTCTATTTAAAGCATACTCAATAGAAATGTCGGATTTCAATACATCGATAAGCCTAACGTTCGGTTCAATCCCGTTAAGAAAGTGTTGAATTGGATAATCGAGGTTGTTATCGAAAATTAGGACCGTATCGAATTTCTTAGCAAAAAAACGAGCCAGATTAGCAAGAATAATACTTTTACCAACCCCACCTTTTCCACTTAAAAAAGAAATTCTATAAGTTTTCTTCATCTCCATTCCTATGTTATATAATTTATTAAGAATTTCGATATAAAGTCTTTATTTGCTGGTTCCAGTGCATTTGGTATATCTGTACCATTCGTAAAATAAATTAAAGGAAAACGGTGCGAGTATTCTAAAATTGATTCGTAGAGATACCCAATAGTTCCTATTTCGTCGAATTTAGTTAAAATAATGTGTGTAGGTTCAATTTGTGAAAACAATTTTACTGCTTCTGAAAAGTTCAATTTACTTGAAGTGACCGATAAAATTAAAAAAACATAATCGAAATCTGTTGCGTTACGAATAGACTGAACTTCTTCTAATTGTTTATCGTCTCGGGGATTGATACCGCTTGTATCCACAAAAATGTAATTGTAACTTTTGTAAGTAGTTAAAATTTCAGGAAGTTCATCATTCATTTGAGCTAAACTCGAAGGTAAATTAGCTATCCCAGAAAGTATTTGCATTTGTTCCCAACCACCAATTTTCTGGTTGTCGCACGAAATTATTCCTACTTTTGCATCATACAGTAGCTTAAACAAAAGGCTAAGTTTAACAAGTGAAAGGGTTTTTCCGGCACCCGAAGGGCCAATAAATAAAATCTTTTGGGGAATGTCTAACTTTTCGATACCATTGCAATAAGAAAGATTTTCAGAGAGCTTGATAATTGCAGAGTTTCTTAGTTCGTTGAAATCTTTGTATTTATTATCCTTGAATTGTTGTAAAAAAGGAAGGATAAAATCCGAAGAAAAACCGTTCCGAAGCATTAACTTGGCTAACTCTTGCAAATCCAAAGGCAAGTCCGCTATAAAAGTATATGTAATTTTGTCCGATAGATGCCAAAAAAGCGTCTTTAAACTCGCAATTTCTTTAAATATCTCGCTTGTTAAGTTGATGATATCTTGCTTGTTATTATCCTCTCGAATTGAGCTAGATTTCACTTCGGATTTTTGCTCAATCAATTGCGCTTCAACTTTGGTATCGAGAGCAGCAACTAATTCAACCATTTCTTCCATAGTTGGTGGTAAAGGGGGAATGACACGGGTAGAAAGAATAATTGCCTCGTCTCCAAGTTCGGCACGGACTTTTTCTTTCCCTTCCTGTAAGTTACGCGCTCTAAATTTTTTTATTCTCATTACTAACTAATCGATTATCTATAAATATGGTATCCGAAAAAAATGTGCCAATAAAAAAACAAATTATAAACATTTTATGAATTATTTAACTATTGCTTAAAAAATTTATTTTTATGAGAAGTGAACTGGAAAAACCAAAGGTTAAAAATGTTAATTTTGTTTTTTTCGACTATGCAAAATGGAAATTCAAATAACTTTTGAACCAAAAATTTTTGAAAATAGAAGACGAAAGGTTGAAGAATTTCGAGAAATAGCGACAGTCCTGCGACGCGATGTAATTAAAAGTTTATTTTTAGCAAAGTCTGGCCATAGCGGCGGTTCGCTAGGAACTTCCGACATTTTTGCCGTTCTTTTTTTTGGTGGTATTATGCGTTATAATCCAACAAACCCTAATTGGAAAGAACGCGACCGCTTCGTTTTAAGTGCGGGCCATATTTGTCCTATCCTATATTCAACACTTGCACGAGCGGGTTACTTTCCTGTAGAAGAATTAAAAACACTACGAAAGTTAGGCTCACGGTTGCAAGGACATCCAGGAATTGATATGGGGTTACCCGGATTGGAAACTTCCTCGGCTTCTTTGGGACAGGGCGTTTCTATTGCTGTGGGTATGGCGCTTAGCGACAAATACCTTGACAAAAATAATCGCAGAGTATTTGTTATCACTGGCGACGGTGAGTTAGAAGAAGGGTCAAGCTGGGAAGCTGCGATGTCCGCTGGGCACTATAAACTCGACAATCTTTGTTGGATTGTGGATAATAATAATTGTCAAATAGATGGGAGAGTCCACGACGTTATGAATATCTACCCTATCGATAAAAAGTTCGAAGCCTTTAATTTTAATGTAATTACTATCGATGGGCATAATTATAGTGAAATTTTAACTTCCTTCGATAAATTTATTGATAATCATACTAAAAGTATTGGCAAACCAACAGTAATTATTGCCCGCACCAAAATGGGTTTCCCAATTTCTTTTATGGTCGATAAATACGAGTGGCATGGAATACCGCCAAACAAAGAACAGGCTTTACAAGCTTTAACCGAATTACAATGAGAAAATATTTCGTTTCCATCTTTTCTGTTTTTTCCCTTTCACAATTTTCAATTGTATTTGAAAGGAAATGAAGAGAATGAATCTTGAATTAGATTGTATGCATAATAAATAATTTGAATTTGTCTAAATTAAAAAATTATTAAAACAGTGCAGCTATGAATAAATTCAGTTTAATAGGTAAAAAAGCAACACGTTTGGGATTTGGTGAAGCCCTTGTTCAACTTGGAGAAGAGAATCCCGATATTGTTGTTCTTGGAGCAGATGTAACAAGTTCGGTATTGACTTCGTTTTTTAAAGAGCGATTTCCCGAACGTTTCTTTTCAATAGGTGTTGCAGAACAAAACGCAACTACTATTGCAGTAGGATTAGCATTGTCGGGAAAGATACCTTTTTTTGCTACTTATAGTGTTTTTGCTGCATTTCGTAATGCCGACCAGTTGAGGATTTCTGTGTGCTATAATAATGTAAATGTAAAGATTGGAGGAGGACATTCTGGGATAACAGTTGGTCCCGATGGTGCAACCCACCAAGCACTCGAAGAACTTTCCCTTCTTCGGACTTTACCAAATATGACAGTTGTTGTTCCTTGTGATTACGAAGAAACAAAAAAAGCAACTGTTGCAATTAGTAAAATTTTTGGTCCCTCATTTCTTAGATTTGGGAGACCTCCTGTTGCTTGGTTTACCCGCGAAGAAACGCCATTTTCTTTGGGCAGAGCGGAGATTTTTCGTGAAGGAAAAGACGTTGCAATTGTTGCTTGTGGTTTAATGGTGTGGGAGGCTTTGCTTGCAGCCGAAGAGCTTTGGAAACGCCGAGGCATTTCAGCAAAAGTCGTTAATAATCACACATTAAAACCAATTGATGTTAAAACCATTGTCGATTCTGCCCGCGAGTGTGGCGCAATTGTTACTGCCGAAGAGCATCAAATTCACGGAGGTTTAGGTGGAGCAGTAGCCGAAGTCTTAGCTAAAAACTATCCCGTTCCTATCGAGTTCGTTGGTATGCGCGATACATTTGGAGGTAGTGGCGAACCCGAAGAACTTCTTGAAAAATATGGCATGACTTGGAAAGAAATATACTCCTCGGCTTTGCGAGCCATAGAACGCAAAGATAGAATCAATACTAACCATATTTACCAGAATGTCAAAGATGTTGTTCCGTTAGCAAACGAATTGAATTCGAAATAATGTATTTTTTTATTAAATTAGTATGGTTCGTTTGTGTTTTTTTGTAATAACTATTTTATACTTTGTGGTTGGAAATTCCTTGTCCCAAGATGCATTAAGCGAAGACTATATTTCTTATCGCCCTCCTACGGTTGCGGGAGCATTCTACCATTCAAATATCGATTCTTTAAATGCCGAAATAGAACGTTATCTCGAATTGGACAAAGAACCTAAAATTCCTAAACAAAATAGAATCATAGGGATTGTTGTTCCTCATGCTGGGTATGCTTACAGTGGTTTTGTTGCAGGAAAGATTTACCGAGAGTTGCCGGAAAGAGGCATCAGAACAATTATTATAATTTCGCCAAGTCATCAAGTTTACTTCAATTATTCAGCAGTGTTTCCGGGTGATGCATACGTAACACCTTTGGGTCCTTGCAAAGTCGATAAAGAACTTTCGAAATTAATCGCTAGCCAAGACTCGAATGTTCGACTATCGATGGAAGGACATTCTTGGAGGAAGGTAACTTCGGAACATTCAATCGAAGTTCAAATCCCTTTTATTCAGAAAGTGCTTCCATCGGCTCAAATTGTTCCAATTGTTATGGGTTCCCAAGATGACCAAACTGTGCATTCTTTATCGTATGCCATAGTTAAAGCACTTACTATTTCGAACCGTTTCGGTGACGTTTTACTCGTTGCCAGCTCGGACCTCTCTCACTATCATAGTTACGATAAGGCTTATGCCATTGATTCTAAACTTTTGCAAGCATTTACACAATACGATTATTTTAAACTTTCATCTCAACTCCATTCTCGAGAAATTGAAGCTTGTGGTGGAGGCCCAATTGTAGCAGTAATGACTATCTGCGAAGCCATTGGCGCTAATCAAGCGATTTCTGTATTTTACGCAACGAGCGGGGATTCGCCATTCGGTTCTAAAAACAAAGAGCAGGTTGTTGGATATTTTACGGGTGCTTTGTTAAATATCCCCGACTATGTTCCCCAAAATCTTCCGATTCTTACGGACGAGGAAAAAGACGAACTTAGGAAACTTGTTCAAGAAACTATCGAGAGAACCATCGCAGACAAAAAAGTGGAAAAACCAGAATATCAGCTTATTCCTAAATCATTTTCCGAACAATACCCTGTATTTGTTACTATCGAAAAAGAAGGTGAACTTCGTGCCTGTATGGGACATACATTCGCAACTAAACCTCTATACTTCGAAATTCAAGAAGTTGCTCAACTTACTGCTACTAACGACACGAGATTCGAGCCTATAAAGCCCGAAGAGTTCCCTTATTTAGATTATGGTATTACAATTTTGTCGAAGTTTACAAAAGTATTTGATTTATCCAAAATACAAGTTGGGAAACATGGGCTATACATTCGTTATCGAAATCATAATGGGATTTTGTTACCACAAGTTGCTACCGATAGAAACTGGGATGTGAAAACTTTTCTTGAACACCTTTGTTTAAAGGCAAACCTTCCTCGCTCTACATATCTCAATCCTAATGCCGAGATATTTACATTCGAAGCTTTAATAATTAATTAACTATGCTATTGCCCCTTATTTCTTTATTTTCCTCTTCTATTGCTCAACTTAGGAATTATTTCTTTGATTATAACATTATTAAATCTTACCGCTCGAAGCTCCCCACAATAAGTATTGGAAATATTTCTTTTGGCGGGACGGGGAAAACTCCGTTTGTTATTTATTTAGCCAATTTAATTATAAGTAAAGGATACAGACCAATTATTTTAAGCCGTGGTTACAAAGGGAAACATAAAAGCATAACGCAAATTAGGGACGAGAATCAAATAAGATGTGCAGTCGAGCAATCGGGCGACGAACTTTACCTCGTAGCAAATCGTGTCCAATCACCGATTATTGCAAGTAAAGTAAAGTTCAAAGCCATACCTTTTATCGATAAGAATTTAACTGGGAGTGTATTGATAATCGACGATGGATTTCAACATCGCAAAATTAAACGAGATTTGGATATAGTTTTGATTGATTCAAAAACTATCGAAAAGCCATTTGTGTATCCGAAAGGTTATTTGCGTGAGCCCTATAAAAATTTAAAGCGCGCGAATGTGATTGCTTTATCGGAGGATATTCCCCCTAATATTATCGAAAACGTCTTACCTTCGAATAAAATTGTCATAAAATACCGAAAAAAGTTAACACATTTAATAGATATGCTTTCAAAACCGATAGAATTTTCCGAACTTATTTATAAAGATATAGTTTTGGTCAGCGGATTGGCGAACAACGCGCAATTCTATAACTCAATCGAAATGCTTGGCTTTAACATTCGTAAGCATTTTGAATTCAAGGACCACTACAGATATAAAGAAAGCGACATTGTGTCGATTCTACAATTTGTTGATGCCAAAAATATTGATACTATTCTAACAACAGAAAAAGATTTCTATAAATTACTCAAATTTTCGGAAGTATTTAGAAATAGTGGCGTTAGTTTATTTTCAACAATATTAGATTTGGAAGTAGTTGAAAGCGAAGATAAGTTTATAGCTTTTGTTGAGCAAATATTATAATTACAGAGCAATCTGTTTTTATCCATTTAATGCAAAATAATCGTGATTCGAATCTGTGTAGATTTGCAAGACTGCAACTTTCACAAGTTTTACAAGAATAGCCGAAGCTCTTCTTTCGGAAATATTAACTAATTTCGAAAACTCTTTGACTGTGATTCGCTCGTGTTTCTCCAAATATTGGAATAATTTTTTTTCTTGTTCTCCAATATAGATTTTAATAGGCTTGGAATCCGCATTTAAACCTGAAAGCAATCTCCGCATTTCGCGACTTGCAATCACGGACTTTTCCCCGATTCGAATGTATGCAAAGCGTCTTTTTCTACTTTTTGCATCTACAGCTTCAATAGTATGAGGCTTCCGGTTGCTTTCTTCTATTTCAACAACAATAATTTCCTTTTTGTTATAGTTAACAATTTCGATGCTTTTAGGCGAGATTGGAGGCTCAATGTAGAATTGACAAGCAATTTCGATAATATCAATTTCGCTTTTTTCGCTATCAACACCAATTACTTTGCGGTCGTCATCAATTCCAACGAGGAGAATTCCCCCTTTCGTATTCGCGAAAGCACAAACTTCTTTGGCTATTTTATCGGGGGTTGTGATTTTCCTTTTGAATTCTACTGTCGATGACTCTCCCGACGCGATTAGTTCTTTTAGCTTTTCGGTATCCATAGTTGCAATTCAATTTTTTCACAATCTAACTAAATATTATTTCGATGTTGAAACATTGTGGAAAAAATGTGGAAAACCTGTTGAAAACTTCGGAACTACCGCCACCATAAATATTTACTTTAAAAATTATTCATTAATCTATTATTTTTTTCAATTTTGCATATTGCAGCATCAGTTTTTTTCGTCCGGCTGATTCAAACAAAACAAGTGCTTGGGCATTGTTGCCGAAACCATCGAGTTTTTCAACCCAACCAATTCCAAAAAACGGATGCAGGACCTTATCGCCTATTTTCAAAGTTCCATCCTCGGTTTGGTCGTATTCATTTCCATAGGATACCCTACTATTTTCTCTATATAAATCCCTATTGAAAGATTTAAATTTATTAGTTTCTTTTGTCTGCACTTTAATAAATTTCTTGTCGATTTCGGAAAGGAATTTTGAAGGGACTTGGTACGAATCCATTCCAAAACGTTGTCGGTTTTTCGCATACGATAAAAAAACTTTTTCCATTGCTCTTGTTAATCCAACATAAAACAGCCTTCTCTCTTCTTCTTCGTCGTCTTGGTTCGATCTATGACGTATTAAAGGAAACAATCCTTGTTCTAAACCGACGATGAAAACCACTGGGAATTCCATTCCTTTCGCTGAATGTAGAGTCATTAGTTTCACTTGGTCGTTTGTTAAATTTTTCTCGTCAATATCCGAGATAAGGCTAATTTGCTGGACATAATCTTCCAAGCCTAACTCTGGGTTATCTTTCAAGAAATCATATATGTCCGAAAGCAACGTTTCTATGTTTTCTATTCTATCGTAGGAATCATCAGTTCCTATTTCTTCGTACATTTGTATTATTCCAGACTCTCCAATAAACTCGATTAAAGTATTGTGCAGGTCGCCCCTTTTGTGCATTTTTTCTTTTGTGGTTTCGAGCCATTTTGAAAATTCACTTAACGTGGCTTTTGCTTTCGATTGTATATTGTTAATATTTTCAGGGTTTCTCATTGCATCGAAAATCGAAATGTTGTTTGTTCGGGAGAAATTTATCAAATGGTTCAAAGTAATCTTCCCTATTCCACGAGGTGGTTCGTTAATTATTCGGATAAACGCCTCGTTATCGTTTGGATTCATAAGTAATCGAATATAAGCAAGGACATCTTTTATTTCTTTCCTTCGATAGAATGACATTCCTCCAATCACTACATAATCGATGTTCAATCGTCGCAAAGCGTTTTCGAATTCAAGAGATTGTGCGTTAGTCCGATAAAGTATTGCAATATCTTTGTAAGCCAAATTGTTCGAAGACACCAATTCTTTAATTTTTGCTACTATCAAACTTGCTTCGTCTTTATCGGTTTCGCCTTCAAAAAGTTCGATTAAATCGCCTTCCTGGTTATCGGTCCACAATTTCTTTTCGATTTGTTTGTGGTTAAAGCGAATTATACTATCGGCAGCTCCGAGTATGTTTTTTGTCGAGCGATAGTTTTGCTCCAGTCGAATAACTTTGGCATTTGGAAAGTCCTTTTGAAATTCAAGAATATTGCGAATGTCTGCACCACGCCATCTATATATGCTTTGGGCGTCGTCGCCCACTACCGTGATGTTTTTGTATTTCAACGACAATTGTTTGAGAACTAAATATTGAACTCGATTCGTATCTTGATATTCATCGACTAATATAAAAACGAATCTATTTTGATATTTTTCCAAAACCTCTTTGGACGAGTTAAAAAGTTCATAAGTATTTACAAGTAAATCATCGAAATCCATAGCATTGTTTTTCCGAAGGTAATCTTGATACTCCTTATAAATATTAGCAATTTCTCTTTCAATTGGCGTCGAAGAAGTTCTTGCAAAATCTTCGGGGTTTAATACTTTGTTTTTTGCGAGCGAAATGATTTTTTGAACAGAATCCGGATTAAGTTTGTTTGTAGAAATTAAATTCGATTGAATAATTCTTTTTATGATAGAAAGCGAATCTTCTGCATCGTATATTGTAAAGGTTGATGAATAACCAATTGCCGAAGCTTCTGTTCGCAATATTTTTGCAAAAATAGAATGAAAGGTTCCAGCCCAAATTCGTTTTGCTGCTTCAAAATTTACCAAAGTAGCAATCCTTTCTTTCATTACCTGAGCCGCTTTGTTGGTAAAAGTCAAAGCCAAAATATTCGAAGGCGGAACACCATTATCAATTAAGTAAGCAATTTTATGCGTAAGAACCCGAGTTTTTCCACTTCCAGCACCTGCAACAATAAGGACAGGACCTTCGAGTATTTTAACAGCTTCTTGTTGAACAGGGTTTAAGTTCTTCAGAATTGGATTATCTAAAAATTCTTCTTTCATTGTTTAATTAGAATAAATACAAATTTAAAAAAATGGAAGGCTTTGAATAGCCTACCATTAGATAAATTTAGTAAATCTTTTATTCCCTTTACTAAGTGCTCGACGAAGGGGTTTTGTTTTCCAAAGTTCCCGCGGGTGCAGAAGATGAGGATGATACAATGCTGCTATTTTTCCTTGCATAATCTGTTATGTAGAAACCATTCCCCTTAAAAAGTAGTCCTACCCCTTTGCTGATAATTCTGTGAACAGTTCCCTGTCCTTTGTGGACTTCGGACTCGCAGATTTCTGCTGGACAAACTTTTAAAGGGTCATCGGTTATTCTTTGTTGATATTCAAACGTTTTTCCACAAGTTTCGCAACGATACTCGTAAATTGGCATTTTTCCGCTCTCAGTTCTCTACAAATTAGCTACAACGATTTAAGATGCGATTTATTTCTATTTTTGTAGTTTTGAAATTCATAGTCTTTTAAAGTGTATGCTTGTTGTAGTTCAAAGAGTAAAGCATTGTTCCGTCATCATACAAGATAGCAAAGAAAGAAGAAGCATAGGAAAAGGATTATTAGTATTTATTGCTATTAGAAATGAAGACGACTTGGATACTATCAAATGGTTAGCAAACAAAACAGTGAATTTAAGAATATTTTCAGATGCAAACGGCAAAATGAATCTCTCGGTCAAAGACATCAATGGAGAAATAATGGTTATTTCGAATTTTACTTTATACGGCGATGTTACACGTGGTTTTCGGCCAAACTTTATGCATTCCGCTCCTCCTCATATTGCCGAACCTTTGTATAATTTGTTCATTGAGCAATTGCAAAATGCAATGGGTAAAAAAATAACAACAGGTGAATTTGGGGCGATGATGGAAATCGAGCTATCGAACGACGGTCCTGTAACGATTATTATCGAACGCTAATTATTTCCTTTTTTTTAAAGAGAAACGATAAAGAGGTTTTACCTTATCGTTGGTAGTCTTTTCTTCGACTGTCGTATCGGATGCAGGCGGAGTAGTCGTAGGAGAAACGGGAGGATGTCCTTTCGCGGTTTGAGGATTTGGGATTAATACACCACTTGGGTCTTCTGTATAATCGTAACATTTCAGTGTTTGGTAAAGTCGATTTATTACTTTCTTGATAAGCTCTTTGGGTTCAAGAATAATAATAGCGTCGCTCCAGCTAAGAACCCAGTTGATTAAATCCACCCCTACCGGAACCTTCATTTCTAAAATTATATTACCGTCTGAATCGGTTTTTTCGACTTGGGTTACATGCCATTTCCTATTCAGGAAAAAATGCTTAAACTCGGATTTAATCAATAGTTTAACGTGGTGTATTTCGCCCGAAAAAACGCCAAAACGATACATAGACCATTCACGAAAGTTGAAAGGTGGTGCAACGTCTAAAAAACCTTTTTCTTCTTCAATTTTCGAGATATTATGGATGGCTAAACATGCATGAATCTTGTGTTTAGGCAGGTAAACAACAACATAAAGCAATCCTAAATACGCAAATATCGTTTCGAAACGAACAATTAGATTCTTACTTTGAACATTTCTTGGTGTGTAATAGGTAATCATATACCAATTTTTCGAAGCAGTTGCCTTAATGACTTGTGCTACAATCTCGCTTATTTTTGAATAATCATAGTATCCAACATTTTGGTCCCAATAAATTGTCTCATCGAGAACAACTTCTTGGGGTGCAAGTTTTTCGAGTTTCTTGTATAATTTTTGTGTTTCTTCTTCAATAACAGTTCCGCGAAATGTTTTTAAATGTGCTTTTAGGAAATGAAAAGCAAGTAACTCATCGGTTTCGAAACGAACTATTTGCTTTGGGATACGGAACTCCTTTGGAATAGACCAAATAATTTCTTTGCCTTTTGGTTTTCCTACCAATGATGGTTCAATTTTTTGAAGTAATCTAAGATCTCGTTGGATAGTTCTAATACTTACAATTTCAATTTCTTCGGATATCATATCTTGTAATTGTGTTGAAGTAAGTACCTCGCCTTCCAAAAACTTACGGTACATATAAATTATGCGATGGGCTTGTCCTGCCATATAATCCTAAACTTTTTGAAATTTAATAAATTGTTAAATGCAAAATTAATTTTTTTTTAATTGATTTAAAAGTCGTAATTGATTGAAAAGATATAGTATGGTTTAGACCAATTTTTAAATTCGTTACGCCAAGCAATATCGAGCTTAAATGGTAAGCCCAAAATCCAAGCCCGAGCGCCAATTCCAACGCTCATAAGTAAAGCATTAGGTATTGTTTCGCCCTTTTCGTTTGTTTTTGTTGCCTTGAAATCAGTAAAGTTGCCGCTCCACGCACCCCCCATATCGAAAAAGATAACTCCAAGGATATCGTTAAAGATGATTGGAATTGGACCAGGCAACAAGGCTGTGAAAAGAGGGAAGCGAAGCTCTAAATTTGTTGTAAAATACTGTGTGCCAACCACTTCGGCAAAAGCCCATCCTCGCAAAGGTGTAATCAGTTCCAAAAATGCAAATTCTTCTGGATTTTGAAAAAGATAAGAATTATTATTTATCTCGTAATTTATCCAATTGTCCGTTCCTCCAAGAAAAAATCGTTGAGGGTTAGAACCAAAACTTTTTGCTCCGGTAGCTCTGAATGCAAATTTTAAAAAGTAACCAAAATCCCAATATCGACGATAATCAAATTTGAAAGTGAAGAAATTAATTGAGTTTTTGAAAATTTTGGGGACCGATTTGAACTCAAGAAAATATCTTGAGCCCCGGACAGGTGCAAACGACCCGTAGAGAACATCATCGTAAACGTATCTAAATTCGGGGTAAATTATAGTTCTTTCCGAGGAGGGTTCTGTAATATCGGAAGTATTTTCTCTGGTTACATTGAACAAAGAAAGATTAAGTTCAAAACGATTGAATATGCTTAAAGGGTAGGAAGCACTCATACCTAATCCGTAGTTCCTAAGCCTATAAAGATTATACTCACTTGCAAATGGGTTGTATCCATATAATAGTAAAGAACTTTGATAAGCATAAAAATTGTAGTCTATGATATTAGCCAAATATGCGTATTGGACAAGGAAGTTGCTATTTTTAAGGTCGAACCATAAATTGGCTTGAACGTAAATTTGGTGGTCGCCAAGAACGTCGCTGAAAAGCATTTGTGCAACTCCTTGGTATCCCCAAAATGAACTATACGAAGGGTTTCCCAAAATTATATCTGGTGAAAATTTAACCTTGTAATCGTAGTCCACAAATTCAGAATCAGGAGAAATCGAGTAGCTATCTTGCAAATTATTCGACAATATATCTTTATTGGGTTTAATCATATTTTGGCGCGAAAAGTCGACACTAAAATTACCATAAGTAATCCCAACGCTATCGGGTGTAGTATTATAGGCAACAGTATCAAGTTCAACTTTATGTTTCGAAATAGTTCTTTCTTTTTCAATAATTCTAAATTTAGTCAAAGGTAAACTATCGGAATTAATAATGCGGGAATTGGGATTCTTAATCATATAGATATCGAAACCACCATTGGAAAGAGCCGAAAAAACTAACTCGTTGCCGCTTTTGGAAAGCGAAATCTGTGTTATATTCGATAATGAGTTTGTTATCGCGTCGATTCGCCCTGTTTCGAGATTTAGCCTGTAAATATTACCGATTCCATTTTTGTCCGAAACAAAGTAAAGCATTTTGGAGTCACCGGAAATAGCCAAACTGGTTTTGTTGTAATCTGGTGTGAATGTTATCCTTCGAATTTTTTTTGTTTGTAGATTATACTCATAAATATCCCGCTTTCCTGTTTCTATTTTCCAAGGTGGAATGATTCGAGTTGAGTCAGACTGTTTTATTTCATCTACTCGTCCCGAAATAAAATACAGTTTGTCCTCGTTTGGAGACCAAATTGGATGGTCATCGTAAAAAATATCGTTTGTTAGCCTAGTAATAGTTTTACTATCAAGATTATAAAGATAAATGTCTTTTCTGTCCAAGACAGTCGCAGAAAATGCAATAACGTTGCTTTTCGTAGCCCAAGCAACCGATGAAATCTGCTTGAAGCCAAGAGGTATTCGTTCGTAATCACTAGTTTTCGTGTCGACGATATAAATTATATCTTCTCCTTTGTATTTTGCCGAAATCGCTAATTTTTCCCCATCGCCGCTCCAAGTAATACCAGGAGTTAACACATTCAATTCCTCGAAATCTTGTTGGCGAAAACTGCTTACAACTTTTTCCTTTTTATTGTGATTATCTAAATCCATTATGAAAAGTGAAAATAAACCGTCGAAGTCGGCAATATAGGCGATTTTATTACCTTGGGGAGAAATTGCAGGCGATGTGTTATAAAAATTTTCTTCTTTGGTATGATTAGTCAAACGAACAGCAAACTCGGAAGGTTCGGAAAATTTTTCAATATCTGCAAAATAGTATTTTTTTAAATATTTTTTCCACTCTTCGGAAAAATCCTCTAATTTCATATTGAAAGTGCTTTTGAAAGCATTTTCGACACTTCCAGTGGATTTTAGTTTGGTCATAAGTTCAGGAATCTTGTAAGTTCCATATCTTTCGGCAACGAACCACCAAAAGACTTGTCCGCCACGATACGCATTGTAACCATCCAACCTGTCCAAATCGGGAAGACTTTCATTCAATACCATATCCCGAATGTAAACGTCCGTGTTGATATCCAAACCTCCTATGCTTTCCCACTCACTAAGTCCTTCGTTCATCCATAATGGTATTTCTATTAAATTCCCTCGCGACAAAGCAGACTGAATAGTACCACCATAGAACATATCGTTCAAAACAGCGTGCACAAGCTCGTGGTGGATAACGTGCTTGAATTGGGCATAATCGCCTTCGAAAGGTAAAACAACTCTGTTTTTGAAAAGCTCTGTTACCCCCCCAATACCTTCCGGAAGATATGTATTTATTACATTAGTCTGTTGGAATTGATTGTGGCTGTTGTAAACAATAATTGGAATTCTCCGAGAAACTCTAAATTTCAATGCTTTCTGGATTGACTCCAATGCCTGTTCAGCAATATGCGCAGTAAAATTAGCAAGTAATTTATTGTTACTATGGAAATATATATCGAAATGGGATGTTTGTATGTATTTCCACGAAAATTCCTGGTATTGAACTTTGTTCTTGCCAAATTGAGCATAAATAAAGCTAAAAGGAAAAAAGAACGATGTTGCTATTGTCAACATTAAAATCTTTTTGAGCATAGCATCTCCTCGTTTGAAAACATATAGACATATATAACAATTAAGAAGTTTAAATATCCTTAATACTTTATTATTCAATATTGTAATTGTTTAAAAAATTAATAACGAAATAAATGACTAAATAGTTACAAAAAAACTACCCAAATAATCTTGGGTAGTTTTGCAAGGATGTATGTAGGGAATTTTTAGGCAGGGACAATACAATCATCAATTGGACAAACCGTTTGGCATTGTGGTTCATCGTAATGTCCCTTGCATTCAACACAAACAGCAGCATCGATAATATAAATGTCTGGACCTTGAGAAATTGCGTTAACTGGGCATTCGGGTTCGCAAGCCCCACAATTAATACATTCTTCAGTTATTTTGAGAGCCATTTTAATACTCCAAAAGTAATTAAAAATAAAGCCCGAAGGCATTCAAAATTACAAATTTTTTTTGAAACAAAAATTATCGACAAAATAAGCATAAAATGTAATCGCTTTGTTGGTATTAACTTTTTCCTACTTTAGAGGCGGCTTTCAATAGCTCATTTGAAAGTAAATTATTTACTCGCGAATTTTCTTTATGATTAAAACGCCAAAACAAAATAAATTTTATATAATTGATGACAGAAACTATCTTGTAAAACAAACCAACACATTTTAAATAAAATTTTGCTTGAGAATTACTAAGGTGCTTTACACATAAATTTGTTAAGGATTTAACAAAAATTGGTATATTTTTTTCGCTCATACCGAGTTGATTCCTTTCACCCTGCCCACGATAGTGTATTAAAGATGTATCAAAAGCAATGGTAACTGCCCATCCTTTACTTTGCAAACGTTTACAAAAATCCGTTTCTTCTGAGTAGAAAAAAAACTCCTCGCTAAACCCGCCTACTTCGTTGTAAGCTTTTCGATTAATCATTAGAACTGCCCCATCTACCCAATCGACTTTTTTAAGGCTTCGGCTCTTTAATTTACCGTAAAAAAATCTAATTAGTCGAACACGAAAAATGTTAATAAAAAATATCGTAAACAGTCCATTCCAAAAACTTGGAAAAAATCCAAAGGAATGTTGGGCCTTACCATTTGGAAACCTTTGGTTAACACCTACTACTCCTATACTAGGTCGGGATGAAATATGGCGCATTAACTTTTCAAAATTATCCTCGGAAAAAACAACATCATTATTCGAAACTAAAATGAAGTCCGCCTCCGACGCCTTTATTCCGATATTGAGTGCCTTCGAATAACCATAATTTTCCGAATTCTCGATAAAAACCACATCTGGAAATCTTTCACGAAGAAAATCAACGCTACCGTCGCAGGAATTGTTATCGACAACTATTATTTTATTTGGCTGTAAGCTGTTTCTTTTAGCCGAGTTTATTGCCTCGAAAGTAAAATTCCAATTTTTATAACTTACTATTATCAAATCAAATTTTTTCATAGATTAATTTTTTTAAAAAAGTTAAATTTAATAAAAATGGGGATGATTAATGGAATTTTCTCGACGAACTTTGCTCAAAATAATGGGGATTGTTAGTGCATTAGACCCTATGAAACTATTTTCTAAAAACACCGAAGAGGTTTCAATTGAAGATTTAAGGCACTTCGAAAAAAATGATTTCGAAAACGAGGACTTTTGGAATTTGATTAATCAATCGTTTTCTATATCCAAAAATATTATTAATCTTAACAATGGAGGTGTTAGTCCGCAGCCAAAGGTTGTTCAGGAGGCTTTCGAAAGATACAATCGTATATCCAATGAAGGCCCTGCTTATTTTATGTGGAGAATTCTCGACCAAGGGAGAGAACCCTTGCGCGAAAGGCTCGCTCCACTTGTTGGATGCCTCCCCGAGGAAATCGCAATCAATAGAAATACAACCGAAGGAATGGATACCATCATTTTTGGTTTTAATTTGGAACCGGGAGATGAAGTAGTTCTAACAAAACAAGATTACCCTAATGTAATAAATGCTTGGAAATATAGAGAATTACGAGATAAAATTAAACTTTCGTGGGTCGATTTGAATTTACCCTCGGATGACAAAAATTACCTCGTTAATTCATTTGTGTCTGCCTTTACGAGCAAAACAAAAGTTGTGAACATCACCCATATGATAAACTGGAATGGACAAATTTTGCCTGTTAAGGAAATAGCTAATGAAGCCAAAAAACGAGGGATTTATGTTTTGGTCGATGCAGCCCACACCTTCGCTCATATCGAATTTAAAGTTTCCGAATTAAAGTGCGATTTTCTTGCTACAAGCCTTCATAAATGGCTTTGTGCACCTTTTGGAACAGGGCTACTTTATATTAGAAAAGAGATGATAAAGGACATTCCACCATTATTTTCTAATGATGCACCTTATAGCGATAACATTAGGAAATTCGAATCGCTTGGCACTCGCTCTTTTCCCGCCGAAATGGCTATTGCCGAAGCCTTAAATTTCCACGAAACTATCGGTTCCAAAAGGAAGGAAAATCGATTGCGTTGGTTAAGACAATATTGGGCAAATGAACTCGCTAAAATACCAAGAGTTAAAATCTTAACACCAAACGAACCAGATTTTTCGTGCGGGTTAGGCATATTTTCGGTCGAAGGTGTAAAACCCGAGGTTGTCTCAAATTGGCTTTTTGAAAAAAAGAAAATTTTTACGGTAGCAATAAATTGGGAAAACATCCATGGGGTTAGGGTTACACCCCATATTTATACAAGACCAGCAGATTTGGATTATTTTTGTTCTTCTATCAATGAATTTATCAAGCAATATTAGGCAGCGCAAAATGTTCAAAGAGATTGAACACACTGCGGATTTGGGAATATACATAGAATCTTGTTCACTCGAAGGATTATTTTACGATGCAACAATAGGAATGCTTCAGATGACCAATATTGATTTTTCGAAAGGAAATGAATTGATTACTGAAAATATTAAAATAATTTCTTTTGATTACGAAACTTTACTAATTGATTGGCTTAATGAAATTATTTATAAATTAAATAATCATTTATATTTATTAAATTTTAAAATTAAAATAGATAACTTAACATTAATGAATTATTGTTGGTTTAAAAAAATACCTGATATTTTTTGTAATATAAAATCTGCAACTTATAATAATTTAAATATTATAAGTGAAAATAGATTATACAAATGTACGTTAATTTTTGATATGTAAATTATTCGAACTATCTTTAATTTATGAATATACCTATAGCTCAGGTTAATGATTACATTTTCGAAATTCCAAAGGATTTTTCGAAAAAAATGAAGGTCCCAGCAAGATTTTATGCACATCCTTCACAGATAAATTTGCTTATAAACGATGGAACTATTAATCAGCTTTTTAATGTTGCAACTTTACCAGGAATAGTTAAATTTGCGTTAGCAATGCCCGATATGCATCAAGGGTATGGTTTCCCTATTGGGGGTGTTGCAGCTTTCGATTACAAAGACGGGGTAATTTCCCCCGGCGGTGTTGGATACGATATCAATTGTGGAATTCGACTTTCGACAACAAACTGGAAGACCGAAGAAGTTAAAAGATTCTTACCTGAAATAATTACTAAATTACACAATGATATTCCGATTGGAGCGGGTAAAGGTTCCCTAATTAAAACTACTAAAAATGAATTCGAAAGAATTCTTACCGAAGGCATAAATTGGGCGGTCGACGAAGGATATATATCCAAAATCGAGCAGGAACACATCGAAGATAGAGGACAGTTACCCGTTGAAAATCTTTCCAAAGTTTCCGAAAGAGCAATTGAACGAGGAAGTACAGAAATTGGAAGTCTTGGTTCAGGGAATCATTTCGTTGAAATTGGATACATCGACAAAATCTACTCGGTGCGAATAGCCGAACAGTTAAATTTATTTGAAAATCAAGTTGTTGTTTGGGTTCACACCGGCTCCCGTGGTTTTGGGCATCAAATATGTGCCGATTTCGTTAAAGAATTTCAACTTGCAACAAAGAAATATGGTATTGAACTGCCCGAACGAGGTTTAGCTTGTGTGCCTTTCCTCTCGAAGGAAGGGCAAGAATACTACCATTCAATGAATTCAGCGGCTAATTTTGCTTTTGTAAATCGTCAACTTCTTTCTCACAAAATAGAAAAGACGTTAAACATTTTTTCGAAAAAGATTAAACCTTTAAAATTTAATTTGTTATATGATGTTGCTCATAACATTGCAAAACTCGAAACCCATATAATTGAAAATCGTAAAAGGAAACTTGTTGTTCATCGCAAAGGGGCTACTCGAGCATTTCCTTCGACGATGCTGCAAGGGCGTTTTGCTTCAATTGGCCAACCAGTTCTTGTTCCGGGTTCTATGGGAACTGCTTCCTACTTGCTAATCGCAAAGCCACAAGCAATGGAATTGGCTTTTGGAAGTTGTTGTCACGGTGCTGGAAGGTTGCTAAGTCGTTCTCAAGCAAAAAAAAACATTAGCGGCGCCAATCTCAAAAAAACACTTGAAAATAAGGGAATAATTATAGAAACTAAAAGCATTAGCGAGCTTGCAGAAGAATCACCTGATGCATATAAAGATATTCACCAAGTAGTAAATGTCGTCGAAGCCTTGGACATCGCCCAACCAGTTGCAAGAACAAGACCATTAGGAGTAATAAAAGGGTAACATTTTATTTTTTGATGTTTGCTTCGTATAGATTTACCCATTCTTCCACACTTAGCTTTGCCATCAGTTTTCCAATAAGTTCGTAAGGAATTTGTTCGATTTTTTTAAATCGAATACAGCTTTTCCCCATATCTAATTTAATTTCGGTAAATTTCAAATATTCTTCTTTAAACCAATTCAGCAGTTTGTTATCGGAATATAAACCCATATGATAAAAAGCAATCCCATATTTTTGCGAAGCAATGCTTGCAAATGGCAATGGTAAATTTGGATTGCAATGATAACCTTTTGGATAAATAGTATGAGGAACTACGTAGCTAATCATATTATCAGTAATTGTTTCTTCGAACCCTTCGGGTAGATTCTCGAGTATTGTTTTTTGTAATTGTTTAATTGCTTTTTTCCTTTCATCTGGAAGGCTGTTAATATACTCCAAAATCATATCGCTTGTTTTTCGATTAAGCATGTTTTAATATCATTGTAGTTGGCGGAGAGGGCGAGATTCGAACTCGCGGTAGAGACTTACCCCTACGACGGTTTAGCAAACCGTTGCCTTCAGCCACTCGGCCACCTCTCCCACTATCAATTACAAAATTAAGTATTTTTATTATATTCTACAAAGTGCACATTAATGAAAAAGAGGCTTCCGAAGAGAGTAATTTTCGTTCATTTTATGGTAGTATTGTATTTGCTCTTCATCGCCACGCCAACAAAGAAAAACCTCTTCGCCATCGATAATCGCTGGAAAATCGACCAATCCAATGGTAAAGTTCCAATCTTTGTAAAAGCAACCCAATTCTTCCAGTTCGTTCAGATACTTATTTAACTCATTCTTTAATAAATTAAACTCCTTTGTTTCGAGATAATCGTCTGGATTATTTATGATAATTCGCTTCATTCGTGCAGACGTTTGTAGAATGTCTTTAATGATTGATTTGACCAAGGGAAGCATTTTATTCGCTTCCGATAACGTAAAATACTTTTTAAACTCCATTATAACTCCTTATGAACAATTGTAGCCGTAGCTTGGGCTGTTGGAGTAACCAAAATATCCTGAATCATAACGTGTGGCGGCAAAGTAACAACGAAAAGAATAATATTGGCAATGTCCATTCCAGTAAGTGGTTCGTAGCCACGATAAACTTGCCTTGCTCGCTCTGTATCGCCGTGAAAACGAATTTCCGAAAATTCCGTTTTGACTAAGCCAGGGTCGATATTTGTAATTCTTACATTTGTTCCATTGAAATCGATTACCATTGCTTCAGAAAGTGCTTTAACAGCAAATTTGGTCGCACAATAGACATTTCCGTTTGGATACACTTGGCGACCAGCAAGTGAAGCAATATTTACAATATGACCAGAGTTTTTCTTTAAAAATATCGGTGAAAGTAGTCGTGTTGTGAATAACAAACCTTTAATGTTTGTATCAATCATTTCTTCCCAATCGATAATATTACCATTGTAAATTTTATCGAGACCGCGAGCTAACCCGGCATTATTTACTAAAATATCTACATCCGAGAATTCATTTGGGATTTCGCTGATTTTGCGTTCTAAGCCATTGTAGTTGCGAACATCTTCGACAATCAAAAAGCTTCGAGTCCCAAATTTTTCTAGTAGTTCCTTTGCAAGAAGTTCTATGCGTTCTTTTCGACGTGCAAGAAGGATTAATTTGGAGCCATTTTCTGCGAAAGCCCTTGCAGTTGCTTCTCCTATTCCCGAAGAAGCACCCGTTATAAATGCAATCTTTCCCTCAAGTTTCATAACTTCTTTCCAAGATTTTGTTCAACAATTTTAGTTATCATAGAATGTATTTTTGTAATCGATAAAGTTCCATCAATTATATGCACTCGACTAGGATTTTCGTCTGCAATTTTTCTGAATCCTTCGATTACTTTTTCGATAAATTCAATTTTTTCGCTTTCGAACCTATCGTTGGTTCTTTGTTGCCCCCGCAGAATCATAACATCAATTGGTATGTCGATAAAAAAAGTAATGTCGGGGCCCAAACCTTGCGAGGCTTTTTGGTTACAAATATCAACGAAGTCTATCGGCAGGCCTCTACCATAACTTTGATATGCCAATGATGAATCGCAAAATCTGTCGCAAATAACAATTTTGCCTAAATTCAATGCAGGTATAATGACTTTCGAAACTAAATCGGAACGGGCAGATTCGAACAGAAAAAGTTCGGTAGTTGAACTTAACTGATTGTTTTTATCAAGTAGAAATTTTCGTATCTCTTCTGCCATTGGTGTACCGCCTGGTTCTCGAAGAGTAACGACATCATAATTTTTGCCAATTAGAAACTTTTCGAGTAAAGAGACTTGCGTCGTTTTTCCCGAGAAATCGATACCTTCGAATGTAATAAACATTAAAACTCCTTATGATTTACCTTCTAATACAATAACAAATTCCCCTTTTATTTGTATTTGCTCAGATTGAAATGCATTGCGAACTTCCTTAACTGTTCCACGAATAAATTCCTCGTTCATTTTGGAAATTTCTTTTGCGATACAAATTTTTCTGTTTTCTTCTACAAAGTTACATAGATTTGCGATAAAATTCTGAAGCTTGTAGCTCGAAATATACACTATTGAAGTTACATCGCAATTTGATAATTCGTCGAAAAAATTTTTTAGCCCTTTCTTATGTGGTGGAAAACCGAAGAACTTGAATCGATGTAAAGGCAAACCACTCCCGATTAAAGCAGGAAGGCAAGCAGATGCACCCGGCAATGGGATTATCTTTATTCCAGACTTAATACATAAATTAACTAATTTATATCCTGGATCTGAAATCAATGGTGTCCCCGCTTCGGAAATTAATGCAACCGTTTCGCCAGATTTTATTTTTTCCACAATAAATTTAGATTTTTCTTCTTCTCGTGAATCATAGTAGCTAATTAATTTTTTCGAAGGCAATTCCAAAAGTTTTAAGAGCTTTCTTGCCGTTCTTGTATCTTCACAGGCAATTAAATCGACTTGCATTAATATATCTAAAGAACGTAGAGTTATATCTTTCAGGTTCCCAATTGGTGTTGGCACAATATATAAGCTATTCTTTTCGAGAATTGTTTTCTTTGTCATTTTTTCTTATTTCTCTAAAAAATTCTTTAAGCAATTGTGAGCAATTTTCGGCAAAAACACCGCGAACAATTTCGGGTCGGTGATTCAATTTTGGATTTTGTAGCAAATTGACAATAGAACCACCTGCACCACTTTTAGGGTCGTCGGCACCCCAAACAACAACTGGTATCCTCGAAAGGATTATGGCACCAGCACACATAGGACAAGGCTCGAGAGTAGTATATAGTATGCAGTTCAGTAGAAATTTATATTTGTTTTTCCTTAAAGCCTTTCCTATGGCAAGTAATTCGCTGTGTGCTGTTGGATTCATTCTCTTTTCGACTTCGTTATGGGCTTTTGCAATTACTTTTGAATCTTTGACAATTATACTCCCCACAGGAACATCCTTCGAATGTTGGCATTTTTTAGCTTCTTTGATTGCAAGCTCCATAAACTTCTCGTGTTCCATTTTATCAAAATTACATTTCATTAAATAAGCAATTTAAAATAATTGAACCAAAAGGAAAATTCCTTCGTCTCTTTTTCTTTAAAACTTAACGAATTGATGTTTCAGGGAGAAATTCATATCGAAAATGGGAAAATTTCTCATATTCGCCAAGGACTTGGTAACTTAACATTAGTAATCAATGGCAAAAGGGAAGAGTTTGGCAATTCCTATGCTTATCCAGGGTTTGTAGATTCCCATATCCACCTTTTGGGCGCCGGCGAATTTTTATCAATGCCAAATCTGTCTAAATGCAAATCTGCTCTTGAATGTTTACATAAACTAAAGGAGTGGACCCCTACACGTGGTGAATGGGTATTCGCGCGAGGTTGGAACAACGAAAATTGGGTCGATACGTCTCTTCCAGCGAGACAACTCGCCGACTCCTTATTCCCAAATGAGCCTGTTTATATTGCACGTATCGATGGGCATTGTGCATGGGTCAACTCTAAAGCTCTCGAAGTATGTAATATTACTCAAGATACTATTGAACCAAAAGGTGGAAAAATCCTTAAAGACGAAAACGGAACTCCAAATGGCATTCTTCTCGATAATGCGATGGATTTGGTATATAAACATATTCCCGATTACACTAATGAGCAATTAATGTTATTCTTAAAGAATGGGATTACTTTCGTCGCTTCGTTAGGATTAACAGAGGTTCACGATATGGATGTTCCATACGAATTTTTGCCACTTTATCAAAAATATTTCGAAACCGATGAGCCAAAAATTCAAGTCAAACTATTCGTTAATGGACACAAACGTTTCCCTACCGATAAAGTAGTAGTTGAGTCGAAAGACTTATCTTTGGAAATAGCGGGAATTAAACTTTATATGGATGGAGCATTAGGTTCTTATGGTGCCTGGTTATGGGAACCATATTCCGATAGACCAGATACGAACGGTTTTAAGTTATTAACCAAAGAAGAGCTTTATGAAAAAATTAACATCGCACGCGAAGTTAAACTTGGTTTAGTGATTCATTGTATTGGAGATAGAGCAACAAGCGAAGTTCTTAACATATATGAAAAATATATTCAAGATTACAACACTAACCTTCCTTTTCTAAGAATTGAGCATTCACAAATAGTCATAAACGAAGATGTAAGACGTTTCCAAAGGCTTGGGGTGGCGGCTTCTGTTCAACCTTATCATTTTATTTCTGATTATTCGATGGCTTCCAAGCGTCTTGGAACTCGCACAAAAGATGCATATCGTTGGAAAAGTTTTATATCGAATGGTGTGATTCTTTGTAGTGGTTCGGATTTTCCTGTCGACACAGCAAACCCTTTCTTTGGAATCGACGCGATGGTTAACCGGCAACGTTATGACAATTTAAAGATTTATTCCAACGAGTCTTTAAATATCACGAATGCCATTAAAACCTACACTATTAACCCACATTTGAGTATTGGCAAACAGTATGGGAAATTAGTAATTGGTAACCGAGCCGAGATAACGATACTCGACAGAGATTTAATTAATACTCCACCAGAATTAATAAAAGATACACAGGTCGTTGCAACAATTTGCAATGGAAAAGTTATATACCGGAAGAAATAGTTTGATGGTTTTTTTCAAATTGCAGACGATAAAGCTTTGCATAAAGTCCATTTTTCTCAAGAAGTTCAGAGTGGCTTCCAATTTCTTTGATTTCACCCTTATGGAGAACAATAATTCTGTTTGCACGTTGAATTGTAGAAAACCTATGTGCAATTACAATTGATGTTCTACCTTCCAGAAGTTTAGCTATTGAATCCTCGATTAGTTTTTCCAATTCGGAGTCGATATTCGATGTTGCTTCGTCGAGAATTAGTATATCTGGATTATGAACAATTGCCCGAGTGAATGAAAGTAACTGCCTTTGCCCAGCCGATAACGTGATTCCCTTTTCGAAAACATTTGTTTCGAACTTCTCCGGGAGCAAGTTTATAAAATTAATTGAACCAATATTGCAACTTGAATTTAATATTTGCTCGAAACTAATGTCTTCTTTCCCTAATGAAATATTTTCCTGAATAGTGCGAGAAAACAGGAAAACGTCCTGGCTAACCAATGAAATTTTTTTACGTAAGTATTCGATAGAATAATTTTTAAGATTAATCCCATCGATAAATATATCGCCCGATGTAACATCGTAGAATCGGCAGAGAAGGTTTATAATAGTGGTTTTTCCTGAACCGGTCGGACCAACAATAGCAATAGTTTCTCCACTATTTACTTTAAATGAAATATTTTTCAGGACGTTTCTTTTCCCATCGTAGCTGAAAGAAACATTACGAAATTCGATAACGTTTTTCAGCGAATCGAATCCAACTAGACTATGCGCCGGCTGGATTTCTGGGGTTTTTTCGAGCAGTTGAAATATCCTTTCCGAAGATGCCATTGCATTTTGAAGGTTAGTAAATTTTTCGGTTAAATCACGGATAGGCCTAAAAAACATTTCAGCATATTGAATAAAGGCAAAAAATGTTCCTATCGTCATTAATCCAGAAAGAATATTTCCGGCAGTAAACCAAATAATTAAACCCAATGCCACTGAACTCAAAAATTCTATTGTTGGGAAAAAGATTGCATAATAATTGATTGTTCGAATCCAAAGATTTTTATTTTCTGTATTTATTTCTCGAAACTTTTGTTGAAAAAATAGTTCTCGATTGAATAATTTTATAGTAAAAATACCATTTAGATACTCATTGAGAAAGGAGTTTATCCGAGCCACACTTTTCCTTATTTCTCTGAAAATTTTACGAACTTTGTTACGAAAAATATAAGTAACTATAAAAAGTAGTGGCACAACAGACAAACTTATTAGAGTTAGTTCAACACTTAAAAAAAACATAAATCCTATTATTGAAACAATAAGGATTGAATCGACTAAAATCATAATAAATCCGCCCGAAAGGGCTTCGGAAATTGTATCGATGTCGTTTGTAACTCGAGTAACTAAACGACCAACAGGATTATTGTCGAAAAAAGAAATATCTAATGATTGAATATGGCGGAAAAGTTGTGTCCGAAGCGAATAAAGAGCATTCTGCCCTATCCAATTCATTAAATAACTCGCACCAAATTGTAAGGCTGAATGTAAAAGTAATAAAATAAAGATAAAAATGATAATTAGAAAAAAGCCATCAATATCACCCGGAACAACGAATTTATCTATCGCAACCTTAGAAAGATATGGCCGCAAAGGACCGAGAATGGTAGTCAAAAGCATCAAAAAGAGCGCAAGAATAAAATATTTAGCTTGTGGAGTAATATATTTAAACAATCTTCTGGCGAGTTTGAAATCGAACTCTTTATAATCAACCTCTTCGTGTATGCCTTTGTTATCCATATTATTTCGCTTGACGTTTTTTAAAAAGTTTTAAAATTTGCAAGTAATCCATTACCGAAAGTTCTTCGGCACGTTTAGTTTGGATAGATTCAAAAAAATCAATTTCGGGATAACTCATCTGCTCCAATGCCAGTGGATATTCGATAAAAAGCGTATTACGTAAAATTTTTCTGCGGCGGCTAAATGCAGACTTGACAATTTGTTTCAAACTATCGATGGTTTCAGCATCCATATCAAAATTATTTTGGAAGACTATTTCCAATACCGAAGAGGCAACTTTCGGTTTAGGGAAAAAACAACTTGGAGCGACGTCGAATTTCTTTTTTACCTCGGATACCGCAGAAAGTAGAACACTCAAAATTCCATATTCTTTGGTTTTAGGTGAGCCAACTAATCTTTGGGCAACCTCCTTTTGAACCATCAATACCGCCTTCTTTAAGTAAAAGCAGTTTTCCATCAACCTAAAAAGTATTGGACTTGTTAAATTGTAGGGTATGTTTCCGATAATATTCATTTTTCGATTTATCATTGAATAAATTTCTACTAAATTTAAATCTAAGAAATCTTGATTAAGTAATTGAATCTGTGCGTTCGAATTTTTAGGCAAATTATTCAAAACCTCTACAAAAAGTTGATTATCTATTTCAACCCCTAAATAATGTATCGACTTTTGCAATAAATGCTGTGTAAGTATCCCTTTGCCAAAACCAATTTCAAGAACGAAGTCGCCATCGAAAACATTTAAAAGCGACACTATTTTTTTAGCAATATTATTATCCCAAAGGAAATGTTGCCCAAATTTTTTTTTAGGGAAGAATTTATCGTTCGATATTTGTTGCATCATTAAACAAGTGGGCTAAATCATCGAAAATTTCCTCGATTGATTGCGATATTACTTTGGTATCGGAGATAACGGAAATAAACGAGGTGTCACCGTTCCATCGCGGAACAACATGGAAGTGAACGTGTTCTGGCAATCCGGCTCCTGCAACTCTTCCGAAATTAATACCAACATTATAACCGTGGGGTTTTAATAATACATCCAAAGTAGTCATTGATTTACGGACACAAAGAATCAAGTCCAAGAGTTCGGTTTCATTTAAACTTTCAAAATTATCGGTATGTCTATTGGGACATATCAACAAATGTCCAGCATTATAAGGATATTTATTCATCAATATAATCGTGAAATCAGTTTTAAAAACAACAAGCCTTTGTCGGGATTCTTCCGGATGATTTATCGCATCGCAAACGAAGCAAGTTGAGCCATTTTTATTGTTGTCCTTGAAGGATTCAATGTATTGAGTGCGCCAGGGCGACCAAAGTAGTTCCATACATACAACACAAAAATAATTAAACAAAAAAACGCTTACACAACAACGTGTAAGCGTCTAAAATATTTAAATAATAATTATAATGTAAAGCGAACATCAACACCTGCTTGGATTGCACTAACTTTCCACGTCTCGACATTATTAACACCAGTCAAGCCAAGATTGTAAAAAATTCCAGGAATGACATCGATTTTGGAACCTGTAATGATCTCGTATTGAACGCCAAATTTAAGAGCAAATCGGAAACTATTTTCCTTAATACTTGTATTAGTAACAGTAGTTCTTGCCAACGGGCCATCCCAACTAACCAATGTCCTATCGTTATCTTCATAACGAACTATGCCATATTGTGCCCATTGGTCCTGTGGAAGCTTTTTAAATCTAACATTGTTCGGCTCAATTATTCTATATTTTTGAAGTAAGTTCTTTTGAAGGGTTAAATCGAAAGAGGGACCCGCGGTCAAAACTATCCCAGAAGTAACATTAAATTTATACATAGCTTCGAACGTCAAAAGTCCATATTTAACGTCGAGCGTATGTTGAGTTGTCGAAAGAATTGTTGTAACCCCTCCTTTGCCATCATCTATAAGCGAAGGGTAAGTATCGCCTCCTTGAGTAAAGGATGCAGGGAATGTGCTATATAAAACTCTTACAACAACAGAATGTTTAGAAGTAATCCCTCCGAGGATTTGTTCATAAAACGCACCGATGAAAAACCCATTTGAACTTCCATTCTTAAATGAGGGACAAAGATTTAAAGTGTCTGCAAAGGATGCAAGATCCGCCGAATGAATAGCTCGATTGTAACCAACGACTGGTCCAAGATAAATGGCTGAACTTCCACGCCCGGGACCGAGAGGGGTTGGACCTTCTTCTTCTTGCGCAAAGCACAACGGAAGCGAAACTAAAAACAGGATAAATAATGTTGAGATTTGTCTCATAACTACACCTTAATTAGATTTAATAATAATTAAATAAATATTTTCATTTTCAAATTGCAATTTTAATAAATAAATTCCATTTGAAAAAGTGGAAAAATCATATTTTACTTCATTTATACCTTTATTCAAATATATTTCTTTATTATCAACAAAAACATTTCCCAATTTATCAAAAATTTTTATTCTAACAAAATCATTTTTTGTAGATAATATTTCAAGAATTAAACTTTCTCCGACAGGATTAGGATAAAATGAGAGCAAAGATGAACCTTCGATTACCTCGACGTTTCTTAATGGGGTAACGCAAACGGGTAGAATTGAAAATTCACTAATCACTTTGGATTCCAAATAGCATTGATTTTCTAAAGATACTGCCGAAATTTCACCTGTGAAATCTTCGCTCAACAAAACGGTGAAAGGTATTTCGACATCCCATTTTGTTTTCTTTCCTTGCAAATTAATATTATTTACTTTGAACAGCAATTCCTTCAAAGGCGTTATAGAGGTAATTGCTACAGTTTCCCAGCTACCCGATGCATTCGAGAATTCGAAGGAATATAGCTTTTCGGAAGGAATAAGAATCTGTTTGGGATTGGCTTTCAACAAAATTTTTAAATCGAAAGGAAACTCGCTGGGTTCAAGAAATTCACCCGAAAGAGCCAACACATATTTTTCGCCTATTTCGAACCTATTCGTTAAAAGAGAAGTAATAATTGTTTGTGGATTCTTATTTACTAAGAAATCTAACGTATCGCTGACTACGATACTATCGTTCAATACAACTCTCATAATTATCCGAGAACGTCCACTTTCTAATGAATTAGTCTCGAACAAACTATAGAACTCATTGTTAGGTTGTATAACTTTACCTACTATGGTAGTTTTATCGAAAAAGGGATTAACATTTTCAGTCGTGACCTGGAGGTCTGTGATTTTTAATTCAACATTTCCTTCGTTGCGAATCTTATATTGAATTATGTAATTGTTGCAAACATAATTGGAGCCAAGCTTTTCGAGTTCTAAATTCACTTTGATTGTATCTCGTGGTATTGCATAACCACTTAAAGTTATTGTATCATATTTTATCCCAAATCCCGGGACTGCGTCGGAAAGGACAAGTAGCTTGAGATAGTTGAATCCAATATGCTTAGGGGTAAATTTAATTGGGATTTTTAATAATTGGCTAATAGGAACAACAAAATTGTTGAGTGGAGAAAGGTCAATTTCAAAAGAATTAAAATCGCCACTTACCGATAAAACATCGTAAATAAATAAATCCTCGTTTCCCTTCGATGCAATAATCGAATCGTTTTTCGAAACAACTTCATCAATATAGATTGTATCGAAAGCAATATCGAAAATTTCAATTACTGGAAGAGTTCCTACGCCTAACACTTTTATTGTGAAATTGCCTCCGTATTTCCATAGTGTAGAATATGATGCCTCTGAATAAGCAAAACCAGTATCATTCGGAGCAAATGTTAGTTGAATTTTCAATGAATCGCTCTCTTGGATTTGAGAATCAAAAATAAATTGAGAGCTATCAAAAGCATTATTTAAATAAACAAATTGTTCGAACTTGACATTGGTTGCAACATTTCCTAAATTTTTAATGTATATTGTAGTATCTTTGGTGCGTCCTACTCGAAGTTTACCAAAGTCAACTAATAGCGATGGAATGTTGGGAGCAATGCCTTCGCCTTTGATTTCAGCTTCGGGATTTAAACGAATCTCATCGCAAAAAACAACCGTTGAATTATAAGTTTGCCTGTTTTTGGGTATGAATTTAATATCGTAAGTGATACTATCGTTCGCATTTAAATTAATTTTAGCATTATTAGTTTTGTAAAAGACATTGACATAAGTTGAAATAGAAATCGAATCAATAGTAATTGGTTCCGTACTTAGATTAACTATTTTTACCTTTCCAAATGCAGTATCCCCCACGAATACTTTTCCGAAATCATAACCTTCGACTTTAAGCTGAGCATCAAACAATGAAGTATTAATAGGAACTTCATATTGTAAGTTACACTCTGTTTCTAAAATTAATGTATCGATAAGATTGCTCAAATTGCCACGAGGAGCAACAGAAACAAACACAACGCTAGAATCATTCCGCTTGATTTTAAACGGCAAACGCTCATTAAATACAAAAGCGAAACGCGCATCATTATTTTTTAGCCTAATTTTATAAATAGTAATGTCTGTGTCATTCTTAGCTCGGACAATGATTTTTTTTGCCAGCGAATCGAAGGGTCTAACATTGTCGAACCTCATCTCATTCGGCAAACTTAATTCAGGTGGAATATATGAATACGAAAATCTTTTCGTATTGCCATTTCTGTCCCTTGATTCTATGACTATTTTAGCTTTCTGATAGGGATTAATTATACGGGCAGAAAAATGAATTTCATTGGTTGTATCTAATATCGTAGGAATTGAATAATTATAATTATACGTGCTATCTTTAATCGCAAAAACATAGGCTAAACCCGAGCCGTTGTTAGCCAACGAATCGACAATTGTTCCTTCGATGTTTCCACAGTCAACAGTGTAGAACATACTCGGTGGTATAGAATCATTGATGTAAGGATTGTTTAAACTTGAGCCCAATACAAGCGCATAAGCATCGGCTAAGCCAACTCCGTAAATCACGCCACTAAGCTTTCCTCGTGTTGCTTGCACAGTGTATTTCCCATAATTTAGCAAAATGTTCGCCCAAAAATAATTATCGTTGAACAACTTATAAATTCTAATATTCGAAGTAATATCGACCAAGCGAACTCCATTAAGATAACTTGAATCGAGAGCATCAATTGTCCCTATAATATTAATATAGTGACCAACAAACTGCGAAGGATTCCAGGAAACATTTTGGGGTGTCTGGAAGGTAATTTTGTTAATGAACTGTTCCAAAGGAGGTATTAAAGCCATTGCTGGGTCGAAATTAGGAGAATCTCCATCTTGTGCGGAATGCATAGGAAACTGAGCTATTTGAATTGGGTTGTTAGAAATCCATTTAACAGGATATGGAACATAAGGAATATCAATAAAGCCACCCTGATTGTTGATTACATAAGTTTGAGTGCCACCAGCCCACTCTGCTGTAATCGTTGTGTTAGAAAATATACTTGTTATCCTAATTAAATCGCCAAGTGGATTGGTACCGTATGGAACAGTTATAAACTCGCGGCCCCAAACATTCGTTGGCATTAACATCTCGATAAGATGATTTTTCGAATCCCATCTTGGGACAAGATTTTGTGGGACAGCCGAACGAACGTGTCCGGAAAGGACCCCGAAAGGTTTGGTTCCACGCAGCAAAGTGCCGGTTAAATCGCCATAACCCTTTGTAAAAGGAAAAGATTTTACTAAATAGCAATCCCCCTTGTTCAATCTCACAGTTTTAAAAGAGCCAAGCTGGACACCTTTTTCGGTGATAGATTTGGGCCAAAAGGTTATTTCGGTATCGTCATACCCTGCAATAACAAGGAATTCGCTTTGGCGCGGAGTTGCTTTATATAGAGAGTCTTCATAGGAAAGATTTTCCCAATCGAGGTACTGGTCGTTTGGGTAAGACATTATAATATATTCTTTCCCCCACTTTTCAACAGGAATTGCAGTATATCCATCGGAGGTTAAATATTGGGTAGAAAATCCATAAACAACTATTGGACTTGTGCTGTTGATTTCAACGACTTTCCGCCGAATTACTTCCGATTCGTAGGCTTCAAACCTTGTAGGCACATCGAAAGTAAGAATACTCCCCTCTTTGACTGAATTAAAAGTTACAATACTATCGTTCGGGAAAACAACCGTAATATCTGTTGTATTCGATGGAGTTACAAATACTTTTAGATGCAAACCTCCAAACCGTGGGTCAATAACAATTTCGTTTTGCATAAAGGAAATCAAGAAATGGGTTCCCTCGAACGAAGAATTTTTATTCTGAGAATGCGAAAGATAGAAAGTTGCAACGCAAAAAAGAAGTAAAAAGAATATATTTCTATAAATAACTTTCACATTTACAATTTTTTAATACAATCCAAATTAATAAAAAAAATTAATTTTTTGTATCTTTTTTGAATAAAATTCGACGTTGAGAATCTAAACTTGGTTTGTTGATAAAAAAATCGTCGGGAATTTTTATGTATGTTGTAATATTTTTCGAAAAAATATTTTGCGGAATAAGTTCACCATAAATATTACCTAACCAAACAACATTTTGGACTTCGTCGTTGAAGAAATCGATACGAAGTGAATCGGATACATAATTCGCAAGGTTCACCCCCCCCGATTCTTCTTTAAGAAAATAAGAAGTTTTAGAATTACCTTTACCGCTCAAAAATGAAATTTTGTTGTCATTGAAATGAATCCAAAATGTATCGCTCTGAATTATATTTACATAGCGAGCATCATCGTTTGAGTAAGAGTATATCCTGCCGTTGCCTACAAGATTTACAATATCAAGAGAATTATTCCTTAAAGAAAACACTATTGAATCCCCCCGAAACTCCGTTGAATCGTACCAAACAATGGGAAAATCAAGCAAGTATCCATAATCCTGATTTCTGTAATATTTGGCGAAATCGGCAATTCCAGAAAACTTGTCTCGAAAAATTCGAGTATTTTTTTTGCATACCAATTCGTCTCCACTTTCTTTTCTATAAGAGAATAATGAGTCTGCAAAAATCCAGAGGCTATCGTATCGAACTTTTTTAGAATAATCTAAGTTTACATCAACTTGTTCAACCACAGAATCAATATAAATAATGACTGGCGAAGATGTCGCGAAAACATATCCTATTTGACGATGATTCTCTAAATACCCTGCATAAAGCGTTGTTGGATACTGTTTCATTACTACGACGACATTGGAGAAAGCGAAGAAAATGTCTTGTTTCTTATTGTAAATCAATGAATCACACGTGAGTTTCAATGAGTCATTTTCGAGCGAAACATTTTCATAAGCATAAGAAATGTTATTTCTCCTATCGAAATCGATAAACTTTGCTCGAAGAAGCGACAATCTGTCTTGTAAAGTAACGCTATCGGAAAAATGAGCAATCTTGGACTGCAAATAATAAATTCCTTTTTTAGCCGATAACGTATTGATTGTGTCCACAATTTTGACTTTCCCTTGCGAATATGCTTCGGATTTGTTGCCGTCATACTCTATATAATCAGAAGTTAAAGTCATCATATCTTGGGTTATTTTCACGTTACTAATTAAAATAGCCTTGTTTTCATTGATAAAATGGATAGCCTTTCCGCAGTATAAATCAACGTTACCTTGTCGCATATGAACATTTCCAACAAAGTCGCGAACATTTTGTTCGCCTATTCTATAGCCAATTACACTATCGGAGTGGATTAATTGTATAGGTTGTTGACAAAACGATGATTGAGTCGCACAAACAAATAATACCCCCAAAAACGCAAAAAATATATTATAAATTATGAAACTTATCATTACTTAGAATTTCCCGATAAAGTTTATAGTTCTCTTCGTCGAAACAAACAAAAACTACAGTTTGGATTTCTGAATTATGAATCAAGAAGTTGTAAACAGTCTCGATGGCAATCGACGCAGCTGATTTCTTAGGAAATCCATAAATTCCTGTGCTTATATTTGGAAAAGCGATAGACTTTAAATTTAATTCTTTGGCTAAAACTAAGGAATTATAATATGCTTGTTCGAGAAGTTCTGGCTCGTTGGATTCTCCTCCTTGCCATATCGGACCTACCGTGTGAATCACATATTTGCATTTTAAATTACCCGCGGTAGTTGCAACTGCTTTTCCGGTTTGAAGGCGACCAATTTTTTGCGCAATTCGTTTACATTCCTCATAAAGCCTTGATCCAGCAGCTCGATGAATCGCACCATCGACACCACCACCACCCATCAAACTCGGATTTGCAGCGTTAACAATGGCATCGACCTCAAGTTGTGTAATATCGCCGAGTAATAGTTTAATCTTAGGCATAAAAAATCCCATTGATACAAAATCAATCGGATTAAATTACAAAAAAACAGGTTAGTTACCAACAAATATCGAAGCAGATGCATTTGTCCAATTGAGAATTGGGGAAAAATAAATTCCGAAAAGAATTGTCAGCAATGCTAAAACGATTACAACCGATATCCCCAGTGCAGAAGATTTAATAGCCTCCTTTTCAGAATCTATTCCGCGAATAAACATATTTCGCATTATTTTAACATAGTAGTAAAGCGATATAACGCTATTGATAACACCGACGACCGCAAGCCAAATCATCCCTGCATCAATGACAGCCGAAAAGACATAAAATTTGCCAATAAATCCCGCGGTTGGCGGTAGTCCAACTAACGAAAATAGAAAGATTGAAAATGTTGTTGCAATAATTGGGGAACGATATCCAAATCCTTCGAAATCGCGAATGTCTTCGCTTCCAATTTCGTTCGAAGCCAACATAACACAATAGAAAGCACCAAGATTCATCAAGAGATAAAACAAAAAATAAAGTAACACAGATGCAACACCAATATCGTTCATTACAGCAGCACCCATCAAAAGATACCCAGCATGGGCAATACTGGAATAAGCCAAAAGACGTTTCAAATTGGTTTGCCAAATAGCCACTATATTTCCCAATGTCATTGTTAAAACCGAAATCACAGCAACAATATAGCTCCAATCAATATTCGATACCATTGTCCATATATAATTGTAACCATTTGTGTCGGCAAGCAACATAGTTTTAAAAAACCGAATTAGGATTGCAAATCCTGCTGCTTTCGAGGCAACAGAAAGATATGCAGTAATTGTAATTGGAGCGCCTTCGTAAACATCGGGGGTCCAAAAGTGGAATGGAACAGCCGATATTTTATATGCAAATCCAGCAATAACTAAAAGGCTCGAAATCAGTAATGGAAAAGTCCCGACTTTATTTGTTTGAAGGACTAGGTTAATATTTTGTAGATTCAAACTTCCCGCAAGACCATAAATCAATGAAATCCCATAAATCATTATACCAGAGGAAACCGCACCGAAAATCACATATTTAAGGGATGCTTCGCTTGCTCTTTTGATTTCTTTAGTATAACCGGCAAGTATGTATGAACTAATACTCATCGTTTCGATAGCAAGATAAATCAAAATCAAGTTTGTAGCACCAGTAAGCAAAAACATTCCAAAAGTCATTCCGATTAAAAACGTATAGAACTCGCCTAATGAACGATTTTCGGCTATCAGTTCCTTGGATTTAAAAGACATCAAGATAACAATAATGTTTGTAAGCAGAATCAATACTTTGAAATAAGTGGCAAATGAATCAACAACAAAAGAATTTAGGAATGCAAATTGGCTGGTTTTTTGGTTGAATAATAACATTCCGGATAAAATAAAACCGACAAGAGCAATGTATGCATTTATGAATCTGAATTTTTTAAAGATTAAGTCGGCAAGAATTGCAATTCCAAGCGTGATTAGCAAAACTATTTCAGGCAAAAAAAGCATTAAACTTTTTTGCGTATCTACTATAAAGTTCGAGACTTCAAACATATTATTTCAAAAAATAATTTACAAAACTACATTCCAGAAAGGAAGTTACCAATAACAACATACGGCCTCATTATTTCAACAAAATGATTGACCGAGGATTCCATCAAATCGAGCATAGGTTGAGGAAAAACCCCAAGATAAATAATAATCAATGCCAGCGGAACAAGCGCTACGTATTCTCGTGCTATAAGGTCATCGGTTGGAAATTTTTTGCCTGTGGGATCCCAAGGACGATTCCAGCGTTCAGGAACCTTACCGAAAAACACTTTTTGAAGAGTCCAAAGCATATAGCCCGCTCCCAATATAATACCCAAACCAGAAGCAATTGTTAAAGCCGGATATGTATTAAATGCTCCTAAAAATACCATAGCCTCGCTTATAAAACCGCTTAAACCGGGAAGTCCAATTGCAGCAAAGAATGCAACCATCATAATCCCAGTATAAACAGGCATTTTATTTGCAAGGCCTCCGAATTCATCTAAACCGCGCGTATGCGAACGGTCATATATAACTCCAACTATCATAAATAACATCGAAGTGATTGTTCCATGATTAAACATCTGGAAAATTGCACCGCTGACCCCTTCTGGTCTCATCGATGCTAATCCTAACACTACATACCCCATATGGCTAACACTTGAATATGCGATAAGTTTTTTGAAATCTCTTTGTCCTACTTTATGTTGTCCCAAAGCACAAAGAGCACCATAAACTATGCTTATCATCCCAACCCAAGCAATAAGCGATTGGAAATAGCCAACCGCATCGGGAAATATTGGAAAAGCGATGCGAATCATTCCATACGTTCCCATCTTTAACAAGACCCCCGCAAGAATAACACTAATCGGTGTTGGTGCTTCAACATGTGCGTCGGGTAACCAAGTATGGAATGGCACACTCGGAACTTTTATTGCAAACCCAACAAACAACGCCATAAAGGCAACGTAACGAATTGTTGTATGTAAACCGGAAAAAATTGAATCGGGTTTATAATTTTGAGGATTCATCATATCGAGAATATTAAAAGAACCAATGCTGTAATACAATCCGATTATTACTAAAAGCATAAATACACTACCAACAAGAGTGTATATAAAGAACTTGATGGCAGCATATTCTTTGCGTGGTCCTCCCCAAATACCAATAAGAAAATACATCGGAAGCAACATTAGTTCCCAGAAAACATAGAAAAGGAAGAAGTCTAATGCTACGAATACTCCCATCATACCAGTATCCAACAACAGATACATCGCAAAGTAACCTTTTACTCCTTTTTCAATAATAAATGATGGGAATACTGCTACGAAACAGACAATTGCGGTTAAAAGCACCATCGGTGCGCTTAAACCATCAATTCCAAGGAAATACTCTATCTTGATATGACCAACAATTGGAAAATTTGCTTGAATCCAAGTTAATTTTTCAACAAACTGAAAGGTCGAAACATCATTGACGCCAATCAAACCTTTGTTGTAGTTTAAATAAATGATTATTGCAAAAATCAATTGGATAAACGTTATACCTACTGTTATCCAACGCATTATAAGATGTGAGACTCCACGATTTCGCTCATCTTTCCCAGTAGGGACAAGCAACACGAGAAGTAATCCAATAATAGGTAAAAAAGTAATCCACGTAAGTATTGGGAATCCTAAATTACTTGGCATTCTTAATTTCCTCCTTTATGTTTTATTAGCTTAATTTCAAATAAAAAAATAAATAATTATCAAAAGGCCAAACACAGCAAAAGCAACGTAGGTTTGAACTCTGCCAGTTTGTAAATACCGAACCATTGCCCCGAAGAAACCAGTAACATTTGCTAACAAGTTCACCAAACCATCAATTACAACATTGTCGAAATGACCGATGAAATAACTAAAGTTACGTGTTAACCAAGCGAATCCATTAACAATTCCGTCAATTATTTTATTATCGAACAAGCCAGAAAGTTTTGAAAATCCGACAGTTCCTGCGACAATAGTTGCATTATATATTTCGTCGAAATACCATTTCCTAAATGAAATATTATATAGAACCCTGAATTGCTTTGCAATATTGTCGGCATTGAATATTTTAAATTGGTAAACTAAAAAAGCAAAAAGAATACCGCCTCCGGCTACAATTAAAGAAATAAACATTGCTGGATAATGTGCCTGATGCACTGCTTCTTCAAAATGATTTAAGTAATGATGATATTCGGTTGCAGTATGCTCTGTGTTGTAACCATTTTCAAAGAGTAAAAACTCCCATTGCATCTCGTCGGGAGCAACGCTTTGGGGTTGCACAATTGCTTTGGGAAACCAACCAGAATGAGCATCCAATGGATTTGGCGAATACCAGAACCAAAACGAAAGAATAGAAAGAATAAATAATGGCAAAAGAATGACCCAATTATTTTCTTTGGTATGTTTAGCAACTTCAGTTTTAGCATTTCCGTGGAAAGAAACGATAAGGAGTCTAAACATATAAAAAGCTGTCAGGCCAGCGGAAGCAAAGCCAACAATCGGAATTATCCAATGCCAACCCCCAGCGAGTTGAGCATACGCAAGAGTCCCAGCCAAAATTCCATCTTTACTTAAAAATCCAGAAGTCAATGGCACACCAGAAATTGCAAGAGTAACAACGAGAAAAGTGCGATATGTCCAGGGCATTGTTCTGCGTAACCCACCCATATTTTGTATATCTTGCGGATCGGTATGATGATTTCCAATATGGTGAGCAGCATGGTGCATCGCATGGATGACAGAACCCGATGCCAAAAACAAAGCCGCTTTAAACCAGGCGTGGGTAACCAAGTGAAAAAATCCCATAGTGTAAGCACCCACCCCAAGCGACATAATCATATAACCAAGTTGACTAACCGTTGAGTATGCAAGAACACGTTTAAAATCGACCTGGGTTAAAGCAATCGTTGCAGCGAGAAATGCAGTAATTGCACCGATAACAGCAATAAAACTTAAAGCTGATGCAGTAAACATTGCAAAGACTCTTGCAGTTAGATAAACACCCGCGGCAACCATTGTGGCAGCATGTATTAAAGCGCTTACGGGGGTTGGACCTTCCATTGCATCCGGAAGCCAAATATGAAGTGGGAATTGAGCGGACTTGCCAATCGCACCACAAAAAACGAATATTCCGCTCCAAGTAAGGACTATTTCGTTATCGAAGGGAAGTTTCCCATTTGCAAGATTGCCAAATATATCATCGAATAATAGCGAACCATAACTAAAATATAATATTAAAATCCCGATAAAGAATCCGAGGTCGCCAACGCGGTTGACTAAAAAAGCTTTCTTGCCGGCATCTGCAGCAGATTTTTTTTCGTACCAAAAGCCGATCAAAAGATATGAACTAATACCGACTAATTCCCAGAAAATATACATAAAAAGAAAATTATTGGCCAAAACTATCCCGTTCATCGAAAAAGTGAAAAGCCCCAAATATGCAAAGTAGCGCGAGAATCTAACATCGCCCGCCATATATTCAATTGAAAAAAGATGCACTAAAAAACTAATCAATGCAACAACAACAAGCATTATTGCAGCTAAGTTATCAATCCCGATGCCTACTTTTAACATTATCGAGCCAAGTTCAATCCATGTAAACTTCAATTGAATAATTTTATCGGAAATTTCGAAAATGAAAATCCCGATTTGTTTATGGAGCGACGTAAAACTCCCAAAAACTTTCGAAGCGAAAATAGCGATTGACAAAACTAAATCGATACCAAGAATCGAAGTAGCAACAATTGAACTGAATTTCCCTAATTTTTTGCCAAAGAAAATATTAATTGTGAAACTCAAAAGTGGTAGAATTAAAATCGAGATTCCTAAGTATATTATAGTGTCACCCGTCATAATGTTTTTGACCGTTATTTTTCACAATTTAATCTTTTAATTTATCAACTTCATCAACATTAATATGCTTGTAGTTTTGGTAAATATTTAGAACAATAGCCAATGCCACAGCGACTTCAATTGCAGCAAGCATTATTACAAAAATTGCAGCAATATGACCATCGATATTTAGCCCGTTGTATTTCGAAAAAGCAATAAAGTTAATGTTTGCAGAGTTCAACACAAGTTCAACTCCCATTAGGACAAGCACAGCATTTTTCCTTGTGATTATAGCAAATAATCCCAACCCAAAAAGAATTGCACCTAACACCAAGAAATGCGTAATATCTAAATTCATTTCAACCTCCTGTTATTTTCTCCTTGCAATTAAAGCTGCACCAATAATTGCAATTAAAAGCAATACCGAAGCAGATTCAAAAGCCAATAAATAATTGGTTAACATCACATTGCCTATCGCATTAATCGAGGAATTGATTTCCTTATTCGAACCAGAAACACTCCATTTAGCAGTGCTAAAAAGGTATATCAGCAATACAATAACTACGACAGAGATAAACCCAGCAAACAGGAGTTGAAATTTGCCAGTTTGACCAGACTTAATATCAACGCCGGTTATTCTATTTGTTAGCATAACGCCAAAAATTAACAAGACTAAAATGCCACCAATATAAATCATAATTTGAGTTACAGCAAGGAAGTCTGCGTTCAAAATTACATATATTCCTGCTACCCCAAAAAAAGTAAAAAGAAGTGAAAATACCGAATAGATAATATTACGAGAAGTAACGACTACAATAGCACTCGATATTATCAAAATTGCAAAAAACCAAAAAGAAATTTTAATCCAATCCATATATTATTAATCTATTTATTAATCTATGTTAAACTAACTTTTCTCATTTTGGGTAATTGTAACTTTCTCTTCGGGAGTCTTTGCTGCTTTTGAAGCTTTTTCTTTTGCAGTATATTCGGCTAATAGCTTTTTCTTTGCCTCAATTTGTTCGGGAGTCATTGAAGAAAAATGGAACAAAAGGTTTTCGCGAGAATAAGAAGAATATTCAAAATCTATTGTATGGCGAATTGCTTCTGTTGGACATACTGTAGTGCAAAGACTGCAAAAACAACATTTAGCAAAGTCTATATCATAGGTAGGGACCCAAAGTTTTCGTGGACTACCATCTCCCATTAAAGGTTTGTCCGGATCGTCTGGGACAACTCTTAAGGTTTCGACAGTTATGCACTGCACCGGGCAGATTCGGGCGCATTGATTACAGCCATTGCACATATCCCCGTATAGTTGCAAACGATTTCGAGCTATTGGTGGCATTGGATAACGTTCGTTAGGATATTGAATGGTAACTTTTTTAGCAAATAAGTGATTTAAAGTAATCTTCATCCCAATTAATATGGTGTAAAACCAAGTCCAAACATTTTTAAAGTAATTTATCATAATGCTCACCCAACCATATATTCCTTTATTTATTCTTTATTCAATGAATTAATATATTATTCTATAAAGACTTATAACAATAAAAGAAACAAGAGAAAACGGGAGAAGAATCTTCCATCCAAAATACATCAACTGGTCAACACGAACGCGCGGCAAAGTCCATCGGAGCCAAATCTGGATAAAAACTATGAACATTGCCTTTATTGTGAACCAGAATATCCCCCACCAGAAGCCTCCCATAAAATCTCCAAATGGAGAATTCCAGCCACCTAAAAAGACAACAGCCATAACGGCTCCAACAATAAACATACTTGAGTATTCGGCAAAAAAGAACATAGCGAACTTCATACCTGAATATTCGGTGTGGTATCCTGCAACAAGTTCGGATTCTCCTTCGGGTATGTCAAAAGGAGTCCTATTAGTTTCGGCTAACGAAGCAAACATATAAATTGTTGCTAATATAAGAGTAAAAGGAAAAATCCAAATTTTAGTCCAAGGCCCAGGACCACCAAACAAATACCAATTCCAAAAGAAGCCGGATTGTAAAGAAATTATTTTTTGCATATCGAGGGAATTAGCAAGAACAGCAGCAGAAAGAATAACCACTGCACCAGGAATTTCGTAGCTTATCATTTGCGAAGCAGAGCGGATTGCACCAAGCAAAGAGTATTTATTATTCGAAGCCCAACCACCCATCACAATACCAATAACAGAAAAAGCACCAACCGCAAATATGTAGAACAATCCTATGTTTATTTCGGCAGGAACAAATGCCGCAGTAAACGGAACAACGGCAAATCCAGCAAAAGACCCTGCAAAAATCACAAAAGGCGCAAAATTAAACAAAAATTTATTTGCTCCGGCAGGAATTATATCTTCCTTTTGAATTAACTTGACAACTTCAGCTATTGGTTGTAATATTCCATAAGGACCAGTTCTCATTGGTCCGAGACGCTCTTGTATCCAAGCAGAAATTTTCAATTCACCGAGAATAGCAACTAAAGCATAGATTATCAAAAAGATTAAAGGAAGTATAACACTAATTAACGCAGAAAGAATGCTAATACCAAAAATTTTGTCGAATATGTTAAATGTTTCCATCATAAATCAAGTTCATTGTTGCAAAAACTACCTATCGACTTCACCAAGAACAATATCAATACTCCCAAGAATAACTATTAAATCAGCAAAAAGATACCCTTTTGCAATTTCTGGAAGCACACTAAGATTAACAAAACTTGGACCTCGAGCTTTCACTCGATGGGGCTTATCTTTTCCATCGCTAATAATATAGAATCCAAGCTCTCCTTTGGGGTTTTCTGTGCGAAAATAAATTTCGCCTTTCGGGGGACGAACTTTTTTGGGTATTGCAGATTGGACATCGCCATCGTTGGGCATTTGTGCTATTGCTTGCTCGATTATTCTACAACTTTGCTCAATTTCGCGAACTCGAACAATATTTCTATCCCAACAGTCCCCAACAGTCCCAACTTCCCCTTTGCCAAAAGGAATTTCGAAATCAAAACGTTCGTAAATAGAATATGGTTCATTCTTCCGCAAGTCAAATTGCATTCCAGAACCACGAAGGACAGGCCCACTGCAACCATAACTAATCGCAACATCGAGCGGAAGGATTCCAACATTTGCCGTCCTATCAATAAATATTTTATTATAGATTAGTAGGTCTTCTATTTCTTTAATGGTTTTTCGAACTTGATGAACGATGGTTAGGACGTCTTCTTTGAACGTTGGATAAACATCATTAGCTAATCCACCAACCCAAAAGTAATTAAAAAGCAATCGGGCACCAGATGCTTTTTCGAAAATCCATAGAATATATTCGCGATCACGAAACAAATAAAGAAACGGTGTAAAAGCACCAGCATCTAGACCAAAAGTTGCAATTGCAATTTGATGATTGGCTATTCTATTGAGTTCCGACATTATCACACGAATATATTCCACCTTTTCGGGAACTTTGATATCCATTAACTTTTCGAGTGCAATTACGTATGGTAATTCGTTGTTCATAGCAGAAATATAGTCCATTCTGTCGATGTATGGAATTATTTGCTGATAGTTCATATTTTCGCAAATCTTCTCGAAACAACGATGTAAATACCCAATATGTGGAATGACATTGGTAACAACTTCGCCATCGAGCTCAACTTCCAATCGTAAAACACCATGAGTCGACGGATGCTGCGGTCCAACATTTAAACGCATCCTGTCGGATTCAATCTGGCTAAAATCAATGTCAATGAATTCTTTTGTTGTCATATTCTCTCTCGATTAATAAGGAACTTTGATTCCATGATAAGTTTCGGGTTCTTTATAATCTTTCCTCAATGGATATCCTTCCCAATCATAAGGCAATAATATTCTAATCAAGTTGTGATGTCCTTCGAAAATAATTCCAAACAAATCGTATGCTTCTCTTTCATGCCAGTCTGCAGAACGCCAAACTCTTTCAACAGAAGAAATTTTTAGGTTATCTTTCGGAAGCGAAGCTTTTAGAACAACCTTATGATTTTTACTCATTGAACAAAGATGATACACAACCATCAATTGTTCTTGGAACTCTACCCCACTTAAACACATCAAGTAATCGAAAGCAAAATCGGGATTATCTCGGAGTTCAAAACAAACGTCGAGTAACTTTTCAGCCTCAACATTAATGTAAGAATCCGATGGTGGATTAACAACTAATTCACCAATAAATTCTCCAAACTTCTCTTTTAACGAATGATGGATTTCTTCGATTGTCATAGTCTATTTCTTATGTTTTTCATTTATCAATAGAAATTTTTCCCTCTTCAGCTAATCTTTCTCTTTTTCGGAAAATTGCTTGCTGGTCAATTAATTTTTGAAGCTTTATCATCCCTTCTTCCATAGCCTCGGGTCTTGGAGGACATCCGGGAACATAAACATGAACTGGTATGATTCTATCGACTCCTTTTAACACATGATAACCATATTGCCAATAAGGTCCACCACTATTGGAACAAGAACCAACAGACATACAATACTTAGGCTCTGCCATCTGTTCCCAAAGCCGTTGAATTCGTTCAGCCATTTTCAAGGTAACTGTCCCAGTAATCATAATAAAATCGGCTTGGCGTGGGGTTGCCCTCGGAATAATCCCAAATCGCATAAAGTCAAAGTGGGATGCATTCATCGACATAAACTCAATTGCACAACATGCCAGTCCGAAATGAAGATACCAATCGGATTTACTCCTACCCCAATTGAGAATATCTTCAAGGGTTCCCAAAACAATTCCACCGGTCTCGTAAGGTTTATCTAATCTATCCAATAATCCCATAATTTATCCTTTTCAGCAATTTACTTCTTCTTATATATTAAATAATCTAAATTTGGTATAATAGGTTGCGGACGTTCCCAATCTAAATCCCCTTTCCTCCAAACGTAAGCAAGACCCAAAACAAGTATAGCAACAAAAATAAACATTTCGAAGAAAACAAACCATCCCAAACCCATATTTTTAAAAGCATTGATAATCACTGCCCAAGGTAAAAGAAATACGATTTCGACGTCAAACAAAAGGAATACCAAAGCAACGATGTAGAATCGAACATTAAAACGAATCCAAGGTTGACCAATCGGGTCTTCCCCGCATTCATAAGTCAATAGCTTAATAGGATTAGGTTTATTTGGACGTATAATTGAAGCTGCTAATAATCCTACCCCAACAAAAACCAAGCCAACTATAAAGAAAAGTAGGATTATACCAAATTCATTCAACATATTATTTGCAATCTCAATAAATTAAATTTCAAAATTAAAAAAAATATTGCAATCTCGGGATTTTCAAATATAAGTTCAACTAATATTATGATTAGGAAAATGGAAAATCTAAAACTTTTATTTAAAATAACTTAATAATATTACTGGTATTGATATGTTTACTCTATAAATTTAGAGCCTATTTTGTTAACTTTTTTAATTTCAAGCTAAATCAAAAACAATGCAACTCAGTGGTTACAAAACTCATTTTATTTTTATACGATACTAATAAAAAGATGTGGTTATGTATATCCGCGCTTGGGCAATTAATTTTTCATCGGCTACTACAACTTATCATTCAAGAAATAACTAAATTAGCATTTTTTATCAATGCCATTAATAAAATGCGATATTTAACTAAATCAATAATCATTCTCTCAATAATCAGCTTGTTCACCGACATAGCAAGCGAAATGCTTTATCCTGTTATTCCTCTATACTTAAAATTTATAGGTTTTTCAATTATGTTTATTGGTATTCTCGAAGGAATCGCAGAATCGCTTGCTGGATTAAGTAAAGGATATTTTGGGCAGTTTTCTGATAACATTGGGAAAAGAGTTCCATTCATTCGCATTGGTTATACTATTAGTTCTATTGCAAAACCAATGATGGGGGTTTTACCCTATCCAATTTGGATTTTCTTTTCTCGAACTTTGGACAGATTTGGTAAGGGGATTAGAACCTCGGCTCGCGATGCATTACTTTCGGACGAAACTACTCCGGACAACAAAGGCAAAGTCTTTGGATTCCATCGCTCTATGGATACCTTAGGAGCGGTCATAGGTCCTTTGTTTGCTATCGCGTTTCTACACTTGTTCCCAAATCGTTACCAGTTGATTTTTATTCTTTCCTTCGTTCCGGGAATCATTGTTATTGCGTTGTGCCTTTTACTTAAAGAAAAGAGAAAGACAAAATTACCCATACAAAAAAAGCTCAGCTTTTTCGGTTTTGCTTCCTATTTAAAAACATCAGATTCGAATTACAAAAAAGTTATTTTCCCGTTGTTGGTGTTTGCTCTCTTCAATAGTTCCGATTTCTTTTTGTTATTGAAGTTAAAAGAATTTAACTATTCGGATACAACCATTATTTTTTTCTACGTCTTATTTAACCTTTCTTATGCGATGTTTTCATTTCCAACTGGTAAAATTGCCGATAGAGTTGGATTGAAGAATGTTCTTGCGTTTGGTTTGTTGATTTTTGCAGGTGTCTATATATCAATCAACTTTGTGCAAAGTTATCTTTCGCAAATTCTGGTTTTTGTATTCTACGGTTTGTTTGCAGCATCGAACGAAGGTATGGCGAAAGCTTTAATTACAAACATTGTCGTGAACAACGAAACGGCAACTGCACTTGGAGCCTTCAATGCTTTTGGGAGCGTTGCAACATTATTAGCGAGTTCAATTGCTGGGATTATATGGTCGCAATTTGGCTCAACAATTGCTCTTGTTATCTCGGGGATTGTTGCTCTCTTGGTTTTTTTCTATTTTGCTCTTTCGAAAATTGACGAGAAAAAGCAATGTTAGCTAATTATTTTATCAAAAAAATGAAATATATAAGCAATTTAAATGAAAAGTAAAGTTGAGTTTGTTTGTGAAAACTGTGGAGCACGCTTCCCGCGATGGGCAGGTCGTTGTTCAAACTGTGGCGAATGGAATAGCTTAATTCAAACTACGTTTGTCGCGACAAAAAACAAGAATTATGCCGACTCTACCGAAAAATTCACTTTACAAAAACTTGATGAAATTCAAATTTCTAATTTCGACAAAATACCGACTAAAATTAATGAGGTAGATAGAGTTTTGGGGGGAGGGTTTATTCAAGGTTCCGTAGTGCTTCTATCTGGCGACCCAGGCATTGGTAAGTCTACCCTTGTTTTGCAATTATTAGAGCGACTACCTTTCGATTCACTTTATATTTCTGGGGAAGAATCCCCCGAACAAATCAAACTTAGAGGGGCTCGTCTAGGAATTTTGTCGAATCAAATTAGCATTGCGAACGAAACAAATCTTGAAATAATCGAAGATATTATCACGAACGTTGATATACCTTTCATTGTTATTGATTCAATACAAACGATTTTTTCCGACGAAATTAATTCTTCTCCTGGTTCTATTTTACAAGTTCGTGAATCGACACAAAAGCTAATGAAAATTTCCAAAAAGTTAAACAAAATACTTTTTCTTATCGGTCACGTAAATAAAGATGGCAACATAGCCGGACCAAAAGCTCTTGAACATATTGTCGATACGGTTCTTGTTCTCGAAGGCGAAAAAACTTCGAATATTCGAATACTTCGTTCAATGAAAAATAGATTTGGTTCAACGCTCGAAATAGGATTGTTCGAAATGTCTTCCGCCGGGTTAATCGAATTATCTGATGTGAACAAACTTTTTCTTTCTGGCTCTTTCATCAATAGTTCTGGGACCACCTTTACACCAATAGTCGAAGGTGCAAGAACTTTCGTTGTCGAAACACAATCTTTAGTTTCGTTCACTAATTATGCTGTTCCACAACGAAATATAAATGGATACGATTTTAAACGGCTTCAAATGATTTTAGCAGTGCTGGATAAAAAGCTTGGATTAAACATACGGCAAAATGACATCTTCGTTAATATCACAGGCGGAGTCTATATTGATGATACAGCACTCGACCTTGGCATAGCTTCATCATTGGTCAGTTCATGGAAAGATGAAACAATTCCTTCCAACGTTGCAATACTTGGCGAAATAGGGCTTACTGGCGAGGTTCGTGCTATCGCTAATCCAGAAAAGCGAATTTTTGAAGTCGAAAAGATGGGTTTCAAAAAGATAATTTTGCCAAAACGTATTAAATCGCAATTAAATCGAAAGTTTAAATTGGAGATAGTATTTGTTGAAAGGATATCCGAAGTAATTTCCAATTTATTTGGTTGAATCCTTCTAATTTATTAATTTTGAATTTGCATTAAAGATAATCGGGGTGTAGCTCAGTCTGGCTAGAGCACTACGTTCGGGACGTAGGGGCCGCTGGTTCAAATCCAGTCACCCCGACACAAAGGTAGGTTCTTCTACCTACTTTTTTGTTGTGTACTTTTCTATATTTTATTTATCCGCTTCTCCCATAACTGGATCAATAGATCCAATAATTGCAACAACGTCTGCAATCATTGAACCCTCTGCCATTACAGGCAAGCCTTGCAGATTTGTAGCGCTAGGCGAACGAATTTTTAGTTTCCACGGCTCGCCCTTCCCCGTCGAAACAATATAAAAACCAAGTTCACCTTTAGGAGCCTCAATTGCAGTATAAGTTTCACCTATTTCAGGTGCAGCCCCAAAGTTTATTAACATAAAATCGTTTATCAATTCTTCCATTTTGGTATAAACATCCTGTTTTTTGGGTAAAACAGTTTTGTCTTTCAATCGTATTTCGCCTTCGGGAATCTTATCCAGAATTTGTAGGACTATCTTCAAACTTTCCTTCATTTCGTCCACACGAACCATATATCGAGACCAAGCATCACAATCCCCATAAGTAACTACATCAAAATCCAACTGATCGTAAATTAAGTATGGCTCGTCTCTTCTTAAATCGCGGGGTATTCCGCAACCACGTAAGACAGGCCCTGTTAATCCCAAACTTATGGCTTTTCGAGGTTCAACTATTCCAATTCCAGCCATTCGGTTTATAAAAATTCTGTTTCTATGAACAAGCTTTTCGAAATATGATAGCTCGTTTGGAAATTCGGCAGCCCATTTCTTGATTTTTTGGATTGCCTCGCTAGGTAAATCGAAAGCAACACCACCAATTCGAGTATAGCTTGTCGTAAAACGTGCTCCGCATATTAATTCAAAAATATCGTAAAGTTTTTCCCTTTCTGTGAATGTCCACAAAAGCAATGTAACCGCTCCAACATCAAGGCAGGTTGAACCCATTGCCATTAAATGGGACGAGATACGAGCTAACTCGGCAACAAGGGTTCTAATCCATTGGGCACGCACAGGAGCTTCAATTCCAAGAGCATTTTCTATTGCCAATGCTATTCCTACGTTATTAGACATTGGCGAAAGATAATCCAATCGGTCGGTGTGAGTGATAAATTCGTGATAAGTAGCATTTTCAGCTAATTTTTCATAACCACGATGGAGGTAACCAAGCTCAGGAACACAGGTAATAACCGTTTCCCCGTCTAATCGAAGTAAAACACGCAGTACCCCATGAGTTGCGGGATGTTGGGGTCCCATATTGAGTACCATATCGTTTTCCAAAGCATCATCGAAAATTAACGATGTGTCTTTGTCAACGAGCCGCTTGTAAATCTTTCCCTGCCTAACACGACTAATGGTTTCAATTTCTCGGTATGTTCTAATGTTTTTATCCATAACTCTACTAACAAATAAAAAGCAAATTAAAAAAATTTTCTAACAAAGAAGCAACAACACTGAATATACAAAAACAAAAAAATTATTTTTAGTCCTTATTAAAAAATATTCAATTAACTTGAAATTATTATTTTTGTATTTTACTATTTTAATTTTTTAGTAAATATTTGGTTAGCAATAGAATAATAAAAATATATAATATTTTGCTTTTCCTTTTTGCCATTATTAATTTTTTGTTAACCCCATCTTTTGCGCAAAAGAATCTGGGAAATATTACTTTAAAAATTAACGTTTACGATGAGCAAGCTACACCACTTCCACAAGTCCAAATAGTTAATGAGTTGGATAACAGAATCCTTCTAACAAATTCATTAGGTTATGTTGTTGCAAAAATACCATTTTCCAATACTATAAAATTTCGATTCAATAAACTTGGCTATAGAAATTTAGATACAATTATAAGCTTAAATTACTTGGCAGACACTTTTAAAATTTCAGTAGCGATGTTCTCTAAAGACTTCATTAGCAAAGAAGTTGTCATTACTGCTACACGAACAGAGAAAGAACTACAAAACATTCCAATTCCGATTACGACTATCCATCTTGAAGACATTAAGCCAATATCCCTTTACAATCTGGGGGAGATTTTAAGCGAGCTTACTTCTTTACCACTTATCGAAGACTATCGAACGGGAAGTGGGGTTCAGATTCAAGGACTCAATCCCGATTTTACTTTATTATTAATTAACGGAGAGCCGATTGGGTATCGAACGGGCGAGGTATTCGACATTTCTCAATTTTCGATTGGTAATGCAAATAGAATCGAAATTGTGCGAGGTCCCAACTCATCTATTTATGGTAGCAACGCTCTTGCTGGTGTGGTGAACATTATAACCGAAGAAACCGATAAAACCACAGATTTATCTATTGCGGGTAAATATGGTTCAAATTCAACTTATAATTTATTCTCGAACATAAAAAACGCCCTCATTCCCGGAATCTTATCCTCATCGTTGTATTATAATTTTTCGCAAACTGATGGTTATAAGCTTATACCCAATTCGGTTGGGAAAACAGTTCCCGAAATTGCGAGTCATACATTTCAAGGAGAGACTTACTGGAATGTAACGGAAAAGTCACGCTTTAAATTATCCATACGTGGGAAATTTGCCAATGAAAGGAACAACTATTCGACGACTTCTCCTTCGCAAAGCGATACAATTTTGAGCATAAACAATGTTAAAGATATTAATTCTGCTATTACGTATCGAAATATTGTTAATCAATCTTTTAACTACGAATTTCGTTCCTACTATTCGTATTTTTCAACAAACACAAACGACAAATTTGTAAAGAATAACAATCCTTTCGACCAATACTATTTTTCACAGAACCTATTGAAATTTGAATTACAATCGAACTACCTCGTCTCGATTACTAATTACTTTACTGTTGGTGGTGGTTACCAAACCGAAAGTGCCCAATCAATAAGAATTGTCGATGGTCAGAAAAGGAATCATCAGTATTATTTCTATCTCCAAGATGATTTCTATCCTTTCGACAAGTTAAATTTAATAGCAAGTTTCCGATTCGATAGACATAGCGACTACCCTTCGCAAATTAGTCCGCGCTTTGCGGTTGCATACGAAATCATTCCCGAATTAGCAATTAAGGGTTCAATTGGAACTGGCTTTAAAGCTCCAACTTTCGAAGAATTATACCTCGACTGGTCGAATCCAATGGCAGGATATTCCGTATTCGGTGTTACTTATGTGGCAAAAGGTATTGCTAAGTTTCAAGAGCAGGGACAAATTGCAGAATTGTTGATTTCACCCGATAGTATCCCTACTTTAAAACCCGAGAAGTCTGTCTCATTCGATTTTGGTGGGAATTTCCGTTTCGAAGATTTTCTGTTTCTTAAATTAAATATTTTTCGGAACTACATATCGAATCTAATTGACTTTTTACCCGTTGCTATTAAAACGAATGGGCAAAGGTTACACACATACCGAAACATCAACCGAATATTCACACAAGGGCTGGAATCATCGCTGGAATTCAACTTCTTAAGGTATCTTAAACTCAACATCTCATATCAGTATTTAGAAACTGGCGATATTGATATAATTGATAAAATTAAAAGTAAAAAAATTTTCAAACGTGATGAAAGTGGCTTCGACCGAGCTGTAGAACTTTCCGAATATGGTGGTTTATTCTACCGCCCAAAGCATTCTGGAAATATTAGGTTAGCATATAATAATACAAACATTGGATTATATGCATCCATCCGATTAAGTATTTTCGATAAGTATGGCTATAAAGATATGAATGGGAATGCTATTCTCGACGATTCAAGAGAATATGTGCCTGGATACGGTATGGTAAACTTTAGTATTTCGAAATCTATCGCAAAATTATTTTCAATAAATTTAGCAGTCAACAATATTTTCGACAAAAAGGATATTAGGCTTTTGTCAACGAACCCAGGAAGAACCTTTACTTTGTCAGTTAGTTTCAATTATGTTCAACAATAATTCAAGGTAATCATATGAAAACATCTCTCGAAATCTTCGCAATTGCACTCTCTTTGGCTCTTTTTGCTTGCTCGAAAAGCGAAGACAATACAAATCAGCCTCCAACCAATGAAGTAAAAGCTATAACAATCTATGACTTACCTGCTGATACAGGCAAGAAAGGCACATTTACTTTATTTCGACTGAGCGATAGCTCCATCGTCTCAACTGCAGACTCAAATTCAACAAAATGGGATATTGGATTTGCAGGAACTACCATTATTACAAATAGCGGTGTTCGTGGACCCGGTAATGGCGGCGCAATCGTGTTAACTCAAACCGATTTTGCTAGTCTGAAAGAAGCACCAGAATCCGGATATCAAATTGAAGAATCTTTAACAAAATTAGCAATTCCAACTGGTTCGGACAATGGTTGGTATCATTACGACCCACAAACATACATTGTTTCGGCTATACCGGGCGTTGTCATTGTAATCCGAACCGCCGATGGAAAATATGCTAAGTTGCAAATTATAAGCTATTGGAAAGGGAATCCTGAGAACATCGACCCGTTCACACATTTATCGAGGTATTATACTTTTCGTTATGTTTATCAGCCCAATGGTTCCCGAAAATTTGAGTAAATTTGATCTTTAATATAATTGCATTGTTCAACAAGTATGAGGAAGTTATGGAACCAAAAACCAGTAAGTTGAAATTGTGGTTTCAAGCAACACGTCCATTTTCGTTCACCGCTTCGATAATTCCAGTGCTATTTGCAGCTGTATCTGCAAATTCTTTCCACACCGGCGAAGTAATATGGGCTTTACTACCTATTGTATTGATAGGTGCTTTACTTTTCCACATAGGTGCAAACCTTGTTTCTGATTACTTCGATTTTAAATTCGGGGTTGATGCAAAGGACACATTCGGTGGAAGTAGGGTTCTTGTTGGAAATCTTCTTCCCCCTCGGAATGTTCTCAATGCTGGACTGATATCGTTCGCAACTGGCTTTGCCCTTGGACTAATACTTGTTTATGTGCGAGGCTACGAAGTCTTACTGATGGGTTTAGGCGGTCTCTTTTGTGGCTTATTTTACACTTTGACGCGCAAAGGTTTAAAATATATTGCGCTCGGCGACATCGCTGTTTTTATAGCATTTGGTCCTTTACTTATTATTGGAAGCTATTTTTCGTTGACGGGAACCTATCCATTATCAATCGTTATTCTCTCGCTTCCTATTGGGTTCCTCGTTGTTGCGATTCTTCATGCAAACAACACACGGGACATCTATAACGACGCTCGAGCAAAAATTAAGACTTTGCCTATGATTTTAGGACTTGGCGGAGCAAAATTCGAATACTATTTTCTTGTATTTGGAGCATATTTATTAGTCATTGCTTTTGTCCTCTTAGGCTTAATAAAGTTGTGGGCTCTTTTGGTATTACTCAGTTTTCCAATTGCATTGAAAAATGCCCGTGAATTTGCTTCGGCAAAAACCGATAATTTAGGCTCAATCGCTATGCTCGACGTAAAGACTGCGCAACTGCATTTAATGTTCGGGCTATTGTTTACGGTTGGAATTCTGCTCACAGGATTATTATGACTAAACTTTCGATAGGTTTTGCAATCGCACTATTCTTTTGGTTCTTAATGTTTTCCCCAATTACAGCTCAGAGAGTTAATTTCTGGGCTGTAATGTCTGTTGCAACCTCAATATTAATTCTTTACACTTTTTTTGTAAATCGGACCCAGCTAAGGCTTTTGTTTCGATTTGAAATTAAGCATATTTGGATTGGGATTCTATCGGCAGTTTTTCTTTATTTACTCTTTTTTGTTGGACACTCGATTTCGACAAGTCTTTGGGGATTTGCACAACAAGAAATCACAAACGTTTATTCTACAAAAGAAGGAACTTCTCTATTTTTAATTTCTATTCTCTTGCTTTTATTAATTGGGCCAGCCGAAGAAATCTTTTGGCGAGGATTCATTCAAAATCAAATTTATATCAAGCTTGTTAAACCTACCCACTCAATTATTATCTCTACCCTACTTTATACATTTGTTCATATTTGGGCATTTAATCTAATGCTTTTGGTCGCCGCCTTTGTTTGTGGGATATTTTGGGGGTTCCTTTTCTACCGATATAAATCCCTTATCCCCGTAATAATATCGCATTCACTTTGGGATTTTGCAACATTTGTTATTTTCCCTTTAAGCTAAATTCTGAGTTGGCAATATAACAATATAAATTTGTGGATACTTCTAAACAAATTAATGCAACAAAGAGACGCAATTTCTTGCGTCTCTTTGTTCCTTTTGCGGGGCCGACGAGGCTCGAACTCGCGACCTCCAGTGTGACAGACTGGCGCTCTAACCAAGCTGAGCTACGACCCCAATTTTGTGGACCCAAGGAGGTTCGAACTCCTGACCTCTTGAATGCCATTCAAGCGCTCTCCCAACTGAGCTATGGGCCCCAAAGCATTCACAATCTAAACGAAATACAAAATTAACAAAATAACAAATAATATCAAAATACTTTGTGTAGCATTTTGTAGCTTTACGAAGTTTTTTTATTTTTGTTTTGTATGTGTTATTATATTTGAGGTTATTTATGAAAAAGTGTGTTTCTATTGTGGCTTTTATCCTGTTTCTATCTTCTTTGGCATCTTTTTCACAAGAGACAAAATTAAAAATGCCATTCGAATCATTCGGTGTTGGTGTTGAACTTCAAAGTCCCGATATTCTTTATGGAGGCACCTTATCGTATGCAATGAATTACGATGTTCATCTAGGTGTAAATTTTGGATTGTATTTCGATGGGGGAGCCCAAGGTTCTGGAAGCTCAACTTTTCTTAACTTTGGACCCTATGTGAAGTATTTTCTTTCGAGTATACGTGTCAAAAGCTTTTTCCCATATTTAAAAGGGCAATTTTTAGTTTCGACTATATCGATTCCAACCTACGATGTTTTTGCTCAAAAATGGAATAGACTAACAGAAACCCATACTAAATTTGTAGTATTTTTTGGCTCCGAATGGTTCCCGTTATCTTCGATGGGAATTTATGGCGGAGTTAAAGGATTTGAACTCCAATTAGACCCGGTTAGGTTTTTAATTGGAACTATGAATGTTACGCTAGGTATTGAATGGTTCCTTTAATTGATTGAAAAGATACAACCCACGGATTGCCCCGTGGGTTGTATCTACGAATTTGCTATACTTCTCACTTCTTTTCTAAAAACCTACCTCCAATCCTAAAAAGAAATTGCGCTCTGCTGCTGGGAAAAATTCCTTTCCTTCGCCTCCCGCTGCATATAGCCTATTAAAAAGATTTTTTATTTGCAGTTGGACCCGCAACGATTTAGCAAGTCCTAGATTATAAAACGTATAATTAACATCAAGATTTGTTACAAAATATGAGTCGACTCGATTGTCTTTGTAATAATCACCCAAATACTTCATATGACTGATTAAGTCTTGATTATTGTTGAGCAAATCTCCATAATTGTCAGTGCGGAAATCACCAACATATTGTCCCAAAATAGAAACAAAGAAATTCTTATATGCGTATGAAATCCTCAGATTACCCATAAAATCTGGGAATCCGGAAATTGGATTACCTTTAAATGAAACGACTGAATCTTGGTAGTTAATAAAATTGTAGTTAACGATTCGATTGTTGGAAAGAGTGGCATTCCCCGAAAAATCAATCCTGCCAAATTCATTGTCGATAATTTTCCAATTCAATTGAATTTCGGCACCTATGTGGCGAGACTTTGGAACATTTTCCTCAATCGGATTACCAAAAATATCGAGACGACCAGTTTTTACAAGTTCATCTGTGTAATCCATAAAGTAAAAACCCAGATCACATTCTAACGCCTCGAATAATTTGAAATTAGCACCTATTTCGATGTCGAGCAATTTTTCAGGTTTAGCAATTGGTTTAGAAAAATCATAAGAAACATTTCCAGCAGTATCTTGCTTAAATTCAAATTGTGGTTTAGCTCCAAAGTATGCATCTTCGGCTCTATACAAGTTATGCATTCGAGGTTCACGAGAAGAATATGCAACAAAGCCGTATAAGTTCAAGTTTTCCTCGTAGTTATAATTAACACCAAGCCTGGGATTGAAAAACCAATATTTGATATCGAATATATTTCCTTCGCCGCTGACTTTGGCGCCATTAATATCGGTATAGGTAACATATTTATTCCCTGCCTTTTCATCCGTAATAGCATATCGTTGATAAACAAGTTGTCCTTCGAAGAAAACATCTAGTTTTTCGGACAAGTTTAGTTTTTCTCTTGCAAAAGCCGAAAATATGTCGCGAATCCCATTATTACTATAAAATTTGTAATCTGGGTCGAAATTTTCCGGTAAATATTCAGCATATCGGATTTTCCCCCAATGGTCTGAACGATGAATACGAATTTCTAGGCCAGCAGTTAATTCATTCTGGCCGTGACTCCAAATTATCCTCGGAATCCAACCACCTTGTTTGTTTCCAACAAACGCTCGTATAATAGTTCCCGTAGGATTCTGTTGTGGTGCAAATCCATTTTCGTAAGTAATCCGAAGCATAGTTGTATCTGCCCAAGAGCCATCGTAGTCAAAATACCCATCGCCAGTGTAATAGAATAAAGCAGAAAGGAATCGTAAATTTGGTGCTATTTGCCATTCATTTAATATTTCATAATGAGGCTGAGAAAATTCTTCTACTTCTTGTTTCCTACGAACACCACTATATGCCACACTGTCCCCACTGCCCGTATAACCCCAATAACTTAGATTTAATCTTCTTTTTCGAAAATCCTTTATATATTCTTTTGGCAATCCGTTATAGACTAACCCATCGTTCAAAGGACCTCCAAACACGTTTATTTGCGTCGAAAAGTTTTCGTCGAATCTTACAGCACTGAAAAAGTAACTATTCAAAAATGCAAATGAATGGTCGCGATAGCCAAGAGAATTAATTTTTGAAAGGCGACCATAAAAGGCATAATTATCGACTAGACCGGAAGAAAATTCCACGGCATATTTGCTAACATTCGGATGTAATTTGGTTGCGTTGCCATATCCAAACTCCTGACAACCAATACCGCTCATAACGCGCACACCCTTTTTGTCCAAAAAGTTTCCCGTCGAGAGGTTAATCGAACCACCAATTGATGGTGAACCATAATTTGTGAAACCGGCTCCTCTTTGAACTTGAATATTCTGAACGTTTGGAGCAAAATCCGGAAAATCAATCCAGTAAACGTTATGGTCTTCGGGGTCGTTTTGTGGGATTCCGTTAATCATCACAGAAATTCTCCTTTGGTTGAAACCACGCATCGTTAAGTTTGAGTAACCAATATCGTTGCCACTTTGCGAGAAACTAATTATCGAAGGAAGTTCGCTTAGTAATCGGGGAATGTCTTGCGTAGTATATATTTTTTCTACATTTTTGAAATACATTTCTGAAAAAGGGATTGGACTTTCCCAACGTGCTGCACGAGTCGAGGTAACAGTAATGCTCGGAAGGTTAAACTTTTTCAATGTATCGCTCTGCTCTTCGGCGGAAAACAAAGCCGAAAAACTAAAAACTATTAAGACCAGAAAAATGGTTTGTTTGAACATAATGCCACCATACGAATAGTTTAACATAACAAACTATCCATTTGGAGGCTCGAGGATAAAAACTGGAAAAAATTAAATTAAACCACCGTTTTCCTACGCCGGTATTACCCGGATCAGGTTCCAGGAGTATCCTCTCAGCCCGACTCAAAAGAGTCGAACACCCCCAACGGACCGTTACAAAATTAAAAAAAATATTTATTATTATTATTAATGATAGTCGATTCTTCTCTATAAATAACTCTATAAAATAATATAAAACACTTTTATCAAGTTTCGTTTTTTTTCGTAATCATTTGAATAACCAACGAAAAGGGCTGGTTTTTCACCAGCCCTAATAAAACTATTGAATACGAAATGATATTTTAATCGAGGAAATGAATGAATAGTCCATCTTTAAGTTTCGGTTCGAACCAAGTAGATTTTGGTGGCATAATTTTATTGGCATCTGCAATCGCCATAAGCTCATTAATCGAGGTTGGATACATTGCGAAAGCAACAGCCATTTCCCCGCTATTAACACGTTTTTCCAGTTCATCCAAACCCCGAATTCCCCCTACAAAATCTATCCTTTTCGATGTTCTTGGATCGTCAATCCCAAGAATTGGAGCCAACACGTGGTTTTGAAGGATTGAAATATCCAATCCTTCAACCACATCGAGATTATTTAAAAGCTCAGATTTGATAACTAATCTATACCAAGAATCTTCGAGATACATTCCAATTTCCCCTTTTGCTCTTGGTTTATATTGATATTCTACTTGCTCAATTGTAAATACATCTGCAATCTTCGCAAGAAAATCATCGCGAACCATACCATTCAAATCTTTTACAACTCGATTATAATCCATAATCATTAGATGGCTTGCTGGAAATAAAACAGAAAGGAAATAATTGTATTCTTCGTCGCCTTGATGATTGGGATTTGCTTCTTTCCGTTCCTTACCAACGATAGCGGCTGCTGCGGAACGATGGTGCCCATCGGCAACATAAAAGCAATCTACCCTTTGTAGAATAGTTTGAATTTCCTGAATTGTTTCTGTTTTACTAACGACCCATACTCTTTGCCGAACATTATCTTCGGAAACGAAATCATAAATTGGATTGTTCGAAACGATATTTTCAACAATAAAATTAATCTGATGATTATCTCGATAAGTTAGAAAAATCGGACCCGTATGGGCATTTGTTACACGAACGTGGTTGCAACGATCCTCTTCCTTATCTTTACGTGTTTTTTCGTGCTTTTTAATTAAGTCGTTCCAATAATCCTCGACCGAGGCACACCCGACTAAACCAATTTGTGTTCGAGTTCCCATAGTTTGCGCCCATACATAAAAATATGGTTTCGAATCCTGGATTAAAATACCATCGGTAATCAATTTCAAAAGATTTTCTCTGCCTTTTTGATAAACTCTTAAATCGTATAAGTCAATTGTAGGGTCTAAATCGATTTCTGGTTTTCCGACGTGTAGAAAAGATAAAGGATTATTCTTTGCTTCTTCACGTGCTTCTTCAGAACTTAATACATCGTATGGCTTTGCAGCAACTTTCGATGCGAACTCCGGTTTAGGCCTATATGCACTAAATGGTTTAAATAGCGGCATTTTTGTTCCTTTCAAATTTTACTTTTGGAAGTGAGATAATGCTTCGACAACTTTGTGCGAGATTTCGACTCCGATACGCTCTTGTGCTTCAATAGTCGATGCACCTATATGAGGAGTAACCGAAACTCTTGGATGATTAATTAATTCCATCTGGGCTTCGGTTGGTGGTTCGCTTTCGAATACATCAATCCCCGCAGCAGAGACGATTCCATTGTTTAATGCTTCGAGCAAATCCTTTTCGGAAACTACCCCGCCACGAGCGCAGTTTATCAACACGACACCCTTCTTCATTTTCGCAAATTCATCTCGTCCAATTGTTGGTGGTTCTCCTTTAATTTTTGGTAGATGCAAGGAGATAATATCGGATTGCGCAAGCAATTCATCCTTTTGGACAAGTCGAACAGTCAAATCGGTAGTAGCAACAAATAGATCGAAAGCTATTACCTGCATTCCTAAAGCAATGGCTCGTTTGGCAACTTCCTTGCCTATATTGCCTAACCCAATAATCCCAAGAGTTTTTCCAGTTAATTCAAAGCCTTTGGAATATTCTTTCTTAGGCCATTTTCCCTGTCGCATTTCGATATTGCTGAGGTTCAAAAATCGGGCAACTGCAAACATATGAGCAATAGCAAGTTCAGCAACGGAAATCGAAGATGCACCAGGGGTGTTCAAAACGATAATTCCTTTATTTTTTGCGTATTGAACATCAATATTATCGAGCCCAACACCACCACGAGCAATAACTTTCAGTTTTTTCCCTGATTCAATTACTTCCTTCGTTACTTTTGTTGCAGAACGAACGATTATGGCATCATACTCAGCAATTTGTTCGATTAGTTCTTCTGGTAAAAATTTTTGAATTGTTAATTCAAAACCAGCATTTCGGAGAATTCCTTCCCCTTTTTTGTCAATTCCATCGGTGATAACAATTTTCATCACTTCTCCAGATTAAAGAAAATCTAAATTAAAAATTTTTACAGTAAATGAAAAAGGTGTTTGTGTTGAATGTGTTGTCGAAATCCCTTTGGATGCAACAGCGTATGCGAAGTATCATAATATTGAACGAAATTAGAAATCTAATTGCAAAATCGGCGTAGAAACGCTTTTTCTAATAAAAAAAGTTTATTGAAATTTTTATGTTTCTTCCAGCCTCGGGAAATATTGATTTAATTCTCGACAAATGATTATAATATAGTTGATTTGTCAAGTTTTCGATAGCAAAGTTGATAGACAAAGGTTTGTTCCATATTTCGCTTAGATACCTAAAATAAAACGAAAAAATAGCATATCCAGAAGTCTCAGTTTCGAAATCGCCTAAGAACTTTTGGCGAGCAGTAAAATCACTTGAAAATGCAACCGAAAATTTTGCTCTCGAATAGTTTATCTCGAATTTTCCTTTCAAAGGTGGCATCATCGGAAGATTTTTGCGCTCGCTTAAATTATATCCACGCGAATAACTCATCGATAAGTTCGCTTTGAAATCTCTTATAAATTCATAAGAAAATTTAAAAGAGCCCCCATAAATTCTTGCTTTAGTATTGCTAATTTGATAGATTGGTAGCAATTGGCTGTAGTTTATCTTTCCTGTATTTATAGGAAAAATGTAATTGAGGAACTCATTATCATAAAAAGAAATCCCAATATTTAGCTCATTGATATTGTAATTTGCGGAGAACTCCATCGAATAACCTAATTCAGATTTTAAGTCCTTATTCCCAATTTCATAAGAATACCCTGCAAGATGGGGGCCGTTTGAATATAGCTCTTCAATTGTGGGTGCTCTTTCGCTTCGTGCGATATTCAACCCAATAGAAATCTCCTTATTTATATAATGCATCACTAACACTGAAAAGGAAAAAGCGTTGAAGACACGATTACTTGGGGAATTCTTTGGAAACTTGAATTCATCCTGTGGGTCAATGTAAGAATGAGTAAAACGACTCGAAAGCTCAATCGAATGTTTACCAAGCTCAAAACTTTGATAGAAATAAATAGAAAAGTTACTGAATATTGAATTGGGAGTGAAAACATATCCTCCATATTTTTGATTGGCAATTTCTATGGAAGAACCAACAACCATTTCATTAAACAAAGAAAATTCCCCTAAACTTACATTAACATTACCGTAATAGTTTCTCAATAAAAATTCTGCTCCAATTGCTCCTGCTTTCTCATATTCAGTATGGTGATAATAAGTTCTATTAAAATTAATAACTATATTATCGACAAAAGAATGAGTATGAATTAAGCTTTTAATAGACTGTGTATTTCGTTCGAGCGAAATGTCTATGCCGTTGGGATGAGCTCCAACGAAACCGCCCGGAACCCCATAATCCGACGAATACAATGAACCAAAGGTATAGAGAGAAAAATCGGGAGAACGATATCCAATGCCCCCATTTCCATTTAAACTTTTGAAATACGTATTGGGTATTAGACCTTTCGCAGAATATAAATTTTTGGCATTTTTATATTCAAAATCCCCGGTAGCAAAAAAGTCGTATATGGGAATTTCGGTCTTCAATGAAATGTTTTTTGCAATATTAACTGATTCGAAAAGAAAACTACTTTCAGCAGAAAGATTATTAAATTTCTCAATCAAATAATCTCGCTTGTTTAGATTGACTATTTCCCCAATTGGAGTTTGATTATACAACAAGGTTCTAGGTCCACGTAAAATTTCGATTTTGCTATATGAATTTGGGTCAACTGCAATAGCATGGTCCGGTGCAGTAAAAGACAAATCTTTGATTGGTAAGTCGTTCTCATAAACTTTGAAATATTGCGGGCTCAAGCCGCGGAAAGAAGGCTTAGTTGTTGCAGTTCCCATCGAATGGATAAATACATCAAGTTCATTTTGTAAGGTCATACCCAATGTCGAGCTAATTTTCCGTTGAAGTTCACTTCCTTCGATGTTGTAATCATACTTATGAAGTATAGCCGTATAATTTGGGCTTTTTGTTGCAATTACTTCTAATGGGTTAAGTTGATAGTTTATACGGACAAGGGATTCACGAATTTCTTTTAGTGTATCGGTATGAACCTCTAATACCTTTTTGTAATAGCCTTGTTTAAAAAACTCAAACGTAAAAGATTTACCTTCAAAATTACCAGGTGCAAATTCAAAAGCAAAATGCCCTACTGAATCTGAATTAAGAGTTTGAAGTATTTGCTTATCAAAATAAACTCTGATACTTGCTTTTTCGATTGGGGCTTTACTTTCCTCTTCGTATATGTATCCTTCTATTCTCAAATTTTTTGCTAATGCTCCAAAGCTACAAAGCAAAATGAACAAGGAAAATATATGTATTGGTTTCATTATCCTCATACAGATGTTGTAATTCATAGTAATAAAGCCCTAACAAAATCAATATTTACCTATTCAAGCACTACTAATGGGATTTTAGGAGTTTTGAAATCAGGATGGTCAATATGATTCAATCTAAATTCTATTAAAGTCGAGCCTATTTTTTCCCCTGTTGCCTGAAATTTCCACTTTTCGGCAGGGAGCAGTGTCAATTCGGCAATTGTTGTGTCGTCAATAATCCAGCCAAGATTTTTTTCGCTCTCTTCCGGAATAATTTCGTCTCCTCCTTCGGCTATAAATTTTATTTCTAGCGGAGTAAGTGTTTGGTTAAGTTTTAAGCTAAATTCCTTTGAAATGGTTGAATCTATCTTTCCATTCTTGACTCGCAGGAATGGGTTCCCATTGTAGTAAATCACCATACCTATTGCTTCGGTATGCTCCACTGAATTTGTTATTGTCGACTTTTCTTTGCAGGTAAATGTCAGAAATATCGAAATTAAAATAATTGAAACATAAAAAATTTTTGTTTTCATATTGCCCTCTAAAATTTAAACATAACTAAATTTATTTCTTTCGAAATATTTCGAAATCTCTATGTCGAATGATAATTTAAAAAACAAAAAATTTAAACAGATGGGGGGCTACGTGGAATTGGTAATTGGATTTGGTGCTGAGCTAAAGAAAATTTAAGCAAATTAATGTTATAGTTCGATATGACGGTTTCAAAGAATAATTCCAGATCGTCAAAGAAAAAGCCAAATTGTAGCGTTTTAATAAACGTTTCAATCAAACAGGTATGTAATCCAGAAAAAATGTTTTGAATACTTTTATGGAATTGTGTTATAGTATATTGATTATTAGTGGGAATTGAAATTTTTAATCTGTGGGAATGCAAAAATTCAAAGTTCGAAAAAAGAAATACAAAAGTAATCCACCACAAAAAAAAGATGCGAGAATATTTAACTATCCGTTCCATAGCATTCTTTTCGACGGCAAGGCATATTGGATATTTTAAATTTTATAATTTTGAATTTGGTTAAAAGTTCAACTTATGCTTTGGTTAGCATTTTTGCTGGCTGTAGGGTATTTTGTAGGTTCGTTTCCAACAGCTGTCATCGTTAGTAAAACTTTTTTTGGTTTTGATATTCGAACACGTGGAAGCGGCAATATGGGAAGTACGAATACCTTTCGAGAATTAGGAACCTTTTGGGGTATCTTAGTTCAAGTTGTGGATATAATAAAAGGATTTATTCCCGTTGCTATTGTAACACCACTAATATGCGAAAATGTTTCTACCCATACACTACAATACTTCGGCGGAATAGTTGGTGCTAAGTTTCTAGTAGGTATTTTTGCAGTCGCAGGACACGTCTGGTCGATTTTCGTTTCGTTTAAAGGAGGCAAAGGCATCAATACAGCATTGGGTATGCTTCTGGGAATTGCTCCATTAGAATTGTTGGTTGCTACTTCTATATTTATTTTAACATTCTTATCTTCGGGCTACGTTTCGCTTGGCTCTCTTTTGGCATCTTTTATGTTTCCCGTAATCATATCAATTCGACACTATATTTTCAGATTTGAGTATGATAATTTCGTAATTTTGGTTGCATTTTCTTTTGTGTTATTTATATTGGTAACATTTACCCATAGGCAAAACATTAAGCGTTTATTAAAAGGTACCGAAAATAAATTCGAAAAGTTTCATTTAATTAAGTTTAAAAAATGACTACTATCCAACATAAAATTGGTATTCTTGGGATTGGAGCTTGGGCAACGGCTATCGCAAATCTTCTTTCCAACAATGGCTATCAAATTGTAGTTTGGTCCCACGAAGTCATTCTTGTTAACGAAATTAATGAGAAGAAAATAAATGATAAATATTTACATGGTATTAATCTACATCCATCTATTATCTGGACACAAGATCCTTATGCATTATCTGATTGCTCAATTATTGTGATGGCAATTCCTACCCAATACATTCGAGAAACCATTCAAAAATATAATTTTGACTTTAGCAACAAAATAATCGTTAACGTCGCTAAAGGTATCGAAAAACACACGCTTTTAAGAATATCTCAGTTATTACAAAATATTATAAAAATTCCAGATTATAGATATGCAATAGTTACAGGGCCCAGCCACGCCGAAGAAGTTGCCCGGCGTGTCCCGACTGCTGTTGTTTGTGCTTCGGACGACATAGAAATCTCGAACTTAATTCAACAAATTTTTTCGAATAACTACTTCAGAGTTTATACATCCACCGATGTTATTGGTTGTGAGTTAGGAGGTGCACTGAAAAATGTAATCGCGATTGCAGCAGGAATTATTGATGGTTTGGCTCTTGGAGATAACCCGAAGGCAGCACTGATTACTCGTGGACTCGCAGAAATAACTCGACTTGGAAAAGCACTCGGAGCTAATCCACTTACTTTTTCCGGTTTGTCAGGATTAGGAGATTTAATCGTAACCTGTAATAGTCGTTACAGTAGAAACCGATATGTTGGAGAAGAAATTGGAAAGGGCAAAAAAATTCGGGCTGTAATTCTATCAATGGATTCCGTTGCCGAAGGTGTGGACACTGCCGTTTCGGGATATAATCTTGGGCAAAAATACAACGTAGAACTTCCAATTATCGAGAAAGTATATCGAGTGCTTTTCGAGGAGCTTGAACCAAAAAAAGCCCTTGAAGAATTGATGCTTCGACAAGCTAAACCAGAATGGTGGTGGTAAAACCAACTTATTCCCTAGTTTTCGTTAAGAATATTAAAGATAGTAACAGCGAAATAAGAATCCCAAAAACCATAGGTTCCATATTTAAAAAATAGAATAAACTATTGGAACCGTTTTTTACATATTCCTTTGCAATAACGAAAGATATTGTTGCAACCGACGATAAAACCATTAATGAATTCGCTTGGGTATTAGTAAATATTTTCTTATTGGTGTAACTTGCTAAAAGAGGGATAAGCAAAGCTGGGACGACAATTGAAGAAGTTTTGTAAATAATATCGATAGCCGAAGGTATCAAAACTGCAATATAAATTGCAAATATACAAGAGACTATAATCCCAATTCTCACTCGATTTGTTAAAGTTAGTTTTTTAAATATGTCGATTTTCGATAGAAGCTCCTTGCCAATAATTAAACCCGAGAGAAAGCTATAACTATCCATTGTTGAAATTATAGTTGCAAGCATAGAGACAATAAATAAACCTTTCAATATGTGTGGTAAAACATTGTTGGACAGCGTAGGGTATGCCAAGATTGGCTCGATTCCCGGAAATTTTGCTTTAGCAATAAGACCACACATAATCGTTAATGAATCGAAAATAAACCAGAAAATTATTGAAATCAAAATGCCTCTTTGTGCAATTCTTGTTGACTTTGTAGTTGAACATCGCTGGTAAAAACTAGGGTCGACAAATGTTTGCAATGAAATAAGGAACCAAGACAAAATATATTGCCAAGATTCCCCACCGAAGAACTGTTTGTGGGAAACTGGTAGGTTGTTTATAACCGAAATGTCGAAATTTATAAATTTTAAAGAGTAGTAAAGTAGAGTTCCAAAACCAGTATACATTAATATAAATTGCATCGTATTAGTCGCGATATTCGAGCGAAAACCTCCGAAAGATAAATAAATTATGCTTATCGCTGTCCCTAAAATAATAGAAGCTATAAAGTTGAATCCAGTAAACATTTGAAACAGAATTCCTACCATCAATACATATACAGCCGGGAATGTAATGAAAAGAATAATAATTGAGGAAATCACCCGAGAACGTTCACCAAATTTAGCAGCTATTTGCTCGGGAATTGATTGAAAGACTGAGTTTCTCACGTTCGAAGCAACAAACACCGCATAAAAAAATGCGGAAATATAATACACTATTCCAAAACAAAACCACGCTACCAGCCCTTTGCTATAAACGAATTCCCCTATTCCCAAAATATTTCCATACCATGTTGCTACCAAGGAAGCAACAAAAAATGGTAAGGTTACTTTTCTACCAGCTAAAATAAAATCATTAGTAGTATCGGAATCGCTACCTTTGCGAATGGATTTAGCCGATAATACACCAATTATTAAAATTATTGTAAAATATGCAATTATTATTGCAACATCAAAAGCATTCAAACTAAATTGTGCCATTCATAAGCTAAAAAACAAACATAATCTACAAAATTACTCAAAACCGAAGTCAAAATTCCATCGTCGTTTGCAACAGATTCTGAAAGTAATCCACTTTGCCAAATTTAACTCAATATACTTTTACTCATTTTTCAAGAACAACATAAATTTTACAATCGAATTTTATGGATAAAGTCGTAAATTTGAGTTTGCTTAAAATTAATTTTTTAAATGAATTTAAAGAAATGGGAAACGCTCGGCGTTGAAAGCGATTTCGATTTAAAAATTTTCAAAGCTGAGTGGATTATTCGTAAAAATCCACTTACAAATCGCTTATCAAGGTTTATTGTTCTAAATTCCAAAAATTGGGTTAATATTATTCCAATAACCAACGATGACCAAGTTGTAATGATAGAACAATACCGCCACGGAATTGACCAAATTACCTTGGAAATCCCCGGAGGATTGGTCGATGGAAACGAGAATCCAATTGAAGCTTCTATGCGCGAATGTATCGAAGAAACGGGTTATCATTCCGATTCTTTACCTGTTTTACTTGGCTCGAATCATCCGAATCCAGCATTTTTAACCAATACCTGCTATTCGTTCCTTTGGGAGGGAGTTTCACAAAAATTTAAGCAACAACTTGATTCAAACGAGGATATCTCGATTAAACTCGTGCCAATTGCTCAAATTAAACAATTGATTAAGGAACAAAAAATAACGCATTCACTCGTATTAAATGCTTTTTTCTTCTATTTTTTAAAAGATAAACTTATATGACTAAAAAAATTGCCATCGCGAATCAAAAAGGTGGTGTCGGAAAAACAACAACAGCAATCAATCTTTCTGCTTCATTAACCTCTTTTGGGAAAAAAATCCTACTAACTGATATTGACCCACAGGGAAATGCAACAAACGGACTTGGATTCGAAGGAAGTAAGTTATCGAATTCAATATATGAAGTATTAATTGACGCAATTCAAATTGAAAACGCTATTCTGCGAACCGACTTAGAAAATTTATTCCTTTTACCTTCGAATATCAATTTAGTCGGTGCCGAAATCGAACTTGTTAACCAACAGGAACGAGAAAAGATTCTTCGCAATAAACTTGAACAGATTCAAAATAACTTCGATTTCATTATTATCGATTGTCCCCCGTCTTTGGGATTACTCACAGTTAATGCATTAACTTCTGCAAATTCTGTATTAATCCCCGTCCAATGCGAGTATTATGCACTAGAAGGGTTAAGCAAACTATTAAATACAATCTATATTGTTCGAATGGGACTCAATCCAAATTTGGAAATCGAAGGGGTTTTGCTCACTATGTTCGATTCGCGTTTAAGGCTTTCGCACCAAGTTGCAAACGAGGTATGGAATTTATTTGGGAAAAAAGCTTTCAAAACTGTTATCAACCGGAATGTTAGACTTTCGGAAGCACCAAGTCATGGCAAGCCAGTAATTTTATACGATGCAAATAGTGTTGGTAGTAAAAATTATTTTGAGCTTGCACAAGAGATATTAAAAAATAATTCTTAATTTTGCTCGATGATTTTTTATTGTTCTCGCTAAACTATTAAAAATTATTGAAGGATGGCAAAGGACAAAACGCAATTTGGTTTGGGGAAAGGATTAAGCTCATTAATCCCTTCGCAAATTGATATCACCTCCGAAGGGATTCATTTCAAGGAAAATATTTCCAATATTTTTGCAGAAATAGATATTGAAAAAATCGCTTTCAATCCATATCAGCCAAGAAAAGAATGGGACAAAGATGCATTAGAAGAACTTTCACGCTCAATCAAAGAAAATGGTCTTATCCAGCCCATAACTGTTCGTGCAACAGACTTCGGTTTTCAACTTATCGCCGGGGAAAGAAGGACAAGAGCAGCTTTGAAAGCGGGTCTTAGGACAATACCAGCATATATTATTCGATTTGACGACGATTACAAACTGCTTGAACTCGCAATAATCGAAAATGTTCAGCGCGAAGATTTAAATCCTATCGATTTAGCAAATGGGTACAAAAAACTTGTTGAAGAATGTCATCTAACACAAGAAGAAATTGCTAAACGCGTTGGAAAAGATCGCTCGACAATAACTAATATTTTGCGTTTGCTTAAACTGCCAATCTCTATTCAAGATAGTTTAAAAAAGGAAGAAATAAATTTAGGACACGCAAAAGCTTTGCTTTCTCTTCCGGATTCTACTGCTATGAAACAAGTATGGGAAAAAATCAAAACGGAAGGTCTCACGGTCCGACAAACTGAGCAAACGATTTCTAATTGGAAATTAAAGAAAACAATGAATTCCAAGCAGAAATCTAAACCAATCCGCAAAGACGAGAGCCTCATTGCAATTCAAAACGAATTGATGCGTTCGCTCGGAACCAAGGTTACAATTGAACACAATAATAACAAAGGACGCTTAATTATTGAGTTTTACAATCAGCAAGAATTCGAAAGATTGGTAGAAATTTTATCGAGGGCTAAAATCTAATCTCTTTTTTCTATACCTTTAAGAGCAGCAACGATTAGTTGAGCCTTCGATTTACCAACAATTCCAGAAATTTCCTCAACTTTTTTTCTCCTGATTTCTGTTATTGAACCAAAGGCAATAAGAAGCTTTTGCATAGTTTTCGGACCAACGCCCTTAATCTGCAATAGTTTACTATCAATTGTCCTTTTTTTCCGGAGCTTTCTATGATATGCAATAGCGAAGCGATGTGTTTCGTCCCGAATTTGTTGAACGAGTTGAAGCGTTACTGAACTTCTCGCCAACATTAATGGCTCGTCTCGAAATGGTGAAAAAATCTCTTCCAAACGCTTTGCAATCGAAATCAAAGGAACTTTGTTTTCAATTTTTAATTCACGGAAGACCTCCAAAGCTATATTCAATTGCCCTTTTCCTCCATCAATAATAACAAGATCGGGAAGTTCTTTCCCTTCTTCTAATAGCCTTTTATATCTTCTTTGAACCGACTCTTTCATCGCAGCGAAATCATCATTTTTTCCAACAGTTTTAATCTTAAATTTTCTATATTCACTTTTCAAAGGCTTCGCATCTTTGAACACAACAAGAGAGGAAACTAATTCCGAACCTTGTATGTGGGAATTATCGAAGCATTCGATTTTCCGTGGAGGTTTAGGTAATCCAAGATCTTTCTGCATTTGCAAAATTTTCTTGGGTAACTCCGAGTCCTTCTTCGAAGTTGCAAGAAGATATTCTTTCAATTGAGCCTGTGCATTTTCGAAAGCAAGTTGAACAATTTTCTTCTTATCTCCAACCTTTGGAATTTGTATCGACACATTCCTACCTTTTTTTTCTTTCAAATACATCTCGATGAATTCTTTATCCACAGGCTCAAAAGGTAGGAAAATCTCATCTGGGATAAATTCCGATTCAAGATACCATCTTTCAAGTGTTAATTGAAGGATTTTATTTTCGGGAATGTTTGAATCGTTTTCAAGGAAAAAGTGGCGTTTGCCAATTAACTTACCTTCACGTATTTTTAAGACCAACGAGCAAATAAAATCGCCTTCTTTCGCAATTGCAAAAACGTCGCGGTCAATCTTTTCGAGCGTAACAATCCTTTGATTTGCAGAATAGTCCCGCAAAAGTAGGTATTGATTCCTGAAATATGCTGCTTGTTCAAATTTTAGCTCTTCGGCAAGTGTTTCCATTTTTCGCAATAGATTTTTTTCGACTTCAATGGTTTTGCCATTAATCACTTGGATTGCATTGTAAACGTTTGAAAGATATTCATCCAACACAATTTTTGCTTCGCAAGGTCCATCGCATTTTTTGATTTGATAATCCAAACATAGTTTAAACTTTCCTCGCTGTATACTGTCTTCTGTTAATTTAAGTTTACAAGTTCTTATCCTAAAAATACTTTGAACAACTCTCAAAATTCGCTTCATATTCTTTACATCAGTGTAAGGCCCAAAGTATTTCGAACCATCGCGAACAATTTTTCTTGTTGGAAAAATTCTGGGGAATTCTTCATTAGTAATTCTTATATACGGATATGTTTTATCGTCTCTTAAAAGGATGTTGTAACGGGGCTTGTGTTCTTTGATGAGTGTGTCTTCGAGAATCAGAGCTTCGGCTTCGGTGTTGGTAACAATGAATTCTAAATCAGAAATCTGGTTAACAAGCGATTTGGTTTTAGCATCGAAGTTTTTGCCACTTTGGAAATAGGAGCGAACACGATTCCTTAAATTAATTGCTTTCCCAATATAAATAATTTTTCCTTTGTCGTTCTTGTAAATGTAAACTCCGGGGTTTGTAGGTAAACTTTTTATTTTTTCGGGGAGCCCAAAATTTGCTTTCTCGGAAGTTCTTAATTCGTTGTCAATATTCAACATACTATAAACTTTTGTTTAAAGAAAAAATATTATTAGTTTGTCAATGTTAATCCATACAAAATTAAAATATTTATGTGCAAAAAGTTGAAAGTCGTAACCGTAGATTTCTGGAATACAATTTTCGATTCTTCCAATGGAATAGAAAGAAATGAGCATCGACTAAAAACTTTAAGAAGTGCTTTCGAGACACTGGGTCTCGAAATTACAGAGGAACTTTACCAAAAGTCTATGCAAGATGCTTGGGAATACTTTAACGGAATTTGGAAAAATGAACAAAGGACGCTTTCGACTTACGAGTCTGTAATGTTCTTTTGGAACTATTTCGAAGCTCCCAAAAATAAGAAACTAATTTCGAAAGTCGTTCGGACTTTTGAAAACTCTATTCTCGATTTCCCCCCGAATCTACTCGATGGGGCCAAGGAAGTTATCGAAAAATTATCTCGAAAATACCAATTAGGGATTATTTCCGATACCGGATTTTCCCCCGGCTCGGTTCTTCGCCAATTGATGAAAAGATTTTCAATATTGGAGTATTTTACAACTTTTAGTTTTTCTAATGAAACTGGAGTTGCGAAACCTCATCCGAAAGCATACTTAAAAATTTTAAACGAAATGGATTGCTCACCGAAAAATGCAATCCACATAGGCGACATTGAAGAAACAGACATCGACGGAGCTAAAAATCTAAATATGAAAGCTATAAGATTAATCGCTAACCACCTCGACTTTCTAAACGAAGAAAGTGAATTCCATACAAAAGCCGATTTTGTTGCAACTTCTTGGCATGAAATACTAAGAATAATCGATACCATCGAGAACAATGGATAATCCCAGAAGAATAGGCATTTTTGGTGGTTCGTTCAATCCGATACACAATGGTCATCTTATCGTTGCACAATGTTTCACACAGGATTTAAATTTAGACGTATGCTTTTTTGTTCCCAATCACATCTCACCTTTCAAATCTCACAATTCTGAACTATTGTCCGATTCGCAAAGATTAGAATTGATAAAGTTATCTATTCAAGACAATCCAAAATTCTCTATCGATGACTATGAAATAACAAAACAGGGCATTTCTTACACATTCGAAACAATACTGTACTTCAAAAAAAAATACCCCAATGATACACTGTTTTTATTAATAGGCCAAGACCAATTAATAGATTTCAAAAAATGGAAAAATTGGGAAATAATATTAAACAATTCAACTCTTGTCGTTGCAAATCGAAGTATTCCATTTAAAGAAAGCAAAACGGACAAATATCTTCCAACAGAATATTTGGAAAGAATTCTTTTTTTAAACAATCCAGTCATTGAGATAAGTTCAACTGAAATCAGAAAGTGGATTAAAGAAGGAAAAAGTATTAAATATTTGGTCCCTAAAAATGTATTATCGTATATTGAACTAAATAGGCTTTACTATTAAATTATTAATTCATTAATTTTTCGAGCATCAGAGTATATTCTACAACAAGTTCTTTTTTGTCTGCTGCTGGGAAAGAAAAAGGTCTTATAAAACTTAGATTAATTTTCGAAAAAGGCAAAGGTAGAACAAACTTATCCCAACTTTTTCTGAATCTTATATGCCATCCGAACTTAACTTTTACCAAAAATATTTTTGAGTTCGCACGAATAGCCGAAACAACTGCTCCAACCTTCATTCTACGATTAGGTCCGCGTGGACCATCGGGCGTTATCAAAACATTTTTATGGGACAAATTGTTTACCATCTTATTAAGGACTTCTTTGCCGTTCTTCGAAGACGAACCTCTTATCAAATCATATTGCCAATAGTAAAGAAGTTCGGAAAGAAGTTCTCCATCTTTGCTTAAACTTACCACAGCAGCAGAATTTGTTTTGGAAAAGTATTTCCAAACAGGAAGCATTTCCCCATGCCAAAAAGCAATAATGGAACAGTTCTGAGGCTCGCCTTCAACATTAATCTTCCATGTTCCCGCAATTAAATCGACAACTTTAATAATAAATTGATTCAATAAGAATCTGATATTCATAAGCCGAAATGTTCAATGATAATTGCAGCAGCACGTTTCGACGCTCCTGGCTTCCCGATTAATTCTTTTACTTTGAAAAAATATTCTTGCATTTCTGAATATGTTTCTCTACTGTTGAGTATAAACTTCGAGGCATTGAAAATCTTTTCTGCGGTTGCATCGCTTTGGATAAATTCTGGAACTACTTTGCGTTCTAATAAAATATTAACAATCGAAATTTCATTCACTTTTACAAGTGACTTTCCGATTGCGTATGAGATTCTGGAAGTTTTGTAGAACATTACGAAAGGGAGACCAAGCAGGGCTGCTTCGAGGTTCGAAGTGCCTGTTTTAATTAGTCCAATTTTACTCTTTTGCATTAGCTCACGACTGTTCGCAACGAACTCAATTTCACTCCCATATTTTAGAATTTTTGAAAAATCAATTTGAGCTAAGTTTTTCGATATAGGAATCACAATTTTAAAGTCCTTTAACTCTTTTCTAATCATAAAAGCTAAACTATCAATTATCGCTTTGTGATGAATGATTTCTTGTTTGCGCGAGCCTGGAAGTATTGATATAATTTTCTCTCTTTTTTCAAAGGGTAGAAAATCAGTCTGAAATATTTCGTTATCCATTATTGGATGCCCAACGAACTTTGCATCGATTCCATTTTGTTTAAAAAACGTTTCTTCGAAAGGAAAAACAACAAACAACAAGTCCACAAATTTTTGAATTTTCGAAACCCTGTTTTTACCCCAAGCCCAGATTTGTGGAGCAATATAATAGCAAACCGGAATAAAAAATTCTTTTGCGATTTTTGCAAGCCTGAGATTAAAACCAGGGAAATCAACTAAAATTAATAAGTCAATCGGTTGGGTTTTAAAGATTTCACGGCACCGTTTGAAAACACCTTGTATGAAACGCATCCTTTTAGCTACTTCTAAAAAACCAACAACCGATATATCGTCGAGCGGAACTATTGTGTTCAAACCAACAGAAGCCATTTCTTGTCCACCTATTCCAACGAAACTGATGTCATTGTTAATAGATTTCATCGCTCTCATCAGATTCGCAGCATTGAAATCCCCCGATGATTCTCCAGCAACTATGAAAATATTTTTGGGCATATCACAGCAGAGTTATTGGGCATTGAATCTTACTTTCGCTCTTTCGCGTCTATCATACTCGATAAAGCGAAGAAAATATTCTTGGGCACAGAATTTTTCTTCTCCTTCTTGCGGTTCTATTTTTCTATATTCTCCCGAAGGAAATAATTTCCAAGACTTTTGATTATCTCGCCAATAAATTTCCAGAATATCCTTTAATTGGTCTTTTAACTTCGGGCTTTCAACAGGAAACATAATTTCGATACGCCTATGTAAATTCCTTGTCATCCAATCTGCACTTGATAAATAAACCTCTGGATTCCCGTTGTTTTTAAAATAAAAAATTCTACTATGTTCGAGAAATCTTCCAAGAATGCTCCGAACCTCAATATTTTCGCTAATCCCTTCGACACCCGGAACTAAACAACAAATACCACGAACAAGGAGTTTAATTTGAACACCTTTTTGCGATGCTTTGTATAGTTCCTGGATTACTTCCTCATGTGCAATGGAATTCATTTTTGCGAAAATCTGCCCCAGATTCTCCGGCGTGGAATACTCCGCTTCTCGTCGTATTAATTCGACCAATCTCCTTTTTAAATCATGGGGAGCTACGACCATCTTCTTCCATTTTCCATATTTAGAATAGCCTGTGAGCAAATTAAATAAATTAATTGAATCCCAACCAAATTCTTGATTGGAAGTAAAGAGCCCTAAATCAGTATAAATTCTTGCTGTTGTTGCGTTGTAATTGCCAGTCCCGAGATGAATATATTCACGCAATTTGTCCCCTTCGCGCCGAATAACAGATGCAATTTTACAATGAGTCTTGTAACCCAAAACCCCATATATTACATTAACTCCATTTCTTTCCAGTTCCCTAGCCCAAACGATATTGCTCTCTTCATCGAATCGGGCTTTTAGTTCAACAAATGCTACAACATCTTTACCATTTTCGGCAGCTTTGAGCAATGCCTGAACAACAGGGGAATTCGAGCCAACACGATAAAGTGTAATTTTTATCGTAATAACATCAGGGTCTTCGGCTGCTGTCCTTATAAACCGAAGAACGCTGTTAGTAAATGAATCGAAAGGATGATGAACCAGCAAGTCTTGTTCTTTCAAACATTCAAAAATGTTTTTATGTGGTTCTCGTAATTCGGGTAAGATCCTTGTTTGGAATGGTTTATCTTTTAAGTGTCGTTTACCTATCGTCAATAGATACATAAAGTCCGGTAATTTTAATGGTCTATTCATTCGGTAAACATCTGTGTCGGTAATTTCCAAATTCTCTATTAATTTATCTAAAAGCCATTTAGGCATTTTAGTGCTAACCTCCAAACGGACAACGGCAGTTCCCCAATGGCGAAGCTTTATTTGTTCAGAAATCGCCGAAAGCAAATCTTCTGCTTCGTCTTCTGCAATTTCTATATCTGCATCTCGGGTAACTCGAAAAGTGTTAGCAGAAATAACATCGTATCCAGGAAAAAGTAAGTCTCGATTTGCTTTTATCACTTGTTCAACAAGAACAAAATCGTATTCATCCTCGTTATCTCTTTCTAATCTAATAAATCGATTAATTTTGTCGGAAATCTGAACGAAATTTAAAAATTTGTGTCCCGTAGTATGCCCTTTTTCTTGCAAAACGAATACAATATTCAACGCTCTGTTGATTATATTCGGGAAAGGATGCGCTTGGTCAATAATTCTAGGTGTTAATGCCCCAAAAATATTCGAGCAGAAATAATCTTGAAGATATTTTTTATCTTTTTCCGAAAGGCTCTTATAGTCGCAAATAAAAATCCCTTGCCTTTCCAATTTGGGCATTATTTCATTCAATAATATTTCTTCTTGAAGCTTATATAATGGAATAACTTTTTTCCGAATTTCGGTTAATTGTTCCTGTGGAGAAAGTCCGTCCATAGAAAGTTCAACAACGCCGGTCTCGAGCTGCCTTTTCAAACCCGCAACTCGAATCATAAAAAACTCATCTAAATTAGAACTAAAAATTGAAAGAAATTTTAATCGTTCGAGCAATGGATGATTTTTATCACGAGCCTCAAGCAACACGCGATAATTGAACTCTAAAAAACTTAGTTCACGGTTAAAATAATTTCTTTGTGAACCATTATTTTGAAGTTCTATCTTCAAGTTATTTTTTTTCGGTTTTTCCATTTTCCCAAAAAATTCTTAATTTTCATACAATAAGTTAAACAAATTAAAAAATAGTTATGTTTTCAAAAATAATACCAAATTCCATATTTGCGGTGGTTTTCTTTTTTTCTGTAATCACAAGTTTTTCCCAGCCGCAACGCGACACACTTGCCCCTTTCTGGAACGCAATCCCAGTTCCCAATCCTTCTACAATTAGAACAATATCCATAGACTCCAATAATACCATCTTTATTGGAGTTTGGGGCGATGGAATCTATCGTTCTTTCAATAATGGACAGAATTGGAGCGCAATAAATAATGGCTTATCCAATAAATATGTTACTTCAATCGAGTTCGATTCGTTAGGTAGAATTTATGTTTCTACATACGGAGGTGGTGTATTCTATTCAACAAACAATGGGCAAGTTTGGACACCAGTTAATAACGGTCTTCCTGGATTAAAAGTGAAAGCATTGAAAATTAAATATCCTTCAACTGTTTTTATCGCCATCGAGGGTTATGGCGTCTTCCGAAGCACAAACCAAGGGGCAAGTTGGACGGCAGTTGCAACGGGTATTTGGTTCCTAGATGTAAATTGTTTAACAATCGGAGACATAGGGACTATCATTGCAGGCACAAACGGAGATGGTATTTATTACTCCGATAACGATGGAGCAAGTTGGCGACGTTCAGGTTTTGGAAACAACTTCAAAGTAATTACCTCTTTTGCAAAATCCTCGCTCGGAGAAATTATTTGCGGAACTTATCAGGGTGGTGTTTACTCATCGGTGGACCACGGTTTGAGCTGGGTAGTTTTTAAACGGAAAGACACACTCAAAAACGTTACTGCAGTTACCTGGGCTAATTCTGCCGAACCTATTGCCGGGACAGACAGAATCGGAATATTTCGATACGATTCTCGAGTTTATGAAGATTGGCGAATAACAAATCTTCGAGAAGCAGGCATTACCGCTATGGCACGAAATTCCAACGGACTTTTATTCGCCGCTTCATCCGATGGAGCTCTCTACAAAAGCACAGACGGAGGAGCAAATTGGACAAGTATTCGCTCTTCGAACAATTTCGTAAATTCATTCCATTCATTCAATAAGGTCTTGTTTATTGCATTAAACGATGGAACTTCTTTTAAATCTACCAACTACGGTATATCCTGGTCGCCAATGAATATTTCTAATTTCACTATAAGTAAATTTGCGAATGATTCCACTGGAAGAATATTTGCCTTAGGTCGCAGAACCGATACTAATCTAAATTCTGTTCTCATCTCGACAGATTTAGGTAATACTTGGACCACGCTACTGGCAAAATCCGATACTATTTTTACCTCTATCGGAATCAAGGATAATTACGTTTTCTTGGGAATTAAATTCCCTCCGGCCGACCCTCGAAATCCCAATTCGCCTTCGAGCGATTTGTTGCGCTCCTCCGATGGAGGCACCAGTTGGGCAGCGTTAGGAATTCGCTCAAAAAGCATCGAAGGTATTCCTTTTATTGGGGTAAATACAAGCGGGGTAATCTATGTGTCGCTTATGGATAGTTTAATTAAATCCACAAATAATGGTAATTCTTGGACAATGGTTCTCGGCAAGACAATGTATAACTATAGGACACTTGCCTTTACTCAAAATTCTACCATCTTTATCGCTGGTGATTACGCCATCTTAAAGTCAACAAACGAAGGAACAAGTTGGACAACAAAATCCTTGGGAATTTTTTATCAATATATGCAATCAATAGCTGTATCGCCTTACAATCAAATAATTGCTGGCTCGACTTACGGTGGTTTATTGACGTCTGTTGATAATGGCTCGACTTGGGATTCTACTCACATTTATTATGGATTTATACGTGAACCCATAAGTTCTATTCAAACAGATAAAAATGGCTATTTGTGGATTGTTTCTCCCACAAATATTTACCGAGCAATTACTCCACAAGCAATTTCAAAAGTCGATTTAATTTCACCCCAGACAAATGCTGTAGGAATCCCTATAAAAGCAAGTTTCCAGTGGTCGCAAATCGAAAATGCTGACTTATACGAATTTGTCATTTCCGAAGATTACGATTTCAACACAGTAAAAGAAAAAATTATCTTAGGTGCAAACACAAGGACCAACTACTACGAACTCAACTACAATACTTTATATTTTTGGCGTGTTCGTGGTCGATTAAACAATGCATTGGGTGAGTGGTCTCGCACATTTTCTTTTACTACCATTGTGGCCCCTCCGAGGCTTATTGCCCCACCAAACAACAAAGGAGCCGTTCCGTTGAAGCCAGCGTTTGTATGGTCTAAATCCGAAGGCGCCAGCGGATATATACTTCAAGTTTCGAAATCTCAAAATTTTTCGAGTCTTGTGTTTGAAAAAACGCAAACTAAAATTACCGATACAACCTTTACAAGTACAACTAATCTTGAATATTTCCAAAAGTATTATTGGCGAGTTTGTGCAAAAGTTGGCAGCCTACAATCCGATTGGTCCGAAGTCTGGGAATTTACAACAAAAATCGAAGCTCCTAAGCTCAGAAGCCCTCTCCACAAAACATTTGGGGTTCCTTTGATTGCAACTCTTGAATGGTTTCCAACAACCGGAGGAACTCTCTACGAAATACAAATTGCGTTAGATTCCAATTTTGAAAACAAATTTTACGAAGGGACAACTCCTTTCAACGATAGATTCGAAACTAAAATATTAGAATATTTCACAAAATATTATTGGCGAATACGAGCTTCTAACGACGATGGTTCAAGCGATTGGTCGGAAACCTGGTGGTTTATAACTAAAATTCAACAGCCTATTCTTCGAACACCCGAGGATAAATCTAAAAACTTAGGAGTTCCTATTTCATTCTCCTGGGACGCATTACCCGATGCAACCTCCTACGAAATTCAAATAGCTACTAATTCTAATTTCACATCTCTTGTCGTTAACGATTCGTCTTTAAAAACAAATGCATACTCACTTAACAATACTCAGGAGTTTACAACCTACTATTGGCGAGTGCGCTATATTGTCAACCAATATAAAAGCGAATGGAGCACAGTATTTTCCTTCACTACTTCGCTTGGTGTTCCAAAATTAGTTTATCCTCCGAATAATTCTGATTCGATTCCAATATTTGTTATATTCGAATGGCAAAGCGTCGTTGGTGCAAGCCTTTATGAATTTGTTCTTTCAACTGATTCGTTATTTTCGAAAGATATTATCGATATAAAGGATTCGATAACGCAGAACCAAATTGCTGTATCGCAACTACAATATAATCAAAAATATTATTGGCGCGTTCGAGCAAAGAACACCTTTGGCAATGGTAATTGGTCCGAAACTTGGGCATTTACAACAACACAACCCTCGGGAATCGACAACGATTGGGCAATAAATGAATCGATAATAATTGCTCCTAACCCAGTTTATTCGTCCCTTTCGATTTTCTTTGCAAATAGTCATAATATCTGCAATATTAAGATTATAGACGTTCTTGGAAGGATACGATTCGAAGTTTCCAAAAATGAAAAGATGGCAAGTCCTTTGAATTTGGATTTAAATTATCTTGAAAGTGGCATATATTTTGTTATTTTTGAATTTGCAAACAAAAACGAGATGCAAAAAATTATAAAGAAATAGAGTTATTGACAAAAGAGTGAAGTATGGATATATTGCAAAAATTAACCCAAATGCAAGAGTTTGCAACAATCCCAGAAGTTGCCACTCGTATTTTAAATTTGACTCAAGAAGAAGATGTAGATGTCCGTAATCTTGCCAATGTGATTGAAACCGATGCTCCTTTAACAATAAAAGTATTAAAGGTTTCCAATTCTGCAATGTACGGATTGAGGTCTCCCGTTGCTTCGATTGCACAAGCCATTATCACAATTGGATTGAACCGCCTTGCAAACATTGTGATGGGTATCTCTATTTTTTCCCATTTTATGGTTCGTTCCAATCCAGAAACAAAACAAATTTTAGAAAAATTTTGGTGGCATTCTTCTTCTGTTGGAATAGTTGCTAAATCTCTTGTCAAAAAAATTGGCAAGAACTTCAAAGAACTCGAATTTATTGGTGGACTACTTCACGATTTTGGCAAGATGTTGATGATGCAATTCGATTTTAAAAGCTATCAAAGGGTAATAGAGTTAGTTCAAAACGAAAATCTTCTCGACATCGATGCCGAAAGAAAAATCTTTGGCGTGCATCATCTTGAAGTTGGGGACCATATAGCAAGAAATTGGAAGCTCCCACTACCATTAACCAATGTTATTGGAAAGCATTCTAAAATGATTGCTCTTAACCAGGACCGTGAACTAACGGCTATTGTCCGTTTTGCCGATTTGCTTTGCGAAATTTGGGGAGCGGGCTTCTACGAAGGATATAAAGTAATCGACTTCGGAAACGAAGAATCTTGGAAAATTATTACAGATTACAACCCACAACTCAAAGACTTAGATTTAGAAAAATTCACTTTTGAACTCGAAGATGATTTCAAAAAATCTTCGGAATTCCTCAAAATAATATCTTCGTAACCTAATATATTGCTAATATAATGGAGATTTTGCATCCAAAATTCATAGAAAACAAACTATTGCACAAAATGTTCATCTGAAAAAACTTGCAGGATATGGAAAAATAAAGGATTGACAAATCTATCCCTGTAAAAAATTTGGATAGAAATTCAGAGTCGGTAGAATAGAAAAATAGAGAAAAATCTGTAAAAATTTTTATCTAATCAAAACTCTGATGTTTTATAGATAACAACGTAAATTCCCACAATTTAAGCAATACCCATAGTTAACAGTATCAAGTTTTCGCAGGAGAAAAAATCTTATCAAAAACTTGTTCCGTTGAACCTAATCGTTTAGTAAAATAAGCTTCGACCTTTTTTTTCTTATTTGAATGCAACTCTCTATTATTAAAAAGATTTAATATTAAATCGACAAGTTGATTGGGATTATTAACAACCTCTAATACCCCCTCTCTATTCATTTGTTGTGCTTCGATAGAATTATTGATTCCGCCCCCACATATAATTGGAAGGAAATAACCAGCAGGCTCAATCACGCTGTGTATCCCGGCACCAAAACCTCCCCCTACATAAGCAACATCGGCTAACGAATATAAATCGAGCAAATAACCAACTGAATCGACAATTATATCGTTTTTCGCTATAATCTCCTTCAATTCCAAACTATCTTTTTGTGTTATTAATTCACTTAAAAACTTATGGTTTGGAATACGTTCTCTTAAAAAATTAAGATTAGAACTATTAGGTTCGTGGGGGACGTAAATAATCTTTATCGGAACTTTGTTGTGCAATTGTTCAACAGCAGTAATGATTAATTCTGCATCGGGTTTCCAAATGCTCCCAGCTACTAAAATAAAATAATCATTAAACATTTCTTTTTTTAAAAAAAAGCCGCTTGTCTGTTGTATTCTTAAATAAACTCTATCGAAGCGAGTATCGTGCATTGGGACAATCTCCGGTGCAATATCTAAATCTATGAAAAACAATTTGTCATCTTCAATGGGAAAAATTTTATCGAAAAGGGAATACGATTTTTTGTAAAAACTTTTTGTAAAGGATTTTTTTCTTGGAAAGAAGCTTCTAGGTGCTGTTGCATTTATCAAGTAAGTTGGTATTTCCCTTTTTTTCAATTCCTTCAAATAGTTTAACCATATTTCGTAGCGAACGAACAAAGCCATATTTGGTTGTATAGCGTCTAAAAAGTATTCTACGTTTTTTCTTTCGTCTATTGGCATATAGAGTGCCACATCCAAATAACGATAGTTTTTTTGATTTTCGTAGCCGGAAGGAGAAAAGAATGAACATATAACAAAATAGTCGGGGAAATAGGTCTTAATTTTCTCTATAATAGGTTTTGCTTGTTCAAATTCCCCCATCGAAGCAGAATGAACCCAAATTTTTTTCTTATTAACAGCATTAGCAATTTTAGGCTTTTCTAATTCGAGGAGGGCTTTCCAGTTTTTCTCTCTAATTTTTATTTTAGGGCTAAAGCGAGAAATTATCGGGACCAACAGTTTGTAGGTGTTAATTGCAAGATTGTATATTGCCTCAATCAATACCTAATTCCCCCTTCAAATATCTTCCTGTATAACTATTGGGGTTTTTGCAAATACTTTCTGGGGTTCCTTCGGCAATAATCTGTCCCCCTTCATCCCCACCTTTTGGCCCTAAATCAATAATCCAGTCGGCACATTTAATTACATCCAAATTATGTTCGATGACTATAACAGTGTTACCTTTCTCTGTCAAACTATTGAGAAGTTTCAGTAGAATTCGAATATCCTCGAAATGCAATCCTGTTGTTGGTTCATCGAGAAGGTAAAGTGTTTTACCAGTACTCACTTTAGAAAGTTCAGTAGCAAGTTTGACTCTTTGTGCTTCGCCGCCGGAGAGTGTTGGCGCTTGCTGTCCAAGTCGAATATAACCTAAACCTACATCATTTAGCGTTTTCAGTTTTCTCTTAATTTTAGGAATATCTTTGAAGAAATCCAACGCTTCGGCTACTGTCATATCGAGCGCATCGGCTATTGATTTCCCTTTGTATTTTACTGCAATTGTTTCATCATTGTAACGTTTTCCACCACAAGTATCGCAAACCACATAAACTTCGGGAAGGAAATTCATCTCGATTACTTTCATTCCACCACCTTGGCAATCTTCGCAACGCCCTCCCGGAACATTAAAGGAAAAACGACCGGCTTTATAGCCGCGTGCTCGAGATTCAGGCAGCAATGCAAAGAAATTCCTAATTTCGGAGAACACTCCAGTATAGGTTGCAGGATTTGAACGCGGGGTTCTTCCGATAGGTGATTGGTCTATTTCAATTATTTTATCAATGTATTCAATACCCTCGATTTTATCATAAGGCAGAGGTCGCAAGTTCGATTTGTAAAAATAATTAGAAAGAATTGGATACAGAGTATCATTAATTAGCGAAGATTTTCCAGAACCGCTTAATCCAGTTATACAAACAAACAAACCTAAAGGTAACTTTAAGTTTACATTTTTAAGATTATTCCCCTTTGCACCCAATAAGGTTAAATACTTACCATTGCCATTCCTTCTGGTCTTTGGCACTTCTATCCTTTTAATATTCAAAAGATATTGAGCAGTGAGTGATTTCTTTTGGATTTCAGGACTCAATTTTTCTACCTTATCGGGTGGCGCGGTAAACAACACTTCACCCCCTTCGATACCAGCCCGGGGTCCCAAATCAACTATATAATCAGCATTATCAATGGTAGCCTTGTCGTGTTCAACTACTATAACTGTATTCCCAAGATCTCGAAGTTTTTTCAAAGCATCGATTAATCGATGATTATCGTATTGGTGCAAACCAATACTTGGCTCATCCAATACGTATGTAACTCCAACAAGTTCAGACCCAAGTTGAGAAGCAAGTCGAATCCTTTGCGACTCGCCCCCGGAAAGTGTCCTAACAGCTCTATCAATCGTTACATAAGATAACCCAAGCTTTTCTAAAAATTCCAATCTGGAAAATAATTCTTTGAGGATTAACTTAGCAATTTTTAGTTCCCGAGGCGATAAATTCTCGTAAATTTTTTTCAAAGCATTTTTTGCCTTTGGAATGGCTCGATTTGCAATATCATAGATAGAAAAACCATTAATAAAAACATTCAAATTTTCTTCTTTCAAACGTGCACCTTTACAAACTGGACACACCCAACCTCGGATAAATTTCTCAAGATATTTCACGATTGTAGGAGAATTTGAATTCTTATAAATATGGCGAAGTCCATTTATAATCCCATTAAACGTATGGGAATATTTGACCGAAGAACTCTTAGTCGTTGAGTAACTAATCTCTATTGGTTCTTCCGGATCTCCAAACATCAATAGTTCATATTCATCTTTGCTTAAACCATTAACCGACTTATTTAAATCGATACCCAATTTATTTGAAAAAGCAATGACTTGTTCAAGAAGCCAAAAGAATCGATTATCTTTCAAAAGTTCAATAGCCCCTTCTGCAATAGAAAGCTCAGTGTTGGGAATAAGCAATTCAGGATCGAAGTCGTACAACTCTCCTATTCCATCGCATCTTGGGCAGGCCCCGTAACGCGAATTATAAGAAAAGCTATTTGGAGCAAGTGGTTCAAAAGAACGACCACACTCTGGACAAGAGTAATTTATACTTAATAATCGCTCTTCGGAATTGTCCACATCGTATATTAGTAGATTACCCTCGCCATAGTTTAAAGCCAAGTCACAAGATTGATACAAACGATGTTCTTGAGTTCGGTTTATAACCAACTTATCGACAACTAACTCGATATTGTGAACCTGATAGCGCGAAACTTTCATTCCTTCGACAATATCTTGGAATTCCCCATCTATCCTCATTTTTGCAAATCCTAAACGTAAAAACTGCTCGAAAAGTTCACGATAGTGCCCTTTTCGCCCCCGAACAACCGGAGCTAAGATTTGAACCTTCTTACCTTCATACCTTTGAAATAATATTTCAATTATTTGGTCAATGTTTTTCCTTTCGACCGGGATTTTACATTCTGGACAATATTGCATACCAATTTTGGCATATAAAAGACGCAAATAATCGTAAATTTCGGTAACTGTTCCAACAGTAGAACGTGGATTATGACTTATTGTTTTTTGCTCAATAGAAATCGAAGGCGATAATCCTTCAATTAAATCGACATCTGGCTTTTTGAAAACCCCAACAAACTGGCGCGAATAAGCCGAAAGAACCTCGACAAATCTACGATGACCCTCGGCATAGATTGTATCGAAAGCAAGGGTCGACTTACCAGAACCAGATAGCCCCGTTACAACAACAAATTGGTTTCTTGGAATTTCTAAATCAATATTTTTTAAATTATGCTCTTTTGCCCCTTTGATTTTTATCAACTCACTTCCATTAACCAATGAGTTATATGGGGGTTCGGTTATCTTTGTTGACGTTTTTGGCATTCCTTAATAATCAAATTATTTTTCAAGTATGTTATAGACGTTTTTTATGAATTAAAATTATAAAATTATAAGTTTTTTAACCTTTACTAAAAATTAACAAATGATTAACCTCAACCTAATTTTCAAAAGCAAATTTTGTATTTGTTGTTTGTCTAACTGTTGAGAAAAGTTATGAAAATCCTTTTAATCCTATACTTATTGCTTCCTTTGCTGGCGTTTGGCAAAGATGATTTTCTTGCATTGCAAGGTAAAGTATTCGATGGAGAAACTGGCGAACCGCTTCGCGGAGCAACAGTCCAAGTATTAGAAACATCAAAAGGTGCCTTCACAGATCCAAAAGGTTACTTTAGAATCACCAACTTAAAACCTTCCAAATATTCTTTGAAAGTTAGTTATATAGGCTATCAAACAAAAATTGTTAAAGGAATCGAAAATCAAAACGAAGAACTCAACATTACGCTTATTCCAGAAGTGAAAGCTACGCAAGAAATCACTGTAGAAGCAAGCAAAGTTATGGACAATGAATCCGCAATATTAACCCGAAGAAAAAATTCACCTCAGGTTTCCGATGGAATTTCTATTGAAGAAATTAAGAAGCTTCCTGATGCCAGTATTGGTTCCGCACTGAAAAGACTTCCCGGCATCACTATGGCAAACGATTATATTATCGTTCGTGGGATGAACGAACGATATAATAACGTTGCTTTGAATGGTTCCCCTCTTCCTTCGACAGAAACAGATAAAAAAGCATTTTCTTTCGACCTCTACCCTTCGGAATTTATCGAGAATGTGAATATTGTTAAATCCTATACACCCGACTTCCCAGGGAATTTTGCAGGCGGATTGGTCCTTTTAAATTCAACAGATTTTCCATCGGACAAGGTTCTTAAAATATCTATTGGAACATCAAGTAATACTAATACAACCTTTAAATCGGATGCTTTTCAAATATATCCAGGAGGTTCAACAGATTGGTTGGGCTTCGACAATGGAATTCGCCAATTACCAAGTAGTTTCCCAAAAAATAGATTGGAATTCAACACTCTACAAACTTCTGCAAACAACCCTTTCGACACTACCAATGCAAAGGCAAAATACGAGTCAATAATGAAGTCTTTTAATAATAAAACGCTGAAACAGACAACCAAAACAGTTACCCCATTAGACAATAGGAAAATTAATATGTTCTTTGCTAATACTTACGACATAAGCAATATTACCTTGGGAGTAACCGCAATTGCAACATACAGTGCCAATCATCAGGTTTCGAAAATTAACAGAAATACGTATCTTTCGAATTTCGACCCCATATACATAACAGAGGGTAATCAATCGACTCGAGAAGTTGACCTTGGGGGACTGGTAAATTTAGCTGTAAAAATCCACAGCAACACCGCGATAACTTTAAAAAACTCTTTCAATAATATTGCTCAAGATGAATTACTTGTTCTCAATGGTAAAGACATCGGCTACCAATTCCTTGAATTTAAAAACTTCGCTTTTCATTATACTCAAAAGTCTCTGTTTAACTCCACTCTTAGCGGTTCCCATTACTTTACTCAAAACGATATGCTTCTCGATTGGACACTCACTTTTTCCGAATTAAAGCGAGATGAACCCGACTATCGTCGTTTTCGTTTTTCACGTCAATTAGCCGACTTAGAATATAATCCTGATACACCATTTTTGCTTGAGCTTCTATCGAACCAACAAGGGGATGGAACACGCGCCGGGCGTTTCTATTCAAACCTTTTCGAACGAAGTCTAAGTCCTTCTTTAAATTATACCGTTACAGTTTTTAACGTAAAGTTTAAACTCGGTTCATCTATCGAAACAAAAAAACGCACTTTCAATGCTCGTTCGATTACCATTACTTCGTCCCCCACCTTGCGCGAAGATTTATATGCTTTAATGAGTGATTATAATAATATTGATAGAATTTTCAGTCCCGACAATTTCGACTATGACAATGGTTTCCGTATCGGTGAAGATTCAAAATTAAGCGACTCCTACACTGCTTGGGAAACTCTACTAGCTGGTTATGCAATGTTTGATATACCAATCGAGTTTAATCTTATTAAACTTCGTGTCGTCGGCGGGGTCCGCCTCGAAGATAATGTCATCAGATTAAGTAGCTTTAGTATTAATGATGAAACAATCGCCATAAAATACCGAACAAATGACCTTCTACCTTCTTTAAATATTGTTGCGAATATAACAAAGGAATCGAATTTGCGATTTGCATTTAGCAGGACTGTTGCTCGCCCATCTTTCCGCGAGTTTGCACCTTTTGCATTCTACGATTACTACAACCTATCGCTTGTTCAAGGAAATCCAAATCTTAAAAGAAGTTTGATAAATAATCTCGACTTGCGATACGAAATTTTTCCAAAGCTGAACGAAGTCTATTCAATCTCTTTCTTCTACAAAACCTTTGAAAATGCAATCGAGGAGACAATTTATCCACAACAAAGCGAACTTACTCGCACCTTCGAAAATGCAGATGGAATTGCAAAAAACTATGGAATCGAAATAGAATTTCGTAAAAATCTTGGCTTCATTTCGAGCGTTCTTCAAAGTTTTACATTAAACGGAAATTTAGCCTTAATCCAATCTAAAATAACTGTTAAACAAGGCGGTGCAGGAACAGAAGATACTCGACCGATGTGGAGCCAATCCCCTTACACATTTAATCTTAATCTCATATATCAAAATTATGAGTCGGGAACAATCGCAACTTTGTCCTATAACACTTTTGGTAAAAGAATAGCACAAGTTTCGCAAGTTGGGGTTTACGAAACAAGTAATCCCCATATTTATGAGCAGCCACCGCATTATTTGGATTTTTCCCTTGCTCAAAAGTTATTTAACCTCGAGGTAAAACTCGGAGTAAAGAATATTCTTGGAACAAAAACTATTTTAGAACAAAACGGAAAACGTTGGGCTACCAACGATTTCGGTTCGACAATTACATTTTCGATAACATATAGTCCTTTTTAATATGTTTAACTATTTAGGTGCTCTATGAAATTATATTCAAAATTTGCGGTTCTTTTGGTAATACCGCTTTTAGCCTTTGCACAACCTTCGAAAATTCGACTAATTTATCCAAATGGTGGCGAAAAGTTTCGTGCTGGCTCCTCAGTTGATATCATTTGGGATACAACCGAAACTTATCGTTCACGATTTGCCTTCCAATTTGGAACATCTCCTAACGGTCCTTGGGCTACTCAAATCAAACTCGAAAATATACTCGATAGTGGAACTACTCGCGGCAAAATTTCCGGCGGTTGGCGTATACCTGCAATCAAGACACAAACCGGCTACCTCCGAATTATATTAATTAACCAAGATGGTTCGTTGAACGAAAATGTTTCCGATATTAACGATTCGCCTTTCGAAATAGAACAACCTTCACCCATTTTACCAGATTCGCTTTTGAAGACCCCGATTAAAGGCAAAGTTAAACTTACTAATCAAAAGATTTATGCACTCGATGGGTATGTTTTCGTTGATGAAGGCGGAATCTTAGAAATTGAACCCGGCACAATAATAATTGGGGACACAGTTGGGCAAAATTCTGCCCTATGTATAAATCGGGGAGGGAAAATTTTTGCAGTTGGAACTCCACAGCAACCAATAATTTTCACCAGTTCTGCACCACCGGGACAAAGACGACCGGGCGACTGGGGCGGAGTATTGATATGTGGTCGAGCAAAGACAAATCATCCCGGAGGCGAAGCTGCACTCGAAGGTGGAATTGCCGATGCAAACCGGGTCCGAGGATGGTTTGGAGGGAAAAGTAATCCCGACGACAACGACAACAGCGGCTTTTTACGATATGTTAGAATAGAGTTTGCTGGAATTGCGGCTGCTCCAAATCAGGAACTAAATGGATTAACTTTGGGAGCCGTTGGAGCTGGGACTCAAATAGACCATGTAATGGTATCTTATGCTAACGATGATTCCTATGAATGGTTTGGTGGTTCAGTTTCTGCTAAATATATTATTGCATTTCGGGGCCTTGATGATGACTTCGATGGGGATAATGGCTTCCGCGGTAAAATACAATTTGCATTGAGCGTTCGCGAGCCGCAAATTGCCGATGTTTCGGGCAGTCACTTGTTTGAATACGATAACGATGCACAAGGTTCTTGGAACACACCTTTGACAAATGCAATTTTCAGCAACGTAACAGCAATTGGTCCCCTAAAAGACACTTCATGGACAACTGGAACTGGGAACAACGAGTATAATCCTCGATATTCGACAATGGTTCAAATCCGAAGAAATGCTAGACTTTCATTATTTAATTCGGTATTAATTGGTTGGACTAAAGGATTAGAAATATTAAGCTTCAACTCCCAAAATGCTGCAAAACAAGACTCTATACAAATCCGAAATAACTTTATCTATGGAATCAAATCCCAGGTATTTTATGTTGACGGCAGCAACCCTCCTATTTCGAGTAGCTGGCTTTCTTCCCCACAATTCAACAACTTCGTCAATTTATCATCTCCATTAATGGCTCAATTGATGGACCCATTTTCCGAAGCTGGCGAAATAAATCCAATCCCATTGACAAACGCACCTTATTTAACTTCTGCAAATTTCAATAAACAAGGACCAATCCAAATAGATGACCCATTTTTCGAAAAAGTTCAATATTGTGGCGCTTTTAGCCCTATTCTTACTGAACGTTGGGATTTGCCTTGGGCTGAATACGACCCAATAAATGCTGCTTATAGTAAGCCCTCGAGCGTGGAATTTTCCGAAAAAAACAATATCGAAATTAAGGTAAGCCCAAACCCTGCTACAGATTACATCAAGGTATTATTTAACAATAATCTTGAGGAGTATCTTGCTTCGTTTAAGATTGTGGACATCTTTGGGAAAGAATATACTGTTTTCTCTCGGGAGAATTTGAAAAACTCCTTTTACGAACTTACACTCAACATTGAAAAACTTCCATCTGGGATTTATTATTTAGTTGGGAATTTTGGAGAAAAAATCATCTCAAAACAATTTGTCGTAATTAAGTAAAACAAAAAGGGGGGCAAATAGTCCCCCTTCTTTTCTTTATTTTATGCAATGCCCCAATATTTTTTAAATTCGTAAAGCCTACCTATAACTTGCCTTAATCTCGGATAATTTTTAAGATGAGGATCTTTGTGAATGAGTTCAACAGCATATTCCCTCGCTTTGGCGATAAGCTCCCCATCTGTTGCAAGATTAATATATTTAAAAGGTGGTAACCCTGATTGCTGCGTCCCGATAACATCACCAGGTCCCCGAAGTTTCAAGTCGATTTCGGCAATTTCGAAACCATTTGTTGATGATTCCATCGCTTTCAACCGAGTTATTACACTTTTCTGATTGGGCTGTAGGAAAGTTTTACGTGTAATACCTGGACTAAATTCATTTTTGGTTACCAAGAAACAAAAGGATTGAACTTCGCCCCTACCTACTCGCCCACGTAACTGATGGAGTTGTGCCAAACCAAATCTTTCAGCATTTTCAATTACCATTATAGTTGCGTTTGGAACATCAATTCCAACTTCGATAACCGTGGTTGCTACAAGTATATTAAATTCTTTATTCTTGAACTTTTTCATAATATCTTCTTTTTCAAACCATCGCATTTGTCCGTGGAGTAAAGCACAATGAAACTCGGGAAATACTTCGGATTGCAGCACATCGAAATGCTCAGTAGCAGCTTTTAAATCTAACTTTTCCGACCTTTCAACTAATGGGTAAACAAAATATGCCTGCCTTCCATTTCTTACTTCGTTACGAACAAAGTCGAACATATCCTGAATTTTATTCTCAAATACGATACTAGTAACAACCTGCTTCCTTCCTTTCGGCATTTGTTTAATAATCGATACATCTAAGTCTCCATAAATAGTCATTGCAAGGGTTCTCGGAATCGGTGTTGCAGACATTACGAGGATATGTGGAGATTTACGCCCCCCCAACGAACGCAAGCCCATTTCTTTAAGCTTTGCCCGTTGGATAACTCCAAATCTATGTTGTTCATCAATCACAACCAATGCAAGCTTATTATACTTCATTTTTTCTTCGATTAGAGCGTGTGTTCCAACAATAATATTGGTTGTTCCATTCGCTATTTGGCCTACAACTAACTCCCTTTGCTTTGCATTTTGACTACCTACAACTAATTCAATGTTAACCGGAAAACCTTCGAGCAAATTTAGCAAAGTCAAATAATGTTGTTCAGCTAAAATTTCTGTTGGTGCCATTATCAACGATTGATACCCATTTTCTAGGCAAAGCAACATCGCATATACTGCAACAATTGTTTTACCCGAACCTACATCTCCTTGCAGAAGTCGGTTCATAGGGCGACTGCTCGACATATCTTTAAAAATTTCACGAATTACCTTTTTCTGGTCATCCGTCAATTCGAAAGATAAGCTTTGCGAGAAGGCTTTGACGATACTATTAGACAACTTTAGTTGTGGGCTCTCTGTCTTTTCGGCAACATATTTTCTTGAAAGAGCCAAAAGAATTTCAAAAAGAAAAATTTCGTCGAATTTGAAACGTTCAACAATTTTCGCAATTTCATTTGGATTGCTAGGAAAATGAATATTTCTCAAACAATACGATAGCTCTTCGCATTCTATCTCTTTTAATAGATTATCTGGCAAATAATCTTCTATTTTTCCTATTGCTTCGTCAATAGTTTGACTAATCACCGAACGAAGAAGTTTATTAGTAATTTTTGCTTTATGGAAGTGAATTGGTATTGAATAAACTGGTAATGTTACATCGTTTTGAAATTCGCATTGCTCCGTTGAATCGAATAACTCTATTTCGGGATGGTTAAAATTAATTTCATTGTATTTACCAAGTTCGGGAATACCCCGAACGATAACATAATCCCCGAGAGCAAATTGTTTAGCAAAATAATCTGCATATTGCCAAAAATTAATTTTTGCTTTCGAATCGTTTAAATCTGTTATAGTAACAAATAAATACTTCTTTGTTTTTGAACGCGAAAATACCTTCTTTTCAGTAACTTTCCCAAGTATTGTTACTTCTTCTTTGAAGTCGAAAGTGTTATTATTCAAAATTGTGTAATTGTCTTGAAGTAGCCTTGCGTAAACCTGTTTTAAAGAAATAAGCGATGTTCGATTAATATAAGTTCTTGGAAAATAATATAAAAGCTCAATATCTGTGTGAATTCCTTCTTTTTCGAAAGCCTTTGCACGCGCAGGACCAACCCCTTTCAAATATTGGATTGGTTTGGGATTATCTTTAAGAATACAATACATTTAAGATACATTAATTTGTCAGATGTTAATTAGATTTTTTTCTAAGAACTCAGTTTCTCCTGTCAATACGAGTTTCGAGAAATTAGGAGCTTCCCCTATTAAATCAACTACCAAAATATGTTCGCTCGAAGTTACAAGTTGAACAGGAAGCCCTGTTTCGTTTCGCAAGTATGCTATTATCGCAGTCGAAACTGCCCCGGTCCCACAAGCACCGGTTTCATTTTCTACGCCACGTTCGTAAGTTCTCAGATAAATTTTGCCTTCCATCGGAATATAAAAATCCACATTAGTTCCAACTGGTTCAAAATAGGAATGATAGCGAATCTTTTTCCCTAAACCTAAAATATCAAAAGATTTTATTTGAACACTATTCGTTAATTCATTACTTAATATATTTATAACAAAATGCGGCGAACCCACATCAACGTAACTACCTTCAATTATTTTCCCTTCAACTTCAATTTTCACATTTTTCTGGATTGAATTTGGTGGTGGAAATCCAAGGCTTATTTGATTATTGATAAATATTGCTGAATAAAACGTATTCGAAAATTCCAGGATAAAATTTTGCTTGTCGTTCGAGATTAAACCACGATGCAAAGCAAAACCCACAGCACAACGCCCTCCATTTCCACACATCATCCCTGTTGTTCCATCTGGATTGAAAAATTTTACCAAAAGGTCGCTGTTCAAATTTTGGGGGTAGTCCACAACTAATAGTCCTTCGGTTCTTCCTTTCGAAAACGATTTAGAGCAAACTTTTGGAGCTAATCGCTGCAAAAATTTATCATTAAATTTATACTTTCGGTTGTCAATTACCGAAAAAATATTACCAGCTCCGCTCATTATTTGGACATCAACTTCCATTGTTTACCTCGATAAAACAAGATAATAATGTTTTCGACAATTCTTCGTGAATCAACCCATTTGTAGCAAGTATATTGTTATTATCAATCCAGTATTTATCTAAATTATATTGAGTAACTTTGCCTCCTGCCTCTTCAACAAGAAGAAATCCAGCAGCAACATCCCAAGGATTAAGGTTAATTTCCCAAAAACCATCGAACCGACCTGCTGCAACATAGGCTAAATCCAATGCCGCAGAACCAAGACGTCTTACTGGGATACCTTGTTTTAGCATTTGAATGAACTGTTCAACACAATTTCCTGGATTCGAGTCGATATTGTATGGAAAACCAGTAACTAAAAATGAATTATCCAATTGAATACACCGAGAAACCAATATCTGTTCACCATTAAGAAAAGAGCCTTTTCCTTTCTCGGCAACAAAAAGCTCATTTAAAATCGGGTTATAAATTACGCCAGTAATTACCTCCCTCCTCTTCACCAATGCAATAGAAATGCAAAATATTGGCAGGTTATGCGCAAAATTTACAGTTCCATCCAATGGGTCAATTACCCAAATAAACTGATTGTCGTCCGAAAGGTTCGACAATCCACTTTCCTCAGCTAAAAAAGCCGAGTCAGGAAAATAAGATTTCAATTGGGAAATAATATAATTTTCCGATTTTTGATCATATTCGGTAACAAGATTATTTTTCCCTTCCTTGGTAGAAATTTTAAATGTATTTCCAAAACCTTCTAACAGTATCCTACCAGCTTCAATCGCTGTTTGAATCGCCACTTGTGTATATTTTTCTATCATAAATATTCAGATTTTAAAAATATTTCGACGAAAATCTTTAAGTTTTCTTTAAAGACAAATAAATATAATGAATAAAATTTTTATTAATTTTGCTTTTTAAATAATTTGTGGAGGTTACTAATTTCGGCTACGAATTCTTGGACAAAGAAAGGTTCAATAGTAACAACGAAATAGCTTCTCCTTTACGAAATAAGGTTCTTGTTCTCAATCAAAGTTATGAACCGGTAAGTGTATGTTCTGCAAAAAAAGCAATTGTATTGCTCCTTCTTACTAAAGCTGAGCTTATTGCTAAAAAAGATGGTCTCCTTGTTCATTCGGTAACTTATTCCTTCCCACTCCCAAGCGTTATCCGCCTATCTCGATACATTAAAATACCATTGAAAAAAATAGAACTATCGCGAAAGAATATTCTTCGCCGCGATAATCACCAGTGCCAGTATTGTGGTACTTACTCTACAAATCTAACTGTTGACCATATTATACCTAAATCGAGGGGGGGAACCGACAGTTGGGACAACCTTGTTGCAGCTTGTATTTCGTGTAATAATAAGAAAGGAAATCAAACCCCCGAAGAAGCCGGGCTGCATCTAATAAAAAAGGCACGCAAACCGAACCACATTATTTTTATTAAAAATTTACTTGGCAAACTCGAAGATAATTGGAAACCTTACCTATTCATTGAATAATCGCTCATTTTTAGGAATCATAGGTATTCTTCTGGAAACTAAATAAAATATTAGAACCATTATACCTAAACTCCCTATCAAAAGAGAAAAATCTATAAAACTTGGTTTGTAGGTTATTGTCTCGCCCGAAGTAAAATCAACCGACAAAGATTGAATCACAATCAAATATCGCTCGAGCCACATACCAATTAACACAAACAAGGAAATGACAAAAAGTAATATTCTTTTCTCTCTAACTTTTTTTATCCAAAGGAACTGGGGAAAAACAATATTAAATAAAATTATAAAAATGAAAATTGTCCTTAAAATTCCTTCCAATCGTAAATGTAAAAGCATTTTTTCGAATTCATTTTGAGAATAAAAAATGAAAAAGCATTCAACAAAATAAAAATACGCTATTAGGAAAGAAAACGTAATCAACACTTTCGAAAGCACATCGAATATTGAATCCGGAATTGAATCGCCAAAGGAACTAATTTCTTTTAAAACAATAGCAAGTAAAATAACCAGAGCAATTCCGGAATAAATTGCACCAATCACAAAAAAAAGTGGTTGACTTGTAGAATGCCAAAAAGGGAGTATCGAAGTCGAAAAGTCATAAGCAACGATTGTATGCACTGAAACCACCACAAAGGTTAAAATACCCGCGAAAATATGGTATGTCCAGCGATATTCACTCCAATTAAAAGATGTTCCTATCCAAAATTTGGCAAATATTTTTTGGGACAGCTTGTTAAATATGCCATCCTTTTTGAATTTGAAATGTTCCCAATCTGGGATTATTCCCAAAATCCAAAATGAAAAACTCAATATGGAATACGTTAAAATCGCATATATGTCCCAAATTATTGCAGACTTGGTATTTATCCATATTCCCATTTCATTAGGAAAGGGTAAAAGCCAGTAAGCCAACCAAGGTCGCCCTGTGTGAACGAAAGGAAAAAATCCCGCAATAACAATTGAAATAATCGTAATAGTTTCTGCAATCCGGTGAATAGGTTGTCGCCAATGTTGCCGCAAAAGGTAAAGAACCGACGAGATTAAAGTCCCTGAATGTGCGTTGCCAATCCAAAAGACAAAATTAACAATAGCCATCCCCCACACTACTTTCGAGTTGATACCCCAGTATTTCAATCCAAATAAAAAAGAAGTTATCGCTCCAAATATCCCTATTAACATAGCTAATATTGAACAAAACAATATTAATTTCCTAATTAGCGAATGCTTGGAGTTATTTATCATTGTTAAAATTCACTTGAAAATATACATTTGGCTTTGTGTTAAATTGGGTTAGTAATTGATATATTTGGTCCGACAACTGCTCCTTTTCAATTCGATTCCTACGCCCAAAGCAAATTGCTTGGGTTGGACAAACCTCCTGGCAAGCAGTTGCAATTGTGAACTCATCTTCATTTTTGCCAGCAAGAATAGCTTCTTGTTTTCCTTCTCTTATTCGATGGATACAAAACGTACATTTTTCGGCTACCCCACGAGAACGCACTGTTACAATAGGATTCGTAAGTTGCTGCAAATAATTAGGATGGACATTATCGGGTGAATCAAAATTGAATTTTCGCACTTTATACGGACAATTTGCCATACAAAATCTTGAACCAATGCATCTATTGTAAATCATTTCGTTGAGGCCATCGGAACTATGCAATGTTGCACCAACGGGACAAACACTTTCGCACGGTGCATTATCGCATTGCTGACACATAATTGGTATAAATAATAAATGTTTTGCTCCATCGAACTCGTATTTGTGAACTTTTATCCAATACATTTCTCTTTCTTTCTGGACTTCTTCGCGCCCAACTACTGGAATATTATTTTCGAGTTGGCATGCCAACAAGCACATATTACACCCAATACAAGAATCGAGATTAATCAACATATTCCAATTTTTTCCCAAAAGCTTGCTAGTTTGATACAGCGAAACAATCAGCTCGTTCTGATATTTTTGCAATACCCACTCCAACGTGGACTTTTTGTAAACGTTAGATTGACTTACAACAAAGGTTAATTCCTTCTTTGTATCAATTTTAGTTAATTGAATTGGGATAATGCAATTGTTGGGAAAAATTCCTTCATTACCTTTGTGTCCGAACGCAATTAATTTAGATAAGTTTGCATTACTCAGTTGAAAAACTTCATTTTCATAAAAGTTCCCAAATCCTAAATATCCATAAATAGTCGATGGTGCGAAAAAATCGGAGACATATACGGGCAATTCACTCTTAGCATCGTTTAATTTGTTTGAAATTTGCACAAAATCTCCAGTTCGAAGGTTAAACTTCTCGGCTATATTTTTCCCCATATAAAGCAGATTATCCCAGGCTATTCCAGTAATTGAATCGGGCAATTCTTTCAGATATATGTTGTTTGAATATGTCGGGTCGAAGAATTTCGAGTTCGGTAATAATTCTACAGTTAATTCATTATTCCTATCCCTGCTTATATTTTTTTTTAAATATGAGTAGGCATTTGCATAGTCTATGTTCATACTTCTTATTTCCACACTTTGAGTAACATTATCGGCAAAGAACCCTTGTCGAATCAAATCTGTTAAACCGGATTGTTCAATGCGTTTTGTATAAAGCTCTTTCAAATATACAAAGTAGTCGGGAATTCCAATAATGCCATCGCTTAAAAAATTTCTAAAAGCAAGCAAAAATTCCCCAATCGAAATAGAATAGTTATTTAACGGAAAGATTATTGGTTGTTGCGACGAAACAGAACCATCAACATTTCGATAATCTTGCCAAAATTCTAAATAATGTTTTGTCGGAATATATAGCTCGCTTCGTCGTGCAATTTCATCATAATACATTGAAAGAGTAACAATCTTTGAATTAGTTAAAGTTTCTAATATGTTCTCCAGTTCATTTACCCCAAGAAAATAGGGATTGCTTTCGAGAAAAACAATCTTGCCTATTTCTTGTTCTTTCAGAACCTCGCGCAAACTAGTTAATTCATCTGAATATAAGGGAATGTCTATTTTAAAAAGATAATTTGGAGGAGCCTGATTCCAAGCATATTCGATTAAATTCGATAAAATGTGGCAAGTTGGAGGCAAGGCATCATCTACTAATATTGATATTTTCTTGCCTTTCGAACTTTGCAAAAGTTCGAATAATGTTGTAGGTAAAAAGTCATTAAAAGAATAAAAATTATTAAATAAGTTTAGTATTTCATTATTTCCCTGAATATTGCTAACATATTTTAATAAAATCAGTAAAGCATTTTCGAAATTATCTCTTTCAATAATGTATCTATAAGAAGAATTAGCTCCGGTCAAGGTAAAGATATTTTCGAATGTAACAAGAATCGCTTCTTTCGAGCGGAATTGGTATGTATAGTAAGGCATAAAAACGTCGTTTTGAAGAAAATCCCTACGAAAATTTAAGATTAAGTCGGATTTTGTAACATCTTTCAAAAAATACGAAGATGAACAATAAAGTATCTTGTTTGCAAGTTGTTGATTTAAATAAAAATCGTATGAAGGAAACTGGTAAAAAATTATATTTTTATATTTATTTTCAAGAGAAATAAGTAACTCGTTCAAACTTGGTGAGTTGAAATAATGACTTGCGAAAATAATCAACTCGCCTTTATCTAAAACATTTCTCAGTTCTTTAAACAAAATTTCCATAGCATAATTAAGGTCTATATCTTTGCCTTTGGCTTTTGGTTTATTGAATCTGTAAGGATCATACAAATTGTAAATCGAAGGCAAAACAAAAGCCGGTAGAACCCCATAATTATTTGGATGTAATTGATTGCCTACGAGATGAAATGGTTTATCTTCGAAAGTTTCAACTTCTATTCCAAGTGGGAGGAAACCATTGGGAAATGTAGTAAAGAAATGCAACCTATTTTCGAAAGTTTTGGCTCTATCGTCTTTTACTCTACTCGGAAAGAATAACTCTGGCCGCCTGCAACTTGTTGCAATCATAGTTGAAAGCGTTAAAAACATTTTTATAAAATCTCTTCGTTCCATTCTCAGTAGTGACATATTGAACATTCGATAGATGCCGGTTTAAGTTGTTTAGGACTCAAGAAAAAATTTAGAGGCTTCGCAGATTTATGATTCTGAAAAATTTCAAATTCCTTTAATGATATCCACATTTCGGTTGTATCTTCGGGGTAAAAAATACCCGAAATTTTCCGTGGCGAAATAGCGTAACGTAAGGGATCTCGATGGCAATCCACACACCAACCCATTGTCAGTGGGCGAGCTAAATAAAGCGAATCCATTTGTTCGACAAAACTATGGCAAGTAGCACAATCAATTCCGGAGCGGAGATGCAAGCTATGGTTAAATCGGACATACTCCGGCAACTTATATATTCTTTTATATAAAATTGATGTCATACTATCATAGGAATATATTATGGATTTCAATAACTTATTTTCGGTTCTTAATGCGATATGGCAAATCATGCAAGTTTTTGTTGTAGGATAATTTGCGTAGGAATGGTTTTCTGCATTCGTATGACAGAACAAACAAGTAATTCCAAATTTTCCTGAATGTGTTTTATGTGAAAAGGATATATCTTGTCGCGGGCGAAAACCAATATTGTGTCTTTGAAGATACAAGAACAACAAAACATCCACAGCGAGAAATACAACAATAAGTAGTAATCCAACTATTTTAATTTTTTTAACATCCATAAAATTCAAAATACTATTTTGTCAACTAATCCACACAATAAATATTAATAGGCTATTTTCGTTCCATAGTTCTTGGAAAAATGTTGGTTCAAAAAAATCAGTAATATGGAAGGAAATGAGTTGCAACACAATGAATACGAATTTGTTGCCGAAATAAAGCAGCTTCTCGATATTATTATTCATTCCATTTATACACATCCGGAAATTTTTATTCGTGAACTCATTTCTAATGCCTCCGATGCACTCAACAAAATGCGGTTACTTCGTTTAACCGAACCTAAGATACTCGACCCTGAATCAGAGCTACAAATAAACATATTCGTCGATTCTACAACTTCAAACTTTATCATCGAAGATACTGGTATCGGAATGACAAAAGACGAAGTAGTTCAACAAATTGGAACAATTGCACATTCTGGAACTATGGAGTTTCTTCAGCGCTTAAAGGAAGGAGGTTCGGCGGACAACTTGAACTTAATTGGAAAATTTGGGGTAGGATTTTATTCAACGTTTATGGTTACCGACGAAGTAACGCTCGAAACGCGAACTTATATGCCCGAATCCACCGGGGTTCGATGGAAATCGCAAGGAAAAGACAAATATACAATTGAGGAAATAGAGAAGCCGAAACGTGGAACAAAAATCTTTTTTAAATTGAAAGAACAATACAAAGAATACGCCACTCCCGAAAAAGTTAAAGCCACAATAAAAAAATATTCTAACTTTATAGATTTCCCAATATACGTAAACAAAGAAAAAGTTAACACAGTCCAAGCAATATGGTATAAAAAGAAAGAAGAACTTACAAAAGACGAGGTAGAAGAATTTTATAAATTTATTTCATCGGATTCGAAACCTCCACTATCGTATTTTCAAGTTTCAATCGAAGGGAATGTGAATTTCAAAGCCTTGTTGTTTATACCTGAATCATTGCCAAATTATTTCGTCCCTGAATTGTTCGAGAAAACCTTACTCCTATATTCCAACAAAGTGTTCATCCAAGATAATAACCAGGAAATATTACCAGACTACTTGAAGTTTGTCAAAGGTGTTGTCGATACCGAAGACTTACCTTTAAACATCTCCCGAGAAACCATACAAAACAGTCCCCTGATTCTCAAAATTAAAAAAATACTTACTACAAAGATTTTAAATCATCTCGAAGAACTCGCAATATCCGACAATGCAAAGTATAACCAATTTTTTAAGTCGTTCGGCAGTATTTTCAAAAGTGGGATAACTATCGAACAATCGCATCGGGATAAAATAATTGAACTGTTACGTTATAAAAGTTCAAAATCCGACCCAGAAAAACTAATTTCTTTGAGTGAGTATGTTCAAAAAATGAAACCAGAACAAAAAGAAATCTACTACGTTTTGGCTGAAACATTCGATTCCCTTGATAAAAATCCAAATATCGAATATTTTCGAAAAAATAACATTGAAGTTCTTGTTCTTACCGACCCGATAGATGCTCTTGTAGTTCCGTTTATTATCGAGTATAAAGGTAAACCATTGAAATCCATCGATATGGCTGATATTCGTATCGAGAAATCTGAATTTCAGGAAAGCGAGCGTATCGATGCAGAATTGGCAAACCAACTTTTCGACAAAATCAAAAACGTATTGGGCGATAAAATACTCAACGTGCAGGAATCCAATAGACTGGTAAGCTCACCGGTTACATTGGTAACTTCGAAATATGGCCACGATGCCCGTGCAGAAAAGATATACAAAATCATCGACAAAAATTTTCAAAGTAGTGCAAAAATTCTTGAAGTAAACACAGGACACCCAATTATTAAAAACCTTGTCAAAATGATGCAAAATAATCCTGAAAATCATCTAATAGACTCGATAATTTTGCAACTTTACGATGAGGCTCTTCTTCTCGAAGGTGAGTTAGAAAATCCAAAAGAATTTATTGAAAGATTAAATGCAATTTTAATTAAAGTATCGGAATAAATAAAAATAATTTATAGATATTTCGTTTTAGTATAAAAAATTATAATTTTTTGGAAGGAATATGAAGTTATCAGAATTTAACTTTACAATTTTAAAAAGCCAAATTGCAAAATTTCCGGCAGACCCAAGGGATGCTTCCAAACTATTAGTCTATAACCGAGAAAAGGGGGAAATTCAAGATCGAACTTTCGGCGACATAGTGGAGTTTTTTGAAAAAGGAGATTGCCTTGTTGTAAATGAAACCTCTGTTTTCCCTGCCCGACTCCACGGGAAAAAGGAAAAGACAAATGCTAAAATTGATGTTCTTCTTCTTCGAGAACTTCGAGCCGAGGAAAGACTATGGGATGCTTTAGTAGAACCAGCACGTAAAGTAAGGATTGGCAATAAAATATATTTCGACGACGAGAACTTCTATTGTGAAGTTATGGACAATACCACCTCTCGTGGAAGGACTCTTCGGTTAAGCTACAATGGCGATATTCATAAAATCCTCGACAAAATCGGGGAAATGCCGCTTCCAGACTATATTAAACGAGACCCAACAAGCCTCGACAAAAAGTCATACCAAACTGTTTTTGCTAATCCCAACTACCCTTGGTCGATAGCACCTCCATCCTCTGGACTTCATTTCACAAAGGAACTCCTCGAAAAATTGAAGAAGAAAGGTGTAAAAATTGCAAAAGTAGTCTTGAACATTGGGCAAGGGGTTTTCGAACGTATTGAAGTCGAAGACCTTACCAAGCACAAAATGTTCTCGGAATATTTTATAATTCCACGAGAGTCCGCAGAAACTATAAACAAAACATTAAAAATGAAGCGAAATGTTTTTGTTGTTGGATGCAGTACAGCCCGCGCACTCGAATCGTCAGTGTTAATTTCTGGAACGGTAAAACCTAACAAAGACTGGACCGATAAATTTATCTATCCCTCCTATGATTTTAAAATTGCAACTAAGTTAATTACCAATTTCCACGAGTCCAACTCCCCTTCTGTTTATCTTGCTGCCGCATTTGCAGGCAAGGATAACTATTTGAAGCTTGTTAAACATGCAATAAAAAACAATTATCGATTTATGGTCTATGGAGATGCGTTGCTTATAATCTAATAAAAGCTTTATCTTTACTTTGGAAGTTGCCTTTTAACTGATAGTTTTTTTCTTTTTCCTAATGAGCTTTCGAGAATACAATGACTTTAACCTCTCGTAGTTAATTAATAGCAACCCAATCGATGGAAAGAACAGGAACCCCCACCCCAACCAGAGTTGGTCACGAACCAGAAAAGTGATTATCCAAAAGTAAATAGATGAAAATAAAACAATATAGCCGGCAATTTTATTCCTAAAAAAGGACCAAATTAAGCCTATTATCATTCCGGAAAATCCTAACAATTGGAGCCCAAGTTCGAAATCCCACTGTGTGTAATCATAGAAATCATCGGTCCAAAGGAAAAGAACCATCAAAGCAATGAAAAATATGATAAGGACTTTGACTATAAATTGCAAGAAAATGAAAACAGCATCTGTAAACGAAATAGAAGCTTTCCTACCTTTGACGGCTGTATTTGCCATAAATTTGTCCCTCGGCTAAAATGTGCCCTTTGATTGCTCGCAATAGTTCCTCTTTCGTAGCTCCAACGGGTAAATCCAAAATTTTATCTAATGCATAAATTTTGAAAAAATATCGGTGAGTTCCACTTGGCGGACAAGGTCCTCCATACCCAATCTTGCCCAAACTATTTTTCCCTTGAACAGCACCATTACTTAATCTTTGCGAAGGAGGAATATTATCGGGAAGTTCGACAACACTCACAGGAATATTGTAGATTACCCAGTGAACCCAAGTCCCCATAGGAGCATCTGGATCGTCGTTTATGATAGCAAAAGATTTAGTCCCTTGGGGAATATTGCTCCACTTCAAATGTGGCGAAATATTTTCACCATCGCAAGTATATTTCTTTGGAAGGAAACCCCCATTTTCGAAAGCATTACTCGAAATTTTGATTTCCATTTTTGAACCTCCAAATAAAAGAAACAAAACTAATGCTGGCAAGAAAAAAACTACATTTCTCATTTTTCACCCCCAACGAAACAATCTATTTCAACTTCGTTTTTCAAAATTTACTTGCTTACAAAAATAATAATATTTCAATGAAATTCGAAACGAACAAATAATGATTTTCCTTCCATCTCGTAACACCCCCCACACATTTTATACCCAAAAATGTTATTAGCAATACGAGGTTTGGAGCAAAAAAATAGAAAATCCTAAAAATATTAATTATAGTAATTATTTTTTGCAATAATTGAGTTTTAGAGTCTATGCTAAATCTTCAATGTCAATTATTTATATTCTCTTAAAAATTCCAACCTATCTTGAAGTTTGGAAACCGGCATTAAAAGCTTTTCCTTTCCTAAAATTGCATCCTCTCGATTCGTAAAAACAAGCTCGTAATCTTTGCTCATTACGATTGCTTCTTCGGGACACACCTCCTCGCAAAAACCACAATAAATACATCGAAGCATATTAATTTCGAATTTCAGCGGATAACGTTCCTTGTCTTTATCTGTTTCTCCAGCTTGAACTTCGATTGCAAGTGCGGGACAAACCCTAGAACATAAACCGCAGGCAACACACCTTTCCCCTTCTTCGTCGAGAACAAGCACGGGTCTTCCTCGGTAAGAACCGGTTGGCTCCCATCGCTCTTCCGGATACTGACGAGTAAATTTGGGTTTAAACATCTGGCGAAGAGTGATACCCATTCCTTTAGCAATTTCAAAAAGATATAACTTTTCCCAGAATGTCATTCTATCGTGTTCTGTGTTATCTATTTTATTCATAATATAATTTCCTTCGCAATTGACAAAACTATTTGATAAAATAGAAAATAAACGACGTAAACATTAAATTGAGTAGTGCTAATGGAAGTAGGACTTTCCATCCTAAGTTCATCAGTTGGTCGTAACGAAAGCGTGGGATCGACCAACGAACCCATATAAAAGTTAAAACAAACAGCATCGTTTTAGCCAGCAAAACCATAAATTGAACAAAGGAAAGCAAAAAGTCGCCACGTTGCAATCCAATCCATTCCGATGGAATTGGTAAGTTCCATCCACCAAAATACAAAAGTACCATCAAGATTGAAGAGGTAAACATATTTGCATACTCAGCAAGGAAGAACATCCCAAATTTCATCCCTGTGTATTCAGTATTATAGCCTCCTACGAGCTCTGGTTCTGCTTCGGGCAAGTCGAAAGGTGTTCTATTAGTTTCTGCAAAAGCAGATACAAGAAATATGATAAATCCTAATGGTTGATATAAAACATTCCAATTCCATAAAGCTTGTTTCGATACAATCTCTTGTAACGAAAAAGAGCCGCAAATCATCAAAACCCCAACTAACGCTAATCCCATTGAAAGCTCATAGGAAATCATTTGTGCCGAAGAGCGTAACCCACCAAGCAAAGAATATTTATTATTCGACGACCATCCCGCAAAAGTAATGCCATATACACCGACAGAAGTCATTGCAAGAATAAATAAGATTCCCGCGTTAACATCGACACCCGTGATACCCATATAAACTAATTTATTGCCAACATAGAAAGGTTCAGCAAAAGGGATTACTGCATAAACAGATAACGCTACTCCGAGTGTAATCACCGGGGCTAACCTATGAAAAAACTTATCGGCAGCGAAAGGAGTAATATCTTCTTTCAAGAACAATTTAAGAACATCGGCGAAAGGCTGCAATAGCCCAAATGGACCGACGCGATTCGGGCCAATTCGATTCTGTATCCAAGCAGACAATTTACGTTCCAACCAAACCCCAAATGCGGCTGCAATAAGTAATATCAGCGTCAAAATAATAATCGCTTTAACAAGAAATTCAATTAACAAATAACCAACATCTCCCATTTCGTTCCTCTGTCTTTATTCAGGTTTCATATAATGAGATTCATAAATTCTTATTTTGGGTTCCGGATTTTTCGACTTGCCCAAAACGATTCCTAAATATTCATCCAAAAGTTCATAGGTCATCCCTTTGAAAGAATCAATATGCGCAGCAATTTCTTTAAAAATAGATTCCGAATTCCTATAATTCCATCCGGCTCCGAATTTATTTGCAATCATTTGAATAACTTGCCACGTTTGTTTTATATCCCTCAATTCATATTGAGTCCAGCGGTCATTAAAAGCACCGAATTTATCGAGCCTGCTCATTTTCATTCCCATACTCCTCAAATTATTCCGAGTAACAAGCGCTGGGGCAAAATGCTGCACTCTTTTTTGTATATTAACATAAGTCCCTTCCGATTCTGCAAAAGTTGCAACAGGAAAGACAATGTCTGCTTTGTAAACTAATGAATTATAATTGTAATGGTGAATTATCAATAAATCAAGTTCGGAAAGAACATCTTCAATTTCGGGATAACCTTCGAAACTATCTTCTATCAAATACAACACTTTAATTTTGCCCTGACGAACACCATCTACGAGATTTCCAGTAGAAATTGAATGAATATTTGAGCATACTCCAACTTCTCGTGCACCTATCAGGTTTGGGGTCTTGTCGGAACAACGTAGAAAATTATCGCCAAATGTTTTATCGTGGTGTTCTAATAAATCTATATTTTTTCCTTTTAATATTTCTTTGGCAAACTTTACAAATAAATAATTATCTTCAACAGTTGCTTTTGGCGAACCGATAAACATAATTTCGTCGGGGTCGAAAGGTTTCAAACGTTCCACAGCAGTATCGACTGCTTCCTGCCAACTTGTTTTAGTCAATGAATTATTAACGCGAACAAGAGGTTCCTTAATTCGATTTTCATTAACAAACTTGTAGTTCAATCGTCCATAGTCGCATATCCAGAAACGATTTACATATGGATTAGCTCGAGGTTCGACACGTAAAATTTCATTATTACGAACTCCCAATTTGATATTACAGCCCCTTGCACAACTTGAACAGATGGATTCGTTGAAGCTCATATCCCAAACACGAGATTTAAATCGAAAATCTCGGCTCGTTAATGCTCCAACAGGACATATATCAATCACATTCATAGAATATGGATTATCGAATTGTGTGTCGTGGTGCAACTGTATTGTAACTTTATCCCCTCGTTGAACAAATGTTAAAACATCCTGATTAGCAATTTCCTTTGCAAAACGAATGCAACGCGAGCAAGAAATGCACCTTTCTCCATCGAAAATCACATTAGGACCCCAAATTACTCGTTTCGGCTTATGGTTCTTCGTCTCGTCAAACCGACTAAAACCTTTCGAATGTTTGAATGCATATTCTTGAAGTTTACATTGTCCCGCTTCATCACATATCGGACAATCCAATGGATGGTTAATAAGCAAAAATTCCATAACTGCTTCTTGTGCTTGAACAGCCTGTTCTGAATTAGTTCGGACGTGCATTCCATCAACAACTTCCGTAGCACAAGCAATTTGAAGCTTGGGGAAAAAGTTTATTACTGGACGATTGTTCGAATCAACTTCTATTGAACCATCTGGTAGTCGCTTTGGCAAACCAATCTCAACAAGGCACATTCGGCAGTTGCCTGCAACCGAAAGCTCGGGATGCCAGCAAAAATGTGGTATATCAATTCCATTCTCGAATGCTGATTGGATAATCGTTTGACCAGCCTTTGCTTCTATCATCCTTCCATCAATATAAATATGTGGCATTTCTATACCAATATCATATTACAAAAAACTAAATTACGAATTTTCGAAGAAATAGACGCTTCGCAACAAAAACCAAAAACGGAACAAACCACATTAGTCCCGTTACTTTCTGTATTTTGCCCCCCCTTCCTATCTTGAAATTACCAATAACTTCGATATATGGCCCATTCCAGATATACAATCAACTACAAACACCCCACTCCATAACTGCTTTGTGCTTAATTTCAACTCTCTCGTTCCCGATTCTAACTTGCCTCCTTTGCGATATATTTCTTTCCCCTCCATTGTTAAAATCCGCAAAACATATCCAATGTCCGATTGTCCCTTTATCCTTACTTCTAACTCATCGCTTGCCGGATTCGGTATCAACTCCAACGCCAGCGGCTCGAACAACTCTACTTGGCTTAACCTCGGCTCGCATATACCAATAACCCGAACACTACCAT